>CAWIQW010000007.1:0-262801 GCA_963838315.1 uncultured Acidobacteriaceae bacterium
ACTCCCATGCGATTTGATCGGCAGTTCCTAATTCCTTAGGATTTAGGTAGGGAAACAATCCAACTTGCCGGACCAGCGCATCGAGGACGACGGAGGCGTCCCCAAAGTACTTCCGATGTTCCAGAGCGCGAAGGACAAGTTCTTGGCTTGCCTGCGGAAACTGCCCTTCCCCGAGCAGATGGGAGATATTGCTGAGGATTCCGAAAGCCTCTTTCGAGACGATGGCCGGATCCTTGAGGCTCGCTCGTAGTTGATCGACTTCTAAATAATCGCTTGGCATGATTTTAGCCTTGCGTCAAATTCATCCAGCAGCTTCTGCTTGTCTTTCGCAGGGAAGAGAAACAGATGAACGCGAATATTCTTTAGCGGATTCTTCCCGGCAAAGGTGCCATAGTGTGTCATCACTTCGGTGGTAAATGCGGCGATGAATTCCTTGGTCACTGCTTCGTGGGCCGCAATGGCATCACTGTCGTATGTGAGCAGCACAGGGATGCAGATCGCGTCGAAGATTTTATCTAAGGACACATTCGTGTTGATAAGTTTCTTTAGCCTGTCTGCGTGGGGCCATTTCGGATCGAGCATGTTGCGAACCGTTACAAACTCGGCCCGGAGATAGTCGCGCTTCGTGTGCGCGTCCAAGTCTGCCACTGCTTCCGTTATTGCTTGGCCGATTTTCTTGTAGAACTTTGACTCGCCAAGCCAAAGTTCCAGACGATTGTCGGACACGACTACGTGGACGGCGTCAAACCCCTTCACCGTGTTATTCGCGCTGTCTTTGTAGAAGTATTTCGTAATCGCCGGGTAAGTCTTGAACACTTCTCGGCAAATGACGTGCAGCAGTAATTCTCCAATCTCGCCACGCTTTTTGTATTTGTCCGACATGTAGACGCTTCGAGCGGCCTTCGCGATGAGTTCAGCGGCGTTGTAAGCCTTGAGGCTTTCTAACTCGCTGTATGTCAAGGCGAACTCCGGCAACCACTTGATCAGGTGCCCTGCCAACTGTGCGTTGCGCCATTCCTTAAGTTCGTAGCCAGCGCACACAGCGGTGAGGCCGGGAAGCTTATCAAGATGGTGAACTCGTATCTCGAAGAACTTGTCGGGATGCGGAGATGTAGAGACGGCCACTTGCAATCTTGTCCGAAGAGCGGCATTAACTTCATGGTCAGAACTGCTCTTAGGGGAATGCCGGGATTATACGTCATTCCTTGTCTCCGCCGTCTATAGCACTTCTATGTCAGAGCGCCAATAGTCACCTATGGGACGCGCTTACTTAGGAAAGACACGATCAATCTTCCGCATGATCTCCTCCGCCCATTGCCCCGAGGCGGCGATCAATTGTCTGTCCGTGGGCTGCCCTGCGGTCGGCCATACAGATCGTCAGCGGTTTGCACGTGCAGGCTGGCGAGAATCGCGGCCATTATGCCAAGCACGCGTTTTCGTCCCTCCGTCCCTCCCGGCATAATATCAGTTCGCTTTTTGTTCGCCAACGGCAATTTACGCTTTTTTCAGTGTAGAATCAACGGAAGCGAAGCTGTACCCAGAACTACCAAAATTTGGCTGCAAAAAGGCTCAATTCCGATTGAGCCTTTAACTTTTTATGGAGGAAACTAATGAGCACACAAACTACGACCAGTCGCAAGAAGAACATTCTTCACACCAAAGGAATCAAAGCGCGAGTCCATATTGGCACTCGGTATGCCACCGTCAGTGTGAGGATTCCCATCAACAAACTCGTGCGAGCATTAGTCAAACGGCATTACGTGAAACCGATTTAGAATCCGTCAGTCTGTTTTCAGGCTGCTGATAATCCCAGACCCCGCGCTGACGCTAAGATGCAGCAGCGGTTTGCCGAATATTGTCGAGTACCGACAGCAATTGCGTAACCTGTGTTGAGTCGAACACCCCCTCCACGCCACGCGGACTGTAATCCGTAAAGGGTGACTGATACAGTTGAGCAGGACGCATCCAGCCGCTCTGTGTCAGGTAATCAATCACCTGATTGACGAACTGAATCTGATTTGCGGTCAGAGTTCTTCCCGGCGAGGAAGCCGTCGAAGGCTCGTTTGGCGGCTTCGCGATCCAAGCCGACCATCTCGCGCACAAACAACCCTAACCCTCTACCCGAGCGCACTTTGCTCAGGGCGTCCGGTGTTCCCGCTCCCGCTTCGATCAGAATTTTCTCCAACGACGTCGAGATCCGCTTTCCCCAGCGGCTCATTCCAGCGCAGCTTGTGAATCACGGGGTCATTCTCATGCGCCCTGAGGAATTGCTGCGTCTTTTCGCGGAAACGTTCTTCATCATGTCCGGTGCCGAATCCCGGCAAGTCGATTTCTCTCTCCTCGCCAATCAAGTCCGCAAAGTCTGTGTAAATGTTCTGCCGCTTCGTCTTTTCGATGAACTTGACCAGACTTCGGAGCCGCTTGCGGACATCTTCCAGCATCGAGGCCGTAATGTCCTGCCAGAACTCATCGGTTTGCACTTCGATGATCAGTTCCAGCTCTGCCCGCACCATCGGGATGCTGGCCTTTTCCTCCAACGCGCCAGCAATCTGGCGAACATCCTCACTCCATCGCGTAAACGACCGTTCGTGGCGCAATAGACCAAGCTGGAGGCGCAACATCAGCAAGTCGAATTGTTTCGCCTCTAGGTCCTCGTCCACCAGTTCCGACGGCAACCCAGCTACGTCGCCTACCAGTTCATTCCTCTCGTCAACGCCGAGGGCTTCCCATGCCGTGGCATCCGCGTATTTTTCCACCAGCCTGCGCTTGGGACGGACGATGAAGTTGTTCACGTTCATCTGCGCCACTTCCTGGCGCAGACGCTCCGCGACTTCGCCGCGCAAACTACCTTTACCGCCGCGTCGTCGCTTGTCCAGTTCCGCGATCAGTTCCACGCGTCCGGCAAAGAGCTTCTTGCTTAGGGACTCGTTCGTTGCCCCCGACGTTGTCCCCAAGTTCTGGCTGAAGAACTCTAGGTTCTGGCAGTAGTCGAAAATCCAAAACTCCCCTTGTGCCGCCCGGGACCGAACAGGTCGGGCCGCAAGCCGCGTCCCGCGACCCACCATCTGCCAGAACTTCGTCCTCGACCGCACCATTTTGAAGAACACGAGATTCACGATTTCTGGAATATCAATGCCCGTGTCCAGCATGTCCACAGAGATCGCGATATGCGGGGCGCGTGCCGGGTTGGAAAAGTCGTCAATCAACGACTGCGCGTATTCGACCTGAAAATCAATCACTCGCGCGAACATGCCTTTTTGGTGCGGATAATTCTTGTCAAAGCGGTCGGCGATGAACTGCGCGTGGGCATGGTTCTTGGCGAAGATGATGGTCTTGCCCAAGCGGTCGCCGTCGGCGACTTTCTCGCCCGATCTCATCAAGCTGCTCCAAGACCTTGTCCACGGTGTCTTCGTTGAATAGCCATCGGTTCAGCGCTTCCGGCTCCACGGTTCTCGGGATGCTGCCGTCCTCGTCCCACTCAATCGCATCCCAGCGCTCCTTTTCTTCGTCGCTGAGCTGGTCGTAATTCATACCCTCCCGCTGGAATCTCAGCGGCACCGAGACCGCTCTTGGCGGGACGAGAAACTTGTCCCGCACCGCCTCCTCCAAGCCATAAGCGTCCGTCGGCACGCCGTCTTCCAACTCGAAAAGGCTGTATGTGTTGTGGTCGACTTCGTCCGTGGGCGTCGCCGTCAGCCCGACTAGAGAAGGAATCGAAGTATTCAAAGATGGCGCGATACTTCTGATACACCGAGCGGTGGGCTTCATCGATAACGACCAGATCAAAGTGCCCCGGCCCAAACTTCCGCCTGCCGTCCTTCGTTTCGTCAATCAGGCGCAGCATCGTCGGGTAAGTGGAAACCAACACTCTCGCTTCCGCGATCCTTGTTCGGGATTCTCCATCGCGTTCACCGGCTGATGCCGACGGGCAGAAAGCGCTGTGAAGACGCGCGTCGTCTGCTTGACCAGCGCGACGCGGTCGGCCAGAAACAGGACACGCTTCACCCAGTTGCAGCGCATCATCAAATCGCACAACGCGACCACCGTGCGGGTCTTGCCTGCGCCCGTTGCCATCACGACGAGAGCTTTGCGGTCATGGTCCTTCTCAAAGGCTTCTCCAATGCGCCGGATAGCCCGTTCCTGATAGAACCGCTCCACAATGCCTTTGTTGATTTCGGTCGCACCCAGCGACGTTCGAGTGGTTCGCCGCTGTATCAGCCGTTCTAACTCGTCTTTCGCATAAAAACCCTGCACCGAGCGCGGAGGATAATTCTGGTCGTCCCAAATCCAATGCTCGTAGCCGTTGCTAGTAAAAGATGATGGGGCGCTGGCCGAACTGCTTTTCCAGACAATCGGCGTAGAGCTTCGCCTGCTGCTGGCCGACGCGGGCATCGCGCTTGGTGCGCTTCGCCTCGACCAGTCCAAGCGGCTTGCCGTCATCGCCCCAGAGGACGTAATCAACGAAGCCCTCGCCCTTCTCGTTGGGCATGCCCGTAACCGGATACTCGCGGTCCTGCTTCTTGTCCAGCGGCCATCCCGCTTCTTTGAGCAGCAAGTCGATGAAGTAATCTCGGGTTTCGGCCTCGGAGTAGTTGTGGGTACCTTTTACCTTTGGCGACATTTGTGTGGTGATTGCGGAATAGCGGGTCCTCCTGAATCTCACGAAACAGAACCCAGCGACGGGAGGGCAGTCGTTTCTTGTTATCGATTGCGCAATGGAGTCCTCATCTGGTGCATCACGGACGCGGCCAGACTTACGACCGCTTTTGTCGCGCCGGAGGAAGTCGGTTCGATTTGATGAACTGGCAGGTGCATACACCTGTCACCGCGGGCACGTGCTAATTGAGGGTCTGGAGAAATGGAACCATCAGTAAAGAGCCTGACAGAAATGATCGGCGATCTCATCGTGGCGCGTATCCCGGTGCTCGACAAAGAGAATAAGATCGTCGTTCGACTCCACAACGTCGAGCCAAGCGGAATATGGGTTGAGAGTCACGCCTTCAATGAGTTGATGCTAGAAGAATATGATATGCCCGTCTCGCGTACAAGCCTGCTGCTTTTCATTCCGTTCAGCGGGATTGATTACATCCTTTCGTCTATCCAAACAATCGCGCGGTCCGAAACGGCCTTCGGACTAGACAACTGAGAATCTGGAGAATATGCCCGAATCAGAACCGGGTGTGCATGAAGGCAAACGGCGTCGCCGATCCCGTACCGATACCGTGCTGGTCTTTCATCCCAGTCAGAAGGTGACTGACGCGGTTCTCGGCGCAATCCTTGAGGAATGGCTGGTCCCATGCGTCGTTGAGCAGTTTCTCGGCGAGCGGGGCATTACGCGGAATGCCCTTGAAGCAGGGTGCCGCTCTCCTGGGCAGGGCCCCGAACGTAACGCCGCCTCGCTAATCGGCGTTTTGTCGCTTTCCGCACCCTTCTTCGGGACTGATTTTCTTCGAACGCGGCTGGTATCCAGCACTGGCCCGGTTACCGTGATCGTGGTAAACCCGTATTGCTGAAGGGATGCATCCAGTGCCCCCGTCAGCACTACGGCTGAATCGCCGCCGCCGCCCGTGGTGAAATCCACGCTGACGGCCAACGCTCTTTTGCCACCTATGTGGCAAGGTGTGAGGGTGATTTTGTTGATATGCTTCCGAAAAACCATCTTGCCGCGTTGCGGCGCACTCGTGAGCTCGGACTTGACATCGCGCAGTTTACCCAGTAAATACTCCTTCATTTCGTCGAGCGAAAAACTGACTGGTTCGGCAGCCGTGCGAGACAGCTGCTCACAGATTTCTTTGACGCGTGCATCAAGCTCTGCCAGTTTCGTTTGTAGGCTAGCCGGAGAAAGCACTCCGTTTGCCATAATGTAGGCAGTGATGTTTTCAGCGTCCTGAGTCTTCTTTGCCAATTCCGCCCGCAACTCCGGCGCATCTACGGCGTTTTTCCGTGCCTCGTTCTGTATTTCGAGGATTCGCTTCCGAACCTTCGCGCAAAACGAAGCCAACGCTTTTGTCGCCCGATCACCCATCAGTAGATCACGAGTGAGCCAATCCAAGAGTTGCTCTTCGAGGCGGTCTCGTCGGATCGTAACCGCATTCGTACAGCCTCCCTTATCACGACGCGTGCCGCATCCATACCTAACAACGTCGCCGTCAGTATCGTTAATCCTGATGGTCCCCCCACAGACGCCGCAGTACAGCAGGCCGCTGAAAATGTACTGCTGGCTGCGCTTTGTTCGTTCAAGACCGCCGATTTTGCGAATGCCAAAGTGCTTCTTCAGAGCCCGCTGCTCTTGGGCTCGATCCCAAAGCTCGTCGGATACAATTCGCCATTCCGGTCTCTCACTCCTTATCCATTCACTTTTGGGAGTGGCTCTAGTTACCATGCGTCGACTCTTCGGATCACGGACATTTGTGGTCCGATTCCAAAAATATTGACCGATGTATATTTCATTTCGGAGCATGTCTTTGATTCCGTCCGCAGACCACGCGCGTAAGGAGTCCCTTCGTGGCGGACGAGGAGCAGGTGCGTGGTCGGCACGCAAAGCTTGGGCAATCTTATCGAGACTGACGCCTTCGCCGTACATTCTGAAGATGCGCTGAACGACGGCGGCCTCTTCCGGGGCGATTTCCCGCGTTACACCAAGAACCAGCGGCCTGCCATAGTCGCCTGTTCGAGTAGGGTGCTCATCCGGGACATTCTTATATCCGTAGCATCTCCCGCCTCCTATATATTTGCCCGTCAATACCCGGCCTTCCTGTCCCCGACGAACGCTTTTCGCCAAGTCCTCTAAGAACTGCTCATCGATCATTCCGTGTAGTGCGAAGGACATACGTGACGACCCATTTCGAGAGTCAAGTCCTTGGCTAACCGAAACAACGTCAACGCCGCAGAATTTGAGGACCTTGATCGTGAACAATTGATCCTCGACATTACGGGCCAGACGAGAAGTGCTGTCGACCAAAAGGAGATCGAACGGCCGAGGATTCTGTTCCGCTTCCGCCATCAGGCCTTGGAGGGCGGCGCGCTCGTCGTAAAGTGCACCGGAGATCGCCTGATCATAGCGAATATAATCGTCGAGTATGATCCAATTCTGCTTGGCCGCGTATTCGCGGCACTTTCGTATCTGATCCTCGATAGAGCTTTCCCGCTGCATGTCAGACGAGTACCGTGCGTAAATCGCGCACCTGACAGCGTCCGCGTTGGGCACTGCGATTACTTTTTCGGGTTTACTAATCTTGGTTTGCATATGTGATCAAAACCTCTCCCTCACAACCTACGGACGAGCATTCAAATTTAGCTAAGGATTACCGCAGTGCTCACAGGTCATCACCTCGCCTCCAAGTCCCTGATCATGACCACGGCGGTAGGATTTTTCGCGTCGTAGTAATAGCCGGGCTTCTTGTAGCTTGGCCGGAACCCCAGCTTGCGATACAGTTCTCGGGCGGCGACATTGTCTTCGGCTACCTCTAACCTCATCCGCCTGTATCCGCTGTTTCTATAGTGGTCTTCCGCCTCCGATATCAGGCGCGTGGCTATGCCTTGTCGGCGGCGATCACCAACCAATACGTGGCTGACGTAAGCGGTTCCTCTAGGGCGCGGTTCTATGACCACGATGCCCAATACCTCACCCGCCTCCTGTGCAACGAAAACGCGGGGATGAGAAGGTGCTCCGACGAAAATAATCATCTGATCGTTAGCCATCACTGCACTTCCTCCAAGCTGGTACCTCTACAGCAGAGATGAGCAATTCCAGCTGCTGAGAACCATTCTGTGCGGTTAGTCATCACGCACCTGCCTTCTTGGGCAATGCCTTCACGAATGGAACGAATCCGTCGTCTTCTTTCGCTACTTGCCGGACCCAAGCCGGGTAACAGAGCGCATGAATCGCCCAGCCGTCCTGTCCAGTCATCGTGACGTAGTAGTTCGTCGGGAACTCGCCGTCAATTGGTTTGCTGCATTCTTCGCAAGTCATTCCGCACGTGCTTTTTTTAGCTCGCGATGGCTTGGGGAGAGGGCCGTGGCAGTAGAGATAATCAGCAGGAGCACTACTGTTCATCATCTGGGTTGCTAATCCAAGAACCTTCGCTATGTCCTCGTCGTTGATGACACCGAAATCACCGGGGTCTTCCCCATCGAGACTGAGGGCGTCGTTCCCCATCTCGTAGTATTTGCGGATGAGCAACTTCAGTTCGATTTCCAATTCTCTCTTCTGTTTCGCTCGTGTCATGACAGTTCTCCTTTGGGCACGATGGCCCGGTTAGTGGTTGAGGTTGAGGGCGGGTGCGTCCCGCCCTTAGAAAGCCCGCACCTAATACCAAGGCACGGGCCGAAATTGGGAAAATTATTTTTGGACCGATACAGTGATCGTTAGGCTGCTACCCGCACAGGAGAGCAAACTGTCAGCGGTTTCCTGCAAAAGCCGCTGGATGGTGGCTACTAGTGCATCAGGATCTTTAGAAAGCGGCCCGAGGGTAGACTTGACGGATTTAGGGCACACGCGCACCAATTCGTCATTCCGGCGTTTGGAAGGACGAGGCTTCTTGCCTTTGAATTCGGCCATGTACGCATAAGCCGAAGACAAGGGAATGCCAAGTTCCCGAACGGCTTGAAGAAAAGTGCCGTGGCCGGGGTTAGCCAGCTCATCTTGTAAAAGGCTCAGAGTGTGCCCGGTCTTAACGCGATCGGCCTTGCCGCTAGCCCAAAGCTCACGAACGGTGGCTTTGAGGCCAGCTATTTTTTCGGCTTTTTCGGCTTTAAGATCGGCAGCTTGCAAGGCAGCAACGGCCACAGGGATAGGCGGCATCACGGGTGGCGCGGGTACTACAACAACCTCGGTAGGGTTCACTAAACGCATACAACGCTCCTTGTTAAGGGCTAGTTGCCCGGTTTCAACCATTCGGCTGTGGATAAAACCTACGGACCGCCCCGCCAAATCGGGTAGCGTTTGCCGCCGCTGATCCGTGGGAGTGGTTGAGTGATCCGCATATTCCGTCCGCAGAGGGAATCTACGGACCACCCCTGCAAGAACGGGTAGTGTTTGTGGCTACTAATCCGTACATGTTTTCGATAATGAGCATGGTTTTTCGCCTTCCAGAACCTACGAAGGAGGAGCCAAGAACGGCTAGAGACAGGAAGTGATTACGTCCGTACCGTAGGGCGACGGTTACGCGTGAGGGATACTTACTTTATGAAACTGGAACTGGAATTAGATTTGGACAAAGTGACGCCGCACGGCGTGCCGTACAAGGGCGGCTATATAGAAGAAATTCACCTGAACGCGACCTGCAAGGTGTTCGTGCGTGTGTGTACCATCGCGCGATGGGAATGGGACCACGACCGAGAGGCAACGGACGAAGAGTACAACGCACTAATGGATGAGTGGCTCTTAGTGGACAGAAGACAGTTCACTGGGGGAAAGTCGGTTGATTATTACGAGAGAAATCCCGTCATCAGTTTCCTGCCTGATAAATCCTCGGAGAAATCTGAGGGCGACGTCTGCGGAATATGGGACTGCCCTATGCATCGCGGTTGGGTTCCGGGCAAGGCTGGTCATCCGGTGTCGTCTTGGTTGGCCCCTTCACTCTTTGGCGGGTTCGTGTTCGCCTTCAAGATCGAAGGCGAGCCTGAACTCGTCATGTCGAAAGTGGCGGCGAAGTCAGCGGCGAAGTCATAGTTTTTTCACACCCTCTCAGTTTCGGATGTTTCAAAACTGATATTGAATGCCTTGTTGATCTGACCCTGAGCGAGTTCGCCCTGCTGCGGGGACAAATACCTCATAGTCATCTCGAGGTTCTCGTGGCCCAGCCAATGCTGTACGGTCCGTGGATCAACGCCGCGCCGTAAAGCCCACGTCGCGAATGTATCTCTGAATTTATGCAACCAGAAGTTCTTGGGGTCCATTCCGGCGAGTGTCGCGGCGGCTTTGCAGAGTCGGAGGAAGTGGCCTTCGATTTTGTCGTCGGTAGTAAACACGTACCGTGTAGCCGGATTCTTTACGCGCCATTCCGACAATTTTGATGCCAGTCCACGCTCCAAAGGCATCACGCGGGCCTTCCCGGTCTTTGTCCTGAAGCCCTCTTTGGTCTGGAACTTAACCGTCGGCGTGGGCCCGAGGTTCAGATCGGTCCACTCTAAGTGGCTCATCTCCCGCTCGCGTGCCCCGGTTTTGAGCAGGAACTCAAATGCCAGCGCATCGCGTTCTTTAATAACAACGAAGAAGAACTTGGTCATCTCTTCTTGCGTATACGCTTCGGGTGTCTCTTCAACCGGTGTAGGACGCTCGCTCTGAGGCAGCAGCTTCTTGTGGTCCACGCCACAGAAGTGGAGGAAGCAGACGATGCTCACGTATAGATTGCAGACAGTTCGGTGGCTCACTCGTTCCCGCTGCTTCGCGATCCAATCCCTCAGGTCTTGGCGCGTGATCTCGACGGGGAGTGTCCGCTTGATAATGTCGAGGAACTCTCGTGTCACCTTTTGGTAGGAAGTGATTGTGTCGGGGTCCAGCGGGAAGCCGTCCTTCTTGAAGGTGGTTTTCTTGTCGTGGATAAATGCCGTGCGCAGCACCTCTAAGGGCTTCGGCGCGGCGGATGATGGTTTTGCCTCAACGGGGCGGGTGAGGAGCTCGGACTCCTTCTCCATCCTTGCTCTGAGGGCGGCGTTGATGTCGGTACCGACTGTCGTCCACTTGCGCTTGCCTTCTAGGGTATAGAAGTGGAGGCAGTAGATACCGCCGCTCAGTTGAGGCTTGCGACGATTGACGCGCTCATAGCGGCGGTTGCCTTTCTCGTCAGTGATGCGGATGTAGAGGGTGACGCTGGGGATCGATCTCGCTTGCATTGGCTCATCTCCTAAGAGCCAATACTGAGAATCTGGCGGGTAGCCGGATTTAGTAGCCGGGAAATTAAGCTACTGATTCCAAAGGACTGGCGGAGAGGGAGGGATTCGAACCCCCGATACCCTTTCGGGTATGCCGGTTTTCAAGACCGGAGCCATCAACCACTCGGCCACCTCTCCCGCTACTACTACAGCTTCACTTCAAGTAGACTTTATTCTGGCCCCAAGCCCGACCAAGCGTCCAATCCTTTCAATCGATTACAAACACATCCTAAGGAGTGTAGAGTAGTTTCAGGTCGACTGCTTCCAAGCGCTCACGCATCCCCCGCTCGCCGAGCTAGGGAAAGTTTATCAATCGGAGTGGGATTTGGCACAACATTTAAGGCGTGAATTGACCGAGTCGGCGAATTGGTAGAACGCACTATGTCGGTAGGTTTCTCGCGATGCGCGTACTTCGCCGTTCTTTTGGGCACAGCTCTCTGGCACACTCTGTTAGCGGCGCCCGGCCAGCTGGATGCGACACAACAGGAGTTGTTTCTCCAACGATTGGTGAACGCCGCGATTGAGCGTACTCATCATTCGGTTCGCTACGATCCCACCTACGTTCACATTCCCTATCCGGGTGGAGATGTTCCTGCTGACACGGGCGTGTGTTCCGACGAAATCATCCGCGCATATCGCGCGGTCGGCGTTGATCTGCAGAAGGAAGTTCATGAAGATATGTCGAAGAATTTTTCGGCGTATCCGCGAAGGTGGAAATGGGGCTCAGGCAAACCCGATAGCAACATCGATCATCGCCGCGTGCCCAATCTCATGGTCTTTTTTCAGCGCAAGGGGGAGTCGCTGGCGATTACCAAACACGCGAAGGATTATAGCCCGGGTGACCTTGTGACTTATGACCTTGGAGGCGGCGTGCCGCACATCGCAATCGTCATTGACCACAAGGGCGGGAGCGGGGCTTACATGATCGTCCACAACATCGGCCGGGGACCCCAGATGGAGGACGTCTTGTTCGCCTGGAGAATTACGGGGCACTATCGATACTATGGACCGCAGGGCTGAACCGGGTGGTGAGAACGTCGTTTTTCAAATTAAGACTTCGAATCCTGGACGCCGCGACTAAATCCTCTGGGGCTGGCGGCTTTGTAGTTTTCGGATTTGCCTCGGGGGATGGTCAGCATCTTCCACTGGGAAGAGCGCAGGTGCTTCGCCAGGAACACGATCTGCGCGGTGTGCTGCGCATAGTGGGCCAGGGCGCGACCTAGAGCCTGCATGACCGTATGCGGCTCCTGGCGGATGGTTACCGTGCGGGTCACGTCTTCGGGCTTCAGAGAGTCCAGGGTCGCGAACACGATTGACCAACCTTCCTCCCAGCATCGGAGGACGTCTGCGCGCGTGGTTTTCGCGCTTAGTTCGAATTCCTGGTCGCGAAAGCGATCGGGTTTCTCTCCATCCGTGGTGAGAAAGTCGGTGAAGCGCGAGCGCGCGTTTCCGGCAATGTGCTTGACAAGGATGGCGATCGAATTCGATTCGGGATCGATGGTCGTAAAGAAATCCTTGTCCTCGAGTTGGGCCATGGCGGCTTCGGCCATGCGCTTGTGGCCGCGAAATTGACGGCGGATTTCTTCCAGATAGTGCGCGGCGAGATCGGTCATGAGTTCAGAGCCAAGTCAGAAGTTAGAAGTTAGAAGTTAGAAGTCAGAAGTCAGATTGCAGACGTGAACGCCAATCGATTCTTCAGTGAAACATGGGGAATCTGACGCCTGCAATCCTACTTCTGGAATCTTACCTTGGTTGGCCGTTAGTTGGGTCGAATTTGAGTAGGATTGACCGAGGGCGAGGCACCCTCGGGAGGGCCTGCGGGGCGCCGGCGCTACCTTTGTGTTTCGCAGGCGACTCGAAAGCCGTAGTCTGCATAGTGAAAACCGGGAGGGATGCTGGAGCGCGCGGCGCAGCGGGACATCTTAACATGGTGGCGCCAGGAGCCTCCGCGAGAGGCGCGACGGTCACCCGTTTCGGGGCCTTGCGGATTGCGTTCGGGCGACATGGCATAGTAATCGGGCGCGTACCAGTCGCTGCACCATTCATGTACGTTTTCGCACATGTTGTAGAGGCCGTATCCATTTGGCTCGCCTTGGCCTACGGGTTCAGGACCGGTTTTCCAGTGGCGGGCGCAGCGTTTGGCATATTCGGGAAGGGATTGCGGAGACACGTCTCCCCAAGGAAAAAGCGCGTTTTCGCGGCCTCCGCGGGCCGCGCGCTCCCACTCGGCTTCAGTAGGCAGACGAAATTTTGTTCCGGTCGCGGCCGTCAACCACTCACAATAAAGGGTTGCGTCGGGCCATGACACGCCTACCACCGGCTGCTGGGGCAAGTTGAGCGCTGGGTCGTTTATGAAAGGGGTGCCTGCGATTGCGGTTGCCTTCACAAAACGCGCGTATTCGGCATTTGTAACCTGAAACGCCGAGAGCCGGAATTCGTCGATCCAGACGCGATGAACGGGCTTTTCGTTGTCCTGGCCGGCGTCCGATCCCATTAGAAACCAGCCGGCAGGAATGCGTGCGAGCGTGAGGCTGATGTCGTCGCCTGCCGCACTGTGCATGAAGATGGCGCCGCCATCCATCGATCAGAGCCTCCCAAGTGCGCGAACAACTTCCTCGATTTTATTCTCTTGAAAAAGACGGATACCAGCGATGCCGGCAGCTCCGGCTGCCAGGCAGGGCACAGCATTTGACAGGGTGATTCCTCCCAGCGCCAATACGGGGATCCTGGCGGTGCAAACCTCGCGCAGCTCAGCCCAACTTTTTGGCGGGATCTCAGGAGCGTGGCTTTTCTCGAAGACCGGGCCGAAGACGGCAAAGTCGGCGCTCTCGGATTCGGCGCGGGCAACGTCCGACTTGGTGTGACAGGAAACAGCGATGAGGAACTTGTGAGGTCGGTGGCCGGAGCGATTGACGATCCGACGCACTTCGCCCGGGGAGGTGTCGTTCGCTCGAAGATGCACGCCTTGGGCATGCGCCGCGAGAGCGACATCGGTGCGGGAGTTGACCAGGAGGCTGGTCGCTGAACTCTGTTCGTTATTCGCTGGGCGACTATCTTCGATCAGGCGCGCCGCTTCCCTGGCCAGATTTTCGAGCTCGCGCGCTGGCAAATCTTTTTCGCGCAGCTGGATGTAGTCGACGGCGGCGCTTGCGGCTTCGGCAATCTTGTCGAGCAGGGCGCGGCGGCGGGCAGGCTCATCTCCGGGGAATTGAGTGCGATCGGTGATGTAGTAGAGGAGACAGCCGCGCGCCATAGGCTTTCCGCCTGTGCTTTTAGCCTACTACGGTTAGGCGCCAGCGTTGGTTGCGGCGGCAGCTTTTCATTGGCTGTTTACATTTCGCGCCCGCGATCGCCGACTCTCGCCAATGGTTTTCCCCGCGGGCGCAACGGACAGACGTTCTTACTCTGGGCTTACTTTTGCGGTTCGAATAATTTCAGGTTCTCGGCTTTCCAGCGCATGGCGGCGTGGATGCGATTGTGGCCGCTGGGGTGATCGAAAAAGATCCACTCCTCGACAGGCCCGGGGCTCATCTTGCGATATTCGCCCAGGTGGATGGCTGCCTGGGCGAAGCCATCGGGCTGGCGGCTGGTGTTCAGGCCGTACATGTCGGCCTCGTACTCCTGGGTACGAATATAGGTATTCATGATGGGAGTGATCACGAAGCCGAACACTCCACCCAGCAAAAGGACGAGGGGGAGGACGGCGGTGTCTCCGATGCCACGTATTTGCCATTTCTGGCCCCAGCGCAGGAGCGACCAGTCGAGCGCCCAATGCACCCAGGCAAAACCCACGACGATCACGATCAGCCCGAAGGTAAGCCCCTTGTAAATGTGGTTGAGAACGTAGTGGCCCATCTCGTGTCCCATGACCGCCTGAATTTCCTCGGGAGACCCGCGACGCAACAGGTTGTCGTTTAGCGTGATGCGCATGGTGCCGGCGAACCCGCTGACGTTCGCGCTCATGCGCGTGCTTTGGCGGGAAGCATCGATCTGGTAGACGTTTTTCACGGGAATGCCGTTGGCGCGCGCCATGCTCAGAATCGGGTCCACAATCTTGGGGTCGTTGAGGGGAGTAACTTTGTTGAAGATGGGAATGATATAGACAGGCGCAATGAGGACAACAAGAATCATGAACGCGTAGGTTGCGGCGGCGCCCCAGATCCACCAGGTGCGCGGCAAGCGGCGCACGATGCCGAACAGAATGGTTACGAGCAGTCCCCCCAGGATGAGGTTCACGCACAAATTCTTGAGTTGGTCGCCAAACCACGGGGCAAAGGTCTGGGTGGCCAAGCCGTATTTGTGTTCGCGGAAATAATCTTCGTAGACCGTCAGTGGGAAAATGAGAATGCTGATCGCGAGGAAATATTCGATCCAGTAGAGGAAGGTCTGCAGAGGCTCGAAGCGGGTGACGCGCTCGGCCAGATCGCGCATGTTGGCCGAACAACGGGTATTGAGAAGCAGCAGGGCGACGACCGATCCGTAGAGGAAGTCCCAAAGGATGAGCCAATAACCACCTTCGAAATAGGCGTCGGAACGGGCGGCGTTCGCGGGGGGAATCTGCGCCAGATACGCGTTGGTGGCGGCGTCGACGTTAAAGTCTGGCGTGGCCTGCGCGGCTCCGGGAACCTGAACTACCGACGGCATCTGGTTCGCGGCGGTCGGCTGCGCGAGGGTGCAGGCGCAGAAAAGAATCAACAGAACGAGAGCGGCGTGGAGCTTGTGCAGGGACATTCGTTTTCCTTCGAGCATGCGCTCGTAGAAGTCTATACGTGCATGGAGCTGGGCAAGTTGCAGTCTTTTTAAAATTTTCGTTGTTTTCCTGGCAAGACTTTTTCGTAGTGCAGGCAGAGATCTTGCAGTTCGCGGCCCAAGTGGGGAGCACCGGGTGGCGCCCCCGTTTTCGGGTCAAACCTGGGGCTTGACCTGAGCTTCCTTCGACAAAGGCCCGTTACGGCCTGGTCCTGGCGATTTCCGGGATCGCGGTATCGCCTCCGCGCTTTGGTTGCTGGGGGCCTAAATGGTATTTGGTGAGGCCTTCCTTCAGGAACTCGAAGCTCTCTTCCGGAGAATCTGAGATCTTGAAGAGTTCGAGATCCTGCGCCGAGATGACGCCTACATCGACCATCGCCTGGAAATTGACGATCTTCTTCCAGTATTCGCTGCCGTAGATTACGACCACTATTTTCTTGGCAAGTTTTTCGGTCTGGGCAAGGGTCAGGATTTCGAAAAGTTCGTCGAGTGTACCGAAGCCTCCCGGAAAAATTACGAGCGCCTTGGCCAGGTATGCGAACCAGAACTTGCGCATGAAGAAATAGTGAAACTCGAAGTTGAGCGAAGGCGTGATGTAGGGATTGGGAAACTGCTCAAAGGGCAAATTGATGTTGAGGCCGATGGTCTTGCCTCCAGCTTCATGAGCGCCGAGGTTGGCGGCTTCCATGATGCCGGGGCCTCCGCCGGTGGTGACCACGAATCGGTGGCGGCGCGCGGGAATGTGGGCGGACCAGGTTGTGAGCAGGTAGGCGAGGCGGCGCGCGTCCTCGTAGTAGCGAGCCATGTCGACGGCGGCTTCGGCACGCTTCATATCCGATGCCTGTTGGGCGGCGGAGACCTTGTCACCGTTGTCGCGGATACCGTTCAGATTCTTGTCGGCGGAGCTGCGACTTTGCACCCGGGCGGAGCCGAAAAAAACCACGGTATCCTGAATCTGCTCGCGGCGGAAGCGCGCGAGAGGCTCGCTGTATTCGGAGAGCAGGCGCAAAATGCGTCCCTCCGGACTGTTAAGGAAAGGCTGGTTTTGATACGCCAGCGGGGCGGGCTTAAGTTTTGGTTCGCTCATAGTTTCGAAGGCCTGTTGTACGGCTCGGGCTCCACATCGGTCACGGCAGCTTAGTAGAACTGTCTCATAAATTGTGCCTACGGAGAATGGCTCGGCGCCTTCCCGTGGACAGGAAAAGCTGCTAGTCTTCGCGGTATTGCAGGGCTTCCCAGAAGCCGATCCAGACGTTGATCAGGCCGAGGCCGGTGACCACGCCGCGAACGAAGCCGCTTCCCACCAGATCGCGCAGCGCCGGATAGGAAAGAAGAAGAGGATTGTCGGACCACTCGGGACGCCAGGGGACGATCATCAGCATCACGCCGAAGGTCGCGCAGAGAAAGACGAAGAGGAGAACTCCTACACGGCGAAGCCAGAGGCGCGCTGCTGACGGGCGACGCTGGGCTGTGGGGGCAGACGATGGTTGCGTATTTCCGGCAAGCGCATGGAAAGAAGCGTCAGACGGAGCTTCGACACTCGCAGGTACGTTGTTAAAAGGGAATTTAGGATCAGAAATCATTGCACGCGTCGTCGTGGGGATTGCCGTACCGGGATGAAGCGGATACGAGCGGGGGATTCGTCTTCACCCACCGATCCATCCACTGCGCATGGTGCGAGACCCACTGCTGCATTCTACGACTTCAAGGCCTGTATGCGCTCGGCTACATCGCGGTAATCGATGTTGGCACCGTAGACGTAGGTGAAATGGCGGAGGGCCGCGGGCTTATCGTGGGCACGTTCACAGGCCCCGCCGAGTTCGTAGTTGATGGCGAGGCGGGTATCGTTGTCAATGCCGGGAATCGTGAGGGCTTTTTCGTACCAGCGAATCGCGGCCTCAGGGACTCCTTTGTCGAGGAAACATTGGGCGAGCCATGTGTAGGTCTGGATCACTTGGGCAAAGGGGCGTCCCCGTTCGATCGCGATGCACACGGTTTGCAACTCGGCGATCGCCTCGTCGAGCAATCCCATTTCGCGGAAGGCGGCACCCATGTTGTAATGCGTCTCGGGATCGTCCGCACCGACAATGACGTCGTCTTCGAGTTCCTGCCGGAGTTCGCTGAACATTTCCGAAAGATCGACGCTCTCGGAGGGATGCAATGCCTCGGCACCCGCGCCGAGGTGGCGAACGGGAGTTGAAGTGTAGGTCATCACCGCAGAAGCGGGAGCAGCAGCGGCTGCAGCAGCGGCGCTGGCAGTCGTAGCCGCGATCGCGGGTATGGTTTCAGCGGTGGCCGCTAAAGAGGCGGCGGCCGGGGGTTCGGGATGGGGCGTGACTTCCGGGATCTTCTGTTCGATGGGTTGGGAAGCGGCTGGCGCGGGCGTGTGACGGATAGTTTCGTCCGGATGAGGAAACGCGGAAACCTTGGCGGCCGGGAGCTGAGGTGCAGACTCGTGTTCCGCGGATGCCGCGCTCAGGGGAGGCGCTACCGGGAAAGAGTCCCCGATGGAGGCTTCGAGATCCGCTACCAGCGCGGTCAGTTCGTCCGGTTTCTGACGCTCGTTGGATTCATGATGTTCGCCAGCTTCCGGCGAGAACGTCGAACGCTCGGGTTGAGTGGGCGAGGCGGCATCCTGGTGGGGGTAATCGGAATTCGTCATCAGATCCGGGGTGGTGACGGACTCGGACCATGCGGGGGACTGCAGGGCGATCCGGAATGTCTCAGGATCGTCGGCATTAATCTCGGGTAGATCGCCGTCAGAGAGATCGCTCGCCGGAACATCAACTTCGGCGAGCTCGACCTCGGGCTCGACCGGCGCGGTGGCGCTCGATTCGATGGCCGCTCGGACAGGATCGAGAATGACAGGATCGTGGGTGAGCACTTCCAGCTTCTCGAAAGCGGACCGCGCCTGATCCGTCATCAAGTGCTCGAGGTAAAAATGGATCTCTTCGACGGTTTCCGCGATCTCGATTTTACTGCCGGCGCCCTGCGGCGTAATGGTTGAGACTTCTCCGGCCATCGCGGGTTCGGCGACGGAAAGCGCGTTTTCCCATTCGGAAGAAAGATCGGCTTCCACGGTGGCGGGGGTGTCAGCAGACTGGACGGAAAATTCGGGATGCGGAGACGTTCCGGGACGGCTCACATGGGAATTGGTCGAGGAAGGATCGGGGGCCGGGGTTGGCGTCATGGGCCAAGCGGCTGAGCCTGAGGCGCTCTCTAAAACGGGCACGATCGGGGCGGTGCCGCCCCCCGCGCTCTGTTCGTAACGCGCCGCGAGTTCGGCATAGCGCGTGGCTTCGTCGGGATGGCCGGCTTCGCGATAAACGCCGGCCAGGGTCTGGCAGCAAGTGGCTGCTTCGGAAAAATGCTGAAAGCGGGTATGCAAGGCGGCCAGACGCTGGTTCACGCGCGCATCGCGCGGAGCCTGGGAGAGCGCTCCCATGAGGGGAACTATAGCTTTGTCGGGCAGGTTGTAGGAGATGAAAAGGTCGGCGTCAGTCAAGGCGGAACGTAAAGCGATGGCAATGTGATCGGGATAGGACTGGTCCACGGCGGGCGACGTCGCCTCGAGTTCCTCAACGATCAGGGCGCCTTCCTCAGCGGTGATGCCGCGGGTCACGGAGTCCGGGGTGCTCATGCGCTCCACCACCTGCTGATAGTTTTGCAGGTGCATTGAGTTCTGAGGTTCGTTGCTGGCGAGCGTCTGATAGAGAGCGCTGGCCTGGGTTAGATTGCCGCCCCGGACCGAAGCGTGCGCGAGCAACTCGGCGACTTCGTTGACGTGCGTGCTGTCGCCGGATTTTTTGAGCAATTCGAGCAACTTTTCGAGCGCGCCGCTATTGTCCTTTAAGTGGCCGATCAAGCCGTAAAGGTTGGTCAGGAGTTTAGGTGAATCGGTGGAGAGAAGCCTTTCGCCGTGCCGGGTGTACGTCTCAAGAGCCTGGGTGTAATGGCCGAGCCGGGCCGCACCTTCGGCGAACACGAACAGACCTTCAGGATCGTTGTGTACGGAAAGCAGTTTTTCAGCAATAGGGGCGCACTTCTCCAGGTCGCCGCCAGCGAGATACGCTTTAAGGAGAGCGAGCAAACCTTCCGGATGGGAGTCGATGTCGGCGGCTTTTTCGAGATACTGGATGGCATTTTTCCAGTCGCCGCTTTCCTGGGCTGCCTTGCCCCGCATGAGCAGCACGTGGCTGTTGCCGGGATCGAGCACCAGCATGCGCTGCAAAATGTCTTCCGCTGCCGCGAGGGACCCGCGGGCACGCAAGGACTCAGCCGCCCCGCCAAACACTTCCCAGGCTTCTTTTTTCTTATTCAGCTTGACATAGACCTCGGCCAGCTTGATGCGCATGGGCACATTTTCGGGGTCCATTTCGAGGACCTTCTGGAAAAGGCGCACGGCCTGGTCTAGATTGCCGCTTTTGATGAAGTCATCGGCGACCTGCAAGTATTGCGCGCGGGCATCGTTGAACAAACCCTGCTGGGTGTAAAGCTCGGCTAGTTTCAGGGATCCATCGACACTGGGCTGCAGCTTGGTGATCTTCTTATACATGGCGATGCCCTTAACCGTGAAGCCTTGCGCGGCGTAGGCGTCGCCCACCAATTTGAAACATTGAATCGCTTTGACGGTGTCGCCGGAGCGGGCGTAGAGATCGCCAATGGTATTGGCGACCGTCAGATCTTTGTCGTCGTGCTTGCGGACCTTCTCATACTCAGCAATGGCATTCTGCAGCTTGCCCTGTTGGACAAACTTTTCCGCGGCGCTGAGAGCCTTCTGTTTGTTAAAACCGAAACCAAACGCCATAATTTACGGACTCCAGCCTAAAATCCCGACCACCCCACACTGTCTCGACCGAGCGCAACAAACTCCACACCAAGAGCGGCAGTTCACGGGAGCAGCGGGGCAAGACTCCATCAAAGAGTTCCCTGGACGAACACCGCAATCGCCTTATGAAGATAGCGGTGTACCGTTATTGTAAGGCTGGTAATCGCCCGGCCAATGATTACCGACGATTACCAAGGGTTACCTAAAGGGCGTGTACGTCCGGTCGGGGGAATATTTAGCGTGGAAAGAGTTGGCCAGATAATGGGCGTTTATGGTCGCCTCGCTTTTTCAGAGGTTGCGATGGTATGGATGAGCCCCACGGTTCATTTAGCGGCGGCGGCGATCGCCTCGTCGCCCCATGGCATCCGGATCAAAACCGGATCTTCCTCGCCATGCAGCTGCGCCTGGTAGGCAGCCCCGCGCATCGAGATGCCAACGCCGACAACATGAGTCCGGTCGTGGGAAAGCGCCACCCATGAACCGGGGGGAACATCCTTAAGTATGAAGGCAAGATCCCGAGGCTGGTCTTTTGAATCCGGTTGAGGCGTCTTTGCGTTGGACAAGTTGATCCCCTGAATTGCAGGAATGGGCGTGGGGAGACGCATCCCCATTGAAAGGCAGGATAAGTAACGGGTCAAGTGACAACCGTCGGTGGCCATGAGGACACCATCGTGAAGGCCTCGCGGACCGCTGGGTTTCACGCAACCATTTCATCCACCCCGTCCGGACAACCAACACATGTTCGCTCAGGCGGGCTGTGAGCCAGTCTGGACTTTGGCCAGGAGCGTTGCTGGGGCAGTCACGAGATGCTGAATGCTTACATACTGGCCGCGAACCCGGGCCCAGCGCGCTGGGTAGGGGCGGTTATCCAGATGGAGGAAAACGCTGTCGTAAGCGCCGATTCCTCCGTTGGAAAACGTCGGGACTTGCAGGGCGAACTCATACATCTGCTGGAGCGAGAGTCCGGTGATAGCGATGTCGGCAGCCATTCCCCGAGTATGTTCGCTATCTGGGACGCCTCCTACCTTTTGATTGTGGGCGGGACAGCGGTAGCCGTCGTGCACGATGATTTCCTTTCCGGCGCGCGCACGCAATTGTTCGAGGGCGTCGATGAGGCCACTCTCGACTTTCAGTTCGCCGCAACAGTGGCAGGCAAACTCGGCCTTCGAGAAGTGCTCGCTCAGATCGCCCACCTTGTTCCTCTTCTGTGGCAACGCGTGCCGGAGTTGGAAATCCTGCAGCCATGAAACAGGAGTTCCCTCGGCGTGGCTGTGAGGGCCATCACTTCCAGTTGGGTCGATTTTCGCTGGCGTCCTGTCAGGGGGTTGACGAGGAGAGCTGACCTTGGAGTTAGGAGTGAGACGTATGACTTCAGGTGCGGATTTAACTGTGGACGGACAGACACGGCTGTGTCGCTGCCCGTACGGGGACGAACTGCTTCCGAGGCGCTAACTCGAAGAAAATCAGGGCTGGTCGCGATTGGAGGCTGCGTTGCTTTCTCACGGGCAACTGCGTTCGCCGCAGGGAGGTGACAACATGGCAACGATCGAACCGATGAAGACAAGAAAGACCGAAAGCAACAACACATTTTCCGGGACGGTGCTGCCGTCCTGGTCGCGCGAGCAAAAGATCGCGATGATCGCGAGCTTCGCGATTCTGGGAATTCTCCTCGCAGTAATCGCATGCTCGAAGCAATCCACAAAGATGACCGCAGGAGGAGGGTCGAGCCAGACGTCTGCGCCTCATCCCATCAGCGCTGTGGCAGGAAGCCAAGCGACAGTGGCCGCAAGCTCCACTAACGAGAGCGCAACTGCAATGTTGACAACAAAGGCAAAGAAATCGCCGAGGAAACGTGCGGTTGAAGTGACCTATAGCGATCCGAACTCGGGCGTCTCTTTCTTATATCCGCGGAGGTTCACGCTAGCCTCGGGCGAAAAGGGAACGCCTGAGTCGCTCGAAATGCAGGCGGTGCCGATGAACTTCGTCCATCCGGGAGGCGTGCCGGTGGCGACGGTCGCGTTGCCGGCCAATTCATATCCGGGCACGGACTTCGCATCCGGCTTTTTCAGCGTGAACGTAAACCCGAGCCTCGCGGAGGATGAGTGCCCGCATTTCGCTTTCGTGGACACGAGCAATCCTGACGGTGAGCCGATCGATACACAGAAGGTGAAAGTGGGGCCGCCCGACACGTTGAAAGAGATGGAGATGACCTCGGAGTTCGAGGGAAATGCGACCCGGCAGATCGAAACACAGTACTATCACGACTACGAAAACGGAGCCTGCTACGAATACGTGCTGGGACTGGGCACGGCGGGATATGGAGCCAAAGGGGGCGTCGAGCCGGTCAACCGGGATGAGGTGTTTGCCCGGCTGGAGAAGATTCTTGGCACGGTGAAAGTGCGTTCCGCGGGGCAGGAACATGGGGCTTCAAAGCCGGCCGCTGCAGAGCAGACTTCCGGTGGCGGAGGTGGGGGAAAGTAAGTGGGCGGGCACGGGCTTTCCTATCTGCGGGGCAGAGTCCGCAACCACACGTGCCTGGCGTCTGTCTCTGGCAATGGGCCACGCGGAGTACCGGCGTGGCCTTTGTTTTGGGCATCTTTCGGTAGCCCAGTCGCCCAGATTTCGCCCGTGGGAGTACAATCCCCAGTTACGCCACGAGGAGGAAGCAGTGACTCAGAAAATCATTGAAGTGGTTGGGACTTCCGAACAGAGCTTTGCGAAGGCTGCGGAAGCGGCAGTTAAAGAGGCAGCCAAAACCGTCCGCAACATCAAATGGGCCCATGTGGATTCGTTCGACATGTTGCTGGACGGCGGAAAAGTGGTGCATTATCGCGCCACCGCGAAGATTTATTTCGACGTCGAAGGGTAAGCCGGGCAAAGAGGGATGGTGACGGGACGGGGACAATCGTCCCGTCAACCCGTTTTGATTGACCGATTTCCACAGGGCACGATAGAATGGTTGAGTTTGCCTGTACTTGCGGACCCGTTCTGGGGCCGCGCCGCGTTTCCGGTCAGAAGCCGCAGCGGAAAAACAGCAAGCACAAGTGAGTGTTAGCGGAGCCTGTCTCCGCACGGCGGACGAGAATCGTCTTGCTCAAGCGAGTTCTGGAGGACTTATGTACGCGGTGATCCGCGCTGGTGGTAAGCAATATAAGGTCGCCCCGGGAGATGTAATCCGGGTAGAAAAAGTGGACGGCACGAACGGGCCGGTGCAGTTTAACGACGTGCTGGCAGTTTCGGCGGAGTCGGGCAGCGTGGTGCGGCCCGGGTCGGAAGCGCTCGTAACCGGTGAACTGGTCGAGCAGGGACGCGGCGCGAAGGTCATCGTCTTCCATTACAAGCGCAAGAAACAATACAAGAAACTGCGCGGGCACCGGCAGGACTACAGCGCGGTTCGGATCACCGAGATCGCATTTGACGGACAGAGCTTTAAGGCGCCCGAGCTTCCTAAGAAAGAGAAGAAAGTGAAAAAGGCGACTGAAGAGCACGCTGAGACGCACGAGGCTTCGGGGGTGAAACCGGCTAAAAAGAAGGCGGCTCCTAAGAAGGCCGCCAAAAAACCGGCGGCCAAAAAGAGGTAGGGCGTTCAACTGCGCCGATTCTTGCGCTTCGCGATAGAATCGGCTCCGCTCAGGATGGCGTCTGAATCGCATGGGGGACATCCTGAATAAAAGGTTGGGATTCCAGTCGGGACGACATCCAGGATTCAATTGATTTCAGGCAACTTGCCACTCGGAATTAACTTTTATGGCGCATAAAAAAGGACAGGGTACTTCACGAAACGGGCGCGACTCGAACGCGCAACGGCTGGGGTTCAAGGCATTTGGCGGACAGGTCGTTCCCGGAGGGACGATCATCGTGCGGCAGCGCGGGACGCGGGTTAAGCCTGGACTCAATGTGGGGCGGGGTAAGGACGATACGCTTTTTGCCAAGGTCACGGGCAAGATCAAGTTCCTCGACAAGGGTTCGATGGGCAAGTTCGTCATGATCGAACCGGTTGAAGCCGACGCCAATTAGCTCTCGGGACTGGTCCACTAGCGCTTAGTCATCACTTATCAGGCATTGGATAGGGCGCGGCTGCGCGTTATCAATTACGAATGTCCAGGGCGAGCCAGAGAGGCTCGCCTTCGTACATTACCGGACATTCCATTCGGTGGCCGGCCAGCGAATGAATACAGTAATGGCCTCCCATGACCACGGTGGGGACGGTCAACATGCAAGTGTCGCCGTGTCCGATCTTGTGTTTGAAGTTGCCAGCCACCATATTGCAGACTTCACCGAGCGCGTCGAATTTTTGATCCACGCTTTCTTCCGCAGATAGTCCGAGCATCTGTGCGGCAAGCCGGGTGGCAGCGGCATCACTGCAGCGCAGAGTGAAAATGGCGTTCACGGCCCCGGTGATGCCGATTACTCCTGTTACGCGAGCAAGGACGGGGCAGTCGGCAGGGCTGGGCACGGGGCCTATGGTGGCGCCCAGCATCATGGAAAAGACTTCGCCCGCTGCATCGCAGAGGGCGCTAAGCCACTTCGACCTCAGCATCACAGTCTCTCCCATGGTTTGACCCGAGTCGGTGGGTTCAGGCGGCGTCATCGTGCGCGGGTTCCGGAACATTGGCCATGATGGAGAGATCGGCAGAAACGATCGTCGCCTCGCGCAGGTTTACGGGCGAAAGGTCGTAGCGCCTTATACTAGGCGTATTGTGGGGGAACTGGGTTTGGCCCGTTTGTAGGGCGCGTTCCGCCAACACACGGACGTTGGGCCATAAGAACCGGAGCACACGAACTTGAGCAAGCGAACCTTATGTTTATTGATGAAGCAATCATTCGAGTGAAAGCGGGCAACGGCGGCAATGGCTGCATGGCCTTCCGGCGGGAGAAATTCATACCCCGCGGCGGACCTTCGGGGGGCGACGGAGGCAAGGGCGGCGACATCTGGATGGAATCCAGCGAAAGCCATAATACTCTGGTGCATTTCCGTTTCAATCCTGAATACAAGGCGGAGCGCGGCCGACACGGCGAAGGCTCGAAGAAAACAGGGCGCGACGGCGAAGGGATCGTACTGAAGGTTCCGGTGGGGACGGTCGTGTACGACGAAGAGACCGGCGAAAAGGTCCATGACTTTTCGCGACCGGATGAGCGCGTGGTGATTGCGCGGGGGGGACGGGGGGGACGTGGAAATGCCCAGTTTGCGACGTCCACCCACCAGGCTCCGCGCGAGCACGAAGAAGGACGCGCGGGAGAAGAACGAACTTTCCGGCTCGAGCTGAAGCTGCTGGCGGACGTTGGCCTGGTGGGGTATCCGAATGTAGGCAAATCGACGCTGATCTCGCGCATCTCAGCGGCACGGCCAAAGGTTGCGGATTATCCATTTACGACCCTGGAACCGAACCTCGGGGTGGTCATGGTGGGGGAGAAGCGAAAGGAGATCAGTTTCGTGGTCGCTGATATACCGGGACTGATTGAGGGCGCGCACACGGGTGCCGGCCTGGGGACACAGTTCTTGCGGCATATCGAGCGCACGCGGCTGCTGGTCCACATGGTCGATGTGTCGGACGCAAGCGGGCGTCCGGATGTAATCAAGGATGTTGAGGTGATTCTCGGGGAGCTTAAGAATTTCGGCGCCGGTCTGGAAAGCAAACCCGTCATCATGGCGGCTTCAAAGATCGATGGCGCCAATCCCGACAAACTCAAGAAGCTGAAGCAGTGGTGCACGCGCAGAAAACTCAAACTGTATCCGATCTCGGCGGTGACCGGGGAGGGGATTGATAAGCTCAAGTTCGCCATGGCCGACGAGGTCGGGCGTGTGCGGAGGGATTCTGTCGTGCTGACTGAGGCGGAGAGTGTCTAGGCTTGAGGAACCGCTCGGGAACGGTGCCGAGCCCTATCGCCACCTTTCGGCGGCCACAGGCGCGAACCCTTCATGGCGCTCAAATAAGCAGTCTTTCGTTCGGCGCGTCATCCTTACTTTTGTTCTGATTCTGCTGGCCATTGGCGGCCCGCGAGTTTGCAGCGCTTACTCGGTCCTCACGCACGAGGAAGTCGTCGACCTTGTTTGGAAAGACGATATACAACCGCTCCTCGTCAAGCGGTTTCCTGGCTCTACCGCCGACGATCTTCGCAAAGCTCATGCCTTCGCGTATGGCGGTTCACTGATCCAGGACATGGGCTACTACCCGTTTGGCAACAAGAATTTCAGCGATCTTACGCACTATGTGCGGAGCGGGGACTTCGTGGTCAACCTGGTCAACGACTCGACCGACATCGACGAGTATGCATTCGCGCTGGGAGCGCTCGCGCACTACTCCGCGGATAACATCGGGCATCCCACGATCAACCGGGCGGTCGCTCTGGAATTTCCCAAGTTGAGGAAGAAGTTCGGGAACGAGGTGACGTATGAAGACAATCCCAAGGCGCACATCCGCACCGAGTTCGGTTTCGATGTGACGCAGGTCGCGAAAAATCACTACACCTCGGACCGCTATCACGACTTCATCGGATTCGAGGTGTCGAAACCGGTGCTGGAGCGGGCTTTTCTGGATACCTATGGCATCCCGCTCACGGACGTCCTCTCCAAGGAAGACCTGGCGATCGGCACGTTCCGACGGGCGATTAGCAGCATTCTTCCGGAGATGACGCGGGTGGCGCTGGTGGCGCGCAAGAAAGAGATCGTCAAAGATACGCCCAACTTCAACGCGCGCAGGTTCCGCTACAACCTCTCGCGCGCCAATTACCAGCGGGAATGGGGAAAGGGCTACCGGCGTCCGGGATTCGGCACACGGGTGCTGGCGTTTTTTCTGAAGCTGGTGCCGAAGGTTGGTCCGTTCAAGGCGCTAGATTTCAAGATTCCATCGCAGACGACCGAGGACCTCTACATTGCAAGCGTCAACCATACGCTTGACGACTACCGCGGTCTGCTCAAGGAAGTCAGCGCAAAGAAACTGTCTCTTCCAAACACCGATTTCGACACGGGGAAGGATACGCACGCCGGCGAGTACGCACTCTGCGACCAGGCCTACGCATACCTGCTCGACAAGTTGGCGAGCGACAATTTTGCGCATCTCACACCGTCGCTGCAGGAGAACATTCTCGCCTACTACAGCAATCCGGGCGCTCCGATTTCTACCAAACACGATCCGGCGAAATGGCAGAAGACGCAAGACGAGTTACATCGGCTGCGGGAATCTTCGCCGGCGCCCAAGTCCGCGACGGACGCGTCTCAAAATCAGTAGCGGGCGATGTGCAAGGACGTCTGGGAAACTTGACAGTACTGTTACAATAAACAGTACCGTACAAAATGTTGTACGCTTCCGGACATTGGAGCCGCCATTCTCTTGTGCGGTGGTTCCGAACCAGCGCTGATATCTTGAAGGTCCGCTTTCTCTCAGCGGATTTCTTAGCTTCCCATTCTGGCACGGTGATTCGCATTTGCGGCCTTGGTTCCTCGAGTACACTCATTGTTATGTTTCGGCGTCCGGACAAGTTATTGTTTATCAGTATTTTGACGTTTCGGTTGGGATGGATTAGCAACTAGCTGGGGCGGGCCGGGTTAATGCCTGCACGCAGTACTGCCGAAAGAACAAACAAGAGGGTTGGGGCGGTGTTTCTCGCAAGTGCATTAGCGGTTCGATTTCAAGAAACCAATCAGGGACGCAAAACCAGGACCTTGCGCACAAAATAATTGGCAACCGATTTGTACTTGCCCACGACGTTTCGTTGGTTCTCCCGCAGACAGCTGATCGTTCTGTTTTGGATGGCGGCCGCGGTCTCGGTGGTCGTTATGGACGCCACTGGCCCGGCGGGATGGGATGCCCAGAATTGCTGGAAGGCGGTCCAATCGGTTCGGCACGGGGGCGATCCTTATGCCGAAGGGATAGCGGCGCAACAGGCATTTCATAACCGTCCGGCATCGAGTCTGGGGGAGCACGCGCCCCTCACTTATGTTTATTCGCCGCTGACACTGAACCTACTGCGGCTGCTGGCTCTCTTGCCGGACAGGCTGCTGCGATTGCTTTTCTGGAGCGCGATCGCGGGCGGGTTCCTTCTGCAACTCTGGGCCGGCTTTCAACTAGCGAACGCAGACGAACGGCGATGGCTTGCGCTCCTGCTCCCTGCAGTCGCATTTTTCCCCGGACTCATTACCGACGACGTGATCCTGAGCGGAAATGTCGCCTACATTATTTATGGACCGATCCTGGCGGCTGCCGCCTACGGGTGGAAGCGCGAGCGCTGGCTTTGGTATTACGTCGCGGTGCTGACGGCTTCGATCTGTAAAGCGCCTTTTCTGACCATGCTGGCGTTCCCGGTGCTGGTGGGCAAGAGACAATGGTTTCCAGCTCTGGGAACGGCAGCGGCGGGATTGGTGGTGATTGCGACGCAGGCGCGGCTGTGGCCTACGCTCTTCAGTGAGTACCTGACGGTGCTGCGGCTGATGTTTGAGGAAGCGCATGACTTTGGATACGGGCCCGCGGGCGTGGTCGGTAAAGCTTTGTGGAAATTGGGTTTACCTTATTCTTCCGCCACCACCTTTGTTTATGTGGCGTTCGCTGCGGGAGTTGGTGGGGGGCTCCTGCTGATTTCGAGGCGCCTCGCGAGAGAAGGTCCTTCCGGAAACGCTTCGCTCGGACAAGTAGCTTCACACGAGAATTGGATTCCGGTCGCACTCGTGGGCACATTCCTGTTGAATCCGCGGGTCATGAAATATGATATAGCGGCGATCACAGTTCCTATGTTACTGATTGCATGGCGCTTGCTGCGGAATGCGATGGAGTGCGCTCCTCAGAGGCGGTGGTTAGTGATAGTGGGAGGCGGTGCATGTTTCCTGCTCCCCAACTTCGCTACTGTGGCCGGGCCTCCCTGGTGGCCCGTGGAATTAGCGGTCATGCTGGGCATTCTGGGGATGGGAATCCTCTCGCTGAATCGCACAAGTCCATTATTTCGAGTTGTCTACGTTTCGCCGCGTGAAGTCCCGACGGGCGAGATTCAGCCTACGCTCGTACCTGCGCGAGTGGCGTACGAAGAGGTCGTTCCCATCCCGGTTGTCGAGCCAATCATTTAACCTTCCGGCAAGTTAATCGGTTGGATTGCTCTCCTTACTCGACATGGCATGCTAGTAAGAAAGTTCTCAGTTCCCACCTCCCCTTCTCCCGCAACGACTATTCGGGCTGGACTTTTTAGGGGGCTGGGTTCGGCGCACTGGCTGGTGCAGGATCGAGGATTGTGAATCGGCGTTCGACTTCCTGGTGCTCGAGATGGGTTGCCTTGGTTAGCTCTCGCTCGGATTCTGCCTCGCGGTCCAAGCGCGCATAGGTCAGACCGAGGTAATAGTGGGCTACGCGGAGCGAATCGTCGCTGGCTAGGGCATTCTGCAGCAGAGCAAGAGCTTCGTTGTAGTGCTTGCGCTCAAACTCGATTCTCCCCAATCCCGCGAGGGCCCCTGAGTTTTTCGGATCGTGATCGAGGGCATGGCGAAAGTTCTTCGCGGCGGAGTCCAAATCCTTGGAATCGAGGTCCAATAATCCCAGGCGGAGATAAGATTCGGTTTGCGCGGGGTTGAGCGCGATCGACTTCTCGAATTGAATTCTGGCCTCCGCGGGACGCTCCAGGGTTGCGAGCATCATGCCGAGCGCGTTGTGGCCGGAAGAATCATAGGGACGGATGGCGACGTAGCGGGCGAACTGCTGGCGCGCGTCCTCGAATTTCGATTCTCCCGTATAGGCGCGGCCCAAGCCCCATAGGGCCATGGGATCATTCTTGCGCCGCTGCAAGGTTTGCTGGAAGGCCTCGATCGCATCCTGCCATTGAGAAATGCGGAGGGCTGCGAGTCCAAACTCGAGTTGGACGTCAGCTTGAATACCAGCGTTTTTCGGCGCCAGCTTGCGCGCATCGTTTAGCAGCGCGAAGGCGGTTGTGGAGTCTCCGGCGGCGGTGGCCGTTTCGGCTTGCTGACGCCAGATGTGGACCAGAGCATCGGAGGCGTCGGTGCGAGCGGGATCGAGGCGGACGGCTTCGCGCAATTGGGATACGGCGTCGGAAGGTCGTCCCACCTGCAAATAGAGGAGGCCGAGATGAGCATGGCCGCTGGCAAAGCTGGGATTGATTTCGACAACACGGTTGAAAAGATCCTGCGCTTCGGGTTCGCGTTGCTGCAGCACGCGGATCACTCCCAGTAAATCTAGCGCGCGGTATTCGCCGGGGGAAGCGCGCAGCACAGATTGCAATTCGCTCTCCGCGCCTTTCAGATTGTGCGCCGTCAGAAGACGAGCGGCGTTGCTGAGTCGCGTGGCGGTAGCATCCTGGGCGGGGAGCTGCACGGGCGTAGCGAGGACTGCGGCGAAAAGCAGCGCTTGGAACCAGGGTCGCGTCTGTGCAATGGCGGCCCGCCTTATGGCCGATTGCTTAATGGCTGCCTGCATACGGCTCCGTGACGGTTACGATCTGATCGGCTTTTTGAGGTCCCAGAGTCTGGTGAAATCCGCTGGGCCACCGGATTTCGATTTCGCGGACGGAATCCGCGGCGCCTAATCCAAAATGCACGCGTTTGTCGCTGGAAGACTGGTAGCTTCCAGCCGTGGATACCGTGGCAAACTGGTCGCCGGCGGGCGTGGAAATTCTGACTTGAGCTCCGATGGCGTCGCGGTTACTCTTCGTGCCGATGAGGTTGAGCATGAGCCAGTGATTTGAGGTCTCGGTCCTATTCATTAATACCCAGGCGGGGCCGTTGTTGGAGCTGACTACTGCGTCCACTTTTCCATCATTGTTAATGTCTCCCGTGGCCATTCCGCGGGCAGCCCATTTCTGGTGGAAGATGTCGCCGGAGAGCGCGGAAACATCCACGAACTTCTTCCCTTGCTCGTTGTGCAAAAGTAGCGGCGCTTCGCGATAGCGCAGGGCCGGTTCCGTGAGTTCGATGGTGTCGATGACATGGGATTGAACGATCAGCAGGTCCTTCCAACCGTCGTTATCATAGTCGACGAAACGCACTCCCCAGCCGGAGTGGAGGAGTGAGATCGCACCGAGTCCGGTGGAAGAACTGGCGTAGTCGAAGGTGCCATCTTTGGCATTCGTGTAAAGCGCATACCTCTGGTGGGCAAGATCGGTGATGACAATGTCGGGCCAGCCGTCATTGTTGTAGTCTGCGAAATCCACACCCATGCCGGCGAAGCTGTTGCCGTTGTCATCAAGCCCGACGCCCGCGGGCAGGCCAACTTCCTTGAAGGTACCGTTGCCGCGGTTGTGGAAGAGATATTCGGGGATGGAATCGTTGGTGAGGATGACATCCATCCAGCCATCATGATCGTAATCGGCGATGGCGAGGCCCAGACCTTTCCCGGGCTTGTCGACACCGGCCTGGTGGGAGACTTCGGAAAATTTTCCATTGCCCTCGTTGTGAAACAACAAGACCGACTCGGGCTTGAACAGATCGGGATGGCAGTAGGACCGTAAACCTTCTTTAGCGTTGCCGCAGTAGATGTCGTCGAAATCCCAGTGCATATAGCGGGCGACTATCAAGTCGAGCCGGCCGTCGTTGTCGTAGTCAATCCAGGCGGCGCTGGTCATCCAGCCGGAGCCCGCGACTCCAGCAGCGGCGGTCACATCGGTGAAGGTGCCGTCGCCATTGTTGTGGTAGAGCGTGCTGCGGTCGTATCCGGCGACGAAGAGGTCTTCGAATCCATCGTTGTCAAAGTCGCCGACAGCGACTCCGGTGGAATAGCCGATGCCAGCGAGTCCGGCTTTTTCGGTGACGTCTTCAAAGGTCCCGTCAGGGTTCTGGTGGTAAAGACGGTTCCAATATTTGGGGTCGTCTTTCTTAGGGATCGTGCCCTTGGGCGTGGGATCGTCTAGGCGAGCGCCGTTGGCGAAATAGATGTCGAGGCGACCGTCATTGTCGTAATCGAACAAGGCGACTCCGGATCCCATGGTCTCGAGCAGGTATTTCCTGCTGGTCGGGGAGGCTTGCTGACGGAAATGAATTCCGACCTTTTCGGCAACGTCGATGAAGCGGCCGGGAGTCGAGGGTGGATTCCCGGACGCCAGGATTTCTTCCGTGGCAAAGGCGGCACAGATGCCAAGAAGAAGAGCGATTGCCGAGAGCGCCGGAATCGTCGGCCTAAGAGATCTAGCCACGTGAAAAGAACTTCGTTGTGCGGGGTTCATGCTTCTTTGATCTCTCGTTCATTCCTGGTCGCTTCGATGGCGATCCTCGATCACGGCGGCGGCAGCGCGGAGCAAGGCTGGAAGCGAACGATCCCAATAATCCCACGCGTGGGCGCCGGGAGTCTCGTGATATTCGTAGGTGGCGCCGTGCGATGAGAGCTGGGCAGCGAATTCGCGATTGACTGCGAGGAACGCGTCCTCGCTTCCGCAAGCAAGATAGAAATGAGGACGGTCGTTCGCCGGGACGCTCTGCAGCATGGAAAACAGGTTGTTGTCTTCGCGAGGGTCGCTGCCGGCCGGGCCGAACACTTGGAGCAGCTGTTCGCGAAAGTCAGGCTGGCGGTCAGCGAGATCGAGCGGGGCGTTGAGCGCACCGCTAAGGCTGCCGGCGAAGGCAAAGTTTTCAGGGTAGCGAAGCGCGATTTTCAGAGCTCCGTATCCTCCCATGGAGAGACCAGCGATCGCTCTGGCATGGCGTGAGCGGAGCGTGCGAAACTTGCCGTCGATTTCGGCGACCAGATCTCTGGCTATGTAATCTTCAAACTTGTCTTTGGAGTCAGTGAAGGAATTGGTGTACCAGGAGTCGCCGGCATCGGGCATCACCACGATCATCTCGTATTGGGCGGCATCGTGTTCGAGGTCGGTGAGGGTATCCCAATTCAAATAGTCTCCATAGAGGCCGTGGAGGAGGTAGAGCACGGGAAAACGCCCGCCGGTTTTGTAAGCGCACGGAAGGAGAATGCGGTACTTCATTTCGCGATCGAGGGCGGAACTGTGGAACATAGAGTCTTGCACCTTCACGCACGATGGTGATTTTGTAACGAGATGAGAATTGGCCTTGCTCGTTTTCTGGGCGGCACCGGCGGAAACCAGAATCACCGCGAGAAATCCAACCACAAGCTTCTTCACGTGCGAATTTCCTTCCAAGAAATGCGGATTGCTAGGGATTAGTCCTCACGAAAGCCTTGATGGTTGCGCACTCGGAGCCGTTCGATTCGCCGTGAGGGCGGATGGTGTAATCGCCGGCGGCTGCGGGAACGATGAAAGTCTCGGCGTAGTGGACCACGAAAGGCTCGAAGTTCCCGGTTGGACTTTCGACTACCGCTTCACGGCCCTCCACCAGGTTCAGAACGTTGACGCCGCCAGTTGCACGATGGAGCACCGGGGAGGTGAACCAGTGACGACGCGTCTCGATGAATTCGCGCTCGTGAAGGCCGGTGCGCTCCTCGCGCCAACCTTCTCCGGAAGAGAGCGGCGTTATTCGATTCACCAGGTTATCAAGAACCCAGCCGGTAGTGCGATCCCATTGAATATTGGCGGCTCCATGATCGAGATGAATGGGGCGGGGCCGACCGTTCAGGCCGAGGCGTCCCCAGTCCCAGAGTTTGAAAGTGAAAATGTAAGGGGTGGCGCTGATTTCGAGCACCATGCTGTTTTTTCCGGAGCAGTGAATGGTACCGGCGGGGATGAGAAAATGATCGTGCTTCTTCGCTGGCCAGATATTGACGTGCTTCTCCGCGGGGAACGCGGGGCCGCCGGATTGCGCGGACCTCAACTCCTGCAGCATCTTGTCGCGGTCGATATCTTCGCGCAGTCCGAGATAGACGCAACCGTCGCCGCCGGCATCGAGCATGTAGTAGCTTTCATCCTGTGTGTAGTTCATGCCGAACTTGTCCTGAATGTATTCGGTGAGGGGATGGACCTGAAGAGAGAGATTGCCTCCGCCCATGGTGTCAAGGAAATCGAAGCGGATGGGAAACTCCTTGCCAAAGCGGGCATGGACGGCCTCTCCCAGCAATTCGTGGGGATGCTGAAAGACAAGATTAATGGCGGGGATTTCGACTCTTGCGTCGCCGAATCCGAGGAGCAAACTGTTTTCCTCAGGCACGCAGTCGAAACACCACGCGTGATTGGGAACTCCTTCGGGCGAGAGACCGCAGACTTGTTCCATCCAATGGCCGCCCCAGGGGCCGGGATCGAAGTAGGGGACGACGCGAAACGGGCGGTGGGCCGCGATGCGCAAGCCTTCGCGGAGTGCGTCGGCTGAAATCATCTTCGGGGTGGTCTGGTCGTTGGTATCAAGCAGGAAGTCAATTTTCGGGAAAACCTTTTGCTTGAGGCGATCGGCGACACGCCAATCGACGAAGTAAGCACGCTTGTACTTTTCGGCCAGGCTGGCTGAGGCATTATTGGCGCCGAGATTGCCGATCTGGTTGCGGCGATAGCGCATCTGGATTTCCCAGCGCGCCATGTCGGCAAAGACCAGCACATCGGCATCGGGAGCGAGAAGGGTCGCGCCGGTACCGACTACGACGATCAATCCTTCGTTCTGGCGCACGGCGGCCTGGGCGGCAGCCAGCTGCGCGGTGTCGAAGTAATCCTCAATCTGAAGACCGTTCATGCGGCCGAAGACGGGGTCATCGCCGAGGAACTGTTCGACCATCTGATCGACGCTGTTTGCCGGCTTGAAAAAGTATTCCGAGCGAATTACCGACGAGGGACGCAGCAGTTCGATGAGCGCGTCGAGCTGCTTCAGGATGACGCCCGGATAACACTCAATGCAGACGACGGAGCGGGCCTTGACAATCGATCGCTGAAGGGACTGCTGAAGAGCGGCGGCAATCGCCGGCCAGCCCACATGGCACGCGGAAGACGCAGAGCTGACCTGTACGTATGGGAACTTGTCGTAATTAGAAGGCTTGGGCATCTTCATTTGGTCCACTTTTATTTAGGCAACTTCAGCGGATCACACCCTGCGCTTTCAGAAAAGCATCGATCCTTACAAATGCGTCCTGGTATTGCTCGGGGGTGAATCCGCCATGGCCACCTCCGTGGATCGTCAGCAGCTGATTTTTGACTCCTGCCTGGGTGAGGGCCTGATGCAAACGCACTGCCTGCGAATAGGGGACCACAGGATCGGCATCGCCGTGGACGGTGAACACGGGAGGATTTCCGGCGTGGATGTAAGTAAGCGGCGAAACACGTTTGGCAATAGCCACGCGATCGGGCTGGCTGCCAAGCCACATGACCGCGTAGTTCCGGAGATCTGGCCCGGCGAGCAAGTCGGCTACATCGGAAATTCCATACCAGTTGATGATGGCAGCAACTTTAGGGATTTCGGGTCCGAAACACTGGTTGTCGAGACCGGCGTCGGGTGTGAGCAGGCCGGTGATCAGGGAGAGATGGCCTCCGGCGGAGTGTCCCGTTAGCACGATGCGATTGGTGTCGATGTTGTACTCGGAGGCGTGCTGCACGACCCAGCGCAGGGCGCAGCGGCAGTCCTCGACGGCGGCCGGAGCGGGCGACGCGCTCGCCATGCGGTATTCGACATTGACGACGTTCCACCCCATCTGGATGTAGGGGAGAAACTGCAGAGTAGCGCCGGTGCGGTCGCCGAAGACCCATCCGCCACCGTGGATATAAATAAGAGTGGGAACGGGTTCTTTTGTGTTTTGCTTCTGCCAGACATCCAGCTTTAACTGAGAGGTATTGGCAACGCCGTAGACGCGATCGGGATAAATCAGATAATCGCCTGCCGCTCTGGCGGCCCAATTGGCCGACTCGGACAGCTGGGCGTGGCAAACAGACGAAAGCAATAGTAATGGGAGGACAACGAGCTTAAATTTTCTCAGGCTTAACTTTTTCAATTTCAGCTCCGTCAATTTCGCATCCGCAAATTGATTCTGGATTGACCGTCACTGCTCCAGCAGCAGCGGGATTGCGCCCTGCAGGCCCGCGTTGTTTCCGAGCGCAGCGGCTCTGACTTTTACTTTGCCCCATGGAGTCCAGGTGTGCTTCTCCACGTAGGCTTGAACGAATGGAATAATGATGTCAGCGCTTTTCATGACGCCTCCACCGTAGACTACGATCTCGGGATCGTAGGCGTGGATCAGGCCGGTGGTGCTGGCAGCCCAAATCTGAAGACAACGATCGCGCAACGCGAGGGAGACAGTATCGCCGTTTTTCGCGTAACGGAAGAGTTTTTCAAAATTCACAGGCTCATCTTTACCGAGGGCGCTCGCAGCGTATCCGGGCCAGTCGCGCGCCACGAGCGGAATGGACCAGCCGGCGGCCTCGGCTTCGGGGCATCCGATGTTGCCACAGGTGCAGGTGCGGCCGTTGAAGAGCACGGGCAGATGGCCGCCGAGGCATCCACCCTGCGCGTGTTTGCCGAGAATGAGTTTTCCGCCGATCATGGCGGCTCCGCCGATGCCGGTTCCGAGAGTGGTCATGACGATGTCATCAAAGCCACGCGCCGCTCCGGCATAGCGCTCGCCCAGCAGGGCCATGCGGGCGTCGTTTTCGATTCGCAAGGGGATGCCAAATTCCTGTTTGCACCAGGCGACAAAATCGATACCGACCGCGTCATCGTATTTCTGGTTGGTCGAGACGATGCGTCCGATGCGGGAATCCGCGAGCCCGCAAAAACTGAACCCCAGTCCGGCGCAATCTTTGGCGTTGACGGCAGTTTCTTGCAGGAGCCGGTGGAGGGTCTGCACAAATAAGGGCAGCACCGGACGCAGGCCTTGCGTGCCGTCGGTGCTGACGACTTGCTCGGCCAGAATGGCGCGATCGTCAAGAACAGCGCAGGTTGCGTGCGTGCCGCCGAGATCAATAGCCAGTGCTTTCATGCTCCTCCTAGACCCATCGGCTGGCGCTCGCCAGAACAAATACGGCCAAAACCAGCACGGCCACTCCGGCAGCCTGGATGCGCAGCGGCTGCTTGCCACTTCCATTCCATTCTCCGGTGGCGAAACCCAGAAGGCTGGCCGTAATGACGATCAGCGACATGAACAAAGGCCAGCCCAGGATCGTCCCCCAACTGCCGAGTTTACCGGTGGCGATGCCGTAAAGCGCCGTGCTCGCAAACCAGAAAAAGGCCATGAGGGCCGCGAGGAGCCAATAATGCGCTGTGCCGGCACGGCGGTAACGATCGGCCGTTTTGTTTTTGCCGAGAAGATAAATACAGTATGCAAAATTCGGAATCGATCCAGCTAGCATGAGCGGCAGCCAGACGGCATTCCCGGCCCAGACATCGGCCGCGCCGTGGCGTTTGGCGGCGTCTAGAAGCGGGCCACCGAACGCCAGCCCGAAGTTAACGAGCGCGGCTCCGAAGCCGCAGAGAATCGCACAGGCCAAACCGCGGCTCATGTTTGCTCTGGGCCGTCCCTCGCTCGCTGCCAAGATGTGTTCGCGGCGGCGGCCGGCGATGGCGCAGATAGTTACTCCGACGATGACCAGCGCGACCCCCGCAAAAGTGAAAAGACCGCTGGTGGCGAGGAGTTTTTCGGGATGCAGGCGAATCAGCGGAATCACACTGCCCACGGCAGCGGAGATCCCGAGCACGATGGAAAACGTGAGTGCGATCCCGATCGAGTCAACAGCGAGGCCGAAGAGAACCTGCGCGATGCCCCATCCTGCGCCGAAGACCGCGACCTTTATCACGAGGGTGGTCGCCACTTCTCCATAGAGTTGCCCGAGATGCGGGATGGTGGCGAAGGCGGCCAGCGGCGGAAAGATCACGAGGGCAAACAGAGTCCAGACCAGCCAGGTATTTTCCCAACTCCAGTTGCGGGTAAACTTCATGGGCAGAGTGAAGCTGGCGTTCATCACGCCTGCAACCAGCAGTATCAGGAGGCCCACACCGGCTTGGTCCATGTTTTCTCCAGTTCTTATACGCAAAGACGCAGTTCGTTCTGCAAGCAATTCACAAGCGGCGCCTGCTATTCCAACTTCAGATTCCTAAGCCCAGTGGCCTGCAACTCCAGATGATCTCCTCGTTGTTCGGTCACCAGGATCTTATCTTGTGTGATTTGAATGTCGCGGATGACGCGCCATTCGGGACTCACCAGAGAGAGAAACGCGACGTACGATACAGTCAATTTCGATTTTGCGGGGACCCGCCTGAATGTGGGCATGTTGAATAACGGGCCGCGCGCAAACGTCTCTTCTTTTCCAACGGGCATCGGCGTCGAGCCAAACTCCAGACCCCGGGCGCGCGTCTTCCCATTCCACGGAGAACCGGCGCGCGCTAGATTTTCTTCCCAAATTGCGACCCAGGGGAAGTCGGCGCGACGAAAACAGTAACCCAGTAGAAGACCCAGCTTCCAGTTGAGGGCGGATACAAATCCGAATTCGCGCTGGGGATCGAGCAACACGGCTACGACAAAGCCCTTGCCGTCGCGCGTAAACGGGCGCGAGAGATCCACGTTACCGCCTTCGATGTCCGGCGCCTGGGGCCAGACAAATTCCTGGTTGTCTCGCAGCAGGCTTGCTCCTTCATAGCCGTGGAGCCACGTAATCGCTCGATTCCCAGACAAGGCAACCGAGCTTTCGTCCGGATGCAGAAGGGGCGCCCCGAGAGTGATGTGCTGGGTCCAGTGAAAAAAGTGGTCCAGCGATCTTTCGTTTGTCAGTCGCTCCTCGACATAGACGACAGACTCATCGCGACGCAGGCGAAGGTCGCGCTCGAAGCGGAGGCCGGCGGCGGGCAAACGCGCGCCCAGCGAAAGCCGGGCTTCTGTTGCGCTCTGCCTGGATTCGAGAAGACGCCAGCGGGAGTTCGCGGCCTCGCCATGGAGCGCCAGCCCTTGGGCAGCTTCCGCTTCCGACGGTCCTCCGAAATAATCGACACAAACGACGTGCCCGGTGAACGAGGCGAGAAACCTGCCCACCGGCGGCGGCCCATATTTACGAACATTCTTACGAAGGCTTTTGCCGAACTGGTTTGGCTCCAGGGTGGCCCATGGGACTTCCCACAAGGCATTCACACTGCTGTGGGGATCGACGAGGCGAAAATCAGAAATGTGCCCGCCGCCGGTGAGCATGGTCAGTTCGACGCTGGCGTTCTTCAGGCAATACGCCTGGCGGTTGCGCCATTTCGTTTTCGTCGAGCTGGGACGGGACGTATTCATCTGTTAAATGGCGAATCCTTTATCGATCGACAAACGCATCGACAGCCTTAACTTCTGGTAGCTGCGCCGGTACCACTCTCCTGAAAGCCCATGCCACCGGTTGGGACGAGCATGCCGCCGTCGACCATCAAGGCGGCTCCGGTAATGAACGAAGCCCAGTCGCTCGCGAGAAATGCAATCGCGGAGGCGACCTCTTCGGGCCGGCCCATGCGGCCCAGAGCGTGCATGCGATCGCAGGTGGCCAGAACTTTCTGTGGATTGGCATCGAGGTTGGCGGCCCAGCGCAGCATGGGTGTGTCGATCGCGCCCGGGCAAACGCAATTCACGCGAATATTCTGCCGGGCGTAATCGAGAGACATGGCGCGCACCAGACCCAGCAAAGCGTGCTTGGCAGTAACGTACGCGGCGGAATTGCCGACAGCGGTGAAGCACTGCACGGAACCGACAACCACGATGGCTCCTCCGCCGCGCTGCTTCATGCTGGGGACCACATGCTTGGCGCTGTGGAAACAGCCTTTCAGATTTACGGCCATGACCTCGTCCCACAGCTCTTCGGGGGTGCTGACAACGTCTCCGTAGCGCTGAATGCCGGCATTGCTGACCAGCACATCGATTCCACCGAAGTCGCGGATAACGTTAGCAACCGCCTGCTCGACTTCGGCGGGCGCTCCCACGTTGCAAGCGTAGGATTCAACGCGAGTGGCTTTGTCTGCGTCGTTGGCGAGCGCCTTCGCCGTTTTTCTGCCCGCCTCGGGGTTGACGTCGAGAATCGCAACCGCTGCGCCTAGCTCGGCGAATTTACGGGCGGCCGCCTCGCCGATGCCCATCGCTCCGCCCGTGACGACAACGACCTTATCCCTGAAGTTGATACTCATAGAAGCGCCTCAGTTTGAGTTGGATGGTCCCTCAGGGAAATCCGGTGTGGTTCGTAATCGCAGGGTCACGATTTCGAAGGGTTTGAGTTCAAGCTGGAACCCATGACCATGCGGACCACCGCCGGGTTCAAGCTCTTGCAGATTATCCTCGAGCAGTGAACAGCGCCAGACCTGGTCCATCTTCAGATAAGGACTGCGAATGTCCACGGACTGCGGTTTGCCGGACGTTTCCACGAGGCGCAAGATGCTGCCCGGGCCGTCTTCGGCCAGCTTCCAGGTCTCTACCGCGACCGACGGGTTGTTGACCTCCAGCAGACTCGCTTCCTCTGCCGGCAACTTTCCGGGTGCGCTCGAGGCGCTGACCTGATCGACTTCGAGCGGAGTCATCGCATCACTTCCGAGGCGGCTCAACTGTGCGGGATCAAAGGCTCGCGAGCTTACCAGACTATAGCGAAAAGTGAAGTCTCCGCCTTGCTGGGGTGCGAAATTCGTGCCCCAATAGTTGGTCATCAACCACGAAAAGATTGCGGGGGACCTGGGAGCGAACGTTGTTGGCCAGTTGCCGCGCACGATGTCGCCGAAAGCGACCAGCGGCGCGTCGTGCGGGATGACGGCGGCCATGAATCCGCTGTCATGTACGGCGGCCCAATGTTGCACGACATACCACTCGTGGCTTCCGCCGGGGAGCTCGTTAGTCGCGGGGTTGACCCATCCATTCTGCGTGTCGTAGCCGAATTCGGGATTGGCGGCAGCGAATGGAAACGCGATGTAAACCGCTTCCTTGTTGATCGTCGCTTCCTTGCGCACGCGATAGGCAAGGTCAATCTGCTTCTTTGCGTCGTACATCGTAATTTCGAGAACAATTCCGGGCGTGTTCGGAGCGGAGGCCTCCATTGTGATGACGGTTCCGAAGGGTACATGCTTCGCTGCGATGACACGCCCGCGGCTGGCTGCGGTCACGGACAGCGTTGGCGGTTTGAGCGTCGCGCCGTAACGATAGAGACTGTTGTTGGGCATATCGTCGGCGCCGGTCACGTAGAGATACGCACCAAAACCGAAAGGGCTGGCGGAATCTACGAGTTCGCGATTGAGTTCTTTGTCCCAAACTTTGGCGATGGTGGCCGTGGATGGGTCTACGGTGATGCGGTAGTAGGAATTTTCAAAAGTGCTTCCAGCTAGATCATTTTCAGCGAGGGCTTTGCCCGCGTAGTTTGAAGCTTGGCCATCCGCCGCATTTCGCAAAGTGAATAATTTGTAGCCGAGTCCCGGAACGTTGTCGGCTATGAAGCGGACGCGACGGTAACCTCCACCGAAACCCGGAAGAGGATGGGGCGGCGTCTTGCCGATGCTGACGATTTCGTAGGGAACGGGCTTGCCGGTGGTCCCGTCGAAAATACCCAGGCCGTCCTGCAAGTCGAAACTCACGAGTCCGCTGCGGCGCCAGTTGAGAGGATTGAAGACCACCGCGGACGCGTCTTTTGGGCCGAGGAAAGATTCGAACTGCGCCCAACTCCGTTGCAGGGATTCGGTAATCTCGCGCGCCGCCTCGGTGGTGCGCGCACCCTTGAGGGCAATCTGCGTTTCCGTCTGCTCGTGCTCGGGCTGCGTCGTGGCTCCTACGTAGGTCCAGGTGTGCTCGTCGAAGAGCAGCATGTTGTTCCAGGCTTGCGCGAGGACGCGACGGTCGGGACGTAGATCGGTATTCAGAAGCGCGGGGATGGCAGCTAGTTTTTCTGCGGACTGGATGCGCTGCTGATTCTGACGATGCAGCGCGGTGTGCTTGCTATCGGAACCGAAGCCGTCTTCCCAGTAGGGCCCGAGATCGCCACGATATACGGAGATGTCGGATCCAAATTGTTTTTCGATCGCGGCCATGGCATCGGCGAAATTGGAATACTGCAGACGCGGCCATGCGTATTGCTTCTGCCACTCACCCCGCAGGTAGGCCTGCTCCTTGCTGAGGACCGTGTTCTCAAGTTGCGTTCCGAAGATGATGGCCGCGTTGGCTTTGTAACGCGGGCCAGAATAGGCCTGCAGAAACACGGGGAGCGAATCACGCACCGCAGCCAGGCGAGGCGGCGTTCCAAACAGCGTTGCGGTTTGCAGATAAGCGCGCGAGTACCACATGAGCACGCGGCCTCCGTCGGGACCTTCCCAATAGAAAGGAGACTTCTCATTCCAGCGCGCCTGGAGCAGGACCGGAGCCCGCCAGGAGTTGGCTCCGGCCGCAAAATACCTGACCCCGGCATCGTGAAGAATAGACGCGTAGGACCAGGAGTAGGACGGTACATCGGTGATGTGCGCCGCGCCCAGCGTGAGATTGTGCTCACGGGCGAACGCGTGGGAATCGTAGAGTGAGCGGGCCAGACCTTCCAAGGACGCAACTCCCGTGTGCTGGTTGGCGAATTGCGGGGGAACGGTGATTTTGCCTTCTTTGATCAGGCGCCGCAGTTCGGCGTTTCGCTCGGGCGAGCGACCGTGTATAAACTGGTCCACAACCCAGTAGCCGTCGATGGTCCAGCGGAAGTCGGGCACATCTTTTATCAGGTCGATCACGCCGTCGAGCGACTGGGAGTGCAGTTCGCCGACTTTGGCGGCGTAATCGGTGAAACCTATGTCGAGGTGCTCGTGCGGAACGACGAAGAGAATCCATTTCTTGGCGGCGACAAGATTTAGCGGAAATTTGCCAGTCGCGGTGGCGGTCTTGATTTCCAAAGTGGCGGGAGAAGTTCCCTGCCATTCCGGAACTTCGAAAATAATCAGGCTCTCGCCAAACGCGCTCTTCGACGCGATTCGCTGGCGGTATTCTTTGCTTCCGATGCGAAGCACGGCTTGCCATTCGGAGGGCATGGCGGCGAACGAGACGTAGGCTTCGACCACTTCGGAGAGTCCCGCCTTCAGGCTTTTATAGAAAATGGTGGGGCGCACGTCGGCGGAGATGGCGTCACTCTCGTAGGTGACGGCGGGGTCCTGCGTGAGTTCGAGCGCGTCATAGACCAGACCAGTGTGTCCCAAAGCGATCGAGCCGAGCGAAGTCTCTACGGTTGCAGGATCGTCGAGCGCGGTGAGCACGAGTCGATTGCCGGTCTTTTGAAACCATGCCGCGGGCAGGTCGATCGTCTTGCTGTCAGCGGAAGTCTGCGGCACGAAGGTGCCTTCCCAGTCGCCTGCTCCGTAATCGAGTTGGGGGTGGAAATAGAAAAGTCCGGTATGTCCGTTGAGATCGAGGCGCAGGTGCGAAAGGCGCGGAGTCTCATAGAGGATCGCGACCTTCAAGCGGAAGACACCGGAGGGGGGGGCGGTCAGGTCGAACAGGATGGTGAACGGATGCTCACGGCCTCCCGCCATTCCGTTGGCATTGCCGGGCTGAAAACGCTGCCAGTCTTCATTGTCCTTGCTTTGCCCGACACGATAGACCGGATCGGATTTTGGATCGGCGTAGTTGGCGGAGCTGGAACGGAATTCTCCGGAGGCGCGATCGAACGTGCCAATTTGCCAAATGGTCCCCTCTTGCTCCTGGGCAAGGCCCGAAATGCTGGCGATCGCGAGCATCAGAACTAGCCACGTTGCGCGTAGTTTCATCAGGCGTTTCCGTTTAAACTTCCCGTTCAGGCGTTCCGCTCAGAGCCAGGTGGCAGCGCGCCCTACCACTTCGGTTGACACGTGATGACTCCAGGCCGATGCGGGTCTTCGATCCACGATCCCATCGCGCGCTTCTTCGAAAGTTCGTGATACTTCGCGAGTTTCTCGCGATCGAGTTTCACACCCAGACCCGGTCCGGCGGGAACTCGCATCTTTCCATTGGCGAACTTGAGCTTTCCTCCCGCAATGACGTCGTCGGTGAGGTGGTGATAATGCGAATCGGGCGCGGCGATCAGATTCGGGAGCGAGGCGGCCAGATGCAGCATGGCGGCCTGCGAGACGCCAAACTCGGCTCCGCTATGCATGCCGACATCGACGCCCATGGCTTCACAGAGCTGGCCGGCCAGCCGGGCGCGGGCGATGCCTCCGTACCAGTGGGGATCGAGGAGCACGACGTCGAGAATATTCATGACGGCGTTCGGAACGAGGTCTTCGAATGCGAACACCGACATGTTGGAGGCAAGCGTGATCCATGGAGCCTTCGCGTTGACCCGCGCCATGGCCCGCATCCCCCAGACCGGGTCTTCGAGGTACTCGACGTCGTAATCATGCAACTTGCGCGCGACCCGGACGGCAGTTGTTACCGACCAGGCCGCATTCGGATCGAGGCGGATCCGGTGATGGGGAAAAGCTTCGCGAAGAGCGATGAAGGTGTCGATTTCTTCGTCCGGCGGCATGACGCCGTTCTTGTACTTCAGGGTCTGGAATCCGTATTTCTTTACGACCTCTTTCGCAAAAGCAACCATCTGCTGATGGTTGGAGATTTCGCCTTCACCTTTCTCGTTGGCATACCGGTAGAAGAGATAGGCGGAAAAATCGATTTCGTCACGGAACTTGCCGCCGATAATTTCGCAAACCGGTTTGCCCAGTATTTGTCCCTGAAGGTCGAGGCAGGCAAATTCGAGACCGGCGAACCCCAGAACGTGACCGAAGAGCTTGAGGGAACTGGGGGCGGCTAGTTTCCAGCGGATTCGCTCCAGTTGCATCGGATCCTCCCCGACCAGCAACGGGCGCATCTCGGTCAGTTGGCCTTCACGGCTGGCGCCGCCGTAGCACTCGCCGAGACCGACCAGCCCTTCATCGGTTTCTACCTCGATGAGGATGCGCGAGAAACCGGGATGAGCGCCGAACGCGTAGCGGAGCGGGCTTTCGATCGGGATAAATGCCGGGGTCCAGCGAACGTCTGTGATTTTCATAAGAGAGCTCTGTGCCAGCGACCAGGGCTGGCAGGCTGATGGTTGTTGCTTTCTTGCCGGTTACAGACTCATGTGCCACGCGCCGAGATCCACTGAAATTGTTTGTCCGACAATGGAACATAGCCCTCGCCGTGAAGCGGTGTCAAATGAAAAAGCGAGTGCTTGCGCTGACGAGGGTAGGGTGCATGACACTGCACTAAATCCGTATGAATGGAGATTTTATCCAGGAAAACGTAGGGCGAGAATTTCGGGAGGGAACCGGCTTTTTATCTTGACAAGCATAAGTTTGTCGGACAAACTCTGCGATGGCAGAACCGGATTCCCTACGTGGCGACAGCTCATTCCGTGCCGGGCGAAACCGTAAAGCGCGAAACCGTCATGGAGACGGTGTCGCGGCGTATTGAAGGACTGATTCGAAACCGGGAACTTCGCGTCGGCAGCCGGCTTCCCTCTGAACCCAAATTGGCGGCAATGCTGGGCGTGAGCCGCAGCTCTCTGCGAGAAGCGCTCAAGGGCCTGATGTTTCTCGGGCTGATCAAGGCGCGTCCCGGGTACGGAACTTATATCCAGTCGTCGCTGGGGCGCGCAGTCGGCAAACAATTTCAATGGATGCTGCTGCTTCAAGAAGTGAAATACCTGGAGCTATACGAATTACGCAAAATCCTGGAACCGGATGTAGCGGCGCTGGCAGCGCGGCGAGCGACGAAAGAAGATATCGCCCGCATGGAAGCGGCGATTCGCGGCATGAAGACCAGTTTCGACCGTCCGGAACAATACATGGCGTTCGAAATGTCTCTGCACGAGGAACTTGCGCAGGCGTCAAAGAATGTGGCTGTGGAGGCGATGCTGCGCATGATGTATGGCGCGCTCGCCGAGGGACGCCGGCGCACCCTGTACCTGATCGAAAACTTCGCCAATAATTTCCGGCGGCATGAACGGATCGTCCGCCTGGTTGCCAAACGCGACGCGGCGGGCGCACGCAAAGCCGTGCGGGAAGATCTGGAGTACGCCGAGGGCCTGTTGCGGCAGGATCTGGAGATCCGCGACAGCTTGCGGACAAAACTGAACAAGCCGGAGCTCGAACTTTCCGCTGGTAAAAGCGGCGCGAAGAAAAGACCGGCGCGCGCCACCAGGCCCTGATGCCTGGTGAGCAAATCCACGTCGAGGGGGACGTTATGTTGAATTGGAACAAGCTGCAAATCGGAGTGGTGGTAGTTGTTTTGTGCGCGCTGGCGCTGCCGGCAATGGCGCAATTCGATACCGGAACCATTGCTGGCGCCGTGACCGATCCGTCGGGCGCGGCTGTCCCTCACGCGCGGATCACGATCCGGAATACCGGAACGGCGAACGAGAAAACGTTCGAAACCGACAGCGATGGTAACTTCGTCAGTTCCGCGCTGCCTTTTGGAACCTACTTGGTCACGGCCAAGGCGACTGGCTTCGCGGAAGCCCGGAGCCAGCAAATCGTCCTGAACGTGGGCGCAACGGTCCATGTGACGCTGTCGGTTACAGTGGCGGGCACGCAGCAGAACGTGGAAGTGACGGGCACGGTTACTACGGTCGATACCGAGTCGAGCGCGACGGGAACGACGCTGAACGCTAACCAGATCTCAAATCTTCCGATCAACGGGAGAGACGTCAGCGACTTCCTGGAAATCGCCCCGGGATCGGTGGGCTCAACCGGATTTTTCCAGGGCAGCGTCAACGGCATGGAAAACATCTTCACCGGTCTGAATATCACGGTTGACGGGCAAAACGCGTCGCGCGGCGATATCAACGGCTTCCTCGACAACGAAGGGCAGGAACTATCGCGAGTCACACGCTCGAGCATCGACAGCATCCAGGAAATCGATTTCACCAATAGCGGGTACAGCGCCCAGACCGGGCATTCGCTCGGTCCCCAGATGAACATAATCACGAAGTCCGGAACCAACGAGTATCACGGAACATTGTTCGAGTTCCTGCGCAATGATGCCCTGGACTCGCGCGATTACTTTGAAACGGGCTCAAAACAGCCTCTGCGACTCAATCAATTTGGCGGCAACCTGTCGGGCGCGATCATTAAGAACAAGCTCTTCTTCTTTGTGAATTACGAGGGTGATCGGACCCACATCACCACTTTTAACAGCCTTTACGAGGTACCGAGCGCTTACGTTCGTTCGCAGTTTGTCGCCTCCATGCAGCCCGTGCTGGCACAGATGGCGCCGCTGCCGGCTGGTTGCACGGCGATTCCGGCTCCCGCGTCGTGCGCGGTTCCGAACACGACGGATACAGGTGATCCGAGCGCCGGGGCGGACCTGGTTTACGATCCGGCCGTTTTGCCGGATATTCTTCGGGAAGATACGGGCTCGATCCGCGTGGACTACAACGTCTCGGAAAAAGATCAGCTGATGTTTCGCTACAATATTAACGACTCGCTGACCAACTACACTTACGGCCTGAATCAGGGACAAGTAGCGCCCCAGGGTATGCGGACGCAGTTGGGAAAGTTTGACGAGACGCACACTTTCGGTCCAACGCTGCTCAATCAATTCAGCGTGGCGATCAACCGCTTCTATTCGAACACGAACTCAAATACGCCGACGCCGCTGGTGGGATTTTCGGGGTTCTTCACCAACCTGGGTGCGCTGCCGGGGCCGAACAGTTTCAACCAGATCACTCCGTACAACGTGTTTGAAGTTTTCGACAACGTGACCAAGACGGTGCGCAGCCACACTTTGAAATTCGGCACCCAGATTCGCAATAACCAGCTCAACGAGTGGCTGCGGCCGCAGCAGACCTATGATTACGGCAGCTTTCACGATCTAGAGAATAACAATGTGTTCGTTCTGCAAAAGAACGGATTCCCGAATTTTGTGGGCATCCAGAATTCGAACTGGGACTTTTACCTGCAGGATGACTGGAAAGCGACCCGCCGGCTGACACTGAATCTCGGCCTTCGCTACGACTACAACACGGTGTGGCACGAGCGCCACAACCAGGAACAGAATTTCGATTTCGCAACGCAGACATTACTTCCCACCAACCAGGCTGCTTACACTGCACCGAAAAGCGACTTTGCGCCGCGGGTTGGATTTATTTATGACCCGTTCGGAACAGGCAAGACGGTGATTCATGGCTCCGGCGGATTGTTCTATCTGCCGATGCAATTCGGCTTTGGCCTGATCAGCAACATTCCCGCGCTTTCGAGCTATAACGTGAATGTGTTCCAGGCGATCTTTGCCAACCCGCCATTCTCGATCAACTATCCCTCGCCCAACCCGCCACTGATTCCCGGGTCGCAAAACGTCAGCATCTTCCCGCAAAATCCCAAGGATGCTTATTCGACGAACTGGCTGTTCGGCGTGCAGCAGGAGGTCGCTCACAATACGATTCTGAGCTTGAACTACCTGGGGAACAAGGTACAGCACATGCAGGCGGGCGTGAACTTCGCGGCCGTCAATCTCAATCCTGCGAACACGGTCTCCGATGCCCGGCCCCTGTCGGGCTTTGCGAACGAGAATTACGATGCCGACAACCTTTCCTCCACTTACAACGCGCTGCAAGCGCAGATACGACGCAATGTCGGCAAGCTGAATCTGGAAGCGAATTACACGTGGTCGCACGAGATTGATGACCTGGTCAACGTCTTCGGAGGCTTCTCGGATCCGTTCAAGCCGAGTCTCGACACCGGCAGCGGCGACTGGGACGTGCGGCACAATTTCACGGCGAGCGTGGTTTATAGCCTGCCGGAGATGAAAGGGTCGAGCCCGCTGGCTCGCGCGTTCCTGGGAGGGTGGCAAACCGCCTCCATTTTCCAGATCCGCTCGGGACTACCTACGAATATTCAACTGATCAGCGGCTTCTTTGGTATCCCAATGCGTCCTGACTATGTTCCGGGACAACCGCTGAGCACAGGCGCGCACTGGCCTGACGGCGGCTATAACATCAACGCGTTCACAGTTCCGGCAACCTACGACGGCAGTTGGGGAGACAACCTGGGAGACGTGGGACGCAACGCGCTGCGTGGTCCCGCCTACTTCCAGTGGGACCTTTCCGGGATGAAGAACTTTGCGTTACGAGACAACCTGAAGCTGCAATTCCGTGCAGATATTTTCAACATCCTGAATCATCCCAATTTCGCTAACCCGGATGGCGGAATTTGCACGGCGGTCAGCGGGGCCTCGGGTTCGACGCCAGCTTCCTGCTCGGCCAATCCCAACTTCGGCCTCACGGGTCAAACGATCGCGGACGAAGACACGAACCAGATCGGCAACGGCACTGCGCGACAGGTGCAATTGTCGCTCAAACTTATCTTTTGAGGGGGCTTGGCGGCGGCAACGAGATTGTTACCGTTACCGCCGCCGGGGTCTTTTGGGAACCCTGCCTTCGGGGAGGGCGCACGGAGAACGGGATTGATCAAGAGCACCACTTGCTCGCTGCTGTTGCTGGCGCTGGCTGCGTCCGGGGTTGGACAAACAAATAACGCGGGAACGCCGGCAGCGCAACCGAAGCATTCCATCCACACCATCTACGTAATGCCCTCCAGCCATTGGGACCTGGGTTTTATCGCTCCTCCCGAAGAGGTCCTGCCAAAACTGAAGCCACACATTGACGAGGTGATCGCCAATGCCAAGCGCGATCCGGAGTTCCGCTGGACAGTCGAAAGCGTCTGGCAGATTCGGGAGTGGCTGGCGCGAACGAGCGACCCGCAAGAGATCAAGGATTTCGTTGACCTCGTCCACAAAGGCCAGATCCAGGTTTCCGCCGTGTTCGGCAGCATGCACACCGAATTCATGGGCGATGAACAACTGAACCGGCTCACCTATGACATGCGGGATCTGCAGAAGCGGCTGGGCATTCAGACCGACTTCGCCATGATGGACGATGTGCCTGGCTTTACTTTGCGCCTCCCGCAGGTGCTGGCGCGCAGTGGCGTCCATTATTTTGTGAACGGCTCCAACCTGTTCATCGGGGGCGGAACGTCGCTGGCTCCCGGGAAGGTTCCTTTCTATTGGGAAGCGCCGGATGGCAGCCGCGTTCTGACCTGGCAGACTCAAGGACGCTTTGGGGGTTACACGGAAGCGTTCGCCGATTATTATCTCGACCCGGCGGCGCGCGAGCCTTACACGCATGAGCATTTCTATCCGAAAGAGTGGGAAGGCCTGCCGAAGCTTGAGATCATGCAGCGCGGCGTCGACAAGCTTCTCGACAAGTACTCTAAAGCCGGTTACCCCTACGACGCGGCGATGGTGCTGTACCTGCACGATTTTGTTTCCAGCAACGAGGAGGCGACGCAACTTCTGCCCGCCGTGCGGGAGTGGAACGCGGCCGGCAAACGGCCGCGGATTGTGGTCGCGACTCCGGCAGAGTTCTTCCATCACATGGAAACTCAGTACGGCAGCGACAAGTTTCCTGCTTATGCGGGCGACTGGAGCGGGCTGTGGTCGGAGGTCAAACTGAATTCGCCGGTGATCAGCGCGCAAGCACGCTGGCTGCAGGACCACACTCCGGTGGCGGAATTGCTGTGGAGTCTGCTGACGTTCCGCAACTTCACGAGCCTGCCCGCGGGCAACCTGGAGGACACGCGACTCAAACTGTTCAAGTACGACGAGCACTCGGGCGCGGCGCAAATTGGCTGGCCTAAGCTGATGTCGCGGGCGGAGATCGACCAGCAGAATCGGGAGTACGCCGGCTATACCAGCAGTGGCGAGGATGACATTCACAACCTGATCGACTCCGGCCTGCAGACATTGTTCTCTCAGCAGCCTGCCGGAAAGAGAACTTTGGTCGTGTTCAATCCGCTGACCTGGCAGCGGAGCGACGTGGCGAGATTCAAGACGAGCGAAGATGTTGTGCTGCGCGATGCGGTCACGGGCCAGCCAGCCGCTATGCAGCGCGTGTCGGCGGACGAGATCGAGTTTGCCGCCATCGATATTCCGGCACTCGGCTATAAGAGTTACCTGATTGAGGCCAGGGCCAGCACGGCAGGCGAGTCGAAAGGATGGTCGGAGGAAATATCCAGCGGATCACCCACAGTGCGCATCGAAAATTCGTTCTATCGCATTCGGGCGCGCTCTTCGGACGGGGCGGTCACCAGCATTTACGACAAACAATTGGAGCGGGAACTGATCGACTCCGCGAACGACAAGGCCGCGAACCAGTTACTGCGGTGGACGGCCGCGGCTGGCCTGCCCATCGGCACCGAGAAGGTCTTTGTTCATGTCGAAAATGGCGCGCTCTGCGATCGCGTGATCGTGCGGCGTCCGGGAAGCCTGTGGCCGGACACTGTTATCACGCTGTATCGCGCGACGAAGCAAGTGGAGTTTGCCAATCTTCTCGATCGCGAGCGCATGCCGTTTGTCGCCAGCAACCAGCCGGGCGAATATTATTCCTTCAACCTCCCATTTCAATTTCAGGGAGCGGCGCAGGTCTGGGTGGAGGACGGCATCGGGTATCACCGCATTCCCGAAGACTACCTTCCGGGCGCACGCACCGACGCGGCCGTGCCGCAGCATTCGCTTGTACTCGCGGGCCAATCCGGGGGACGGACGATTCACATCACGCTCTCTGAACGTGAGCCTTTTTTCAATTACCTGCCCGGGCTTACCACGGCGAACGCTACGAACAATTTTCTGGACGCCGTCCGAATCACCGTCATGCGGAAGCAAGACCAGGGCGATACGCGCGATCTGGGCATGGTCAATTTTCCAACGGTCGAGCCGGGGCTGCCCACGAAATCGTGGTATCACTTTGCGCTCAGTTCGGCGAGCGGCGACGTGAGCCCGGTTGAGTCCTACCGCGAAGGCGCTTCATTTGACGTGCCATTGATGGCGGCGGAGTTGGCGGGTGGCATGGCTCCAGGCCAACCGCAAGGTTCATACTTTTCACTGGGCGCAAGCAACGTGGTGCTGCTGGCGTTCAAACCGAACGCGGACGGCAATCCCGAGCACTACACCGTACGCCTGCAGGAAATTGCCGGCGAGAAAGTCGTTACTACGTTGAATACGCCGTTCAAGATTACGGCCGCGGAAGAAACAAATCTGACCGAGACCGAAACGCTGGGCGCTTTACCTGTAGATCCTCTGCGGGTCACGCTGTCGCCACACCAAACCCTGACGGTGCGCCTCACGATTCCGCATCCCCATAAAGAGCGCTCGGAGCGTTGGTGGGAGTGGGACTGAGCGGCGCTCACGGAAACGGAACGCGCACGACCTTCGGACAATAGATATCGAGATCAGCCGTAAGTTTCTGAGGCTTCATGGTGTTACAGGCGTACGTAATAAGGAGCGATCCGGGCCGGCGAAATTCGGGGTGCTCCTTGGCGGCGTAGCAAAAAATGTCCTTGTCATGCCCGGTGTAACTTTTCTGCATCTCGGGAATGCGATAGACGACTTTGTCTGGACTCCACGGACCCGTGATCCGTGGCGCCGTGCGGACTACGATCTTGCCCGTTGAGAGATTCGGGGCGTTCATCACTGCAACCCACTCTTTTAACAGCGGGTGATACCGCACCGTCATTTCCGTATTTCCACGCTTCATAACATGCGCGGCGTCGGCCGGCTTCAGGCCTGCCTTCCAGGAGCCATCCCTGGAGAGATACTGCAGATGCTCCCTGGGGGCATCGAGCCCATTCAGCGGGATGCGCGTCAACAGCATCGGTCGTGAGCCGGTTTCGAGCAGCGCAAAAATGTAGGCGTACTCGCCTTCAATAACGGCGGTGGCGGACGGGTATGCGTGCACGCCGTCCGGGACGAGCGGGAAATACTTTATGCTCCAGCGCTGCGGGTCACTTTCAAGCCCGGAAATTTTGGCCAGATCGGTCCCACAAGTTTCAAAGTCCATGGCTGCCGGCGTTTTCCTGGACGAGTTGCGGACGCAGAGCAGTGTGACCCACAGCTCGCCGTGGTAGAAGAATCCGTCGAGTGCCCAGTACCAGGTGTGCGGATGCTGGGCGTGAAAGAAGTCCTCGGGTTGGCCGTTGTCACCGTGGCGGATGACATACTCGATTGCCCACTCGCCGTCCTTGCAGGTTGAGACTCCGATGCTGTTGCGGACCATGCGGGGGTCGTTGCCATCCACCACCCTTTTGTCGCCATACAAGGTGTCGCCGAAGATCCAGACAGAACGCCCGTCCGGCAAGGGAATGGAATAAGCCGCGTCCGCACCCCACCAGGACTGCTTGAAGGGAAAGCTGGGGATGCAATCGCCGACCGCTTTTTCCTGGGCATGCAGCGAGGCGGCAAAAGCGAGAGCAAGTGTGGTGATGACGATGATTCGTCGCACGCCGCGACTTCCCGATCGGGCAACCGGCACGACTCGCAGATCCTTCATACCGCCACTATATTGCCACAGTCCAAACCCAGACGACTCCGCACACGCAGCCGGAGACGAGCCTATTATTTTGATTTTGCCTCGCTGAGACCTCTCGCGGATGAAAACTTTTGCATCTTGGTTGAGCGGGCGAATCGGGGTACACTTGTCGCCATTGCTCGCGGGGTTGCGAGCGCCTCCCCTTCGTTCGCGCCACTTCCGGTCGCGCCAGGAATTGCAAGAAATGAGGCTAGAAGCTGGTATGAAGATCACACACATTGCGGTGTTGCTGGTACTGTCAGCTGCCTCCAGTTTTGCGTCGGTGACCGCGACCAAGACCGTGATTTCGTCGGCGCCGAATCCATCGGTTTACGGTCAGACGGTCACGTTCAGCGCGGTGGTCAGCTCAAGCAAGGGCGCGCCTCCCGATGGAGAAACTGTTTCGTTTCTGCAGGGCACTACTGTGCTGGGAACGGGAGCGCTGAGCAGCGGCTCGGCGTCATTTACAACCTCGGCGCTGGCGGGTGGCACCGTAGCCGTTCTCGCGATGTACGGTGGGGACTCGAACTTCGGAAGCAGCAAATCGACGGCGGTAAAGCAGGTAGTAATGGCGGCTACCACCACAACTTCTTTGGCGTCCTCGGAAAATCCGTCGAATGTCGGTCAGTCAATAACGTTCACTGCGAACGTGGCATCACCGCAGTTCAGCGGTCCAATCACCGGATCGGTGACTTTCTACAATGGCAGTAAGTCGCTGGGGACGGTGGCACTTTCCGGAGGTGTAGCCGAGTACACGACTGCGACTCTGCCGGCCGGCAGCGATGCGATGACCGCAGTCTATCGAGCCAGCACTTCATTCTCCAGCAGTACATCAAGCGTGTTGAGTCAAACAGTGGGTGCGGGAACGCTGGTTGATTCCACGATGACATGGGACGGCATCGTGCGCTATTACAGTGTGTTCGTGCCGACGGCTCTTGCCGCGAATCCGCCGATGCTTCTGATGCTGCATGGAACGTGGTACACCGCCGATGGCGGAGCGGATGCGACCGGCGCGTGGAACGTAACTGGACGAAACTGGGGCTGGCAAAGCTTTGCCAACCAATTCGGATTCATCCTGGTTCAACCGGCGTCCACGTGGGATCCATCCTCGAAACGGTGGAACTGGAATGCTTATTTCATGGACCGAGCATTTCCGCCGGCCGAGTCCGGTACCTGTACCGAGCCTCCGGCAACCGGGTGCCCGGATGATGCCGGGTTCCTGCGCAATCTGATCGGCGCACTTACAACTCAGTACAACGTGAATCCAAATCAGATTTATGTGACCGGTTTCTCGTCGGGAGCGCAAATGGCGGAAAGGGTAGGCGTGGAAATCTCCGACCTGGTGGCGGCGATTGCTCCGGTGTCAGGCCAACTGGAAGGGCAGATAATTGCTCCTCCGCCGGTGCTCGTGCCGGGAAATGCGGTCGCGCCGATTTCGGTGCAGGAATGGCAGGGCACGGCCGACAACGTCTTGTGGCCCTGCGGCTACCTCACGACCACCTACAACGGCGTCACCTTCACGCTGGATACGGTTGACGACACCTTCAACTATTGGGTAACACAGAACAACTGCACCACGCTCGCAACGAATAACAGTCTGTGTTCGGGAAGGACCGCTAATCCTGGTGTGAGTGGGAACCTGGCCACGGGGTGTACGAGTAATACCGAAGTCCAGTTTATTTGGGAAGAGGGCGTCTCGCACCTGTGGAAGACGGGTAACATTCCGGCGATCTGGAATTTTCTTTCCACGCACCAGAAGTGACCGCGGCATAAACCGGCGCTTCCCGGCTTCTGGATCGACCCAATGGGGAGCAAAGCACAAGGAGGAAGTCCCGCCAACGAGCGAGAAAATGGCCTCCCCCATTCAAGCTCCCGCAGCGACCAGAAATCTCGTGGACGGACGTCACCTCTCGGCGTCTCAGTAAAGCCGGAAACTGACCTCAATGTTGACCTGGACCGCCACCGGGTGTCCGTCCTTCATCGAAGGCTCGAACTTCCATTGCCGAACTGCCTCGATGGCCTTCTCGTCGAGGCCCATGCCCAGCGACCGTTGCACACGAATGTCGCGGGGCCTGCCATCTGGTCCGACGACAACCCAGAGCAAAACTGTACCCTGAAACTTGGCTCGGCGAGCCGCTTCGGAATACTCCGGATCAGGATCGAAAATCGCGCGCGGCGCGGAGACCCCGCCGCCCACGCGATACGCGCCACCGCCGACGCCACCGCCATGTCCAGGGCCGAAACCAACTCCCTCTCCCGAGCCAATTCCCTCGCCGCTGCCGCTCCCGATTCCGCCAAACGATCCAGTTCCATTCGAGGGTCTTTGGAGGATCGCGGAGAGTGGATTGCCAATCTGAGACGTCGGCGGAACGGTCAGCGCCGGCGGACCAACAACCGTCGGTTCCGCGGGAAGTTTCGGCTGCTCGTTGCGCACAACTATGGTTGGAGGTGCGATTTGGTCTTGGGCGAAACGCGGCAGGCTTCCTTTCGATTCGGTCAGTTTGTCCCTGTCACCACCGCCTCCGCCACCTTCGCTTTTGTTCATGGCCTGAGGCAGCACGTAGTTACTGATGTCTGTCAGCACAACGCTAGTCGCACGGGGCGTGAGGTGCGGTTGTTTTGCTATCCAAAGACCCGCTGTCGCCACGAGCGCAATCAGCGCCGCGTGGATCGCCGCTGAAATCGCAAAGTTTCCGCGATGAACCGGATAGTTCCCGTAGCCACCTCCAAACAGACTCGGCAGAACCTCGTCAACCTTCGCATTCCGTCGAGCTCGTCCCGGTTCCGGCAGCGGCCAACGGGCGTCGACATGCGCCCCTATCGTATAGTTCTGGCCGAGCAACTCCGCTTTCAGTGCCGCCCTGAACTCGGGAGCGGGAAGCAACCGTAGTTCCGCTGCGATCCCCAACAGTTCGCCGATCTTGAGGTCCACCTTGGGGGGCGCAGACTCCGGCTCCGCAATCATCATCTCGATCGCATCGTCGAGTTGGTCCGCAAGAGAGATGTTAGTCATGATTCCTCCTTATTCGTTCACGAAGATTTTGCAACGCCCGCAGTTGGAGCTGTTTAATCGCGCCCTCGCTGCGTCCAAACTCCGTTGCGATCTCGCGAAGACTTTTCTGACCAATGAAGCGCCGGACGATCACGCGACGCTGATCTTCAGGCAGCATCTCGACAAGTTGATAAAGCATGGCCCGCTGTTCGACATCGTCTTCCACGCTGGCCTGTTCCAGATCATCCGCCACGATTTCCTGCCCCTTGGCAACCCGCCGCCAGCGATCCGAAAGCACGTTCGCCGCAATCCCCAGAAGCCACGCTGCGAACGGCAGACCTCGCCACTCGAACCGGGGAAGGCTGGCCAGGGCTTGGTGGAAAACGTCGGCAGTCAGATCCTGCGCCTCTTCACGGTTTCCAACGCGATGTGCGATGTAGGCATAGACTCGTTCAAAGTTGTTCTCGTATAGCTGGGCAAAGCGCGACGGATCCTGCTGCGCAGCCTCGACCTGCAGCCGCTCGTCGTTCTGGTCTTCCAGCGCCTTCAAAGCATTCTCCGTGGCACTATGTTCTTACTCACATAATCTGGAAAGCAGAAGGAAAAGTTACGGTCCGGCCAACTATTTTTGCGGGGGGAATCCGTACACGGCTCAATCTCGCCTGGAAGTGAGATGCAGGGATTGATAGACCAAGTTTCAACGTCCTATCTATACCGAGCGTATTTCCCGCCCTGCGCCACGGCCCATGGCTCTCGCAAAAGTTCAAAGCACCTGTCTGTTTCCTGAGCGAGCGCCAGTCCGCTGTTCTGTTTTTGTAAGATCGTGCGAATATTCGGCTTATCGCCAGGTCGCTGGATGGCGTTGGATGCGATCTACTTTCCGATGCAGAAGGTGCTGAATATGAGGTTCAGTATGTCGTCGGTGGTGGTCGCGCCCGTAATTTCGTCTAGCGCGCGCAAGGAGTTGTAGAGATCGAGCAGCAGCATTTCGTGGGGGACTCGCGCCGCGACGGCATCGCTGGCTGTCTTGAGAGCTTCGATCGAATCGCTGACAAGTTTCTGGTGGCGCGCGCTGGTCAGGAATCCGGTTTCGATCTGCGGTCCTGATTCCCCTCCCAGGCGCTGGAGAATCGCGGCGCGCAGTTCGGGAATACCGGCACCTGTAAGCGCCGAGGTTTGTACTCTCGGCAGCTGCGAATCGGAGAGTTTGAACTGCAGGCTCCCGAGATCGGATTTATTTTCCACCAGGATGGCCGCCCGTCCTACCACCTGGCTCATCAGATCACGATCTTCGTCGCCGAGCGGGTGAGCCGCATCGAGAACCACGAGGACCACATCGGCATCGGCCAGCGCTTCCATGGATTTTTGGATGCCGATGCTTTCGGCTTCGTCGAGGGCGCGGCGGATTCCGGCGGTGTCCACCAGCCGCACTGGAATTCCACCGATGGCCACGGTTTCGCTGACCAGGTCGCGCGTGGTTCCGGCCTGGGCGGTGACGATAGCGCGCTCGCGCTCCACCAGGCGATTGAACAAACTCGATTTGCCGACGTTGGGGCGCCCCACGATGGCTAGCGTTATACCTTCGTGCACGACCTTGCCATAGGCAAAGCTAGAGGCTAGTTGTTCGAGCGGCCCCTGAACTTCGGCTATGCGATTCAGGATGGCGTGATCTGGCGCAACGGAAATGTCGTCTTCGGCGAAGTCAATGCCCGCTTCGAGCAGGGCAATCAGTTCGATCAGCTTTTGCTTAATGGGTTGGAGACGCCTGGAAAGCGCGCCTCCCAGTTGCTGGGCAGCTACCTTGGCTTGAAACAGCGTCTGGGAGTCGATCAGGTCGCGGACGGCTTCGGCCTGGGTCAGGTCGAGGCGTCCATTGAGGAAGGCGCGCATGGTGAACTCTCCGGGCTCGGCCAGGCGAGCGGCTTGCGCGAGGCAGAGTTCGACGATGTGGCGCAGAACTACAGGCGAGCCGTGGGCGGAAATTTCCACGATGTCGTCGGTCGTGTAGGAGTGGGGCTTCGCAAAATAAGTGACTACCACTTCGTCAATGCGGTCGTTTGCAACGGTGTCGCTGGCCGGTGCGGAGGCACGCAGGTCGATCAGTTCGCCGAAGATAGCGCGGCCCGTCTCAAGCGCGTGCTTCAGCCTGAGCATCGGCGATGCGATCTCGCGCGCCGTCGGACCAGCGATGCGGACGACACCGATTCCGCCTTGGCCGGGCGGAGTGGCAATGGCCACGATCGTGTCATCGAGATTCATCAGAAAGAAATGACTCCAACTTCGCTCATCTTCATGAGAGGAGTATAGCCAGATCGGTCTGCGGGAATACCGGAGAAACCGCTTTCACGTTTTGCGCGGCGAGAGGTTGTCGAAAGCAAGCGCCCAGAGTGCCTGTTTAAAACTCCACCGCTGAGGTTGTGTGGCAAGGAGCAGCTCCTGCCGGTGTCAAACCCGCAGGATCATTACCTCGGTGGCCTTTATGAGGGCAGCGGCAGTCTGTCCCCGCTTAAGCTGCATTTCTCGGGCGGAGCGCGCCGTGATGATGGACGTGATTAACTGGCCGCCAATTGAAACTCTTACCTCGGCCATCAAGCCGCTAATTTGCACGGATTCTATTCGACCCACGAGCTGATTGCGGCCACTCACCCGCCGGGTTTCCTGCTTGCGTCGCTGTTCCGTCTTGCCACGGGTCCGGAAAAGCAGTCTGTCCACTTCACGCTCGGGGATACGATGGTGTCCTCCCGCGGTCTGAATGCTTCGAATCTTCTGCTTGTAAATCCACTGCTTGATCGTGGGGAAGCTGATTCCAAGTTGCAGAGCTGCGTCACGAAGCTTCAGCAGTCCCTCACCATTCCGTTCGGCTTTGTCATTCTTCTGCATCGGGACGCAATCGTAGCGGCAACTCTCTTACCGGTCAACCCAATCGCAGTTGTGTCAAAGGGACAGCAAGCTCCTTGCAAAACAGACTATACCGTACATTTGTGGACACAATAATCGTATGTCATATACACTTGCGAATTCTGTTTTTAACCTCCGATTTTTCTGAGGTCGACATGCGCAAGGCTTACCTGGTTATCGCAGCAGTTGTTTTTCTGCTTTCGTCAGCCCTCACCTTTGCTCAGACCCAAACGGGAGCAAGCCTTTCCGGGGTAGTGACGGACCAAACTGGCGCAGCCCTGCACAACGTCACGGTGACGATCAGGAGCGTGGATACAGGTGCAATGCGCACGATGGCAACCGACGGCGGAGGGCACTATAAGGCTTCCGGCCTGCGTGCGGGGCACTTCGAGATTCGAGCGGCAAAGGAGGGGTTCGCCGATGAAACCCGACGCGGAATCAGCCTGGCCGTTGAGGGGGACGCCACGGTCGACATTCAGATGCAGCGGAGGACCCCGGACGCCTGCGCGAGCGGTCACGAGTTCGCTACCACCGACTGCACGTTGACCTGGCACGGCATCACGGTGTACGGCGCGTATGACGTCGGCGTCGGCTGGGTGAGCCACGGCTTACCGGAAAATGGCTATAACTACGAAGGTGAATCTCTGGTGAACCGGAACGGCTATCAACATCGATTCCTGGTCGCACCGAACAACCTTTCGCAGACGGGTCTGGGGATACGGGGCAAGGTACAGTTTGCGGATGGCTGGTACGTTGTATTCAACGGTTCCACCGGCATCAATCCTCAGTCGGGGCTGCTGGCAAACGCATCGAAGACTGACATCATCAACAATGGCCTACCCCGGAGCAGCTATTCGATCGCCATCGACGGCGCGCGCGCCGGCCAACCTTTTAATGACCAGTACTATGGCGGTATTTCGTCCACGCACTTCGGCGAGCTGACCTTCGGTCGCCAGCGCTCCCTCGGCACCGATGCGATGCTGCAATACGATCCGGCGAACGGCAGCTATGCGTTTTCCTACATCGGGTACAACGGGACGATGGCGGGCGGCGGCGACACCGAGGACAGCCGTTGGGACGACGCCGTGAAGTATCGCATCGCCTATGGCCCGGTCCATTTCGGCGCGATGTATAAGTTTGCCTACGGTTCTGCCGGCTGCTACTCGGCCTCGTCAACCTGGACTGCGACCACCTGTACGCCGGAAGCGGCGCATAACAACGCGTATGGATTCGACCTTGGGGGGAACTACGGCAAGTTTTCCGGCGACTTCGTCTTCCAGCATTACAACCAGGCGATCAGCGTACTGAATCCCTTACTGGGGCCGCAAAGTTTGTCGGCGCCATATCAGTCGACCACCGACAGCATCAATACAAATCCCATCACCGGAGTCAATCTGATCGACCCGAGTGACACCTTGTATGGGATCGTGACCGACAATAACGCGATGATGGTGGCGGCCAAGTACACGTGGGACCAAGTCAAGTTTTTTGCGGGCTACGAATACATTTGGCAGAATAATCCGGCAAATCCCTTGGGCGTGGGTGCGGCGGACCAGGGCGGCTATAACCTGAGCGGGGTGGAAGACAACAATCTTGATTCTGAAAAGCTGGTGAATATCTGGTGGACGGGCGTGAAGTACACTTACCGCAGCAAAACGGACTTCACGTTTGCCTGGTATCAACAGCGGCAGAATGACTTCCGCGTCCCGCCGACGTGCTCTCCCCAAAGTTTCCGCGCTTCCTGCGCGGGCTCCCTCAACGAGGGCTCGCTCTACGCGGATCATCACTTCACCAAGCGTTTCGATGGTTTTGCCGGGATTGCATATTCCTACGTGAGCGGCGGTCTGGCCATCGCCATTCCCCATGGCCCGGGCGTGCCCTATAACTCCGACAACAACTTTGCTCCGACCGTGGGGGGCCGCTTCACCTTCTGATCGTTTGCACGGCGACCTCAGTAAACATCCCGCACGGATCGTGGTTTATCGAACCTTCGCCGTGCGGGTTCGAATGTGGCCCTCATTGACTTGCGCACTTCGCGCACCGTAAGATCTTCGCCGGGATGCTCGGGCCGGAGGCATGGGGCCGGTCTCCGAAAAAATGAGGAGAGACTCTATGACACTGGAAGACGCACGTCGCGTGATTGCCGCCGCTGAAAAGAAGGCCAAGGAAATCGGTCAACCGATGAACATCGCAGTTGCAGACGAAGGCGGAAGTCTCATCTCTCACGTCCGCATGGATGGAGCCTGGCTCGGGAGCATCGATATTTCAATCAAGAAAGCCTACACGTCGCGGGCCTTCGACATCGCGACAAAAGACCTGGCCACGCACTCGCAGTCGGGTGGGCAGTTTTTCGGAATCCACGCTTCCAACGATGGGAAAATCATGATCTTCGCGGGAGGTATTCCGCTGAAGCGCGGTGGCAAGGTGGTGGGCGCGATCGGCGTCAGCGGCGGGTCGGGCGATCAGGACCATGCCGTCGCCGAGGCTGGAGCGGCAGCTTTCTAATTCCGCAACCGGATGCCACTCTCGATGTTTTCACCTCACGATCTAAGGCCGCCGTCCCGGGCGGATGTGCGACACGGCTGAAACTCGCAGCACCCCTTCAAAACGTCGGCCGTTGATCCTCTACGCAGATAAAAAAGGCCGGACAATTTTTCTGTCCGGCCAGATCAAGTAACCCTTAGTCGCTCAGTTGCCTGTCCCAGTCAACGCCAGGGTGCTTTGGCCCGCTGCGACGTTGTCGGTCACGATCAACGTGCCGGTGCGTGCACCTGTCACGGTTGGCTTGAAAGTGACCGAGATGGTACAGCTCATCGTCGACGACAAGATCGCCGGGCAGTTGCTGACCTCGGTAAAGTCGCCCGACGCGGTGATGCCACTGATGTCCAACGGCGTCAGCCCGCTGTTGGTAAGTTGTACTGGCAGAGTTGTGCTGCTCCCCACCGCCTCGGTTCCGAAGGCCAGCTTCGTCGGGTTGAATTTCACAACCGGATCGAGAACATTGCCGGTCAGGGCCACATGTTGTGGAGTGCCGACGGCGTTATCCGTGAGATTTAAGGTTGCGGTCAGGGTACCCTCGGCCTTGGCTTTGAAAGTCACATCGATGATGCAACTCTTGCCGGCAGGAAGGGGGCTTGTGCAATGGTTGACGAACGTGTAGGTGCCCGCGGGTTCGGTGCCCGGGGTGATGCTGACGCCACTGATACTGACGGTGGAGGAGCCCACGTTGGTCACCGTTACGGGCAACGTGGTGGAACTGTTCAGGTATACAAAGCCGAAACTCAGAGTCGACGGTGACAGATTGAGTCCCGACACGGTAAGCGTGAAGTTCTGGGTAGCAGTGGTCACCGGATTGGTAGCGGTGAGAACCAGTGGGAATGTTCCGGAGACATAACTCGGAGTTCCGGAGAGGGTAGCGGTTCCGTTCCCGTTGTTGACGAACGTAAGCCACGGTGGCAGGGTGCCCGCTTCGTGAATGGTCGGAGCCGGGAATCCCACTGTGGTTACGGTAAAGGAATTTGGCACTCCATAAACAAACACGGCGTTATTCGCACTCGTGAAGGCCGGAGCCTGCTGGAGAATAATCGTGAACGCCTGGACCGCGGGCGATCCGATGCCATTCATGGCAGTGAAGGTGATGCTGAAGTCGCCGCCATCGAACACCAGCGGAGTTCCGGCTAGCGTGCCGGTGCCGTTCCCGTTGTCTTTGAAGGAGAGGCCGGTCGGAAGATGGCCAGTCTCAGTGATGCTGGGAATCGGGAAGCCGGCAGTGGTTACGGTGAACGAGCCTGCAACACCGATCGTAAAGACCGCGCTGCTGGCGCTGGTGATGGAGGCGGGCTGATCTACGGTTAACGTGAAAGACTGCACGGCGGGCGAGCCAATTCCATTCATTGCCGTGAAGGTGATGTTGTAGATGCCGCCGGTGTTTGCCGCCGGAATTCCCTTCAGCGTGCCGGTGCCATTGCCGTTGTCGGTGAACATAACGCCACTTGGCAGAGCACCCGATTCCATGATGCTCGGCGTCGGGTAGCCGGTCGTCATCACAGTGAAGGAACCCATGCTACCTACGAGAAAAGTAGCGGCGTTCCCACTGGTGATGGACGCGGGCAGCGTGATTGAGAATGGTTGCGAGGCGCTGCTGCCCTGGTAGTTGCCTGAAGTCGCGAAAGTGGCAGTGACCGTGTAAGGTCCCGGGGTTTGCGTGAGCGTGAAGCTGCACGAAGCCGATCCGGAACTGTTGGTGGTACCGTTGCAATTCTGCGTCCCGATCGCAAAGGCAATGGTCTGGCCGACGACTGGAACGGAAGTTCCCTTGAGTACGAGCGTGGCCGAGAGATTGGCGGTGGTTTCGTAGATATCGCTGGTGTCGCCGGTATAAGTGGTGGTTGTCGCAGTTGAGCCCACCACCGTCTCCGCGAAGAACGAAACGATTCTGCCCCCCGCGCTGACCGCGCCCGGCTGGTCGGTGGCACTGGGCCAGACGTTATATAAGCGGCCGAGAAGGCACGCATTTCCTGTGTAGTCGGCGTACTTGGGACAACCGCCGCCTAGCTGGCAGGTCTCGGTGGGATCCGTGCACGAGGGAGCGGCGACATTGCACGCCTGGAACGAGTCCATGGAATTATTTGGGGAGTGACGGCAAGCGCCGCCGAATTGCGGCTGGGCAGAACAGGATTCCGAGTCGTATTTGCTTCTGGATTGGCAGGGCCATCCCGAGGCGCATTGCGGATCACCATTGGCGTCGATTTGAAAATCGGTGCCGCCCGTCAGCCCCGGGTTGTCGAAGGCGGAACTGCTGTAATAGTCGGTTACGTCGTTTGTGCCAGAAGTCGAATTACGCCGATCGAACCAGGAAACGTAAGCCGTCCCCCCGGTGGCGCAAACCCACGGCTGGAATCGTCGTCCACCATTGCCCGAAGTTCCCTGATTGACCTGCACCGGCAAACTCCAGGTGCTCCCGCCATCAGTCGACTCTCGGACTATGACATTTTCGTTTCCCGGAAATGACGTGTTCGAGGGCGGGGCGACCGTGTTCACGGCGTAAGCGGCATAGAGATGGTTGGCGTTAGTGTCATCGACCGCGACCGTGTGGCTGGAGAGAATGTTGCCGTCGTTGCAGCGGTCAAGGCCAGCAACCGGGCACGGCACCTCATTAATGCCGGTGGCTACCGTCACGTGGTTTAAGCCGAGAGTTAGACCGCTCTTGCACGAACTGAAACTCCACAGTTCGATATTGTTCCCGTTATTAGTGATGACGTAAACGGTACCGTTCTGTCCGACCGTGACGCGGGGGAAATCCGTCGATCCGTTGTTGTAGAACGAAACTGCGCTCCAGGTCGCCGCACTGTCCTGGGAACATGCGATCCCAAAACCGAAGCCGTCGCGAAAGGCTGCGTAGACCTGGTCTCCGCTGGTGCCCGCATTCACGCGGTCCGCGCCGATGTGCTCCTGGTCGGGAATGTTCCCGAATCCACAGCCCGAGGTGACCTGGCAGTCGATGACATTGGCCACGAATGAGAAAGTCTCACCACCGTCGGTAGAGCGGGCTATTTCCTGGGTGTTGTTGCAGTTCGTGTTCGGAGGAGTCACTACCGGGCAGGTGGCGCTATTACTGCCGATCGTCTCCCAATAAAAATTGCCGCTCTGGCCATAGGCGAGTGAAGAGTCGCCACCGGTGCAGTGTCCCCCGGAACCTGGATACCCGCCGCCGAAGGGAAATGATGCTCCGCCATCCGCCGAGTTTTCGTATTGGCACTGGCGGGCGACTACGATGTTCGTGCCATTCGCCGACACCGCGACCTCGGACTCGCTTCCAATCTCCAGATCAAGCGTCCCGATGTTGACCGCCGTCCCGGCCTTGATGGGGGACTTGCCCGCCGCCTTGACTGGGAGCGTGGCCTCCGCAACCCCTTGCATAAGAGAATCTGTACCCGACGACGCTGGGGACATCCGCAAGGACGGGCTGCTGCGCAGATTCTGCACTTCACTCTGGGACTTTGCTGGATCACCCGCGGCTGCGGGGCGCCAACTGTGCTCGATCGACTCCATCTGGTCAATCACCTGGGGCGAGGCTGCCTCGGGGGCGAAACCATCCAGACGAACTACGGTTGCGCCGGCCGCTATGGCGGTCGTAATCATAACCAGGCGCTCGTGGTCGGTTCCCACCTCCGCGCCCTCATGAGGTTTCGGAACGAACTGGCGTCGTTGCAGCGCAGGCCAGCCGCCCATGACGACGTACTTTGGCGTCGTGCCCCACTCCGCTTCAATTTCGCGCAAACGGTGCAAAGCTTCCTGATGATCTTTGACCGGGGTAACGCTGGTCTGTATCCGGGCCACGTCTTCCCGGGATGGCGGCTGCGAGGTCGCCTGGGTTGCGGGCGTGACGTTCCAGACTTCACGCATGTTGGCATAATGCTGCTCGATCCATCCCGAGGGGTATTCGATGGAACCAGCGGCGGCCGCAAGTTGGAAGGTCTTTCCGGAAGCGCCGGGTTGTGTGGGGCGCGACTGCGCTTCCAGACTCAGCAGGCAAAGGTTGAACAACACGACGCTGGTTAGAGCCACATTTACAAACAGTTTTAAGCTGCGCATATCACCCTCATCTCCTGTCTTAGTTAGCTGTGCACCATTGCGAGGCGCCCACACTGCTGTAGCATGAGCTCTCTCGCCCACGGATCGACCATGAGACGCGGAGCCGCCGCCAGCAGACCGAGAGGCAACATCAGGGCTGTGAAAGCTCCCGCGTTTCTAAAGCGACCAAGCGGCGCGCATTTACCGGGAAGAATGGGAAGTGATCTGCAGAGTATGCAACTGGACCGGACGCTGGTCAAGAAGAAAAAGCCAGCACCTTTCTTTCGGCCTAACGAATTCAGTTAAGGCTTTGCTGGCAGTGGCTGCCAGAGCTCGATCTTGTTTCCATCCAGATCATAGATCCAGGCAAAGCGACCGTAGGACTCATCCATCCGTTTGGGGTCGATCTTTACTCCCTCTTGTTTCAAGCGGTCGAGTAAAGCATCCATGTCGTCCACGATGTAGTTGATCATGAACGGTGCGGGGCTGGGATCGAAATACTTCGAGGAGTTGGAAAAAACAGTCCAGACCGTAACGTGCTCCTTTTGCGGGTCGTCGTGTTCGCGCCACGGGAGCATCACGCCCTGGCCTTTATCAGCCAGTCCAAGATGCTTCGCATACCATTCGCGCGTCTGATCACGATTGGCGGATTTGAAGAAGACCCCGCCGATACCAAGGATGCGCCCGCGCTGCTCCATTTTGACGGGCGGCTTCGAGTTTTCAGGCTGCGGAGATTTCACTTCCTGTCCTCCGAGGGAGCGGGCGCAAACAAGCAGCAGCGATCCGAACGCAATTGTGCTCCAGGGTATTGCTTGCATCGGCGGATTATACATAAGTTCCGATTTCGAACGGATGGGCTCTGCAAATAGTGCCGTCCCCATCCCCTACCACTCAGTTTTTCGCGTTTGCCGCGGGCACCTACCGTCATTTATACTTACCGTTTGCCTTAGGACCAGTCGATTCAATCAGGAGCAACGGATTTTCATGCCGAAACGTACATTTCAACCTAACCGGCGCAAGCGCTCGAAAAAGCACGGGTTCCGGACTCGCATGAAGACCAAGAGCGGGGCCAAAGTGCTGTCGCGCCGCCGGGCCAAGGGACGCAAGCGCGTCTCCGTGAAGCCGGGTTTCCGCGAGTAGCTTCCCCACGGACGGAGAGCGAAGGCCGTCGTTTTTGATCATTAACTATTGTGCAGGACTGTGAAGTTGTGAGCGCCGACGCTCCCAGCCGGGGTGAAGAACAGCCCGCGCCGAAGCGGGGCAGGTTTCCCGCGCGCGGCGCGGCTGCTGAAGCACTCCGATTTCGATCGTGTCTACAAGCAGGGACGGCGGCAATTTTCTCCGCACATGACCGTCTTTTATCTTGCCGCAGGCCGGCGGAGGCTGCGGAAAAGAACGCGCGTGTCGGTTTTACGGTGGGCCGCGTGCTGGGCGGCGCGGTCGCAGCGCAACCGGATCAAGCGCAGACTGCGCGAAGCGGTGCGGCGCCGCGTTCGACCTTGCAGAGCGCGGTGGATATGGTGATCAATCCGAAGAAGTCGGTTCTCACGTTGGAATTTGCCCTGGTGCTCGAAGAAGTGGGCCGCGCGTTCGACGTGATTGCCAGGAGAAGCTGGCAGAGGAAAAATGAAGTGCTGTGGCGCTCGGCGATGTTGCGGTTTTACAAACGGTGGATTTCGCCATCGCTCGTTGCCATCGTGCCGCTACGTGCCGACTTGCTCGGAATACGCGATGGAGGCGATCGACCGCTATGGCGTGCTGCGCGGAGGATGGATGGCGGCTTGGCGGTTGTTGCGCTGCCATCCTTTTGTGAAGGGCGGATACGATCCGGTGGTGAAGGACGGCCCAGTAACAAACAACTGTTCAGTGTGACGGCAGGATAGATCACTTCGCCTCGATCAACCTCGGTTCCACGCAAACGGCCAACCACGAACGACGAACAGCGAGCTACTAATTTGGCAGAATTCCAGAATCCCCAGCAAGAGCCCGGCATGGAGCGCAGACTGCTCCTTGTGTTTGCGCTGACCTTTCTGGTCATCATGCTGTTTCAGCCGATGCTGAAAAAATACGGGCCGCAGCCCCCTGCGAATCAGAAGATCGCACAACCCGCGCCTGCGCCCAATCAGGCACAAGCCGCCGTCGCGCAGACGGAAGGTTCGACTCCGCAGGTTTCCGGCACGCAGGCTAAGACTGCCGGGTCCGTTGCCGCCAGGCAGGCGGCAAGCGAGGCCGACACCGTCATTGAGAACGATCTGTACCGCATCGTCTTTACCAATCGCGGCGGGCAAGTCAAGTCGTGGGTCTTGAAGAAGTGGGATGACGAAAAGGGACAGCCGCTAGACCTGGTGAACCGGTTGGCAGCCGAGAAATACGGCTATCCGCTCTCGCTGTGGACTTATCCCGGCAACCTCGACGAAGCCCTGCGCAGCAAGATCAATTCGGCTCTGTATGTGGCCACGAGTACGGGGGCGACTTCGCCCGCCGAGATCACGTTCGAGTACTCGGACGACGATTTCTCCGTTCACAAGCACTTTACGTTTGACCGCAGCTATGTAATCGGCATCGAGACGTCGCTGCGAGTAAAGGGCGCTGTCGTCAGCGCATTTCCTATGTGGCCTTCCGGCTTCGGCGGCGAACTCACTGCGCCTTCGTATGCCGCCGGCCAGGTCGCGTATCAATACGACAGCAAGGTTGAACGGCTGGCGATCAAGAAGATCAGTGGAGGCGGCACGATCCAGGGCCCGTTCAACTGGGCAGGATTGTCGGACCAGTATTTCGCGGCCGCGTTTCTTCCGCAGGATCCACAGAGTTCCGCGCTGGTCACGCTGCGTAATCAGATTGAGATCCCCCGTTACGAATCCGATCCCAACACTCACCAGATAGACCGGGTCGACGTGCTGGGCGCTGCCGTGGGCAATGTCCGTGGCGATACCGCGGAGCGCCTCTATGTCGGGCCCAAGTCTCTGGCGGATCTGGAAGCGGTGCCGATCCCCGGGTTGGCTGGCGCCGACCCCGACCTGCGAGCGGTGGTCGACTTTGGCTGGCTCGGCCTTATCGCGCGCCCGCTCTTCCTCTGGCTGAAGTGGACTTACAACCACATCGTCCACAACTGGGGCTGGGCGATCCTGTTGCAGACGCTGGTGATCAACCTGGCGTTGCTGCCGCTGCGCCTGTCGCAGATGAAATCGATGCTGAAGATGCAGCGCGTTGCGCCGCAGATCAAATCGATCCAGGAAAAATACAAGAAGTACAGCCTGCGCGATCCGCGCAAGGCCGAGATGAACACTGAGATTTCGGCGCTATATAAGAAAGAAGGCGTGAATCCGGCGGGTGGCTGTCTGCCGCTGCTGATCCAGATGCCGTTTCTGTTTGCGTACTACCGCATGCTGGGCGTCGCCATTGATCTGCGGCATGCGCCCTGGGTATGGATTCACGATCTTGCATCTCCGGATAAGCTGCACATTCTGCCAGTCGCGATTGTGATCACCATGTTTGCCATGCAGCGCATGACGCCGCAGGCCGGCATGGACCCTTCACAGCAGAAGATGATGAACATCATGATGCCCGGCATGATGGGCGTAATCAGCTGGAATCTGCCGGCCGGGTTGGGTCTCTATTGGGCGGCGGGACAGCTGATCGGTATCGTGCAGCAGTCGGTCATGAACCGCACCTCGCTGGGCCGCGAAATGCGCGAGATGATGGAGAAGCGCGCGCAGAAAGAAAGAAAAATAACCGTCAGCTTTATGCTGTCAGCCCTAGCGCAAACGCGCCACGGTTTTCCTGATGGCTGATAGCTGACGGCTGAGAGCTATCTATGCCAATCACCGACAAAGTCGCTGCCGCCAAACAGATTGGCGAATTTCTGCAAACCGTCATCACCAACGGCGGGTTCAAGCTGAAGTACCGCATCACCGTCGATCCGCCGATCGCGCAAAATCGGGACTGGGAGCATCCGGAGATTCTCGTGGAGTTTGCCGGTCCCGATTCGACGCTGCTGCTGGAACGTGGCGGCGAGTTATTGCGCTCGTTCGAATTGCTCGCGCTCGGAGATTCTGCACCTCCAGGGCAACGAGCACGAGAAGATCTGGTTCGACTGCAAGAATTTTCGCGCGCTGCGCATCGACGAAATGCAGCTCGCGGCGCGGACTGCGGCCGAAAAAGTGCGGCGCACGGGCGAGCCTTATCGTTTCGGTCCAATGTCATCGCGCGAGCGCCGCATCGTGCATCTCGCGTTGCGCGAAGAAAAAGATTTGCGCACCGAGAGCGACGGCGAAGGCGGGCGGCGCTCCGTCGTCGTCTATCCGGGGAGTTACAAGACAGCCGCGAAAACAGAACGGCGTCGAATGCCTTGACCAGCGCGTGCACCACACGCTGAGCAAAATTCGCTTTCTCCTCTCCTTTCTTCAATTGCACCCTTTGCGCGGCAGTTAGTTTCTCGACACTTGACAGCGCCGGAAATCGCGATGCAACTGATTGTGACGCGAAAAATATTTTTGTTGCACGACACCGACGCGGCGATTTTTTTTATGCTAGTATGCCGTTCGTCCCGTAATGAATTTCACCGATAACCAGTACCGCGAAACAGAAGCTGTTCCGCACTGTAAAGCAGACATTCATATTTCTAAGATTGGATTCGCCCGGCCCATTATCGGCTGGGTATTTGGTATTCATAAAATGTCAGTCTGCCAGTTCCGCCATCATTCCGAATCCGTGGGCGCGCATCCTCGATGCGCTGGAAAAGAAAATCAATCGCCACTCCTACGACACCTGGTTGAAGCCAACCCGTTACAGCCACATCAGCAACGGAGTTCTTTTCGTGCGCGTTCCCACCGCCGAATTCCGGCACGTGGGCGACAAGTATGCCGATCTGATTCAGGAGGCGGTCGACAATCTCGGGCTGGGATACAAGGATGTAAAGTTCGTAACCGCCGAGGACGATCCCTCGAACACGCCGATCCGGCACAACGGCGGGCTCTCGGCTTTCGGTTCGAGTAGCGGACAACCAGCAACCGCGGCAGCGCCCATGCAGGGGACGCTTCGATTGGGACAGCGCCGCGCAGCTGAACCCGCGCTACACCTTCGATGCCTTCGTCATCGGCAGCGGCAACCAGTTTGCGCATGCCGCCTGCCAGGCGGTCGCTGAGCGGCCTTCCAAGGCCTACAACCCGCTATTTCTCTACGGCGGCGTCGGCATGGGCAAGACGCATCTGATGCAGGCCATCGGGCATGAGATTAAGCGGCGTTCACCGCAAGCGGCCATCTGCTACGTGTCGAGCGAGAAGTTCACCAACGAGATGATCAACTCGTTGCGCTACGACAAGATGATCAGCTTCCGCGACAAGTTCCGCACGGTGGATGTGCTGCTCGTCGACGACATTCAGTTTCTGGCGCAGAAAGAGCGCACGCAGGAAGAGTTCTTCCACACCTTCAACGCGCTGCACGAGTCGATGAAGCAGATCGTGATTGCCAGCGACCGGCCGCCGAAAGAGCTGGCGGAATTTGAAGATCGGCTGCGCAGCCGATTCGAGTGGGGACTGATCGCCGACATCCAGCCGCCCGACTTGGAAACGAAAGTCGCCATCCTGCAAAAGAAGGCGGAGCAGGAGCGCGTCACACTGCCGCACCGACGTCGCGCTCTTCATCGCCTCGAATATCCGCTCCAACGTGCGCGAGCTTGGAAGGCGCGCTGATTCGGCTGGTGGCGCATTCGTCGCTGATTGGCGCCGAGATCACGCTTGCCCTACACGCAGCAGGTCCTGAAGAATTTCATCGACTCGCAGGCGCGCAAGGTGACGATCGAGTCCATTCAGAAGGCGGTGGCGGAGCAGTTCGGCCTGCGCCTGGTGGAGATCAAGGCCAAGAACAATTCGCGCTCCATCGTCTATCCGCGGCAGATCGCGATGTATCTGGCCAAGCATCTGACCGAGGCATCCTTGCCTGAAATCGGGCGGCAGTTCGGCGGCAAGCACCACACAACCGTGCTGCATTCGGTCGAGAAGATCGAAGAAGTCTCCGCAAGGACGACAAGGATTTGAACAGGCTGCTCAATAAATTGACCGAGCAATTGGGCGCGTAAATAGCGGTTTGCGGCTCGTTTTCCACTCTATAGTCCAGTCTTCCTGCTCCCAGGCTGTGCAGCGATTGTGGAATCTGTGCGAGACCGGATGAAATTGCGGGCAGAGTCGCTTCGATACGTGCAGGTCCGCAGCTCAGGGGTTCGATTCTTCACACGAGGGTTGGGCGTGCAAAACCCTGCACCGATGGTAGATGGACCAAATTTCCATTTCTCCGTCCCACCTACGGTTACTACTGGTTTTCTTTGTTTTGCATTTGATATAAGAAAAGGAACAGAAGTACAGTCGGGAGATCCAATATGCCGGTAGAAGTCGCGCCTGCCGCTGCCACCACGACCATGGAAATCACGGTCAGCAAGTTTGAATTGCTTCGCGAACTGACGGCCACCCAGGGCGTGGTCGAGCGCAAGACCACCATCCCGATTCTCTCCAACTATCTTTTCGAAGCGGCCGGCGACAAACTATCGCTGACCGCGACCGATCTCGACCTGAGCCTGCGCACATCCTGCAACGCGAAGGTGAAAAAAGAGGGCGCGTGCACGATTCCGGCGCGCAAACTCTACGACTACGTAAAGCTGCTGCCGGACGCCGACATCACCATTCGCCTGCTGGAGAATCACTGGGTCAGCATTCGTTGCGGACGTTCGAATACGAAGATGGTCGGGATGGCGCGCTCGAATTTCCCGGGGCTGCCGGTGTTTCCATCCGCCGGCGCGATCAAGATTCCAGCTGCCGTGCTGCGCTCGATGATCGCGAAGACCGGCTTCGCGATTGCGAACGAAGAATCGCGCTACACGCTGAACGGCGCGCTGATGGTGCTCAAGCCGGAATCGATCACGATGGTGGCCACCGACGGCCACCGGCTGGCGCACATCGAGCGCTCGGGAGAAAAGTTCGAAGGCGTCTCGGGCGAGATGAAGACGCTGATCCCGAAAAAAGCGATGGACGAACTCAAGTCGCTGCTCGACTCCGACGTTGAAACCATCGACTTCGCGAAAGACGAATCGACTCTGTTCTTCCGCGTCGGCCCGCGGCTGCTCACTTCGCGCCAGCTGACCGGCCAGTTCCCCAACTACGAAGCGGTTCTGCCGAAGGACATCACGAAATCGATCCTCCTCCAGGGCGATGAACTAGGCGGCGCAATTTCCCGCGTAGCGCAATTTGCCGACGAGCGCTCGCGCGCCGTGCGCTTGCGACTGGAGAAAGACGAGTTGAAGCTTTCCGCTTCGTCCACCGAAACCGGCGAGTCCGAAGACTCCATCGAAGTCGCTTACGACGGCGAAACGATGTCCATCGGATTCAACGCCCAGTACCTTCTCGATTTCATCAAGGCGGTTGGCTCGGGAGAGGTGAAGCTCGAATTGAAGGATGCGCAATCCGCCGGCCAGCTCCGCCCTGCCGAAGGCGAGGATTACAAGTACCGCTACATCGTTATGCCGATGAGAATCTGAAGGCTCGACGCACCCGTTCTCCTGGAACAGCAACCCGCAAACCGTAGTCCAGCTCAGCGCAAATTTCTGCACTCTTCCTGCACGAGTGTCTTGACCAAAACCCGCTCTCCATTTACCTTTGTTTGCCACCCAACAAACTGGAGGTTTTCATGTTATCTGGCTTCAAGCAATTCATCCTGCGTGGAAATGTTGTCGACCTGGCAGTCGGCGTCGTGATCGGCGCGGCTTTCGGGACGGTCGTTACCGCCCTCGTGAAAGACCTCATCAACCCCCTGATCGCTCTGGTTGTCGGGAAGCCTGACTTTACAGGCCTGAGCTTCACGGTCGGGAGCACGGTCTTCCCGATTGGCGACTTCATCACGGCACTCGTAAGCTTCATTCTGGTAGCCGCCGCGGTTTACTTCTTTGTCGTAACCCCGATCAACGCACTGATCGCGCGCACCCGCAAGGATCCCGCGCCAGCCGATCCTACTACCAAAAAGTGTCCGGAGTGCCTGAGCGAGATTCCCATCGATGCCCGCCGCTGCGCCCATTGCTCGCAGCCGGTTATGGGTAAGGCCGCCTGATTCACGGTATCTGGACGGGAAACGGGCCGGAGGAACGCGGAGATGCTTCCTGGAAGGCTTGCGGTTCAGCTAACGGCAGGCGAGGTTGACGGACCTCCCAAGGTCCCGGTGGGAGGTGGCTAAATCCGCCCGTTTCCTGTAAAATCAGTGTTTTGGCATCAGCCTGGAAGGATCCTCAAGTCATGGCACGAGTATGTGATATTTGCGGCAAGGGGCCGCAGTTCGGAAATACCATCAGCCACGCCCACAACGTGACCAAACGCCGCTGGAACGTCAACCTGCGGCCCGTACATGCCAAGGTGGGAGCGGCAACCAAACATATCCGCGTGTGCACGTCCTGCCTCCGCAGCGGCAAGGTAGTAAAGGCTTAGGTCGGAAATTAAAAGTCAGAAGTCAAATTGTAGAAGTTCTCCGCAGGGCGGAGCCTACTTCTTCAATTTGACTTCTGACTTCTGAGTTTATCTACTTCACATCCACCAGCTGCACGTCGAAGATCAAGGTTGCGTTGGGGGGGATGGCTCCCGGATAACCTTTAGGTCCATAGGCTAGATCCGGCGGAATGCGCAACTGGCGCTTGCCGCCGACTTTCATTCCCGCCACGCCTTCGTCCCAGCCTTTAATTACCTGGCTCGCGCCGAGCATGAACTCGAACGGCCTCCCCGTTCCTACCGAACTGTCGAACTTCTTCCCATCGGTGAGCCAGCCCGTGTAGTCGACCTTTACTTTATGGCCGCTCTGCGCCACCGCGCCGGTCCCGACCTTGATGTCCCAATACTGGAGACCACTGGCAGTTTTCACGGGTTCGCCAGTGACCTTCGTCGGTCCGATCGGCATAGCGGGTGCTTTCTTCGCTGGAGCGGCCTGAGCGGAAGCAATACCCGCCAGTCCGAACAGCATGATTGCTATAAACACTTTCTTCATAATCCTACCCTCTCCTTAGGTTCTTCGAATCAACATTGTTCTTCAAAGTAGCGCGCTTAAATATACAGGCAATCAAACCAATGCAATCGCATCGATTTCAACCAGAACGTCTTTCGGAAGGCGAGCCACCTCAACCGTGGAGCGAGCAGGAGGCGCCTGTTTGAAATAGCGTCCGTAGACCTCGTTCATCGCGGTGAAGTCTCCCATATTCTTGAGAAAGACGGTGCAGCGCACGACCTGCTCCAGGCTGCTTCCCGAGGCCTGCAGGATTGCGGCCACATTCTTGAGAACGCGGTCCGTCTGTGCGGCGACATCACCCGAAATAACTTGCTGAGTGGCGGGATCGATCGCAACCTGTCCGGACGTGAAGAGCAAGCCGCCGGCTCGAATTGCCTGTGAGTAGGGGCCAATGGCCTTGGGAGCCCCGTCGGTTGATATGACTTCCCGCATTATGCCTCCAATTTATTATGCTCTTAACAGGCTTTCTGCCCAGGTTCGGGCCTGCTCTTTGGCGCGCTGGCCCCGAAGACGTCGAGTCCTGCCCGTCTCCTCAAAACAGCGAACTTTGTCTCCGGTTCGGAGTAATTCCAAAATGCTCATACGCCAACTGGGTTGCGATCCTGCCGCGCGGTGTGCGATTCAGAAAGCCGATCTGGATCAGGAACGGCTCATAAATCTCCTCGATCGCATCCGGTTCTTCCGCCAGCGCCGCCGCCAGCGTGTTCACGCCCACCGGGCCGCCTTGATATTTTTCGATAATAGTCAACAACAGCTTGCGATCGACTTCGTCGAACCCATGGCGATCGACCTCGAGCATTGACAGCGCCGCCTGCGCCGTCGGCAAGTCGATGATCCCTGCCGCGCGGACTTGCGCGTAATCGCGGACGCGCCGCAGCAGCCGGTTCGCGATGCGAGGCGTGCCTCGCGAGCGGCCGGCGATTTCGACAGCCCCGGGTCGATCGATCTTCACGCCGAGAATCTCTGCCGATCGCTCGATGATGATGCGCAGGTCGTCGTTGGTGTAGAACTCCAGCCGCAGCAGCAGACCAAACCGCGAACGCAGCGGCGCCGAAAGTAATCCCGCGCGCGTGGTGGCGCCAATGAAGGTGAAGGGCTTCACGTCCATGGTGTGGGTGCGTGCGGAGGGCCCCTGACCGATCATTATGTCGAGTTTGTAATCTTCGAGCGCGGAATAGAGGATCTCTTCAAGCGCGGGCTGTAAGCGGTGCACTTCGTCGATAAACAGCACCTGGCGATCGCGCAAATTGGTGAGGATGGCCGTCAGGTCGCCCTTGATCTGAAGTGTCGGCCCTGAAGTCTGCTGGAAGGCGGCATCGAGCTCGTTGGCGATGATGTTGGCGAGCGTGGTCTTGCCCAGGCCGGGCGGCCCGTAGAGCAGCACGTGATCGAGCGCTTCGCCGCGCGACTTGGCGGCTTGAATCGCCACATCGAGATTTTCCTTGACCTTGCCTTGGCCGATAAATTCCACCAGCCGCTGCGGACGCAGCTTGAGCTCAAAGGAAGAATCGTCTTCGACCGGGGCGGCGGAGACGAGGCGATCCTTTGTCGGCAGGTTAGGCATCGGCAAACTAGGATTGTTCTTAACGAGAGCCACTGTGCGAGATGGTAGCAGAATTCAGATCGCGGACGGACGGGCATCCCGGACTTCCACGTCGTTAATTACTGTCCAATCACGCCCAGCCGCGCGCCCTTCAGCTTCTTCTCATCGAACCATGCCACCTTCTGTCCGAACCATGTCTTCGTCCCCACGAGCCTGTATTTCCTGGTGGCGGCGGAAAGGTCGCGGGCGTTCAGCAATATGGCGACCGGCGATTCACCATATCTGGCGATGTGGTCGGCGACCCATCCACCCCCCGTGGGCGACGCCAGAATCACAGGCTCGCCGGGAAAGTACGCCATCTTGCCGAACTCCTTCTGGTTCTCGATAAGTGGTTCGGACCAGCCATACGCCTTGCGGAACAGGGCAATCGAAGCGTCCAGGTTGCTGACGCCGATCACTATGTTTTCCACCCCCGACACCGGCGCACCCTGCACGCTGGCCGAGGGCTGCACCCGCCAGGCCCGCGGCGTCTGATCTTCAATCATGAATGGCAGCACCGACCCCGCCGTGCCCGAACCAACATCCGCTGTTTTCCACTCGACTGACATGCCGTCGGGACGCTTCCGGCTTCCCGCCGCCGGGGTCGTCACCGCGATCCCGGCCTTCTTCAGGCGATCCACTTCCTGCAGCAGAACGTTTGTGCCGACCGCCCAGGCGCACGTCGTGGCGTCGGTATCCATGAAGCGGGCCCAGTCGGATCCCGTCGTTACCCCGGCCTTCACCGGCGCGATCAGTTCAATATAAGTGCCGTCGTCAAAGCCGATGGCGGCCATCTGCGTAACGCCGTTGCCGTGAGGTCCCCCGAAATCGGGAGCCATGCCAGCCTCGGCGAGCATCTGGCGGAGGGTGTCGAGATTCGATCCGCAGATCGAGACGTGATCCAACTCCAGTACTGTGCTTTTGTTATCCTGCGCCATGATGGAAGGTGAGATTAATAAGAGAATAAACGCCGCGGCGGACAAGCGGCGAACGGTTCGGGAGTTCCGCCTTGACATGAGGCCTCCTTGAAAGACGAATAGTACGCCAGAACGGGCGATCAGGGAACGTATTCCATCACAAACGTGCTGGCGGAGCCAGAGCCCGATCGAAGGAAATTATTGAAAATGTGTCACATTATGTGTCACAATCCATGCTATGCCATCCGTAAATATTCGCCAGCTGCGCGATACTAAGAAGCTAAAAGCCTGGCTGCGCTCCGGAAAGACGGTCGAGCTGCGCGAGCGTGATACCGTCATCGCCCGCATCGTTCCGGAGAGGGAACCCGAGAAAAGGCTCGTCCATTATCCTGATTTCGAGGCCCGCGCAAAAAAAATCCTGGGAGACCGCATCCTCCCGAATGTTGTCCTCGAGGATCGGGGTCGCTATTGAGCGTTTATCTTGACTCGAGCTTTGTGGTTTCTCTCTACCTGACCGACCGCCATTCCACCGAGGCGCGCCAGCGAGTTGCCGTGGGAGCGCCTCTCCCGCTGACTCCATTACATCTTGCCGAATGGGCCCACGCGCTCGCCCAACAGGAATTTCGAGAAAACCTCACGGCGGAAAAAGCGAAAGAAATGAATGCGCTCTTTCTTGCCGACCTGGCCGCTGGGTTGTGGCAGCCGACCAGCCTGCCCGAAAACGCCTTTGAGGTTTGCGCCGGTCTGGCCCGCCGCTACGGGCCAAAGCTCGGCGTGCGGACACTCGACAGCCTGCACGTCGCCAGCGCGCTCGAACTCAAAGCTGACCGCTTCTGGACCTTCGACGACCGCCAAGCCAAATTGGCAAAATCGCTGGGGCTAAGGGCCTAGCCTGATGACGATAGATCTTGTATTTTCAGTAATATAACAATTGTTAGGCATAATTATACCGTTCGGTATATAATGCGGCCATGGCGCTGAGCATCAAGAACGAGTCCACAGAAAGACTCGCCCGGAAGGTTGCGGAGGAAGCTGGAGAGTCTCTGACCGAGGCGATCCAGAAAGCGCTGGAAGAACGCCTGGAGCGGATGAAGCAACGCAGGAGAACCCACATTCTGACCGGGCAGATCGACGACCTTCTTCGGCGCGTCGATGCTCTTCCCACTCTGGACTCGCGGCCGGAAGAAGAGATTCTCGGCTATGGCGCAGATGGCGTCCCACGCTAATGGTTAGGGCGGATGGTCTGGGATAATGGTCATCGACACCTCCGCACTCGTCGCCATCTTCCTGGGAGAACCCGAGCGTACGACATTGCTCGACAGCATTCTGCAGGCTGAGACTCGCCTGCTCTCGGCGGCAAACGCGCTCGAAACCGGCATGGTGTTGGAAGCGCGCCGGGGCGAGGCCGCGGGCCGGGAGTTCGACCTTTTCCTGGTAAAAACCAAAATCGAACTGGTTCCGGTCGATGGCGAGCAAGTCGAAATCGCCCGTTCTGCCTGGCGCAAATATGGCAAAGGCCGTCACGCCGCCGGCCTCAACTTCGGAGACTGTTTCGCCTACGCCCTCGCCAAATTTTCTGGTCAAAAGCTGCTCGCCAAGGGGGAGGATTTTCGGTTTACGGACGTGGAGATGGTGCCATAATTACGTCGTTAGCGTTGATCGTGTCCACTAGACGTCAATCGCCGCGAAAAAGGAACGCCGGCCCTTCTTGGTGAGATCTTGCCATCCCCTTAGATCCGGTCGCCCCGATTTGGAAAACGGGGTGACAAAACTTCCAACACTTCGTCCCCGCGCCCTGCTCCTTTTTCATCACAAATCCGCCGTACGAATATCACAGACTTCCACCCTGCCACGCGCGACAATAACGACTGACCTGTGACAAGGCAGCGGCATGCCCGTCTCCAGAGGCGGCTATCCCAGCCCAAAAAAAGTCGTCGGAAAAGCGTCTTTGACAATTCAACCGCGACATAGAAAGCATGCGAATTGGCCGGAAATCAGCAATGCTCGCCACTAAGTCTTTATTATTGAATACTTTGGAGTTAAGTAACTTACTTTCAATACTTTGCGGGAAAACAGGGGGAGGGGGGGGTACCCCCCTCCCTTTAGCCCTAGACCATCCCTGAGGAGTGAATTCTGAACAGCGAGGATGCCTCCTCCCAGCGTCGCGCTTCTTCGAAGTTAGGGGGATTTCATCCAAAAATACAGTCGGGCATTGTTACTGAACTGGAGTTGAGAACTGAGAGCTGTTCTACTCTTCCTCTTCCTTCACCTCGCCGCGCGCCGCTTTCGCCTTCTCCACAATCTTGTCCTGCAGTTGCTGCGGGACGACATCATAGTGGTGCATTTCCATGTTGAAGCTGCCGCGGCCCTGCGTCATCGAAGTCAGATCGGCCCCGTAAGTTAGCATTTCGGCCATCGGCGCCTCGGCCTTGACGATCGTATTCCCGCCTTTGTTGTCCATGCCCTGGATGCGTCCGCGGCGGCTGTTTAGGTCGCCCATGATGGTGCCGGCAAACTCGTCGGGCACCGTGATTTCAACATTCATGATGGGCTCGAGCAACGTCGGCTTGGCTACCTCCATCGCTTTCTTGAAAGCGATACGGCCGGCCATCTGGAATGACAGGTCGTTCGAATCGACGTCGTGATACGACCCGTCATACAGGATCACGCGAAAATCGACGACTGGAAATCCGGCGAGATAGCCACGCGCGGCCGCGTCGCGGATCCCCTTTTCGACGGGAGGAATGTAGTTCTTCGGAATCGCGCCGCCGAAAATGTCGTTGACGAATTCGAACTCGCCGCCCCGAGGCAACGGTTCCATCTTGATCTTGCAATCGCCGTACTGTCCGTGGCCGCCGGTCTGCTTCTTGTGCCTTCCCTGGACATCGGCCTTGCCGCGAATCGTCTCGCGATACGGAACCTTGGGCGCCTTAAGCACAACTTCGGCGTGGTAGCGCTTCTTCATCTTGGAGACCACGACTTCAATGTGCTGCTGGCCCGTTCCCGCAATCAGAAATTCCTTGGTTTGCGGATCCCGGAAGAAGCGCAGCATCGGGTCTTCTTCCATGAGCTTGTGGAGACCGACTCCCAGCTTGTCTTCATCGGCGCGAGTCTTCGGCTCGATCGCAAACGTAATTGCCGGTTCCGGCAGTTTCACGTGGGGATACTGAATGGGCGCGTTCTTGTCGCCCAGCGTGTCCCCGGTGAGTGTCTCTTTCAGTTTCGCAACCGCGCCAATATCGCCGGCATGCAGTTCCTGAATAGGGAGCAGATTCTTGCCCTGCACCACGGAGATGTGAGCGAACTTCTCCTGCGTATTGCGGTTGAAGTTCTGCAGAGAGGCGTCGTTCTTGAGGACTCCCGAGAAAACCTTGAAATACGAAATGCGCCCAGAGAACGCGTCAGACACGGTCTTGAATATATAGACCGAAGCGGGTTCGTTGTCGGTTCCCTTGCGCTCGGCAGGAGCGCCGTTGCCGCCGACCGGTTCGCCCGTGATGGCGTGATGCTCATTCGCCGCTGGCGTGTAGTCGACGATGAAGTCCATCAACTCATCCACCGCAATGTTCCCCAAGCCGCTGGTGAAAAGCACGGGGAAGAGCTTGTCTTCGCGGATCGCCTCATGGAGCGCGGGCACCAGATCGGCCTCCGGAATCGTCCCCTTCTCGAAGTACTCTTCCATAAGCTCGTCTTTTCCTTCGGCGACGAGCTCGACCAGCTTTTCGTGCGCTTCTTTGGCCGTCTCGGCCATGTTTGCAGGGATCGGGCCTTCCTTGCCCTTGCCGTTTCCACCCATCTCGTAGGTGTACGCTTTCATCCGGACCAGATCGACGATGCCCGTCAGACTCTTTTCGCTCCCGATCGGAAGCTGCAGCGGCGTTACGGCGCGCCCAAAAGCCGTGGTGAGCGATTCGAGAACGCGGCTCGCGTCGGCGCGGTCGCGGTCCATGCGGCTGACCACGATCATGCGGGGCAGATTGATCTCGTCGCAATATCCCCATACGCGCTCGGTGACAACCTCAACGCCAGCCACCCCGTCGACCACGACCAGCGCCGCATCGACGACTGGCAGCACCATTTTGGCCTCGTGGACGAACATGTTGAACCCAGGCGTATCCAGCAGGTTGAGCTTGGCCTTTCCCCACTCGACGCAGGCCAAGCCGGTCGCAATCGACATCTTGCGGGCAATTTCTTCTTCGTCGTAATCGGTGGTAGCGGTGCCGTCGTCCACGTGGCCGAAGCGCTGCGTGGCGCCGGCCGTTTGGAGCATGGCGGACACCAGGGTGGTTTTGCCCGCGTGTCCATGCCCGATCAAGGCAAGGTTGCGGAGGTTGGCTCCTTCATAAACTTTCACGAGTTTTCTCCTTCAGCAGGCTTGCCGGAAGAAGTAGCTACGGCCCGAAAGAGATGAGGACAGGGACAGGCCAGCCCAACGATGCCTGCGAAACTCCCGATCCTACCACAGGCCTTTGCAGCGCTCAAGGAAGCGTTCGACATAGTGCCAGGCGATGGACCGCGCCCTTTATTTCGCGTTCACAAAATCTGCCAGGGGCACAACCTCAACATTCTTTGCCAGCGAATAAGCCTTGTCGCCGGGATAGAGCACATACAGTTGGTCGAGCTTCAGGTCGCTCAATGCGATCCGCATCGAGGGTGTGAGGCGCGGGGCATCCGTGCGCTTGCATTCGATGCCAATGCGGCGGCCCTTCCTGAACAGCAGCAGATCGAGTTCGGCCCCGTTATGCGTGGCCCAGAAGTAAGCGTCATCGGGACGGAACGCCTTCAGCACCTCCTCGACCGCATAACCCTCCCACGACGCTCCAACCTTGGGGTGCGACTCGAGATCCTGCCGGTTTGTGATGCCCAGTAGCGCGTGCAGCAGCCCTGTGTCCCGCACGTATACTTTTGGAGCCTTAACTTGGCGCTTGCCCAGGTTTTCAAACCAGGGCGGCAGTTGCCGAACCATGAATACGCCCGTCATCAGATCCAGATAGCGGCGCACCGTGGATTCATTGAGGGCCATGGCGCGGGCCATTTCGGCAGCGTTCCAGATTTGGCCGTGATAGTGCGCGATCATAGTCCAGAAGCGCCGCATTGCAGTCGCCGGAATGGTGATGCCGAGCTGCGGCATGTCGCGCTCCAGAAACGTCTGCAGGAATTGCTGACGCCAGGCCATCGAGTCCGATTCGCTTCGAGCCAGGTAAGCGAGCGGGAATCCACCACGAAGCCAGTGGCGGCCTTGGGCGGCAGCACCCAGATCGGCCAGCCGAAAACCCTCCAGCGGGACCGTTTCCAGTCGCCCCGCCAGCGTCTCCGACGATTGCTGCAACAGCTCTGGCGAAGCGCTGCCCAGAATGAGAAAGCGCGCGGGCAGAGGCCGGCGGTCGGCCAGAACGCGCAACAAAGGGAAGAGTTCCGGACGCCGCTGGACTTCATCGATCACCACTAGCTTGCGTAATGGCCGGAGCGCGATGTCTGGTTCGCTGAGGCGCGCCAGGCTGGCGGGATCCTCGAGGTCGAAATAGTTGGGCGAGCCGGGCGGAACAAACTGTCGCGCCAGAGTGGTTTTCCCGCACTGCCTTGGGCCAATAATCGCAGCCACCCGGCTGCGCCGCAGTGCCGTGCGGACCAGCGCGATATCGGAAAGGCGATAAATCACCTACAAAGTCTACCATGAAAATCCCGCTGTTAGTGCGGGATTTTCATGGTACGGAAAAAGATGTCGGAACCTGAACCAAGCAATGAAAAACGGCGGTGGAGACCTATTGCAGGCTCGCGCTCTTCTCGAAAATCAGTTTCCGGATCTTCTCCACGAACTCCGCCGCCGGCATGTCTTCCGTCTTCTCTTTCCCTCGCGTGCGGACATTAACCTTGCCGGCTTCGGCCTCTTTATCTCCTACCACCAGCAGGAACGGAACCTTCTGCATGGCGTGCTCGCGGATTTTCGCATTCATCTTCTCGTTGCGAGCGTCGACGTCCACGCGTACGCCCGCAGCCTTCAGCTGGGCCGCAACTTTCTGCGCGTATTCCACGTGCCGCTCCGCGATAGGAATCATGATCGTCTGCACTGGGGACAGCCAAACTGGAAACGCGCCGGCGTAATGCTCGATCAACACTCCGAAGAAGCGCTCGACTGACCCGTAAAGAGCGCGGTGCACCATCAACGGCTGTTTGCGCGTGCCGTCTTCGGCTACGTATTCCAAGCCGAAGCGTTGCGGCAGGTTGAAGTCGAACTGCACGGTGGAAAGCTGCCAGAGCCGCCCGATCGCGTCCACCAGCTTCACATCGATCTTCGGTCCGTAGAAGGCCGCTTCACCGGGGATGGTCTTGTACGGAATCTTGCGCCCCGTCAGAACTTTTTCCAAAGATTCGGTCGCCAGCTTCCACTGTTCATCGCTGCCGACAAAATTCTTGCGGTCGTCCGGATTCCAGGTGGAAAGCTCGGTTTGAAATTCCGTGAATCCGAAGTCTTTGAGAACTTCGAGTGCGAAGTCCAGGCAGCCGCCGATTTCATTTTCAATCTGCTCGGGAGTGCAGAAAATGTGGGCGTCATCCTGCGTAAACCCGCGCACACGCATCAGGCCGTGCATTACGCCCGAGCGCTCGTAACGATAGACGGTACCCAGTTCGCCCAGCCGCACCGGCAAATCGCGGTAAGACTTCAGCGAGTCCTTGTAAATCAGAATGTGCCCCGGGCAGTTCATCGGCTTCAGACGATACTCGGCGTCATCCAGTTCCATGGCGTCGAACATGTTGTTGGAGTAATAGCCTTCGTGTCCCGAGGTGTAAAAAAGTTGCCGGCGTGCGACGTGCGGCGTGCAGACCAGCGAGTAGCCGCGCCGCAGGTACTCCTCGCGCATCCAGTCTTCCATCTCCTTACGGATGATGCCGCCCTTGGGATGCCAGAAAATCAGTCCCGGTCCGGCGAGCTCCTGAATCGAAAACAGGTCGAGCTGCTTGCCGAGCACGCGGTGATCGCGCTTCTTGGCTTCCTCGATACCGGCCAGGTAAGCATCGAGATCTTTCTTCGAGAAGAACGAAGTGCCGTAAATCCGCTGCAACTGCGGATTCTTCTCATCGCCCAGCCAGTATGCGCCCGCAATATTCAGCAACTTGAACGCCTTGATCCTTCCGGTGGAAGGGATATGCGGGCCGCGGCAGAAGTCGAGAAACTTGCCTGTCTTGTAAATGGAAATCTTTTCATCGGGCTTGGTGAATTGCTCGATGAAGTGGCACTTCATGAAGTCGCCTTCCCCCTTGAACCGTTGCAGGCCCTCGGTACGCTCCACGAATTCCCGCGCGTACGGAAGATCCTGCTGTACCAGTTCGTGCATCTTCTTTTCAATCTTTTCCAGATCCTCGGGCGTGAAGGGAGTTTCGCGGAAGAAGTCGTAAAAAAACCCGTTTTCGGTCGCCGGACCGTGGCCAAGCTTGGTCTCGGGGAAAAGTTCGAGCACGGCTGCGGCCATCAGGTGGGCGGACGAATGCCGGTATACTTCAAGCGCCTCCGGATCCTTCTCGGTCATGATGCGCAGGTCGGTATCTTTCTCAAGAGGTCGAGTCAGGTCGATCAGGTTGCCATTCGTTTTCGCCGCCAGCGCCGCATCCGCCAGCCGCGGGCTGATGGACTTCGCGACATCGAGCGCAGTGATACCCTTGGCGACTTCCTTGGTGCTTCCATCCGGAAACTTCACATGAATGCTGTCAGACATAGATTGAGCCTTGTATTCCACTGAATCTTCTAAGTTTACCATTGGCTAAGCTGGGGGAAGTGTTGTCGAGGGCTCGGCCCAGGAGCTATCTCTGTTATCGCTAGCTTGTTCGCGGCCCCGAGTGCAGCGCTTCGATCGCCGCCTTCACCCGCGCCGAAACCGCTTCCGTGTCCGCGACCGTCAGTCCATCCGTGGAGATAACTTCTCCCACCCGCATCTCCAGCGGCTGGCATTTGATGTGATACGTGTTCATCGGCAACAGGTCGAATGTGCCCACGAGCGCGATCGGGACGATATCGGCTTGCGCCTTGATCGCCAGGAAAAATGCTCCGGGCAGGAACGGTTGAATGCTGCCCATTCTGGGTGCGGCCGCCCTCCGGAAAAATGACCAGAGGCATGCCTTTGCGCAGGCTCTTGAGCGCCGATTTAATCGCGCCGATCGACATCGTCGGGATTCTGCTGGTTAATGCAAACCTGCCCGGAGCGTTTCAGGTGCCAGCCCACGAACGGATACGACAGGAGTTCGCTTTTGAAGACGATGCGGAACTGAAACGGCAGATAGACGTAGAGAATCGGAATATCCATCGCGGACGCGTGCGTCACGGCAAAAACGCGTGGCCTCGAACTGGTCGAGCTGCGCAGAGTCCCAGCGTTCCCTGTAACCGCCACCGGCGAGAAAATCGTCTTTATGATCAGCCAGGACCATGCGGCCGCCAGCTTGTGCTGGATGCGCCCGTCGCTGTCAAACAGCGAGACGGCCAGGGAGATCGTCCCCAGCACGATCGTGTAGGCCCAAATCAGCGGATCGATGATGAAGAATGAACGCAGAAGACTGAGCCAGCCATGGCGCCTCGCAGGGCGTGCCGAAGCACGATTCGTCCAGGCCGGTAGGGCCCCTTCGGACTTAGCGCCGCGGTGCTCCGCCAGATTCTTTTCAGCTTCCGCGGTGGTGACCAGCTTATTCAAAATTGGTGTAAATGATCCTTCCCAGTGAATGTCCCGGGGCTGTCCCCAGGTTCGGCTTAATTAGATGCGTACGCCCAGGGTTCGCATCGCCTCTCCGACGATGTAAATCGAACCGGTTACGACCACAATTCCGTCTCCGGCAACCCCCGTTGCCTCCTCCAGCGCCAAGGCCACACTTTCCGCTTCGCTGACCTCCGACAGGACCGGGCGCGCCGCCTGCCGGATCTCCGCCGGCGTGGCCGAGCGGGGATTGTGGGCATGGGTCAGGATCACGCGGTCGGCAATCGGAAACAGAATTTCCGTCATTTCCGACATCGCCTTGTCGCGCAATACGCCAAAAACCATCGTGATCGCGCGATCCTGATATACGGCGGAGAGCGTAGATCGCAACGCCCATGCACCGGCGGGATTGTGCGCCACATCCAGCACGTACTCCGGACTATTTTCGTGGGCGGCGATCACCTGGAAGCGGCCCGGCCATTGTGTATTGCGGATGCCGCGCTCAATCGAGCCTGCCGTGACCTGCGCAAATCCCTGCTCGCGCAACTCGACCGCCGCCGCCATCGCCAGAGCGATGTTCCGCAACTGATGCCGCCCAATCAGCGGGGATTCGACCAGGATCTGCTCCCCCAGCACCTGCATTGGATAACGCTGCCTGGGGCCTGCGCTATTACTTGACCCTTCGGCCTGCTGCGCACCCTCTACCTTTAGACCCTGGCTGGCGTTCGCCCAAAAGTCGGCGCTTCCCGGCGAAACCGGAGGCACATACGGCACCGCATTGACCGCTCTCGCGTCCGCGTCCAGAATCGCATTGCCGATCACGTCGTTAGCTTCGGCCAGTTGCGGCAGCGTCACCACCACTCCACCGCGCCGGATGATCCCGGCTTTTTCCCGCGCGATCTCCGGCACCGTCTCGCCGAGGTATTTCTGATGATCGAGCGAGACGTCCGTAATGATGCTCACCCGCGGATCGACCACGTTGGTGGCATCCAGCCGACCGCCCATGCCGACCTCGAGCACAACGATGTCAGGACGATTGCGCGCGAAATATTCGAACGCCATGGCGGTCAGCATCTCAAAGAAGCTGGGATGCCACGGCAGATCGCCCTCCCCGACCAGTCTCTCAGCGGTTCTGCCGACAACATCGTGCAGCAGCGCGAAATCGTCATCGGCAATGGGCGCGCCATTCAGCCGGATTCGCTCATTGATGCGAACCAGATGCGGCGAGGTGTAAAGACCCGTCTCCAATCCCGAAGCCTGCAGAATGGAAGCCAGCGTCGACGCCGTCGAACCTTTCCCGTTGGTTCCCGCGATGAGCACGCTCGGGAAATTTCTTTCCGGATGTCCAAGCGCTGCCAGCAGCACGCGCATGTGCGCCAGGTCGAACTTGTGCGCCGGCATCTGGGCCAGTTCGTGGCCCAACGCGTACATCTGCGCAACCGCAGTTTCGTAGGACAAAGGCAGTTTTCAGCTCCCGGCCATGAGCCATCAGTTTCAGGCATTCAGGCCCAATACTCCATAGACGCGCAATGAACCGCGCAAGATGCGCACTGAATGGAGGAAGACAGAGGCTGGCGGGACCGGGGGAAATCGCCTGGCCAACGCTGTATGCCCGACGGGCGGGCCAGTTTTCAGTCCGGACCGACGCCCTATGCCGGACGGCTGACGGCTGACGGCTGAGAGCTGCCCCCCGTAAACGCCAGCGCCCGTGAAATATACCCCTTCATGTCCTTGCGCGCGACCACCGCATCGAGCATGCCGTGCTCCAGCAAAAATTCCGAGCGCTGAAATCCCGGCGGCAGTTTCTGCCGGATTGTCTGCTCGATCACGCGCGGCCCCGCAAAGCCGATCAGAGCCCCCGGCTCGGCAATGTTCAGATCACCCAGCATGGCAAACGACGCGGTCACTCCGCCCGTCGTAGGATCGGTCAGCACCGAGATGTACGGGACTTTTGCCGCGTCCAGACGAGCCAGCGCCGCCGAAATCTTCGCCAGTTGCATCAGGCTGATCGCGCCCTCCATCATGCGCGCTCCGCCGGAAGCTGAAACAATCACGATCGGAGTCCGTGTCTCGGTGGCCTTCTCGATGGCGCGCGTAATCGCCTCGCCTACCACCGCGCCCATGCTCCCGCCGATAAATGAATACTCCATCGAGCTTACGATCACCGGCTGGCCATTCAACTTCCCAACCGCATTGATGACAGCATCTTTCAGCCCCGTTGTTTCCTTGGCCTGCGTAAGGCGCGACGAGTAGGCCTTCAAGTCTACAAACTTCAGCGGGTCGGTCGAGGCAAGATCGCTGTCGAAAACCTCATACCGATTGTCATCTAGAAGCTGCGCCAGCCGGGTGCGGGCATCGATGCGGAAGTGTTTGTCACACTTCGGGCAAACATTCAGGTTTTCTTCCAGGTCCTTCTTCCAGATGATCTGCCGGCAATTATCACACTTGACCCACAAACCTTCCGTGCGGACTTTTTTTTCGCCCGCCGCGTCGATCTCGCCGGATTGTCGCTTAAACCATGTCATAAGAACCGATTGATCATTGATTCACGGAATCATTGAGTCAACGATACGGCGGCCGAAAATCATGGCCCGCCGCACGAGAGTGAATGATCAGCTGACTAAATGATTCAATGATTAAATTTCAGTATTCGATTCCTCTCTGCGCCATCACGCCCTTCTCGTAAGCGTGTTTCACCTGCCGCATCTCGGTTACGGTATCGGCAAGTTCGACAATTGTCGGATGCGCATTCCGCCCGGTCAAGATCACATGCACCATTTCCGGCCGCCGCTTTAACGCTTCGGCTACCTTGGCGGGATCCAGCATACCGTAGCTGATCGCGTAATTGATCTCGTCGAGCACCACCAGGTCCCACTCGCCCGACTGGATCGCCTTGTCGGCTTCCTGCCCACGCCTCTTCCACCATGCGCACGTCTTCCGGGTCGGGTTTTTCGGCGCCCACCTTCACAAAGCCGCGTCCCATTTGTTTCATGATGAACTTGTCGCCAAATGCCTTGACGGCATCGAGTTCGCCATAATGCCATGAGCCCTTCAGAAATTGCAGCATCAGCACCCGCATCCCCTGCCCAACCGCCCGCAAGGCTGTACCCATGGCCGCAGTCGTTTTCCCCTTGCCCGGGCCGGTATTGACCATGATGAGACCACGCCGCAGATCTGACATAAAGAATGGCCGACATAAGCGGTCGTTTGTATAGAAGACCGGATATGAAGGCCGAGCCTCCATTTTACCCGCGTCGCCCACCGGCGCGCCACACCTGATTCGACCTTGTTACAATCCCGGAATGTGGACCTCCAGACAATCGGCGTTGTGCGACGTCCTGCTTCAGATGCTGCTTGCGCTCCCGGCGGCGTATGCGCAGAAACTGTCCCCTCCTGATGTGCCGCAGGCCATGCAGGCGCCCTTGGGCGAGGAAGCGATCCTGGTGGCGCACGCTGCCGGGGTCCAGATCTACACCTGCCAGTCTGGCCCGGACGGCAAGTTTACATGGACGCTCAAAGCGCCTGAGGCGCAATTAATGGACGGAAATAACAATGTAATCGGAAGCCATTTCGCCGGGCCCACATGGAAGCTGAAAGACGGCAGCGAAGTGACCGGAAAAGCGACGGCGCACGTCGATTCGCCGGATCCCGACTCTATCGCGTGGCTGCTGGTCAACGTGGTAAGTCATGCGGGCGAAGGCCGACTCGCGAAGGTGACGACCATTCAACGCATCCACACTCGCGGTGGCAAGGCGCCCGTCCAGGGATGCGATCAGTCCCACGCTATCGCGGAGACGAAAAGCAGCTATACGGCGGATTACTATTTTTACGCGCCTGCCAAATAGATTTTGGAGGCCGCTACTTTCTGCGGCCCCCACATTTCCGAATCGCTGGCCTGCCTCAATCCCTTTATTGTGTCGTAAAGAGGAAGAGGATCGGCGCGTTCTTGTTCCCGGACAAATCGTACAGCGGACCGAGAGACGAAATATACATGAAGTAAGTCGCTCCGCTGGCCAAAGTTGAGTTCGGTTGCAGCGTCACGGTCTTATAGTCAGGCGAGAACGTGATGGTGCCCGGCACCAGGTTGCGCGAGGAATCGCGCAGCGTGAAGCTGCTGGTGGGATCGAAGGACGCCGGGTCCATCGCCTCCGTGAACACGGCCTGGATCGATGTGTTGTCAGGCACGCTGGTTGCGCCGCTCGCCGGGGTGCTGGACACGAACATCGGCGGAATCAGATCGATTCCGGTCCCGGTCGTGAACGACTGCGATGGGAAACTCGTCTGCGCGTTGCCCGTGATGTCGAGCACTCCGGTTACGTTGATGGTGTAGGTCGTATTCGGTGCCAGGGGCGCGAGCGGCAGCAACTGAATGCCTTGATCGCCGTCGAACAGCACCGTGGTGGTCGGAACCACCGAGCCGCCCTGTTTTAGCGTTACTCCCGAAGTAGACGCCCCGTCGATCTGTTCGCTGAACAGGACCTCAACCAGCGCGTTCGTTGCCAGTCCCGTGAATCCGCTAGGCGGGCTGACTTGCAGAATGCTTGGACCCGTTGTTACCGGTCCCGGTCCCGCGAAGAAGCTCACGCAGAAAGGCTGCTGCACCATACCGGAGAGATTCATGATCGCGCTGCTGCACATTTGCAGCTTGTCGCCGGAGGTCAGACTGCTGGTCGGCGCCAGCATGACCGTCGTGAGATCCGCACTGAACGTGATGTTGGTCTGCACGGCCGCACTCGCGGTGGTGTCGTTGATGTAGACGTCCTGGGCTCCTGCCGGGTTGACCGAGCCGGGATCGATCGGTTCGTTGAATTGCATGGCGAACGCAGCATTGGTTCCCACCGTCTGGTTGGCAGCTACGCTCGAATTCACCACGTACGGGCCTGTCAGGTCCGGGCCCGCCATCGTGGTGAAGTTAGTCGTCTGGCTGGCGACGGCCACGCCGGCTTCGCTGGTGACCCCATTGATAGCGATTGTCATCTGCGTATTTGCCGGCAGCGGAGACTGCGGAAGGATCGTCACGCGCGTGTAGTCCGGCGTAAAGCTGATGCTGGACGGCACTTCTGTGATAGACCCGCCGCTAAGTTTGATCGTGCTGCCATTCACCGACACTGGATCGATCGCCTTATTGAAGTTCACACTGACCCCGGCATTGGTCCCGATGTTGGTGAACGAATTTGGAGGAGCAACCGATACCACGGTAGGCGCCGCCGTATCAGCCGCCGAACCCGCGGTGAAGGTGTAGTTAAACGGCGTTACCGGGGTCCCACTCGTATTCGTGACCGAGTTCAAAACATTCACGGTGTATTGTGTGCCCGCCGACAGATTGCTGCTCGGCGTGATGGTGATGACTTGTCCCGACACTGCGCAAGTCGCGCTCACATAGGTGCCGCCCATGCCGACAATGCCGCCAGTGCTGAGCACCACCGATCCCGAGCCACTGCTGCAGTTGACGCTTCCCGTCTGGATCGCCTGGTTGTACTGCACCTGGATAGCTGTGTTCAACGGTACATTGCTCGCGTTCACAAACGGGTTGCTCGCCTGCACGACCGCTGCACTGCTCGTGGATCCGGCCGTCGTAAAGGTGGCTTGGAAGCTGCTCAGGCTGTTTCCGTAAATATCCTGCGCGGTCGAATTCAGGAACACCTGAATCGTTGCGCCCGCCGTGAAAGCAGAACTGGGCGTGAAGACGATGCTCTGTCCGTTTGCCGCTACCGTTGGGGTACCGGAAATCGGCACGCCGTTCTGTGACACATAGAGCGAGCCCGCAATCGTTCCCGTATTCATGGGAGCGCTCGTAAAGAGTGTGATAACCGAGTTCGTCGGCACATTGGTCGCGCCGGTGCCCGGGCGTGAGCTGACCATTGTCGGCGCGGACGTGACCGCAGCTGGCGCAGTGGTGAACGTGCTGGTCGTATCGGCTAGCGCGTTGCCGGATAGGTCTGTGATCAGATGCGTCGCCGCTACCGTAACCATCGTGCTTGGGAGTAACGTGAATCCACTGAGCACGATGCTCCGGTTGTCGGCAGAGATCGTGATGGTGGGATTAAGCGCCACGTCTCCGCTGAAAAGAACTACGGAGCTGAAGCTCACGGTCGTTGGATTGATCGACTTCGAGAAGGTCAGCACGATCTGCGGATTGAGCCCGACGTTGGTCGCTCCACTAGATGGAGTAATCGCTACCGTCGGCGGGGTCGTGTCCGTGATGCTGGCAACTCCGAAGGTTGCTACCTGCGCGTAGGCGAAGGAATTACCCGCCACGTCCATCAGTCCATTGACCGCGATTTCCATCGACGCGCCACCCGGGAACTGGGTCAGCGGAGTGAAGGTAATCGTGGCGCCACTCACGCTATAGGTTCCCGCCACCGTCGCATTCGAGCAGTGGCTGCCCTGGGCGCTGCACACGAACTGCACCGTGGATGCGTTTACTGACGCGGCATCGACGATATTGCTCATGACCACCGTGACCGGCGCAGTGACTCCCCAGTTGCTTGAGCCACTCGCATTCGACGAGACAAATGTGAACGATGTGCCGTTATAGACGCTGCTGTTCGTCGAGAACGACGAGGTCGCCGACGTGACCGGGTTGCCCTGCACGTCGTTGAATCCGCCCACCGCCACGTTGAAGGTCGTTGCTTTCGCGAGCGCATTGTTTGGCGTAAAGACGAGCGTCACCCCATCGCTCGCCAGGCTGACCGTGCCTGCCACCGCGCCTCCGCCAGAAACCGTCACGGTAATGGAACTGTTGGTCACGGTCGTGGGATCGACGCCGTCGCTCATCTGCGCGAAGACCAGCGAATTGGTTGGAACCGCAGTCTGTCCGTTAGACGGACTGATCGAACTCACGGTGGTGTGTGTCGTATCCGCGCCCGCCCCCGTGGTAAAGAGACTGGTGTAGGCCGAGCCAGCATTGCCCGCGACGTCGTAATAATTGACTGTCCCCGCTCCTACCGAGATCTGGTACGTGGTATTTCCCAAAAGAGCCGTAGTAGGCGTCACAATCGCCGTCATCCGGTCGGCAGACATGGTGACTGCGATGGGCACAGGCGCGCCCGTGTTGTAATTCATCAGCTCGACGGAGCCGTTGTTGTAGGGCTCGTTCGAGCTGGTGACCACACTCAGCGGATTCAGCCGCTCGGAGAACAACACGCGCGGCATCGCGTTGGTGCCGACGCTGACCGCGTTCGGTGTAGGATCGGACGCGACCACCGTGGGCGTGTTGAGATTGAACGTCCCACTCGTGGTGAAGTTGTTCGTGACCGTACCCGTCATCGTGTTGCCGGCCGTATCTTTTACCCCCGTCACCGTGATGCTGTACGAGGTGTTGATCGCCAGCGGCAGCGCCGGAGTTAACGTCAGCAACTGGTTGGCGTCGCTGAACGAAGCCGTGACCGCCACCGGGTTGCCTGCCGTGGTCAGCGTAATCTGGCCGATGGTGGTGGGCTGCACCGGTTCGCTGAACAATATCAGGATCGGAGCATTCACCGGCACCTGCGTCTCGGCGCTTTCCGGGCTGGTATTCACCACCGAAGGCGGATTGCTGTTGGTGGTGAAAGCGGCAGTAAACGCGGCGCAGAAGCTGGTCTGCACATTCCCGTCGAGATCCGTCATCCCCGAACTGCACAGGGAATAACTGTCGCCGACATTCAGCGCGCTGGTGGGTACCAGGTAGATGGTGGTCTGGTCGCTGCTCCAGGAAGCCGTGGTGGGCATGATCGCGTTGGCGACCCCGCCCATCAGATAAGCACTTGACGAACTGTAGCTGCCAATGTCCATCGGCTTGCTGAACTGCATGCTCAACACGGAGTTCACCGGCACGTTCGCCTGGCCGTTGATCACGCTGCTGCTGATGACGTAAGGCGCGGAGAAGTCCGGCTGCGCGGAGGTCGTAAAGCTGGTGTTGGTGGTGGCCACGCTCACGCCAGCCTGGCTGGTCACTCCGTTCACCGAGAGCGACATCGTTGTGCTGGGCGGCAGCGGAGCCTGCGGGACGATCGACACTCGCTTGTAATTCGGCGAGAAGCTGATGCTCGATGGCACTTCCGTCACCGAGCCTCCGCTCAGTTGAATGCTGCTGCCCGTTACCGAGATCGGGTTCATCGCCTTGTTGAAGTTCACGCTGACCTGCGCGTTGGTGCCGATGTTCGTCGCATTGTTACTCGGCGCTTCCGAAGTGATCGTTGGCGCCACGTTGTCCGCGGCCGTGCCCGCCGTGAAGCTGAAGCTGGAAGCCTGCACCGGAGTTCCGCTGGTGTTGGTGACGGAACTGGTCACGCTGACCGTGTACTGCGCGCCCGATTGCAGGTTGCTGGTGGGGACAATGTTGATGACCTGCCCGCCGCCCGTCACCGTGCAAGTCGGAGTCAGATATGTGCTGCTGGTGGAGTTGTAGACCGTCACCGATCCCGAGCTTCCGTTGCAGGTAACACTGCCGGAGAGCAGGGGCTGGTTGTACTGCACCTGAATCACCGTGTTCAGCGGCACGCTGGTTGCGCCCGGGAACGGGTTCATGGCCTGCGCCTTCGCCGTTGTCGCCAGGGAACCAGCCACCGTGAACTGTCCGCTGAAGCTGCTGAGCGCGGCGCCGTTCGCGCCTTGTGCCGTCGAGCCAAGGAACACCTGGATCACGTCGCCGGCGTTGAAATTGTACGTGGGGATAAATTCGATCGCCTGTCCGTTGCTGAACAACTGCAACGATCCCGATATCACCACTCCATTGTCGGTGACGTTGAGCGCCCCGGCGATGGTAGACGCATTCATGGCGGCGCTCGTGAAAAGTGTGATCGCCGTATTGGCCGGCACATTGGTCGATCCGTTGCCCGGACGCATCGAGACAACCGTGGGCGTGGTCGCCGAGGGCGCCGTCGTCAACGTGAACTGGCTGCTGGTATTCGCCAGCGCATTGCCCGACAGATCCTGAATCGCATTCGTCAGTCCAACCGTAATGACCCCGCCCGATGTCCAGCCCGCGCCGCTCGGAGAGATGACAATCGTGCGGCTGTCGGCGGAAATCGTGTAGTTGTAGTTGACCGGAATGTCGCCGTTAAACACCGCCACCGAACTCGTCGAAAGGGTAGACGCGTTGATCGACTCCGAGAATGTGAGAACGATCTGCGTATTCAACCCGACATTGGTCGCGCCGTTGGCCGGAGAAATCGTCACTGTGGGCGGTGTCGTATCAGCCGTGTTCGCCGTGGTGAAGTAATGGAATCCGTCCGGGCAGGGATTCCCCGCCTCGTCCAGCATGCCATTCACTTCCATTCCCATGACCGTGTTTGCCGGATACGGCGCTAACGGAGTAAATGTGACAGTCGCGCCGCTCACGCTGTAAGTGCCGGCCACGGATTCGCTCGCACTGCAGCCCGCGCCGTCAAAGCAGATCTCGACTGCGGCCGTATTCGGGTTCACCGACGCCGCGTCGATGAGATTGCTCATCGTGAACGTCACCGGGCTGGTCACCGAAACCCCGGTGGCTTTGTTCGCCGGAGTGGTCGATGACAACTTGAATGAACTGGCGCCGTACGAACCAGCCCCTGGCGTGAACGTACTCGTGAACGACGTGACGGTATTCCCCTGAACGTCGGAGAATCCGCTCACTACAACCGTATAAACCGTGTTTCCCGTCAGCACCGTAGTGCCCGGCAGGGTGTAAGTGAGCGTCACCCCGTCGCTGGCCAGGCTGACCGTTCCCGCAATCGCGCTCTTGTTGGCGGGCGTCAACGTGATCGAATTATTGGTGACCGTTGTCGGATCGATCGCATTGCTCATCACCGCGATGACCAGCGGGTTCAAGGGCACGCTCGTCTGCCCGTTGGGCGGACTGATCGAGTTCACCACCGGATGGCTGGTGATCGCGCTGCTGCCCGTAACAAACGTGGAAGTGAAGCAGACCCCGGCGTTGCCCGCGATGTCGGTGTATCCGCACAGATTCACCTGGTAGCCCGTGTTCGCGAGAAGCGCGGACGTCGGCGTGATGGTGGCGCTCAGGCGGTTCGCCGCCACCGACACGGTGGCCGGAACGATGGCTCCGCCCTCTTGATAAGTGAGAGTCAGGGCATTCGGGATCGTCAGCCCGTTGATCGGCGTGGCGAAAATTACGTGCGGTTTGACATTCAGGCCCGCACCCGAAGACTGGTTGGCAGGATCGACCCCTGACACGGAGGGAGGAATGGTGTCGCTTCCCGTTCCGGTCGTAAAGCTGAAGCTGCCTGGATTCGTGAGAACATTGCCCACCGTATCCGTGATCGCCGCGCTGTAAGCGACCGTGTAGGTGGCGCTCGGCACCAGCGTCGTCGCCGGCGTGAAGGTGACTGTCTTGTCGTCCGGAGAATAAGTAAAGCTGCCCGAGACCGCGCTGCCGCTCCTGGTCATCGAGAAGCCCGTCTGCGCCGTAACTGGATCGAGCTGGTCGTTGAACTGGAGAACGACCGGCGCGTTGATCGGGATATTGGAATCAGTGTTCACGGGGCTGGTCCCGGTAAGTGTGGGGCCAGTCAATTGATCGCCAAACGCCGTCGTGAAGGAAAATTGCTGGCTCGGGAAAAGATCCGCGCAGGTGTCCTGAATCGAACCGACGTTGCTCAGGTTGATATTGAACGTGCGTCCCGCCGGGAGCGCTACGCTGGGCGTTATCGTGGCAATCGTGCTCGACGGATCGAGCGCGATTGTGCCGGGAACTTCCAGCCCGCTGATCGTGTCGTAGAAGAATACAGTGCCAGTGCTACCGAGCGTGAACGTGCTCGCATTCATGGGCGCGCTGAATTGCACCTGGATCGTACTGTTCAGCGGAACCGCGAGGGCTCCACTGTTTGGACTGATGGACACGACCGTTGGCGTCGTTCCGTTGCAGGTTTGAATGTAGATGCCGTTGTTCACGGTCAGCGTTTGCGAACCGGTCTGGATCTGCACCGGGTTCGCCTGCGTGAACGCGCCAGACGTGGAAAGGCTGGCGGTCAAGCTCGTACCGCTGTTCACCGTTACCGGACCGAAGGTGCCCGCTGCTGCCCCGCCCACAGAAATTCCAGGACCGAAACTAGCCTTCGTCGTCCCACTCACCCAGCTCGTGAAGGCTCCAGTTACCGTGACGCTTTCCGATTGTGTCGGAGCAATTGCGTTCGGGCTGATTGCCGTAATCGCCGCCACGCCCGCCAGTACCGTAAAGTTGGTCGTCACCGCCTGTGATCCGGTCGTGACGATTACCTGGCGCGATCCGATAGCCGCATTATTGGCAATCGTGATCGGCACGGAAGCGCTCGTTGGGCCATTCACAGTTAATGTGCCGGTGCTGATGTTTGCGCCGAAATTGACCGTCGTAGTCGGTCCAAAGTTGGTCGCCGTCCCGGTAATAACAACTGTCTGCGTCGAACCCAGGTGCCCCGAGGACGGCGTCAGCGTGGCGCTGCTCGTAACCACTGTGCAGGCGACCGCAACGTTCGTCACATTCGAGTTGGCGGTCCCGCTGCCATTGCTCACCGTGCAGTTCTCGTTTGGACTCGTCGGCTGCGTAAGAACGGTGACGTTGTAAGTGCTGCCCGCGTTGAGGGCCTGGCTGAAGGTAAACGTAGTCGCGCCCGAATTGACCGACAGGTTGTTCCCGCCGTTATCCAGCAGCACCAGTCCCGATCCCGAATATCCCGAGATCGTGCCCCCAATCGTATAAGTGATCGTGGTGCAGGCGACCTGAACGTTAGTGACATTCGCAGTTGCTGTTCCGCTGCCGTTGGTCACCGTGCACGTCTGCGCCGGACTCGTGGGCTGCGTCAGCACCGTGACCGCGTAAGTGCTGCCGCTCGGAATCGCCTGGCTGAACGTGAATGCCGTCGCTCCTGAATTTACTGTCAGGTTGTTGCCGCCATTGTCTTGCAACACCAACCCGCTGCCCGTGTATCCGGAGATCGTGCCCCCGATCGTGTACGTCATCGTGCTGCAGACGATCTGAACGTTCGTGACATTCGAGTTCGCCGTGCCGCTGCCGTTGGTCACCGAGCAGGTTTCCGTCGGGTTCGTGGGCTGCGTGAGAACGGTGACGTTATACGTGCTGCCCGCGTTAATTGCCTGGCTGAACGTGAATGCCGTCGCGCCCGAATTGACCGTAAGGTTGTTGCCGCCGTTATCTTGTAACACCATCCCGCTACCGGAATACCCGGAGATCGTGCCCCCGATCGTGTACGTCACCGTGGTGCAGGCGATCTGAACACTCGTCACATTCGACGTGGCCGTCCCGCTTCCGTTGGTCACCGTGCAAGTCTGCGCGGGGTTGGATGGCTGCGTCAGAACCGTTACGTTATAACCGCTGCCGCTCGGGATGGCCTGGCTGAACGTGAATGTAGTCGCGCCCGAACTGACCGTCAGGTTGTTGCCGCCATTGTCCTGCAGCACCATCCCGCTGCCCGAGTAGCCGGAAATCGTGCCGCCGATCGTATACGTGACCGCCGCGCAGGCGATCTGAACATTGGTGACATTCCCGCCGCCGACGGTTCCGCTTCCGTTTGTTACCGTGCAGGTTTCGGCTGGGCTGGAAGGCTGCGTCAGCACCGTCACCGCGTAAGCGCTGCCGCTTGCGATCGCCGTACTGAATGTGAACGCCGTCGCGCCCGAATTGACCGACAGGTTGTTGCCGCCGTTATCCTGCAGCACCAGCCCGCTGCCTGCGTATCCCGAGATGGTCCCGCCAATGGTGTAATTGTTCGTGGTGCAGGCGATTTGAACATTGGTGATGTTCGAAGTACCGACCGTGCCGCTGCCGTTCGTGACCGTGCATGTCTGCGTTGGAGTTGATGGCTGCGTCAGAACCGTGACGGCATAAGCTCCCCCGCTCACGATGCCCTGGCTGAAGGTAAATGCCGTTGCGCCGGAATTGACCGTTAGGTTGTTGCCGCCGTTGTCCTGCAGCACCATCCCGCTGCCCGCATATCCTGAAATCGAGCCGCCGATCGTATACGTGACCGCCGTGCAAGTGACTTGAACGCCGCTGATGTTCGAGTTCGTGACCGTGCCGCTGCCGTTCGTGACCGTGCAAGTCTGCGCCGGACTGGAAGGCTGCGTCAGAACCGTGACGTTATACGTGCTCCCGCTCGCGATCGGCGTGCCGAAAGTAAAACTCGTAGCCCCCGAAGACACGGAGAGGTTGCTGCCGCCATTGTCCTGCAGCACAAGCCCGCTGCCCGTGTATCCCGAGATCGAGCCGCCAATGGTGTAAGTGTTCGTCGTGCAGGCGACCTGAATGTTCGTGACATTCTGCGTGGCTGTCCCGCTGCCATTCGTCACGGTACACGTCTGCGTCGGGTTGGATGGCTGCGCAAAAACTGTGACGCTATAAGTTCCGCCGCTCGGGATCGATTGGCTGAACGTGAAGGTCGTCGCGCCCGACGAAACCGTCAGCGTGTTGTCGCCATTGTCCTGCAGCATCAATCCGCTGCCCGTGTATCCCGAAATCGTGCCGCCGATGGTATAAGACGGTCCGCTCGAGGTCACAGTAAAGGTGGCGTTCACCACCTTCGTGCCCGTTGTGATGGTGACGTTGCGCGCCCCAAGCGCCGCGTTACCGGCAATCGTAATTGGCACCGAGAGGCTCGTCGCACTGTTGAATTTAACCGTGCCGCTCGTGATCCCCGCCGCACCGAAATTAACCTTGCTGGCGGCCGTGAACGTGGTGTCGAATCCGGTGATCGCGATCGTCGTTGGTCCTGTGCCTTGCTGTCCCGAATTCGGGTTGAGCGTCGCCGAGGGCACCCCCGTCAGCACGGTGAACGTCGCGTTCGCCGTCTCTGACATGTCCGGCGTGGAAATCGTCACCGTGCGCGAGCCAACCGTCGCCGTGCTGCTGATCGTGATCTGCACCGACGCGCTGGTCGGCCCATTGATCGTGAGCGAGCTCGGAACCACCGTGATTCCCGACCCGAAACTAACCGTCGTCGTCGAATCGAAATTTGTATCCTGCCCGGCGATGTTCACCGTCAGCGCCACCGTCCCCTGTTCAGCGGAGTTAGGACTGAGAGTCGCGAAAGGCGATTGATTGCCCGTGCCGGAGAGCGGAATGACCAGCGGGTTCAGGGAATTGTTCACCGTGAACGTGCCCGCAATCGCCCCTACAACCGTGGGCGCAAACTGAACTTCGACCGTGCAACTGGCGCCCGCAGCCAGATTTTGTCCGCTGAGCGCGCACGTCGTCGACTTCGCCTGCACTTCGAAATCGCCAGTCAGCACAATGCTGCCAAGCGTTACCGTGTTCGACGTGTTGTTCTTGATAATGACAGGCTTGGCCACGCTGGTAGCGCCTTCGTTCGTCGCCGAAAAGGCAACCGAAGTCGGCCCCGTCAGCCCCGCCACCGCCGTTCCAGTCAGACTCGCCAGTTGCGGACTCAGCGTCCCGTTGTACAACACCGCAAGTGAGCCCGTAATCTTTCCCACAAACTGCGGATTGAAACTGACATTGACGGTGCAGCTAGTGCCCGCAGCCAGAGTCATTCCTGGGGACGGGCAGTTATTCGTCTCGCTGAACTGGCTGCTCGCCGTAATGGAATTCATGGTGACGGCGCCCGAGCTCGTGTTGGTCACCGTGACCGTCTGGGCCGCGCTGGTTCCACCCACTCCCTCACTAAACGTCAGCGTTTGCGGTGACAGCGAAATCGGAACCGTACTCCCGCCCTGCGGCGTCACCGTCAATGGAATCACCAGCGGCGTTCCGCCCAGGCTGTCCGAAATTACAATCGACCCGTTGGCGTTCTCTGAAGTGGGTGCGGCCTGCACCGTGATCGTGCAGTACTTGGTGGGATTCAGCGTCACGTTCAGGCATCCCGATGTGTTCACGTTGTAGTCGCTGCTGGAGGCGATACTCGTGATCGTCAGCGCCGAGGTATCCTGATTTGTGATCTTCACACTCTTCGGAGTGCCGCTCGTGCTCCCGATCTGTACCGTGCCAAAATTAATGCTCGCTGGCACCGCCAGCAATTGCAGTTCGCCAGTTCCCTTCAACCCCACCGAGGCGAGCAGATTGCCTGAGTTGTCGCTGATCGTGACCGCGCCGGAAACCGCCCCAATCATCGCCGGCGTAAAAAACACGCTCATGCCGCACGATCCGTTCCCTGGAACGCTGCCGCCGCAATTGTCGGTCTCCGAGAATTCCTCGCTGGCAGCGATGCTCACCGCCTGGGGATTGGGACCACTATTGGTAATGTTCACGATCTGGCCGCCGCTCGTGCTGCCCTGCGCCTGCTTCGTGCTGAATGTGACACTCGTCGGCGACGCTGCGATCTGCGCCAACGAAGCCAGGCTTGCGCTCATCACAACCAACACGACCAAAAGAATGCGTGAAATCCGCGCGGAGACAGATGGAAAAGTGTGTGCGGCGACGGCGGCAGCGCGCATAGAAACTCCTCGGATGGTTCGCTAAATATCGCTGTTTTATGTTCTTAGGCGGAACTCTATGGGGGGAGGAAGGGTACCTGGGAAAGGGCCCCGCCGCAAGGCGTTAAAGCCTCAATGCGACGAAGTCTAACAGCCAGCATTCCAGAAAGCAACGGCGAACAGGACTTTTTGTCCCCCACTTACTGGTAGGGCTGCAAAGTTTTGCGGGCACAGCGATTTGAGTCAGCAAATCCTTGCATGTTCGCTCCTGACTTGCCGACTCGTCGCCCCTCCGTGAAAGATAGTTTGGCTGAAATATTTCATGGAGTTAGCAATAAGCCTCCGCAAGCATGCTCCACCCTATTCTCGCGGTCCCGCCTTGTCGGCGGACCGATTTGTTTGGGGCGCTACGAACCTGGATTAATGCGTAAGACTAGAACCATTTTCTACGCCAGATGTTGGGAGAGCGGCTTGAGCAGTGTCGCCGGAAAGCGCAGAAGATTCGAGTCCTGCAATTCACGCGTGACGCGGGCTGTCAGCTTCGTGCTGCTTCGTGCTAGCTCGTAAAGAGTGACCTTGTAAGTGTTCGCTTTCTCAAGAACGACGAGTAACTAATTCATGATTAATAGTTGTTACTCTCGATCACGCGGGGGCCCGGATATTTCTTGACCATTCCCGCCGATCAATCTTATGCTCTGGTTACACACGGAGAACCGGGCGGCTTGGGCCGCTGCTAGCCGCTTTCAGGGAGTCTCCGTTGCGCACCGCGATGGGATCGTTTGCGGTTTTCCCCACGACGTGGCCAGGCAATTCCAATTTCTGATGTCGGAGTAAATCATTTTGTTTTTGAAGCGCGCCGCTTCCTGCTGGTCTACCTATGCTTCCATGTCGCTGGGAAGCTTGCTGTGCTCCGCGATCGCCTGTCTTGCAATCGCCCCCTTTGGATTCGCGCAAGCCGTTCTCGCCCCCGCCGGGTTGACGCTCAAAGCGAGCGCTTCTGAAGTTCGGGTTACGTTCACCACCGATCGCAACGGCCAGATCTTGGCCACCGTCCAGCCCGGCGATTTTGCCATCGTTGACCAGGACCGCGTAGTGCGGGATTTTCGCAGCTTTAACCGTTCCGAATACACGCGCCTTGATGTCGCCCTACTCGTCGACATGAGCGGATCGATCACGCCCAGGTTCCGCCAGAAACTCTCGAGCATCGTAGATCGTATCGCTCACGACGAGGCCCTGCCGGGCAACAGCCTTTCGGTCATCTCGTTCCGCGGCCTTAAACCCACGCTTCTCTGCGATCGGAATTGCCGCGATTTGAATCTGAGCGCGCACTTTCCCGCGGCTGGTAGCGCAGATCAGACCCCGCTCCACGACAGCATCGTGTTCGCCTCGCAGTTGCTGGCGCGCCGCAGCGATCCGCAGACCAGAAAGATCGTGATTCTCTTTTCCGACGGCGCCGACACGATCAGTCTGCATTCTTTTACAGACACCCTCGACACCGCCATCGACGACGAGGTTGCCATCTACAGCGTCGACTCCGGCGACTCGTCGCATCCCTCTTCCGGGGCGCCGGTGTTGCGCACTCTGGCCGCCGCCACCGGAGGCCGGTACTTCCCACTCGACGCCGGACCAGCCAGGATCCTCGACGCTGTTCTCGCGGACTCTCACGCCACTTACACCGTTGCTTATAAGCTGCCCAGCCCTGCGGCCGGTTTTCACCTCGTCCGCGTTCTTCCTACCCACGATCTCGACCTGCAATTTCACTGCCGGCGCGGATACTACTATCCCGGTGAGTCCGGGGAATAAGGAACTGATGACAAGCAATTCTCCACGTACCCGTTTGTTCAACCATGTCTCTTTCTGCGCGCTTCTGCTGTGCGCATTGTCCCTCACGCTCGCGGCGGAAAACCAGGAGCGGGGCACGATTGTCCGCATGCGCATGAATGACTGCGTCGCCCCGCAGCATGCGTTCATGGACGCGCTCTCCGGTTCCCGCGGTCCCACCGCCGAGCAGTGCCCGGAATATGTTCTGGTCGCCGACAAGGTCGTGTATGTGATCGCCGGAAAGTCCTCCGATCAGCTTGTGCCGCTCGCCGAGACGACGCGCTTTCACTTCAAGAACAATGAGGTGCTTATACGAGTCGATGATTCCAATCGCGAAGCCCGCTTTCACGTCCGCGAAATGATCCTGCGTTCCGATTGGGAACGCCGGCAGCGGATCGAGGAAGAGGCCGCCACGGCTGGGCACCACCATCTGGAAAACGCCGTCGTGGTCGACGCGCGTCAGTAGATTTTCCTGGATCCAACCCCCGGCATTTCAGCACGCGGCAATCGCCCTATGGCATTGCCGCCTGCTGTCCTCTATCCTTGTACATGGAACTCCTTTCGGCGGCGCTGTCCGTGCCAGCCGATTCGCGCTCTCAGGCCCACCCATGAACACTCATACCAAATCCGCTAAGCCCGGAACTCCCGTCCTCCTAGGCATTCCCTTCGACGCCAACTCTTCATGGCTGCGCGGAGCAGCCGGCGCCCCACCCATCATTCGTGTTGCGCTCGGCTCCGACTCGTCAAATTCCGCGACCGAAACGGGGGTCGATCTCGCCGAGGCCGGCGTCTACTGCGATGCCGGCGATTTGAAATTTCCCTTTCAGGAACCCTTCCCCGCAATCGAATTGAAGGTCGGTGAACTTCTCGATCATGGCCTCCGCCCTGTATGCCTGGGCGGCGATCACTCCGTCACCTTGCCGGTCGTCAGCGCCTTCGGCGAGCGCATCCCGGGGCTGACCGTCATCCATTTCGATGCCCACCCCGACCTCTACGACGAGCTCGAAGGCAACCGCCTCTCGCACGCCTGCCCCTTCGCCCGCATTATGGAAAAGGGCGCGGCCAAGCGCCTGATCCAGGTTGGCATTCGCACCATGAACGGGCACCAGCGCGAGCAGGCAAAAAAGTTTGGCGTCGAAGTGATCGAGATGCGTCATCTGCCGGCCCTCGACCGCATGAAAGTCGACGGCCCCGTCTACATCTCCTTTGATATGGACGTGCTCGATCCTGCCTTCGCCCCCGGCATCTCGCACCGCGAACCGGGAGGTATGTCCACCCGTGAGGCGATCGCCCACCTGCACGCGATCACGGGAAGAATCGCAGGCGCCGATCTGGTCGAGTTCAATCCCGCCCAGGACAACACCCAGATCACCGCCATGGTAGCCGCCAAGTTGCTGAAGGAAATCCTCGGCAAAATGATCGCGGGATAACTAATTAAATTGGTCGTAAGAATTTTGTGATGACGGAGCTTTGCCCGGTCGATGCTCCGCAAGAAACTTCTGCAACGGCCATGGTCTCTCCGCCATCTACTCATTCCGGAGGTTCCCCGTGAGCTCAGGAATCGTCGATCTTCCAAGCCGCTACTCAGTCCCGGAAACTCTCGCTCGCCTGCAGTCGATTCTCAAAGAAAAAGGTGTGACAGTCTTCGCGCTCATTGACCACAGTGGCGAGGCGGCCAAGGTGGGACTCGAGATGCGCCCTACCCAACTCCTCATCTTCGGCAGTCCCAAAGCCGGCACGCCCCTGATGGTAGCCGCGCCGAGCGCAGCCATCGATCTTCCTCTGAAAGCGCTTGCCTGGCAGGACGCTGAGGGCAAAGTCTGGCTCTCCTGCAACGCGCCCGAATATCTCCAGCAACGGCATGGCATCCCGCCCGATTTGCTGAAAAACATCGTCGGCCCCGCCGCACTCCTGCAGAAGGCTGTGGAATAATAGCGGGCTTCCACCCGATATGCCGGATAACTCCAATCCCAATCGCGCCCGCGATCACCTCGCGAACGAGCGCACATTTCTGGCCTGGGTGCGCACTGGCATCGCCACCATCATCTTCGGATTTGCTATCGGCCGCTTTTCGATCGCCCTGCGCGAATTTCTCCGACTCCAGGGACAGGGGGCAACCTCGTCAGGGGTTTCTGCCTGGCTCGGGGTAATCTCGATCATCGGGGGCGTATTGCTGATCCTCGCGGGATTGTCCCGCTACCGCAAAACCCGCGCCCAACTCGAAACCGACAGTTTCGAACCAGCGGGTTTTGTCATCGATATCGTTTCCTACTTATTAGGATTGTTCGGCTTGGCGCTGGCGGGCTACCTCGTCTACATCGAGTTGTTCCGCAAATGAGAGTCGCATCCACCTGCGATCCGTAATTGCTTGACTTGGCAACCAAGCAACGCCAACATGGCAACAGAGTCTAGGAAGCGAGGATCATTAAAAACTGCTAAGCTTTTATTCCTGAATACTTTACGTATAAGTCCTTATTACTCATGGACCTGGAAGAAGTTGGCCGCTAAGTCTATGATTCCAATATACCGAGGGGGGGAGGGGGGTACCCTCCGAAGGCCCCTCGATCCAGACAAGCGAGGGGTGCCGATTGTCGACTCAACAAGAGAAGGAACTCGCCGGACGCGCCGCCGCCGGGTTGATTCGCGACGGCGATATCGTGGGGCTCGGCACCGGTTCGACTGCCCACTTCACGATCGTGGCGCTGGGCGATCGCCTGAAATCAGGGCTGAAGATTATCGGGATTCCTACTTCGAACGCGACCGCCGATCTCGCCCGCTCTGTCGGAATTCCCATTGCCACTCTGGACCAGCATCCCGTAATCGACATCGACATCGACGGCGCGGATGAGATCGATGCCCACCTGAACCTTATTAAAGGAGGAGGGGGCGCCCTGCTCCGCGAAAAAGTAATAGCCTCCGCCTCCCGGAAGATGGTCGTGATCGTCGATTCTGCCAAGGTCGTTCCGACGCTCGGGAAGTTTCCTCTGCCGGTCGAGATCGTTGCCTTTGCCCGAGCCGTGGTGGAAAAGAAAATTGACTTGCTTGGCGCGACGCCAAAACTGCGTACCCGGCCGGACGGCAGTCTCTACCTCACGGACAACGGCAATCCGATTCTCGATTGCTGCTTCGGCAAAATCGAGGACCCGCCCGCATTGGCCCGCACCCTCAGGGACATTCCGGGAGTCGTCGAGCACGGCTTGTTTATCGGGTTGGCAAGCGAAGCGCTCGTTGGCCGGGGAGATCGCGTGGAGCGGATCGCCGGCCGATGATTTCGGTAGAAATAGTGCGATAGATGAGGAGACAGAAATAGCGGGCGGTTGCTACGGATCGTAAACCGCCGTGTGCATGCCGGCGTGGCGGGCGGCTTCCTGCAAGTCTTCGAGTTTTTTCTTTTGCTGGTTAAGCTGCAGCTGCAATTGCGCGAGCCTTTCCATCTGCCGCCCCTGGTATTGGTTTTGCGCCATACCAGCATAGGAGCTGTAGGAATCGTACGGGTGGTAGTGGTCTGGATCTACGAAGTGAATGGAAGCTTTAAGCTGGTCCACGCGCAAGCGTAGATTGGCAATCGTGCTTTCCTGCGCCAGAATTTTTTGTTTCCATTGCGCGGCGGCACGTTGCTCCGCGGCGCGCTGTTGAGCGGCCTTCTTGCTGGAAGCCGCGGTCGCTGTAGACGGCCCTGTTCGCTCGGGAGCTTGGTTGACCGTCGGCGCCGAGTCTGCCGGATCTTTCGGAAGGGTTGAGTTGGTGATCACTTTCGGCGGAGTGGCCGGCGCCTGAGCTGCCTTCTGCTCGCGGTTTTCGCGGGCAACATCGCCCAGCGATTGGCCATTCACCGACGAATTGGCGAGCAGGAAGGCTGTTAAAGAGACGAGGAAAAAACGGATAGGAAAACTCGGGCTGGAACCTCGGCGCATAATTCATCCCCTTAGAAGGGAACCCGTGAATGCACTCTATAGTAGCGCCGCCTTGAGCATGGTTGGGATTACGCGAGTAACCCTGCGATGTTACCGTGTTCGTCGACTCGTATCCTGAAATGCTTGTTCGATGACGCTTTGCGGTGACATTCCAGTTTTGCGCAGATGCCGGATGCTCAATGCATCGCTTCTTTTTGCCAGGCGAACACCGGAATCATCGCGCAACAATTCGCAGTGAAAATAGTCGGGAACAGGGAGCCCGAGAACGCGCAGCAGCAGCAGTTGGCGGGCCGTGGATTTCAGTAGATCCTCGCCGCGCACTACCTCGGAAATGCGCATGGCCGCATCGTCGACCACGACTGCCAATTGATAGGCGGGAACGTCGTCACGACGCCAGACGAGGAAATCGCCGAAATCCTGTTGCGCCGTGTAATGCTGCTCTCCGAGATTCAGATCGGTGAATGCGACTTCTTCGTTGTCTGGAACGCGAAAGCGCCAGTTCACGCCCGCAGGCTCGGCGAACGCGGATGCGTCGCGGCGGCCGCGACAATGTCCGGAATAAATCGGCTCATCGTCCAGATCGTTGGGAGCGCTGGCCGATTGAGCCAGGTCTTTCCGCGAGCAAGTGCAAGGGTAAATCAATCCCGCATCGCGCAATCGCTGCCAGGCTTCGAGGTATCGATGGCGCCGCTCGCTCTGCGTATACGGACCAAAGTTCCCGCCGCAGTCGGGCCCCTCGTCCCAGCGAATTCCGAGCCACTGCAGGTCTTCGATCATCGCTTGGATAAATTCGGGGCGCGAGCGCTGGGGATCGAGATCTTCGTTGCGCAGGATCAAAGTCCCGCGCCGTTCGAGCGCGCGTCGGGCGGCGATCCAGAAAGTGCGCGCATGGCCGAGATGGAGAAGGCCGGTCGGCGAAGGAGCCAGACGACCGCGATAGGAGGAAGCCGGGATCACAGGCGCATTCTAATCCGGCGGGCGCGCGAACCGACGACACGCCATCTGAATTTATGAGCACGTCGAGTTGCCAAGGAGAACGATCGCAGGCCTGGCTGCCTGGAGGCGAAGAAATGGAGGGTTGAGAAGGAGCCTACGCCTCCGCTTCCGACTGCGTGGGTGATTGCATGTCTGCGAGAGGCTCGATGACGTGCAGTCCGCACTCAGTCTTGCCGAGGCCCGACCAGCGCCCGGCCCGAGGATCTTCTCCCGGCTGGATGGCTCTGGTGCAGTGCGTGCATCCGATGCTGGGATAATTTTGATCGTGGAGGGCATTGTAAGGGACTTTATTTTCGACGAGGTATCGCCAAACCTGATGCGAAGTCCAGTCCGCAATCGGATTCACTTTCACCAATTCGAATTTCGGATCCCACTCGATTTTGCCGGCGGTCTTGCGAAAAGATGTCTGGTCGCGGCGAATGCTGGTGATCCACGCATCCAGTTCCTCGAGCTTAAGGCGGAGCGGTTCGACTTTTCGCAGGGCGCAGCACTGGTCGGGATTGCGTGCCCAGAGCTCGGGGCCGTGAAGTTTCTGCTGTTCGTCGGGAGAGAGCAGCGAGAACACTCTCTCAACCCTGATTTCATATTTTTGCTCGATTTTGTCGATGAGGCTGTAGGTTTCAGGGAACAGGAACTCGGTATCGAGCGTGAATACGCAAAAATCCTTGCGGACACGGGACGCCATGTCAATAAGAACCATCCCTTCCGCGCCAAATGCGGACGAGATGGCCACGTTACTTTCAAAGCTTTCGAATGCCCAGGCAAGAACACGCTCCGGGCTCCAGTCCTCGGCGTTCAACTGCAGCTCTGCAATCATGTCTTTCACCATGTCGGCTCCTCATCCGTGCCCAGTTGCGAATCTTGTAACTGGAACGGCTGGATAACTGCAGGCAGGAAGGTATCGCTGGCCGGGAAAGCTCCAGGTCGTACAAACTCGCTTACCGCGGCGGCTGGATCGGCCAGACCGACGACTTCACCCACCAGCAGCAGGGTTGGCGATGGAAGTTGCGGCGCGCGATGAAGATCGGCAATCGTGGTGTGATGCGTTCGCTGGTATTTCGTGGAGGCGCGCGAGATGATGGCGCAGGGCGTTGCGCCCGTGAGGCCAGCCGACGCGAGCTTGTCTCCCATCGCCGAGTAGTTTTGTCCAGGCATATAAATCACGAGAGTTGCTCCGCTTGCCGCCAACTTGCTCCAATCGTCGTCCTGCTGAGAAGCGCGATGGGCGGTCATGAATACGACCGCCGATGAGGCTCGACGATGGGTGAGCGGAATCCGGGCCGCCGCGGCCGCGCCTAAAGCGGAGGTCACGCCGGGAACGATCTCGAACGGGATGCCATTTCCGCGCAGGATCTCGATCTCTTCCCCGGCCCGTCCGAAGATCAACGGATCGCCGCTCTTGAGACGAACAACGCTCAGGCCGGAGGTCGCCAAACCGACCATCAGCCAGTTGATCTCCCACTGGAGGACTTTCTTTTTTCCGCAACGCTTGCCCACGTTGAATATCTGTGTGGTGGGCGGAATGAGTTTCAGTATTTCGGGCGCGACCAGGTCGTCGTGCAAAACGGCCTCGGCCGTTTGGAGCAGTCGAAGAGACTTCAGTGTTAGAAGCTCAGGATCGCCCGGCCCCGCGCCTACCAGATAGACTTTTCCGGTCATGCTGCTTCCTCCGGAGCGCTGGCCCTAAAAGTGTGCGCTGAGAGTTCTGCGGTGTTTTCCTCAACGATCTCCTGGGCTCGTTCTGCGTCCCTCTCCGCCAGAACGGCTTCCAATGCTTCCCGGCTCGCGAGCGAGTGCAGCAAGTCCAACTTGCGTTCTTTGCCGAGGTCGCTGGCCAGGATCAGACGCCTGGTCTCGCCGAGTTGATCAAGCCACTCGGCATATCCGGGACCGAACTGGCGTTCCAGTTGCTGCCGCAGCTTCTGCGCCAGCGATGGACTCTTTCCGGCAGTGGAGATCGCGATCTGCAAGTCGCCGCGCCGCACCACGGCGGGATAAAAGAAGTCGCAATATTCCGGAACATCAACTACGTTGCAGAGCACGCCTCGGCGATTCGCCTCACGGTGGATGAACTCGTTGAGGGTGTTTGAAGCGGTCGCAATCACAGCGAGCGATTTGCCATCGAGGTCATCTGGTGAGAAAGCGCGCAGGTCCAGCTGGATCTTCCCGGCGGCGGCCCAATCGCGAACCGTGTCGCTGGCATCAATGGCCACAACGTGGATGCGCGCGCCGGTGTCGATCAGGCCGCCAATCTTGGGTTCGCCTACCTTTCCGGCCCCGACGACAAGGCAATGCTTTCCCGCCAGCTTAAGAAACATTGGGAACAGGCTAGTCACCATCGCCTCCAGGGGATGTCGCGGAATGCCCAACGCTCACGGGCGGCAGATCGCGAGGGACCGCGGAAACGGCAGCGCCTGCGAGGAATTCCCGTAACTCGGTGTCCGTGTGCCGGGAAAAGAACTGGCGTAAGTTCTCGTCTGCCTGACGCTCGGCCAGATATTGCCGCAGCAATCGCTCGATTGATTCGGGCACTTCGGTGGCGGGACAGCGGTATCCAACGGGTCGGGCCGTGGCCTGATGCAGACCGAGCGCACCGCCCAGGCAAAAGTAATAAGCATCGACGATCTTTCCATCGATCTTTATCTTCTTGCCGTCGATGCCGATGTCGGCAATCCAGTGCTGACCGCAACTATTCGGACAGCCGGTGACATGCAGCTTCAAGTGCTGATCGAAGCCAGGAAGGCGGTCTTCCAGTTCCTGCACCAGCCAGCGGGAAAAGCTTTTTGTTTCGGTGATCGCGAGCTTGCAGAATTCGGTACCGCTGCAGGCGACCGTGCCGCGCCAGAACGACGAACCTCCCACGCGCAATCCCAGCGCGTCGAGTTCCCGAGCCAGTTCGTCAGTATTTAGTTGCGGGACATTCACTATCAGAAGGTTCTGCATGTTGGTGGTGCGCAGTTCGCCGGCGGCATAGCGATCCGCCAGATCGGCCGCCGCCTGCATTTGCCCGGCAGTGATTCGGCCGCGGAGGACCGCGGCTCCCACGTAGCAGAGACCCGGCTGCTTTTGCGGATGAATGCCTACGTGGTCTCGATAAACGTCGGAAGGCGGGTGTTCTGCGACGGCGGGGTCGAAGTGGAATCCAATGCGGCGCTCGAGTTCTTCAAGGAAACTCTCTGCGGTCCAGCCGTGCCGCAGGAATAGGAACTTCAAGCGGGCGCGCTCGCGATGTTCGCGGAGAACGTCCGAGTCGCGAAATAGTTCGGCAATCCCCTTAATTGCAGGCAGGACTTGATCCCACCGAACGAAAGCGTTCAGGCGCGCTCCCAGGTAGGGCTCGGCGGAGAGTCCACCGGCAACTCGCAGTGAGAAGCCGATTTCCTGAGCACCGTGCAATGTTCGGGGCGTGGCGGTCAGGCCGACATCGTTGATCTCCGGATAGGGGCACCACACGCGGCATCCGGTGATCGAAATCTTGAACTTGCGGGGAAGGTTATAAAAGTCGCCATTCCCCGCAAGCATTCGCGACGCTTCGAGCGCCAGCGGCGAAGCGTCACAAATCTCATCTTCATCTACCCCGGCGACCGGGCAGCCAGTAACATTACGCGTGACATCGCCGCAGGCACTGGTTGTGTTCAAGCCGACACTGGCGAGCGCTTCGAGGACTTCGGGGAGGGCTTCGATCGTGACCCAGTGCAACTGAATGTTCTGGCGCACCGTGATGTCGGCAATTCCGTGTGCGTAGCGTTGTGTGATTTCGGCAATCGTTCGCAATTGATCAGAGTGGAGAATCCCATTGGGAATCCGGATTCTCACCATGAAGCATTGCAACGCTTTCCCTTCTCCGTTTTGGCCTCCGGTGACTCCTGCGCCGTCACCCTGCGTGTACACACCCCACCAGCGGAAATAGGTTCCAATCCACTCGGGAGGAATAGACGAAAACCCATCGCGGGCAAAGCGCCGGATTTCTTCCAGGCCTTCCCACGGATTCTTCGAGCGCTTAAGGCGCTCGACCCTTTGAGCCTTGGTTTCTTTTGCAATATTTGTCATAGCCTGCTTCGCCTCAGACTGTTTGTTGAGGAAAATAAAAACCCCACCACCAGATTGATCTGGCGGCGGGGTTATAAGTGCCGGTATTAGAAACTATCTATTTAAATCGGCAACCTCCCCGCGCCAGAACGCACGCATGCGCAACAACAACACGTGCACATGCACAGCGCGGAAAGAGTCTGCCTCGACATGAAACGCATTCTAGGACGAAGTCCTCCGAGCGGTCAATACAACTTCCGTGGGAAGTCGATCAATATTTTGGATTTTACGAATCGAAAATCCGGAGGGTCAGGCTCGAGATCCGATTGGTGCGGTCAGTCTACCCCTTAACAGGCGAAATAGTTCGTGCTTCCGACTTACCTTACTACTGCAAGCTCTATAGAGCCTTCTTCCTCCCCAATGGCCCATCCGAGCCATTCAGGGGCACCCACCAAGCCGTTAGGCTATGGGTGAGCAGTTTTTCGGGACGAACTGTTTGACGATAAGCCCCATTCCTCTATTTAGGCTGGGGTGTTTGTCGGCTCCCCTGTGAACCCCCTCGGACAAAAAAACTATGCGCTGCTATCGAGCTCTTCTTCTCACTAGCCTCGTGGTATTGCTTGCCATGTTCGGCGACTGCTTCATGTTGGCGCAGTCTAATCTCACGGCTGCTTATGATGGCGCCGGAGCCGACAAAGGGTTGCAGGCTCCGATCGTAAGCTTGTCGGCGACGAACCTGAATTTTGGGAACCAGGCATTTCACAAGATCAGCGCTCCGCAATATGTCACGCTGTCGAATACGGGGAATCTGGCGTTAACGATCACCTCGATTGCGAGTACGAGCAATAATTATTCACAGAGCAACAATTGTCCGATCAGCCCGAACACGTTGTCGGCGGGCACCAGTTGCGTGATTTCCGTGCGCTTCACGCCGAGTGCCGTGGGGACCAGGACGGGTAGCATCACCATCAGTGACAATGCCGCCGGAAGCCCACAGGCTGTCAGCCTAACGGGCAACGGGGTTATCAGCTCAGTGATATTGTCGTCCACTGACATTGTGTTTGCCACGCAATTGCTTAATACAGCCAGCACTCCCAAGACGGTGACTCTCACCAACTCGAGCACCACAACTGCTCTGAACATAAGCGCGATCTCCGTGAGCGGGGATTTTGCGCTGACGAGTACTACAAATCAGTGTCCCAGTAGTGGCGCAGTTCCTCCCGCATCCGTTTGCAACTTGGCCTTCGATTTCACTCCGACCGCTGCCGGAACGCGTTATGGGACGATCATCATCACCGACTCAGATCCGGCAAGCCCGAACGTCATTGGCTTGATGGGTACGGGAACCGCCGTGAAACTGTCGACCACATCATTGAACTTCGGTTCCGTGAATGTCGGGCAGAGCAGCAAGCCGAAGGTTGTAACAATGTCCAATGCCGGCAGCACGGCGCTCAGCATCAGCAGCATCACGATCGGCGGAACCAACCCAGGAGATTTCTTTCAGACGAACAACTGCAGTTCTTCGCTGGCCGGGGGCGGTCAATGCGCGATCAACGTAACTTTCGAGCCGACCGCGACTGGAGCAAGATCCGCCACCATCAGTGTGGTTGACTCGGACCCGACCAGTCCGCAAGTGATCGCCGCCACGGGTGCAGGAACCACCACAGGCACGGCACTGACCATCACGACTGCGAGTCTGCCGGCGGGAGTCGTGGGTACAATTTATAGCCAGACCTTGCAAGCGACTGGGGGTACTACGCCTTATTCGTGGGCGGTGACAACTGGCAGCCTGCCCGCGGGTCTCGCATTGAACTCCACGACGGGCGCGGTTACGGGAACTCCGACCGGTCCACAGGTGGGAGCAATCAGTTTTACGGTGACGGTGACGGACTCCGAAAAGCCGGCCGTGACGGCAAGCGCAAATCTGAGCATCTCGATCAGTGCTCCGACTCTTAATGTGACCACGCAGACGCTGGCGGCTGGAACGCTGGGAACCGGTTATAGTCAAACGCTCGCAGCCACGGGCGGCATCACGCCGTATGCGTGGAGCATTACTACGGGAGCCCTGCCAGCTGGACTGAGCTTGAACACAAGCACAGGGATCATTTCCGGCACGCCCACGGGCAACGTAGCTGGGCCGGCCAGTTTTACCGCGACCGTGACCGACTCGGAGATTCCGGCCAAGACCGCGAGCGCGAACCTGAGTATCACAATCAACGCGGCGCCGCTTAGCGTCACGACCACCAGCCTGGTGGCGGGTGTGATCGGGACGCCTTACCGTCAGAACTTGCAAGCAGTGGGAGGGATCACTCCTTATTCATGGGCGATAACAGCTGGCAGTTTGCCCACGGGCCTCACACTGAACGCCGCAACTGGCGCAATTACCGGCACGCCGGCCGGACCGATGGTGGGAACGATCAGCTTCACGACGACGGTGACGGACGCGGAAAAGTCGGCGATGACGGCGAGCGCAAATCTGAGCATATCAATCAGCGCTCCGCCGCTTAGCGTGACTACCCAATCGCTGCCGGGCGGAGTAATGGGAGTCGCTTACAGCCAGACGCTGGCAGCCACGGGCGGAGTTACGCCGTACATCTGGAGCATCATGGCCGGCAGCCTGCCTCCAGGGTTGACCATCAACAGCAGCGGGCAGATCTCCGGGACAGCGACGACGACTGGAACGGCGAACTTCACGGTCAAGGTCACGGACTCGGAAACACCCACGGCACAGAGCGCAACGGCGAACCTGAGCATCACCGTCAATACTCCGCTACAGGTGATCACCAGCGGCTTGTCGGTAGGTGTGGTCAATACGGCATACGCGGATGCGCTGTCAGCCCAAGGGGGAAATGTGCCATACGCCTGGAGTATCAGCGCGGGCAGCTTGCCTCCCGGCCTTTCGCTGGCATCCGCTTCGGGTCAAATCTCTGGAACCCCTACGCAAACGGGATTGTTCAACTTCACCGCCAAGGTGACCGATTCCAGCAACCCGGTGCAGGTGGCGGCGGCAAATCTAAGCATTACGGTCAGTGCAATGCTCACAGTTACCACGACTTCGCTGGCAACGGGCAACGAAGGCGCGAACTATAACCAGACGGTGGTGGCCAGCGGGGGCGTTCCTGTCTACAGCTGGAGCATCACGAAAGGAAGTCTGCCAGCAGGGTTGAATCTGAACAGCATCACCGGCCAGATTTATGGAACACCGACAGCAGTCGGAACCTCCGGCTTCACCATAGCGGTAACCGACTCGGAGACCCCGCCCGCGCAAGCTTCGGCGAGCCTGAACATTACGATCAACCCAGGTAGTCCCCTGCAGATTCAAACGACGGGATTGCCGGCTGGAAGTGAAGTTACGACGTACGCGGCCAAGTTGTCCGCGAGAGGGGGCGTAGAACCTTACACGTGGAGCGTCAGCAGTGGGACCTTGCCAGGTGGACTTACGCTAAATGGGAGCACGGGCACCATCACCGGAACTCCCACCGCCACGGGAACTGTCAGCTTTACCGTGGAAGTGACCGACTCGGCCTCAACCCACCTAACCGCGAACCTGAGCATCACGGTGATGACGTGCAGCAACAACTCCGCATTCTCCGGTGGCTACGCGGCGTTGACGGAAGGCTGGTCTACGCAGCCGGGTACGTCGACGGTGCAGGCCGCGTCCGTGCGCAGTTTTGTGGCGGACGGTTCTGGCAACATCACGAGTGGGAAATTTGACAGCAACGACCAATTCAACGGGCCGCAGACCGGGAAGCTCGCGGGAACTTATTGCATGGGCCCGAACAATCTTGGACTCATGACCTTGAACGAGACCGTTAACGGGAACTCGATCGCCAGAACCTTCGCGTTCGCGTTGAACACCGGGGGCAACAGCGGCAGGATCACTTACTACGACAATTCCAACATTGTCGCTTCGGGGCCACTGCGGAAACAGACCACGTCGGCTTTCTCGATTGGAAAATTGAGCGGTAACTACACGTTCGGGTTTATCGGCGCGGACGCTTCCGGACACCGATCCGGGATGGCTGGGGAGTTCAATTCCGATGGCAAGGGTCATTTCAACGGAATCGCCGACGCGGATGACAATGGCACGCTCAACGCCCAATTCAGCGTGATAGCGAGCAATTTCACCATCCTGTCGACGAGCACCGGCCGCGGCTCGGTGACCATGACGTTCAACATCGGAGGCGGACAGACCAACATGTTCATCTTCTACGTCGTGAACGCCACCGAGATGCTGTTCATGGAATACGATCCAGTGGGGAACCCGTTGCTGGCCGGCGATGTTCTACAGCAAACCGGCGGAGGAAGTTTCACCGACTCGACGCTCAGCGGGAATGCGATTGTGGGCGCGCAGTCGGTCGATAGCAGCAGCGGTTCTCCGGTAGGTGACGTCATCGGTGGGATCTTTACGGCGAACGGCAGCGGTTCGGCCAGCTACAGCTTTGACAACAACGATGGCGGCAAGCTTTCGACCGAGACCGGCACCCCCACCTATAGTGTTGCTGCGAACGGGCGCGTCGCCATGACCGGACTGGGCAGTAATCCGCCAGTCTTCTACATGGTTTCGCCGAACCGTGGCTTCATCCTGGGGACAGACAATGCCGTTGCTTTTGGGCAATTCTATCCCCAGACCGGGAGCAGCTTTACCAATGCGTCTATCAGCGCCACCTACACTGGCGGAAGCGATTACCCCGAAGATGGGAACTCGGGCGCCGAAGTCGACTCGCTGACGGCCGATGGAGCGGGCAACCTTACGGGTTCGTCCCAGAATGACAGCGCGCGCGGACCGCAGGAGAACTCAATCACGAGCACTTATTCGGTTGCTGGCAATGGCCGGACGGTAGTTTCGCAGGGGAATACCGAGGTTGGCATCATGTACATCGTCAATTCGACGTCGGTATTGTTCATCCCGGTTGGAACCTACAACGGAAATGCCGATCCTACTCTGGACTGGTTTCAGCAGTAGCCTTGGACGTTACCCGGGGGCTTGTGCCGGTGGCTCGTTGCGAGCCCCCGATCGCCTGAACCTCAGTCAACGAGCACGCAGAGTAAAATGCAGGCGTACTGACCGGACCCTTCATGTCCCACGGACCAAAGCCCAGCCGTAACGAACCATGCCCGTGCGGGAGTGGCAGGAAATACAAGAAGTGTCATGGCGCGCCGGGCGCGTCCAGTTGGGGCGGCGAGATAGCAGCCGGGTCCGGCGTCGAGAATCCACGGGGCGCCTCATCTAGAATTATCTCTGTCGTCATTTGCCTGCTGCTGGCATTTGTTACTCTGGCAATCTACGCTCAAACCGCAAACCACGGATACGTAGCCTACGACGATGACCAGTATGTCTACAAGAATCCATGGGTGCAGACGGGCATCACCGCCAGCAACGTTGGATGGGCATTCACTACCTTTTTTTACTCCAACTGGCATCCTCTGACCTGGATCTCGTACATGCTGGACTTCAGCTTGTTCGGCTCGAGCCCGGGAGCCCAGCACCTGGTGAACGTGGCGTTACATTTAGCATCCGCGCTGCTGCTTTTTCTCGCGCTTGTCCGTATGACGCACCAGCCATGGCGGTGCGCGGTTGTCGCCGCGATCTTTGCGGTGCATCCGCTGCACGTTGAATCTGTGGCGTGGATCTCGGAGCGCAAAGACGTTCTCTCAACATTCTTCGAGATGCTCACGCTTTGGTTTTACGTGGGCTATGCCGCAAAGCCTGCGGCCCGGCGCTACCTTATGATGGCTGCGGCATTCGGGCTAAGCCTGCTTGCAAAGCCGATGGCGGTAACCTTTCCGTTTGTCCTCTTGCTTTTAGATTACTGGCCGCTTGGCCGGCTTCAATGGCCGCTGAATGCCGCCGCGATCCGTAGGGTCGTCACGGAAAAGGTGCCACTACTGGTCATGACGGCGGTCACCTCGGTGCTTACTTTTCTGGCGCAGCGCGGCTATGGTGCCGTTGTGTCGCTCAACCGCTTTCCATTTCCCGCACGACTTGCCAATGCGGCTATCGCTTATGTTGCATACATAGGGAAGACATTTTGGCCCGCTGATCTGGGAGTCCTATATCCGGCGCGAGGGCCCGAACTCAGCAGTGCGGTATTTTCTTTAGTCGTTCTGTCGGGTGTGATGGTAACTGCATGGCTGTGGGTGAAGCAACGCCCGTACCTCGCGGTCGGATGGTTGTGGTACCTCGGCATGTTGGTGCCGGTCATTGGCTTAGTGCAGGTTGGCAGTCAGGCGATGGCTGATCGCTACACCTATGTTCCGATGGTCGGCTTTTCAATCGCGCTGGTCTGGACCGTGGGTGATCTGGTCGAGCGTCGCTCGGCGTTGCGCATCGCCGCTTCAGTCGTGACTGTCGCGGCACTTGCGGTGCTGTCCATCGCGTCGTACCGGCAAGCGGCGTATTGGAAGACTAGCCGCACACTGTTTGAGCATACGCTCAGCGTGACTAGCGACAATTCCGTAATCCAAAATAATCTCGGAGTAGTGATCGCCGGAGAAGGCAACTACGGCGAAGCGATCAACTTGTACCGAGCGGCGCTGTCTTCCAGTCCCGATTATGCCGAGGCTCAGGCTAACCTGGGGCATGAGTTGCTGCGCGCGGGAAAGCTGGATGAGGCACAGGCGAGTCTTGCGAAGGCGCTTGTCCTTAACCCTAATATGCCGCTTCCACAGGCAGACATGGGTGTGCTTATGTCGGCGCGGGGCGATTTCGAAGCAGCGCGGCGGCACATCGAACGCTCCTTGGCGCTCGCACCCGGCGACCCCGATAATGAAAGTAACCTGTGCTTCGCGCTTGTGCACCTCGGTCGCACAGACGAAGCCATCGTGCACTGTAATAAGGCGCTGCGCATCAAACCCGGACTCGCCAACGCGCAGTTCAATCTCAAAACTGCGCTTGCCGCCCAGAAGCACGGCGCGCAGTGACAGGCTGGGCGAACGGAAATAGTTTCTTCCAAGATTTCCCGAAATAGAACCCATCATCCAATTGACTCCGACAGAGCACGCAGGCCGCATGCGGCTTGCTGACCGCAGCTTTGCTGTATCCCGATCTGGCCGCCGCGACCACCTTCAGCCCTTATCACATTGCAACGTGCGATTTGTCACAGACTGTGTAATTGCGAAAAGCGTTTACTGACTTCTGAAATCGGAGAAATAAGGTCCGATTCGTCTTTGATTACGGTCATGCAGATTACCAGGGCTGCTGATTACGCGGTTCGAGTCACGATTCATCTGGCGACGCTTCCCACAGCGACGAAAGTTCATGGACCGTTACTGGCACGCGCGATTGAGGCGCCGGAGAGTTTTGTATCCAAGGTATTGCAGCAACTGGTGCAGGCTGGTCTGGTGAATTCCCAGCGTGGCATGCGGGGCGGTTTTCAGTTGGCTCGACCTGCGGCGGACATTTCGCTGCTCGAGGTGGTGGAAGCGATCGAAGGGCCGACGCAACTGAACTTGTGCGTTCCCGCAGGACAGAACTGCCGCAAGAAGGATTGGTGCGGAGCCCATCCCGTTTGGGTAGAGGCACAGATGGCGCTGGTGGAAGTGCTTGGCAAGGCTTCCATTGCTCAGTTGGCACGTGATTCGGTTTCGAAAATGGCGAGACTCCATAGAGTGCTTCCGGCGCAGGGAGTAGCGGGACGAAGGGCAAAGAAGAGATCGGGCGAATGAGGACAGCATGGAAGTCACCTGGATCGCCATCATCGCCAGCTTGTGTATGGGCATTGGAGCAGCGCTGGTTTTTGTATTCGCAGTGAAGAAGAACTATTTCCGGAACGTGGAAGACGCAAAATACCAGGTGTTCTGGTCTGACATAGAGGAATTGGTGGAGCCCCGAAGCGGAAAGAGGAGGGAGAAAACGATGAAGGAAAATCCCAAGGCCGTGAATGAGGCCCCTGGGCAAGCTATGACGCGGCGAACGCTGCTGTCGTGGCTGAGCGGATTCGGTCTATTTGGCTCGGCGATCATTGCGGCGCTCTCGAATTTTGTTTTCATTAAGCCGCGCGCTACCTACGGGCAGCCGAACCGGTTTTCGATCGGCAAGCCGGAGGACTTTCCTTCTGGGGCGCGTATTTCCCTGGATACGCGGCGCGTGTGCATCGTACGCGAAGGCGACAAGATCGCGGCCATCTCGACGACCTGCACCCACTTGGGATGCATCGTGTCGGTCGCGGAAACCGGTTTTGCGTGCCCGTGCCACGGCTCGCACTACGACCAGGACGGCAACGTCACGGGCGGTCCGGCACCGCGCGCCTTGCAGTGGTACCAGGTCACTCTGGCGCCAAACGGCGAGTTGGAAGTTGACAAAGATACCGAAATCGAAGCGGGGTCTTATTTGAAGGTATGAGCACTCAAACTGCAATTCGTTCGCGAAAAGGCCTGCTGGCCCTCCCGGGGAACATCTGGCATTCGGTGTATCGCAACCCGCTGCCATCCTCAGACCTGGGCCGTGCGTCCACCAGCTTCACGAATTTTTTCCTCCACATTCACCCGGTCAAGGTGCATCGCCACAGTTTGAAGGCGACTTACACGTTTGGATTGGGGCTGATGGCTTCGTTTCTCTTTCTCATCCTGACGGTAACCGGCGTACTCCTGATGTTCTACTACGTACCGTCAACCACTCAGGCGTACGACCGCATGCTCGACCTGAGGGGAACGGTCGCCTTTGGCATCTTCTTGCGTAACATGCATCGCTGGTCGGCGCATGCCATGGTAGCCGTGGTTTTTCTGCACATGTGCCGCGTTTTTCTGACTGGCGCTTACAAGCCTCCACGCGAATTCAATTGGGTGGTCGGCGTTCTGCTGCTGCTGGTGACATTTTTCCTGAGTTTCACCGGATACCTGTTGCCCTGGGACCAACTAGCATTTTGGGCAATCACGGTAGGCACTTCGATCGCGGGCTACGCGCCAATCTTCGGAAAAGACGTCAAGTTTCTTCTCCTGGGAGATTCAACGGTTGGGCAAGAAGCGCTGTTGCGCTTCTACGTGCTGCACGTCGCAGTCCTGCCGATTGTGCTCACTTTGCTAGCGACGATCCACTTCTGGCGTATTCGCAAGGACGGCGGCCTGGCGCGGCCGGTGGAGGAAGAGGAAGCAGGTGGAGATGGTTCCGCGTCGAGCGAGGTCGCGACTGTCAGCGCGCCTGTGGTTGTGCTGGCCACATCCGCGGGTGCGGCGGCAGCGGCCAAGCCGCTGATGGAAAAACGGCACTACGGAATTCAGGGGCTGGTGCGCGGACCCCTCACAAAAGTCGGAAGTCTTAGTGATCGCTTCCGGTTCAGCTGGCCGGATTTATTTCAGGCGGAGTTGCTGGTGTTTGTGATTACTGTTGCCGGAATTCTGGTGGTTTCGCTCTTCTTTAATGCTCCGCTGGAGCAGCCGGTGAATGTGATGCATCCCCCGAATCCGGCGAAGGCGCCCTGGTACTTCCTTGGCTTGCAGGAAATGGTCAGCTACTCGGCCTTCTGGGGAGGCGTTGGCATCCCGACTATCGAGGTGCTGATTCTGTTGCTGGTGCCGTATATCGACCGCAAGATCGCTGGCGTCGGCAAGTGGTTTGCGAAGGAGCGCTTGCTCGCCAATTCACTGTTCGTGACCTTCGCAGTGGTCAACGTAATCCTGATGATTATTGGCACATTCTTCCGCGGAGCCAACTGGGAATTTGTCTCTCCATGGTGATGGAAATGATGAGGAGAATCTCGTGAGTACGCGTCTTGCGCTGGCGGTGGCGAGTTTTGTAGTGCTGATCGTGCACGGAATCGTCTTCTACGATCAGTTCTTCAACAAGTGGGAGAAGCACCAGACTGCCTATTTCGAACAGGCGCGTAGTCTGGCAAAAACAGATGCCGAGCGGCAGTCGATCGACGCGCACAAGCCGCGGATCGAGCAGATCATCGTGACCCAGTTTGGAGACTCTCACGTCGATCGCTGCACGACCTGCCACATCGCGAGCGACGATCCGCGCTTCCAGAATCACGCGCAGCCTCTGCAAACGCACAGCTATTCTGCGGCTCTGGGCGATGTGCAGCGAGGTGGCAAGTGGGAACGTCGCCACAAGTTTTCCGACTTCGGCTGCACCATCTGCCATGACGGTCAAGGGCGAGGGCTGGAAACGTTTTACGCGCATGGCGAGGACGAGAACTGGCCCCAACCGATGCTCGGTTACATCGTCCAGGCAAACTGGAAACCGGAACTCAAGCCGAAGTTGACCGGCGCGGAATACATGCAGGCCAGTTGCGCCCAGTGCCATACGGAAGAGAACTTCCCCGGAACGCCGTTGGTGAAACGGGGACGGCAGCTGTTTTTCGAAAAGGCATGCTACGGGTGCCATCGCATCGAAGGTCTTTCGGCGGGCACGCTGGGGCCCGACCTGACTGAAGTGGGTAAGAGGTGGCGCGTCGATTACCTCTGGGGACACACCTTGAATCCCAGGGCGTACAGCGCGGTTTCATTCATGCCGAAGTTCGATCTCGCGGACGATGAGATTAAGGCGCTGGTGGTTTTCCTTAAGAGCAGGCGGGGGGTAAATTTTGCTGACACATCGCTGGGAGTCTACCGAGCGCGGCTGCAGCAAAACAAGTCCGGCGTTAGCGACAGCTCCGGAACGGCTGGCAGCGTGCCATCGGCCGCGCGCGGCGAGCAGTTGATTTCCGAACGGTCATGCACCGCGTGCCACAAGCTCGGGGATCACGACGGTCATGTTTCTCCCGATCTTTCGTTCGAAGGGCTGATCCGCGATGACAACTGGTTGATGGATCACTTCCGCTCTCCGCGCTCGCGAATTCCGGATTCGATCATGCCGGTATTCGGTTTCTCCGAAGCGGACTTCCACTCTATCTCTGACTATCTGCTAGCCAGCAAGACTGCGCCGGTCTTCAAGACCGCGGAGGAGACTTACAAGGGCCTCTGCGCTCGCTGCCACGGTGACAAGGGTGATGGCAAGGGCGTCACCTATCTTTATCTCGATCCGGCGCCCCGCGATCTGACCAAAGTGGCCTTCATGACCTCGAAGCCGGAGGAGCGCTTTCTGCAATCTCTGAAGGACGGCGTGCCTGGAACTTCGATGCCGCCGTGGGAGAAAGTCCTGAGTGAGCAGCAACGGAAAGATGTCCTGGAATATGTATTCAAGAATTTTGTGAAGGAACCGCGGCGCGAACTCAAGGAGCGCAAAGTGCCGGAGAAAAATCCGGTCGCATTCAGCGCAGAGTCGGTGGCGGCCGGAGAGCAGATTTTCCTGCAGCGCTGCACCGGTTGTCACGGGCGCAAGGCGGATGGCAAGGGTCCGAACTCGCTCGATATCAGTCCGAGGCCCCGCAATCTGCGCAACAGCTTCTTTATCAACAACGCGAGTGACCGGCGGCTGTTCACTTCCATCACCTACGGCGTTGAGGGAACTGCGATGCCGTCGTGGGTGGACTACGGATTGACCCAGAACGATGTGGGAAACCTCGTCAACTTTATTCGCAGTTTGAACCAGAAGCCGGCGGCTGCTCCATCGAACGACAAAACGCCTCGGCTTACATCGCAGTTGAATCGGAAGCCTTGAAACAGGAGGAACCATGGCAGAAATGCTGCAAGTAAATCCCGCCCAGGTAGCCGCGGGAACAGGTCCGGAATCCATGCATGAGGACACCACGGCCAAGTGGTTCCTATTAAGCTCTATCAGTTATTTTTTCGTGGTTGGCATTATTGCCCTGACGATCGCGGCAAAATTCGTCTGGCCAAGTCTGCTGGGCAGCGTTTCGATCCTGACCTATGGACGCCTTCGGCCCCTCCACGTCAATGGAATGCTTTTCGGTTGGCTGCTAGCGGCGGACATGGGGCTCGCATATTACATCGTACCCCGTCTTTGCGGCGTCAAGCTGTGGAGTGAAAAGCTCGGCGTCGCCACCGCCGTCATCTGGAACATCATCGTTTTGGGCGCGGTTGTGGCCTTGCCTTTAGGCTTTAATAAAGGATGGGAATACGCGGAATTACCGACGCCGCTCTCCGCATTAGTCGTGGTCGCATGGGTCTGCTTCGGCATCAACATCTTTGGCACCATCGCGACTCGTAAGTACGAGCAGATGTACGTCAGCTTGTGGTACACGATGGGCACTATCCTCTGGACCACGTTCGTTTACGCTACCGGCAACATCGCGGTATTCTTCACCACCGGCGTCAACCAGGCCAATCTGAACTGGATGTACGTACACAACGCGGTCGGATTGATCTTCACTCCGATCGGCCTCGCGATTGCCTACTACTTCATTCCCAAAGCGTCGAATACCCCACTCTATAGCCACAAACTGTCGATGATCGGCTTCTGGTCACTGGCCTTCGTCTATGTCTGGACGGGCGCGCACCACATGCTGCATGGGCCGATTTCGCAATGGCTTCAGACCATCGCGATCGTGTTCTCGCTGATGCTCCTCATCCCGGTGTGGACCGTGGTCTACAACTTCTTTGCCACGATGCAAGGACAATGGCACCAGTTGCGCGACAACATCCCGTTGAAGTTCACCATGTCAGGTGTGGTGTTTTACTTGCTGACTTGTTTCCAGGGACCGATGCACAGCTTGCGCTCGGTGAATGCCATCGTTTCGAAGACCGATTGGATCCCCGGCCATGCACACATGGCGCTGCTCGGGTGCTTTTCATTCTTCGCCATCGCCGGTTCCTACTATGCGATCCCGCGGATATTCCGCACGGAACTGCATTCGGTCGCACTGGCGAACTGGAGTTTCTGGTTCTTCATGGTTGGCGGCCTCGGTTTCTTCGTCACCCTCTGGCTGGGCGGATTCTGGCAGGGCTGGCAGTGGAACAATCCCTCGATTCCGTTCATCGACACGGTCAGAGCGCTCAAGCCGGTGTGGACGGTTCGCTTCTTTTCCGGGGTCCTGATGTTCATGGGGATTACAACATTTCTTTATAACATCTGGGCTACGGTCCTGGACGCGGGAAGCGCGCCCAAGGCTGCTGCCGCACCGGTCTCCGCATAGGACCACAAGGAGAATGCCATGCTAGGGAAAACTGATAAAAGTGCTGTGGGCTTCGTGGTGGCTGCGCTGATCTTCTTCTTTATTGGAGGGTTATTGACCACGGTGGTGCCCCCGCTCGTCGATAAAAGCTGGTCGCAACCTTTCGCGAACGACGATCCCTCCAAGGGACCGACCGGGCACCTGCGGCCTTACACCGCGCAGGAACTGAAAGGACGCGCCGTCTACGTGCGCGAGGGCTGTTGGTATTGCCACACGCAGCAGACCCGGACCCTGCTCGCCGATACGAAGCGTTCAGGTTGGAAGGGCGTCGATTCGCCCATCTCCACTCCGGACGAGTTTGTCTATGACAGCCCGCACATGTTCGGCACAAAGCGGACGGGGCCGGATCTGTCACGCGTGGGCGGCAAGTATGACAAGCAGTGGCATCGCACTCACTTCCGCAATCCTCGCGATCTCACGCCTGGTTCCGTGATGCCGCCGTTCCCATGGATTGTCGAGAATCCCGAGGAGTTTGACGGACTCGTCGCCTATATCCAGACACTCGGTCGCGCAAAGAACTGGCGTCCGGATAACGATTACGAGAAGTGAGACTCGACATGCGGCATGACTATGTGTACCCGAGCATCTTTCTTGCGTATTTCATGTTCTTCCTGTTCGTGGTGGGCGCGGTGTTTTTCCTGGTGAGATCCGCCCGCCACGGATATTGGGGAAAGAGCAGCGAAGATCCCAAGTACCGGATGCTTGCCGACGACGACAGTCTCGGCACGAGGCGAAAGGCCAGTTAGGAGACATTTATGGTGGAACCGAAAGAATCGACCGAAATCAAGAGTTACGCAGACGGGTGGATCACGGAAAAGAAGGGCACGGATGTGCCCACGTTCCTGAAGTTCGCGTACATCGTGATTGCCTGCGGTTGCTTCGCCTATTTCCTCATGTTCATGAATGGCGAAGTCAACCACTCTACACGGGGAGCGCTGGTGCGGCAGTTTAACGCGGCAACCCACTCTTCGTCCGGCTTTATGTATTTCGTTGCGGCGTTGATCGCGATCTTCGCCATCATCACGTTCAAATTCGCATTCAGCAAATTCCACGAAGAATAGGGCAATGAGCAATCTGACGCAATTCGAAGCGATTGAAGGGGCAGACTACTGGATCAAGATGGTGAAGTGCCAGCATGCCTGCCCTGTGCATACCAACGCTTGCGGCTATGTGACTTCCATCGCCGAAGGACGTTACGAAGACGCCTACCGGATGGCGCGCGCAACGAATCCGTTTGCGTCGATTTGCGGCCGCGTTTGCGGCGCTCCGTGCGAAGTTAACTGCCGCCGCGGCGACGTGGATGAGCCGATTTCGATCCGCGCCCTGAAGCGGTTTGTCACCGACAAGTTTGGTCCTGAGGCAGGCGATCCGGCAGCGCACCATGCGGGATGCGACCAGCGCATGTTGCCTCCCAATCGGGGCGACTACGAGAAAGTTGCGGTGATCGGCGCCGGCGTGTCGGGGTTGACGGTGGCGCACGATCTAGTTCAGATCGGCTACAAGGTCACCGTCCTTGAGTCCAACCCCGAACCCGGCGGCATGCTGACCGTCGGCGTCCCCGTTTTTCGCCTGCCGCGGGAATTGGTGAAGGCGGAGATCAACGCCATTCTGGCCCTCGGTGTAGACCTGCGATGCAACATGCGGCTGGGAAGCGATTTTTCCATCGCCGACCTGCGCCACGACGGCTACAAGGCAATCTTCCTCGGTATCGGTCTGCCGAAAGGCCGCAAGCTGAATCTGCCTGGCGGCGAACGGCCAATGGTCTATGACGGCATGGACTTCCTGCGAAGTTTCAACGAAGGCAAGCCTCTGACGCTGGGACGGCGCATCGTGGTGATTGGCGGCGGCAACGTTGCCTATGATGTGGCGCGCTCGGCGGTTCGTCCGGAGATGTCTTCCATGAGCGAGACCCTCTCCGACATGGGGCGCGGCGAACAGGTTGCCTACGACGTGGCGCGCTCCGCGCTGCGTATCAGCAGCGACAAGGAAGTTCACGTCGTCTGTCTGGAGAGCCGCGCGGAGATGCCCGCCGACGAAATCGAGGTGATCGAAGGCGAGGAGGAAGGCCTCAAACTGCACAGTTCGCGGGGTCCCAGGGAGGTTCTTGGGCAGAACGGAACCGTAACCGGACTGCGCACCGTGCGTTGCACATCTGTGTTCGATGCCAACCGCCGCTTCAACCCAACCTTCGATGAGCACGATATCGAAGACATCCCCGCCGATACTGTCATTTTTGCGATCGGCCAGACCTCGGACCTTTCATTCCTGAAACCGGAAGATGGCGTGGAGAGCGATCGCGGCCTGATCAGGGTCGACCGCGAAACGTATCAGACGACGGCCCCGGACGTGTTCGCCTGCGGCGACATCGCGCACGGGCCACGACTTTTCATTGATGCCATCGCCTCGGCGCAAATTGCCGCGCGTTCCATGCATGATTACCTGCGAGGCACGCGCACGGAAATCGCGATCCGAAGCCAGTGGAAGCCGGCCGTCTACACCATGGCCGAGGGCTGGGAGCGCACGCCGCGCAGCAACCCGCCGGTGATCGACGCAACTAAACGATCGGCATCGCTCGATATTATTGAAGAGTCTTATCCCGCCGGGGAAGCGCACCGCCAGGCGTCCCGCTGCCTGCGCTGCAATATCAATACGGTCTTCGACACGTCCACCTGCATCGCCTGCAACGGCTGTGTGGATGTATGCCCCCAGAGCATCATCAAGCTGGTCGGCCTGAGCGAACTCTGCAAGGAAGACCGCTGGCTTGAGATGATTTCGACTTCCCTCGAGATAAGCCGCGAGGAGTTGCGCGGGATGGATAAGAGGGACCTCGACACGCTTGGCGGAGTCATGCTGAAGGATGAGAGCACCTGCATCCGCTGCGCCATGTGTGCCTCCCGCTGTCCGACGCATGCCATCACCATGAAAAAGTTTGAGTTTTACCGCGAGTGCGTGACCGTACCAACCCGGAACGAGAAGATTCGTTACCAGGCGGATGGAATGAGTTTGCGTTAAAGAACGAGGGAACCGGTGACGGGGCTTGAACTTTCCGTGGTATTTACGCTGGGACTTGTGAGCAGCCTGCATTGCGTGCAGATGTGTGGACCGATTGTGCTGTCGTACAGCGTAGCCCTGAAGCAATCCCAAACGCCCGGCATCTCCCCAGCTCTGTGGCCCGGCCATTTCGCCTACAACGCGGGTCGCATACTTACCTATTCTTTGCTGGGCGCGGTTGCCGGCTTGGCCGGCAATGCGGTCAGTCTGGTGGGACGGTTGGCGGGAATCAGCGGCGCACTGGCCATCGTCGGCGGAGTCCTGATGCTCATCGCCGGGCTGGTCATGTCAGGAATATTTCCAGCCGCAGAGGTTCTCGGCGGTAAGTTGTTCCGCATCACCTCGAGTTTCGTTCGCCCGGTGGCAAGACTGATTTCCTCACCGGGCGTAGGAAAGCGGTTCCTGCTTGGGCTGGCACTCGGTTTTCTCCCCTGTGGTCTCATTTATGCCGCGTTGCTGCGCGCGCTCGCAACTGGTTCAGCGCTATGGGGAGCCGCGACCATGGCGGCGTTTGGCGCGGGCACGGCCGGCGCTTTACTCGCGGTAGGAATTTTCTCTTCTGTCCTTCGAAAAGGACTGAGCCGCTGGGGAACTCAACTGGCCGCCGCCAGCGTCATGGCCATGGGCGCGCTCCTGATTGTGCGGGGCACAATGCCTGGACTTCTAGGAGCACATGCCGCTCATGCCTGTCACTGAGCCAACACCCGGCAACGAGCGCATCGTCATTCTGGACAAGCCGCTGCCGGAATGTAATCGGGCCAAACCCGCCCGGCCGGCGCCGATTGAGCCGGAGTTCCGCTACCACCGTCTGCGCAAGGCGATCCATGTCATCTGCGTAATCATCTTCTTTATTCTGCCTTTGTCGAGCCTGATGCGCTTCGACATTCCCAGGCAGCGTTTTTACTTCTTCGGCTACGAACTCTGGATCAGCGAGTTCGCCATCGTTTTCTTCTCGATGATGTTTCTGATGTTCGTGGTGGCTGCGATGGCCATGTTCTACGGACGCGTGTACTGCGGTTACCTTTGCCCGCAAATGATCTTCAGCGAGGCTTCGCTGGCGCTCGAAAGCAAACTGCAGCGCACCATCAACAAGTATCTGCGCTGGAATGCAAAGGCACGCAATCTTCTCAGCCATTCGCTCTTCTACCTGATCTCAGGGATGGCCGCCACCGTTCTTGCCTTTGTGTTTATCGCCTACTTCGTCGAGCCTCGTGACCTGTTTCATAGGCTGATTTCGCTCGATATTAAGACAACGGGCGGCTTTGCGGGAGCCGTCACTACGCTGCTCATACTGCTCGACTTCCTTTTTCTGCGCCAGCGTTTTTGCACCACATTCTGTCCCTACGGATACCTTCAGGGGATGCTCGGCGATGGCGACACGCTGATCGTGCAGTACCGCGACGAAGGCAAGGAATGCATCGAGTGCAAGAAGTGCGTGCGCATTTGCCACATGGGTATCGACATTCGCACCTCGCCTTACCAGATTGAGTGTATCCACTGCGGCGAATGTATCGATGCCTGCATTGACGTGCTCGGGCGGCTCGGCAAGCAGGGCCTGATTCACTACGTGTGGGGCGAAAAGGGCGAAAAACTCGGAACGGGCGACAAGACTTGGTATCAGAAACTTGGATTGCGTGATGCCAAGCGCGTGGCGGTGCTGCTCATCATCCTTTGTTATGGAGCAGGATTGTTTACTGCGCTGTCGATGCGGCGCGCCGTACTGGTACAGATTTCCCCGATGCGCGAGACGCTCTATCGACAAGATGCCAGCGGCACTATCTACAACCGTTTTCGACTGAAGGTAGCCAACCGAAGCCACCAGCAGCAGACCGTAGTGCTGGACATCGACGGGCTACCGGGAACGAACTTCGTGTCATTCGAGAACGCGGTGGTGGTCGCTGGCGGGCAGACTCTCGAGCGCGAATTTGAAATCGCCGCTCCGCCCTCCGCATCGCTTATGCGGGGCGTCAATCACTTTCGCCTCGTGAGCCGCGTTGGCAGCGAGAAGGATTCGGTCGATGAGACTTTTATAACGCCGTTCGAAGATTCTCGGTGAACTTGGTTGGCCACAGATTGTTCAGATAGCAAGATGCAAGTGAACAAAGGAGAAACCCGACGTAAAGAATGACAATTTGATCGGGGAATCATAAGGAGGAAGGAATCATGCTAAGTGAGAAGATGAAGAGAGTTTTGCTTCCGAGCGCAATGCTGCTCGTGACCGTCGCCATCGCCTCAATCGCCGTTCTTGCACAGCCGGCGCAACCAGTCCAAATCGCTGCCAACACCGTCGCCCCAATCGCTCCCAAACCGCTCGCGGATGTCGCCCCTTCCACGAATACCCTGCAGGCCCGCATCGACGCGCAGCAGCAGGAGATCAATAAGCTGACGGCGCTGGTTGAGAAGTTGCAAGCCAGCCTGTCGCCTGTGGCAACCGTTCGGCCATTTCTGCCGACTTCCAGCACCGGTTTCATGCCCTCGCCTGAAGCCGCTCCCTCACCCTCACCGACCCCATCGCCCGCAGTTGCCACCAGCTACGAAGCTCCGCGCGAGCTGCTGCCAGCGATCGGACACATCGGTGCCGAGCTAGGCTTCTTCGTCGGCGGCGCGACCAATCCTTATAAGGACAATACGGGCTTTGCCTCGGGCGGCTATATCGACCTGCCCTGGAAAACGGTACCCGGGGGCAAGTTGTCCTATGAAATCATGATTGGCCTGCAGCGCTCTGTGACCACGCAGCAGACGACGTCCGGTGTGAACCTGCTGGTCAACTCGGCGCTGAATAACTACCTGGGCAATACGGCCGCCAATGGAACACCTCTTCCCTTCTTCCTTGGTCTGGCGGCGAACGGAAACATTCAACCGCTATTGCCGGACACAACCACGGTCCAGGAGCGCTCGAAGGTTTTGACGGTCGCACCCTTCGAACTGAAATACACCGTCACAAAGCTGGGCAGATTCCGCCCCTACGCAGTGGGAGGTTTGGGTGCATATGTCTGGATCGGCGCAGATAGCAACATAAACTCCTTCGACGCGGTTGCGTCATTGAACGCCTACTCGGCAGGGCTGGGACCCGACCCTACGGGGCAGCCGTGAATTCGCTCTTGCAGGGATCTCAAATCGGCGGCCTGGTCCCGACGTCTCCGCAGGTTGCGGCTCGCGGCGTGCCGCACGGCCAGGGCAGCGTGATGTTCGGAGGTCAGATTGGCGGCGGAGCGGAGGTTCGCGTTACTCCCAAGCTGTCTATGGGATTCGACGTTCGCCACAACCAGATGGAAGGCAGGAACGCGGGCTTCAATACCTTTGCATTTAATCAGGGGCTGCACTGGTAAAGGAGCCGGCAATTTTGCCGGACGAGACGACACTTTTTCGAAGCGCGCCAGATGCACATTCCATGCGTCTGGCGCAGAAGTCAGACCCGGAGGTCGGACTATGTTGAGCACGAAATTGCAAGAGAAAGTTCTCATGAAGAATTTCTCGCGGCGTCAGGTTTTGAAGGCCGGCGGAATTTCCGTGGCGGCCGGAGCGCTTGCATCCGCTGTGCCGGCGGTGGCAGCATCAAGTATGCGGGAGATCTGGCGATTCTGAACGTGGCGCTTGGCCTGGAGCATCAAGCCATCGCCGCCTATGACGCGGGCGCGAAGAGCAAACTGCTTTCCGCCGACCAACTGAAGATCGCGGTCAGTTTTCAAGCGGACCACAAGCGCCATCGCGACGCCTTGACCGGATATATTCGCCGCTTCGGTGGAGTTCCCGTCGATCCCAAACCAAGTTACGACTTCGGCACCATCACTTCCGCGAACGACGTTGTCAAACTGGCGCAGTCGTTGGAAGACGGCGCCGAAGCCGCCTATCTGGCGAATGCCGCCAAACTCGAAAATCGCGAAATTCTTAACGCAGCCGTTCCCATCCTTGAAGACGAAGTGCGCCATAACACAGTCTTCAAACAACTGCTCGGCCTGGATGTGACCGCGCGTTTGAAGTACTGACGAAAGGAGCAGACCAGTTCATGAAAACAGAAACGAATCTGACATCGCAAAGAGACGGGGCCGCCTTGGGAACGGCGCGTCGAGATTGGATTCGCTTGGCGAGCACAGCCAGCGCGGCCGCGCTCTTCTACTTGCTGACAGGGAATTCCGAACGCCTTTACGCTCAATCTGCGGAGGGCGACCTCGGAATCCTGTCGGCAGCGCTTTATCTCGAGAACGAAGCCGTAGCTGCGTACCAGGCCGGAGCCGAGAGCAAGCTGCTCAGCGACGGGGTACTGAAAGTAGCGGTCGCGTTTCAGAGCGATCACAAATATCACCGTGACGGAATCAGCGGGGTGCTCAAGTCGCTAGGCGTTACGCCAAAGGGGCCGGAAAAGAAGTATGACTTCGGCCGCTTGCGGAGCGAGAAAGACATTCTGCGTCTGGCGCTGGACCGGGAGCATGGCGCGGTCCAGGCTTATGCCACTCTCGCCTCCAATATTCTGACCCGGCCGGTCCTGAATTTTGGAGCTAACGTCCTGGCCGATGAAGTCCGGCACTATACGATTTTGAACTCTGTACTCGGTGGGAAGAACTACTAGGTTGACGTTGGTGGAGTAACGGGTGGCAACTGCCGGCACTCCACCAACATTCTTGAATGCGGAAGGAGTTGGAGCATGAGCACATTGGCCATCACGAGCGATTCACCCCGCAAGAAAGCTGCGCCCTTGGCATATTTTCTCGGTGTGATCTTTGTTTTGTTCATCGGAATTCTGATTTTTTGCTATGTCGTCACAAAGCGAGCGAACCCCGTATTCCTCGACGAACACGGAAAGGTTGTGACGTCTTCCGATCATACTCATGCCGGGCATTGAAACAACCGCGACGGTCGCAAAAGAATGCGATCTTTGCGGACTGCCCTGTGGCAAACGTTCCCACGTGCAGCGCGTTCACGACCAGGAGCGCTCCTTCTGCTGCCTGGGGTGCATGAATGTCTACCTGATTCTGTCGGAAACCGGTTTGAGCGGGCCGGATTTTCGCGGGAGCGAGCTATTTAAACGCAGTCTCGAGCTGGGGCTCATTTCGCTCGGCAGCGACGGGCCAGAAGGTGAGCGCCCATCTCCCGCGGAGGCGCAAGTCGGAAGCGCAGCCACGGCGAAGGAATTGGTGCTGCACGTTCAAGGCATGTGGTGCACATCCTGTGCATGGTTGATCGAATACGCCGTACGAAAAGTGCCCGGGGTGATCGCAGTCGAGGCGTCTTTCGCTTCCGACTTGGTCAAGGTGAACTACCGGCCACAATTCACTCCGCCTGATCGGATACTCCGTCGAATCAAGAGTTTGGGCTATAGAGCGCAGGAGTTCCGAACCGGCGTCGAATGTGACGACGCGGAAAGCCGTGCCTTGGTATTGCGCTTCGGAATCGCGGCCTTTCTCTGGATGAACGTGATGTACCTGAGCATGACGCTTTACATCAGCTTCTTCGAGAGAATATCCGACAGCATAAGACATTACATTCCGTTCTTTATCTGGGCGCTGGCTACGCCAGTAATTTTCTATTGCGGATACCCCATTCTGCACCTGGCATGGCGTGGACTGGTGAACGGCATTGTCCGAATGGAGTCATTGCTCAGCCTCGGAATTCTAGCCGCGTATGGCTTCAGCATCGTGCAGGCGTTTCGAGCAGATCGCCACATTTATTTTGACACCGCGTGTGTAATCGTCACCCTCGTACTTGCGGGCAAACTTGTCGAGCGTGACGCGAAGGGACGCGCCTCCCGCTGGATCGCGCTCCTGCACCGCATGATGCCGAACAAAGCGCGACTGTTTGTGGGTGGCCAGGAACACTTTGTCAGCATTGACGCTCTGGAACCGGGGCAAGTCGTGGTGGTGAAAGCGGGCGAGCGTATCCCAGTCGACGGATCTGTCGTCAGAGGCGACTCCTATGCGGATGAATCATTGTTAACGGGCGAATCGGGCCCGGTGGCCAAAGCCCCCGGAGATGTGACCTCCGCCGGGAGTGTCAACTTGGATGGTGTTCTGCACATTCGCGCTTTGCGGACGGCTCGTGAATCGACCCTCGCTGGCGTAGTCGCTATGGTGGAGCGTGCGCTCAGCACGCGCACTCCGGTGGAGCGAATCGTGGATCGCGTCGCGCGCATTTTTGTTCCGTGCGTCATCGTCGTCGCATCCATGACATTTGGCACCCAGTGGTTATGCGGTGGATTGAGCCTCGGCGCGTCGCTCATGCGCGGGATCTCAGTGTTGGTCATTGCCTGTCCCTGTGCATTAGGGATGGCGACGCCGCTCGCGATTACGGCAGCGATGGGATGGGCCTCGCGACGAGGCATTCTCTTTCGCGACGGTAGCGTGCTAGAGACGATGCGCAAGGTGGACGTGGTTGTTCTGGACAAGACCGGCACCATCACCGAAGGAAACTTCTCAGTGTTAGATTTCGAGGTCGATGAAAAGAAAGCATCTACCCGGGAGCTTGCTGTAGTGACAACCGCCGGCGAGGTTTCGCGAGATGCGGAATTCGATGCCAGTGCGCCCGGAAGGCAGGAGTCGGCGGAGTCTTGGCGACTGGCATTGTCGCTCGCCGCTTCCGTGGAGCAATACTCGGAGCATCCGCTGGGGAAGGCCCTCGTCTCTCTCTCCAGCACCGAGGGCGTAACTCTGAGAACAGCCTCTTCATTACGGGTTCTAAAGGGACAGGGCATCACCGGTACGGTGGACGAAAAGAAAGTGGTAATCGGTAACAGAAAATTGCTGGAGGACATGGAGTTATTCCTGAGTGCGCATTCTGAACGCCAGGCGCAGCAATGGGAATCGCAGGGTAAAACGGTTGCATTCCTCGGGTGGGATCATGAAGTTCACGCCGTCGTTGCTTTTGGCGATGTTATCCGGGAGGACGCTGTCGAACTGGTTGCGGACCTGCAGCGCAGAGGCATTGTTGTTTATATCGTCTCTGGCGATTCTCGAGCGACGACTCGCTATGTGGCTGGCCAGATAGGCGCCGACAACTATGAATCGGAAGTTCTACCAGAACAGAAATCAGGGTTCGTAGGTAAGCTGCAGGTGGATGGCAGAATCGTGGCTATGGTTGGGGATGGAATCAACGATGCTCCCGCGCTCGCGCAAGCCGATCTCGGAGTGGCGATGGGCTCTGGCACTGACATTGCGATGAAGGCTGCGGCAGTCGTGCTGATGAAGAGCAGCCTTCGCGAGATACCGAAGATACTCGACCTCTCCGCAGCCGCCATGCGGGTGGTGAAACAGAATCTGTTCTGGGCGTTTTTATACAACACGCTTGGCATCAGTCTCGCAATAGCCGGGATTCTGAATCCAATTCTCGCGGCAAGTGCCATGTTCTTGTCGAGCATCTCGGTGATCGCAAATTCACTGCGACTGGCGAATCGTCGAGGCGGTGAAAAGCCTGTCGCACGCGGTTGAACAGCCCGAACCAACAACCGGATCGGGTATGTAGCGCGTTCATCGGCCACGCGCGTGCTTGATCTTTTCCACGAACTGCTTGGCCAGCCTGGTAATGGACGCGAAGTCTCCCGTCTTCGCCCCGGCCGTAAGGTTGCCTCCGACCCCCACCGCAACCGCGCCGGCCGTAATCCACTCTTCAACATTACTAATACTGACTCCACCGGTCGGCATGAGTTGCGCCTGTGGGAGTGGCCCTTTCACCGCCTTGACGAATTCTGGGCCCAGTATCTCGCCGGGAAAAACCTTTACGATATCGGCCCCGTTCTCCATCGCCTCGACCACTTCGCGGATGGTCGCGGCGCCCGGCATGTAAGGCACTTGATAACGGTTACAGAGACGCGCCGTATCGGGATTGAAGGCAGGGCTGACGATAAATTGAGCGCCGGCGAGGATTGCAATGCGGGCAGTTTCCGGGTCGAGAACCGTTCCTGCACCAAGCAAAATCGGCCCCGAGGACCGTTTCGCCAGGTGCTCGATTACTCCGCTTGCCCCGGGCACAGTGAAGGTGATCTCAAGAGCAGCGACGCCACCCAAACCACAGGCTTCGGCGATCTGTGCGGCTTGATCTGAGCTTTCCGCCCGGATGACAGCAACCAGGCCAGTAGAGACAATTTTTTCCAAGACTTCAATTTTCTTGAATGACATAAAAGGTTTTCGTCGGTGCGATTATACGCTGTCGCTATGGATGGGCAGCACGGGGGGTGTAATTGCGTAGCGCTCTATCGGAGCGGCTAAAATGATGCCATGAACCCGATCATCGTAAAAGCAGCTGATGGTTGCAGATGGGATTGTGTCAGCCTGGGAGAAGTAATGCTGCGCCTCGATCCCGGGGAAGAACGCATCCATACGGCTCGAATGTTTCGCGCCTGGGAGGGCGGTGGCGAATACAACGTCGCGCGCGGACTGCGGCGGTGCTTTGGAATGCGCACAGCCATTATCACGGCATTCGCAAGAAATCCGATTGGGCAGCTGCTTGAGGACTTGATCATGCAGGGTGGCGTTGACACGTCGCTCATCCGTTGGGTGCCTTATGACGGGATTGGCAGAACAGTACGCAACGGGCTGAATTTTACTGAGCGCGGGTTCGGTGTACGGTCAGCGGTGGGCTGCTCGGATCGTGGAAATACCGCGATCGCGCACAGCCAGCCCAGCGATTTTGATTGGGAGTACATCTTCCAGAAGTGTGGAACTCGTTGGTTGCATACTGGGGGCATTCTTGCCGCGCTCTCTGGCTCGTCTGCTTCAGTGGCCATTGCTGCAATCCAGGCCGCGCGACAGTCGGGGGCAATCGTTTCCTATGACCTCAACTATCGCGAGTCGCTGTGGAAAGGCATCGGTGGGAAGGCAAGAGCCCAAGAAGTGAACCGCGAACTGGTCTCTTCCGTGGATGTTCTCTTCGGGAACGAGGAGGATTTTTCCGCGACGCTCGGGGTCGCGATTGAAGGCGTCGGTGACGACTTCAGCCATTTGCCGGTGGCGAGCTACGAGGCGATGTTGCGTCGCGTTGCCGATCTCTATCCCAATCTCAAGCTTATTGCGACCTCGCTGCGTACTGCACACACCGCCACCATGAATGACTGGGGAGCGATCGCTCTCCACCAGGGAAAGGTTCTGCATGTCCCGCAGCGGCCCGTGGAAATTCTGGACCGCGTTGGCGGCGGCGATTCGTTCGCATCCGGGCTGATCTTCGGATTGCTCGCGGGTAAAGACGCCACCTGGAGCGTTCAGTGTGGCGTCGCTCATGGCGCGCTCGCCATGACCACTCCGGGAGACACGAGTATGGTTACCCTTCCCGAAGTTGAGGCTGTGATGCGAGGTGGACCGGCACGCATCGCGCGCTGAACTAAACTAATGGGATTCGCGCGGGACATCGTCGCCGCGACATCCCGTCAGGAAATCCAGATCCGCTCCGGTATTAGCCTGCATCACATGCTCGACGTAGAGTTGCTGGTAGCCGCCTTTCATGGGATTCACCGGCGGCTGCCAGTGGGAGCGGCGCCGATCCAAATCAGCTTCCGAAACTTCAAGGTGCAGGGTACGGGATTCCACGTCTAATTCTATGAAGTCCCCGCCCTGCACCAGAGCAAGGTTCCCTCCGACCGCGGCCTCCGGGCAAACGTGAAGAACGACCGTCCCATAGGCAGTCCCACTCATGCGCGCATCTGAAATGCGCACCATGTCGGTGATCCCGCGTTGCAGCAGCTTTGCAGGCAGACTCATGTTGCCCACTTCCGCCATTCCGGGATAGCCCTTGGGTCCGCAGTTCTTCAATACCAGAATGCAGTTCTCGTCCACTTCTAAATCGGGATTGTCGATTCGCTCTTTATAGTGTTCGATATTTTCGAAGACGACAGCACGCCCACGATGGCGCATAAGGTGTTGGGACGCCGCCGAGGGTTTGAGTATCGCCCCGTCGGGTGCCAGATTACCTCGCAGCACGGCGATCCCTCCCTGTTCTACAAGCGGCTTGTCCAGTGGGCGAATTACTTCAGAATTCCAGTTAGGCGCAGCCTGGCAGTTCTCCCAGATAGTCTTGCCATTCACAGTCAGTGCATCGCGATGAATCAGGTTGCGTTCATCGAGCGCGCGAATGACAGCTGGCAGGCCGCCGGCATAATAAAAATCCTCCATCAGGAAGTGCCCAGACGGCATCAGATCCACGAGCGTCGGAACGTTACGGCCCAAGCGGTCCCAATCATCGAGAGTCACTTTCAGACCAACACGTCCGGCGATGGCCAGCAGATGTATTACTGCGTTGGTTGACCCGCCCACAGCGCCATTAACGACAATTGCATTCTCGAATGCCGGTCGCGTCAGAATCTTCGACATTCGCACATCGTCGCGAACCATTTCAACAATGCGGCGGCCCGCCGTGTGGGCGAGTACATACCGGCGCGAATCCACCGCCGGGATCGCTGCATTCTGCGGGAGTGCGATTCCGAGAGCCTCGACCATGCAGGCCATTGTGGATGCCGTTCCCATCGTCATGCAGTGACCTGCGGAGCGCGACATGCAGGCTTCGGCGTCCATGAAAGCCTCGGCACTTAGAGTGCCGGCTTTCAGTTCCTCATTAAAGCGCCATACCCCGGTTCCAGAGCCGATGTCCTGCCCGCGATACTTTCCGTTGAGCATTGGACCACCCGAAACTACGAGCGCGGGCACATTGCAGCTCGCTGCTCCCATGACCAGGGATGGAGTCGTCTTGTCGCATCCGCACAACAGCACGACGCCATCGATCGGGTTCGCGCGGATCGACTCCTCGACGTCCATACTCGCCAGGTTGCGGAAGAGCATGGCGGTGGGGCGCATGTTGGTTTCCCCAAGCGACGTCACGGGAAATTCCAGAGGGAATCCTCCAGCCTCCCAGACACCGCGCCTGACATGTTCCGCGATTTGGCGAAAATGCGCGTTGCAAGGGGTAAGCTCCGACCATGTGTTGCAAATTCCGATTACCGGTCGTCCGTCGAACACGTGGTCCGGAAGACCCTGATTGCGCATCCAACTGCGGTGGGCAAAACCGTCCTTGTCCGTCTTTCCAAACCATGCGGCTGAGCGGTACTTCGGCGTATTGTCAGACATGAATCCAGTGATCCTTCTGGTTATCGCGATCTTTTATGGTATCCGAGTGTACTCGCGACGATGTTCCTGTGCGATAGCTTCGGCAACTCTGACAAGAATGGGATCGTCTGCCAGCAAGTTTTGCAAGGTTTAAATTACCCACTGTTGACAATCGTGTTGACAGTGTATCAAAGGCGCGAATAGTCTGACGCCTGGCGTTTAATTAATCAAAGCAATGAGCGATTGAAGCAGGAGAGAGTTGGGCACATGAACGAATTAGAAGTGGGGCGTGGGACTCGGAAAAGATGGCTGGTTGGCTGTTTGAACATTGCCCTGGTCGTCGTCGGTTTTGTCCTGACGGTGAATTGTGCTCAGGCGGCTAGCCTGAATAAGAATAATGCAGTTCCGCACAATTCCTGGCTTCAGGAACATTTGCTGAACGATGTGGCGCAGGCGCCAATCTCATTCGCTTATGACAGGCAGGGGTCAAACGAACTGCTGAAAGCCTGGCCAAAGAAGACGAAGACCACGCAACTCGATGGGAACCGGACGGAATACACGGTGCTTTGGACCGATCCGAAGACGGGTTTGCAGGTCCGGATACAAGCACTGGAGTTTGCGAATTCGCCAGTTGTGGAGTGGACGGCATACTTTAGGAATGGTGGGCAGGTCGACGCGCCCCTGCTCGAGTATGTTCAGGCGCTTGACGTTACGTTTTCGGTCGAGGGCGAAGGCATCCCGACCCTTCTTTACTCCACGGGATGCGGCGGAATGGATACATATGCCTTGCAGAAAAAACCGCTGAACCAACTTGAGTCATTTCAGATTTCGAGTGATAGCGGAGGGAAGACGGTTGAGGCGATACCGTTCTTCGACATCAAGGCCCATGGAGGTGGTTTAATTGGCGCCCTGGGATGGCCGGGCACTTGGTCGATCAATTTTTCGCGGCCAACCGAAGGGGCGATTGCAGTTTCAGCCGGTATGGGGGGCACGCATATCTCATTGCATCCCGGCGAGGAGATTCGTACTCCGGAAGTTCTCCTGCTGCCGTGGCGAGGGGACGATATCGACGCACATAATGTCTTGCGGCGACACATTTTGAAGTATCACACGCCTCAATACGACGGGAAGCCGGTCGTTCTGCCAATTTCATTCACCGGATGGGGCGGAATGAAGACATCTACCAGCCTGCGCCTGATTAATCAGATCACAAAGGAGAATCTTGGGTTTGAGAATTTCTGGATGGACGCGGGATGGTATGGAACGGATCGTCCAGTGGAAGAGTTTCAGGTTTTCGGAAGAGAAGACTGGTTTCTGCACGCTGGAAACTGGCGGGTCAATCGGGTTCCGCACCCGGACGGAGGTCTGCGGCCAATCAGCGATGCTGCACACGCGCATGGGATGAAGTATCTCCTCTGGTTTGAGCCGGAGCGGGCAGTGGTGGGAACGCCGCTGACGATTGAGCACCCTGACTGGTTTATTGGAGAGGTCACCACTCACTTTGAAGGTAGTACGGAACGGCCGCTGGTGAAATTTCGAATGTTCGATTTCGGCAACGCCGCGGCCCGCCAATACATGATCGATTGGATTTCGGACCTTATAACAGAAGAGGGCATCGATATCTACCGGCAAGATTGCAATTTTTCGCTTGCTCCCTTCTGGACGCAGGCCGATAGCACGGATCGCCAAGGAATTACACAGATTCGCTACGCTGAGGGTCTGCTGGAGTTCTGGGACGGGTTGCGGCGCAATCATCCGCAACTGATTCTTGACATTGTGCAGCGGGGTGACCTGGAGACGATTTCACGCGCCGTGGACTTGAGTCGGGCGGATTATCCGGTGTCTCCGGATGCGGATCCGATCGGGGCCCAGGTCAGCACGGAGGGACTGGCTTATTGGCGCCCACATTTTGGAACGCTGCTACAGATCCGGCCGGGGGACACCTATCATTTCCGCAGCGGCTTTGCTCCGGGCTTGGGGTTCGCGCTTTTCAATGGCGCCGGGTATCCGAATCAAATCGGTAAATTTATTCCAGATGATTTCCCTTTTGAGTGGATGCGCGAGATGGTTGCGCAGCTTAAGATCGCCCGTCCTTATTACTACGGGGACTACTATCCTCTGCTACCGTGCAGTCTGAATTCCGATTGCAAAACAGATCCAAACCGGGAACTGAGTGCCGGCTTCGAGTGGGCGGCCTGGCAATTCAATCGTCCAGAGGAAGGCGACGGAATGGTCCAAGCGTTTCGTCGAGACGAAAACGCTGAACCCGTGAAGAATCTAATTTTGCGAGGGCTTGACGCAGGGGCGAACTATGAAGTGAGAGATCTCGACGCCAAGGCGCCGAAGACTCTCTCCGGCAACGATCTTATGCAGAAAGGGCTGCAGGTGGACATCAAAGATAAGCGCAGTGCGGCGATTTATATCTACAAGAAAGTTCTTTAGCCGGCGACGACCGTTTGGTTCTGCTCTCCCAAACCGCTGATCCCCAATTGCATGCGGTTGCCGATGCGCAGGTAGACGGGAGGTCTGAGTCCGAAGCCGACTCCGGGAGGTGTCCCGGTGGAGATGATATCTCCGGTCTGGAGACTCATAAAACAGCTCACATAGCTGATCAGATGTGCCACTCCGAAAATCATGGTCCGGGTAGATCCGTTCTGGTAGCGGTGACCATCCACCTCCAGCCACATCTCCAGATTCTGTGGGTCTGGAACTTCATCTGGTGTAACCAGCCACGGACCAGTTGGCCCGAATGTATCGGCGCTTTTACCTTTTACCCACTGGCCTGTCCCTTCGAGTTGAAACGCGCGTTCCGAAAGGTCATTGATCACGCAGTACCCGGCGACATGCGTAAGCGCCGCGGTCTCTTCCACGTACTTTCCGGGTTTGCCGATGACCACGCCGAGTTCAACCTCCCAGTCCATCTTCGTCGATCCGCGCGGGGTGATGATATCGTCATTAGGACCGCAAAGCGCCGACGGCGCCTTCATGAAAATCACCGGCTCCGCCGGTATCGCCATCCCAGCTTCTTTGGCATGATCGGAGTAGTTCAAACCGATGCAGATAAATTTTCCCACGCCGGCCACGCACGGGCCAATCCGCGGCTCTCCCTGAACTTTGGGCAAACGCGCGACATCGAGGTGGCGAAGCTTTTCCATTGATTGAGGAAGCAACGCTTCTCCCGCGAGGTCCGTGACTATCCCGGATAGATCGCGGATCTCGCCATCCGCCGCCAGAATACCCGGCTTCTCTTGATCAGGTGCACCGTAGCGCAGCAATTTCATATTCTCTCCAGAACGTTATAGATCAGAGGCTAAAGCCACCGTCAATAATGTGTGCTTGTCCGGTAGTGTAGCTGGATTCGTCCGAGGCCAAGTAAACCGCAAGGGCCGCGATCTCCTCCGGACGGCCAATACGTCCCATGGGCTGACGCGCGACAAACTCGGAGCGAACTTTCTCAACATCGCCCTGTGCAGCAATGCGTTCGTCCAGCGAAGGCGACTGCACAGTACCGGGACAGATCGCATTGCAGCGAATGCCACCGCGAATGAAGTCCGCGGCGATCGCTTTCGTGAGCCCAATCACCGCCGCCTTTGTGCTTCCGTATACAAAGCGGTTGGGTGCCGCTTTGACACTGGAAGCAGCCGACGACATATTAATGATGCTCCCCTTCCCCGCCTGCAGCATCCTCGGCAGGAATGCGCGGCAGGTGCGATACATGGACTTGACGTTGAGATCGAACGAGAAGTCCCAATCTTTTTCTGCGCAATCGAGAATCGTGCCGTGATGAACATAGCCCGCGCAGTTAAACAAGACATCTAGCCGCCCGACTTCGACCGCGCAATTCTCGATGTCCTGCGGGTCGCGGACGTTGAGGCGCCGGGTTCGAATCTCGGGACGATCCTTGCTTAGAGTCGCCAACAAGGACTCGTTGATGTCGGTCGCCCATACGAGCGCTCCTTCATCGGTGAATGCCAGGGCGGTGGCGCGCCCGATGCCCTGTCCTGCCGCAGTGACAACCGCGATTTTTCCTGCAAGTCTTCCGCTCATATCAACTTTGATTCCTGGATGACTCTAAGATACGCTGACTTTCGAAACACCCACCCATCTACCACTTCGCGAGTAGCCTCAATCTCATCGTGTCATATGTTTGATGATTCGCGACATCAGCTGTGGTAGGCTAGTTGAGGTCTCACTTCATGTCAACACTATTGTTAACATAAGAGTTGCTTGATTTGGCAAATCGCGTGTTAAGAAGAGCATCGCGCACGGTGGAAACCGAACCTTTTCTGATGTGACCGGTCTCGTTGCTCCGCTTATCTGGGGGAGACGCAAAGAGCGGCAAGTCGTTGCAGTGATCTTAACTCAGGACCATTGAATTCGATGGAGTTTGACATTGAGAATTTCGACGCTCTTCGTAAATACCTAGTGGCGCGGGGTTCCGTGAAGTCGAATGAGGCAGTGTCATTTAAGAATCTAATGGGGGGCGTCTCAAATCGGACGGTGCAGGTAGCGTGGGCCGACGGCCACGCCTGGGTTTTGAAACAGGCACTGGCGAAGCTGCGAGTCACCGTCGACTGGTTCAGTAATCCGGAGAGAATCGGAGTGGAGGCGAAGGCTCTGCGCTATCTCAACAGATTAGCGCCTCCGGGTACGACTCCTGCATTCATCTTTGAAGACATGGCGAACTATCTGATGGGGATGGAAGCCATTCCGGACGCACACGAGAACTGGAAGTCTGTCTTGCTCTCCGGCCGAATTATCTCAGACCACTTCGAGCAATTCGGTTTGCTTCTTGGCGCAATCCACCGCGAGTCGTCAAAGTGCGGACCGGAACTGAGTAGGGTGTTTGCCGACAACACTTACTTCCAGAGCCTCCGATTAGAGCCGTACTATCTCTACACCGCCCAGAATGTCCCAGCCGCCGCCAGTTTTCTCAACACATTGGTTCAGGAAACGTTGCAACACAAAGACAGCCTTGTTCACGGCGATTTCAGCCCAAAGAATACTCTGATACATCGTGGCAGATTGATTTTGCTCGATTATGAGGTGGTTCATTTTGGGGACCCGGCGTTTGATGTGGGTTTTGCTTTGACCCACTTTTTCAGCAAGGCTCATCACCTGCCGAAAGAACGTCATCGCTTAGCGAGCGCCGGAGAATTGTTCTGGCAGGTCTATAGCGAAGAGATCGCACATCTTGAATGGGCCACGCGGCTGGAATCGCGGGTGGTCAGTCATACGCTTGCGTGCTTGTTGGCTCGAGTGGCGGGAAAATCGCCACTCGAGTACTTGACCCCTCTGGAACGGGCGCGACAACAGGATGTTATTCTCGCGCTCATGATCAAGCCGCCAGATAATCTTCCGGATTTGATAACTGAGTTTCTTCACAAACTCGACACCTATGCCAAGAATTGAAGAACTCTCTGGCCGAGAAATTCTCGACAGTCGCGGTAAGCCGACCGTCCTCGCCACATGCGTACTCGAAGGCGGAGTGCGCGCTTCGGCTTCTGTGCCCTCTGGGGCGTCCACCGGGGCCGCTGAGGCTTTTGAATTGCGTGATGGCGACCCGAAGCGATATCGGGGATTGGGCTGTCGGCGCGCGGCTGCAAATATTGGCGGCGAGATTAGCGGCGCTCTTGCTGGGAATGTGTTTGCAGATCAGAGCGCCTTGGACATGAGCATGATCAAACTGGATGGGACGCCGACTCTTTCGCGTATCGGCGCGAATGCAATCCTCGCGGTCTCGGTTGCCTTTGCTCGGGCGTGCGCGCTGTCTCGCGGTGTTCCTCTCTACCAGCATTTCGCGGAGATGCGAGGCGCGGCTGCCAGCGCGCTGCCTCGCCTGACCATCAATCTTTTCAGCGGAGGCAAACACGCGGGGCAGCAAGTCTCAGTGCAGGATGTGCTGATTATTCCTATGTCCGCCCGCAGCATCGATGAGTCGTTGGTGGCCGCCTTCGACGTCTACCAAGCGGCGGCCGACTTGATTCTGAGGAAGTATGGAATGAGGCTTCTGACTGCAGACGAAGGTGGCCTAGCCCCACCCTGCCGCACTGCCGAGGAGATGTTAGGCCTGGCTGTGGACGCGATCAGGAGTGCAGGCTATGCTCCCGGTAAAGATATTTTTCTGGGGATCGATGTCGCGTCAACCCATTTTTACCAGGACGGCAAATATCACCTCGACTCCCAGTTGCTGGATGGGGAGGGAATGATTCAGACAACCGGGGAGTGGCTCAACCGTTATCCGATCCTTAGTGTTGAAGACGGATTGGCAGAAGATGACTGGGAGACGTGGCCAGAGCTGTGTCGAAGGATGAGAGGACGGGCCCTGACTTTAGGGGATGATCTGCTGTGCACAAATCCGGGCCGGATACGGCGTGCGGTCGAAGCCAAGGCTTGTGACGCTTTGCTGCTGAAGGTCAATCAGATCGGCACGCTTACCGAAGCGCTCGAGGCCTATCGACTCGCTCGGGCAGCAGGCTGGTCGGTTACACTCAGCGTTCGCAGCGGAGAGACCGAAGATAACTGGGCGGCGGATCTGGCAGTCGGGTGGATGGCCGATCAGTTCAAGAATGGCTCGATCCGGCAGTCTGAACGTCTCGCCAAGTACAATCGGCTGCTGGAAATCGAGGAGGCGACTGGATGGCCGTTGGCCACGTGGTCACGGAGCATTTGAAGTCCCGCAACATTCTCGCATTCACGCAATGGAGCCACCTATTGATCTCGCATCGACGAATCAGCCTGCATTCAATTCGCATCACCTTCTCCATCGCGACGTTGATCCTGTGCGGGACAACTGTTTTGCTCTTTTCGCAAACTGATCTCGAGAGCGGCGATGGATATGTACGCCGTGAGGGAAGCGAATGGAGGTTGGGCACATCAATGGTGGAACGAAGACTTCAGCTGACCGATGGAAAGTTCTCACTTGTTTCGCTGCGCAACAAAGTGTCTGGGCATGAATATCAGGATGGGCAGAGTGCTTCGCCAGAAGTCCGCCTTCTTGCCAATGGCCGCGATGTATCTGCAACGGACTGGCGGTGGACGCTCCACGGCCAGCATAGCAGCAGGGGCAGCCAGGGGGAGATCCAACTTGACCTGGCTCTCGATTCAGCCAGCATCCGTGTCACAAAGCACTATGTCATCTACCCCGGAACGGCGGTAATTCGCGAATGGATGAATATCGAGAATGTATCCAAGGAGATCGTTCAGTTAAGTCACATTGAATTTCTTCATCTTGACATTCTGTCCTCCGCGACGCAGGATGTGCGATTTAATTATCTAACTGGCGGCGGTAACTACAACGGTAGTCAACTGTTGAAGAGCGAGCCGATGGGCCCGCAGTGTAACCGCACTTTTGATTCCAACGGGGGCATCCAGCCGGGCGATTACAGTAGTTATCTCCCACTTATCTTCCTGCTCAATCGCGACGCCATCGACGGCTTGGCTGTGGGATGGGACTATCTTGGCCACTGGCGCTTCAACATTAGCGCCCGGGAAGGCGCTCGGTTTCGCATGAACCTCGGACTAGCGGGCTTCTCTAAGGACGTGGCTCCTGGCGCAGAGGTTGAAACTCCCAAAGTATTTGTTGCACCCTTTTCCGGCGGAGTCGATGAATTGGGGAATCAATTGCTCGATTGGCAATACGCTTACTTATGGGAGTTTACGAATTCGGAATATTTCGCGAAGACCAGATGGGCGGTCGATTGGCCGGATCCATGGGTCGGTAACGGGGGCACTCCCAGCGCCGACAATTGGGGAAGAAGGCTCGCCCTTGACCTGCGCTATGTCGATCTTCTTCGGGAAACAGGTACGGATGTTCTATGGGACGATGCTGGCTGGTACGACAAGTGGGGAACGTGGAATGCGCCAGATTGGAAGAGGACTAACGACTACCTGCGCAAACACGGCATGAAATGGGTATTGTGGTATCCGACGTTCTTGGCAACGCCCGAGTCCAAGGTCGCGCAACAGCATCCGGACTGGGTGATCCCAGGGCAGGAAACTCTGGAACAATCGATTTCAGGGACCGTCGACTGGCAAAAGCGGCTGCTTGACACAGCCATTGATGAGTGGGGCGATTTTCAATGGCGATACGACATCGCACCCGCAGCCAGCGCGAATGATACCGATGCCCTTGCCGCTGACCAAAACTTCCGCGCGTTACTCGAGCGCTTCAAGAGCGATCACCGCCAAAGCGGGATCGATGCTTGTGACGGTGGCGGTCGCTGGATCAGCTATGACATCGCTCGTCTGGCGGAGTCCGGCGAATATACAGATGGTGGCGTCGGGCCTTACAGCTCTTACTACACATCGTTACTCGTCCCACCCGACAAGCTCCACAACGTCGTTGACTTTGATCACACATATTATGAGCCTGCGACCGACCGCACGCATTTAGTAATGGATCCCACGTGGTATCGGGATCCCGGCGACGGGCCGGATATCGAATCAATCCGCAGAGACTGGGAGATTTATCACTATCTCGTAGCGCAGGGGGTGGCTGGACGGTGGAGTCACGTGTTTCGCCCCAAGGTAGAGCACGATGATGCCGTCTGGTACTTCCAGAGAATGAACCGAGACAGTTCGAAAGGCGTCATTCTTGCGAAACATAGTAAGCAGGGGGTTGGTTACTACGTGATAAGCCGACTCTCAGTGCATTCGCAGGGTTCAACTGACAAGTACCGCGGGGGTGCCGGGGATATGAATGTGGTCGCCACGACCTCGGCTGCCAGCCTCGAAACAGGGGTTTACGAGGATCCGATCGACGGAGCCTTTCGCTATTATGGAGTGCCTGGACAGGAATTTGGGCCGCTGAATGTGAAGTACCAGGAAGTCGGGCACCGAGCTGGAGCGGAGGAGTCGCTAGTTACTAAGATTGCCAAACTGGGAGCGGATGAGCCTGTGGCCGCCCGCTACTTTGGAATGGAGTTGCAACTCAATCGGCCCATGATGGTCACGCAATTGGGGCAATTCGACTCCGGAAACAATCGCGGCACTTATACGCTCTCGCTTGTCCGTGCGGACGATGGGAAAACGCTCGCGACGGTCGATCTTGACATGAGCCAAGCCCATCCGGATGCTATGGGATTCAAGTACGCCCGATTGAGTCAGCCTATTCTGCTCGAAGTCTCCAGCAAGCCAGTGGTCATTTATCCGCGTGGACTTTTGCCCTCTAAGACTTACGACGTACGGGCTTACATTTCCGGCCTGCACATTCACGAAACCGGCTCGCAGCTCATGTCGGAAGGAATCAGCCTCGATAAAATTGCTCCGGGAGAATTGGTTTTTCTCAACTTGCCGCACTATCCCGGCTCAGGCACAGACCATTCTCCCCCCACCACGCCTACGAATGTCGTCAAGAGGGTAGGAACCAATCTGGGGGCAGAAGGAATCGAGCTTTCATGGTCTCCGAGTCAGGATGACAATTGGCTTTCCTACTACGAAGTTCACAAGAACGGGAGGTTGATTGCAAAAGCCGCAAAGGGAACTTTCTTCTTCGATCACTCCGAGTCGGCTCGCGGCGACATAGATGCCAAATTTGAGGTTGTTGCCGTGGATGGAGACGGCAATCGCAGTTCGCCAAGTGCGGCGCAGAAGACAGGGGGCGAACCCTTGGTCTACGAGGCGCTCGGAGACTTTTCGTCTGTCCATTCCTCCTCGAAGTCCCGAAATCAATGGGCCTATGAAGAGCAAATCGAGGATGGTTCTTACCGTGATCTGACCTGGAACCGTGGAGGCTATGAAGGCCGCTGGACAGGTTCAGGGCTGGGCGCGATCGGAAGAATGTGGATGCAGCCTTCGGCCCATTACGATCTGTCGCGCACCTTCATCGTCCCGTCGGCCGGCGTAGCAAGCACCGCAGGCGTTATTCGCAAGGACCCCAGCGCCGACAACCAGGCACCGTGCTTTGTCCGAATCACACTCAATGAGCGTCAAGTATGGCCCACGGAGGGATGGGCCGAGGTTTTTGCGCAATACGATATTCCTACTCGCTACGAGATTGCGAATCTACACGTGTCGGCTGGCGACAGGATTCGATTTATTGTCAAGCACAATGGTGCGAATCGCGCCGACCCGATTCTTTGGGATCCCGCGATCGTAATTCGAGACTCTGCGAACTCTTCGGCGACGGCGAGGACTTTCTAGCCGGATTATCCAGGGAGCGATTTCAGAGCGTCGCTGATGCGCTCAAGTCCGCCGCGAACTATGTCAGTCGCTCCACAGAACCCTACCCTGAAGTGTTGCGGCTGCTCGAAAAAATCTCCTGGAACTACACTTGTCTCGAATTGGTCGCGCAGAAGTGTGACAAAGTCGGTAGCCGAGCCCGCTTTCAGCCGCGGAAAGATCGTGGTCCCGAAACGACTGGGTTCGCAATCCAGTTGTGGATGTGCCGCCAGGAAATCGTTTACTAGCGCTCGATTCGTCTGCAGCAAGGAGCGCGCGCGCTTGCGGACGCGGTCAAGATTATCGAGCGTTAGGACTGCGATCATCTCCGCGGGATGGGCTGGAACTCCGTAGGTAAAATCGACAATCTGCCACATGCGCTGGACAAGTTCCGGCTGTGCAAGGATCCATCCACAGCGGATGCCGCTCAAGCCGTAAGCCTTGGTCAGGCTACTGGTTATGACAAAATTCGGTCCAAGATGAAACGCGGAACGCCATGGCTGGTCAAAAAGGGTCTCGAGATACACTTCGTCTACCAGGACGCGCGCACCCATTGTCGCGGCCGTTTCCCCTACTTGGCGCATGGTGTCTTCATCCGTGAGCGCGCCGCTGGGATTGTGCAGATTGCAGAGAATGACGAGTCGCGTTTGTTGAGTAAGTTTGCGCTCGACTTCTCCCAGTCCTAGTCGGAAGCCCTTTTCCGCGCGGCGGTCAAAGCGTGTTACCTTAGCTCCAATGTGAGCAAGAATAGCCAGCAGGGGATCGTAAGTGGGCCGTTCGACCAGTACTTCGTCGCCACGATGCACGAGCGCAGTGAGCGCGATGAAGTTTGCCATCGATGTGCCAAGCGTATAAACGACATTTTCCCTGGGCACGCTCGCCTTGGCGGCTAACCGCTCCATAAGGGGGTTGTAGCCGTAGGGATCGGTACCACCGATTTCCAGATCCTCGATTCGCACCGGCAGTTCGGATAAGGGATAGTCGAGCACTCCGCTGGACGCCAGGTTATAACGTGCATTCGAGTGTAGCTTGGCCCACGCGAGGTAGTGTGAGAAGGCTTCCATATCGTTCATGCTCTTAATCTCTAACAGGCTGCTGAAAAACTCGCTTTTCGTATCAGGGTATCGCTTTTACCCCAGTAGACACCCTCGATAGTGATGCTACACATTCTCAGAGCGCGAGGACCCATTGCTCCATAACCAATACACCGGTACACCGGCCAGCAGTATGGCGAAGCCGATGAGACTGTTCTGCGGATAGCGATAAATAGTATTTCCTACTACCCACCAGCATATCGTGACAAACAACGCGGTGCTCACGGGATGACCGGGCATGCGGTAGCCTTCCCCCGGAGGCATTGTGCCGTGCGCTGCCCGTCTTCGAAATACGAAGATCGTTGTGGCAGTCAAACCGAAGAACAAGAAATCCATGGATATGACGTAATTCAGAATTTGCTCATAGCGGCCGGAGAGCGCGATCACCATCGTCCATACGCTCTGCAAGACGATGGCTAGTACCGGCACGTGCGTGCGCGGGTCGAGCCAAGCAACTTGTCGGAAAAACAAGCCATCTTCGGCCATTGCAAAGTAGACGCGCGGAGCTGTCAGAATTGACTGGCTTAGAAATCCGAGCGTAGAAATGGCGATTGCTGCTGCGATGAAAGTCGCTCCTTGCTGGCCCAATGCCAGACGCATCACGGCAGTGGCGGGAGTGGTGCTCGTGGCTAGAGCCCGCGGCCCCAGGGCGCGCAAGTACACCAAATTTACTCCCAGATACAGAACCACCACGCCGGCCACGCCGAGTAGTAGTCCTCGCGGCAAGTTTTTCTCGGGTTCTTTCACTTCCGCAGCCAGGAAAGTTGCTGTTTGCCATCCGCCGTAGGCGAATAGCACTGGCACCATGGCTGCTCCAAACGAGGTTATGGACCAATCGTGCTCAACCGCGGTTGTGGTGGTGACGCGCTTGCCGGCGAGGATAAGTCCCACGATTACCAATGCCGAGATGGCGACAATTTTCATCACCATCAGCGCACTTTGCGTGCGCCCCCCAGTCTTTACGCCGAGACAATTGATAACGGTCAAAGTGCCGAGCGCGGCTGTCGCGACTAGCCAGTCCTGCAAGTGCAGGCCCGTGAGTTCAAGAAAGTAGCGCGCGAAAGTGATGGACACGGCCGCCATGCCGCCCGCTTGGATAACGAGCAGCAGTACCCATCCGTAAAGGAACGCGACGGCGGGATGATAAGCCTCGCGGAGATAGGCATATTGGCCGCCAACTTCCGGGAGCGTGGCCGCCAGTTCAGCCCAGATGAATGCACCTGCTACTCCGATTACCCCGCCGAATATCCAGGCTCCCATAATCAGGGTCCTGGTGTGCACCTGCTGCGCCACCACGCAAGGATTTATGAAGATTCCGGAGCCTACAATGCCGCCCATGACGAGCATCGTGGCGTCGAATAGCCCAAGTTTCCGGGCTAAGCCCGGCTTGGACACCGTCGCGCGATTCGTGGGCGGATTGTCGATCAAGTCGTCTGCTTAGAGTGGGACCGAGATTGTAACTTCAAAAAGGACGCATCGGAAAGAGCTAAGTCACCTTGTCGGACAGCGCAGAAATCTTACGGAAGGCGACGAAGAAGGAGGATGTCTGACCCGTACTTCTGCTGGTCGGCGAACTCCGCGATCGCGCCATCCCCGCTGGCCAGCCATTGATTTGGAAGATGGCTGGCAACGCCATTCATCAAGGCCGCTCCAGTCATGATCTTTTCCCGCTCTGGACGGTCATTCAGGCTGGTCACTCGATATTTTGAATTCGCATCCAGACCCCGCAAGCGAATCGTAGTCTCGGCAATCTCGGACTTGTCGCGAAAAATGTAAACCATCGACTCGCTTGCGTCTTCCTTCACATACTGGATGGAACTCCAGCCTGCCGCAGCGACTTTGGGATGATACACATCTTCCAATAGGAGATGGCGATACTGTTTAAAGAAAAGCAGATTACGTTCCAGCGCCTCGACAAAACCGGGAGGAGCCGCCGACAGGAACTGCGATGACATGCCATTAATATTGCCGAAGGTTACCCCGTGCGTGAAGTGTTTGCGAAAATAATAATCGAGCGCCGAGGCGCTGTACCATCGTGCCGTCAGGGATTCTCCCCCCGCGTCGCCCTTTCCGGCCGTGGCGAGCGAACCCCACACATTAGGACTAACCATGGGACCAGTAATGAACTCATTTGTATATCCACCCGGCAAAAGACTCTGCGGACCGGGATTGGTTCGCGAATACTGCAGCGAGGGATCGCATTCGAACCCGGACAGATTCGGGAAGCGCTCCAGCAGATAACGCATGATCTCCATGTGACCGCGGTAGGCTGCGTATGCGCCGTCGGTCTTTCCATGGCCGTGGTCCGTGCGGTTGCATTCGTAACTCACGGTCGTGGAAGGATCCCATTTGATCCAATCTAGATGCCATTTTTCGATGATGTCACCAAGTTCCTTCTCGATCCACGCCACTACTTTGGGATCGCCGAGGCACAGTTGCTTGGTGGGAGCGAGAGAAGGATGCGTGACCCCGAGCTGCTTCCCGTCGATCATCGCCAGCCAGTCCGAGGGAATCTCGCCCGATTCTACTCGTGCCGCGTCGACGTTGCCCGGATCAACCCAGATGCCGAATTTCAGGCCCATAGCATGCACCGCTTCGGAAAGATTCTGCAGGCCGTGTGGGAACTTCTCTTTGCTCTCGCGATAGCTGCCAAGTCCGAGCGTCCAATCGTTCATGCCGGGAACAACCGACGCTCCTTCGTACCAAGTCGCATCGTGATAGAAGACGTCAAATCCTACTCGTTTGGCGAGTTCGAGTTCCTTGAGAAGCTGCTCCTCACTATTCTTCTGGGTCAGCCATATGCAATAGGTGACGAGTGGAGAATCGGGCAATGGCGCCTGGAACACATACTTCTTCAAATATCGAAATGTCTCGTTACCGGTATTGTCGCTGTCTCCCTTGGCGAGCGCAAAAAAGCTGATTGGCGTCTCGACCGTCGCACCTGGAGCAAGGTCAAAGCTGGGCGAGGGCCCGGATTTGCTATCCTTTATTAGTACTGTACCGGCGCGGACCAGTGTGCCACTGCCGGAGGATTCAACGGTTGCCTTCCATCCCAGCACCCCAAGTCCCGGTTCACCCCCCACCAGCATCGATTCGCTGTCCCTCTCCTTTTCGAGCACCAGCCAATCGGTGAACGCGCGTCTCCGGGAGAGGTTTCCGTCCGCATGAAATCCATGCTGACCTTTTGCCGAAGTATAGGGCCGAAGTCCACCGGCAGGATTCTGGAGAGTCAGAAATAGCGGATCAATATGCGGGTCGAGGATAAGATCGTGCTGGCTCCGATTCTCCAGTTCCATAGACGTCTGGATCACTGCGCCGCTTGGATACAATTTCAGTTTGAGAGAGAGCATTCCTCCGGCGTCGGATTTGAAACGCAAGGTGAGTTGCTTGCCACCTTTGTCCACCTCACTGATCGCGTCGTCCGTATACAGGTACGATTTGCCCGATTTATCGGGAGATGCGACCAGAGCCCGCCCCGGTAGCGCCCATTCCGCTCCACCGTCGCGGCGCAGTGACTTGAGACTAACGGCGCCCGATGAGTGCGCCAGTTCCACGCGGATCTGTCCGTTTGTCAATTCCCAACCAGCCGGCGATTTAGTGATGGATACCTGGGCGGCCGCGAACGTCGCGAAGGACAACATTAAGAAGAATATCAGGAGGGGCGATCTCATCGGGACGAAGCTCTGCACTCGAAAGTGTGTCATACGAAAACTGCGGACGTTGGTTGGATCAGTGCCACACAAATACTTGCATTCGAATCGAGAAAATAAGACTTGCCCCGGCAGTTTGCCGGAGCAAGTCTCGTTCGACAGGAGAAACAAGTTAGAAGTTGATATGGGCTCCAACCTGCATGCGCCGCCTGTAGTCGACGATGCCCGTTATCGTCCCGGCTGGGCTATTGGGGACGCCCGGGGTTATCGTAGCATTCGGCTGTCCAAGATTTACCCGGTTCAAAGCGTTGAAAACATCCCACCGGAACTCCAGTTTCGCCCGTTCCGTGATCGTCAAAGACTTAGCCAATGACATATCGACGGAGCCAAAACCAGGCCCCAGTAAAATGTTTCGGCCCGAGTCACCGTAGGTATAGGGCTGGGATACGAATGTAAAGTCGTTAGGGTTGAACCAATGGTAGCGATCGGGATTGGAAACTTTTCCACTCCCAATACGATCCGGCCTTAACGAAATAACGGAATTCAGCGAGGAATTATCCGCCAAGTACGGCGTAAAGTATTGGCCAGCCTCAAAGTTGAACAGGGCGCTGAGTTGCCAGCCCCCGAGAATGGCGTCGGCCCCGCGGCTCAGATCGCCGCCAAAAGCCTTGCCGCGCCCGAATGGAAGGTCCCAACTAGCGGCGCTGATCCAACTCCAGGGCCGGGTGAAGTCAGAATTTCCGTAGTTGCTGGCAAAGTTAAAGATGTTCGTCGGACCAAAAGTACCGTCATCCAACGACTTGTCCCAGGTGAAGTTGCTCGTCACAAACAGGCCGCTGTGGAAACGCTTGTCGGCGCGAAGCTGTAGCGAATTGTAGTTGCTCTTGAGTTCCGGGTAGCCGGCGAGCTGATTGTTGCGCTGGTACTCCTCAATGCTCCAACCGTAGTTCGCATAGTACGGACGGTTGGGATTGAAAGAACCAGCTACATCCGGTCCAGGGACGGGCGCGTTGACATCAACGTTGTCCCACAGGTGACGGCCATGGTTCCCCACATACGAGATGGTAGCGGTAACCTGATGAGGAAATACGTGCTCCACCGATATGTTGTACGTGTCGAAGTAACTGTGGGGATACGTCCCGGTACCTGGGAAGTACTCGCTCCCACCGGGGGCGCCTTGGAAAGAAATCAGCCCATTCGACGGGAAGGCAGGGAGCGTGGCAGGCAGTCCCGGACCCTGATCAAGCGTGTACAACAGCGGTTGGTAGGGATTGGTTGCAGCATCCGACTGGCTTTGCTTGATGGGCCAGCAGCACCCCTGGGTGCCAAAGGCTGCGCCGTAGGGATTCTGGAAGTAACTGCGGCCATATCCGCCGCGGATGACGGTGTCGTGCATCAAACGGTACGCCACTCCGAAACGCGGCGAGAATTCGGTTTTGGGAGTCGTGACGCCCGCATACTTGCCGGCGAGGTTCGTCAGTTCGATGTTGTCCGTCGTCAAATTGATATTGCCCACGCTCTGCCCTTTGGGCGTAAAGATTGGGCTGAGATAGTCCCACCGAAGGCCCAAAGTCAGGGTCAGCTTGGGCGTCGCCTGCCAGGTATCCTGTCCGTAGAAACCATATTTCCACTGTTTTTCCTGGGGTTGAACCAGCGTGATGTCTCTGCCGAAGCTATTGGGTAGGCCGAGCAGGAAGCTCGCCATGCCAGAACCCGTCGTAGGACAGCTGGAACCGCACGATGGGTTGTAGAGGCCGGTCGTGCTTTGGGCAAAATTGAAGGAGCCGCGGCCACTAACGTCGGTTCGGATGCCGAAAAACTTCGAGACCTCGCCGCCGAATTTGAAGGAGTGACGGCCCACAGTCTTGGTCCAGTTGTCGAAGAACTGAAAGTTTGTTTCAGTCTCAAAAAATGGCAATCCGAAATCCCCCATGGCGAAAGTGCCTACGGGACCGGCAATGCTCAGCATCGGCAAACCGCTGGTGTAAACAGTGCCCAGGTTGATATCGGGAATTCCAACTGTGGTCGCTGAATTGAGACTTGAATCCAACTGCAACTCCTGAACGTAAATCCGCGAGAATGCGAAGCGGAAGTCCTGCAACAAGGTCGGGGAGAAGGTGTGCTGATAATCGACCATCATGCTTTTGTCGTGATCAAGGGAATTTCCAGAATTGACCGCACCACCGAGTGGTGGGCCGCCGGCCACGGCGCCGAACACGTTATTGGTATAGAACTTTGCGCCGAAGTAACTGAACTTTCCGAAGACCACGGTTTTCGGGCTGACGTAGTAGTCGATACGGCTGTTGACTTGATTCTGGTCAAAAGTCGCCGGCAGGGAGTTCGTATAGTTGTTATCCGTAAGGCCCGGTATGGTCGGTTCGGGGAGTAGTGCCACAAGGTTCTTCGCAGCACTACTTATCCGATTCGGGCAGATTACGTTGAGTATGTCGTTGCATGAAATCTGCGTTCTGCCGCTTCCGTCGGGGTTTCCTGTCGCGGGGTCGTAAATCGGGTCGGTGGCTGCGATCGAACTGAAGTCTCCGATCTTGAATGCATCGATCGGGGTCGTGTAAAGGCTCGAAGTATGAAGGTTATTTCGCATCCCCTGATAGTCTGCGAAGAAAAACAACTTGTCCTTCTTGATGGGACCGCCCACGCTGCCGCCAAACTGATTCCAGCGATTGCCGGGCACGCCATTCGGCTGGCTGAAGTGATCGGCTGCAAAGAACCCGGCGCTGCGGTAGTACTCGAACGCTGACCCATGGAAAGCGTTGGTACCCGACTTCGTGGTGACTTGGAGGACGCCACCGCCGATTCTTCCGTATTCAGCGTCGTAGTTGCTGGTGGTCATCTTGACTTCCTGGACCGAGTCCTGGGTCGTTACGATCAACGAGTACCCCTGAATGGCCTCCGTGTTTTCCACGCCGTCCAGTAAATGAGAGTTGCTGTTCGGAGAAGCCCCGTTGATATTCACATTAAAATCCTCGCCCGCGTTTTCGGGGTGAAGATCCAACTGCCCTCCGGGCATACTCACTCCTCCGGCAAGGAGGCTCAGACGGGTAATGTTTCGGCCAAAGGTGGGAATGGCATTAATCTCTGGCGCTTCAAGGGTTTCGCTCACCTCCACACTGTCGGTCTGAAGAATGGGGGCCTCACCGACGACCTCCACTTTCGTACTCTGCCCGCCCACGGGTAATCTGGCGTCGATGCGAACGCTTGTTCCGGCATCGACCCGAGTTGCGTCTCTCTTGAATTGTGCAAAGCCCTGCTTGGTGACAGTGATCGTGTAGGTTCCGGGGATGATACTAGCGAAGCGATACACTCCGTCTCGATTGGTGACTGTCTTCTCGGTGACGGCAGTGTCTGTGTTCATCGCTTCGACGGATGCATCAATGACAGCGGCACCGGAGGTGTCGGTCACTTCACCAGTGATGCCTCCGGTAACGGCGGTCTGCGCGTGCAATGTGCCAATGCTTACCAGTGAGAGAACTGCGATTAGGGTCAGAAATCGGTAGATAGTGGAGTTCATCGTGGAGCCTCCTGGACGACAGCGCTTCGATCTAAAACCGTGCCCCCGGCGGGAGGCACTCTGCACATGGAGTTTGAGAGCGCGGCATTTTCCAACTCTACTGCATGGCGCGGCGCGGCAACCTCTCATGAACAACGCGCAAGTTAACTCTATGTTTCAGCAAGTGTCAAGGGAAATATTGTCAACACTAATGTCTACAGAAAACTGTAGGGAGCGATATCCGGAAGCGCAGACACGCGAATTACGTCGTTTTGCGGAACTCTCGGCCTCCGGCGCTCCGTTCAAAGCTGTTACCCACTTTGTCGACAAAGTGGTAAAGTGTCGGCGAGGGGATCGGCCGGGTATTCAAAGGAATGCTTCGCGGAGGTGTGCGGAGGCTAGTGCGTGCTGTTCGTCACCCTTGTGTTTCGGCCGAATCTAGCCTATAAGGATCGACTACCTTAAATGCGGACCTCGAAAAATCATTCCTCTAAACTTGATCGTGGCGTTTCCGCCAGCAAGCGCGTCGAAGCCCATTTGCGCCATGCCATTCACGCTGGCAAACTGCGCCCGCGGCAGCGCATCATTGAAGAGGATCTCGCGCGGCAGCTCGAAGTCAGCCGCGGTCCCGTCCGCGAAGCATTGCTTCGTCTGGAGCGTGACGGCCTGGTGGTAACCACGTCGCGTCGCGGCACCTTTATCCGCGATATCTCGCTAGCTGAGATCGGGGTGATCTTTCGCATGCGCGCCAAACTCGAAGGGCTTTGTGTGCGGTACATGAGGGAAAATTCCAATCTTGATTACCCCGCACTACTCAACCGCGCGCTGAAGAAACTGAAGACGGCAGCGGCGAAGAATAACGAGGAGCAGTTCTTTAATGCCGACATGGAACTGCACCGCACGATCTGGAAGGCCGCCAACCAGCCGCTCCTTTACCGGACTCTCAACCTCCTGATGAACCCTTACATTTTCATCATCGCCCGCGCCTATTCCTCCCGCATCCCCCTGGCTCACCGGCGCGATAGTCACGAGCAGTATGTGCGAATGGTCCTGAAAGCGCCGCTCGATAAAATCGAAAGTGATGTGGAACGGTACTTCGACGGCTTGCACTCCCGCACCTTCGAGCAGACACCCGCTTTCCCTGATTTTCCTCCTGACACATGGAGGGATGAGTTCGCACCGGCCGAAGTGGAATAATCGGGCGTTCTCGTTTTTCGTCATCAATGTTGTTGACATAGCGCAGGCCGGATGCTTCAATACGCTTCGGTTTGGCCTCCGCCGCGCCGCTACGGGTGGTTTTACTTACCGTCGGGGCCAGGGAGCCTGAAAAACCATGCAGGGATCATCATGACCTCACAAATCTTCCAGGCAATCCTGCTGGTTTTGTGCGCCGCTCTCATGAATGCAGCGTATACGCTTCCCATGAAGCTCAATAAGAAGTGGCAATGGGAGCATTCATGGTTCGCCTTCTCCATCCTGGGCGTCGCTGTAGTGCCGACTGTGATTGCGCTCGCCACTGTTCCAGGACTGTGGTCCACCTATAGCGAAGTTTCCACCGGAACGTTGGCCAGGATGGTGCTATTCGGCGCCAGTTGGGGGATCTCCCTCGTATTTTTCGGACTCGCGTTGACGCGTCTGGGATTGGCGATTTCGTTCGCGGTATGTCTCGGAACTTCGGCTGCTGTCGGGGCACTCACCCCGCTGGTTGCTCAACATTCGAACCTGATCATGACGCGCCAGGGAAGCTTAATTATTCTGGGCGTGCTCGTTATTATCGCCGGCGTGGCTCTGTGCGGCATGGCCGGACGGATCAGAGAGAAAGCGCTCCAGCAACAGAGTGCGGACGCGCGTCACGGTTTTCTAGGAGGATTTCTGCTGGCCTTTACCTCCGGCATCCTCGGTTCTATGTTGAACCTCGGTTTGGCATATGGCGGTACCATTCAGCGGGCCGCTCAGCGGCATGGCGCAAGTCTTGCCATGATGTCGAACGCAGTGTGGTTGCCATGCCTTTATGCCGGCTTCTTACCGGGTGTGATCTATTGCTACATTCTCATGCGCAAGAACCAAAACGTAAGCGCCCTACGCTTGCCGGGCACGTGGTACTACTGGCCGGCAGCGGCGAGCATGGGCGTTCTCTGGTTCGGAAGCATCATTCTCTACAGCATTTCCACGGTGAAACTGGGTGATTTGGGCACAGCTATCGGTTGGCCATTGTTTCTCGCTGCGATTGTGGTGGCGAGCACAATTTATGGCGTGCTGGCGGGTGAATGGGCTCGTACCGGCACGCGCCCAATAAGGACGATGATCTTGGGGGTAAGTTTCTTGGTGTTGGCAATCGCGATTCTCAGTTACGCTGGCAGGGCATAGCTCCTTTTAGAGATCCTTCAAGGACTGCCCTTCAGGCTGACAAACTCCAGGGCTCGCGGTGATCCAAAACCCCCAATGTCAACAAAAGTGTTGACGATAGCCTTTCAAGTCTAGTATCGTGCCTTTGACATTGGGGAGCATGCGGCCTGTCGTGTGTTGCGAAACGAACCCTTCCACGCGTATCTCAAACGTCGGGGCGTCGGTTCGCCATTCCGAATCGGTGACGATATTCCCATGTCATACCCGGGCAGATTATGGAAAGCTCCACCCCGCATATCGGATCGCTAAGTGCGAAAACTAACTAGGCAGGCGGGAGACACGTCGGCGTTCCCGGGCGAGATACCTCGCACGCCCAGCAATAATCACAACCGGACGTCCATCCCAAGAATTCTAGCAAGCTTGGTTTTTCTTTCGTTCCTGCACTCATTCCTTTTCGCAGCGATGCCATCAGAACAAGGTCCGCACTCTGCCCTCATCAGGACGGGCCCAATCCCTGGCGTTCGTTTCAGTTCCGGGCTCACGGTTTGCGACGAGGAGTTGCGCAATGGCCGTTGGGTGAGTCGTTACTGGGATTCCAGCGGCCAGATCATTGCGGACATTCAAATCGATGCCGAACGGCAGCAGATGGATACCCTGCCGGTAGACGCCTTCAAAGTTGAGATCGAGGGACAGGAGCTTTCCGGCACTTGGAAATGGATCGGTGCCGAAAAGTCTGAGCTTCACAATCCGGACGCGTTACTCGTTTCAGTAGAGTTGCAAAGCAGTGCGCGACCCATTCGCGTGAAGATGCAGACCCTGTTGAACGGTGGCCCGGTGATGGTTCGGTGGCTCGAAATTACAAATACCGGACAACGCCCGGCTGGTCTTTCCAACGTCTCGCCCTGGGCAGGACAACTCTGGCACACGCCGGACTTCGCCGAGAAACTCCAACCCGATTCTGAAAATGTGTACGACGTCGGTTACGCGCAATACAGTAAGTGGGGTTACGAAGGAGCGTGGCGCTTCGACCCCGTAATCAACGAAACTAAGATCATCTCCGGAGAACGTGGTAAATCCGGATGGGGACATCCGACTTTCTTCGCCCGCAATAACGCCACCGGAGAATGGTTCGCCGCTTCACTTGCGTGGAGCGGGAATTGGAAAATCCGACTTACAAGCAAAGTGGAAAAATCGCCAGTCGACCGCAGCGATTCAATTGACCGGCCGGTGAATGAAGCGCGACTGTTTTTTGAAATGGGTCCAACCGCGGTCGACCCTGTACAGCGAGTCATTGCTGCCGGAGAAACCCTCAAGACCCCGGAGACTCATATTCTCTGCATGAAGTCGGACTTGGATCATGTCACCGAGGCCCTTTTGGATCACGTGCGCCGCGATGTTCTTCCGCGCCCTCCCACGGAACATGTTTTCGATGTGGAAGCGAATCATCGCGGATATATTGTCGATCACGAAACGGAAGCGGGCATCGATCGCGAAATCGATATGGCTGCTGAAATTGGCGCCGAGACATTCCTGATTGATGCAGGCTGGTACGGGCCGGAACCGAATATCTGGTATCAAAATGTCGGCGACTGGTATGCGGGCCCTTGGCTGCCCAACGACATTCAGCCCATCCGCGAGTATGCGCGTAAGAAAGGGATGCGGTTTGGGCTGTGGGTTGAGATCGAAGCTGCAGGCTCGGCTTCCAAACTGCGCAAAGAGCACCCCGACTGGATTCTGACTCGCGATGGTCGACCGGTAGCCAATGGCCGCCATCTGGATGTCGGAAATCCTGTCGTTGCCAAGTGGATGGAATCGGAGATCGCCCGGCTCATCCGTAAGTATGATCTCGACGTCTTCCGCATTGACTACAACATGTCGACGGAGGAAGACGGAAACCATGTACGCGATGGTTTTGTGGAGAATTCGCTTTGGCGTCACGTGGAAAACCTATACGCCATATTTGATCGCCTGCGCCTTCAATTTCCGAATGTTATCTTTCAGAATTGCGCCGGTGGCGGAGGGCGGCTCGACTGGGGTATCTTGCACCGCTTTGACAATACCGAACTCTCCGACTGGATGCGGGAGCCGCGAGGAGTAAAGATTTTGAACGGGATGACCTGGGTGCTGCCGCCAGAAATCTTGTTACGCACTTTTGGCACCGAAGTGCCCGACCTGGCTGGCGACGGCGATATCGACTCGCAGTTGCGCCAGGTGCAGATGTCACTGCCCATCTTTCGCGGAATTGCCCCGGCGCTGGCTGACTTGAATCCGATATTGCGGGACAAGATTCGTACCGGGGTCGACCTCTACAAGCGTGAACTCCGGCCGATCCTTCGCGATAGCGTTGTATACCATCACACGCCTCAGACGCCATATTTTTCCCAGTCTCCGTGGGTCGTCCTCGAGTATGCAAGTCACGACCGGAAGCGGGGAGTAGTGACTTTATTCAGGACATCGAGCTTTGAAGACCCCGTTTACCGGCTGGTGCCTCGTGGTCTTGACGCCGCCAACACTTATAAAGTGACATTTCAGAACCGGGGTGAAACGGTAGAACTGTCCGGTGCGCAGTTGGTGCAGCAGGGAATACTCATCAGACTTGAAACGCCGGGCACTTCGGAGATGTTGTTATTCGAAAGTGAAACCGTGACCCCAAACCGCTGAACAACACCGGACAACCATCGGGAATCTGAGTTGCGAATATGGAAAAAAATAGCTTTCGACAACTGTTTGATCTGAGCGGCCGCGTGGCCCTGATTACTGGCGCCGGAGTTGGTTTTGGTGAGGCGATCTCACTGGGATTTTCGGAATTTGGTTGCGATATAGCGGCCAGCGATCTTACTCTTGAAAAGCCCACGCGTACCGCTGAGAGAGTGCGTGAGCTGGGACGCCGCGCCATATCATTAAAGGCGGATGTAGCCGTTCCCGGCGATGTGGCTGCCATCGTGGATGCTACGGTTCGCGAGTTTGGCCGAATCGACATCTTGGTAAACTGCGCCGGCATCCCGCAGCATGATCCCGCCGAGTCAACTCCGCTTGAAACCTGGGATCGTGTTCTTGACATCAACCTGCGCGGCACGTTCTTGTGTTGCCAGGCTGCGGCGCGCCACATGCTCGAAAAGCGGAGCGGCGTCATAATCAACTTCTCTTCGATCGCTGGCGTCGTGGGCGTCGGCCGCGGTGCGAACGCCTACTGCGCCAGCAAGGGCGGAGTGAATGCGCTGACCAAGCAGCTGGCTCTGGAGTGGGCTGACCGAGGAATCCGCGTTAACGCCATAGCCCCTTGCCAGTTCATGACACCCGGCCTTAAGGATGTTATGGCCAAACCGCAGTTTGATCCGCAAAAGCTGATGCAAACCTGGGTTTCTGGTATCCCCCTCGGTCGCGTGGGTGAGCCGGAAGAGATTGTAGGCCCAGCTCTATTCTTGGCGTCCCAGGCTTCTTCCATGGTGACAGGCGTCATCCTTCCAGTGGATGGAGGCTATCTGGCGCGATGACTTCGACGGAGAAGGATATTTACCGCCAGATCACATCAATCTCATCATCATCGCTTCCTGGCGGAATACAGCTCAAGCAACTTGTGCAGATTGGGATCGTCGTCCCCAATCTCGATCGAACGACGCAGATGCTGACTTCTCTCTTTGGTATTGGGCCGTTCCGTTTTGTGGAGTGGCCCGATCGAGCGGAATCAAAGTACTACTATCGCGGCGTCGAAGAGCGCATTCGAATAAGGCAGGCATTTGTCCAACTGGGAGGGGTAGAGGTCGAGCTGATTCAGCCCATCGAGGGCCATAACGGTTACCAGGATTTCCTCGATGAGAGCGGCGGCGGAATTCACCACGTGCTTTTTGAGGTTAGCGACATCGACCCAGTGATTCAGGAGTTGGCAAAGTCCGGTGTCGCCGTCCTGCAGTCGGGGACTGGGATTCGTCCAGGCACCCGCTGGGCATTGCTTGATACACGAGATTTGCTTGGATTTCTGGTGGAACTGCGGCATCGTCCCGGAGAATCGGACGGCTCCTCCATCTCCTGATTTTGATGTATCAGTAAGTCGTGGTCGAAGAAAAAAAACAAGATGACGCAAAAGACAAGTTCAACTCGACTGAAGACAGCAATTGTTGGATGCGGCAAAGTTGCTGGCACTCACGCTCTTGCGTATCAGTCCCTGCCTAACTCAGAGCTGGTCGCGGTCTGCGACGTTGCGCCCGATCGCGCAAAAGCCTTCGCGGAAAAACTCCACGTCAATCCCTACACCGATTTGGCTGAGATGTTGAAGCGGGAAAAGGTAGATGTGCTGTCGGTCTGCACACAACACACTCAACACCCGGCCGCTGTTGAAATAGCTGCGTCCGCGGGTGTGCACGTGATTTCCGAGAAACCCCTCGCCATCGATCTTCCTTCGTGCGACCGCGCCATCGCAGTGGCGCGTGCTGCCGGAATCAAACTGGGAGTCATCAGCCAGCGGCGTTGGTACGAACCGGTGCACCGAATGAAAGAAGCGATCGATGCCGGCAAACTCGGAAAACCCGTTTTGGCCATGGTGACCATGCTCGGCTGGCGCGAGCCTGCTTACTACCGTTCTGACCCCTGGCGGGGAACATGGAAAGGCGAGGGCGGCGGCGTGGTAGTAAGCCAGGCGCCTCATTACCTCGATCTCCTGTGTTGGTTGATGGGACCTCCAGTGGAGCTGCACGGCTATTGGGATAACTACAATCATCCTGGAATCGAAGTGGACGATACTGTAGTCGCTTCTGTGCGATTCGAAAGCGGCGGGATGGCCTCGATCGTTTTGAGCAATTCGCAGCGTCCCGGCTTGTACGGGAAGATTCACATTCACGGTTCTTCCGGGGCCTCGGTCGGCGCCGAGATCGATAGTGGCTCGCCATTCATTTCCGGAGTCACTGAAAAAATGGACCCACCTTTCAACGACATGTGGACCGTTCCGGGGGAAGAACAGCATCTGAAGACTTGGAATGCTGAGGATCGTTCGCGACCATGGAATGTGATGACTTACTACCACCAGTTGCAACTGGCAGATTTTCTTGCTGCGGTATCGGAAGATCGCGCCCCCTTAGTGGACGCAGAAGCGGGACGCCGGGTGGTTGAACTATTCACAGCAGTCTATCGTTCACAGCTGGAGCGAGCGCCCCAAAAGCTGCCGCTAGCCCAATAAGGATCGGAGGCTTGAATATGCCGGAACGAGTTCTAACAGAGCAGATCTCGCGGGAGTTGCTCTTGCAATATTACAAAAAGATGCTCGAACTAAGGCTGTTCGAGCTCAAGGTCCAGGAACTGTATCGCAATGCGAGGCTGCCCGGATTCGTTCACCTGTATGTGGGAGAAGAAGCGGTGGGCGTGGGAGTATGTTCGAACCTTCAGGGGCATGATCTGGTTTTCAGCACCCATCGCGGCCATGGTCACGCTCTTGCCAAAGGAGTGCCCGCGAAAATTGTGCTCGCTGAACTCTGGGGCAAGACAACGGGGAGCTCAGGTGGACGCGGCGGCAGCATGCACATGTATGCCCCCGAATACGGATTCATGGGTACGAACGGAATTGTCGGTGCCCCAATTCCACTCGCGACTGGCGCCGCGCTAAGTGCAAAGCTCCGCAAAAATGGGCAGGTCGTTGTTTGTTTTTTTGGCGATGGCGCGGTCAACAGCGGGTCATTTCACGAGGCCGTAAACCTCGGTTCCGTCTGGAGTTTGCCCGTCGTGTACGTATGCGAAAACAATCTGTATGCGACCGAAATGGCTTTCCTGCGAGCCACCAGGAACACGAGCGTTGCGAGTAGAGCTGCGGCCTACGGAATGCCGGGTGTAGAGGTCGACGGTCAGGACGTAGTTGCTGTGCATGAGGCCGCTCACGCCGCCATCAGCCGCGCTCGTGCCGGGGATGGCCCCACTCTAATCGAATGCAAAACCTATCGGTACGTAGGCCATCACGAGGGTGATCCCGGGACGGATTATCGCACTCGTGAAGAGGTTCAACAGTGGAAACAGAGGGACCCTGTGAAACTCGCTCATAAGCGACTGCTAGAGTCTGACTCGGCGAGCCAGGCCAAGTTGGAGGCAGCTGATCAGGAGGTAGAGCAACTCATCGATCAAGCGGTCGAATTCGCTGAGAATAGCCCGGAACCAGCGGCAAACTCTGTAAACGACCACGTGTTTTAGCTCAGGAGAAGGTAATGTCGAATCAAGGCCGGATAATTACTTATGCGGATGCCGGAGTCGAAGCTCTGCGCGAAGAAATGGCCAGGGATGACAGCATCGTTTACATCGGGCAAGGGATCGGCCCGCGCGGCGGAAACTTCCGCCAGACCCGCGGACTCTGGAAGCAATTCGGCGATGATCGGCTGCGAGACACCGGAATCTGCGAACTGGGCGCGACCGGTGTGGCGATCGGCGCTGCCATGGCCGGCACTCGCACGGTTGTGGACGAAGTATTTCTTGATTTCGCCCTCGAAGCGATTACTCAGATTGTGCAGCAGGCCGCAAATATTTCCTACATGTCGAATGGCAAGATCAAAGCGCCTGTCCTCATCCGGGGCGCCATGGGCGCGGTGCGTAATGCGGGTGCGCACCACTCGCACACTTTTTACAACTGGTTTGCCAACACCCCGGGGTTGAAGGTCGTGCTGCCTTCCAACCCTTACGACCTCAAGGGACTTTTTAAGAGCTCCCTCCGAGAACCTGGACCTGTCGTCCTGATTGAGCACAAATCTCTCTACAACACGAAAGGCGACGTTCCCGAGGACGGATATCTCATCCCGTTGGGGGATGCCCGCATCGTGCGCGAAGGCAAGGATCTGACAATCATCGCGATGTCACGCATGGTAGATCTCGCCGCTAAAGCCGCGGTCGTGCTGGAACAGAAGGGCATTTCCGCCGAGGTTATCGATCCGCGAACAATCGTTCCCCTCGATCGCAAGAAAATCACTGACTCTATCAAGAAGACTGGCAAGCTGGTTGTGATTGATGAGTCGCCCTCATTCTGCAGCTTCGCAGGAGAACTTCTGGCGATCGCCGTGGAGGATTGTTTTGACGACCTGCAGATAACCCCGAAGCGAATCTGCTCTTTGCCAGTCCCGAATCCGTTCAGTCCGGTTCTTGAAAATCAGATGATTCCATCCGTCGACCGCATTGTGGGTGAGGTCGAAGAGATGGTCAGTAAATCAAGGAGACATTCTTAGAGATGGCGTACAAGATCGTAATGCCGCAGCTCGGCCTCACCATGGAGGAAGGGTCGGTGACGAGTTGGCTGAAACAGCCAGGGGACATGGTCGAAAAGGGTGACCCGCTTTTTACCGTTCAAACCGATAAGATTGAAATGGAAGTCGAGTCGATGGGAAAGGGATATCTGGGGCCGATCCAGGTTGAACTTGGAGTTAGCGTACCTTGTGGTACGCTGCTGGCGATGCTCACGGATGAACCAGAAAAACCGGCGTAGCCTCCCTCCATACCGCAGGCGTCAATAGCGTTAAAGAGCCGTTCGTCTCACGATTGCATCCTTGCTCGTGAGCACCGCTGGAGTTAAATCCACTCCCAGCCCAGGGCCAGGCGGCAACGGTAATTCGCCGGTCTTGTTGGGGACCAGCGACTGTGTGACCAATCCCTCGTACTCTTCGTTATAGTGACGTCGAACCGTTTCCATGATGTACAAATTGGTGACATTCGCGGCGAGGTGCGCCGTGGCAAAGTGCAGTATAGGACCGCCGCAGTTGTGCGGCGCGATAGGCAGATAGTAGGTCTCCGACATCGTTGCGATTTTCTTGCCCTCGGAGATTCCTCCACACCACGCAATGTCCGGCATGATGATCGTAGCCGCGCGATTTTCTATAAGTTCTCGAAATGCCCAACGGGTCATCAGTCGCTCGCTTATGCACAGGGGTAAAGAAGTGGAGCGCGCAAGCTCGGCATACGCAGCCAGATTATCCTGCGGCAGCATTTCCTCCAGCCACATGGGCTTGTAGGGCTCTAAAGCAGCTGCAATCTTCTTCGCGCAGGGCAGATTCCAGAAGCCGTGAAATTCGATCGCGACGTCGATCGCGTCGCGGAACTCTTCCCTGATAAGCTTCAGCGGTTCGATTGCGCGTCGCAGTTGGTCCGCAGAAATGTGATTCCCGCCGGTTTCTCTCGCGATCGGATCGAAGGGCCAGATTTTCATGGCACGAATGTTGCTTGCTAGAAGTTCGCGAGCAAAGCGAACTGGTTCCTTAGTGAAATCCACCCGGTCATAGCACGTATTGTAGATACGCATGGATTGCCGGGAAGCGCCGCCCAGAAGCTTGTAGATGGGCTGCCCTGTCGCCTTTCCGAACAAATCCCACAACGCGATGTCGACCGCGCTAATGGCCCGCATTTCGGCGCCCGCCCAGCCGCTATAGGCAACAGCGAGGAACATGTCCGCCCATAGGCGATCAATCGCGCCGGGGTCGCGACCCAGGAGGACAGCGGCTAGTCGCGAGTGCACGATGGCGGCTTCCGCCTCCGCGTTTGGATAGCTCTCCCCTAGGCCGATAAGTCCTTCGTCGGTGTGGATGCGCACCCAAAGGTAAGTGATGGCGCCGACATGAACACTGACCCCGCGGGGAAGATAGATGGTTTCAACGGCAGTGATTTTCATGGATAGAAAGTGGCAGTGCGCTCCGAATTATCGCCTGATGCATTTACTACAGTCAACAATATTGTTGACAACTGCCGTGTTTGTATCCGACCCTCCCTGCACTCAACCGGAGGTGGTCGCCGATGATTTCAGAAGTGGGATAAATATCGATAACCAGGCCCATGCGCGTCAGAATGCCACCATTTTTACTCCATTAAATTCATGGACCGCCCTTAACATAGCAACAATGTTCTCTACTGGTGTTCGCGCCTGCACGTTGTGGATCGCGTTGAACACGTAACCGCCGTCGCGTGAGAAGATCCGGCAACGCTCCAGAACCTGCTTGCGAACGTCTTCCGGCGTGCCGAAAGGCAGCACCTGCTGGGTATCAACCCCTCCCCCCCAAAACGTAATTCGGTCACGGTACGTGGCTTTCAGATGAGCGGGATCCATCCCTGCGGCGGAGCATTGCACCGGGTTCAGGATATCGAAACCAGCTTCGATAAATGATGGAATAAAACGCTCCACCGAGCCGCAGGAATGCTTGAAAACCTTCCATTTCGTGTTCGCGTGGATCCATTGATTTATCTTGTCATAGTAGGGAAAATACAGTTCTCGAAAGGTCTTGACCGAGCAGAAGGCCGAGGTTTGTGTGCCGAAGTCGGTCCCACAGAGAAAGAAGGCGTCCACCGCGTCTCCCACTGCCTGATGCATGAGCTTCAGATTTTCAATTCCGATCTCGTACTGCTTTGAAAAAACCTCGTGCACATAGTCCCGGCGGCTGGTGGTTGACATGTACCACTCGGCGACGTCGCGGATGCCCTTGGGGTGCTTCAGAGAAGGCCCGGGTACGAGAGCCACATCGCCCAGGGCCGTGCCCACGCTGCTCATAACTACACCGCGTCCGGTGCTGGTTGCCTGGACGGCGGCTTGTCGCAACTGCTCGACATCTTCCGGGGAGAGCAACTTGAACTCCTCCAGGTTATCCTGCGGGTTCAGTTCCTCTTCGATAATCGGTGGCTGGCGGACGATGGCATCGAAAAAGTAGCCGTCCTTCGGCATGCGTCCGCTGGGCGCCGCACTCAAGTCCCCCTGGGGGTGCAACAGGATATCGCCATTGCTATCGGTGGTGACCCGAAATTCCTCCGAGATCAGAACCTCCAGTCCATCGGGCATGCGCCACGATTTCCAATCGCGGTTGCGGAATCCGAACGCGGTTTTTGGGCGGTAGATGCCTTCCACATCCACGCCCATGGCTTGTTTCAGATCCTCATCGATCACTCCCAGCATCTGATACGGCTCGTAGACCGTAACCAGCCTTTTCTCCAGGCCGAAGTAGTCGCGGAGAGCGGCTACGGAACTGACGTGCAGACTTGTGACTGTCGTGCCTCCGAAATCGATCGGCACGCAGTCTGGCTGTTGATGTGACAGGGCGGCATGGACGCGCTCCCTGCTGGCCGTTCCCTCGCTCACTCGCATTCCTTGAACCCCGATCGCTGCTCGCAAACTACTCATCATTTACCTTGAGTCTGTGCATGTCAACATTATTGTTGACGATACTGGGTCGCTAACGATATCGTGCGCTTGCCGCGATTTTGGGTACAGTAGGACAGGAGATGTGCGAGATCTGCCGGGAAAAAGGCAATGCTGCCGGTCGGCCCGGCATTTGGTTAAGCAGATATTTGACAATGCCCCACCCTGCTGATAAATGTCCAGGCGGCGCTTGCGACGACATTATCTTGGCCAATCATCCCGCGGAATCGAGGAGCTGTCTTTATGGGTGAAATCGAACATGTTCTCGAAATTCATAACGTAATCGGAGAAGGCCCACTCTGGCATTCGGGAGAGGACTGTCTCTATTGGGTGAACTTCATCGAGCAGTACCAGATCCTTCGCTTCTCCCCGGAAACGCGCAGGTCGGAAGTATTTGAAACCGGCATGCCGGTCATGGCGCTCGGGATTCGTAAAGCTGGGGGATTTGTGGCGGCGACGGCTAAGGGAATCGCCACTTGGGACAAGCAGCGCAAAACGTTCGACCCTTTGTGTGATCCCCTCGCGGGCCGGGCGGGTTTTCGTTTCAATGATGCGGCCACCGATAGCCGAGGCCGGTTTTGGGTAGGCACCGTGAATGACAATAACCCTAAAGGTCCGGACGGTGAGCTCTTCTGCATTCAGGGCGATGGGTCTAGCAAGGTGATGGACGGAAATGTCACCGTGGCCAATGGAATTGGCTGGAGTCCCGACCGCAAGATCATGTATTTTACCGATTCCTTCCGCTACAGCATCTACGCCTACGATTACGCGGAAGAAACTGGAACGATCACAAATCGCCGCACCTTCGTGCAAACGTCTCCGGATGCCGGGATACCGGACGGGATGACGGTTGACAGTGAGGGATTTGTGTGGAGCGCGTTCTGGGGAGGCTGGAAAGTGGTTCGCTACAACCCGGAGGGCAAGGTCGACCGCGAATACCGCTTGCCGGTTCCCAACGCCACCAGCTGTGCTTTTGGCGGCAAGCGCCTCGACGAGCTCTACATCACCTCTGCCACTCTGGGCATGACGCCCGAAGAAAAAGAAAAGAGTGTCCAGTCGGGCGATCTGTTTCGTCTTAAAGTGGGCATTACCGGCATGGATGAGCCCCGTTTTGCGGGATGATCAGACCTCACCCTGTTTCGGCGAGTTGCCAATCCCTTAGCTTTTCGAAATCGCAGCGACGAAATCGTTGAACTCAGCATCGTTGCGGATGTACTTGTCAGGAATCGCCACGAAAAGTCCTTCCTTGGGGAGTTGTGCCAGAACCTGCGGCAATAGTTCGAAGCCGGTTCCGACGTGCAGCATCAGCCGCGATTTCTCCAGGATTTCCCGAAACACTGGTACCAGGTCGAGAGCCGTGGGGCCGATGGATTCCAGCACCATCTCCAGTCCCGCGATGCCCGGGATGTTCAGGACATGTTTGTAGTGTTGGTAGCCCGTCGAATGCAGATGGAACATGACGCATTCGCCCAGGTGGCGAACGACCTCCGCATTGCTCGGCATGAAGAAATCGCGATAAGTACCGGGTGAACACATGCCCATCACATCTTCTTGGATGACGATGGTTTTCCCCGGCGCCCAATAGCCGAAAATATGGCCGTAGCCTCCGAGTTTGGGCTGAACGCTAGCGTAGTGCATGTCCAGTGCCTTGATTAAGAGAGCGTTCACACGAACCGCCGCATCCGCCACCGCCTGCGGATTATCATGCAGATCCAGATAAAACTCTTTCATCCCCCGCATCGCTGCCAGGATGTCGGAGGGCCCGCGCAGGATCGAGGGGCTGATCCAGCAATCGGCAGGCTGCTGCGCGTGCAATCGTTCGGTCTCATGCCTCATGCAGTCGAACCAGCGATTGGCGGCCGGAATGGGCAAAGCGGCAAAATCTTCGGGCGCTTCGACAAAGTGTCCGGGAGCGAGGGATCCCTCGGAAAAGCGCACGGGACAGCCGCAACAGGCCTCCAGCCACGGAATGCCGCGCCACGGCGCCGAGAAGGCGAGGAAGTCGTCGCATGACACAGCCCGGTTCTGAAAGCTGTATTCATACTCGGTCATCACGCGGTCGCCCGTGACGTCATCCGGAGTGACCGTAGGATTCGAGAAGGGTTGGCGCAGAAAATTGATGGGTAGGAAGACTCGCTCGTCGTAGACGCCCACGAGCGGACGATCCGCCCTCTCCTTATTCCAGAAGTTCTCCTGAAAGCGCTGGACACTCTCCAGAGGTTTCGATCCGGTTCTCATTTACGCTCCTGCGGCTGCGTAAGACAATCTGCCTGCTCGGGGACTGCGGCCAATCCCAGCGACCCAATGATCTACTCTTTTTAGTGCGGGATCACAGTGATGCGGCTCACAATCGCGTGATCAGTCTGGGTGCAACTCTGACGTAGGCCTCAACGCTGGATGCGCGCTGAGGCTCCTTTTGCAAAAGCTCGTACTTGTTCCAGGTTGGCCATGGTCGTGTCACCGGGGAAGGTCGTAAGCAGAGCGCCGTGAGCCCAGCCCAATTTCAGCGACTCTTCCGGCGGTTCGCCGGTCAGCAAGCCGTAGATGAACCCGGAGACAAAACCATCCCCCCCGCCGACTCGATCGTGAACATCGAGATCGCAGGACGGTGAAACGTAAGTACGACCGTCCATCCACGCGACGGCACCCCAAGTGTGCCGGTTAGCCGAGTGTACCTCACGCAATGTTGTAGCGATGATTTTGATCCTGGGAAAGCGCTGCAGGACCCCATGAATCATGCTGAAAAAAGCGGTGGGATCGAGCTTCGACTTAAATCTGGTTTCCGGTCCGGGCATGCCCAGTCCGCGCTGCAGGTCTTCTTCGTTGCCGACCAGGACGTCGACATTTTCCACGATTCGCCCGAGTACAGACTGTGCGTACGCCGATCCGCCGGCAAGGCTCCACAACTTCTCGCGAAAGTTGAGGTCGAAGGAAACCACCGCGCCCGCGGCCTTAGCGGCCTGCATACCCTCTATGATCAGTTCTACAGTTGTTTCCGAAAGTGCGGCAAAAATTCCTCCACTATGGAACCACCGCACACCCCCCGCGAAAACACTCTTCCAGTCGAAATCCCCCAGCCTCAACTGAGCGGCTGCCTCGTTCGCGCGGTTATAGAAGACTACAGGGGGCCGGACTCCTTGGCCACGGTCGCTGTAAACAGTCGCCATATTCGGCCCCGTCACGCCATTGTGTTGGAAGCGCTTGTAGAAGGGACGAACGCCCATCGCTCGAACCCTCTCGGCAATGAGATCGCCGACAGGATAATTGACCATCGCTGTTGCCACGCCCGTCCGAAGGCCGAAGCAGTCGGAGAGATTGGCGGCCACGTTGAACTCGCCGCCGCTTACATGGATTTGGCACTTGGACGCTTTGCGAAAAGGAATAATTCCCGAATCCAGACGGTGTACGAGCGCGCCCAGCGAAAGAAAATCCAGCGCGCCCCCCTGACGAATGCTTAGGCCATGCGTCATGCTCTCCCCTGTGTCATGCAGTCATACACGGTGATTCTTTCTGAAAACGAAAAAGAACTCGTCATTGGCGTCAAGTTGGGGACTTGGGTAGCCCTAGATCGCTTGCGGCGCGGTTTCTGCAATCATCCTGCGGGCAACTGTAACCGCCGTGTTTGCATTTTCGCCATATCCATCGGCGCCGATTTGCTGCGCATACTGCTGTGTTACAGGCGCGCCGCCGACAAGGATTTTGACTTTGCCGCGAAGACCCGCGCTCTCCAGTGCCGCGATGGTAGTCTTCATCGCCGGCAATGTGACCGTAAGCAATGCGGAAAGGCAGACTACGTGAGCCTGATGCTCCTGCACTGCCTGGATGAATTTCTCGGGAGCAACGTCGGTTCCCAGGTCGTGTACGTCGAAGCCGCTTCCCTCGAGCATCGAGGCGACTAGATTCTTTCCGATGTCGTGCAAGTCGCCTTTCACCGTTCCGATCACCACGCGTCCGACTGGCTGTGCGCCCGATGCAGCCAATAACGGACGCAGCAGTTCCAATGCGCCTTTCATAGCCCGGGCAGCGAGCAATAATTCGGGTACAAAATATTCCGAACATTCAAAGCGCTTTCCTACTTCGTCCATGGCCGGAATCATGTGTTTGGTAATCAATTCCATCGCGTCGATGTTTTCAGCGATCGCTTCTTTGGTGATGGCTACCGACGTTTTGCTGTCTCCGTTGAGCACAGCTTCGTACAACTTGTTCAGGTCTGCCATTGGAGTTCCCTGGATTTCTTCTGAAATACCGGCTGCGGCTCGCGACGAGGCCGGAAAATTCCTCCCCGATCATACTCCTCACGCACGGCGGAATTCTAACGATCTGCGATGACTCCCAGCCACGATTGGTTTCGCCGCGGCCCCTGAAGATCCCTCGCAAGATCGCTGGTATAGGCTCGCTTCAGCGGTTGCGTCGGCAGTGAATTCCTCTGAGGTAAGAGGTGTGGTGTTGTATAGTTCGGCTGGGTGCAGGCATGAATCCGCTGATCCGGCAATTGACCGAAAAAGGGCCTGTGTTAACCGATGGGGCCTGGGGAACGGAATTTCAAAAACTGGATATCCCCTCGGGCGAAATCGCCGACTTGTGGAATCTCACTCATCCTGACAAAGTGGCGCGGGTAGCGCGCTCCTATGTGGACGCCGGTTGCCGGATCATTCTGACCAATACTTTTCGCGCCAACCGAGTCGCGTTGGCTGGCCATGGTTGCGCGGAAAAAGTTACGGAGTTGAATCGAGCCGGAGCCGCGATCTCCAAACGCGCGGCTGGAGACCATGCCTCGGTTTTCGCTTCAATCGGGCCAAGCGGAAAGCTTCTGATTGCCGGTGAAGTCAGCGCCGAAGATCTGCAAGCCGCGTTCACCGAACAGGCGCGAGCGCTAGCCGAAGGCGGAGCAGACGCGTTGCTCATTGAGACGATGAGCGATTTGGATGAGGCCATTCTTGCCTTGGAAGCAGCGCGGGAAACGCGCTTGCCGGTGGTGGTCTCGATGGTATTTGACTCCGGCAAGAATCGTGACCGAACCCTGACGGGCGTGACGCCAGAACAAGCCGCGGAAAAGCTTGCCGCTCACGGTGCGGATGTAATCGGGGCAAATTGCGGTCAAGGCATCGAACAATTCGTCGAGATTTGCCGACGGTTTCATGCCGCAACAACGCAGCCAATCTGGATCAAGCCCAACGCCGGCCTTCCGCAACTCGCCGGGGATAGGGTGGTCTATAACACTACGCCAGCCTCCTTTGCCAGCCACATTCCCGCTTTGCTCGAGGCTGGAGCAGATTTTGTCGGAGGCTGCTGCGGCACTGACCCGCAATTTGTGCGCGCACTTTCGCGTGCTATGCACGCCACGAAGTTCGACGTCTTGAGCTAAGAACTATGCGTCTCAAGCTGATTAGCTGTGAGATCTTCTACCGCGAATTCAATGCGGTGGTGGCGCGTTCTCCCAACATCGTGGATGCCGAATTTCTTCCCAAAGGCCTCCATGATATCGGAACTGCGGGCATGCGGGAGCGGTTGCAGGCGGCAATTGATCGTGCGGACCGACCCGGCTATGACGCCATCTTGATTGGATATGGATTGTGTAATAACGGAATCGTCGGGCTGACCGGTCGCGACAAGCGTTTGGTTGTGCCCCGGGCTCACGATTGCATCACGCTGTTTCTTGGAAGCAAGGAACGTTACCTCAACTACTTCCAGGAGAATTCCGGCGTTTACTTTCAGACCACGGGCTGGATTGAGCGCGGACGAGTGAACGGCGAGTTGAGCCAGCTTTCGATAGGACAAAAATTAAAGACGCAACAGAGTTTCGAGGAACTGGTGGAACGTTACGGTGAGGACAATGCCCAATATCTCTGGGAAGAACTGGGCAATCCAGAAAAGCATTATCGCAAGATGACCTTCATCGAAATGGGCATCGAGCCGGATGACAGCTTTGAAAAATGTGCCCGCGCGAAGGCGGATGCGCGCAATTGGAAATTCGAAAACGTGCGCGGCGACATGGGCATGTTTCAGCGCCTGGTGGATGGCAACTGGTCCGATTCTGAGTTCCTGATTGTGCCGCCGGGCGGCAGGGTGACTGCGTCCTATGATGATGGAATCACCGCCTTGGACGACAAGCCGTCATGAATCGCTGTGACGGGACTGCGCCCCGGAGGATCCCTGGTGGCTGAAAACCATGTTTGTCGAATCATCCTGCAACCCACGCGTAGCGAAATAACGGCAGATCGCGGGACGCCTCTGCGGGATGTTCTTTTGGAGCAGGGTGTTGAATTCCCCTGCGGAGGACATGGGCGCTGCCGCGGTTGCCGGGTTCGCATTTTGCGCGGCCATAGCCAGATCCACCCGGCCGAAAACGACATCCTCAGCCCAGTGGAAATCTCGCAGGGATGGCGGCTTGCCTGCCAGTGCTCCATTGAAAGTGATCTTGAAATCGAACTGCGGCAGTGGGATGCAGTCATCCTGGCAGATGAAAGTCAATTCCCTTTTCGCCCCAGGTCGGGTTTAGGAGTCGCGGTGGATTTAGGCACTACCACTCTGGTCGCTCAACTCGTGGATCTGCAAACCGGTGGCGTGCTTGCGGTAAAGACTGCTCTCAACGCGCAGGCGCGACATGGCGCTGATGTGATGAGCAGGGTTCACTTCGCCGTTCTGGAACATGGTCAACACCGGCTTGAGGAATTGATTCGTGAACAAATCGGCGGCCTTATCCAGCAGCTGATTGCGGTTTCGGGAAAAAAGAACGCCGAAATCAGTGATGTCGTTGTGGTGGGCAATACCGTAATGCATCATCTCTTTTGCGGAGTCGATGCCGAGCCGCTCTCGCATTACCCGTTTGAATCTCCACGAACCGGACTGGAACAATTCCGTGCCTCTGATTTGGACTGGAAGTTCGCGGGTGACCCTAGTGTTCACTTTCTACCCTGCCTCGGAGGATTTGTTGGCAGCGACGTTCTGGCGGGCATTCTGGCGACCAAGCTGCACGAAAGCGACGACGTTATGGCGCTTGTGGATCTCGGCACCAATGGCGAAATTGTCGTGGGCAACCGAGAGTCAATGCTTTGCGCTTCGACGGCAGCCGGGCCAGCCTTTGAAGGTGCGAAAATTTCCATGGGTATGCGCGCCTGCACCGGAGCAATCTCCGAGGTCAACATCGTCGATTCAATCGTTCGAGCTAACGATCACCGTGCGCTGCATTGCAAAGTTCTTGGCAACGTTGCCCCGCAGGGACTGTGCGGAAGTGGACTAGTGGATGCCGTCGCCGCCGGCCTCGAACTCGACGTGATCACCTCTTCTGGCCGCTTCTCCATCCAAGCCCGCGATTGGATGTTGGCCCCTCCGGTCAGTCTCACCCAAAACGACATCCGCGAGCTGCAACTTGCTAAAGCAGCGATCGCCGCGGGAATCCGGATGCTTTCGGAAAAAATGAACGTCCACAATCTCAGGAGAATGTACCTTGCCGGTGCGTTCGGGAATTACATCAATCGTGTGAGCGCACAACGCATTGGCCTGATCGACTTTCCTCCGGAAAAAACCATACCTGTCGGCAACACCGCATTGTTGGGGGCCAAGATGGCCCTGTTTGATATCGAAAGCGGAGACGTGTCCTACACTGCGCTCCGTCAGCGCATTCACTACGAAGCGCTGAACCTCGATCCCAGGTTCCAGGATGTGTTTGTCGAACAACTGGCGTTTCCGCCCACAACCAGCTCCTCAAACTTGCACTAGAGCTGGAGGGGCAAGCTTGCCTTGCCGGTAAGCGCGCAGATATTCGCCGCAATATTCATCGCGGCCCAGGAGGGCTTCCGCCGCCGTCACATTCATCATCAACTGCTGATCGCAGGGATCCACAATGGCCGCGTCCAGACCGCGCGCCATCAGCAAAAGTAGGAATGCTTCGTTCAGCAGCTTGCGCTGCGGCAAACCGAAGGATACGTTGCTTACGCCGGCGCTGAAGTGAACGCCCGGATATCTCGCCGCTATCTCCCCGATCGCCGTTAGCAGCTTTACGCCCTGATCCTGGCTGGTCGAGATCGGCATCGCGCAAGCGTCGACGTAAAGATCATCCAGAGCGAAGCCTTCTGCCGTGAGGCGGTCAAGGAGCCGGCTAGCTGTGGCGACGCGGTCTTCTACCGCTGAAGGAGGGCCCACTTCTGAGATGCAGAGAGCAATCACTTTGGGTCTGTGCTCTTTCAGAATCGGTAGGATGGCCCATCGGGCTGGCTCGTCGCTGATGGAATTGACCATCGGACGGTGCCCGCAGAGCGGAAGTGCCTTGCTTAGCGCCTTCGGATCGGCGCTATCCAGGCAGATCGGAATCTCCACCACCCCCTGCACCAGTTCCACCAGCCAGCTCAGGAGCTCTACCTCCTGGTCGGGCACTCCGCCGTTGACATCCAGCATGTGGGCGCCCGCATTCGCCTCCTTTCGGGCGAGGTCTTTGAAGAATTCGGCGTCTCTGTTTCGCGCCGCCTCGCCGACCTTCTTGCGCGTGCAATTGATCAGTTCGCCGATTATCAGCATGGCAATTGGTCCTCAAGTAGAAAGCTTGTTTTCCTGCGCCGGCGCCGGAGATTGTAGATCGATCCTTTTGCAGGCATTGTCCAGGCCGGCAAATCGATTGGCCAAGGCGTTCGTGCGATCAAGGCACCAGTCGCGCGGAGGAACGAGCACATGAGCGAACTTTTGCGGGTTGTCGCCTACCGCCAGCGTCCCCAGGTAAACCAGATTCCAGATGCACGGGAGATCCGGACGGGCCTCGCAGGTGCCATCCTCGCGTGAGCCGCCGCACGGGCCGTTGCGCAGCTCCTTGTAGCACCAGCGCATGGAACATCCGGCATAGTTCAGATGATCTTGCAGGCAATCTCCGCAACTGACGCATCCCAGAGTTGCCTTCCGATATAGCGACGAAGGCTCGAGAACTTTGTACCAAAGGCCATTCCGCCACGAATTGTTTTTCGCTGGCGTGCCCTTAGCCGTAAATCGCCCGCCAAACAACCTTGCGCCCAAAGAGCCCCCTTTTATGAAATGTCGGCTCACGATCTCCGACAAACGCTGCGTAAAAGTTGCGCGCGGTTTAATCCGGGTGACCTGATAATCGGCGCGGCCATTGCTGAGGCCATCGCCATTCGCGGGCAGAAGGTAAAACTCATCTTGGCGGGCGAAGATGAGTTCATCCATGCGCCCTCGCCAATCCTTGCCAATCCCCGCCGCCCGCTCGGTGATGAACATGAAGTCTCTGTAACTAAGCCCAAATCCTCCGATGTGAGCGCCGGCGAACCCAAGGTCCTTTACGGCAGCCACCATCAAGGCCGCGCGCTCCAGCCGCTGGGGCTTCTTTTCGCCTTCCAGTTGCTTGATGAATTCATCGGTAATGACGCAGCCCGCGACTTCACCTGCCTGCATCATCTGCGCAATCTTTGCCGTCGGAACATAGACATTGGCCAGCACTGGAATGTGCCCGATGCCCTCGCGGGTCATGAAATGCTTCAGTTCGCAAAGCTTGCGAAGATTGAAACCAAGCTGGGTAATGATGTATTGCGCGCCCGCGGCCACTTTCAGTTGCATTTTGTAGAACTGCATCAGAAGATCCGGCTCGCGAACTTTGAACGGGTTTACCACCGCCCCAGCGAAAAAGTTAAAGGGCGTGGTGTGCACAGTTCTCGGTCCTTGCTGGTACTCGAGCCCTCCGCGAAGGGCGTGCAGCAGCCAGAGGATCAGAACCGAGTCCAAGTCATAAACGGGCTTCGCCTTGCCTCCGAACCCTTCCTTCTGCGCATCGCCCGTCAGCGCCAGAATATTCTCGACACCGAGGCGAGCTAGTTCGTGAAAACGCGCCTCTATGAAGGAACGGTTCCCGTCCTTCCCCGTGAGATGGGCGATCGGCGTAAGGCCATGTTCGAGCACGAACGAAACAAAAGCCTCGGGTGGAAGGGCCGGATTCCCTCCCGGCAGATCGGTCAGGCTGATCACCTTAATCCCATCCGCCTGCTGAGCCGCCTCTTTGACGAAAGCCTCCGCCTCGACCACATTGTGATCGCGGCCGAGAACCAATTCGGCAGTGCAAACGAATTTGCGCTGGTCTAGCGCAATCTTGAAGTGATTCTCACGCGCGGTCGGAGAGTTCTGCGCGAGCCGCTCGATGGGACGATCGGTAACGCTCTCAGTGGAAGGCTTGGGAAAATTGTCGTCCATAAGGGTACCCCAACGGACAAACCCATCATCGCCCGCCTAAGGCCGGACGTCTGTGATTCCACTCACCGATATCAGAACTTCAACTGGCGGTCCGGCTAACGAAAATAACGTGACAAGTATGTGCGGCGCGAACCCCGAATTATCCCGAATGCTATCTTTATAGTCAACATTATTGTTGACAATATTACGAGTAGGGACGTAAAGTGTGCAGGCCCACACGGAGATTCTTCGGGTGGTATCGTAGTTCCGCGGGAAATCGTTGCGAGCCCGCCAACGATTCCTGGTCTGTCTTTTTTCGATCCTCTTGTGAGTAGGTGCATATGCCTCAAGAATTAAGATTGCATGGAAAAAAAGCGCTGATCACCGGTTCCGGGACAGGAATTGGATATGAGATCGGCCTCGAGTTTGCCCGGCAGGGTGCTGATGTCGTTTTCCACTATGCCCACAGCGATTCCGGCATTCAGGCCGCCGTCGACGAAGTGAAATCCATGGGGCGCAGGTCCACTGTTTTCCAAGCGGACTTTGACTCGTTAGCGCAGGTGACGAAGCTCGCCGATCAGGCCATTGATTTTCTTGGCGGCGTGAATTGTTTGGTCAACAATTCCGGTGTCACTATGAACCGTCCGTTCCTCAAAGTTACCCCAGAGCAATTCGACATGATGTTTCATATCAACTTCAGAGCACAGTACTTCCTCACCCAAAAAGTAGTGGCGGACATGCTGGAGCGCGGAGGAGGAGGCGTGATCTGTAATATGACCTCAGTCCATGGCTTCCAAGGCGTTCCGGAGCATTCAGTTTACGCGGCGACCAAGGGCGCGATTGTCGCCTACACCCGATCTCTGGCAGTCGAGTTGGCTTATCGGGGAATTCGCGTAAACGCGATCGCCCCGGGTTGGGTCACGGTGGAGAACTATTTCAAGAACATCCCCGGATTCACGAAAGAGATAGCCGCAGAAACCGGCTACAAAGCGATTCCAGTAGCACGCTGCGGTGAACCACTGGACATCGCCAAACTCGCGGCCTTCTTGTGTTCGGATGACGCCTCGTTCATCATCGGTCAGACGATCGTTGCCGACGGGGGCACGACCGCCCTCATGTCTTTGGTCTCCGACTTCCGAAAAGAATCTACGAATACCTTTGGCAAAGGTTATATTCCGGGCCTATAGGTGGCAGATAAATGCTGCAAGATCTCCTCGCAACCCTGAAAGCGGTTGGAAAGTCTACCGAACTCCATCAAACCGACGATGGAACGCGTCTGCTGATCCTCCCCTATGGAGGCCGAATTCTCGGCGTGTTCGCGCCCGGCAGCGAGGAGAACTTTCTCTGGACGAATTCCGTGCTCGACAGTCCGGAGACCGCTCGCGCCTATTACGCGAGCGACGACTGGCAAAACTCCGGCGGCGACCGCACCTGGCTCGCTCCTGAAGTCGATTTCTTCTTTCCTAAATATCCTAATGTCGATATTGCCGGCTATTGGCAGCCCCGCAGCCTTGATCCCGGAAACTACGAATTAACGAAGACCACGAATGGCGTGAAGCTAACCAACCGTTTAAAGGTCGATGCCTTCCGCTCAAAAAAGCGCGTCGAACTGGAGATCACAAAATCGGTGGTGGCGGCTCCGAATCCTCTGCGTTACGACGCCAGCCTTCCCATCGGCCCAGTTGAATATGCCGGACACACCCTGCTCACCTCCCTCAAGATTCTCGATCCCGGGCCCAGGGACGCTCCCTTGGTTGGCCTGTGGAGTCTCACGCAGATGCCGCATCGGGGCGAGCTTTTCATCCCCACCTATTCCAAAGCTGAACCCTGGATTTACTTTGGCTTGGTAAACGCTCCTCCCGATGAACTCACCATGAGCGATCGCCTCGTTCGCTTCAAGATGCGCGCGGAGGGTGAACACAAGATCGGCTTACGCGCCTCGCTCACCACCGGTCGCATCGGCTACATGTATCCCGCTGGCAAAAACCATGCGCTCATCGTGCGGAATTTCTCCGTCAATCCTTCCGGCGAGTATGCCGATGTACCCTGGACCGAGCCGGAAAATCGTGGCTATTCCACGCAGGCTTGCAGCGTGAATAGCCGCTGGGGAAAGTTCAGCGAAATGGAATATCATGTTCCCGCCATCGGCGGCGCAACGGGCTTGTCCTGCATCGAAGATCGCTCACAACTGTGGGCCTTTCGCGGATCGAAAGAAGATATCGGGAAAATTGCCCGGGCGCTTTTGTCCAGTGAGATTGAGTGACCCCGCCCCTCCACGGAAAGGCCCGTTATGGATGCCAGCAAGTGTGAAAAGATATCCAAGGCACTCGATCACTTCCGCATTGAACTACCGTCCTGGGGCTTCGCCAATACCGGCACTCGCTTCGGCAAATTTATCCAGCCCGCAGCGGCCACCACGACCGAGGAAAAATTCAGCGACGCGGGCCAGGTTCACTTGCTCACAGGTGTCTGCCCGACCATTGCCCTGCACGTCCTCTGGGACTGCCCCGGCGTGCAATGCTCAGATGAAATCAAAAAGTTGGCCCAACGTTATGGTGTTCTGCCCGGGTCCATCAATCCCAATCTCTTCCAGGACCAGGAATACAAATACGGATCGTTCGGCAATCCAGACCCTGCCGTGCGCCAGCGTGCATTGCAGCATACCCGGGACAGCATAGAAATCGCGCGCCGCCTGAACTCCAGGGACGTTTCCATGTGGTTTGCCGACGGCTCAAACTACCCGGGCACCGCAAATATCCGGCAGCGCAAGCAATGGTTCATCGAACTTCTGAAAGAGGCGCATGCCGCACTGTCTCCGGGCCAGCGATTCTTGATCGAGTACAAGCCTTTCGAGCCGGCTTTCTACCACACCGATATCGCCGATTGGGGCATGGCTCTGCTTATGGCTCGCGCTGCCGGTCCCCAAGCCCGAGTGCTGGTCGATACCGGACATCACTATGCCGCCCAGAACATCGAGCAGATCGTTGCCTGGCTCTTGTCCGAGGGAATGCTCGGTGGGTTCCACTTCAACGATCGCCGTTATGCCGACGACGATTTGACCTTGGGCTCCATCGATCCGTATCTGGTTTTTCGGATTTTCCACGAAATCCGCTGCTTCGAATGGGAAACGGGCAACCCGGCTGACATTGCTTACATGGTGGACCAGAGTCACAACCTCAAAGGAAAAATCGAGGCCATGATCCAGACCGTGACCATCGCCCAGGAACTCTTCTCCAAGGCCGCCTTGGTTGATGATCGGGAACTCGCGGCCGCACAAAAGAATTGCGACCTGGTCCGTGCGGAATCTTTATTGCAGGACGCGTTCGCAACCGATGTCAGACCGGTGATTCAGGAATGGCGAATCTCCAAGGGGTTGCCGGAAAATCCCATGGAAGCGTTCCGCGAGAGCGGCTACCTCCAGCGCATTACCAGAGAGCGTGCTTCCCGGAACTCGCAGAACGTCTCCTCCTACGCTTAGCAGCGCGCCTGCTGAGCGTCAACGGGTTTCATCCCTTTGGAGCGCATTAAGAAGAGGCTTTTCTGCGTCAGGAGGATTCACTTGCGCCGCATTTGCTTTGTTCTACAAGTTAAGCCTGATCGGCTCGATGAATATAAAGCCCGTCACCGTTCTGTGTGGCCGGAGATGCTGGCCGCTCTCCGAGAAACCGGATGGAATAACTACTCCCTGTTTCTCCGCCCGGATGGTCTTCTCGTAGGTTACCTCGAAACCGAGGATTTCGAACGCGCCCGCGCGGGAATGGCGAGCCGTGAAGTGAACGACCGCTGGCAGCGTGAAATGGCCGGTTTCTTCATACAGCCCGAGGGAGTATTGCCGGATCGCGCTATGGAACCACTCGAAGAGGTTTTCCATCTTTAGATACAGAAATCGGCAGCAACACATTCATTGCCAAGGAGCGGCATGATCGCAAATCCCGCACTCGGAGTCTTCTTCCATTGGCTCGGAGGCTTGGCCTCGGGCAGCTTCTACGTTCCCTACCGCGGCGTGCGGCGCTGGTCCTGGGAAACCTACTGGCTGGTGGGGGGCTTCTTCAGTTGGATTATCGCCCCTTGGTTTCTCGCGAGCCTCATGACCCGCGACCTGCTCGCCGTGCTCTCCGAGGCATCCTCGAAGACTCTCTTTTGGGCCTTCTTCTTCGGACTCCTTTGGGGCGTCGGCGGTCTCACGTTCGGTCTTACCATGCGCTTCCTTGGTCTTTCTCTGGGCATGGCTGTCGTTCTTGGACTATGCGCCGCCCTGGGAACGCTGATGCCTCCCATCTTTAGTGGAGTCTTTGTGAGCCAGGTTCTCGGGACGACTTCCGGCAGGATGATCCTGTTCGGAATTTTCGTCTGTCTCGTCGGCATCACGGCCGCAGGCTTCGCCGGAATCTGCAAAGAGCGCGCGATGTCGCCCGAACAGCAAAAAGCCGCCATCAAAGAATTCGATCTGAAAAAAGGTCTCGCCGTCGCCATCCTGTCGGGAGTGATGAGCGCATGCTTCGCCTATGGTCTGGCCGCAGGCGCGCCCATCAAGGCCATCACCTTAAGACATGGCACGCCAACTTTGTGGCAGGGTCTGCCGGTGCTGGTCATCGTGCTGATTGGAGGATTCACCACAAACTTTCTCTGGTGTCTGGCGCTCAACCTGCGAAATAAGACCGGCTACCAATACTTCACTTCAGATGCCGCCCGCTACTGTGCCCACCAGGAGGAAACGATCATCGAGACTGCAATCGACGCCCCCAGCCGCGAGGTTGTAGAGCACATCCCCGCCCGCAGAGAAGAAGATCGCAAGTCGGTGCCGATGCTCTCGAACTACCTCCTGTGCGCGCTCGCCGGAACGACCTGGTACTTCCAGTTTTTCTTTTACACCATGGGCGAGACGCAAATGGGCAAGTACGGATTCTCCAGTTGGACGCTGCACATGGCCAGCATCATTATCTTCAGCAGTCTGTGGGGATTGGGGCTCAAGGAGTGGAAAGGAGCGGGGGTTCCGGCCATGCGTCTTCTAACCGTTGCCCTGTTCCTTCTCGTGGGTTCAACCGCCATCGTTGGCTATGGCAACTACCTCGGACTTGCCCGCTGATCGCAGTCGCATTCCGCGAAGCGAGCTTCCAGTGCGCAACCGTCCCGCGCGCAGCTTCGACGATCATAGTTACCGCTCGTCTTGACAGAAAACCTGCGAATGAGTCAATATTCATTCGTTTTAATAAAACATTTTAATGCCTTTCGCTCCTACTATATCAGGCTGAGTTGGCAGTTAGTTCGTCGGCATAGATGAGGTTCATCGTGTCGCTTCGGGCCCCCACGACGGTATTGCGGCGCGCAGTTTGGCACCATCGTTTCGATAGGTGCGGAGGTAGAGTTGGAAGCTAAAGAGTTCCGGATTGTCGAAGGCCAGTATCTTGCTGACATTCTCGAACAGCCACGCGCCCTCGAAGCCACCTTGGCGAACCTGGAAATGCCGAAAGCGCTGGGCCCGGTTGTGGCAGGGTTGGGCGAAGGCAAGATCAAGCGCGTCGTGCTCACCGGAATGGGAGCATCGTTTTACGCCCTTCATCCGATTTTCTTGCGCTTGAGTCAATACGGGTTCACGGCATCCGAGGTCGAGACATCGGAACTGGTTTACTCCCTGCAGAACTGGCTCGACCAGGATACGCTGATCGTCGCCGTTTCACAGTCTGGGCAGAGCGCGGAAATCCTTCGCCTTCTCGAGGAAAACCGGCAAAGAGAAAGCCAGGGCCGTGCGCTCATCCTGGGCATAACCAACGTCGCCGAAAGCACCCTGGCTTTGGCATCCGACTTCTCGATTCTCTCCACAGCGGGGAAGGAATTTTCCGTCTCCTGCAAGACCTACGTGACTGCGTTAATGGCGCTGTACGCGCTCGGGGAGTTATTTTGTGCGTCCGATCCGATTCGCACCCGTGCGGAACTCGCACAAACTGTGTCGGCCGTGGCATCTTACTTGCGCGATTGGAAAGGTCATGTTTCGAAGATGGCGTCGGAACTTGAGCGAGTTGACCAGTTATTTCTGCTGGCACGCGGGGCATCGCTCGCGGCTGCGGGAGCGGGCGCGCTCATCACCAAAGAATCGGTTCGGGTACACGCGGAAGGCATGAGTGGCGCGGCCTTCCGTCACGGACCCTTGGAGATGGTCAATCCGGGAACCTCCGCGGTGGTTTTCGCCGGTCCAGAGAATACCCGAATGCTGCAAGCGAGGTTGCGCGACGACATCCGCCAAGCCGGAGGCAAGACTGGATGGATCATCGCCGATGGCTGCCCCGGAGCCTGGAATTTGCCTGAGACGCCCACAGGCCTGCAACACCTGCTCGAGATTCTGCCCGTGCAGATGATGACGCTCGCCCTCGCCGCGCAATCGGGCACTGAGGCAGGGCGCTTTGCTCGCATCTCGAAGATCACCACCACGGAGTAACTCAACACGCGTAGCGAGGGAATACTTTTGCACAACGGTCAAACGCTCCTCCTGTCCGCTGGCCTTAGCAGTTGTCCCCGGGCTGCGTTTTCGCATAGCCTGTTTGTCTTGGCCGCGCTATTCTTCCTGGCGCAGTGCGCCACCGCCGAGATCCCCGGCGGTGATCATTCTCCGAAAATCCCGATCCGCGCCGATTGGAGCATTCAGTCGTCCTGCAAGGTGCCGGGAGCTAGCGGCGAGGAAATCTCGAAGCCAGGTTTTCACGTCAATGGTTGGCATAAAGCCACCGTACCAACCACCGTAGTTGCTGCGCTGGTCGCGGATTCCACCTATCCCGACCCCTATTACGGAATGAACCTCAAATCGTTCCCTGGGATGGATTATTCTTCCGCCTCTTTCTTTGCTAACCAGTCCATGCCGGCCGATAGTCCTTTCCGTTGCTCGTGGTGGTTTCGGACCGAGTTCGAGATGCCGGAGGACGTGATTTCGCGAACCACCTGGCTGCATTTCGACGGCATCAACTACCGCGCCAACGTCTGGCTCAACGGCAAGAAGATTGCCGACGCTAAAGACGTCGCCGGCATGATGCGTGCATTCGAGTTCAATGTCAGCAAGTCCCTCGCTCCCGGAAAGCTCAACGCGTTGGCCGTGGAGGTCTTCGCGCCCGACAGGAACGATCTGGGCATGACCTGGGTCGACTGGAATCCGACTCCGCCCGACAAGGACATGGGATTGTGGAAGGACGTCTTCCTCACCACGACCGGTGAGGTTTCTTTGCGCCATCCAATTGTTGCTTCCACGCTTGCTCCCGGGCATAAGACTGCAACGCTCACCCTCGCCGCCGACCTGCACAACACGGCAAACTATCCCGTAACCGCAATCGTACGCTGCGAAATAGAGGGCATAAATATAAGTCAGAAAGTGGACCTGGCCGGGTCCGAGTCCCGGACAGTTGCGTTTACGCCAGATGTGTACCCGCAACTTCGACTTACAAATCCCCGGTTGTGGTGGCCCTATCAAATGGGAACGCCAGAACTGTACAACGCACGCTTTCATGTCGAGGTAGGCGCACAAGTTTCCGATTCCGCGACCGTGCAATTCGGAATCCGCGAAGTGACGGCGCAATTGACCGAAACAGGTCAGCGCTTATTCAAGATCAATGGCCGCAACTTGCTTATTAGGGGAGCAGCCTGGTCGCCCGATATGCTGCTCCGGCCCTCATCTGAGCGCACCGCGGCTGCAATGGATTACGTGCGTGACATGCACCTGAACGCCATTCGTCTCGAAGGCCGCATGGAGCGCGACGAATTCTTCGAGCTCGCGGATCGCCTGGGAGTTCTTATCATGCCCGGTTGGACATGCTGCGACTTCTGGGAACAATGGGACCACTGGACGCCCGAAACCGCGAAGATCGCTGCCGCCTCGCTTTCCGATCAGTTGCTGCGCCTGCGTAACCATCCCAGCATTTTCGTTTGGCTCTACGGAAGCGATGGGCCCCCGCCAGCCAATATCGAGACTTTGTACCTGCAGGTTCTAAAGGACACCGACTGGCCCAATCCCTCGCTTTCCTCGGCATCCGGAACCCCAACCAACCTCACGGGCGCCTCTGGAGTGAAGATGTCCGGTCCCTACGATTACGTTCCTCCCAATTACTGGCTTACCGACAAAGAGGCCGGCGGAGCCTTCGGATTCAACACCGAAACAAGTCCTGGCCCCGTGATCCCCACCTTGCCCAGCCTCAAGCGCTTCATTCCCGCCGATCATCTTTGGCCGATCGACGATTACTGGAACTACCATGCGGGTGGAGAGCGATTCACTACCATCGACAAATTTATGAATGGCATGGAGCAGCGTTACGGCAGGCCGGCAAACCTGAATGACTTTCTGCGCAAGTCTCAGGCCATGAACTATGAAGCCGAGCGCGCTATGTTTGAGGCCTACGGCCGCAACAAATACCAGTCGACGGGTGTGATTCAGTGGATGCTGAACAACGCCTGGCCTTCGATCATCTGGAACCTCTACGATTACTACCTCGTCCCTTCGGGAGCCTACTTTGGCTCGAAGAAAGCCTGCGAGCCGCTGCACGTCCAATACTCGTACGACGACAACTCGGTTGCCGTCGTCAATGGATACAATCACGCATTCCCCGGTGTCATCGTCAGGGCGACGATCTACGACATCCATGCAAAACAGGAAACATCCGAGAGTGTGACCCTCGATATTCCCGCCGATAGCAGCCTGCGCGCGCTCAAACTCAAGCCCGTCGACGCGCTCTCGCCAACTTATTTTTTGAAACTTGAGTTGCGCAATCCCCAGGGCAATTTGGTCAGCGAGAACTTTTACTGGCTCTCCAACCGTCCCGACGTGCTCGACTGGGCCAAACGGTTCGAGGAAGTCTACACGCCGCAAAGCGCGTACGCGGACCTGACCGCCTTGAACAGCCTGCCGCCCGTGAAACTCGCCATGAGCAACTCGATGGCGCAAGACGGGAAAAATCGCGTAGTGCGCGTTTCCGTAGAGAACCCAAGCTCCAACCTCGCCTTCATGGTCCATCTGCAAGTCGCCAGAGCGCGCGATGGCGAGGATCTCGTGCCGATCTTTTGGGATGACAATTATTTTTCCCTGGTGCCGGGAGAAAAACGCTGGGTCACGGCTCGTTTCGAGTCCGCAAAAGCCGACGCCGGCAGTCTGGTTCTGACTGTGGATGGGTGGAATGTGACCGCGGCCACCGCTCCACTCACCCTCGAGGAGAAACACTGATGCGTAGTCTGTCGGCCCTTTTTGTTCTGATGTTCCTCTCGCTGCACGCGTGGCCTCAATCCAAACTATCCCCGCGCTGGGAAGAATTGACCGCGGAAGACTTTCATTCTGCCATCCTCCAGTCCGAGGCCACCTGCCTGTTGCCCTTCGGCATCCTCGAAAAGCATGGCCCCCATTTGCCGCTGGGGACGGACTTGATCAACGTACGTCACGTGGTGTTGGCTGCGGTCCAGACGGAATTTGCTCTGGTTTTCCCGGAGTATTATTTCGGCCAGATTTTTGAGGCCCGCCATGAACCCGGCACCATCGCTTACAGTTCCTCTTTACAATTGCAACTTCTGCAGGAAACGACCGACGAGATGGCCCGAAACGGCTGCAAGAAAATTGTCATCGTGAACGGCCACGGCGGTAATGAATATCTCCTCCCCTACTTTGCGCAGACGCAACTGGAAAAGCAGCGCGACTATGTCGTCTACGTCCTTCCGCTGTTTGACGCTCCTCCATTCGGGACCGCGAAGAAGACACCCAACGAGCACGCCGGCGAGACTGAAACGTCGGAAATGCTGATCGCCCGGCCCGATCTCGTACACCTCGATCGCATAAACCGGGAATCGGGCGCGGACCTGGCGCGGATAAAATTGCCCGATCCCCTCTACACCGCAATCTGGTGGTACGCGAGCTTTCCCCACCACTACTCTGGGGATGCTGCGGCCGGAACGCGCGAACTCGGTGCGTACGACGTGAATGCCTGGACTGCCGCCATTCAAAACGTGATTCGCGCCGTGAAAGAAGATCACGATAGCCTGCGCTTGCAGAACGAATTCTTTGAGAAAGCGAAGCATCCGCTCGATACGCCGCAATAGGGGTGTCAACCGTATGATCACGATTCGCGATGTGGCGAAGCAGAGTGGTTTTTCTTCCACGACTGTCTCAATCGTGCTGAACAACGCTCCCCTTGCGCGCTACATCCCCGCTACTACTAAGAAACGGATTGAAAGCACTGCGAAGAAATTGGGCTACCGGCCGAATCTTTTCGCCCGCTCCCTTCGCAGCCGGCGCAGCCACACCATTGGCGTTATGGTTTTCGACATGACCGATCCCTTCTGCATACCGGTGCTGCGCGGCATCGAGAACTCTCTGTATCAGGCGTCATATCTCCCCATCCTTACCGACGTGCACAACGAACGCACCCGCTTCGAGCGTTATCTGGAAATGCTTCTGGACCGCCGTGTTGAAGCCCTCATCGTGGTCGCCAACTGGCTCTTCGTGAACATCGACGTTCTCGGCGACCTTGAAAAGAGCAACATCCCGACTGTGATGATCGGCCGTGAGCTAAAAAATGATTCGATCAGCTCCGTCATCGTCGACAACGAACTCGGAGGTTATGCTGCCGTCGAGCATCTGTATTCCCTTGGTCACAGAAAAATTGCTTTCATTCGGGGACCTAAAACCTTAACCGACAGCGCTCCCCGGTGGAAGGGAGTCCGTTCGTTCGCGAAAGCGCGCGGCCTCGAGTTAGATCCACGGCTGGTGGCCGATCTCCCCGAGTCCGGAGACCCGATCTCCAGCTTTGAAACCGGGTACAAACTGACCGAACAGATGTTGAAAGCGAAGCGTGCCTTCACCGCTCTGATGGCCTTCGACGATATGACGGCCTTCGGCGCCATCCGCGCGCTCTCCCGCGCTGGTCTCCGGGTTCCCGAACACTGCTCCGTCATTGGTTTCGACGATATTGCTGCTTCCAGTCTGTGTACGCCTTCACTCACCACCATTCGTCAGCCCATGGAGGCCATGGGTGCAATGGCGGCCGGTATGGTCCTTGAAGGCATTAATGCCATCCTCGAAAAACATGACCTGCCGGCGGCCCACCGCAAGGTAGACCCTGAACTGTCCGTGCGAGACTCCACTCGTCGTTCCCCGTGATCGCACCTGCCTGATGGAGCCATTTTTTACTTGACTGAGAATAGCGAAAGGCACAATATTCATACGTTTTAATAAAACGATTCCTTGCATCGTCCATCCCCCGCGGTGGATCTGCACTAGATGTCTCCCAAGGCTGATTAAGGAGCTGCTCTATGAAATATCGCCTCCTCGCGCTGTGTTCGATTTTGTCTTTCGTCGGGATGTGTACTCCCTCGGGATTGCTCGCGCAGGATACAGCCTCCATCACTGGAACCGTTGCGGATTCCACCGGAGCGGCCGTTTCCGGCGCTCAGGTAATCCTCGCCAGTCCGGAACAGGGCATCAACCGCACGGTTCCCAGCAATGGCAATGGAGATTTTCTTTTCGCCACGTTGCCGATCGGCTCCTACAACTTGACCGTGTCGATGCCGGGTTTCAAGACCTACAAGGCGAAAGGCATCACCCTGCGCGTAGCCGACAAGGCGCGCGTCGACGTGAAACTGCAGGTCGGTGGCGCGAAGGAAGAGGTGAATGTCGAGGGCTCGTCGGTCGCGCAGGTGGAAACGCAGAGTTCCGAACTCTCCGGCGTTGTCACCGGGAAAGAAATCTCCCAGTTGGAACTCAACGGCCGCAACTTCACTCAATTGGCCACGCTGGTGCCGGGAGTGAATAACCAAAGCGGGCTGGACGAAGGCGCCGAGGGCCTCAATGGCAACGTCGCCTTCAGCATGAATGGAGGCCGCACCGAATACAACAACTGGGAACTCGATGGCGGCGACAACATGGATAACGGCAGCAACACCACGTTGAACATCTATCCCAGCGTCGACGCCATCGGCGAGTTCCGCGTGCTCACCTCGAACTATGGCGCCCAGTACGGACGCAACGGTTCCGGCACCGTCGAAGTCGAGACCAAGTCCGGCACCGCCCACTTCCACGGAGATGCCTACGAATTTGTGCGCAATGATGTTTTCAATGCGCGTAACTATTTCCAGTCGACCGTCCCACCGTACAAGAAGAATGATTTCGGTTACACCATCGGTGGTCCGGTTTACATTCCGAGTTTGTACAACACCGGCAAAGAAAAGACTTTCTTCTTCTGGTCGCAGGAGTGGCGCCGGGATCGCGTTCCCGGACAGGTGTTCAATGCCCTTGTGCCCTCCGCCACGGAACGCACCGGGGATTTCAGTGATCTATGTCCAGGTCCCGATTGCCCTGTGGAACCCGCGCTCATTAACGGCCAGACCAATCCCAGCGCCGGGCTGCCATTTCCCGGCAACATGGTTCCGGTGAGCCCCGTTGGACAGGCTCTGTTGGCCCTGATCCCCGCACCCAACGGCGGAGTGCCCGGGGCGGCCTTGTACAATGCCTCGCCCAACCAGCCCACAAATTGGCGCGAGGAATTGCTCCGCGTCGACCATAACTTCGGACCCCGGCTGCGAGGCATGTTTCACTACGCACACGATTCCTGGGAGAGCATCACAGCCGTCCCGCTTTTTTCCGGCAGCAACTTTCCCACCGTGCAAACTGACACCAAGCTCCCAACCATCAGTATCGTGGCCCGTTTGTCGGCAACCGTCTCTCCGACGCTCTTGAACGAGTTCACCTTCAGCTATACCACCGACCGCATATTCACGAAGTCTACCGGCTATCCCAATCCCAATGCCTGGCAACTGCCCGCCGGATTGCCCATCGGCTCCTTCTTTAACAATGGATTCGGTGGCAAACTTCCCGACATAACCCTGACCGGCAATACCGCCTACGGCGGCGGCTTCTACCAGGACGTCAACGGCGAGTGGCCCGAGGGAAAATACAACGCCAATCCCACTTATACTTACCGCGACAATGTCACTAGGATTATCGGTCGCCACAATCTCCAGGCCGGCGCCTATTTCGTGGCTGCGCAGAAAAACGAGTTGAGCGGTGTCTTCGTCAACGGCTCCCTTGGCTTCGATGTTTCCTCGGCTGTCTCCACAGGCAACGCTTTTGCGGACCTCCTGCTGGGGCAGGTCGCCAATTACTCGCAGGGAAGCAATCAGGTCAAGTTCTACAATCGCTACAAAATTCTCGAGCCCTACCTGCAGGATGATTGGCGGGTAACAGATCGGCTGACGTTGAATCTCGGCTTGCGCGTCAGTCTTTTTGGCACTTACCGTGATCGCTACCGCCAAGCTTATAACTGGGATCCGTCCGTCTACAGCCTGGCCACCGCGCCTCAGATCGATATCGACGGCTCAATAACCGGGTTCCCGGGAGCGCTGACCGGCTCCGGCAATCAATTCGACGGCCTGGTGCAATGCGGAGCCAACGGCGTTCCCGTTGGTTGCGAGAAGGGCCATCTGTTCAACCCCGCTCCCCGAATCGGTTTCGCATGGGATCCGTGGGGCAACGGCAAGACTGCCATCCGCGCGGGTTACGGAATTTTCTTCGAGCATACCAACGGCAACGAGTCCAACACCGAAGGCATGGAAGGCCAGTCTTCCCCGCTGCTGCAATCGCCAACCGAGTACAACGTGAGCGGCTACGCAAACCTGGGTTCCGCCGGAAGCACCACGCCCGTACAATTTCCTTTGAGCTTTTACTCCATTCCCGACAAGGCCATCTGGCCCTACATGCAGCAATGGCATCTGGATGTACAACGGGAAGTCGCAAAGAACACGGTGGGCACAATCTCGTATGTGGGCAGTAAGGGCACTCACTTAGGACGCCAGTACGACCTGAACCAGATCTTTCCGACTCCTCTAGGTATAAATCCTTACTCGGTTGGTCAGCCCATCAGTGCGGACGATTGCAACACAGTTTCGATCGATCCGACTTCCGGTCAGGCGACGGCTACCGTGAACAGCATTCAGCAAACCGGAAGCTGGGCCAACAACCTCGCCGTCGCTTGCGGAAACGATCCGGATCCTTACCGCCCGCACTACGGCCTCGGCAGCATAACTCGTCTCGATGATACGGGCTCTTCCACCTATCACGCCCTGCAGGCTTCGGTACGAAAAAATGTGGGCGCATTGCTGATCAACGGCTCTTATACCTATAGCCATTCCATCGACAACGCTTCCAGCCGTTACGACGCCGGCTTCGCCAATTCCTACGACCCGCGGGGCGCTCGTGCCAGTTCCTCGTTTGACATCCGTCACATGATCAATGTGGGCTACGTGTACGATTTGCCTTTCTTCGCAGAAGGCGGCCTGACGCATAAATTGCTGGGCGGTTGGCAGTATTCCGGAGTCACGAGTATCTCGACAGGGACGCCCTTCAGCGCGATCAACACCGCCAACTATCCCGACAACGCCGGTGTCGGCGGAGCCGCCAACGTTGTTGCTGGATCCTACGCCGACGTCGTCGGAAATCCGAAAGCTGGCTTCCCTCCTGCGAGTGAGGCTGTCATCGCCGGATACGCCGGACTCCTCTATAACCCCGGAGTATTCTTCGCTCCTCGCGGTTTGACCTTCGGAGATTCAGGCCGCAATTTCCTGCGCAATCCAGGCCGGGTCAATTTCGACATGGCCTTGTTCAAACACTTCGCGATTACGGAAAGCAAGGCGTTTGAGTTCCGTGCAGAAGCCTTCAACATTTTCAATCACACAGAATTCGCGCCCCTCGCGGGCGACGGCGGCTCGGGGGCCTACAATGGTGGGCCTTCATCGGCAACAAACATGGCGGCCTGCTACGGCGGAGCCGATAACTCGGCCGGTGATCCAAGCTGCCTGGGCACGAGCAACTTCCTGCATCTGGGCGCCGCTCACCTTGCCCGTGTCTTGCAATTGGGGATGAAATTTATCTTCTGAGCGCTTAGTATCCGTTCTCACCCGAGAGGGCAATGAACATAGTGCGAAAAATGATTTGCAGATCCAGCGCGAAACTCCAGTTCTGGACGTAGTAAAGATCGTATTGCAGCCGATCTGAGATAGAAGTGTCGCCGCGCAAGCCATGGACCTGCGCCCATCCCGTAATTCCAACCTCGCAGGTATGCCGCATGTTGTATCTCTGCAGATCCTCCCGGAATCTGGCGACAAAATACGGCCGCTCCGGACGCGGTCCCACCAGGCTCATTTCTCCGCGAATCACATTCCAAAGTTGAGGAAGTTCGTCCAGGCTGAATCTGCGCAGAACCGCGCCGATCGTGGTGCACCGGGGATCGTTTTTGGTCGTCCAGATTGTGTCACTCTCGTCCTTGCTGCTGCATTGCATCGTCCGGAATTTCAGCAGGGTGAAGCGCTTCCCATGGCGACCTACCCGTTCTTGCCGGAATAGGATCGGCCCTGAGGAACTCAACTTGACGAGTGCTGCGATTGTCAAAAGCGCCGGGCTCAGAATTATCATCCCTAGGGTCGCCGCCACCAGATCGAACGTGCGCTTGAGGACCGTGTATGCGAAACTCTCGACTGGCGAAATGACGAGGTTCATCATCTGCAACCGGCCAGCCTGAAACAGTTTTTCGCGCAACGACAGCCGGGGGCCCAGATCGAGGATCGCTCGAATCGGTTTCCCGATCGTTTGCAGCGTATCCACCACAGAAGACACTTGCAGATATCGCCTCGCCGGTATGGCGACCACTGCCTCATCGAAATTCAGATCGTCGAGTGACAGTGGCCCCGCTGCGCTCATAACGGGAGCGTCATGGACCAGCACGGGTTGGCCGGGAAGCTGCAGGTAGGCCTGAATTTCGCAGTGAAAAAAAGGAACACGGTGCAGCAGGTTGACGCATCTTCGCGCGTATTGGTCCGTTCCAACGATCAGAAGTTTTTCACATTTCCGAGGCCAGCTCGATGAGGCTGAAGTGAGGCGAAACAGGTTCCTGGCTCCCACCACCAGCAAAAGTAAGATGATATTGCTGTACAAGATGAAGGTTCTCGAAATGATAAGTTGGTTGGCAAAAACAAGCAGCGCAGTTTGTAACAGAAACGTTGCCGTACATGCGAGGCAGGCTGCACGTATCCCCGTGTACTCCCAGAACAACTCCTCAACCGTGGAGAGCTTGTAATAGTTAGCTGCGAGAATCCATGCCAGTTCGGTGAATAACAGGAGAATCAGGTAATCCTGCGGAATGGCACTATGGCGATAGGGTAACCATAGCGTATCCAACCGGAGGTAGGCTGATAGCTCGAACGCGAATGAGGGCAGAACATAAACGAGGACTCGAAGAAGTACGTTATAGTAATAAACTCGTGAATTCATTTCGGCCCCTCCCACGTTGCCAGAGTGATTTCCTGCTCTGGCTTTGAGGCCCTTCGCGAATTCCCTTTGCCCGTCATCGACCGCTATCCCAAATAAGGTTCGGTTAGAGGATTCGACTCGCCGGGCGGTTGCCTGCAGACGTAGCTCAGCCTTAAACCGCCGTTTTATGGGCGCCCGCGACCGAGGGGGAAGCGTCGGTGTTAGCCAACCCCCAGGGCAGGTTAAAGCGTTGCTTCCACAGGGTGATTTATCGAACAGACCGGAGTCTTCGCGGTGGATCACTCTCAGCGGTTCAGTCGAGGGGGCCAGAATGCAAGTTCAAGGCTCGATGTCCAGTTGGTTTGTGGGGTCGGAGCCAACACCGGTGCCAACCATTTTTCAAGCTGGACGCAGCCCGATAAACTCACGTCCCGGTGAAACCACCAGAGGATCTTGACGGAGCCATCGTTGACGGTCTCTCCTGAGGGGATAAAGTCTTTGGCCACCTTCGCATGTCTGTAACTGGCCTGCACGGAACGTCGCGGCGTGAGCAAGTAACTGCTCCAGGCCTGGAAGCCCATTCCTTCCCTTCCCACCCAATCGCCGATCAGATTGCCCTTATTCGTGTAAAGGTCCTTGTAAAAACCGTCCCAGTAAACGTAGTCGCCCCGCGTGCTGCGCGGAGTTGGTGGGTCCGTGTATACGGACTCAACGTGCAAATCCAGTTTTGGCAGACGCGGTAGTTGCGGAAGATAAATTCCAGTCCGTACCGCCGTTCGTGCCGGGTCATAGATCGGGTTATGACTGTTGTCAACGTTGAAGGGATTGGCAACCGGCAGCAGACCTTCACCATAAAGCCGGACCCGATTCCGCAAACGCGGTAAACGATAGGAGAAGTCAAATCCCAACGTGCGTTTGCCCGGATCTCGATTGAAGGGATATTCGAAAGACGACTTGAGACCAACATAGCTTTCAAATATTGCGCCGGCAGTGAGGGCGCGGCCAACCCCTCCCAACTCGGATGTACGATCGATGCTGACTTCCATGTTGCGCGTTGGATGGAAAGTCAGTTTTTCACCATGAATCAGAGGACGAGGGGGAAATTGGTTGCCCGACAATTTACCGAAAAATACGTCGATCTTCACCGCCCCCAGCCATTCAAGAATCCACGGAAGCTCTGTGATGGTGTTGGTTGCTCGGAACATGTAAATCGGTTCAGCATTGTCGCTGAACATGAGCGCTCCTCCGTCTGCCGGACCCCACCATAGGCTTTGCTTCCCAAATGACAGATTCCATCCGGCTGCTCTCACCGACGCATAAGTGTCCAGGAGCGTGAAATGATTCACTGTGTCAAACGGAATATACGGCTGAAGCGGGTTCTGGTCCGCGGCAGCGATCGCTTCTCGCGTCGTAAGGGAATAGCCGGGTGCAGAGGGGGCGTGCTGATATTCTCCACGCACATAGAGTGCAAAAGGTCCCGCCATGCCATAGCCCGAAAAGCCATCATATGTGTTGAACCCCTTTTCATAGGGCCGCCCATAGTTATTCACAATGGTTTGTCCAAAGTGGTAGCTGTCGTTCAATGGCGTACCGCGAACCGATACGACCCTTGTATATGCCGCTTCGATCCGCGCCGATTCGTTGGACTTGCCGTCTAGCACACCGAGTTCGTATGCAAATTCGCTTTTGAGCTCATCCTCAAGCGCTGCGATTTCTCCCGATGAACTCTCGTCCACCTCAATCTTGCTCTTCGGCCCACTTATCAGCGTGGCCACTTCAATTCGAGTCCACGGCTTGGACGCGACAAAGGTATTGTCTATATAACCAAGCGTCGACAATCGCTCCACCGCCGGATATACCCAACTGTCGAGCGGAACGTATGGGGATCCATTTGCTCGCGGTTTATTTCCTGTGTCAGCCTCCTCGCTATCGTCTCCTTTGCTAAACGTGCCAAATCGTGCGATGTCGGCATCGCTGTAGCGAGAGTGAGTCCGAAATACCTGGCGGCCCGTGTACCAACCCAGTGCGCCTCCGATTACCACGTCCGACATAAAGTGCTTCTGCCCCGCGAAGCGCGCGGCACTTACACCTCCAGCGACTCCATAGACCAATATCTGGGTCAGCGGCCCTGGATATTCGTGCGCAATCACACTCGCGATCGCCCAACTGACGGACGAGTGCTCCGATGGAAAAGAACTCCCTCCCTGGAAGAAACGTCCTTGACCGTCGGCCATGTAAGGACGATCGCGCCCCGCCGCATACTTGAAAACCTCCGTATCCATGAACGCGTCAATCGCGGCTTCTCCACTAAGAATTCCGGTTTCGTGTTTCTGGTCGTCGTGACGCCCCACCAGAAACAGTCCCGCCCCTGCTCCAGCAAGAGCGGCCACGCCAGCGTTTGACGCTGTACTCGCGTGTGATACAGTCGTCCGGCTCTTGGGTACGTGCTTCTCTATATTTGGGTCCTCCGCCACCAACGCCGTGCCCGCCAGCACCAGCGGCACCGCCCACTGCCACTCTTTTTCGCTCATATGGATGGGGGCAGTCCAAAACCGTTCCTGATCCCTAAGCAGATTCTGGGGCAGCGATTGTAGGCGAACCGGAGCGGCAGAGAAGTCCGGTACACTCGATTTCGCCGGGGCGGCCGAGGTGTCGCTCGTTTGCGCCGATGCTTGTCCGCATCCCACCCAACTAAGCGCCACAAGCAGTGCGCCCGCCACGGCCACCGGCAGTTTGCTGCAGAAAGGGATTTCCATCAAGCCGGTAACCCGCCTAGCTGTCTTCATCCTTGTTCCTAAACCTACAAGAATCACCTTAATCTCTTGGTCCAATGAAGATGCGATTTACCGCGCAATTGGCTGTATCCAAAACTTGCAAGAGCCGGCAAATTTAATACGTCCATTCAATTTCAGTTGTGGCTGGCATGCACAGCGATCAATTTTGAAGGACCGTAGCCTTCCCGACCGATTGCTGCATCTAAAGTCGGCTGGGATGAAATCGCTCTCCACAGGTTGGCCAGATCGGAAGACGGCGAACCATTCCGATCCCTTGATTAGTACCGATGAGGTTGCATCGGAAGAAGGAACGCAATCTCCTCAGCCCGAGACGGAATTGTCTCTTCTCGACTTGACGGTTCTTCTCGTCGCCAACAAGCGATTCATCGCCCGATTTGTGCTGGCCGCTGCGATATTGGCAACGTTGGTGGCGTTCCTCCTGCCGATCCGCTATGAGGCAAAGGTCATTCTCCTCCCGCCCACTCAGAACACTTCAATGGCTTCGGCACTTTTAGGCCAACTCGGGAACTTGGGATCGCTGGGATCCCTCGCCTCGCTCGGCGGTCTCGCCATGAAGACTCCCAACGACATGTACGTCGCATTTCTGACCAGTCGTACCGTCGAGGACGCCATGATCCGGCGTTTCGGCCTGATGGCGGAATATCACAAGAAGCGAATGTCGGACGCTCGCACGGAACTTGAGCATCGTACGACCGTAGTTGCCGGCACCAAAGACGGGCTTATCCGCATCGCCATCGAGGATCGCGAACCCCGTCGTGCCGCCGAGTTAGCGAATGGTTACGTCGATGAATTCCGCAAACTCGCCGCCTCCCTGGCAATTACCGAGGCCGCCCGCCGCCGCATGTTTTTTGAACAGCAGTTGGAGCAGGCTAAAAGCGATCTGACCGCCTCCGAAGAGGCGATGCGAAAAACCCAGCAATCCACTGGTGTTCTGCAGATTGACAGTCAGGCGCGGTCTCTCATCGAAGCTGCAGCTCTCTTGCGCGCGCAGGTCGTCGCCAAGGAAGTGCAAGTTCAAAGTATGCGTTCCTTTGCTGCCGAGGATAATCCCAATCTCGTCCTCGCCAAGCAACAACTCGCCGCGCTCCAATCGCAGCTCGAACAGATGGCCGGATCCAACCACGACTCGGGTTCGGATATCGTCCTCTCCAAAGGTCGCGTAACTGAATCCGGGTTGGAATATCTCCGCCGGTATCGCGATCTCAAATACCACGAGACTGTCTTTGAGTTGCTCGCTAAAGAGTTGGAGATCGCCAAGCTCGACGAGGCTCGCGAGGGGGAAATTGTGCAGGTCGTCGATGCCGCCGTCCCTCCCGACAAGAGGTCATCGCCGCATCGAACGCTGATCGTCATTGGGGCAGTACTCGCCGCTCTCCTGGTGGCCGTGTTTTGGGCTAAGTTCCGGGAATCCTGGGCGCGGAGTTCGCAACTCCCGGAAAACCGCCGGCGGCTGGAAACCATCAGGGACCAGTGGAGGATTAAACAGAATTCAGCGTAAGGCAGAGCCCCGCTTGAAATCCCACGCACGGGTGCATCTTTGCACATTTCCCTTAGCAACCCCGCCGCGTCAAATCGTATCTATCTTCCAACGATTGGGGTTGGGTAAGCGTGGACAGGAGTCGAAGTGGGGACTGACATTTGGAGCCTCGCCTCCGCCTCGTACTAGCCTCGGCTGTTGACCAGATTGACTTGACCGATCAGAGAGTGAAATGCGCGTTTTATTTTTAAATCCACCCTTTCACCCCCGCTTCTCGCGCGAGCAGCGGAGTCCCGCCGTCACGAAGAGTGGCACTTTGTATTACCCCAAGTGGCTGGCGACTGCGGCCGGAGTTGCTATCAGGAATGGACACGACGTCGACTTGGTCGATTCACCCGCTGCCGGTTGTTCTGTGCAGGCGGTTATTGACCGTGTCGCGGGCAGGAACATCGAAGCCGTAGTTTGTGATACCTCCACGCCGAGCATTCACAACGATGTCAGCGTCATAGAGGCAATGCTCGCCGCGAAGCCATCCCTCCATGTCTTGCTGGTTGGCCGTCACGTGTCTGCGTTGCCCAAAGAGACGCTTGCCATGTCGCCTTCATTGGACGCTGTCGCCATACGTGAGTATGAGTACACCGTGCGCGATTGGCTGGCGGCGAAAGCCTGCGCCGCGGATCTCTCCGCCGTCGACGGCCTGGTCTGGCGCCATGCAAAATCCCGCGAGGTCGTCATCAATGCCCCACGGGAAGCGCTACAGAATCTCGACGAGCTTCCATTCGTCTCCGAAGTGTACAAGCGATTCCTGCACACGCCCGATTACTTCTATGGCCACTCGCTTTGGCCCTTGGTGGTCTTCGATACGAGCCGAGGTTGCCCCTATCACTGCTCGTTCTGTGTTTATCCCCAGACCTTCAGCGGGCACAAAATGCGTTATCGCTCGGCTGCGAACGTAGCCGATGAATTCGACTTTGTCGCGCGCGAGATGCCCGGGATCAAGACCGTCATGTTGGAGGACGACACCTTCATCATCAGTAAGCCCCGCACCATGGAGTTGGCCCGGGAATTGATCCGGCGGGGCAACAAATTGCCCTTCGACGCCAACTGCCGCGCCGACATCGGTGCAGAAGGCGAATTGCTTTCAACTCTGCATCAGGCGGGCGCCCGCCTTTTCTGTGTCGGATTCGAAAGTGGCGATGTCGAAGTCATCAACGGCATGAAAAAGAACAATGACGACCGTCGCGATGCAAAGTATCACGAAGAGGCTCACCGCTTCGTCCGGCGCTGTCAGGAAGCGGGCATCATGGTGCACGGCTGTTTCATGGTTGGAAACCTGAATGAAACGCCTGCCAGCATGGAAAAGACCCTGCAGTTCGCCAAAGCGCTTCGCCCCGATACAGCTCAGTTCTTTCCTATCATGGTCTACCCGGGGACAACTGCCTATGAGGAAGCTCGGAAGAGAAATTACATTCAAATCGACAATTGGAATGGCTGGTTGACGGAGGATGGCCTCCATAACAGCGTTGTCACTCTGCCTGACATCACTCACCAGCAGTTAGTAACATTCTGCGACCGGGCTCGGCGCAGCTTCTATCTCAGCCCCTCCTATCTGTTCTACAAGCTGATGCAGTCGCTAAGGGATCGCCGCGAACTGCAGCGTAATCTTAAGGGCTTCCTCACTCTTTCAAAATATCTCTTGCGCGGCAGTAGGCACGAGAAGGCAACGGCGGAAGCTAACCCTGGCGCAGAGCCCAAGCCGGCCATCGTATGACGCGAGCAGGGGTTCAGGATGGCATCTAAATCTGTCTCGATTATCATTCCCACGTTCAACGGCGCGACTCGTATTGGCGACTGCCTGATTGCGCTTCAGAAACAGACGGCACCTGTTGCTAGAGACATTGTCGTCGTCAACGATGGATCGACCGACCATACTGCGGATGTGGTGCGGCGCTATCCCGGCGTCCGTCTGATTAATCAGGCCAACGCTGGCCCCGCCGCGGCACGCAATCGTGGTGCGCTCGAGGCTTTTGCAAGCATCATTCTTTTCACCGATGACGACTGTATCCCTAGCCCCGACTGGGTAGCCAGAATGCTCAAACCCTTCGATGATCCCGAGGTGGTCGGGGTAAAGGGCTCTTACAGCACTCGCCAAACCCGCCTGGCTGCGCGTTTTGTCCAGTTTGAATATGAGGATCGTTATCGCCGTATGGCGGGTCTGCGAACCATCGATTTTATCGATACATATTCGGCGGCATTTCGCCGCGACCGCTTTCTGGAGATGAACGGTTACGACACCGACTTTCCCGTGGCCTGTGCCGAAGACATTGAACTCTCCTATCGCATGTCCGCACGCGGATGGAAGATGGAATTTGTCCCCTCCGCTGTCGTTTACCACACTCATCCGGATTCGTTCCGGCAATATCTCAGGAAGAAGTACAAGTTCGCTTACTGGCGTGTGCTCGCGGTGTGGAAAAATCCGAGCAAGGCTGTGAATGACAGCCACACGCCCCAACTCATGAAGCTTCAGCTTCTCCTTGCCCCGATACTTATGCCGGCCGTCGCGTATGACTTGATGGCGCATCCATCTATGCCGGCGTCACCGTGGGTGCTGGCCGCGTTCGCGCTCAGCACGTTGCCTTTCGCGCTGCGGGTGGTTGCGAAGGATCCGTTATTGGGATTTCTCGCTCCCGTCCTGCTTGCCGCGCGGGCATGTGCGCAGAGCTTGGGGGTGATCGCCGGAGCGATCGGTACCTGGCGTAGACCAGTTCGAGCGCCGGCCGGGCTTGAAGTGTGAGCCACCACCTAACGCCAGTCGTTGTGTGAATCAAGGAGATTTGTGGGGTTCGGTTCTAGTGAAGAGAGTCTTCTGAGTCAATATGAGCGCATTCTTATCGACATTACGTCAGATGCGCCTGTCCCTTGGAGAGGGCGAGACTGCGAGCCATGCCCGCCGGCGCGACGCGCGCATTGTGCGAGGCATCATGGCGGGTTTCGCGGGTAAAGGAGTGGCAGCCGTCGTGAGCTTTATTTCCGTTCCTCTAACCGTGCGATATCTGGGTGCCGAACGGTACGGAGCGTGGGTGACAATTAGTACCGCAATGGCGTGGATTGCACTTGCCGACTTCGGCTTGAGTAATAGTCTGACGAATGCGGTGTCAGAAGGGTACGCGAAGGACGACCGTTTCTTGGCGCAAAGCTATGTCGCTGCCGCCTTTTGGTCGTTGGCTGGGATTGCGCTGGTATTAACCTTGGTTTTTTTCTGCGTGTGGTGGGTGATTCCCTGGGATCGAGTGTTCAACGTCCAATCGCTTCTGGCTCGTCGGGAATTGGCCCCCGCGGTCGCCGTTGCATTCGTTACATTTGTGCTGAATCTTCCCTTCTCCATAGTTGGGAAAGTCTATGGCGCCTACCAGGACGTAGCCACGGGCAATGCCTGGACCGCCGCCGGTAATGTTCTCGGCCTCTTCGCACTTATTACTGTGACGCGACTTAGGGGAGGTCTCGTGTCTCTCGTGATTGCCGTCTCAGGCGCGCTCTTGATTGTGAATGTGATCAGTGCCATATGGCTATTCACATGGTCAAGGCCATGGTTGTCCCCGCGTCCCGGCTTACTAACGTGGCGTGCATTTCATAGGTTGAGCCGTCTCGGAGGTATGTTGTTTGTCATTCAAATCGCTGGCCTCGTGCTCTTCCAGACCGACAACCTGATTATTGCTCACTATCTCGGGGCGTCGGCGGTTACTCCCTATAGCGTGACGTGGAGATTATTCACCTACACTGGCCTGTTTCAAATTCTGGCCAGCCCCTCGTATTGGCCTGCCTACGCCGAGGCGTTCGCGCGCGGCGATCGATCCTGGGTGTATCGCAGTTTTCGGAAGAACCTCGCGATTACTCTCGCATCGACTCTGGCACTCGCCATGCCGCTCGTGCTATTTGGCCGATGGATCATCGGGAAATGGGCGGGAAACGTCGCAGTTCCAACCGGCAGCCTCCTCCTCTGGATGGGTGTATGGAGCCTAATATACAGCGCGATGAGCTCTCAATCCTGCCTGCTGGCAAGTGCTGGCAGGGTGAAAGTTCAAATGATTTACTCGATACTCGCCGCAGGTGTCAATCTCGTTCTTTCGATTATTTGGGTGCAAAAGTTCGGACTGACGGGGGTAATTGTGGGGACCGTTGCTGCGTTTCTTATCTGTGTGGTGGTGCCGCAATCGCTTCAGGTCGAGCGCGCGCTTCAGGTCGAATAGTTGAGATTCGAAATGCCGTGGAACCACGGAGAATTGTCCTTGTGAATTCGCAATTGCTACATCGTGCGCGTTCTTTCATCACGAGACCCGTTCAGACGACGGCTGACAGATCCCTTTTGCTGCTCGGGCGCATGGCGAGTTGGCAAGTCCGCTCCATGACCGCTATCTCGTCTCTGGAGCAAGTTGAGTTCAAGGTTACCTCCCAGTGGGGCGAAGACGGAATTATCGACTGGCTGGTCGAGCGAGCCAGGATACCGGCTCATCTCCGCAGTTTTGTCGAGTTCGGAGTTGAGTCGTACGCCGAGGCCAACACGCGATTCCTTCTTCAGAACCGGAATTGGCGAGGCCTCGTGATCGATGGCAGTTCGTCGCAGATCGACCGCCTCAAGACTGAAAGGCAACTGTTCTGGGGACAGGATTTGAGCGCGAGATCTGCGTTTATAACTCGCGAAAACATAAATGAGTTGCTCGTAGATGCCGGCTTTTCGGGAGAGATTGGGCTTCTGAGCATCGACATCGACGGGAACGATTATTGGGTATGGGAAGCTATCAGTGCTGTTCGCCCCATCATCTTCATTTGTGAATATAACGCGGTCTTCGGAGATGTGTGGCCTATATCGATCCCCTACGACCCCCATTTCATTCGCACCCGGCCTGAATTCTGTAATTTGTATTTCGGTGCGTCAATCGTTGCCCTTAGATCCCTCGCGCGCCGTAAGGGATATCGGTTTCTCGGCACCAATTCCCATGGAGTCAATGCGTTTTTCGTTCGCGAGGATTACGCATCGGCTTTCGATTCGTTGGCCGCCGGTCCCGTCATTCATCCATCGAAATTCCGTGAATCGATGGAATACCCCGGTCACTTGTCCTTGTGCGGGGGACTTCAACGCCCCGATTTGATTCGCAATCTTCCGGTGATGAATACCGAAACCAGGGAAATTCGATCTCTTGGGAGCCTCCAGCCTCTGTATAGCGACGGCTGGATGCGAATCCTCGAACCAGATCGATGCGACGAACAATGGCGGTCCGCTTCATGAAGATAGCAGTCTGGCACAATCTGCCGAGTGGTGGCGCGAAGCGGGCTCTGTCCGACCAGATGCGTGGCCTTATCGCCCGAGGCCACGAGATCGAGGCATGGTGTCCTCCCACCGCAGACCGCTCCTATCTTCCCCTAAGTGACTTAGTCCGCGAATACGTCGTCCCACTCGCTCTCACTTCTCGTTTGACATCGCCGTCTCGTGCTCTGCAGTCCGCTAGCCTGCTGGAAAAGCTGCATCCGCTTCATTGGAGCGCGCGCCTCCGGATGGCAGCTATGAATCGACACTCCCGGCAGTGCGCTCGTGAGATCCATGCACGGGGTTTCGATCTCCTGTTTGCCGCTTCTTGTATGTTCTTTCACACTCCCCCCATTGCGCGCTTCGTGAAAATTCCACGAGTTCTTTATTTGCAGGAGCCCAACCGCCCCTTTTACGAATGCTCTCCTGAATTACCGTGGGTCGCAACATCCTGGGAACCGCGGGACCTTTCCAATCCCGGTTTCTGGAGACGATCTTTACTTCGAAGATTAAAACTCCCCGGCATCCGTGTTCTGGCCAGGGAAGAACGGGCCAATGCGATGGCGTTCGATCAGATCTTGGTGAATTCGCTCTTTTCTCGCGAGAGCCTTCTCAGATCTCTAGGAGTTGACTCAACAGTTTGCTATCTGGGAGTTGATCTGAGCCGTTTCGTGAATCACAACCATTCGCGTGATGGATTCGCGGTGTGCCTCGCATCCCTGTTACCGCCGAAGAACGTAGAATTCCTCATCGCATCGCTCGCTAAGGTAGCTCGCATTCGTCGTCCAAAGTTGGTCCTGATTGCCAACATGGTGGACGAAACCTACCTGAAACGATTATTCACCTTGGCTGCCCAGACTGGGGTGCATATCGAACTGAAATATCGCGCGGAAGACAGCGAGCTCATTGACCTTCTAAATCGCGCGCACGTAATGCTGTACGCCCCGCGCTTGGAGCCATTTGGATACGCTCCCCTCGAGGCCAATGCCTGTGGTCTGCCGGTTATCGCGGTCGCGGAAGGGGGTGTTAGGGAAACGATTGTAGACGGCGTCAACGGACTGCTCGTCGAGCACGATCCCCAAAGCATGGCCGATGCGATTGAGCGATTGGTCGTGGATGCGCAACTTCACCAAAGGTTGAGTCGGCAGGCCCTCGGAGTGGTGCGGACAAAGTGGGAGCTTGACTCATCGGTGGATCGCTTGGAGCGGGTATTGCAACAGCAAACGAGCCGGGGGCGTTCCCAATCGTCGCCGCTGGAATCGCCCGCGGGTGCTGCGTTGACGCATTCAGCGCGAGTCGAGTCGCATGATGGGTATGACTGCGAGAGCGGTCCATGCTGGAATAAGGAGCGGGCGCGTGACGGATAAATCTGTATGTGCCGTGATAGTGACATATCATCCCGGCGCCCCGGCCCTGACAAACATAGCGAAGGTCCATGAGCAGGTGCAGAAACTGGTCGTCGTGGACAACGGGTCGAGCGCCGACGAAATCCACCCCCTGCGAATGGCAAGTAAAAACGGGGGATACGAATTGATCGAGAACAGTGAGAATTGCGGCATCGCCGAAGCCCTGAATCAGGGTGTTCGCTGGGCCATAAGCCAGGGTTATCCATGGGTGATTCTTTTCGATCAGGACAGCACGATTACCGTGGGCTTCGTGGAGCACATGCTTGCCGCGTGGGAATCCCATCCCGACCGCGAACGGGTAGCGTCGCTTCTCCCTAAGTATGTTGATCCCGACAGTGGGCTCGAACTGCGCGTTCGGCGTCTGAAAGACGGCGCCCCCGTTGTTTCAATGACCTCCGGATCATTGTTGCCTGCATGGATATTCGCCCAAATCGGATGGTTCGCCTCTGAGTACTTTATCGATTGCGTTGATCTTGAGTACTGCTTGCGCATCCGCGCCGCCGGTTATTTGCTCGCTGAGTCAAACCAGGCTGTGCTGCTGCATGCCGCAGGACATGCCAGCCGCAACCTTAGTTTTCTCCGATTCAACTTTCGGCCCACCAATCACGATGCCGTGCGGCGCTATTACATCGCGCGCAATCGGCTCGTCCTTTACCGCAAATATTGTCCTATCTTTCCTCGTTGGATGGCGAAGTCCATGTACGACTACTCGCGCGAGACCATCAAGTGTTTTGTGGGAGAGCAGGATCGTGCGCGAAAGTTTCGCAATTTCTTGCTCGGAACCTGGGATGGTCTGATCGGGAAGATGGGAAGGCGGGAGGGCCTGTGAAAGATTATCCCGGCAACGAGCGCCATCAAAAAGCTGATACCCGGCAAAAGTTCTACCAGCAAGCTGCCCCCCCATCGGGGTTAGTCCCGAATATAGCCTGTATCATCCTGAATTGGAATGGCTCGCAAGATACCGTCGATTGCCTCGACGCACTCCAGCACTGTACATACTCCTCCTTCAGTGTGATAGTCGTGGACAATGGTTCAACCGACGATTCCGTCGCCCGAATAAGAACGGCGCACCCCGGCATTCTGCTGCTTGAGAGCGGTCAAAATCTGGGTTTTGCGGGTGGCAATAACATCGGTATACGCCACGCGCTTGTCCATGGTGCCGACTACGTGTGGCTGCTGAATAACGATACCCAGCCCGCGCCAGAGGCGCTCTCCGCGCTGGTCGCGAAAGCTCTCACCGACGCCCGCATCGGGGCCGTCGCCTCCATCTGTCATTACGCGGAGGCTCCCGCAACGGTCCAGGTGTGGGCCGGCACGCGCGTCAATCTGTGGATAGGAACGGCGGTCAATACTTCGGAACCTCGGGACGATGATTGGTTCCATGCCCTCTACGGTGCAAGCTTGCTGCTCTCCCGCGCCGCGCTGGACGACGTGGGTTTGCTGGACCAGGGCTTCTTCCTGTACTGGGAGGAAACCGAATTTTGTCTGCGTCTGCGTAAGCGAGGTTGGCGGCTTGCCGCCGCCTCCGCGTCTCATGTTCTTCATAAAGTAAATGCCAGCATCGGAGGCAACAAAGTCGTCATGGACCGTTACTCCACCGCTTCAGCATTGCGCGTGCTGCGCCTGCACTCTCCGGCGCCTCATCTGGCCTCGTTCCTGTTCCTGGTTGCTCGTTTCGGTCGGCGCATATCGCGGTTGGAGTTTACGCGCTGCAAAAGTGTGTGGGCAGGAGTTCGAGACTATTGTCGAAGCCTTCCAGTCGTCCCTGCAATACGGTGATCGGGATGCCGCGCCGCTATGGAATGGCCTTATAAACAGGAATATGAAAGATCTATTTAACCTCCCGGTATACTGGCTGCTGACGTTCTTCATACTCGTCCTCTGTCTGTTGTTGCTTGTGGATGCTGCTCTCCCGCAATTACAACTTTATTTCTTCGACCGGATCTTGGTCAGTAACGCCGTGGTGAAAGTGATCCTGCTGGCAACGGTGGCTCTCGGTTCTCTAATGCACCCGTCCATTCGTCTGACTAAACTTCCTTTGCTGGCTTGGGCCCTTTGTATCTGCTACTTGGTTGCTGATATTGCTTATCTCTCCTGGGTGCGCTCCATGTCGCTCGGTGACGTGCTGCTTTCCTACAATGGCTATTACTTCTTGCTCTTGCTCGGTCCTGCGCTATTGGCCTTTCGCGACACGATATCCGAGCGTTTTATCATACGATCCATCGTGTTCCTCCTCGTTGTCTGTGCTGCAGTCGCGATTGCGCAGCATCTGACCGACAGTCCACTCCTCCATACCGAAAGCGCTGATGGGGCATTCGAAGTGCAAAGCCCGACCTTCTTTGGAGACGTCAGAGCATTCAGCTTGTTCACATCGGCAATGGATTTCGGTTTGTTTTGCGCCCTGTGCGGTGCGCTTGGTGTTGCCTTATCTCGACGGCTTCCGGTCAGGGGAGCCGCCCTCTTCGGGATCGCGGCTCTTGGATGTTTTACCACTCTCACTCGCCTCTGCTACTTAGTCTTCATTTGCGCCTGCACCTACGCACTGGTTCTGACCTATGGCAAGAAGTCTGCTCGCGGGCGATGGTATCCTCTTATTTATTGCGCTCTCGGGATTTCAACTGTTGTCGCGGGGTTGTATTCATTTCTTGGCGGAGATACCAGCAATATTCAAGACGCCTCTTCTCTCATGGAGCGGATTGGTCAGTGGGCGTATTACTCCGACCTGATCTCCCAGTCGACGCTCGCTGAAAAGTCATTCGGCCTCGGGATCGTCCAGCTCAAGAAGATCGTTCCCGTATTCCCGATGGTGATTGACAATGTTCCGCTTGCGTTGATTTTACACATCGGTTTGGTGGGACTCGTGTTCGTAGCCATCCTTATGTTTCAGATGTGGCTTTACGTGCGCAGGGAAGCCTTGTCGACCCGGCAGCCGTTTATTATTGCCGCGGCGAGTTTATGGGCAACACTCGCCTGCGCCGGCATTTTCAACATCGTCTTCAGTTCGTTTGGAATTGTGTTTGCCCTTACTGTCCTGTGCCGAAAGCGTTCATCGACCAAGCGATGCGAAAGCGGGTCGGGATCGCCTGTTATAGGCGTCTGAGAGCTTCCAATATCTCGTTTGCACAGGTGTTCCACCGATACCGCTCCGCGAAGGCTCTTGACTCCTCGCCCGATAGCTGCGGGCGCTGGATCGCACGCTGGATCGCGGCGGCGATGTCCTTGGAATCGTAGGGATCGCAGAAGAGCGCGGCGCCATGAAACAACTCGGGTAATGATGCTGTGCGCGAAACTACTATGGGACAGCCGCTCACCATCGCTTCCATCGGTGGTAGTCCAAAGCCTTCGTAGAGGGATGCAAATACGAAACACGCGGCGTGTTCGTAGAGGGCCTTCAGCTCAGCATCGCTCACGTATCCCAGCGACCGCACGTCCGGGGGCAATGCGGCGATGTCGCGATAGATTCTGTTGTCATTGCCTCCAATGATCACCAACTGGATATCTTTCTTGTCGAGGATGTGAAATGCATCAACCACACGATGGAAGTTCTTGTTAGGGTTATAGGAACTCACCGCGAGGATGTACTTTCCGGAAATGCCAAACCGTGCCGGTGCAGAAGCGTCCGCTTGTAGGCGTGAAAAGTGGTCGCTTCCCAGATAGCACACTGAAACCTTATCGGCCGCTGCACCGTACCATCGCACGATTTCGGATTTCGAGAAATGCGAGTCTGTAAAGATGCGCTTTGCCGTTTGAGCCATCCACCGGCAGATGCTCCGGTGCCAGACGCGATACAGAAAGGAATATCCGTTGGGTACAGCCGCGACCGCTGCATCGTGGATCGTGACCACGTTCCGGGAATGAACGATTGGAGCGCCACCACTGAGCGTGAGTAGGATGTGTCCGCGACAGTACCAGGGTAGTTCCAACTGTTCCCACTTCGTTCCCCGCGTCCATCCCACGCTGCGTACCTCAAGGTTGGCGTACCGTGGTATGGATTCCGCTCCCCTTGGAACGAGAACCTGAATCGCGATGTCCTTGTTCTCTTCTTGTCCGACCAAGCTATCGAATGCATGGAGCAATTCACGCGCGTAGCGTTGTGTGCCGGTGACTCGCTGGCAGAAGAACTTGCCGTTAATAAAAATCTTCTTCACCAAGCCAATCATTCCCACGGCATTCCCGCACGGCGCCTTTGCATCATGAGGTGGCCGCGCGTTTTCCTAGTGAACAACCGCGAGGGCTGCCGCCGTGAGGGCCAGTTGTGAGGAAATCTGTGTCCAGTCGCGCAAGCCCCGGACAAAAGCTCCGGTCGGCAGTTTGTAAGGCACAACGATCTGGTCGCCGGGGTATAAATGGATGCGATTGAACTTCGATCCCGTGAACACTCCGTTCACATTGTTGGCCGCGACCACGATCCCGTTCGCTCTTAAGACGAACGCATGGTGCAGATCCGATTGTGGTTTCCCTTTGCCCGCGATCTCCAGATATTCCCCCGCGTTGTTGTGAGGTTCGAAGAGAAACGATCCCGGGTTATACACATCGCCGACCACTGAAACTGTGGATGGAGTGTGAGGGATTTCGAGCCGGTCGTTATCTTCCATCACCATGTCCGGAAAATCGGTGACGCTTTTGTCCTTGGGCTTGACCGAAAGCGCGACTCGTCCGCTGGCCCGCGTGTTCCGCAGTTGCGTGATGATCGCCTGCTGAGCCGCCAGCATTTGCGGCAGGTCCCCCGGCTGCGCGGAAGCCGCCGCTGACACTGCCGATTGCCGGATTTGAACCTCCATTGTGTTGGCTAATTCCTCCAGGCTTTTTTGCTGATCGATCCGTGCTGATTCGCGTGTCAACTGCGATCCATAAACGTACGCATTCGGAGTTAGACCCCCGGCGCGTTGCAGCACCGAGCGCAGTGTTTCATTCGTTTCCAGTTTGTAAACACCCGGCCGCATTACTTCTCCCTCGACGATCACATACTGAGAGCGGTCTGCCTGCGGCACACTGATGTCCCGCTGCGAAAAAATCGTGACGATGTCTCCCGCTTGCAGTTCCAGATTGCTCGCTTCGTCCTTCTCGATGATTGCCTTCCGTGGACTCATCCAGATCAATCTCGACGAAAGGTCCTCCGGGTTGACCCGCTGAATAATCGCATAGTCCCAGTTGATCTGGGGTGCGTAGCGGCGCACATCTTCCGCCACATCCTTGACGGTGTTTCCACCTGCATTGTCTGTCGTCGCCTGTCTTGTGGCCAGGCCCGGGTGATCGCCGGATTTTGCTTGCTCGGCCGCAGCGGGGTTTTGCCGACCCTGCGCATACAACGCATCGGTCGCATCGGAAGAGCCCGTGCCATCGGGTAAATCTTGTCTGGAGTAACCCCCGGTTGAATTGGGGGCGTTCGTTGTACCGGAACCGCCAACCGCGCCATTGCCCTGCGGTGCGGTCGGCCCCGCACCCGAGTTCTGGGAGCTTTCGCTGCCCACCGGGTACTCTGTCGCGCGTCCATTAACGATTGCGGCGCGATTGCGCCAGTAGCGTCGCGTGAGCAGTGCTTGCGCATTCGGGATTAAATCGCGCACTCTCATCCCCGGTTTCCAGGGATAGCGTCCGGGATTCGCCACATTCCCACGCAGCGTTACCGTGTCTTCGAACCGCGGAACAATCGAAAACACGCGCACGATGTCGCCATCCTGTAACCGCAACGCGCGCGACGTTGCATCGTAAGGAAATTCCAGTGTCCGACGTGCCTCGTGATCGACGAAGCGGTCAATCGTGATTTTGTTAGTGTCAGCAACCGTACTCAAGTCTCCGGCGATTTCGATCAAGTCGTTCAGAGTGGAGTTACCCTTCATTTCGTAGATAGCGGGCGCATTCACCGATCCCGAGATCGCGACCAGCGGTCCGACGTGCGGTATGTACAAAATATCGCCGGGCTGTAGCCGCACATCTCTTGATTTATCGCCCTGGATGAGCAAGTCATAGAAATCGAAATGTGTGATGGTCGCGCCGTCGCGTCGCACCTGGATATCTCGCAATGATCCCTGTGGAGCAGGCCCCCCGGAAGCGAAAATTGCATTCACCAGCGTGCTTAGTGAACTGATGGTGTAGGTCCCCGGATACCTCGCTTCGCCCACCACAATTATCTGAATAGACCGCAGCCGGCCAATATTTGCCGTTACATTGAAATTCTTGAATGACTTGGAAATTTCATGTTTTAGGTGCTGTTCAAGGTCTCCATAGTGAAGACCAGCCACGGCGACCTCTCCGACTTGCGGAATATAAATTTGGCCCGCACGATCCACCACCACCCGCAGATTAGCCTCCACCTGCCCCCAGACTCTAATCTGCAGTTCATCGCCCGGCCCAATGATGTAATCACTGGGAACCTGCATCCAGTCGACGGGGGAAAATGTGCTGGGCGCCTGCAGAAAGAGCGATTGTCCGAACAGTGGCAGCGCATGTCCAACCGAGTCCGCCACCATCTGTTCAAATTCGGTTTCCGGCCGAACCGCCAGTTGCAACTGCCCTAATTGCGAAGGGTTCAAGGGGGGCTTGGCCGGCTCGTACTGATCCTGGGTTGGTCCAGGTGCGGTCAGCACCGGTGTGTGGATAGACGAGGAGGGATCGCCCCCTTGGCCGCCGCTTGACCGTTGCGCTTGTGCCACGCACTGCGCGCTCCCCGCGTTTGTCGGGTCGGAGCAATCCGTGCCTGTCCCCAGCGCCGTCGAACCCTGTGATAAAGGATCGCTGAGCGATTGCCCAAGGCAAACCCCTGCTGAAACGGCGAGGAATAACACCAGCCGCCGTGCTTTTCGCATCATCGATTCAAGTCTCCCGAAAGTTGGAAACGTGTCCTCCAGCTCTTTGTTGCATATCCTACCCAGTCTGGATGGCTACCCTAAGATGCAAAAAATGGAGTGTAAAGCGAGGTGGAGCGGTAGGAATTGGCGGATCCGGCGCCGATGAAGTTGCCGGCGCTTTGAAAAAGACCCTGTCAGCAGCCTTCTCAGGCCTTATACGGGACCAAGGCAGTCCCTTATTTGTCTGAAAGAATTGCGGTTACGATCAAGACGCAGAAAAGCGCCCGGCTGCTGCCGACCGGACGCTTCATCCTCCGTTGTTGTTGCCCGCCCTCGACTCGGAGCCGGAGACGTGCAGGATCGCCTATCACTGCACGATCTGTTTAAGCTTTGCGTTCACGGCTTTGTAGTTTTGATCGCCCGAATAACTCGCCGTTATGGCAGCGGTCCCGGCTTTCGTAAATGTGTATGTGAGGCTGGCTTGTCCTTTCACCAGCGCCACCGTGCCCAGAACGTCCGGCCCGTGTTTGAAGATCACCGTGCCGGTCGGGACGATGCCCTTGATCCCCGTGACTGTCGCGTTGAACGTTACCGCCTGATTCACTGTGGAGGGATTCAAGTTAGATGCTACGGCCGACGTCGGTGTCACCTGCGCCACCACTCGGGTCACCGCCGTCGATACGCTGGTCAGGAAGACCGCATCTCCGCTATACGACGCAGTCAGAGAATGCGATCCGCCGTACAACGTTGGCAGCACCAGTTGCGCCGTTCCCAGGTTGAGCGTAACGGTTCCCAGGCTCGACGTCCCATCGTAGAAAGTCACAGTTCCGCTCGGAGTTCCGCTGTACTCCGGGACAACCGTCGCCGTGAGCGTAACCGGCTGACCCAGCACCGCCGGAATTGGAGTCGCGGTCAGCATCGTCGTCGTCGGACTTTGCCCGATACCGCTCAACTGCGCTGTTTGCGGGCTGTTTGCCGCGCTGTCCGTGAAGGTTAGTGTTCCCGATAACGACCCTAGTTGCACAGGCGCGAACACTACGTACACAACGCAGTAGTCGCCCGGTTGGACCGCCGCCGTGCACTGGTTGGACCACACGTTGAAATTGGTGCTCGTGGTCACGCTCGTAATCGTCATCTGGTAATCGCCCGTGTTATACAGCGAGACTTTTTGCGGCGTGCTGCTGATTGTGCCCTCCGTCTCATCTCCAAAGGCGAGTGACGACGGGGTCACCATTCCGACCGGATGGCCCCCGATGCCCTCTAATGTAACCCCTTGCGGGCTGTTCCCGGCATTGTCAGCGATCGCGATCGCCGCGTTCGCTGGACCGCTCGCCGCTGGTTTGAATGTCACGCTGATCGTGCAATTGCCGCTCGGTGCCACCGGACTCCCGCAGTTATTCGTCTGGCTGAAATCTCCCTTGTTGGCTCCAGTGATTTGAATCGACGTGATCTTCAACGCGATGTTGCCCTGGTTCGTGACCACCACATTCTGCGCCGCGCTCGCGATCCCAACCGTCTGGTTCCCGAAGTTCAAATTCGTCGCCGAGAGTCCAACCACCGCTCCTTGCACCGTTTGGCTTAACGCTGCCGAAGTGCTGGCAGCCCAGTTGGAGTCTCCGTTGTAGGTCGCCGTAATGCTGTGCGCGCCCAGTGCCAGCGAAGATGTGGTCAAGGTTGCCACTCCGCCGCTTACCGCCGAGTTGCCAATATTGGTGGTGCCGTCCAGGAAACTGACTGTGCCCGTCGGTGTGCCGCTACCCTGCGGTGTGACCGTAGCCTTAAACGTTACGGCCTGCCCCAGGTTCGCGGGATTATTCGAAGAAGTCACCTTGGTCGTGGTCGCCTTCGTGCTCGTATTGAGCAGCACACCGACTCCAGCGCCGGTCACGACCATCAGGTCGGGCTTGCCATCCTTGTTCACATCCGCCGCCGCCAGCGCGATCGATCCGCTTCCACCGGGATTAAAATTCAATGCCGGCTGCAGCGTCCCATCGCCATTGCCCAGCAGTACGCCAACTACGCCCGCGGTATTGCTACCCATTACCGACTGGCTGACCAGCGCGACATCGGTCTTGCCATCGGTATTGAAATCTCCCAGCACCAGCGCCAGCGGCTCATACGCGCCCGCCGGATATGTCACCGGAGCCTGCAGACTTCCATCTCCGTTTCCTAAGATCACGGCCACGGTCCCATTGCTGGAACAGTTGCTGCTCGCCATGCAGCTGTTGGCCACCACCAGATCCAGCTTGCCATCGCCGTTCATGTCCGTGACCGCGATCGCATGTGTGTAGTACCCGCCCGAGGGCCAAGCTACCCCTGGCCGGAACGTCCCATCGCCGTTGCCCAGCAGCACTCCCACATCGCCGCTCGCGCAAGTCAGGTCCGTGCACTCGTTCGCCACCAGAAGGTCGAGGTTGCCGTCTCCGTTTATATCCGCGACCGCAACCTGGGCGAGATTGTAAGAGTATGCCGAGTTGTAAATGACTGCCGGTTGAAAAGTGCCATCGCCGTTTCCCAACAGAATGCCCACCTCGCCGAAACCGTTTGTTCCCCCGGAGAAGTTGCTCACAATCAGGTCGGGCTTCTTGTCGTTGTTTACGTCTGCGATCACAACGCCGTTCGGGAACTGCCCGCCCGTGTCGTAAGCCACCGCCTGCTGGAATGTCCCATCGCCATTCCCCAGCAGCACGGCCACCGAGCCGTCTCCCACCGTATAGGCACAATTAATGTTGCTGGTGCAATCATTCACCACCACGATGTCGAGTTTGCCGTCTCCGTTCACATCCGCCAGCGCTACCGCTTGGCTATAGTAACCACCCGAGAGATAGGTCACTGCCGGCTGAAACGTGCCATCGCCATTGCCCAGCAGCACTCCCACCGAGCCGTAATCGCAGGTCTGGGGGGTACACGTGCAGTTGCTCACCTCGTCGCAGTAGTTCACCACGATCATGTCCAGCTTGCCGTCGCCGTTGACATCACCCATCGCAACCGACTCGAATCCTGACCCTCCTCCCGCATAGACCACCGCCGGGGCGAAATTCAACCCCGCCGCTTGCGGGCCTCGGGACCCGGGCTCTCCACTTCTGAGCCCAGTGTTAATCCCGGCTGCGCCTCTTGAGGAATGGGAGCCGATCGCAGAGATCCTGTCCTTCGCGTGCAGGGCGGGAGAAGAACTCGACTGGCCCAGCATCATTCCGCTGACCAGTCCGGCGATTAAGCACGAGAAGACGAAGCTGAACCATCGAGAGCGGCGCATGATTTATCCCTTTTAGGAACGATGAAACGCACCACAGTTTCGAGGGAATGGCGCGCAGAGCAGTTTCTTTGGAGATCTGCTCGGAAGTAGCCTAACGGCCTAAACGGCTTTCGGGAATGGCTCTCGCAGTCTAGCCGGAAGCACTTACTCACAGAGACTAATGCTTATGGATTAAACAAAAAGGAAAGATTAGAGCGAGATTAGAGCTCACGACTAATCTCCCCGGGTAGGTGACCTACATGACCTCATGCCCTTCAAGAGCATGCGGTCATCGAATGACCCGAAAATCAGGCATCTCTACAGAAGTCAGGCGATTTCCGCCCGCACACGCCCCTGCGCCCGCAAGCTCGCTACCACTAGCCGGATGTCATTAAAGCTGACATAGGGCGGCACCGCATCCTTTATATCGCGCAGCCGCTCGATTCCCTTCGTCAGGCAAGCCGCCTCGATCAGCGGCTGGGCGTCGGGCGAAATCCATTTCGGATTCAACTCGACTTGTCTCGTCTCAACCAGGTTGGCCACCGTGCAGACGATGGTGGAAAGCTGCCGCGCGCGAATGCGGGCGATCTCCTCGAAACTTCGCCCCTCGCGCAGAAGGTCCAGGGTTTGTGCCGCTGGCGTAGGTTGCCGGGAAGGTTCGCTCGTAGCTCGCGCCCCACCGCGGAAATTTCGCAGAGCCTGCAGCAGTTCCGCGCCGTAAACATCGGCTTTGCGCTCGCCGATCCCCGGAACCCTCAACAGTTCGGCAAGCGTATTGGGACGCTTGCGGCACAATTCTTCGAGCGTGCTGTCGTGCAGTACGATGTAAGCGGGAATATTGTTCTCCCGCGCGATACCCCGCCGCCACTCGCGCAGGTAGTCGGCTAGTAACGGATCGTCGTCATGCGCGGGCAACGCGTGTGCCTGCGCCGCAGGCAGAAAGTCGTCCTCGACCTGAACCGGAGCCCGCTTCCTTACTCGCGATGCCGGGACCGCCGGCAAATTGCGGACCTTCTCCCGGAGCCAGTCAGGCTTGGTGCCGCAATTGTCACAAGTCTCGCAGCGCTCCCATTTCGGCGTCTCTCCGAAGTGCAGGCAGATTTGCCGGTGACGGCAGCCGCCAGAATCCGCAAAACGGCTGATGATGCGCTTCCGTACCGATGCCCGCTCGCGCTCCCCTTCGTCGGAAATCTTATTAATGAAGTATTCCAGCAGAATGTGATCCCGCTTCTGCCAGAGCAGCACGCAATCCGCTGGAAGCCCGTCGCGGCCCGCTCGGCCCGCCTCCTGGTAATACTGCTCGATCGACTGCGGCAGCGACAAATGAATGACGGCGCGCACCGCAGGCTTGTTGATGCCGAGTCCGAACGCGATCGTGCCCACCAGCACGCGCACTTCGTCCGACATCCAGCGTTCCTGATTCTGCCGTCGCACGGAAGATTCCATCTTTGCGTGGTAAGGAATCGCCGCAATCCCGCTCTCCTCCAGGTATTCGACCGTCTCTTCCACGCGGCGAATCGTGGGCGAATAAACAATCACGCTCTCGCCCGGGTAGTGACGCAAGGCGCGAGCCAGCAATTCCATCTGCGTCCGCCCTTCGCACTCCTGCACGATGTAGCTCAGGTTCTGGCGGTGGAAGCTGGCGATATAAAGATGGGGATCGCGCATCTGCAACTGCTTCAGGATGTCGTGCCGCACCTGCCGCGTCGCGCTGGCTGTGAACGCCGCAATCGGAAGCGCCGGAAACTGCGTGCGCAAGCGGCTGAGCTGCCGGTAATCCGGACGAAACTCGTGGCCCCACTCGGAAATGCAATGCGCTTCATCGACCGCAAAAAATCCGACGGGCACGCTCGCCAGCCATTCAAAAGTGCTCTCCGCAGCCAGTCGTTCGGGCGAAAGATAGAGCAGCCGGTACTCGCCCTTGCGGGCCTTCGCCATTACATTCCTCCGCTCGGCAGAATCCTGGAAGCTGTTCAGCGCCGCCGCGGAAATCCCCATCTGCGCCAGTTGTGCCGCCTGGTCCTGCATCAGCGCAATTAACGGAGAAACCACCACGGCTGTCTTGCCGGACACGACCGCGGGAAGCTGGTAGCACAGCGACTTTCCGCCGCCCGTAGGCATTACCGCGCAAGTGTCGTGCGCTCCTAGCAGGCTGCGGATGACATTCTCCTGCTTGGGGCGAAAAGAGTCGTATCCCCAATAACGTCGCAGCGGAACCAGCAGATCTGCATCAGGGGACACACGAGCAGTATATGAAATATGAGCCGATACGAGCGTGATCGAGTAGAAGAGCAGATGTGACGAAACTCGGTGGTCAGGCCAGATGCCAGATTCACACCCACTATGAAATCAATAAGCAACGAATAAAGGATTGCGGATAAAAAGGCACGGACAAAATGTCTTGATTTTCTCCGTGTCTCTGTGACTCTGTGGTGAAATAGTTTCCAGCCCCATGATCATAGGCGTAATCTCCGACACCCACGGCCTGCTTCGAAAGGAAGCCGTCGAAGCTCTGCGCGGAGCCGACCGCATCCTGCACGCGGGCGACGTAGGAGATCCGGCAATCCTCGACGCACTGGCAAAGATCGCACCAGTCAAAGCGATTCGCGGGAATGTGGACACTCAAGCGTGGGCGCGAGCCCTGCCCGAAACGGAAATCGTGGAAATCAGCGACATCTTAGTCTACATGCTTCACGATCTCGCCAAACTCGACCTTAAGCCAGAAGCCGCCGGTTTTCGCGTTGTCATCTACGGCCACAGTCACAAATCAAACGTTGAAGAGAAAAACGGCGTCCTGTATCTCAACCCAGGCAGTGCCGGCCCTCGACGATTTCAGCTGCCGGTAAGCGTAGCAAAGCTCCGCATCGAAAACGGGAGCGCCAAAGCAGAGCTGATCGAGTTACGTATTGCCACGTAGCAACCGATTGCATCACATAACAGCAGGGTTCGTGGGATCGAGGCTCAAGACTCGCGGCTCGAAGTTCTCACCCATGGCAAAGGGCCGGCAATTGTAGCCGGCCCTCGCAATGATCGAAAAATGAATATCTGTCCTACTTCTTCGGCGCGATCGCGTCTTTCGCGGCCTTGGCCACGCGGAACTTCACGACCGTTTTGGCCTTGATCTGGATCGGTTCGCCGGTCTGCGGATTGCGTCCCATGCGCGCTTTGCGGTGCGCCTTCACCAGGCGGCCCAGTCCGGGCACAACGAATACGCCGTTCTTCTTGGTCTCTTTGATTGCGGTATCCGCGAGGTGCTCAAGAAACGTTGCCGCAGTCTTGTTGTTGGAGCCGAGTTTCTCGGCCAGATGACGTGTGAGCTGAGTTTTGGTCATACCAGAAGCCATGAATTCCTCCTTCAGGAGCGACTAAATGATTGGTTCGAGCGCATCTTAACTCACCGCGCTGTGGAAAAGTAGCGATTTATGCAGATGTTATGCGGTTTCCAAGATAGATACCCCCAAAAACCAGCATAAACTCTAGCTTTCTACGCCTCTGCCATCCCGAAACGGGCCAAAATCGCGAGCCGCAGCGCATTCGAGTCAACCGGCCAATGGCAGAGAAGAAGTGCCTCTACCTCAGAGCGGACGCAGTCTGCAGGAGTGCGAAATGCAATACCGGTTGCGCGCAAACCACCGATAGCCTGCTTGCATCAGCCCGTTAAACCCCGGCAAACTGAAGACCGCATACAGCGGCCATGCCCACCAGATCCGCCGCATGACATAAAGATAAACCTCAGCCCCGGAAACCAGCTCTCCATCAACCGTCAGCAACCGAATGTCGGCGAGCAACGAATCCCGCGGCATCCGCAGCTCCTGCTCGACCCAGCTCTCTTGCAGCGCAGCGGGCTCGAAGCCACGCCTGCGAAGTGTCTTAGCCCAGAAATTGACCCAGCGCGAGCAGAACCCGCATTCCCCATCGTAAAGAATCCAGCCACCTGATGCCTGACTATGGATCGAAACACGGACCTCAGAATTCTCTGCCACCTACATCCTCCGCCCGCGCATCACCTCCACTGCGGATCCCTCGGCCAGGAATGCAGATACAGGCTTTGCCCTAAGCACCGCCGCGAATTCCGGACCGTAGATTTCTTCAGCGCCACCGTTAAACTCGGCGTGCCTCGACTGCCAGACTCGCCATGGCGGGTGAGTAACCTGATACTCAACGCATCTCCCATCTGGCTGAGCGGCATATCCCCAGTAGTGCTCGGCGATGAAATACTCTTGGGAAGCGACTTGCAACGGCTGCGGATCGCCGCGTGACTCAAGGCGCATCTCGCTCCAGTTGCCATTCCACCGCCATCGGTAGCAGGCGGCGACGCCATTGTCCGCAATGGCGCGGATCTCGTGCGCCATGGGCAGAGCGATATAGTTCTCGTTGTAGAAGGTCCGCGCGATCAGCGCAATCGCTCGGCGAGGCACGATCTCCCGAATGAACACTACGCCCCGCCGAACTTCGCCACCCTCTTCCCGCCGCACATAAAAGCGCAGGTTTACCTCGTTGAAGTTCGAGTGCAGAGGGATCGGGAATCCGAACACTTTCGTTTTCAGAAAGCGGAATCCGACCAGGCTGATAAAGACCCTCGAATTCCAGCAATCAAGTTCGGTTCCGGTGGGTACAAAGGGAAGTAAGAGACTGGCATTTACTTCATAGTTCAACAGGATCAGGTGGCGCCATTCCGCGGTTAGAAAGACTCGATCAGAGCTCACGTAATTAATGATGTTGGAAAGAACGGCGGGATTCAAAGTCCGCCTGTCGAACTTCGCGCCTACCAAGCGTCGACGGAACATCAAAGAAGCTTCAGTCAACCTGCATCACGATTTCTCGCAGCGCCTCGAGCATCCCCTCCACTTCGTCCATCGTGTTGTAGTGGACGAGCCCGATCCGCAGAAATCCGCCCAGCCGCTCCACATCCAGTTGCTCCGTTACGTTCAACGCGTAGTAATTTCCATCCCACGTGAAGAACCCGCGCTCGCCCAGCTTCGTCGCCAACTCCACCGGGGTGTGCCCTTCGATTCGCACGACAAATGTTGCGCACCGTTGTCCAAAGCGCCCCGCATCGCTGATGCCATAGAGCTTCAGCCCCGGAACCGCGAGCAATCCCGCAATCATCTTCTCCGTCATCGTGCTCTCGTGCTGATGAATCGCCTGGTGCGCCGCCACGATCGCGTCGCGCCTGCTTTTAGCAAATGGATGCGCTCTCCTTCCCAGCTCCTCCCAGTAATCCACGCACGCCTTGATTCCCGCGATGCACTCGTGATTCAGCGTTCCCCACTCCCAGCAGTTGGGTATGTTATTTGTGTTCGGACGCACCTTGTAAGGATGAAGCCTCTTCAGCTGTTCGCGTTTCCCATAAAGCACCCCCATATGGGGACCAAAGAACTTGTACGTCGAACACACCAGGAAATCGCAGTCCAGCGCCCGCACATCAATTAGCCCGTGCGGCGCATAATGCACCGCATCGATGTAGCTCAAGGCGCCCGCCTGCCGGGCGAGCCGCACGATCTCAGACGCATCATTGATCGTTCCCACCGCGTTCGAAGCATATCCAGCCGCGACCAACCGCGTCCGGCTCGTGATCTGCCGTGCCAGTTCGCCCATGTCGAGCGTGCAGTCATCTGGATTGAACTTTGCCGCGCGGATGGTCACGCCTCTTTCTTCCAGTGCTTTCCACGGCGAAAAATTCGCGTCGTGATCCAGCAGCGTCAAAACGATTTCATCACCCGGTCCTAGGTCGCGTCCGATTGCCCGGCTCATCGCATACGTAAGCGATGTCATATTTGCGCCGAAAACGACCTCATCCGCGTCGCAATTCAGGAAGTCCCCCATCGCGGCGCGCGCTTCCGCGATCATGTGGTCGGTGTTCCGGCTGGTGTGGTAGGCCCCTCCAGTGTTGGCGTTGTCATGCGCCAGATAGTCGGAGATAGCGTCGATCACCCGCCGTGGAACCTGCGTGCCGCCCGGCCCATCAAGAAACACCGCCGGATGGCCATTGACGGTCTGAGCCAGTGAAGGGAATTGCGAGCGAATCCAGGCAGGATCAAGAGAAACTGAGAACACAGGTTCGGCGATAGCCATAGGAAAATATTCTACGGCAGATTCTAGCCCGTCAGGATTCCACAATCAGCGCTCGTCGGCTGACGAATAATCCTGAGGAGGCCTAATTCACCGTCAGCGTGAAGGTCTGCGTCGCCGACGAGGCCGTATTGGCCGCCGTGAAGATGATGCTGAAGGTGCCCGTTGCCGTTGGCGTTCCGCTGAGCGTCCCGGTCCCGTTGCCATTATTCACAAATTTCACGCCTTTCGGCAGAGTGCCGCTCTCGGTAACGCTCGGCGTTGGGTAACCGGTCGTAGTAACCGTGAAGGATCCGGCTTTTCCGTGAGTGAAGGTCGTGCTATTGGCGCTCGTGATGGTTGGTGCCAGATCCACCGTTAATGTGAATGCCTGCGTCACGGTACCAACTGAATTCGTGGCCATTATTGTGAGATTAAAGACACCGCTGGTCATCGGCGCCCCGCTGAGCTTGGCGTTTCCGTTGTGCTGATCCACGAAGGTCAAGCCGCTCGGCAGAGTTCCAGTTTCGGTGATGCTCGGGGTCGGGTACCCCGATGTGGCCACGGTAAACAAACCGGACGTGCCCACCGTGAATGTGGTTTTGTTCGCGCTGCCAATCGCCGGAGCCAGGCCCACCGTCAGCGTGAACGCCTGCGTCGTCGAGTTGGCGTTATTCGACGCCATGATAGTGATCGTCGAAACCCCCGTTGCCGTTGGCGTTCCGCTCAACGTGCCCGTTCCGTTCTTGTTGTCCACAAACGTCACACCCTTCGGCAATGTGCCTTTCTCACTAAGGCTCGCCGTTGGATAACCCACCGTGGTTATCGTGAATGAGTTGGCCTTGCTTACGACGAAAGTAGTGCTGCTCGCGCTCGTAATCGCTGGAGCCTGCTCTACCGTTAGCGAAAACGTCTGTGTCGCTGGGGACCCTGTTCCATTTTGCGCCGTGAAGCTGATGCTGAAGACGCCGCTGCCGCTGGCCGTTCCACTAAGCGTGCCAGTGCCGTTGTGGTTGTCCACGAACGTCACGCCGGCCGGTAACGTTCCCGTCTCGCTCAGGCTGGGTACCGGATAACCCGTCGTCGTCACCGTAAACGACCCAACTGTTCCCACGGTGAACGCAGCGTTGTTTGCGCTCGTGATCGTGGGAGCCTGATTTACGTTCAGCGTAAATGTCTGCGTGGCGGCCGAACCAGTCCCGTTCTGCGCTGTGAAGCTGATGCCGAATGCGCCGCTCGCAGATGGAGTCCCGCTGAGCGTGCCCGTTCCGTTGTGATTGTCCACGAACTTCATTCCGCCCGGCAGCGTTCCCGTTTCGCCCAGGCTGGCAGTCGGATAACCCGTCGTCGTCACCGTGAACGATCCGGACGTTCCCACAACGAACGCTGCGCTGTTCGCGCTCGTGATCGCCGGAACCTGATTCACCGTCAGCGTAAATGTCTGCGTGACCGGCGAACCAACCCCGTTCGATGCGCCAAAGCTGATGCCGAACGCGCCGCTCGTAGATGGAGTTCCGCTGAGCGTCCCGGTCCCGTTGTGGTTGTCCACGAACGTAACACCCGTAGGCAGCGTTCCCGTCTCACTCAAGCTGGCCGTCGGATAACCCGAAGTCGTCACCGTGAAAGAACCGGATGTTCCCACAACGAACGTCGCGCTGCTCGCGCTCGTAATCGCCGGAACCTGATTCACCGTCAGCGTAAACGTCTGCGTACCCGGCGAACCAACGCCGTTCGATGCACCAAAGCTGATGCTGAATGCCCCGCTCATAGATGGAGTTCCGCCGAGCGTCCCGGTCCCGTTGTGATTGTCGGTAAATGTCACACCCGCAGGCAGCGTTCCCGTCTCACTCAAGCTGGCCGTCGGATAACCCGAGGTCGTCACGGTAAACGAACCAGCCGTTCCGACAACAAACGCTGCGCTGTTCGCGCTCGTGATCGCCGGAGCCTGATTTACGGTCAGCGCAAATGTCTGCGCAACTGGCGAACCGCCCCCGTTCGATGCGCCAAAGCTGATGCCGAACGCCCCGCTCGTAGAGGGAGTTCCGCCGAGCGTCCCGGTCCCGTTGTGGTTGTCCACGAACGTAACACCCGCAGGCAGCGTTCCCGTCTCGCTCAGGCTGGCGGTCGGATAACCCGAAGTAGTCACCGTGAAAGAACCAGCCGTCCCGACTAGGAAAGTAACGTTGTTAACGCTGGTAATCGCCGGAGCCTGATTTACGGTCAGCGCAAATGTCTGCGTGACCGGCGAACCGACCCCGTTCGATGCGCCAAAGCTGATGCCGAACGCTCCGTTCGTAGATGGAGTTCCGCTGAGCGTCCCGGTCCCGTTGTGGTTGTCCACGAACGTAACACCCGCAGGCAGCGTTCCCGTCTCGCTCAAGCTGGCGGTCGGATAACCCGAAGTCGTCACCGTGAAAGAACCGGATGTTCCCACAACGAACGTCGCGCTGCTCGCGCTCGTAATCGCCGGAGCCTGGTTCACCGTCAGCGTAAACGTCTGCGTACCCGGCGAACCAACCCCGTTCGATGCACCAAAGCTGATGCCGAACGCCCCGCTCGTAGAGGGAGTTCCGCTGAGCGTCCCGGTCCCGTTGTGGTTGTCCACGAACGTAACACCCGTAGGCAGCGCTCCCGTCTCACTCAGGCTGGGCGTCGGATAGCCCGAAGTCGTCACCGTGAAAGAACCAGCCGTCCCGACTAGGAAAGTAACGTTGTTAACGCTGGTAATTGCTGGAGCCTGATTTACGGTCAGCGTAAACGTCTGCGTACCCGGCGAACCAACGCCGTTCGATGCACCAAAGCTGATGCCGAACGCCCCGCTCGTAGAGGGAGTTCCGCTGAGCGTCCCGGTCCCGTTGTGGTTGTCCACGAACGTAACACCCGTAGGCAGCGCTCCCGTCTCACTCAGGCTGGACGTCGGATAGCCCGAAGTCGTCACCGTGAAAGAACCAGCCGTCCCGACTAGGAAAGTAACGTTGTTAACGCTGGTAATTGCTGGAGCCTGATTTACGGTCAGCGTAAACGTCTGCGTACCCGGCGAACCAACGCCGTTCGATGCACCAAAGCTGATGCCGAATGCGCCGCTAGCCGATGGTGTGCCGCTGAGCGTGCCCGTTCCGTTGTGGTTGTCCACGAACGTAACACCCGCAGGCAGCGTTCCCGTCTCACTCAGGCTGGGCGTCGGATAGCCCGAAGTCGTCACCGTGAACGATCCGGACGTTCCCACAACGAACGCTGCGCTGTTCGCGCTCGTAATCGCCGGAGCCTGATTTACGGTCAGCGCAAATGTCTGCGCAACTGGCGAACCGACCCCGTTCGATGCGCCAAAGCTGATGCCGAACGCGCCGCTCGTAGATGGAGTTCCGCTGAGCGTCCCGGTCCCGTTGTGGTTGTCCACGAACGTAACACCCGCAGGCAGCGTTCCCGTCTCGCTCAAGCTGGCCGTCGGATAACCCGAAGTAGTCACCGTGAAGGAACCAGCCGCGCCCACCGTAAAACTCGCCTTATTGGTGCTCGTAATCGCGGGAGCCTGGTTCACCGTCAGCGTGAACGTCTGGGTTGAAGGAGACCCAACTCCGTTCTGCGCTGTAAAACTGATGCTGTAGACGCCGCTTGCGGAAGGCGTTCCGCTCAGCGTACCTGTGCCGTCGTGGTTGTCGACGAACGTCACCCCACCCGGCAGGACTCCACTCTCGCCAATGCTGGGAACAGGGAAGCCGACAGTGGTTACCGTAAACGACGCTGCTGTTCCCACCACGAAAGTAGCAATATTGGCGCTGCTGATGGCCGCTGCTTGGTTCACGGCTAACGTAAATGGCTGCACCGCCGGCGAGCCGATTCCGTTCTGCGCCGTGAAACTGATGTTGTATATGCCTTCGCTGAGCGGAGTTCCACTGAGCGTACCGGTGCCGTTCTGGTTGTCCACAAACGTCACGCCACTTGGCAGAGTTCCCGATTCGCTGAGGCTCGCCGTCGGATATCCCGTCGCGACCACGCTGAACGTGCCCGCCGAACCCGGCATAAACGTAATACTATTTGCGCTGGTGATCGCGGCTGCCTGGTCCACCGTTAACGTGAACGTTTGCGTGGCCGGCGACCCCGTCCCGTTCTGCGCCGCGAATGTGATGCTGAAGACACCGCTGGTACCCGGGGTGCCGCTGAGTGTCCCCGTGCCGTCGCCATTGTCGATGAAGGTCACGCCACTCGGCAGAGCTCCTGTCTCGCTCAGGCCGGCCACCGGGTAGCTGGTCGAAGTCACCGTGAACGAACCCGCGCTCCCAACCACGAAGGTCGCGTTATTCGCGCTCGTGATTGCCGCTGCCTGATCCACCGTCAGAGTGAACGTCTGCATCGCCGGCGATCCCACTCCATTTTGCGCCGTGAACCCAATGTTGTAGACGCCGCTACCGCTTGGAGTCCCACTCAGCGTGCCCGTGCCATCGTGATTGTCGACGAAGGTGACACCGCTTGGCAGACCTCCTGTTTCGCTCAGGCTGGCCGTTGGATAGCCCGTCGAGATCAACGTGAATGAACCGCCGGTGCCGACCGAGAACGTCGTGTTATTTGCGCTCAGGATCGTCACAGCCTGATCCACCGTTAACGTGAAACTCTGCGTGGCCGCCGAACCGATCCCGTTCGACGCGCTGAAGCTGATGCTGAAAACACCGCTGGCAGTCGGCGTCCCGCTGAGTGTGCCCGTGCCGTTGTGGTTGTCCACGAAGCTCACGCCGCCCGGCAGCGTCCCCGTCTCGCCGAGGCTGGGAACCGGCGTGCCCGTCGAGGTCACAGTGAACGAGCCGCCCGTGCCGGCGACGAAAGTGGTGCCGCTCCCACTCGTGATCGCCGGAGCTTGGTTCACCGTCACCGTGTCGGTATTGGAGTTTGCGCTCTGCGCCGCTCCTCCACCCGAGGCGGTCGCCATATTCTGCACACTGCCCGGGGAATTTGCTGGCACATTCACCAGCACCGTAATCGTTCCAAAGCTGCCGCTCGCGGCAATCGCGTCACCGTTAGTGCATGTCAATGCCTGCGTACCGGTTCCGCTGCAAGTCCAATCCGTCCCACTGGCGCTGCTCACCGAGTAGCCGCTGGGCAGTGTGTCCGTCACGGTCACCGTGCCCGAACTCGTCCCGCCTGTCGCAATGTTGGTGACCGCGATGGACCACGTTCCCGTCTGGCCCGGCGTGAAATTGCTGCTATGCGACTTCGTAACGCTCCACACCGCCGGCATGCCCGGCAAGTTGACGCACCACCCTCCGGCGATGCTCCCTCCACCACCGTTGCCCGACTGGGCAAACAGTTCCCAGGTGCCATTGGGATTGCTGTTGTTGAATTCGGAGGCAAACGTCGAAGCGCCATCGCTGGCAGCGTAGTCATAAGGACCAGCCGGAGCCGGCGCCGCGAAATTCAACGCGCCCCCGGTGAAAGACCCCGGTTTGAAAGTGCCGTTCGTCAAGGGCGTTCCGCTCGGTAGCCCGTTCGCAGCGGAGTCGCTCAGCACGATGTTTACAGCGCTGATCGAACTCGTGTCCCCTGCATTCGCAAAAGGTACGAATTGTTTCCCGTTGGGACCAACCAGCAGCAGGTCTGTCGCCTGGATGTCATTCGATGTGATCTGGTTGAGCGAAAGCGTTACACCCGTGACACTCGTACTTGCGCCCGTAACAAAAATCTTGGATGGGTACGGGGTTGCTGTTCCGCCGCCCGCCAACGTGACCGCTCCCTGGTTGCAATACTGGGTGCCCGTCACCACGGTATGGTTGTCGACTTCCTCGCTCACCACCGCGGAACTGGTGAGATACGTCACCGATTGACTCGTATAGCCGCCGTAAGTTGCGGTGATGGAATGCGTGCCTTCCGCGAGCGCGGTGGTAGAGAAACTGGCTTGGCCATTCGCCGCCAGCGCTACCGGGCCCGTCGGGCCGCCCGCCACAGGGTTTCCGTTCTCCGTGAACGTAACCGAACCGTTAGCGCCCACGGAGCTGTTGCCCCCGTAAGTGACCGTCGCGGTGAACGTCACCGAGTCGCCGGTGAAAGACGGGTTCTCGCTCGACTGCACCGCTGTATTGGTTCCGACTGGCGCCGTGACTACAGTGAAATTGCCGGTCAAGGTTGTCGGCGCTGCTGGCATCGTGAAGTTGGCATTCGCTGCGGTGCTCGAATCGAATGACCCGCCGTTCGAGGATGACCAGTTGGTGAAGGCGAACCCGGCATTCGCCGTCGCCGTGATCGGAATAATCGAATTGGCGCCGTAGTAACCACCCGACGTTGGGGTCACCGAGCCGTCCCCGGCCGGCGAAGCCTGCGTCGTCAACTGGTATTGCGTATTGAAGCTGACCGTATAGGGCGTGGTCGCTGCGGGCGCGAGGATCGTATGCGACTGCGCGCCCCCATCCGACCAGCTGCCGAATACATACTGCGAACCCGGCCCCGAAGCTTGCGGCGATGGAGTGGACACTGAGTGCGAAGTTCCCGCTATCCAGTTAAACGTCTGTGGCGTCGTGTAGGGGATGCCATCGACGGCATATGAGAGCCCCGTAGGACTGGTGCTGAATGTGACCGTGTCCGTTATGTTCACCGGACCGCTCATGGTCGGGAACGGCCCACCCGTCAGGCATGACCCGGGAGGGCAAACATAAAGCGTCGTCGTCTGTGCCGCATCCAGCGCAGGAATAATCGCTCCGATGTCCGTCCCATCCGACGCCGCATTGTGGAAGTAGCTCGGGCTTGTGCCTCCCAGCAATTGGTAACCGTGATAGTCCGCTAGCGTCAGCGGCATCATTGACGTATTCATCGCCCCCGTGAAACCGATACACCCCGTCCCCGGACCGCTATAAGAAGGACTTGCCCCCGTGCAATACGGAGTAGCGGGGAAGAAAAAGCTGTTCGCCGGATTGCAGCCCCCCACCGCGGGTGAAGATCCCCCGGCAGTCGCGTTCCAGTTGCCGGTCGTGGCCGAGCACTCAGGATCGGGAAAACTCGAGTTATTGGGATATTCAAAATAATTTGTATTCGGACGCCCCGGCCATACCAGCCACGCAGCCGTCATGGTCGAGGCGTCATAATTATAAGTTTCAGTCGAATTGCCTTCTCCCATCGGGAGCGCGTCGTCCCACCATCCGCCACACAACGTTCCTCCACCACAGTTTTGTCTTCCCAATCCGCTCAGCAGGATGCTGTTTACGAAAGTATTATTTCGAGAAAACTCCGGCCCATTCGACGACGATGGCCCATCGCCTACCGACTCGGTGGCATCGGTGATGAAGGTCATGTGATTGATCGAAAGGTTCTGCGGGCCGCCTTCCGCATTCGTCAACGTGCAATAGCCGCCGTTATCCACCGCGCCCGGCGCAGCCGACCCCCAGTTATAGGTCACCGTTACATTGGATGGGCTAAACGTCCCATTCCATGGCGCAGATCCCGTCGTTGCCTCTGCTTGTACCTCCGTTGGCCATAAATATCCGTTGATCCACGTCTTGGTTTGCAGGTTGAACCCGGGTACCTGCGTACAATTGCTGATCCCCACCGGATCACCGGCATTCATCCCCAGCACCTGGAAACCGAGCGCCCCCGACACCGGCGCGTTCGAGGTATTAATCGTCAACATGACCGCGCAACCCGTGCAGGTCCCGCTAAATCCCGTCACCGTGGGAGCCGATGTGTAATAAGCCCCCGGGCTGGTGATGGTTACGGTACTCATCGCTGTCCCCGCCGTATTGCACGTATAGGTCCCCGTCGCCTTCGGTTGCCCGGTAGGCGGCGCGCTGATCGTCAGCGACCCAGATCCCGTCGTAGGCGTGCACGATGTTCCCGCATTCGTGATGCTCGCCGACGCGACTTGTCCGATGCACCCACCCGCGTCTTGCGAGCAGGCAGCCACGAACGTAGCCGCCGTTCCTGCGCTGTTCTCGGTAATTGTCCCCTGCCACGATTGGCCCCCTCCGCCATTCGTAATCTGCATGCCGGTGGTGGTGGTGGGACAGCCGGGACCTTTCGTCGTGATGTCGTATTGCAGAATGTTGCTGAATCCGATCCGGTTCATCGGGTAAGAAACGCCCCCGCCATCACCCGCGGACGACTCCGAGCGCCCATCAATCCCGAACCCCTGGCAGGCATTGCGGTATACAGAATTCTGAACCGTCAAGTCCGTAATCGTTGCTTGGTAATTTTGCGGCGCCGGTCCCCCACCTGATGTGTTGCGGACATTCAGCGCCGTGACTACGCCCCGCTGCCCGCCCGAGTTGTCCACGTTCTCGCAAATCAGCCCGTAGACCAGGATCCTCTCCCCTTCCTTCATCTCCTCGCAATTCTTCCGTACGATGCTGTGATTCGCCCATTTCGTCGGATTCGAAGTCGGGACTTTCAACACCCCCAGCCACGAATAAGGAAACGTGTTCCGCAGCCGTCCCATCTGCACATCCTGAAAGGGAATGTAGCCGATCATCGTCGGCGGGTTGCTGAATCCCCCGGAAAATACTCCGCTCGACTCCCCTTCCAGCCAGTCATTGTCGAACTTGTAAGCGAGCCCTTGCCCAAGGATCGCGTGCCCTTCCGACCCCGGCCGCAACGCTTGGCTCACCTGCGATCCGACCACCGAGCAGTAATAGCACCCGCTCAGATTGAAGCCCGCACTCATGGAGTTCGTGCCCGTCGTCAGGCTTGTCCAGTCCCCATGCGACCAGTACCGCCGGAAATGGATATGCGAGGCGAATTGCGACACGTTGGTCGCCATCACCGTGTTGCCCGCATAAATGACGTCGTTGTCCCATATATTGCCCGGCGTCATCGCCGCCGCCCCATCCTCAAACTCCCAATGGTCTGGGCCGATCATCACATTCGCGCCACAGGGAACCGACCCGGATCCGTTTGGACTGCATAACTGAAGCGGAATGCACTGAACACCCGAACATTCATCCTGATACATGTATTGCAAGTAGTTGTAGTTCGAGCTGCCCGTCTGCGTGCCATTGGCAAGCGTGAAAGCCCCCTGCGGCAACGCGGTAACTGTCGTTCCTAACTGGTAAGCAAAAGTCCCGCCGCCAGCGCCCGCCTGGCAATCGCTATTGATAACTCCAATGTTGGTGGATTCCGGAATGTTGTCCTGGATCCCGCCCGCGCAAACCGGTTCCGGCATCGAGGCTAATACCGAATCCATTGTCGAACGGATAATCAGCGGCGCCGTGGCCGGCACGTTACTGGTCTGCGGGATCACGATCCCGGTCGCCGAGACGTACATTCCCGGCGGCACATCCAGAATGATCCCAATCGCCTGCCCGTGCGCGATGCCCGCAGTCCGGCACGCCTCGATGGCATTGATCGCAGCTTGTTTCCCGGCTGCTGTCGCCGGATATAACGGCTGGGTTGTGCTGAAAGTGCAGTAACTCGGAGGCGGACCGCTGGTCCAGCTGTTTGCCCCCAGGGCTAACTCATAAGCGGGCGGGGTATAAGGCGTAGTCAGGGCTGGCGATCCGGGATAGCAGCTCGAACTTAGTTGGCACGTAAGCTCCTCATTGTCCACCCATGTCGTGGGAAGGCTGGGGCTCTGGCTTTGTCCAACCGCCAGGGACACGAGAAACATGAGGGCCAGCAACTGTCGCATAACTTTCGCCTGGGTACTTCAATCTGTGCCGTGGATCCAATTTCCCGAGTCCCGATCCTGCATTCTTTCTGGTGGACAATGCTGGCCTTTTAATTGTCGTGGCCCGCGATTCCCCATTGGACTTACATTCCCGAGCCGTTTCCATCACAAATATGGCCCAAGATAGCTGTTCCGATGTGCGTAATGTTCGGCTTCGGCTGTCGTAGTTCGGTCTGGAACTAGCCCCGCCACTGTTCGAGGTTCTGTGCTCAGTCAGTGGGCGGCCACCACCAGATCCATAGAGACCGGCTTACGGCCGTGATTCTGAGCGCATCGATGTTATCTCTCGAACTGTACCTCGCCATACCCGCAAAGCGTTACTCCTTGAGAGCTGAGTGCAACCAGAGATGTCCCCAACCGGGATGGCGCGGTTTTTACCGCTTACAGACTGCCCAACACTATAAACCAGCCGGACCCGAAGTCAAGATGCAAAGTCTTTCACACCCAACCGCCAAAGGCCACTCCCCGCGACGGGTTTGGCGCTCCAACCGGCCATTCGGTTCTGTCTCTTTTTGACCATCGGGCTTCCTTTCCCGCCCCCCAGACGTCCAACGCGTTCTATCGTTTCCTCCCCCGATTGCCTGTCCGGCCAGCCAATGCCCTCGCATCCATGCGCACAATGCTGCTCGCCTCCGTTATCATCTATCATCGTTGTCACCAGAGCGGCACGCGGTTGGAAGAAATAGCCACGGTCCCCCGCCCCGGAGGGGCGGCCGACACTAGCCCGGCGCTTTCAGAGCCGGGAGAGTGGAGTCTGAGATCCAAGTCCCGGAGGGACGACTGAGTTCTCACGCACACTCGATTAGGGCTTACGAAGCCAGGGGCGAGTCCGAAACACGACTATAAGATCAATGCCAGCGCCTTCCCAGCAGATACTGGATGTGGCGGCGTCAGAGCTGCAGAACGCCAGTGCGCAGCCCATCTCGCGCGACACCGCCTGCCGCTTGCTGCATGCCGACGACGACTCGCTGCCCGTCCTGCTCCAGGCAGCCCAATCTGCCCGTGTGCGTTTCAAGCCCGGCATCATTACCTATTCGCGCAAGGTTTTCCTGCCGCTCACCAACCTGTGTCGCGACTATTGCGGATACTGCACCTTCCGCCGCGATCCCAGCCAGCCCGGCGCGCACACCATGTCGCCCGACGAAGTCATGGAGGTCGTCCGTGCCGGCGAGCGCATGGGATGTACCGAGGCCCTCTTCAGCCTGGGAGACAAGCCCGAACTCGCCTTCCCCGAGATGCGCGACACCCTCCGCTGCCTCGGCTACAAGTCCACTCTTCATTACCTCGAAGCCATGTGCGACAAAGTGCTGCGCGAATCGAGCCTGCTCCCGCATCCCAATCCCGGCTTGATGAGCGCCGAATGGCTCCGGCGTCTGGCCCGCGTTTCACCCAGCATGGGACTCATGCTCGAAACCACCAGCATGAGGCTGCTGGCGAAAAACGCCGCCCACGATAATGCTCCCGACAAAGAGCCGGCAAAGCGTTTGCGAGTGATCGAAGATGCCGGGCGCCAGAAAGTTCCTTTCACCACCGGAATCCTCATCGGAATCGGCGAGACCCTCGAAGAGCGCATCGATACGCTGCTTGCTATCCGTGACCTGCATGAGCGATACGGCCACATTCAGGAAGTGATCGTGCAGAACTTCCGCGCCAAGCCAGCGACGCCGATGGCCGCCTCGCCCGAGCCCGATCGCGCAGATATGTTGCGTACCTTGGCCGTCGCGCGACTTCTCCTGCCCTTGATGAACATTCAAGCTCCGCCCAATCTCTCCGATCCGCATTACGCCGACCTGCTCGACGCCGGCATCAACGATTGGGGTGGCATCTCCCCCCTTACCCCCGATTTCATCAACCCTGAAAAGCCCTGGCCGCATCTCGACGACCTGCAGCATCGAACCGAAGCCAAAGGATTCCAGTTGCGCCAGCGCCTGCCGGTTTATCCTGAATTCGCCGCGCAGGCAGCTGCCCAAAGCGATTTGCTGAAGCAGCGGCTCGCGCACTTCGACGGCGGCCAGATTGTCACCGCAACCACCACCAAAGGGACGGCATGATCACGGTTCTAACCGGCGGTACCGGAGGCGCAAAGTTCGTGGATGGCCTCCGCCAAGTCGTTCCCCACGAAGACCTCACCTTCGTCGTCAATACCGGAGACGATTTGCGCTGGTGGGGGCTCTACGTTTCGCCCGACGTGGATTCGATCACCTACGTGCTCGCCGGCAAACTCAGCCAGGAGCGTGGCTGGGGTTTTGCCCGCGACACGTTTTTCTGCCTGCATACCATGGGTCAGATGGGCGAGCCCGACTGGTTCCGCATCGGCGATCGCGACTTGGCCCTCCATATCTTCCGCTCAAAGCTCCTGGCCGAAGGCAAGACCCTCACCGAAGCCACCGGTGAAATCGCAGCCCGCCTCGGCATCAAGTCGCGCATACTGCCTATGAGCGATTCGCCCGTCGCAACCTGCGTCCTAACGCCATCCGGCGAACTGAGCTTTGAAGAATATTTCGTCCGCCGCCGCTTTCAGGATCCGGTAATCTCGGTGCGTTTTGCTGGAGCTTCCACCGCCGAGCCCGCCCCCGGCGTACTCGATGCCATCTACTCCGCCGAGTTCGTCGTGCTCGCTCCAAGCAATCCTGTGACGAGCATTGGACCAATTCTCGCGGTCCCAGGCATTCGCGAAGCGCTCCGCAAAACCTCCGCGCGCGTCGTCGCCGTCAGCCCGATCGTGGGCACAGCCGCCGTAACCGGTCCCGCCGCCGCGCTCCTCCAGTCTCACGGCTTCGCCGCTTCGATCGTCGGCGTCGCCGATTTCTATCGCGACTTCCTCGACGTGCTGGTAGTCGATTCGCAAGATGAACCCGAAGCCGCCGGATTAAGAATGAATCGGCAAGCACCCAATTCCAACCTGCAAGTCCATTGCGCCCCAACCATCATGCGCAAAAACAATAATGGAGACCGTGTCGCACTCGCGAAGACCGTTCTGGAAGCCTCTCACCAGCCTGCACCCCAACCGGCAGCGGAGACAGCATGATCCTTGTCCCCATCAAGAATCTGAAGGACGCCAAGCAGCGCCTGTCCCCCATCCTCAATCCCGAGGAGCGTTTCGCCCTCGCCCAGGCGATGTGCGAAGACATTTTGCATACCTTGGCGGAATGGCCAAACCATCCGCCCGTGGCCGTAGTTACCAGCGATCCCTTCGCTCGCGATCTCGCCGCCCGCTTCCACTTCGAGGTCATCCCCGATGGCCACAACGCCGGAGAGAGCAGCGCCATCGAAATGGCAACCGCCGTATGCCGCGAGCGAGGAGCCCAAAGCACCCTGGTAGTCCCCGCCGATATCCCGCTGATCGAGATTGCGGCACTCCAGCAGATCGCGGACTCCACGCCCCCAAAGGGTGCGCTGCTCGTCCCCGACGCGGCCGGCCGAGGCACGAACGCGGCCTGGCGATCTCCCTGCGATCTGTTCCCGCTGCGCTTCGGCAACGACAGTTTCTTACCCCACCAGGCTGCCGCCAAAGCAACCGGACTGCCCTGTGTCGTCCTCGAATTGCCCGGCATCGCCCGGGACGTCGATCGCCCCGAAGATCTCTACGAATTGGCCGCTGCCACCGGAGATAGGCAGTCGCAGACCCTGGTGCGAAGTTGGAATCTAGAAAAACGCCAGCAGGCCTGCCGTGGATAAAAATATCTCCCGCCGCGGAAAAATTGCCGGGGAAATTCGCATCTTACCCATTCCGTTCGCGGACGAGATTCTTCCCGGCACGTCGCTGACAGATGTCTTACTGAAGGCGGCCCGCGGCGCAAAATTGATTTTTGAGGATGGCGACGCTGTGGTCATAAAACACAAAATCGTCTCCAAATCGGAGGGCGCTATCGTCAAGCTCCAACACGTTCGTCCTTCGGTCGCCTCAAAGCGCTGGGCGAGCCGTTACGGCCTCGACGCGCGCGTAAGCGAGTTGGCTCTGCGTGAGAGCCGCCGCATCGTCCGGCGTAAGCGCGGAGTCCTCATCACCGAAACCCGCCACGGCCTCGTGTGCGCCAACAGCGGCGTCGATGTCTCGAACGTCGATGGGGGCCAGCATGCGGTCTTATTGCCCAAGGATCCGGACAAATCCGCCGCTAAGTTGCGTCGTGAACTCAAGAAGAAGCTGGCGATCGAAATTGCCGTTATCGTCAGCGACAGCTTTGGCCGTCCCTGGCGCGAAGGCTTGACCGAGGTAGCCATCGGCGTCGCCGGCTTGCGTCCCCTCGTCGACTATCGCGGACGCCGCGATCCTCACGGCTACGCGCTTCATGCCACCATCGACGCCGTCGCCGACGAATTAGCCTGTGCCGCCGGCCTGGTTTGTGGCAAGCTGGAACGCACTCCCGCGTGCATCATTCGCGGTTATTCGTACCGCCGGGGAAATGGCCGGGCAAGCGAACTGATCCGCCCCGCCAGGTACGATTTGTTTCGCTAGCCATGTTTGCTGGAGGCTTGCTTTTGAGTGGCGCAGCGCTTTCAGCGCTGCGATAAAGCCGCAGCTCCCTGAGCGAGATGCTGGGGATTTCAGGAGAAAGCCAGTGCCGCAGAATTTCGAACTCGAGCACTTCCACAAATTAACTTGGGACGAGGCCTCGCCCCACGCATCGCCCATTATTCGCCGCGCCCTCGATCGAGTATTGGAGACGCAAGACGCGGCGTGCTTCCAAGATGAAGAGCGTTATGCCCTGGCAAACTCCGCCGCTGCCGACCTGATCGCCCTGCTGGTAGCTGCCGACACGCTTCGCCGCGATCTCGTCGGCAACATCGTCAGCTACGTCGTCAATCGCAACATCAATTTCACCAACGTTTGTTTCGTCGGCTGCAAGTTCTGCGCCTTCAGCCGCGGCCCGCGCGAGGCTGACTCCTATTTTCATTCACTGGAAGATATGGCGCGCAAGGCCAAAGAAGCCTGGGACCTCGGCGCATCCGAAGTCTGCATCCAGGGAGGCCTCCCGCACGATCTGCCTTCTTTTTATTACCGCGACATTTTGCGCGCCGTAAAAACCGCAGTCCCGTCGATGCACATCCATGCTTTTTCCCCGATGGAAATCGTCTACGGAGTCGAACTCACTGGCATGACTCTGCGCGACTATCTCTCCATGCTGCGCGACAACGGCCTCGATACGCTCCCCGGTACTGCCGCCGAAATTCTCGATGACGAAGTTCGCAACGTCCTCTCCCGCAACAAGCTTTCCTCCGCCCAGTGGCAGGAGGTAATCCGCACCGCCCACCAGTGCGGCATTCGCAGCACTTCCACCCTCATGTACGGACACATGGAAACGCCCGCTCACTGGGTCCGCCAGTTGTCTATGTTCCGCCAGATCCAGTCCGCGACCGGGGGTTTCACCGAGTTCGTGCCCCTCGGCTTCGTCCACCAGAACACGCTTCTGTTCCAGCAAGGCTTGGCCCGCTCGGGCCCAACTGTAGCCGAGCATCTGAAGATTCATGCGCTAGCAAGAATTCTGCTCGCTGGCTCCATTCACAACATCCAAGTCTCCTGGGTGAAGTTGAATCGCTGCCTCTCGCAACTCTGCCTGCACGCCGGAGCCAATGACTACGGTGGCACTCTGATGGAAGAAAACATCTCGCGTGAAGCTGGAGCCACGGCGGGCCAATATACCAGCCCCGAAGATTTCCAGTCCTTAATCATGGAGATCGGCCGCATCCCCGCCGAGCGCAACACGAAATATTCCCGCATGAAAATCAAGTTACCAATCGAAGCGCCCTCTTCTGAATGGTCTCTCGCGCCGGAGTTCGCATGAACGACCACAGGAACGACCCCGCGCCCCGCACCATCGCCATCATCGGAGGCACCGGGCCTGCCGGAACGGGCCTCGCCCTGCGCTGGGCCCGCGCCGGGGAAACCATCATCATCGGCTCGCGCGACGAAGCCCGCGCAAAACAAACAGCGGAGATAATCCGTCAGCGTGCCGGCTCCAATGCAAAAGTCCAGGGGATGGAAAATGCCGCGGCCTGTGCGGCGAGCGCCCTGCTGATGCTCACCGTCCCCTTCGAAGGACAAGCCGCTCTCCTCAAGCAATTGAAGGCCGCGATTCGTCCCGGCAGCATGCTGATCGACGCCACTGTCCCTCTCGCCGCTAGCCTCGGAGGCCGCGCCACCCGCACTCTAGGCGTCTGGCAAGGTTCCGCCGCGCAGCAAACCGCCGAACTCGTTCCCAAGGGAGTCTCTGTCGCTGCTGCCTTCCACAACGTCTCCGCCGACGTCCTCAATTCCGACGCCGACGTCGACTGCGACGTTATCGTTTGCAGCGACGATCCGAAAGCCACCGAACTTGCCATCGAACTCGCCACAAGAATTCCCCGCATCCGCGCCATCGATGGCGGCAAGCTCGAAAATGCCAGAATCGTCGAGCAGATCACCGCCCTCCTGATCGGCCTCAACATCCGCCACAAAGGACACAGCGGAATCCGCATCACAGGATTGCCGGAAGCCTCGTACCACTAACGAAGAATCAGTAAGCCATTGAAGTCTCGCGTCCATGAAAGCGAAATCGGAGCCAGGCATCCTCAATGACCTCGGTCTTCCCGTAGTAAGATTTCCGCCGCGCGAAAACAGTGCCTCCTTGATTTAAGATTCACAACCTGAAGATGACATTACCCACCACCCCCGCGGTCGCCATAGAATTCGACGATGTTTCCTTCCGTCTGAACGGCCGCCCGCTCCTCGAAAACTTGACGCTCTCCGTAAACAATGGTGAAACCTTAGTCCTGCTAGGCCGGAGTGGCTCCGGCAAAACCACGACTCTTAAATTGATCAATGCCCTGCGCCTGCCCACGCAAGGCGAAGTCCGCGTCAGCGGCCGCCCCACCACCGAGTGGGACCCCATCCGCCTGCGTCGCGGCATCGGCTACGTCATTCAGGATGGCGGCCTCTTCCCGCATTTCACCGTCGAGCGCAACATAGCGCTCGTGCCAAAGATTGAAGGCTGGAGCCGCGACCGCATCCAGACCCGGGTGAGTGAACTTTTGGACCTTGTAGGACTCGATGCCGGGCTCGCCTCCCGCTATCCCGGCGAGCTTTCCGGAGGCCAGCGCCAGCGCATAGGAGTAGCCCGCGCTCTCGCCGCCGATCCGCCCATCCTGATTCTCGACGAGGCCTTCGGAGCCCTTGACCCCATCACTCGCTCTGAGATGCAAAAAGAGTTCCGGGCCCTGCAGCAGAAGATGCAAAAAGCAGTCGTGTTCGTCACCCACGATCTCCGCGAAGCCCTCCTACTCGCAGATCGCATCGCCCTAATGGAAGAAGGCCGCCTGATCGTGGATCTAACGGTCGAGGAATTTTCGAAGTCGCAGCATCCCCTCGTCCGCGCCTATATCGAAGCGTTCTCGGGGTCAACTCAAGTTGGATCAACGAATGCCGAATCGCCCTCCACCAGATCGACGAACGTTGGGTCAACGGAACCCGGACCGGCAGACGCGAGGTAACCTCAAAATGAATTTCTGGCAATTCATGATTTCCAATCGTCAGCAGGTAGTTGAGTTGACGTTAGAGCACATCACCCTGGCCGGTGTTTCCACCCTCATCGCCGCCGCCGTCGGAATTCCCCTTGGCATTCTCATCACGCGCATCCCAAATCTCAGCAAGCCCATCCTCGGCACCGCCAACGTGATTCAAACCATCCCCAGCCTCGCGCTCTTCGGATTCCTGATTCCCGCCCCCTGGATCGGCGACCGCGCCAGCCGCCTGGCAATCCTCGCCCTCGCTCTCTACTGTCTGCTCCCGCTGATTCGCAACACTTACGCCGGCATCCGCAACGTCGATCCCACGGTAGTAGAAGCTGGTCGCGCCATGGGATTGACCGACCGTCAGCTGCTTTTTCAGGTCGAGCTGCCGTTGGCCTCCGGAGTAATCGTCGCAGGCATACGCCTGGCAGTCGTCCTTTCCATCGGCCTGGCAACCATCGCCGCCGCCATCGGAGCGGGTGGCCTCGGCGAATTTATCTTCCGTGGCCTCGCCATGGTCAACAACCAGGTGATTCTCGCCGGAGCCATCCCCGCCGCGCTCCTCGCCTTAGCCGCCGACTCCTTACTGGGATTGCTGGAACGCCGTCTCAACTCGCTTCATCTGAAATCCTGATCGAATGAGATTCCGAACAAGCGACCGCGCCCCGGGGGGGCAACTGACAATAGCCCGGCGCGTTCAGCGCCGGGAGATCCCTGCCGACTCAAGTCCGGTAGGGACGACTGATCTCCCACGTCAACACTTTCGCGGGGTAGCCATTTGCTCCAGCCTGCTGGCGCTAGCCCTGCTCTTGCCCGTCGCCGCCTGCACAAATCACGCGAACCGCATCGTCGTAGGCTCGAAGAACTTCACCGAGCAACTCGTTCTCGGAGAACTCTTCGCCCAACTCATCGAAGCCCGAACCCACCTCCCCGTCGAGCGCCGCTTCTATCTCGCCGGCACTTTCATCTGCCACCAAGCCATCCTCGCCGGACGCATCGACATTTACCCCGAATACACCGGCACCGCTCTGACCGCCGTGCTAAAGCAGCAACCGAGCGGCGATAAGCAAGATGTCTATCGTCGCGTGAAGCAAGCCTATGAAAAGCAATTCGGTCTGACCATTGGTCCTCCGCTCGGTTTCAACGACACCTTCGCGATCGTCATTCGCGGAGACGATGCCCGCCGCCTGGATCTGAAGACGCTGTCCCAGGCCGCCGCCTTCACCCCCAAATGGCGCGCCGGTTTCGGATACGAATTCATGGAGCGCCCCGACGGCTACAAAGGTCTCGCCGCCACCTACGGCCTGCGTTTCGCCGAGCCTCCACGCGTCATGGATTTGGGCTTGCTGACCCGTGCCCTGATCCAGCACCAGGTCGACTTGATAGCCGGAAACAACACCGACGGCTTAATCCACGCCTTGGATCTGTTCGTATTGGAAGATGACCGTCACTATTTTCCGCCGTACGAAGCGGTAGCGGTCATGCGCGAAGAAATGCTGAAAACCCACCCGGAAGTGAAGTCAGCCCTGGACGGGCTGTCCGGCCAGATTACCGACGACGACATGCGCCAGCTCAATTACGCCGTAGACGGCCAGCATCAGGACGTGACAAAAGTAGTCCACGAGTTTCTGCTGAAGCGAAATCTGCTCCAGTAGCAGAGGCTCGCGTCGGCGCCTCCTGAGGAAACAAGTGTGTATCGGTAGTGCGCGACCGCCTTCGGCCTACCCTTGGAAGTTCTCCGTAGCCGCCGCAATGGTGGGATAAAGTTCCACCACCTGGTCCACGTTAGTCATCTTCAGTACTTCCTCAACATGTCCCTGCGCGCACACCCGCAGCTTTCCACCAGCCTTCTTAATCTGCCCCGCCGACATCACGATGATTCCGATCCCCGTGCTGTCAACATGTGTAACCCCGCTTAGGTCAAAAACAATCTTCTTTTTGTTCTCCCGTAGCAGGTTGTCGGTCGACCACTCCAGTTGCTTGGAGTCCCGTCCCATCGTGATTCTTCCCGTGATCTCTAGCACCACGATGTCCGGATCCACGCTCTTGGTCTGGATTTCCAGCATGGGGTTACCCTCCCTGAGAACTAAGTCACAACGCCGGGCTATGTTAGCAGGAAGTTCACAAGCGTACATCATCGACGGGCCACGTCACTGACATCTGGCGTTTGGGGTGCTCCAATCTCTGTAAAGCAACTTCACTTTCGATGCTGAAAGGAGAGAGCCATGCAATTCCACCTGGAAACAGATGAACTGAATCTCCTCGCCAACGTTCTGCTGGAACAAGACCCTCGGCCTTACCAGGAACTCCTGAACAAGGTTCTTGCACGCGACTTCCGATTGGACGCCGGTGAACTTGAACAAGCCGCGGACCTTCTTGCCAACAAGGAGCGTGCCCTGAAAGAGGAGATCGGCCGCCAATCGGACCCCGCGCTGAAGGCGAAACTGGAGCGGCAACTTTCGGTGCTGGAACGCACGCTGGAAAGGGTTAGCGAGGCATGCGTCATGTTCTGAGGTTTCTGGCGCCGCGTCCCGCAAGTTCGAGGAATAAGTATTCGAGCGCGTTGCCAGTTCGGACGTGGCTGAAAAATCTAACCGCACCTTCCTCAGCGGCCCGTTAGTCCTTCAGCGGAACCATGGTTTGGTCGCCCCGGCAGAAAGTGGCTACTTTCAACCATCCATCCGGAGCCTGCGGCAGCGTGACCACCGGCCCGTAGCAATACACCGCATGGCCGGTAGCCGCGAAGTACCAGCGTCCACCCTTCCGCGGTTGCGATTGCTGGCTGGTGGTGGGCTTAAGGCTGGCTGGAGGCGTCAATTGTGGAACGGGCAGTGACAGTGCGATGGCTAGGGCCAGGATTTTCATGAAGGTCCAGCTCCTTTTACCGGCCTCATCTCTTCGGGCCGGATTTCACAGAACCGCTTTTCTCTTCGCTCTACCGCAATTCAAATCACGCGCGTAGAGCGTCGTACATCTTCCAGATCCGAGGCTGGCTTGCCCGGCGCTTCTCTCGTCGTGTGCGTCGATTTACCATGCCGTTTTGCCGTCTTGTCGGTACTACTGGGAGGCGCAGCCGCCGAACCGGAATTGTTCGTGTCCGCCTGCCCGGATATTTTGTCGTGTGCGCCGGCGCGCTCGTTCTCGGAACGCTGGTTCGCCTCGCGCGCCAGTTTGCCCTTGATGGCCGCCAGTTGCGTGCTGTCTTTCAGCATCTCGCGGATCAGTCCGCGCTGCGCTTCGATGGTCTGGCCCTGCTCAAACACCAGCATGGTCAGCAGGCTATAAGAAACCACGAACAGCACCACCAGAATCGGAAGCATGGCTGCCGGTCGGGTTGCCTTCTGCGCTTCTTTACACTCCGTGCTGTAGACGATGCTCAATCGGCCCCCACGGACCCCTTTTCAGATCGGGGGTCGCGCATGCTTTTGAGTGCACACCGGAAACCATACAGAGACTGCTCTGTAAGTGGTTGCTGCCAATGGGATTACTTGAAACCCGCGCCCGGCGCCGGTTCTCGCGGGTGAAATGCTCTGCACTTAATGAGTAACCGCTCCTGCGGAACCTGTGCAGGATCACAACGCCCGCCCAGCAGGCGATTCGAGGGTGCAGGCACGCACAATAGAGATAAAGTCCCGGAGGGACGACTGAGCCTCACGCACACTCTTCGGGGGCGTATGCCAAAGATGAGAAAGGTATCCCGCGATTAGTGCCAATTGTGACTAACCTGGAGTAAAGGCTAGAGAAGACCATTGAAACCGGGAGAACTAAGCTGTCAAGCCGCCCTCTTCCCGCGCCCTTCCCCTTCCGCGAACAAAGCAATCATCTCCCGGTTAAACGCCGGAATATCGTCTGGCTTCCGGCTCGTTACCAGGTTCCCGTCGCGTACCACTTCCTCATCCACCCACTCCGCGCCCGCGTTACGCAGATCGGTTTTGAGCGAGGGCCACGACGTAATTTTCCGCCCCCGCACCACATCCGCTTCGATCAGGCTCCACGGCGCATGGCAGATCGCGGCCACCGGTTTGCCGCTCTCAAAAAAATGTTTCACGAACTTCACCGCCGCCGGATCCATGCGCAGATGATCGGGATTCATCACTCCGCCCGGCAACTGCAGGGCGTCAAATTCGCCGGGATCGGCTGACTTAAGAGCCACGTCCACATCCATCTCTTCGCCCCACTCCGTATGATTCCAGCCCTTCACTTTTTTCCCCGCCGGAGAAACAATCTGCGTCACTGCTCCCGCGTGATCCAGCGCTTCACGCGGCTTCGACAGCTCAACCTGTTCAAATCCGTCCGCAACCAGTATGGCAACCTTCTTCCCTGCCAGCGTTATTCCTGTCGGTGTATCGGCCATGATTTCTTCCTCTATATAGAGATATGTGGATCGCATCGCTTGGATGCTGGCCGACGCCCAGAGGTAGGCTGTCACACAGCGGAGAGCTGTGTCACGAGGAACAGATTCGAGCCACAGTCCGCAGCTCCCCTTGGGCGCAAAATCCTGACTCCCTCAGGAGGGATGACAGTTAATAGCCCGCCGCTTCGGCGCCGGAGCAGAAACTCGGATTGCGTTTTGATGACATCGCGGTTTGATGGCACAGTGCAGGCATGCGAATAGAGAGAAGTCCCGGAGGGGCGACTGAGAATGGCCCGGCGCTTTTAGCGCCGAGTGCAGGCACGCGAACAGAGAAAAGTCCCGGAGGGACGACTGAGCTCCGCTCGGGAGAATCGCGGGTAATCGTTACCACCAACTCGGCAATTTCCCAGCGCGCGCGTAAAGTTTTGCCGCTAAAAGTCGATGGAGCACTCTATGACGACAAACCCAATCAGCAGTGCTCAAGCCACCCACCCCAACCAGACAACCCAACCGGCCCTTGCGCCACAACAGGCGCAGCAAGCGACCTACCCGCAAGATACTGTCACCCTGAAAAGTACCGCCGACGTCGATCACGACGGCGACAGCAAGTAGCCGTTTCCAACTCCATTGTTCATGGGAGGGCTAGGCCGAAACCTCAGCCCTCCGCAAGTCCAGCGCGCCGCCTGGCCCGGGCCCCCGCCTCCCATCACGACCCAACAAGTCTCCATTACAATCGCATTTGCAAATCGAACGCGAACCGAGCAACTCTTCCCCATGGACCCCACCCGAATCGCCGCTCTTCTCGCCCCCTTCCTCGACCGCGAACTATCCTCCGCCCGGCTCGCGCAAATATCGACGTACATCCATCTTTTAATTCGTTGGAACTCCCGCATCAACCTCACCGCCATCCGCCAACCCGAGGAGATCGTAACCCGCCACTTTGGCGAGTCTTTTTTTCTGGCGCGCCACCTGTTCCCGCTTCCCGCCGCCCCCGATCCTCCAGTAGGCAATCCCCGCTCGCAATCCACCCGCGTCCTCGACATCGGCTCCGGAGCCGGCTTCCCCGCTCTCCCCCTGAAGATTTGGGATCCCCGCCTCCACCTCAACCTGATCGAGTCGAATCACAAGAAAGCCATCTTCCTGCGCGAGGTCTGTCGCGCACTTACATTGACGGACGTCGATGTCTACGCCGAGCGTGCGGAAACCCTCCCGGCCCGTTTCCCAAAGGCGGACCTGGTCACCTTTCGCGCCGTCGAGAAATTCGACCGGGTCCTTCCCCTCGCCGCCAGCTTCCTGTCACTGACCGGTCGTCTGGCAGTCCTGATCGGATCCGCCCAAATCCCGCAATTGGTATCCCTACCCCCCCTGAAGTGGCAAATAAAAGATGTCCCGCAGTCACAGTCGCGTGTCTTGGCAGTCGGCAGCGCGTAGCGGGCGCCTCTTCAATGCATGGATGTTGTTGATTTGTAGAGGACATGCCATTCTCGTTTCCCCTCTGAAAGAGCAGGTCTACACGGCGGTGTAGTCTCATATTGATACAGTAACACTTCTGTGATGAGGTCAGCTAGATGAGAAAACATTGCTCCAGTGTTCCACGTGGAACACTTCGCGTTCCCCATACACCCTGCCAAAGTGTTCCACGTGGAACACTGGAGCATTTGAAAACCAACTTGGAGCGAGATCTGGATGATGTGTTCCACGTGGAACACTACAGCTATCCCCAATCCAAGGCCCGGTCACTCCTGATGAACCCCAAAGTGTTCCACGTGGAACACGCGCAACTTGCACCAAACTCGGGCATTGCTTTTAGACTCCCGAAGGGATTATTCTGACCGTTCCAGCCATCCAGGTCTAAGAAACTATGGGACGTGTCATCGCAGTCGCCAACCAGAAGGGCGGCGTGGGCAAGACTACGACCGCCATCAATCTAGCCGCTTCCCTGGCCGCCGCCGAGGTCAATACCCTCCTCGTGGACTGCGATCCCCAGTCGAACACTTCAAGCGGCCTCGGCTTTGTGAAGAACCCCGAACGCATCAGCATCTATGACGTTCTTATGGGTTCCGCCTCAGCCGAGGAGGCCCTCCAGCTCACCGATCTGGAGCAGCTTTGGCTGATTCCGTCCCACAAGAACCTGATTGGCGCAAACCTCGAGCTGGTTGAGGCAGGCCAGCGGGAATACCGTCTGCGTGACGCACTGGCGCCCCTCCGCGAGCGCTTCCAGTACATCGTCCTCGACTGTCCTCCCGCCCTCGATCTTCTAACCCTGAACGCCTTGGTGGCCGCCGACGGCGTGCTGATTCCGATGCAGGCCGAGTACTTTGCTCTGGAGGGGGTGTCCGAGCTTCTCTACACCATCGAGCGCATCCGAGCCGCTCTGAACCCGTCGCTATCGGTCGATGGAGTCGTACTAACGATGTTCGACGAGCGGACCAACCTGGCGCAACAGGTTGCCGAAGAGCTCAAGAAACATTTTGGCGCCAAACTCTGCCTGACCACGATCCCCCGCAACATCCGTCTGGCGGAGGCACCCAGTCACGGCAAGCCAGCCTTAGTCTATGACGTCCGTTCGAGAGGAGCGGAGAGTTACATCCGACTAGCGAAGGAGATTCTTGACCGGCAGGCGAGCGCCGCCGAATCCGCGGACTTGCCTTCTCCCACGCCTTCGCCCGAGCCCGGTCAGGCTGCTTAGATTTACATACATGAATATTTACATTAGTCGATATATACGAATGATGGACCTTGGAGAGGAACGAATGCAGAACACTTCGAATGCGGTAACGGCAGATAAGACGCATATGAAAACCGGTCCCGACAAAGTCAGTGAAAAGGTCGCGGAGAAGCGGCGTGCACTGGGCCGGGGGCTGGAGTCTTTGCTGCCGGGGCCGCGAGTGACCAAAGCCATATTCGAACCCGTCCAACCCGAACGGACAGACTCGGCGACTGGGGCGTTGCAGCATCCAAGTCCGTCTTCACCATCAAATTTGGGGTCTGCAGGGACGGCTGCGACCCCGACTCTCTCTCCCACTCCATCCGCGGCGGGTCGGGACGGCGATTCCTCCCCGCAGAGTGAACCTTCCGAGACTCCTTCAGGCGGGGCGTCGGCGACCGCCGTAAACCCGTCGGCTTCGGTGGATAACCAGGCTGCTGGGGAAACAAGCGTACATGGGGAAGAAGTGGTCCGGTTGGCCCTCGACCGGGTCCAGGACAACCCGTATCAGACGAGGCACACTTTCGACGAAAAGGCGCTGAAGGAACTGGCGCAGTCGATTCGGACGCAGGGAGTGTTGCAGCCGATCGTAGTGCGTCCGGGACAGGATGGCTATTTCAAGCTGATCCTGGGCGAGCGGCGACTGCGCGCGTCGCGATTGGCGGAGATGGCCGAGATTCCAGCCATTATCAAACGCGTCTCGGATCAGCAAGCCGCCGAAATGACAATCGTGGAAAACCTGCAGCGGCAGGACCTGAACTGCGTGGACCAGGCGGAGGCGTTCGCGACGCTGAGCACTAAATTCAATCTCACGCAGGAGCAGATCGGGGCGCGAGTCGGAATGTCGCGGGAAACGGTCTCCAACTATATGCGCCTGGTAACGCTCGGAGATGGGATTATCGAGGCGTTGCTGAAGGGAACGCTGACCTTCAGCCACGCTCGCGCACTGCTCAGAGTGCAGGACACCTCGCTCAGGTGGACCCTGGCGAAGAAGGCAATTGAAGAGAAGATGTCGGTGGCCCGCCTTGAGGATCTAGTGCAAGGAATGGTTTTGCCGAGGGAGTCGAAGCGCTCAGCGCCCGAGGGCGGAGCACGTTGGGTGGATCCGAATGTGCGAGCGGCGCAGCGATCTCTGGAAGAAGTGCTCGGGATGCGGGTGCGGATTCGGGATCAGCATGGACGGGGGAAGATTGTCATTGAGTATGGGACGATCGATGACTTTGACCGGGTGGTGATGATGCTGAAAGGGAAATAGGCTTCCGCTTCCCTCTCTCGGCTTTCGGCTTCAGGTTCTCGGCGGCGGAACTTCTATCAGCTTGTGGTCCCCTATTCTTGCGGCAACAGTTGGCGAACATGAAGCGAACACAATAATTATTGCAATACACTTCTGTACGTACATAACCTCTACTGGCAACAATCGAAACGGGTTCGGGCATCTCCGGGGAGCAAAATGGGGCTTGACAGGGTGTGATAAGGAAGATCACGGCTCGCGGTCATCCATGGGCAGGTTTCCGGCTCGGGAGGGGATGAACCTGTGATTCCCACCCTTGCCAGAAACGAACGGGTGGGCAGACTCCCGGTCGGATGTCGAACAGAAACGCTGACCCGGCCCGGTTGGATTTCCAATTGGATTTCCTCAAGTATTTTTTCGGGAGAGTCAATTTTGAGGTTTTCCATGCGTCTATAGGGTAGAACGCCGGACGGTCTGGGCACCCGATCCGGGAAGGAGAGATTGCAATGAGCGGGGTGCGGGTTCTGGTCGGGACGCGTAAGGGCGCATTTGTACTTACATCGGACGGAAAGCGCGAGAAGTGGGATATCAGCGCGCCACACTTCGCGGGCTGGGAGATTTATCACATGAAGGGATCGGCGGCCGATCCCAACCGGATTTACGCTTCGCAATCGAGCGAATGGTTCGGGCAGATCATTCAGCGCTCCGACGATGGCGGAAAGACGTGGCACCAGCCGGGGACGCCTGCCGGCGCGGCGCCCGCCGAAGGTCCGCCCGCGAGCGAAAGCAATAAATTCGTCTATGACGCCTCGACGGAAAACGGGAAGCCCATGACCACCCATCAGTGGTACGACGGGACGCAACATCCATGGGAGTTCAAGCGCGTGTGGCACATGGAACCCTCGCTCAGCGATCCCGATACCGTGTACGCGGGCGTCGAGGATGCGGCGCTCTTTCGTTCGACGGACGGCGGAAAGAACTGGCATGAGTTGCCCGGCCTCCGCGGCCACGGAACCGGGCCGAAGTGGCAGCCGGGCGCGGGAGGAATGTGTCTGCATACGATCATTCTGGATCCGTCGGATCCGCAACGAATTTACATTGCGATTTCAGCGGCGGGCGCGTTTCGTACCGACGATGGGGGCGCAACCTGGAAGCCCATTAATAAAGGACTGTACTCGAAGTACATCCCGAATCCGACGGCGGAGGTCGGACACTGCGTCCATCATGTGGCCATGAATCCGGCTCGGCCGGGAGTGCTTTTCATGCAAAAGCACTGGGACGTAATGCGCAGCGATGACGCGGGCGATTCGTGGCGCAAGATCAGCGGGAACCTGCCCACTGATTTCGGGTTTGTCATCGACGTCCACTCGCATGAGCCGGAGACGGTGTACGTTGTGCCGATCAAGAGCGACTCGGAACACTATGTGCATGAAGGCAAACTGCGCGTGTACCGCAGCCGGACAGGCGGGAATGAATGGGAGGCGCTGACACGCGGGCTCCCCCAAAGCAATTGCTATGTAAACGTGCTGCGGGATGCGATGGCGGTGGACTCGCTGGATGAATGCGGCGTGTATTTCGGGACGACGGGCGGGCAGGTTTACGCCTCGGCCGATGGTGGGGATAGCTGGCAGGCGGTGGCGCGGGACTTGCCCGCAGTGCTGTCCGTCGAGGTGCAGACGCTGGCTTCGTGAAATCGGATCGGGTTGGCTGGGCGCGCGGCGCTTACTCACATACCGCTAGGAGCCGAACCGGCGATCGTCATAGGCAGGCTCATTGGGCGAGGAATCGGCATCGCCCAATGCGGCCGAAACTGCCCGAAGCGCGGTCTGAATGCGGGCGATCTGGGTGTTGACTTGTCGAATGGCGCGTTCACTCCGGTCCGGGACATTGTGGTAGGCGATAATCTGGAGCGCGTTGCGGATGTGGTGATTCAGTTGGGCGATGCGGCGCAGCTGGTCGAGCATCATCTGGTAGCGCCTCTGGATGTTGGTGAGAATCAGGAAGAGCAGCGATCCGACTCCGATCGACAAAACGGCGCCGCCCAGCATCAGCGTAAAACGGGGAAGATATCGTTGTGTGACGAACCAGTCGAGCACGCCACCGGTAAAGAACACGAAGGCACCGATGGCGGAACTGACCACGATCCTCGGGCCGGTGGCGAAGATTACGAACCACGGCTGTTGGAGGGGAAGCTGGAGCCTGGATATTCCGGGGTCGGAAGACATGGGAGTCCCCCGGCACACAGCGTAGACAATCGCACAGGGATGACAAGGGCATGGGTCACATCCCGCAGTGATAAGAAATGGATGGAGTCGATCGACTGGAGAGGTCGGGCATGATCCGAGTGCTGCTTCCGCATCATCTCCGGACGCTGGCAGGCGTGGGCGCCGAGGTGCGCATCGAAGTCGACGGCCCAGCTACGCAACGGGCAGTGCTCGATGCGCTGGAGGGGCAGTATCCGATGCTGCGCGGAACGATTCGCGAGCATGGAACGCTGCAGCGGCGGGCGTTTCTGCGATTTTTTGCGTGCGAGCAGGATCTGTCGCACGAGTCGCCGGATGCTGTCTTGCCGGAAGCGGTGGCGGCGGGCCGGGAGCCGTTTGTCATCCTGGGAGCGATTGCCGGCGGATAGGGGAGTCCGTCTGGAGTTGCTGTTCGAACAGATTCGCTGGTCTTCATGGACTCACGCAGCCAGGGTTGCGATCTGGGTCAGCGTCTTGGCCAGCGACGCTTCGTCGCTTACGGTGGCACAGGTTTTGGAGCGGTCGATCTGGCGCATCAATCCCCAAAGAACTTTTCCTGGACCCACTTCGATAAACAGGCCGGTGCCTTTCTCGATCAGGTGGCGCATCGATTCGTTCCAGCGGACAGCGCCGGTTACCTGGCGAACGAGGGCATCGCGGGCTGAGTCGCCTTCCGTGATGGGCGTCGCATCGACATTGCAGATTACGGGGCAGGAGGGATTTTGGAACGCCAGCGCTTGCAGATCGATGGTCAGGAGATCCTGCGCGGGCTGCATCAACGCGCAATGGAAGGGAGCGCTGACGGGAAGGCTGACCGCTTTCTTGGCGCCGGAATCGGTGGCCAGTTGCATGGCGCGGGCGATTGCTGCGGCGTGGCCTGAGATTACGATTTGCTCGGCGGAATTGATGTTGGCGGCCTGGCAGACTTCTCCGTTGGCCGCGGCTTTGGCGATCTCGATGACTTTGTCGGGTGACATGCCGAGGATGGCGGCCATCGCGCCGACTCCGACGGGAACTGCATCCTGCATATATTTTCCGCGCTTGCGGACGGTTTTCACGGCATCGGCAAACTGCAGCGTGCCGGCGGCTACGTGCGCGGAATATTCTCCCAGACTGTGGCCAGCGACGTAGTCGGGGCTGAGTCCTTTTTCGCGGAGGACGCGCCACGCCGCTATGGATGCGGTCAAGATGGCGGGCTGGGTGATCTCGGTGAGCTTGAGCCTTTCTTCCGAACCTTCGAAACAAACTTGCGAGAGCTTGTAGCCGAGAGCTTCGTCGGCTTCTTCGAAGGTCTGGCGGGCTACGGCGTGGTGGTCGAAGAGATCCTTGCCCATCCCTACGAATTGGGAGCCCTGGCCGGGAAAGAGGAATGCGATTGCGGGTGAAGTGGTCATAGTTGGGCTTACGAGATGGAAAGTCAAAAGTTAGAAGTCAGAGTGCAGAAGTTAGAACCCTTTGGGGTCCAAAATGTTATATGCCCTTGGGCTTTACTTCTGCAATCTGACTTCTGACTTCGATTTTTACGGTGTTGCCTCGGCCAGCGTTCTCAGGCCGGCTAATTCGCGTTCGATTGTCTCATTTACCTTTGCTTCGGCGAACTCGGAGGCTACGCGCACGGCATTTTTTATGGCATTGGGGTTCGACGAGCCGTGGGTGATGATGCAGACGCCTTTGATTCCGAGCAGCGGTGCGCCTCCGTATTCGGTGTGGTCGAGGCGCTTTTTGAAATCGGAGAATGCGTTCCGCGAAAGATAGGCGCCGACCTGGCGCGTGATCGTAGATTTCAAAGTTTCTTTCAGCACGGCGCGCACGAGGCGAGCCACGCCTTCGGAGGTCTTCAATGCTACGTTGCCTACGAAACCGTCGGCTACGATCACATCCACGTGGCCGTTGTAGAGGTCGCGGCCTTCGACGTTACCCACGAAATTGATGGGAAGGCGTTTCAGCAACTGGAAGGCTTCGCGGGTGAGGTCGTTGCCCTTGCCTTCTTCTTCTCCGATGGAAAGCAGGCCGACGCGGGGGCGCTTCATGCCGAAAATCGAGCGGCAGTAGATGTCTCCCATAACGGCGAACTGCTCGAGATTCTGGGCAGTGCAATCGACGTTGGCGCCTACGTCGAGCAGAATAGCGGCCGTGCTCATGGCGGTGGGGAAGGCCGCAGCGAGCGCGGGACGATCGACACCGGGGAGCGCGCCTAGCACTACCTTGGCGGTGGCCATGGCGGCCCCGGTGTTGCCGGCGGTGACAAATCCGTCGGCGTGACCTTCGCGGACGAGACGCAGGCCGACGCGAATGGAGGAATCGCGCTTGCCGCGAATCGCGTCGACTTTATCTTCCATGGTGATGACTTCGCTGGCGTGGACGATTTCGACGGGCAGGCGGCGTGCGCCGGGATAGCGCGCCAGGTCCACCTTGAGCCGGTCTTCGGGTCCGATGAGCAGGACGCGCACGCCGTGGTGGCGCGCTGCCTGCAGGGCGCCTTCGATCTCGGGCTTCGGCGCCTTGTCGGACCCCATCGCATCCAGAGCGATTACGCTAGGCATGGAGGAGAAAAGCTAGGACTTCTCTGCGACCTCGACTACTTCGCGACCCTTGTAGTATCCGCATTTCGCGCAGGCGCGGTGCGGCAGTTTCTGTTCGTGGCAGTTGGGACACTCGGAGAGCGAGAGCTTGGAGAGCGAGTCGTGCGCGCGGCGGGTGGCCGTGCGCTTCTGGGAGTGTCGTCGTTTTGGATTTGGCATGATGTCCTTTTCAGTTCCCAGTTCCCAGTTGCCAGTTCCCAGTCGGATGGATTTGACTGAGAACTGAGAACTGGGAACTGAGCAGTCTTCTTTACTAATTCAGTTTGCTTCTAATCTCTTTTAACGCTGCCCAGCGCGGATCTTCCATCTGCTCGGTGCAGGAACAATCGCCTTCGTTCAAATTCTTGCCGCAATGGGGGCAGAGACCTTTGCAATCCTCGCGGCACAGCGTTTTCAGCGGCACCGACAACAAGACCTGCTCGCGCAGGGTGTCTTCGAGCAACAGGCCTTCGCCCTCGTAATATCCGATCTCGGCTTCGGCGTCGGTGACCGAAAGCTCCTCGTGCCCGGAATCGGTGCCGAGCGGGCGGTAGAGCAGGTCGAAGGAGCGCTTTACCGGGAAGACGACCGGCTCAATACAACGAGCGCAGGCGACTTCGAGATCGGTTTCCAGCTGGCCTTTCAGCCGGATATCCTGCACGATCTCGTGTTTGCCGTGACGCTCTTCTACGAGATCGGCTCGGCCCTGGGTTAACAGGGGGAGCGCTGCCGAACTTCTTCTCCGAGGTCGAGCGCACCGGGACCGAACTCCTCCCGAAAATCGAGGGGGTGAAGCTCCAAATCCTTAATTTCGATGAACATCGCCACCTCCGCCGCCCCAGCCGAATACCGCGAAGGCCCGCGGAAGTACGCACAGAGACGAAAGTCTCACAGGGAGCAATAGCTAAGGATAAAAGAGCGGGAATGGAGTGTCAAGGAAAGCTGAGGTCAGAGGTTAGAAGTCAGATTGCAGAAGTTAGACCTCGCTACGAGCGGTGAATATGGTTACGGATGGGAGGAGTCTGGAGAATGCCTTGGTACCGTTGAAATGCTGGCGTTTTGCTTCTTCTTCCCAAGGGACAGAGTCGAGGGCGACTATGCGGTTGCGAGCTCGGAAGAGCATTTCCGGTGGGCAAAGCGCTTGGTACCCCCCTCTCTTTCGATCTATTGGAATCAATACTTTAGCAGATTGTTCCCGCCACATCTTTGAATAATAAGGGGTTACGATGATTCGTTGAAAATAAAGGATTTGCAGTGGGTTCACGTCGCTAAGTGCTTTAGAATGAATGGAGATATATTACTACTTAGTTATCTATACTTTGCAAGATATTGCGTTTACAGGACTTAGCTTGAAAGGGGCGCGTCGTTCGGTCGTCAGCGTCGCTTTGCGAGGGCCCCGGAATGTGTAGTTAGTGCGGTGGCGATGTTTCGCCAACTATGGAAACGATGATAACGGCGGAAACGATTCATCAGCCTCCCAGAAACCGTTTTGTTGTCGCTCGTACTTGAGCCATTGCTTACCATCGAATCGATAACGGATGTACCGAAGCACAAACTCGCGCCCCGGTACTTGCACCTTGGCCGGACGGCAAAGTGCCATCAAGATGTCTTGGTTCCCGTGGAACGCCACGAGCTTCCATGCGGATTTGAGTGTGTCGGGAAGGCTAATCTGCTCAATTTCGTGGGTGTCAACGCTAGTCGCCTCTGCCCATTGGAACTTCCCGTCAGCTACATCTAGCGGAAACGTCGTAACACCCGCATAAGAACCGAAACCGATAGAGTAATCGACGGCAACGAGAAAGCTAGTTCTGCCGTTCCGTAGATGAGCTTCGGTGGCCCTTGCGAGTGGTTGCTCTAGCGAGATGGCTTGCAGTACTCGACCTGTATCGGTAACTATGCGAATTTCGGCGTTTCGCGGAGGGCTACCCCCAAATTCTGCGCGTCTTGCGTCGCCCTCGGGCAGAACGAATGACCAATCCCCAATGCCCCACATCTGGCTTTGTAGCTCTTTGTGTGGGTTCCGAAAATTCTGAGCCGTTAATTCCGGAAATTCTGAGCCGTTCGGCTTTGGAAGGCGAGGCCTCCTCTAAGTTTAGATGACGAGTGCGTCCTGAGGGTCCGTCCAGGGGGACAAAACGTCCACGTTCGAGGACTCGATCGAGGATGGCAGCAGCCAGGTCCTCGTCGTGCAGTACTTTTCCCCACTCGCTAAGCGGCTTGTTGGTGGTAAAGATCATCGGCCGTTTTCTGAGATGGCGATCGTTCACCACATGGAACAGAACATTGGCAGCGTCGGGGCCATAGCTTAGATAACCGATCTCATCGATCACGAGGACGTGGGGACGAGTGTAGGTTGACAACAATTGGTGTAAGAGGCCTTTGGCACTGGCGTTGGACAGATCCTCAATGAGTTCAGCGGCCGTGGTGCAAAGAGTCTCGAAGCCATTCTGGATGGCGCGATAGCCGATGGCCACGGCGAGATGAGTTTTGCCGCGGCCGGTCTTGCCGTAAAGGATCAGGGAGCGGCCCTCGGTGACGAAGTCCGGTCCCAGATAGGAACCGAGCAGCGATTGCCGTAGAGTCGACTGCAAAGTGAAATCAAACTCATCAATGGTTTTGAAGAATGGAAAGTGAGCCTGGTGGGTGCAGCGCTGCAGGCGAGTTTGCTTGCGGTGCGCCACTTCTTCGGCCAGCAGAAGAGCGAGAAAGTCGCGATAGGTCCAGTTTTCTTTCTCGGCTCGATCCGCTACCTCCTGGTAGATGCGGCGTGTATGCGCCAGGTTGAGACGTCGGAACAGAGGGTCGAGCTGGCCTTCGGAAAGTTTTGGGATGGCCGGCACGGGCATGGGCTGGGATGGCTTCTTGGTCATTGCATTCTCCTTGTGATGTTATTTACGGCTCGGCGCCATCTGTGGGTAGAAGGGCCGTGGAAAAAGCCGTTCCGTGGAAAAGTCCAAAGGCAGGACTTTCCCACTGCACTTGAAAATCCCGCAACCGCCGCGGGATGTTCACTTTTCCCACCGCCCCGGCTACGGCGGTGAGCTTTTCCGGTGAACTTCCGGAAAAATTTTGCGCCAGGATCGCCTAGGAACGACGATCGCCACCTCGGTCGACCTCTAGCATCCCCCCGTTGGGTGTTTTTTTCGCACCTCCGAAGACTCGGGCGCACACCCGGCTTCCTCGATCTGGCGGTCTCGATGTTCATTGCACCGCCTCCGGAAAGTTCAACCCTGGTTGCAGACATCTCTCCACATACAACGCACCAAACACTTGTTCCTGGAGACCGGTTTCCATGGCTCGCCGCAGAACCTCCGGACCATGACTCTGCAGGATCGCGTGCAATCGATCGACATCCTCGTACCAGTGCCGCGGGCGACGATGCACAATCTCGGTGAGATAGCGAATCGCAGGCTCCCCCAACTCCAGCAACTGCTGCCGTTTCAGATAGCGTCGGCCGCGTTTTCCCGATACTGCGGCCACCAACGCGGCGCGATGCTCAGCCAGGGAAGATCCTTCGTGCGCCACGAACTTCCTGGGATGCAGCGCTTCATAACGACCGGCCACAATGCGCACTCGTTGCCCATACAAGTACAACGTGCCCGGCATACTGATCGCCTCTGGCGGCATCGAGTAAGCGTGGCCGTCGTGGAGCACCGTTCCGGTGGGACCCACATAGACGGGAATGCGTAAGGCCAGATCTTCCGGTTGCACTTTCAAAGGACGAAGTCGAGGCTTCTCTTCGGCCCAGCGCACCGCGGGAATCACGCCGGTGGCGCGGCACGGACGCTCCTCATTCACTTCGCCGTGCCAAGCCTGCAGTTGCTGGCGAAGATCTTCCTCATCGTGAAAGCGACGGACCTTGAAGAAGGAAGACTTGACGAAACCGACCAGGTTCTCCACGCTTCCTTTTTGCTGGGCGCGATACGGCCAGCACAACTCCACCCCCACCCCCATCTCCAGCGTGGCGTAGGCAAAGACCGGATTCCATTCGGTCACTTCCCCATTTTTTCGCCACTGCAGGGCGATCGTCTTGGGTCGATCAAACACACACAGCAACGGACGTCCACCCCAGCTGGCCAGATGCTCCGCCAAGGTGCGCACCAAGCTCTCCACCGCCTCATCCTGGACCAAACTGACGCGCATCAAGCGCGAGTACTTCAGACGGGAGGCGAAAAAATGGATGCGCCGGCGGGTGCCCGAGACGAACTCCACTTCGATTTCTCCAAAATCGTGCTGACTGAACTCCCCCGGGAGGCCTTCGAAACGAACCAGCGGCTTGGCCGGCTTCGGGCGGAGCGACGCCACCAGCGCGTAGAGAGCGGTCTTGCCGCCCGCATAGCCTGCTTCCCGGACTCGCCGCAGAATCTCCAGCGACGCCAGATCGGTTGTGTGCTGCAGAATCTCGAGGATTGGTTTCCGGAAATTCGCCACCGTGCTGGGCCGCCCGACCTGTCGTTGGGCGCGCTCCGCCGCATCATCGACATGCACCACTGGCCCCTCTTGCGCGATGCGCTTCACCGAGCACAGCGACACTCCCGTCAGCCGGGCCACCTCCGCCTTGCCGTGGCCCGCCTTCAATAAAATCTCCACTTCGTGACGCTTTAACATACTCAACATCCTCCTCTCCCTCCGCCTCCACCGGTCCTTGGACCGGCGTGGAGGCATAGGGAGAAGTTCTACCGCTTGTGACTATCCCTGGGTGGCTCAGAATTTCCGGAATTAGGCGGGTCAGAATTTCCGGAACTCACACTTGGAAATAGGCGGTCAGAACGGCGTTGGCTCATGGGAGATTCACCGCTCGCTTGGAGTGACCCAGAAGTCGCGTGGTTCATGCTGCAACGGATTCGCCACGCATTGCAGGGCAAGAATTCTGGAAACCTGGGCGGCCCCGGTAGTGAGGTTGAGGTAGATGAAACCCTCATCGGAGGCAAGGCCCGCAACATGCACCGGAGCAAGCGCGCCCGAGTCATCACCGGCACATGCGGAAAAGACAAGACTGTCGTTATGGGAATGATGGAGGGTGGCGGGAACGTTCGCGCCATGGTCGTTGGGAATCGCCGCCGGAGCGAACTGCAAAAACCATCCGGACTACCGGCGCGGGAGCCGGGACGAACTCCGGCGCCTCGATTGCTTCATCGAGGGAGCAATGCTCAAGGTTGACGCAGCGTTTTACAGAGCGGGACTCTAGCGTAACTAACGAAGCTCCTCGGTTCCGTGGTAGGAATCTGAAAGAGGAGAGGTACAGATGGGAGATACCCAAGTGGTTGAACTACTAGGCCGAGCGCGGCTGTGCCAAGAACTTCTCAACGCTGGGTTGGAACTCGCGGAGCCGATGCGGGATCGCGGAGTGGACCTGATCGCTTACGCGGACCGCTCGGACGGCGGTTTCCGAGCGCGACCATTACAGATGAAGGTTAGCAGCCGTTCGGCGTTCGGAATACATCGGAAGTACGAACGGACGGCGGACCTTATTCTGGTCTTCGTCTGGTACATAGAGGAACCATCGCGAGCGGTCACCTATGCGCTCACCTACGCCGAGGCGGTAGAAGTCGCGACGGCGATGCGGTGGACGGAAACGGAGTCTTGGAGAAAGGGAAGCTATTCAACCAGCGCTCCTTCGGCGGAGCTGATCAACCTGCTCGAACGGTTCCGAACTTCGCCGGAGCGGTGGAAGGAATTGATAGTTGGGCGACAAGTAAGCGCGGCGGCTGGAGGCGCGTAATGAACCGCGTCCTCGCCTTTCTGATCGTTGTAGTCGTGGCGCTGGTCGCGCTCGGCGGTCAGTTCCACGAGGCGTCCCGGTCGGAGCGCCGGGAGTTCGGTGGGAAGCTCGAACGTCCCGTAACGTCCGAACCGGAGCGCCTCGCGCCAGTCGGTCACCGCACCCATCCTCGCAGCCGCGAAGTGACGCGGGAGTTCGAGCGTGAGCATCCTTGCCCATCGACCGGACGACGTACCGGCGCTTGCCCCGGCTACGTCAAGGATCACGTCGTAGCGCTTTGCGACGGAGGCGCGGACGCCGTGTCGAATCTTCAATGGCAATCGGTAGAGGACGGGAAAGCGAAAGACAAGACCGAATGCCGCTCGGCGTTCGCGAGACGCGGAGTAAAATAGACCCAGCGAGCTTTGAACGGACCTTTGAACCGCGTGTTCCCAAGGCGCGATTTTTCTTTTTACTCGGCAGAATGCCCTTCTCTAGCTCACCGCGTTAACGCTGGGAAGATGGGCTGACGTGAAAGAGTCTGCCGGCCCTCGTTCGTGGTTGGAGCTAAACAGGAAGACTCTGCGCCCGCTCAAACGACCAGGCCATAGCCAATTAATGGAGCATGGCTAATCGAAATCGTTGTTTTCTGTCCGTTTGCTAAACAAACCCCACAATGCACATCAGTCTGACGAAGGAGTTCTAGCTGCGCTTATTGCACAGCAGCAGCCAAGACAGAACGGGCCATGCAAGTGACCAGAGCTAAAGGGCTGATCAACCGGTATAGGCCCCTGCGCATGGTTCGCTCGACAGATTGGACATGCGTCAGGGCCAATGATCACTTGCTTCAGTTTGTATCCCAGTCGAAGAATTTTGTGGAAAGTTGCTTCTTCCATCGCCCGAGCCATTCCGCTGTGAGCGATCATCTCGGCTTGTCCAACCGACAAATATGGCAAAGCTTTTCGTATCCTGCGGCCAGTTCCCGGAACTCCCAACATTTCTCGAATGCCATCGGATATCGCAATGTTTAACGCTTGGTAATCGTTCTCCCGGACATGTTTCAGAAACTCACTCGGAAGATACTCAGAGGCGTGCTTAGCCGCCGATTGTGCTGCATTCTCGCCTGTTTCTCCAAGCCGATCAATGGGTGGGCACATGGTGTACCTTAAATAACCGGAATTTCCCGCCGGTGAAAATGTCCTTCAGCCAGCAACAGCCAGTAGGTGGCCAGGGCGGTTCTCTCCAGCTTGGAAAACCGGGGACAGCCCCTACGAGTGTACACGTCGGGATTCACAAACCGTAGATTGCCGTGGTTACGTCGCAATCATAGGCTGTCGCGTCCACCCTCATCACTCGTGACTTTAGTTTTTTCGGCCCACAGTCAGACATACCCGTTGGCGCGACTTATCGTGTACAGTCGCATCACGGAGTGAAAAGGAAATAGTAGCCATGCCTACAATACCGGTCCGCGTCGCAGATAGGCTCAGATCAAGCCTCAAAGAATTTCAGGGAATCGTGCAAGCGGCCAAGTCACGCGACGTAAACGAGTCAGACACCGTCATCATCGTGACTGACATGCTGTCAGCCGTCTTCGGATACGACAAGTATTCAGAAGTCACATCTGAGTTGGATATTCGTGGCACGCATTGTGATCTTGCGACAAAAAGCGACGGCAAAATCCAATCACTTATTGAAGTCAAAGCTGTCGGAACCGAACTGAAGGATACTCATACGCGCCAGGCCGTTGACTACTGTGCTAACTCAGGGATTGAGTGGGTCACGCTCACGAACTCCGCCAGGTGGTGATCTGCTCCCCAAAAACCGCACAGGGCTGAGTATGATTTCAGATTGCGGAAAGGGGAGTTTCATGTCGAAGAGTCAGCACACGGAAGCACAGATGATCGGGGCGCTCAAACAACTGGAAGCGGGACGAACGGCGGAAGACGTGGCGCGGGAAGTCGGCGTATCGAAGCACACCATCTACGCCTGGAAAGCGAAGTACGGGGGAATGGATGTGAGCGAGGCGCAGGAAGCCAAGCAACTCCGGGACGAGAACACGAAGTTGAAGAAGCTGGTGGTGGATCTCAGTCTGGACAAAGAGATGCTGAAAGCGGTCATTGCAAAAAACGGGTGGAGCTCGTAGATCAGCGGTCGGATGCAAGCTGGCTGCGATTGGAATATGCAGCGAGCGAGCGCCGGGTTTGCGGGCTCTTGGGGATGGCGGTATCGAGTTACCGCTATCGCACGACGCGCTGCGATGAGGAGTTACGCAGGCGGCTGGTGGAGTTAGCGCGAGAGAAGCCGCGCTTCGGCTATCGGCGGCTGCACGTGTTGCTGATGCGAATGGGAGAAGCAGTGAATCATAAGCGTGTCCATCGCATGTATCGAGAGGCGGGTCTGAGCCTGCGGCGGAAGAAGAGGAAACACTGCGTTCGGGTAGGAACGCCGCTGCTGGAGCGGACTTCGGCGAACCAGGAGTGGGCACTGGATTTTGTGCACGATGCGGTGGAGTGCGGACGGGCGATCCGGGTGCTGAGCGTGGTGGATGCGTATACGCGGGAGTGCCTCGCGCTCGAAGTGGATACGAGTTTTGCCAGCCGCAGAGTGACGCGTGTGCTGGAGGCGATCATGGCGGAGCGGGGCCAGCCGGGCTCGATTCGCTGTGACAACGGGCCAGAGTTCACCAGCCGGCATTTTCTGGCCTGGGGCATGGAGCGAAAGATCGAGGTCGTGCATATTCAACCGGGGAAGCCGACCCAAAACGCGCGGGTGGAAAGTTTCCACGGGAGGCTGCGAGAAGAGTGCTTGAACGTGAGCTGGTTTCAGAATCTATTCGATGCCAGGCGCAAGATCGCAGCGTGGAGAACGGAATACAACGAAGAGCGTCCGCACAGCAGCTTGGGTTATCTGACGCCGAACGAGTTCGCGGCGCGAGAACTGACGAGCTATGGAAAAGACGCTTGCCAAAAGAAGGCAAGCTTGGAAAACGCCGAAGAACGCGTTTCCCACTTTCCCACAGCTCCGGCGGCTGCTACTGCGGGTAACAAGGGTCAACTAACTTGTCGTATTATCCCGTGAACGGATTATGGGGGCAGGTC
>CAWIQW010000008.1:0-304414 GCA_963838315.1 uncultured Acidobacteriaceae bacterium
AGTTTGCAAACAAGCAAGGAACAGACGCGATGGGAAGTTCATCGTCCACTTTGGGTTCGAGAAGAATTCAAGTCCCACATGTTGCCCCCGCAAGACGAAACATATCAGGAAATGAATGTCACTGACGTCGACGCCATCTTGCAATTAGAGCCACCGAAATGGACTGCTCAAGAAACGACATTGCTCTCGAATAGCTGCAACTATCCAGACTGCGAACCCAAAATGCCTTCCATCAACTTCACACCAATTGAACCCCTTACCTTTCAACTGGAGGAAGCGTGTTTCCAATACGATCACTCAAGGGTCTCAGAACGCAAGATCAACAAATACTTTAACGCAGAGCGTCGCACCGTCATCACCTACAACGAACGCAGAGCCGCTTTGATTGCGTTATTGGAAAGGGTGAACAACGATGTTCATGAATGGAATGATCAATCGAAGAGTGCATGGGAGGCTTGTGTACGAGAGACTAGGAAACTTTTAGCCGAAGAACTCATCGCTTACGGTCGCGCCTCTGACCTGTACATGTGCCACTGCGAAGGCCAGAAGCGGGTTCTCACAGAGATGCGGTGCGGCTATGACAACGGCATAAAAGAGGACGCGATCAACAGAGTACATTGTGTATTGAGTTCGCTCCTTCTGCCCCCCTCTGTTCCCCGCTCGTGGGAGATCGACTTCGACGAAGAAGAGAGAATTCTGGTAATCGATTTTGGCTTGCCGGATGTCGTTCACAATCCGCCGTTCAAAGTGGTGCAACTGAAGAAGGGCCCGGTGAAGAAGCCTCTGAGCCAGACAGAAAAGAAAGAGATTGTTCCGCGCGTGCATCCCGCTATTTTGCTCAGGGTAGCGCACGAAGTGTTCCTCAACGACCAAGCCAATGTCGTCAGACTCCTTGTCCTTAATGGCTGGGTAAGGTTTAACGATCCGAGTACCGGCATAAACACGAAGGCATATACGGCATCTCTGATGGTGGAACGAGATCAGATAGTAAACCTACACCTGAGCAAAATCGATCCGCTTATCGCGTTTGAGAGCCTGCATGGGAAGTCAGCCGGACGGCTGATCGAGATTATCCCAATCGAACCAACTCTTTCTCTCAATAAGAAGGACTCGCGATTTGTCGATGCGAAAGCAGTGCTCGGCAATCTGAGCAAGTCTACGAATCTGGCTGCGATGGATTGGCAGGACTTTGAGCATTTGATACGCGAGTTGTTCGAGAAGGAGTTTGCCGGGCGCGGCGCTGAAGTGAAGATTACCCAGGCGAGTCGGGATAGGGGCGTAGACGCTATTGCGTTTGACCCAGATCCGATCCACGGTGGCAAGTACGTCATCCAGGCGAAACGCTATACGCACACCGTCGATGTGAGTGCGGTTAGAGATTTGTGCGCCGTCGTCACGAAGGAGGGGGCGTCCCGAGGGATCCTAGTAACCACCAGCAGCTACGGCTCCGATGCATATACCTTCGCAAATAATTCTCCAGTTACTCTCCTCAACGGCGCTCAGCTCCTCGGGTTGCTGGAAAAGCACGGCTACAGTTTCCGAATTGACCTGCGAGAAGCACGAGCCCTCGCTTCACAAAGTGGGAGAACGAAATGAACAAATTTTAGAAATCGCCGGGTGCCCCAGGTCTCGCGCTTTTCGAGACCCGGGATTCCCGGACTCCATCCCTAAGTGAATTTGAATTTCTCGGCCGCTCTCGGCGTCTCGGCGGTGAACCATCGAGCTTCCCCAGAAAAACCAAAAGCCCCGCTAGTCAGGCGGGGCTCAGCAAAATTGCCAGTCGGTACGCTATCCGTCAAACAAATTCATTATAACTCCGTTGTCAACTCCAAAGCAGTTACGAAAAGTCGAGGGCCGTGCGGAGGACGACGGAGTCGAACTTGAGGCGCTGGCGCGGCGTCTGAGCCGCGCGCCGAAATCCCGAGCGAAGCCGAGGGACCCCTGACTTAGCCACTCGACTATTTCGCAAATAGCGTCCAGTACCCACTGGCAACATCCTCCAGACGCAATCCGCCTTTACCACTCTCTACCGGCTTCGCGCGGCGCAATCCCTCCAAAGTAGCCGCTCCAAACGGGGACTCAGAACGCACGAACTTTCCCTGCCCGGGATTCCAAAAATCCCACGCTCCTAAAAAACTCTTCTCGGCGCCCTCGGCGTCTCGGCGGTGAAAGGCTTTATGCTTTCTCCGGGGTTGCTGATCTTCCTCGAAGGTACAGCGGAGCAGCCACGAACAGCATCAAATCGAGTTCAGCACGAACAAGGGAGGCCTTGAATGGCTACGGCAAGTTCGGACGCGCTCGTCCTCTTCGGAGTGACCGGCGATCTCGCTCACAAGATGATCTTCCCGGCGCTCTACGCGATGGTAAAACGAGGAACCCTCAAGGTACCCGTCATTGGCGTTGCCCACTCGAACTGGTCCCTCCCGCGCCTCCACAAACGCGTAACGGACAGCATTCAACGCTCCGGCGGAATCGATGACCGGCACGCCCTCCGCCATCTGCTGTCGCTGATCTCCTACGTCGACGGCGATTACAAGGACGCGAACACATTCACGGCGATAAAGAAGGCGCTCGCCGGTGCCCGGCGTCCCGCGCACTATCTGGCCATTCCGCCCGCGCTCTTTGAGACGGTAATCAAAAGCCTCGGCGCCGCCAACCTGTCCAGGAATGCGCGCGTGATTGTCGAAAAACCTTTCGGACGCGATCTCGCTTCGGCGCGGCAACTCAATCGCGTCGCCCGCTCCGTGTTCCCGCAAGATGCAATTTTCCGCATCGACCACTTCCTCGGAAAAGAGGCGATCATGAATCTCCTCTATTTCCGCTTCGCCAATTCCTTTCTTGAGCCCATCTGGAACCGCAACTACCTCTCCAGCGTCCAGATCACCATGTCCGAGCGCTTCGGCATCGGCCGCCGCGGCGGGTTTTACGAAACGGCGGGATGTCTGCGCGACGTGATCGAGAACCACCTCTTCCAGATCGTCGCCCTCCTCGCCATGGAGCCGCCCGCCGACCGCAACTACCAGGCCGTCAACACCGAAAAAGCCAAGATATTTCAGGCCATGCGCCCGCTCACGCCCGACGACGAGGTGCGCGGTCAATACGCTGGCTACCGCAACGAGCCGGACGTCGCAAAGAACTCCGACGTGGAAACCTTCTGCGCCCTGCGACTGCTCATCGACTCCTGGCGATGGCAGGGAGTTCCGTGGTATCTGCGTTCCGGTAAATATCTCGCGGACACCGCGACCGAAGTGCTGGTAGAGCTCAAGGTGCCCCCGCAGCGGCTGTTCGCCGACTCCGCGCCAACCCACGGTCCCGCCAATTACCTGCGCTTCCGGCTGTCGCCCGACTCGGCCATCGCCCTCGCCGCCCGCATCAAGATCCCCGGCAAGGAATACATCGGCGACCAGCAGGAACTCTACCTTTGCGAAGAACAGCAGGGAGACGAGACGCCCTACGAGCGGCTTCTCGGGGACGCCATGATCGGCGATCAAGCGCTCTTTGCCAGTGAGGACGCGGTCGAGGCTGCCTGGAAGGTCGTGGATCCCGTTCTCAAGCATCACCACCGGGTGCGCCCCTACAAGCGCCATAGCTGGGGTCCGAAAGAGGCCGACACGCTGATCGCCTCGCATGGCCCTTGGCATAATCCCAAACCAAAAGAGTCCCGCGGACGATAAGTGCCCAGGCATTTTGTTCGTCCCCTCCGCTCGCACGTGTCCCACGTTTCGTGGTTTTGAAAACCTGCCTTTCACGACTCCGTGTGGAAACTCGAAATCCCCGGAACGTGTGCGACCCACGGCGCCGCCTGGCATACCTTGTCAACTCCGTTTTGGCCTCGATAATTCCCGGAACTCCCGCAGTCTGTTGTGACTGCGGACATTGTACATACATGTCTGTATGCCAAACTATATTTTATTCGCCCATTGTTCGCCCAAGCATCGCTTGCGCCCCAGGTCGCGCGGTTTTGGAATGCAGGGATTTCTTGACTCTAACGCGGCGAAGGAGAATCATCGGATTTGATCCCGGTAGGTCTCCAACTAGCGATGGGATAGCCCGCCTAATCGGCGATTTATAGGGAGTGAAAAGTGACCACAACTTACTTATTTTGAATACTTTAGAATCCACACTTCGTAGAATCAATACTTTACAGGGCTACAGGAAGAAACCAGATGGAAAGTGAAGCTAACTGTCATCGACTCAATACTTTGACTGTAAGCCCATAAGATTGAATACTTTGCCGGAAATTGTCCGCTAAGTTATTGATTACAATATACCGACCGGGGGGAGGGGTAGGACCGATGAGTCCAACATTGAAGGGTAATAGAGACAGGGAGAATGCCTTGGCCCCGAAGCAAGTGGAAAAGTTGCTCGCAGCATTAAAAGTCCGTTTCGAGAAACACATGAACCGCCATAAGGGAGTGGCGTGGGCCCAGGTGCAGGCAAAGCTGGAAGCTGATGCTGGTAAGTTGTGGTCGCTCAGCGAGATGGAAAGAACTGGCGGCGAACCCGACGTGGTGGCTCAGGACAGGAAAACGGGCGAATACATTTTTTATGATTGTTCACCGGAGAGTCCGAAGGGCCGCAGGAGCCTTTGCTACGACCGTGAAGCGCTCGAGTCAAGAAAAGAACACAAGCCAAAAGACAACGCGGTTGGCATGGCCGCCGTCATGGGCATTGAGCTCTTAACGGAAGAACAATATCGCGACTTGCAGAAGCTGGGAGAGTTCGATACGAAAACCTCGAGCTGGGTGAAAACGCCTTCTGCTATCCGGAAACTCGGCGGCGCCCTTTTTTGCGACCGCCGCTTCGAAATGGTTTTCGTGTATCACAATGGCGCGGAGTCGTACTATGCCGGGCGCGCGTTCCGTGGTTGGCTGAGAGTGTAGGGGAGTTGGATGTGGAAAGGTTGAAAGGTTCGGTTGTCGGGTGCGGGAAGGAATCGACTTTATTCTGAGGGGAGTTAGTGGAACCCAGGTTCGGGCCCCCAAAAACTGGGCGCGAACCTGGGGCACCTGCTACTTACTTTGTGATGGACTGCTGTGCTTACTGAATGCAACTGGGGGACTTGGTGAGATACTCATCACCCAGGTAAGTGTTATAGACGCAGTTCCCGTTCCCGTCGATGAAGTCCACCTTGTTTCGGTAAGAAGGGTCGATTTGGGTGTACGTGTAATTCTCGAGCAACGTGTTGTGGATACTTCCACGCTCGACCGCAATCCCGTATTTTTGCGCGTACGACGTGGCGACCTCGCCATAGGCCTCGCTGCTTTGCAGGCTGTTGCCGGTGGTGGTGGTAATGGTGCAGGGGATGGAAGGTTTCACATTTCCGGTGGCGTTGCAGCCGAAATAGAACCCGGCAATGGTGTTGTAGTATGCGCCGTCGTCGGCCAGCGTATTATTCTTGGAGCCGTTCAGCCAGAACCCATATTGCGTGTTATCTTCGGAACCGCTGTCGTTGATCGAGTTACCCGATCCGCCGGCAACTTCCAGGCCGGTGATTCCGGAGTAAAAGTAGCCATAGAGCACGTCGTTTCCGGTAGCGTTCTTGAGGAGCATTCCTACATTGCTGTAGTAGGCTCCCGGGTAATACCAGTTGGTGTTGCTGCCTTCGCTCTCAAACGCATAGTTCCATCCGCAAGCCGCGTTCCCATTCATGGAGATGGAAACATTTTTTGCGCCGGGCAGGACATGGATGCCGGTGTAAGCACTCTTCTTGAGATTGCCCGTGGCACAAGTCGCGTCGCTGCCCGGTCCGATCAAGGAAATATTGGCGTAGAGGTCGACATTGGAGGCGGAGACATCGATGCAACCACCCTGTAAAGTCAGGCCCTGAGAGTAATCGAGGTTGTTCTCAATGGTGTAGGTGCCGGTGGCTGTAATAGTGCATCCGCAGGCAGTGATTTGACTGGAGCAATTGACTGGCTGGGTCTGGGCACTGGCCATGCCGGCGGCGAGGATCATCGACACCGCGACCACGAGCGCGGGAAGGGCAAGACGAGAGAGCGGGGCGCTTTTCATGAAACAGTTATCTCCTGGGATCAGGCAACATTGGCCTGAAGTATTGTGAAGTCTCGAATTGTGTGCTGAACCCACGAATAGAGCAAAGGGATGCTAGCACAGGTGCAATCGACCGGGAATCACCCAAATGGACGAACCCGGAAAGTCTTACCGGAACGAAAATGCGGTCAGGCGTGAAGCGACGGGGCAAAAAACATTGCCTTGAAAAGTCCACCGGCCATCAGAAAACTCGGAGAAGCGTTTTTTTGCGATCGCCGCTGCGACATGGTTTTTGTTTATCACAACGGGGCGGAGCCTTACTACGTCGGCCGAAAGCGCGGTGTCCCAGGTCAGCGCCCAAAACCCTGGGCGCTAACCTGGGACACCGCCACTTTCCTCGCCGTGCAGCGCTTCTTACTGAATGCAACTCGGGGACTTGGTAAGATACACATCATCCAGGTAAGTGTTATAGACGCAGTTCCCGTTACCGTCGATGATGTCCGTCTTGTTTCGGTAGGGAGTGTTGTATGGGTCGTACGTGTAATCCTCGAGGAATGTGTTGTTGATACTTCCACGCTCGACCGCGATTCCATATTTTTGCGTATACGACGTGGCGGCTTCGCCATAGGCAGAGTTGTCCTGCAAGCTGTTGCCGGTGGTGGTGGCAATGGTGCAGGGGATGGAAGGTTTCACATTTCCGGTGGCGTTGCAGCCCAGATAGAACCCGGCAATGGTGTTGTAGTATGCGCCGTTGTCGACCAGCGTATTATCCTTGGTGCCATTCAGCCAGAAGCCATATTGCGTGCTCTCTTCAACCTCGCTGCCGTTGATCGAGTTACCCGATCCGCCAGCGATTTCGAGGCCGGTGGTATTGTACTCACCGTAGTAATAGAGCACGTCGTTGCCGGTGGCGTTGTTCAGCAAAATTCCTACGTTGTTGTAATAAGCGTAGGGGTAATAGGAGTTGACGCCGCTGCCTTCACTCTCCAGCCCATAGTTCCATCCGCAAGGGCCGTATTCATAGAAAAAGATGGAAACATTTTTTGCCCCGGGCAGGACGTGGATCCCGGTGTCAGCACTCTTTTTTGGATTACCGATATCACACGCCGGGTTGGTTCCCGGTCCGGTGATAAGGGCATAGGCGTAGAGGTCGACATTGGAGGCGGAGATATCGATGCAACCGCTCTTCAAGGTTAGACCCTGAGAGTAATCGAGGTTGTTTTCGATCGTGTAGCCGCCGGGCGTGGTGATGGTGCATCCGCAGGCGGTGATCTGACTGGAGCACTTGACGGGTTGGGTCTGGGCACTGGCCACGCCAGTGGCGAGGATCATCGACACCGCGACCACGAGCGCGGGTAGGGCAAGACGAGAGAACGAGGCGCTTTTCATGAAACAGTTGTCTCCTGGGAGCAGGCACTAACAGCCTGCAGGATTGTGAAATCTCAATTGTGTGCTGAAACCACGACTGGAGCGAAACACATGCTAGCACACACGTGAACGGCCCGGAAATTACCCAAATGGACGAACCCGAAGAAAGTGTTTTGGGGAAGCACAGGCGTAGAGACGCAGAATCTCCACTCTCTAAAGATCTCGCAGAGCGCGCGAAATCCGTGGTTCGGCACTCCACGCGTTCCATTGGCTCGACGCGGTACAATGCCAGAGTTCCTGGAAGTGAAAACCTGACTATGCCCTTGCGAACTACGACGTTCAGCAGCATCAGTCCGCGTCAGATCCGAGTCATCGGCGTTCCCCTCGACCTGGGCCAGTCGCGCCGCGGCGTGGACATGGGTCCTTCCGCCGTACGCGTTGCCGGACTGGAGGCGCGGCTTGAAGCTATAGGCCACAACGTGGAAGATGCCGGCAACATTGCCGTCGCCATCCCTGAGCAAAAAAAAGAAGGAGCGGCGAGCGCCAAATATCTGAAGGAAATTACCGCGACCTGCCTCAAGAGTGCGGACATGGTCATCAAGGCGCTCGAGGCCGGGAAGGTCCCGCTGGTTCTGGGCGGAGATCACTCGGTGGCGGCGGGCACCGTCTCTGGCGTGGCGGAGTTCTACCGGCGACAGGGGCAGAAAATCGGCCTGCTGTGGATCGACGCGCACAGCGACATAAACACACCCGAGTCTTCGCCGAGCGGCAACGTGCATGGGATGCCGCTGGCATCGATCATGGGATTGCCTCCGCTCGAACTGGCCAATATTTTCGATTTCTCACCGAAGATTGCGCCGGAAAACTGCGTGCTGGTCGGCATTCGCGATGTCGACAATATTGAAAAAGAGAATATCCGGAAGGCCGGAGTCGAGGTCTTTACGATGCGCGACATTGACGAACGCGGCATGCGCGCGGTGATGGAAGAGGCGCTGCGAATGGCGGGACGCGGGACCGTGGGCTATCACGTGTCGCTCGACATGGACTGGATCGATCCGGAGGATGCGCCCGGGGTGGGCACTCCGGTGTGGGGAGGGGCGACGTATCGCGAAGCGCATCTGGCCATGGAAATCATCTCCGACCACGGACGGATGCTGAGCCTGGAGATTGTCGAAGTGAATCCGGTGATCGACGAACGCAACCAGACAGCGGACCTGGCGGTCGAACTGGCGCTCTCGGCGTTCGGGAAGAAGATTCTGTAAAAGTCAGAAGTCAGAAGTCAGATTGAAGAAGTCAGATTGAAGAAGTGGATCCCGTGGGGCTTGAGGCTTCACTTCTTCAATCTGACTTCTGACTTCTGGACTCTTCACTTTGGACTTCTGACTTTGATTTCAGTTACCTACTGCACGTCGGAAACTTTTCCGTTCACGAATGTGACCTTGATGTCTTTGTAGACATAAATCTGTTTGGTGCCGAGGTTGACGATCTTGTCGGGAACTCCGATGGCCGCTTTTACCTGATCGGGAGTCTGGCCTTTTTCAATCTGCGCGGGTTCTGGTGGAGGCGCCTGCTGCTGCGCTTGTCCGCCGCCCTGGTTATTGCCCTGATTGTTTCCCTGGTCGTTGCCATTGCCATTGCCGTTGCCGGCCTGCTGCCCGCCGCCCTGATCGCCGCCTTCATCGATGGCTAGCAGTCCGGCGATGGCGTCTTCCACCTGGGGCGCACCCAGGGTGGCTAGGGCTCCTTTGCCGAACTGGAAGACGACATCTGCCTTGTAGAAGGTGGTGGGGCTGGTGTTGTTGCAGGAATCGCAGGCAACGATGCTCATGACCACTTGATCTTTATCGGCATTCACCAGAATCTTCGAGGGATAGACTTTGTTTCCGACCTGGAAAAACTGGGTGGTCTGCTGCTTGCCGATTTTGCCAAGCAGGCTGCCACGCGCTTTCATGCCCAGGGCGTTCGGCGAGTGGACGGTCCCGTCCTGATATCTGGTGGCGACTGGTTGATCGCCGTAAGGGACGCTGAGAATGCCGCCTTTCTTGACGTTTAGAATCGTACCCGCCTCGATGACCGCCGCGCCGTTCGAGTCTTGTCCCATTTTCACCATGTTGTATTGCGCCTTGAGCTGTTCATCGAGGGGTACCTGTGCGTTTACCAGGGTCGGGGTAAAGACGGCAACGGCCACTGCGATTATCAGGATAGCGATCCCAAATTTCTGCCGCATTGCAAACTCCTCCTCATGATTGTTGCTTACGTAGTCTCAACCAGCGACTGAGTTTATTTGGATTGCCTGGCTTCGGCTTCGGCCTGATCGGCATCCTTCTGGGTTTTGTCCAAATCGTCTTTTACGTTGGAATCGGGAGCTGGAGGCGGAACCTCGCCGGTCGTCGTTTTGGTGTCAGGAGCAGCCGGCAAACCGTTCTTTCCGTTGTTGTCGGCCAGTTTCTTCAAGCCCTCGTCCATCGTCTGGCGCAGGCTGTTGTGCATATCCTGCAGGTCGGTGACGTCAATGGCGACGGTGACGCCGACGGGACATTCGCTCTTCTTGGCGCTCTTGACGGTGGCGTCGACCATGTTGTCTTCGTCCGGCTTATCGCCCTTGCGGTAGACGACGTCGCCGGGAGTGAGGGCGCATTCGGTGCCATCGGCAGTCGTAAGGTCTTCGTCGACCGAGACCACGAAGTAGCGGATTTTGGGATCAAGGGCGGAAGGCAACTGATCGCCGGTGGCGGTTGATTCCTTGTCTTTATTGGCGGCCGCGTCCTTCTCGGCCGCGATCTCGTTTTTCATTTCGTCGGCGATGGCCTGCTTGACGTCCGCAGGCATCGCTGAGCCACCGCTGCTGGGCGCGCCCGCGGCGGCCATCAGATAAGAACGGGAACTCGACCCGTAGAGGGATGCGAGGCTGGCGGCTACCAAAGGATCGGATGACCACAGGGATGCTATGACATCCGAGGACTCCTGCTGGAACTGGGGCTGGATGAGCTGCCCCTGTTCGGCCTCGGCTTGGGCGGCGTAGGCGGCCTGCAAATTAGCGGCGATCAGGTAGTCCGCGAGCCAGAGCGCGGCGAAGGGATACACGGGATACGGCTGGTAGTAAACGCCGTAGTAGCCGTACCAGGGCGCAGCGCCCCAACCCCAGTTGTAGTAAACAGGCGCTGGCCAAGGGTTGTAAGCCCAGCCGTAGTAGGCAGGCCCGTAGTAGTAGCCGGGAGCGTATCCGTAGTAGGGATGACCACCCCAGTAGTAGCTGCGATATCCGTAGGCGTAGGCATGTCCGCCGCGCCAATAGGTGCGTTGTACGTATTCGCGTCCGCCGTGCCGATAGTAAGCGCGCTGGCTGTAACCGCCATTGTGCCCGTAGGCGACAACCTGGCGTCCATTATGCATGGCAACTACGCGGCGCTGGCCATTCATGCCGTGGTTGATCGTCATGCCGTGCGTCTGGATGGTGCGGACCTGGCCATTCTTGCGATAGGTGGCCGATCCGCCGTTTTTGAGCGCGACTGTCCGGGAGCCTGCGGGTTGGTGATGATTGGCGGCTGCGCCGGCCTCTCCTTTATTGCCCGCATTCCCTGCAGCATTGCCGCGGTTGCCGACTTGGCTGGCGCCGCCCGCCTTGTTGGCCTGGACATGGGTGGCATTTCCCCCAGCTGCGCCGCCCTTCGCATTCGGGTTGCTGGCGCCGCGGTTCGCATTAGCGTTGCCGGTTGTGCGGTTCATTCCGTTGGCGCCGGTTCCACGATTGGTGTTGGCACCACCCATTCCACGGGTCGTACTTGCCGCGCCGCCGGGCCCACGATTACCAGCGGGCGCGCCGGGATGCTGACCGCCAGGCGCTCCTGCGGTATGAGCTGCCGGAGCCGGCGGGTGCGGCGCCGGGTGCGCTGCCGGAGCGGACGGGTGCGGCGCCGGTGGCTTCGGCTTGTCCGTAGCGGTTGCGAATGCAGTCAACGTGAAGACAACTAGCACTACGCGACAGATTGCGAGGGTGTTTCTTCCCGCACTCGAATTCATGAGCGACTCCTGAGAAATGCGAAGTTGTTTGACTTGCCAAAGCTCTACCAGTGAATGCATCCACGAACCTAGTTTCACGGCAGTGGGGTTTCTGCAAATATGAACCCGAGAACAGATATTCCGGATGAGGGCGCGCACAGGCTTTTGAGGTTCCGCCAATTTCACACCCGTTTCCCTCCAGTGTCAAGTTAAAGTGCGGAGATCGGGGAAGGGGGAGAGGGGCGCCGACCGGTGTCGGACTGGCGGGCAAACACGCGAGAGTGCTAGCGATCGTGGATCGACGTACCCATCCTGCGATTGACGGCAAAGCGGTCGTGCGCCGAGACTGATTCTTTATGGCAAAACTTCGAGTGGGCATTCTTTTTGGCGGACGCAGCGGGGAGCATGAAGTGTCATTATTGTCGGCGGCGTCGGTTCTCAATGCAATCGATAAGACTAAATATGAGGTCGTGCCGATCGGCATCACCAGGGATGGCCGCTGGCTGACGGCCGAACACGCCGAGCGGTTGCTGCAGGGCGGGCCCGATGCCAGCCCCGGGGCACGGGCCGGAGACAAGCACCTGCGCGCGGGCGATCCGGGAGCGACTCCCGGAGCGGAGTTACTCGCTACGGGCGAGTCGGTAGTCGTTTCTCCTGAACCTGCGCGGCGTGGAGTCGGAGGCGCAACATCCGGGACCGAACCCGTCGATTCGCCGGACATCCACCTCCGGCGGGTGGCCGATCGCGCCATCAACGTCGATGTAATTTTCCCGGTGCTGCACGGAACGTTTGGCGAGGACGGCACGATTCAGGGATTGCTGGAACTTGCGGACCTGCCGTACGTGGGAGCGGGCGTGCTGGGGTCGGCGGCGGGGATGGATAAAGACATCATGAAGTCTCTTTTCCGCACTGCGGGCTTACCCATCGTCAAGCATGTGACCGTGCTGCGCTCAGTATGGGAGAGCGGACCGAGGAAAGTGGAGAAGCTGGTGGAGAGCAAGTTGAAGTATCCCGTTTTCGTGAAGCCCGCGAACCTGGGCTCGTCGGTGGGCATTTCGAAGGCGCACGACCGCAAGGAACTGGGTCCGGCGATCGAGGAGGCGGCGCGGTTCGACCGCAAGATTGTCATCGAAGAAGGCGTGGGCGGGAAGAAAAACAAGGCGCGCGAAATCGAATGCGCGGTGCTCGGCAACGATGACCCGAAAGCTTCGGTTGCGGGAGAGATCGTTCCCTGCAAGGAGTTTTACGACTACGACGCGAAGTACCTGGCGGAAGGATCGGACCTGGTCATTCCGGCCAAACTCACAAAGCCGGAAATGAAGAAAGTGCAGGCCCTGGCGATCGCGGCATTTCAAGCGGTCGATTGCACCGGCCTGGCGCGAGTCGATTTCCTGATGGAGCCGAAATCGCGAAGGCTGTGGGTAAACGAGATCAACACCATGCCGGGCTTTACCGCGATCAGCATGTATCCCAAGCTGTGGGCGGCGAGCGGAGTGTCCTATCCGGAACTGATCGACCGGCTGATTCAACTGGGCATCGAGCGTTATCAGGATAAGAAGCGGAATCGATACGCGCGTTAGTGTCCTGGACTGGGCGGACCGTCTCTTGTTTCCTAGAGAACCTAGGCCCTGCCGCCGATCACCTCTAGACGCGGTGTGGAATTCTGAGGACGTATTCTTTCGAGCCCAATCGTATACCCAATTTCAACCAGACTGGTGTCAAGCTCTCTGCCCGGAAGCCGATCCTGATGTTTAGACGACCGTTGTTTGGAAAGCCGAAAAATGCAACGGTTAAAGGGATTGGATTCGGGAGAAAAAAATGAGAGTAACACTGGCCAAGAAATTGGGACTGGGCTTCGGAGCCGTTTTCGGCTTAATGATCTTTGGTACGACGATGACCTACTTTAAGTCGGCCGATATCCAGCAAACCGAGGACTTCACGTTCGAGGTTCGCATACCCCAGGGAGAGGCGGTCAGAAAGCTGATGGGAGATGTGAATCAGACTCAGAGCAAAGGTCGCCAGGTCATCCTTGCGGGAGCACAAACGGCCCGACGGCAGGCCGCCCTGAAGACATTCGAGGAAAACTGGACAGCGGTCGATGCCGACATCGCGAAGATGGATGAATTGGCTCCGCGCTGGACACTCCAGGTGAACCGGGACCGGCTGAACTCGATCAAGGCGCAGCTCCCCAAGTTACGGGAAGTGCAGGAAGCCGCGATGGGGCATGCGGCGAGCGTCGATCGCGATGCTTTCATGAACGCAGGCAACGAATTTGCCGACCATGCAACTCCTTTCGCCGAGTCGATCAAGACGACCGTGGGGGAACTCCAGGATTCCATGGCCATGCTGATGGACAAGACCAAGGAAAGCGCACATGCGGAGAACCGTACCCTAAACCTCACGATGGCGCTAACCAGTGTCGTCGCTTTAGGGATTGGGATCTTCGTCGCTGTCTTCTTGAGCCGTAGCATTTCGAGCAGTACGCGGTCGATCCTGCTGCGGGCGCAGGCGATTGCCGAGGGGGATCTGGCGAGCGAGAACCTGAAGGCTGAAAGCGACGATGAACTCGGCGATCTCACCGGCGCCATCAATGAGATGCAGGGCAGCTTGCGCCAACTGATCCAGTCGATCGGGAGCACGGCCGAGCAGGTGGCCTCGTCGACTGAAGAGCTTTCCGCTACCAGCCAGCAAATTACGGCCAATTCCGAAGAGACGACGGCACAGGCCCACGTGGTTTCGGAAGCGAGCGGTCAGGTGAACGCCAACCTCCAGACGTTATCTTCCGGCGCCGAGCAGATGAACTCCACCATTGGCGAGATCGCCAAGAATGCCACCGAAGCGGCGCGTGTGGCTGGTGCGGCCGTCGATGCCGCCGAATCGGCGAACCGGACGGTATCTCGTTTGGGCGATTCGAGTGTTGAAATCGGAAAGGTGATCGAGGTCATCACGTCCATCGCACAGCAGACGAACCTGCTGGCGTTGAACGCGACCATCGAAGCGGCGCGTGCGGGCGAGGCCGGTAAGGGATTTGCGGTCGTCGCCAACGAGGTGAAGGAACTGGCCAAACAGACGGCCAGGGCGACGGAAGAGATCGAACAAAAAATCACGGTAATCCGGGAGAACACCGGTGGGGCCGTGGAATCAATTCGTGGTATCAAGGAAGTGATCGACAAGATCAGCCACATATCGACAGAGATTGCGACGGCCGTTGAGGAGCAAAGTGCGACGACCGGCGAAATGGCGCGAAATGTGACGGAAGCGGCGCGTGGAGCGAGCACAATCTCGAGCAACATTAATGGAGTGGCACAAGCGGCGCAGGACACCTCCACGAATGTGGGAGAATCGCAAACTGCTACCGAGCAACTGGCGAAGATGGCGAGGCAGTTGCGGGACATGGTCGGCCGTTTCAAAACCGGGGAAACAGTGACGCGCGCGGATGCCGCAGCTGCGCCGAAAGCACTCCGTCATGCGGCGGGCGCGCTCTGACTAGCGATGCTTGAGCAAGAGCGCAATGGCAGCAGCCAAGGAAAGACCCTCGACCAGGAGGGCATACGCAGTCAGCCTTTTTGCTTGATCAAAGCGGGCGAACCACCGGCTGAGGCCGATTCCGGCGAGAATAAATGGCGACCACATGAGCCGGTACATACAAATAAATCCCAACACGCGGGCCACATGGTTTTCGCCCCCGCACAGGATACACAGGCAAACCGGAGCGCTCAGGCTGAGAGCGAATAAGACTTGCGAGTAGGGTTTATAAAAGTGCTCGACACTGGCTATGAACCACACCGCAAAGAAGGTGGGGATCATGAACAGGCTGGCGATGAAGAGCCAGAGCATCGCATCGCCGAAGGCATACATACCACCGGCGGCCGCCACATCGGCTGGATGTGTGATTTCTACCAGGTATCGCACGAAGAGTAGGCCCGCCGACACCGCGATGACAGCGCCATATCCCAAGCCAATCAACCATAGTTGGGTTCGCCGGGAGACAGTTTTCACAATCGGATTCCGAGGTGCGAAGTCCCACATCAGTCGATCAATATACTCTCTGCGTCGGGTGGGGATTAGAGCATAACAGCAAGTATGCTTCTAACGTCTTATATGCGTCCGACTCCCGCATGTGCGAATAAATTCTGAGTTGCAAAAGCGAAAGCCATCACGCCGTGGCGCATTGGTGGAGTTCTCGAACGAAGATCTCGGGATCAAAACGAACACCCTGCATCGTGATGTTGGCCGCTACCTGGAATACGGCTTCGTCGAGAGCGGTGCCGTGCTGCCATTCGGCGAGCAGTCCCTGACGTACCAGGGAGCGGAGTTGAGTATGGCGCAGCCAGACGGCGGGCAGGTTTGCGTCGCGGCTGCAGACGCGAGCCATGACGTCGACACTGAGTGCACCGTCTTTGCCGCAATAGCGGCGCGTCATCTCCACGCAGGCGTCATGCAGGGATCTGAGATCGTCTTGGCTGACGGGTGGGATGGTGGCGCCTTCTTCCGCCTCTTTGATGAAAGTGCGAAAGGCCAGTAAACGGTCGATTTGTTCTTCTGCCATGGAAGTCACCCGTGAAGTGTGGCCGATGACGGCGGCTCTGTCTGCAACAACCAGTGAGAGCGGTTCAGTTGCCGGGCACTATGCCCGAACCGTGTTCACCGGCGGCATTAATTATTGATAGCGGCGGAACGCCGGGCAGTGACCGGCATCACACGAGCGAGGGCGAAAAGGAGCGCAAGTGAAATTGCAGGGTTGCACCGGGGGACGCCAGGCTACCGGGATTCCCCCTTGACAGAAAGCGGGCGGCCAAATATCATCAGTAGCCAAGTTTGCTCTTAATCGAGCAAATCGGAATTTCATGCAGAGTGGCTGAGGGACGAGCCCTAGGACGCCACGGCAACCGGAACGGGATCATATATCCCGATTGACAGGTGCCAACTCTCGCCCGGTAACGGGGACCATGAGATTCGGGTACGCGAAACGTTATTCGCATTTCCCGAGCCTCTTTTCCCATTCGGAAAAGGGGTTTTGTCGTAGATGGGGATTGTTTCCCCGGCTCGTCCCACAGTCGCAGAAAGAAGTTGCAGGATGTCGACGAGCAGCTACGAACTCCGCTGCCGCGAATGCGGCAAGACCTTCGAAAATCAACCACGATCGATCTGCGAAGATTGCTTCTCGCCGCTCGAAGTCACGTATGACTACGACGCGATCCGGAAACAGGTTTCGCACGAGTTGTTCGCGTCGCGCGCACCCAACATCTGGCGCTATCGTGAACTGCTGCCGCTGCCCGCGGGGTACCAGCCTTCCCTCCCAGTTGGATTTACGCCGCTGGTGAGCGCGCCGCGGCTAGGCGAGAAGATCGGCTCGCGGCAACTCTACATCAAGAACGACGCGGTATGCCTGCCCACCCTGAGTTTTAAGGATCGCGTAGTCGCGGTCGCTCTGGCCAACGCGCGCGCCTTCAAGTTCGACACCGTGGCGTGTTCCTCGACCGGGAACCTGGCGAACGCGGTCGCGGCGCAGGCGGCGCGCGAAGGATTCAAGGCATGGATTTTTATTCCCTCCGATCTCGAGCCCGCCAAAATTCTGGGCACGCAGGTGTTTGGGGCGGAGCTGGTGCGCATCAATGGCAGCTACGACCACGTGAACCGCTTGTGCTCTCAGATCGCCGATGAACATCCATGGGGATTCGTGAATGTAAACCTGCGGCCGTATTACTCCGAGGGTTCTAAGACGGTGGGCTACGAGATTGCCGAGCAGTTGGGCTGGCGCCTGCCCGACAACATCGTTGTGCCGATGGCCGGAGGGTCGCTGATCACCAAGATCAAGAAGGCGTTTGACGAACTGATTCAATTGGGGCTGGTCGAGCCGAGACACGTGAAATTCTTCGGGGCCCAGGCCTCCGGTTGCTCGCCGATTTCAACCGCGGTCAAGCAGTACAGCGCCGAGATTGAGCCGCAGCGTCCGAAGACGATTGCGCGCTCGCTGGCGATCGGGAATCCCGCAGATGGCCACTACGCGATCAAGACCATCACCAAGAGTGGAGGATGGTCGGAAGATGTTTCGGATCCGGAAGTCGTCAGTTCAATTCAACTGCTGGCGCAAACCGAAGGCGTGTTTACGGAGACGGCGGGCGGCGTGACGGTGGGGACTGCGCGCAAACTCTTCCAGCAGGACCGCATTCTGCCCGACGAGACAACGGTGCTTTGCATCACCGGCAACGGTCTGAAGACCACCGACGTGCTTGCGGACAAATACCAGGTCGAGCGCCCGATTGCCGCGAAGCTGGCGGAGTTTGAAGCGTACCTGGCGGCGAAAGCGTCACAGCTGCCGGAGACTGCTTTGCCGGCGACGGCCGCATCGGCGTTTGCTTAGCGGCAATTTACAAGGCAGTTCCGAGCTGTCAGTTTTCAGTTCCCAGTCGTACTCCGAGTCTCGGTGCACGAGCTGGGAAACGGAGCTGACAGCCATAACTAATTCATTCCGGAGACTTAGTATGAGCATTACAGTTGAAATCCCAACACCGCTGCGGCGGCTTACAGGCGGCGCACCGCGTGTTACCTGCGAAGCCGCGAATCTTGGCGAGTTATTCAACGAGCTAGACTCGAACTTTCCCAACCTGAAATCCCACTTGCGCGATGAAGCGGGAGAAGTGCGCCGCTTCCTGAATATTTATGTGAACGAGGAAGACGTCCGGTTTCTGGGCGGGCCAGCCTATCGTTTCCAGGACGGCGATGAAGTGCTGCTGGTCCCGTCGATTGCGGGCGGGGCGAGCTAGCACTCGACTGGAGACTCCTTCCGGCTTAGCAGGTGTGGTTCGCGGACCGGCGAGTCATCGAGCCACCTGGAATTCTATTCTGGCCCAATTGATCCTGTAGCGCGCAGTCGCATCCCTACTTCACCTTCGGTGAATCGGCGTCCGCCGCCTTCTGATCGTCCCCGTGAATCACGCCATCTTCCTCGGCGTAAAACGACCGGTGGTCTGCACCCATCTGTTTTGGCGTCATGGTCAGAATGAAACCTTCCTTGTCGCTGCCTTTTGCCCGGTGGGGCCGGAACGACACCGTGTAGTCCCCGCGATCGGTGGAATGCGCCATGCGCTTGGTGAAGGAAGCTGTGCCCGCCAGTTCGGCCAGCGATTCCGCGTACTTGCCATGGCGTTTCTCGTAGGCTCGCTCTGCCCGCAGCACGACTCTCATGTAGCCAAGCGCCTGCGCCTCCGATTCCGAGCGCGCCGGATCCCCCGCGAACTTCGGCTGATAGGCCCCTGTCTGCGGCTGAATCTCGGTCCCAGCCTGTCCGACCGTCCATCCAGTTACTAGCATCCCGAGCAGGAGAATCCCTCCATAACTGCGCCATGGCCGCCATTCGATCACTGGAAAAACCTCCGTTAGCCGCGCCTTTCGCGGGTTACCCCCGTAATTGGCATCGGCCACCAATCATTTCAATTCCCGTCTGATTCAGGCAAGCTTAAACAGGATGCAATCCTAACAGGGAAACCTTAATGAAAGCTGCTGTTGCCAGAAAGCCAATTATTCGTGTCGCTGTAGTGGAGAGTGATCCGCTACGGTTCGTTGGATTCCGGGCCCTTTTTGATTCCGAGACTGATCTGGAATTGGTTTCCGCCTCGCTCGCCGATCTAGGCCAGCTTACTGGCATCGATCTGGTGCTTCTGGGCAACCGCAACGGCCAGAACCTTTATGACATCATGGCCAGCCTCAAAGCCATCCGCCCCGATCTCCGAATCATCGTGACCGGCTCAGGCATGGATGACGAAAGCGTTCTCAAAGCGATCGCCGCCGGCGCCAAGGGTTACGTCGACGAAGCCGCCGCTCCCACCGAATTCATTCAAGCCTTGCGCATCGTCCACCAGGGTTCGGTCTGGGCGTCACGCCGTGTGCTCTCCACTTTCATCGAGCGCGTCAGTTCTTCTCCGGGACGCATCTTTCCCGCCGGCCGCGTTACTTTCACGGACCGCGAAAAAGAAGTGCTGGAGATGCTGGTGGCCGGACGTTCCAACAAGGAAATCGGATCCGCTCTGGGCATCGAAGAACGCACCGTCAAGGCTCACGTGGCAAAACTGATGCGGAAAGTAGGAGTCCAGAATCGCATCGCCCTGTCGGTGCACGCTATTACGCATTCGCTGGTAACGGCAAAATAGTCTTGATGAGCGCCGGCATTCCCCACCGGCGGGAGCCGCACCAGTTGGCGTGCGGTTGAGTTTAGTTCCCAGTTCTCAGACAAAACCTCAAAACCCCTCTGACTAAGAACGGCGTTGATCGCTTTTTTCGGGAATGGCTTTCCCCTTGCTGGCCCGTGTCCTCCGTGGCTGAAGCTTTTTAGGTTGTACTGGGAACTGGCTACTGGGAACTGGCTACTGAGAACTGCTCTTATGTTACTACCGGCCAATGACCTCGGTAATCTTGTCGCCATTTCCGACCTGCCCCATACTCGATTCACCTACCACAGAACCTGGGAGACGGGGCTGGAAACGGAGATTAGGGTCGCCGTGATCAGCCCCGCATTTTTTTGTTCCTGACCTGACTCAACCCCATCACTACTCCCAGCCCACCGCCCGCATCGAATACAATTAGAATCAAAGTCAAGACAGTTCAGATTTCAATCCCAGGTGACGCATCATGCGCAATCTCCTCGTGGTTCTAGCTGTGTTTTCGCTTGTAGCTTGCTGCTTCTTAACGTCAGCCATCGCCGCCGACGAACCGGCCCGCGCCGAAATCGATAACAAGGCCACCGACCGCGTGCAATCCGCCGGCACCATTCTCAACGAAATTCAGGCCGCTCCCGACCAGCGCATCCCGGAAGAGATCCTCGGCTCCGCCGAATGCGTGGCCGTTGTCCCCTCCCTGCTCAACGGAGGTTTCGTCTTCGGGGGCCGCTATGGAAAGGGTGTCGCGAGTTGCCGCACAGAAAAAGGCTGGAGCGCGCCCGCCTTCTTCGTGATCGGAGGCGGAAGCTTCGGCTTGCAGATCGGCGGCCAGGCGACCGACGTGATCATGCTGATCATGAACAAGAACGGCATGGATAACCTGCTCTCCAGCAAATTCAAGCTCGGCGGAGACGCCAGCGCCGCCGCCGGCCCCGTAGGCCGCCACGCCGCCGCCGACACCGACTGGAAGATGCGGGCGCAGGTGCTTACTTATTCGCGCTCCCGCGGCCTGTTCGCCGGACTCGAACTCAACGGCGCCGTCATCAAACAGGACAAAGACAGCACTCGCGAATTCTACGGCCACATGGTTCCCTTCAAGACCTCGCTGACCGGAGAAATCGACGCTCCCAAAGGTGCCTATCCGTTTCTGAGCACGCTGGCAAAATGGGCCCAGATGGCGTCGAGGTAGTCTCAGTTGCCACTTCCCAGTTCTCAGTTCTCCGTTACGGTAAAGGGTTTGAACTGGGAACTGAGAACTGGGAACTGGGAACTGAGAACTGAGAACTGAGAACTGGGAACTGACAACTGACAATCGGGAACTGACAACCGGCGTATTCCTGCTAACATTTCTACAGAGGAATCCCATGGCTCCCAATCATCCCCCGCGCTTCCTGAAAATTGTCGACGACGCCAAGAGCCGTGTCCGCGAGACCAGCGCCGATGAGGTCAAAGCCCGCATGGATCGGGGCGACAAGTTCGTTCTGGTCGACGTCCGCGAAGACCGCGAATTCGAGGCCGATCACATCGCCGGAGCCGTCCACCTCGGCAAAGGAATCATCGAGCGCGATATAGAAGAAAAGTATCCTGCTCTGGATACGCCGCTGGTCCTCTATTGCGGAGGCGGATTCCGATCCGCCCTGGCCGCCGACAACCTGCAGAGGATGGGCTACATCAACGTCATATCAATGGATGGCGGCATCCGCGAGTGGCGCGAAAAGTCGTATCCTCTGGAAAAGGGAAAATAGGTTGGCCGAATTAATGTGGGGGTTTGAGTGTTTATCGGGAAGTTTCGCGAAATAGCTTTTGACCGCCGGTTCTTGTGTGGCTGGCCGCATTCTCTGCCAACCGCGGCGCTACTAAGGCATTCATTGCGTCTCGTCGGCCCGTTGGTTTTCGCCTTAACATTCCTATCTTTTGGACAGTCTGCTTACTTTCCAACAGGAATTCTCGGTGAAGACGCAAAGGAAGACAACTTCAAGGTTGAGTGGTACTCGAAGTTTCTTAGCGCGACGGGTGAGCCGTCACTTTGGAAAGCATCTCACGGCCAAACGGCGCACGCATATAGATTTCTGTGGCTTCGCTCATTTCATCATCCCGTTTCCGTACGCCTTGAAGTACAGAGCAACGGGAGCGGGCTCGTCACAACTAAGGTTGGAAGTGGGCAGGGCGGCTATCAGCCGGGTAAATTGATTACAAACCGAACCCGGAAACTCACACGTGAGGAAACGAGCTGGGTTCTCAATCGGATTGAGGAGGATAAGTTTTGGACCTTGCCCACGAACCCACCCCGTGATGCAAGTGTCGTGGCTCTGGACGGCGCACAGTGGATTTTCGAAGGCGCAAGAGACGGCAAATATCACATCGTGGACCGCTGGTCGCCGGAAAAAGGCGAAGTGCATGCTCTGGGAATAATGATGCTCATAGACCTGGCAAAATTGAGGCTGCTCTACGAGGAAGTCTATTGAACGAGACTTCATATTTCTTCGCGGCTGGCGACTGGCAACCGACCACTGGCCCCTATCCTCTCATTGCATCCCCGCCCTATCTCTGAAAAAATAGCCTCATCGGGGATTTCATCTTTATGGCTCAAATAGGAAGCTTTGCGCTTCTGTTAGCGCTTGGCCTGAGCGCGTATTCATTCGGAGCAGGCCTGCTTTCATTATTCGGACGCGACGCCGCTTCCGCCCGCCTGGGTGAAACCGCGCGCCGCGCTGGTATCGCCACCTTCATCATCGTCGTACTCGCATCTTTTATTCTGGTCGCCGCCGCCTTCAACGACGATTTCTCCATCGCCTACATCTACCACCACAGCAACCGCGAACTGCCCGCCGCCTACAAGTTCGCCGTGCTCTGGTCCGGACAGGAAGGCTCGCTGCTGTTCTGGTCTTTGCTGCTGGCCGGCTATGGATTCGTTCTCCGCCTGCGCTACAAGACCGATCAGCGCCTCTTCGCCTACGCGTCCGTCATCATCGCCGCGGTACAGGTCTTCTTTCTTGCAATTCTAAATTTCGCCGCCCACCCCTTCGCCATCGAGCGAGGCGCGCTTCCGCCTGACGGCACCGGCCTCAATCCTCTTCTTCAATATCCCGAGATGGTCATCCATCCGCCCATGCTCTATCTCGGATACGTAGGCTTTACCATCCCATTCGCCTTCGCGCTCGGCGCGCTCATCATGAAGTATCCCGGCGAAAAGTGGATCCACATTACCCGCCGCTGGACCATGGTCACCTGGGCCTTCCTCACCATCGGCGTTTTCCTGGGCGCGCACTGGGCCTACGCCGTTCTAGGTTGGGGAGGCTACTGGGGCTGGGATCCCGTAGAAAACGCCTCGCTCATGCCCTGGCTCACTGGCACCGCGTTTTTGCACTCGGTCATGATGCAGGAAAAACGCGGCATGATGAAGGTCTGGAACATGTCCCTAGTCTTTGCGACGTTCCTGCTTTCGCTGCTGGGGACGTTTCTCACCCGTTCCGGCGTCATCAGTTCAGTCCACGCGTTTGCGCAATCTTCCATCGGAACCTGGTTCATCGTCTTCATCGCGCTGACCACGGCCGTCTGCGTCTTCTTCCTGATCAAGAATCTGTCGCATCTCAAGAGCGAGCACAAACTGGAATCGCTGGTCTCCCGCGAATCCAGTTTCCTGTTCAATAATCTGCTGCTGCTGGTAGTCTGCTTCACGATCCTGTGGGGCACATTCTTCCCCATTCTTTCCGAATGGGTCCAAGGACACAAAGTCACAGTCGGTCCGCCCTTCTTTAATCGCGTAGCCATTCCGGTAGCGCTCCTTCTGATGCTACTGACCGCCGTAGGCCCGCTGCTGGCCTGGCGCAAAACGTCTGTCGAGAGCCTGAAGCGCAATTTCCTTTTCCCCGCCATCGGCTCGGTAGCCGTCGGCCTGATGATGATTCTCTTCGGCGTAAAGCCATGGGAAGACCCGTCATACTTCTATGCGGTCATGGCGGCCGTTCTCTCGGCGCTGGTCATCTTCACGGTCATCTCGGAATTCCTTCGCGGAGGCCGCGTCATCGCAGGCAAGACCAACCAGAACATTTTCGGAGCGATGCTCCAACTCACCCGCCGCAACACCCGCCGCTACGGTGGATACATCGTCCACTTCGGCGTAGCTCTCGTCGTCATCGGAATTCTCGGCACGCCCTTCAACAAAGAAGTAGAAAAAGAGATGTCGTTCGGCGACAAGATCAACATCGGCCCCTACACGCTCGTCTGCCAGTCCTACACGCAGGACGACAATCCCAACTACGCCAACGAATGGGCCATCATCAACGTCTTCCGCGGCGGCAAGCAGATCACGACCATGTATCCCGAGCGCCGCTTCTACAAAGCTAGCGGACAGCCGCAGACCATCCCGCGCATCTATCCCAGCTTCCGCCAGGATCTGTTCCTGGTAAACGATGTCTATCTGGTCTACGAAGGCAAGAACGAGACGACCGGACGTCCGATCATCAAAGCGCACCTGAACCCGTTAGTGCCGTGGATCTGGATCGGCCTCATCATCATGGTCTTCGGCACGGTAGTAGCGCTCATTCCCAACACGATGCCCGTGACGGTAACCGCCGCCGTCCCCGTCGTCCCCACGACCGCGCACGCAGGAGCCGGCGACTGATGAAACCACTCAAATTCTCAGCCGCCGATGCGAACTGTCATCCCGAGCGCAGCCAATCCCGTGCCCACTGTCATCCCGAGCGGAGCCGATCCTTTCGCGAAGCGGGCGGATTGGCGGAGTCTAGGGACCCCTACTCGACCCGACTGTCGACGCTCTCGTTCCGCCGCTGTCTACAAGCGGCACCCCTCATCGCCGCCATCTTACTCTTCGTGGGCGCAGGCCCCAGCACCGACGCGCGCTTCAAAGATCTGGGACACCGCATGATGTGTACCTGCGGATGCGGTCAGGTCCTGCTCGAATGCAACCACGTCGGATGCCAGTCCTCCGACAAAATGCGCGACCAACTGATGGCGGCCATCGACAAGGGCGACAACGACGACCTCATCCTGCAGGGCTTCGTGCAGGAATACGGTCCCACTGTGATCGCCGCGCCCACCGCCACCGGCTTCAATAAAGTAGCCTGGATCATGCCCTTCGTGGCGCTAGCGCTAGGCATCGCATTCGTAACCTGGCTGGTGCGCGTTTGGAAGAACCGTCCCGAGCCCGCTCTGGCCGATGGCATAACAATCCCGCATGGCCCCGAACTGGACGAGTTTCGCGCCCGAGCCCGCAAGGAGACCGACCAATGACGAACAACTGTAGCGCCGCCGTCCCGGCGGCTGTCCGGCGGGCGTCCTCGCCCGCCGCGCCGAGGGCGGGACGCCCTCGGGACAGCCGGCAAGATGCCGGCGCTACCGTGGCCGTTCACCGCAAGGAGTCCACCCAATGACCCTCTTTGTCTGCGGAGTTTTTACCCTTGCCGCGCTCTACTACGTCTTCTTTTTCCCCGGCGAAGTCTACGCCGGAGAAGAAAAGACGCGCCTCGGCTATCTCCGCGAGCGCAAGGAATCCGTCTACGAAAACCTGCGCGACCTGAATTTCGAATACAAAGCCGGCAAAGTCCCCGACGCCGATTACCAGTCCATGCGAGCCTCGCTCGAAGAAGAAGCCGCTGCCATCATGGCCGAGATCGCGCGGTTGGAGCAGGTTGCCGCGTAGCGGTAACCGTCGAGTAATAGGCATTTGCCTATACAATTGCATACCATTGTGATAGTATGACTTTACAGGCGAATGGCTTCGAGTGGGACCGGGGCAACCGCGCGAAATGTGAAAAGCATGGGCTTTCCAGCAGCATCATCGAAGATCTTTTCACGCGCCCGCTGGCTATTCTCCCGGATGCAGCCCACTCGGAGCGGGAAAAGCGCTTTCGAGCGATCGGCCGCACGGAAAGAGGGCGCGGCGTGTTCATCGTTTTCACGCTCCGACAACGCGCTGGAGAGCTTTTGATCCGGCCCATCAGCGCCCGCTACATGCACAAAAGGGAGATCGATGCCTTCGAAAAAGAAAATCCCGAGCTTTAAGAGTGACCGCGCTGCAGCTGCTTTCGTCGACAGAGCCGACCTGTCACAATACGATCTTTCGGGCGCCAGGCTCGTGCGCTTCGAGATCAAGCGCAAAGACAAGTCCATTAATCTGCGCTTGTCCGAGGAGCTTTTCGACGCTGTACGCGCCCGCGCCGCCCGCGCCGGCCTGCCCTATCAACGTTTTATTCGGCTGACGCTCGAACAGGCTCTCGGCGAGTCGAAATGAAATGGGCAAGAAGACATTGGCCTATTCTGGCGCCGATTCTACTGGTCGCGATCGGTGTGGTCGCAATCTACAACCTGCGCGAGAAGTGGGCTGCGGCAAAACGTGACACAGCCTACCGGACCGCACTCCATTCGTATTCGGAAGTGCTAGGACCAGGAATGACGCGCAAGGAAGTGGAGGACTATTTTCGTGTCAATAAGACTTACTTTCGACAGATGTGCTGTGTCGACCACAGATCTATCAAACGATCATGGGACGACCTGGTGAAGATTGGCCAAGAGAACCCTCCCTGGTTCTGTGATGCGAAGAATATATATGTTGCTTTCCAGTTTTCCGACGCACCAGCTCACGACGAGAGGTTGGCTCGAGATCCTTCGGATAAACTGACTGCCATAACCCTTTATCCGTGGCTGGAAGGCTGTCTCTAAGAAAGAGGATTATTTGACCCGACTAGCAAAGTCCGCCCTGCTGCTCACCCTCATCTCGTTAGCCGTAGCTCTTGCCCACGCCCAGACTCTCTCCGGCACCGTCACCAACGGCACCACCAACAAGCCGGCCGCCGGAGACGAGGTCATCCTTATCAGCCTTGCCAATGGTATGGACGTGGCCGGCAGCACTAAGGCTGACTCCTCCGGAAAGTTCAGCTTCAAGCTCGACGCGAGCAATGGAGCCGGTGGCCCGCACCTCATCCGCGCCGTCCACCAGGGGGTCAATTATCACCAGATCGCCCCGCCCGGCACCAATAAGGTCGACGTGAAGGTCTACGACGTCGCGAAGAAAGTTGACGGCCTCAGCCTGACCGCCGACGTCCTCCGCTTTCAGGCCGACGCAACCAGCCTGCAGGGCATTCGCCTTTTCGTCGTCAGCAACAATTCTTCGCCTTCCGTCACGCAGATGAACGATCACAACTTCGAGTTCTATCTGCCGCCGGGCGCCAAGATCGAGCAACTGCAGGCGCGCGCCCCCAACGGACAACCCATCCCCTCCGAGCCCGTCCCGCAATCCGAAAAGAATCGCTACGCCATCAACTTCCCGCTGCGGCCCGGAGAAACCCAGTTCCAGCTCGAATACACGATGCCCTACTCCGGCAGCGTCAAGATCGATCCCAAGCCGCTCTATCCCGCCGAGCACCTCGTTGTCGTTCTGCCGAAGACCATGCATTTCTCCGCCGCCGACACGTCTTCGTTCAAAGCGATGAACGATCCCAACACTCCCGACACGGTTGTGCAGGTAGCGCAGCAGACGAAGACCGGCCAGCCGCTGGCCTTCACTATCACAGGCACTGGCACCATCAGCGACCAACCTGCTGGCGGAGGCGGCGCCGAAGCGCAAGCCGGTCCCCAGGGCGGACCGATGAACGAGAACCCCCAGGCCGAGAGCACTCGTCCCGGCGGAGGCCTGGGTGTTCCCATCGACGCTCCCGATCCGCTCGAGAAATACCGCTGGCCCATCATCGGAGCCTTCCTCGTCCTGCTCGCGATTGGCGGATGGATCGTCACCAAGCGCCAGACCTCGATCCACGCCACGGGCGGCGCGGGCTCGGGATCCTCAGGCTCATCGGGATCGCGCGCCACGTTTGCCTCTGGTCCGTTGGCGGCGCCGATTACGGGTCCCGGGGCAAAAGCGATTCCGGGATCTGGCGTTCCGGCGCCGGCTGGCGGAACCGCGGGCGGGAACGCATCATCTGGATTAACCCCGGCCGGATCAACCCTGGCTGGATCGGTTCCAGCCACGAAATCAGGCATGATCCTCGAAGCTCTCAAAGAAGAGTTGTTCCAACTGGAAGTAGAACGCAAACAAGGCAAGATCACGCTGGAAGACTACGAAAAAGCCAAGGCCGCTCTCGATCAAACGCTGGACCGCGCACTGAAGCGCCAGAGTTAACCAGGAGTGGCGCCGCGTTCCGCCGGCAGTCGCGGGGGCGTCCTCGCACCCGCTCCGGAAAGGCGAACGCTCCGCAGTACGATGGCACAAGGTTCAGCCACCCCGTGCGAGGTTGCGCGGTGACTCGCTAATTCCTATGAAGTGTCAGGGATACTGCTACTGATCGCCGCGGACTTTCCACCAATCCGACTGTTCGAACTCGGCCCTCTTTTCGGCCCCGTGTTGCGCATACCAGTTCCGCCAGGCCGATGCATCGGCAGGTAGCGTGGCGTCTGTAATCTCGTGCAACGCGAGGAACGTCCAGTTGCGCATTTGCGGGCTAGTTTGGGGATCTCCGGCGAGATCGATCAGTTTCGGGACCATCCGCAGACGCTGCTTGCGCATGAAGTTTCCGCAGTCGGATACGTTGCACCCCGCGCGATCACGCACTGCGGAGGAAGGATCGTGCGTGAAGGATTCAAAGAGCTGTTCGAGAGCTTCATCGGTACCAAGGTAGCGCATGCCTTCGACCGCCCACTGCCGCACCTGCGGGTCGGGGTCATTTTTGGCATAGCCCACCAGCACGGGATAGATGCGATCGTAGTCCACCCCGCGTCCCGCCAGCATTCCCAGTACGTACACGCTGTAGGCCCGATGTTCGGGGTCCGCCTGTGCCTGCGCGATGAGGGCCTCCGCCGAGGCGTCCGTTTTCGCTACTCCGTCGATTGCCAGGTTCAGATCAGCATTGGCATAGCGAACGCGCAAGTCAGTGGAGTATTGCGAACGCCTCTCCAATTCGTTCATTTGGGTGGTGCGTTGCAGATTGTGCCAGCCACCAACATTGTGCTCGAACAGGTCAAGCGCACTGATATCGTGCTGGATCGCCCGCTCCAGTAATTCCTCCGCTTGCTCCTGCTCCGGGAGCGTTTGCAGCTGTTGCAGATCAACTTCTGTGAGCGGAGAGTGAATTACTGGGCGCGGGGACGATTTAGCCGGCGAGGGAACCCTCGATACGCCGGCAGGCTTGCCGTAACTGCGCGAGAAGAAACGGTAGCCCACAAAACCCGTCCAGGCGAGGAAGAACGCGATCCCCACCGCGACTGCGACCGGACTATTGCGGCGATAGCCACTCCTGCCATAACGCGAAAGCGATCCTGAACCCGCCGGTCCCCGTTGCGGCGGCGGGCCCATGGCCCCGAAAACAGTATCGACAGCCACGTGAGTATCGAGCTTAAGGCCGGCGAGCTTTTCCAGTTGGGCCGCGACCCAGCGCGCCTCCTGGCGGCTATCGATCATGTCCGCAAGCGTAGCTTTCTCTCCACTCTTCAACTGCAGGCGGAGAGAGTAGGAAGCGGGCGCTCCAGGCTGCCCCGGTTTGGAAACAGGCAATATCTGGGCGATGTCGGAGAAGGGAAATTCACGTGTTCCTCCGATCCCGAGCAGAGCCCTTCGGCGGACCAGCCTCCCGTTGCCCGCCTGGATGCTGAACGAACCCAGAGTCGCCTGGATAAGTCCGTAGACTACAAAGATCTCACCTAGCCCGAACACCACGGTGAAGATGAACGGAGCCTTGAAATGTGTAAGGAAATAGAAGATGCCCGTCCACACCGCGGTGAAGAGAATCAAGATCAGGGCCTGCCGCGGATTGCGAAACGCAGGGAAATAGAACTCGGTGCCGCCATCCATCCCAGCCGAGACAACCACTTTCGGATTTTCCGGAGCTGCCACATCGGAAGCATCCGATTGGAAGGCAGGTGCGGCGCTGGCGCCCGGCACGCCGCTCAGAAAAATGGGCGCCGGGTCGGGGGCTGAGTCCGGAGATGGCGTCAGACGGAAAACCGGGACCTCGAAATCATCGGAATAGTTCACGCCGGGGACATCGGCCTGGGCGTGTAACAGCCAGAGCACCTGGTCGTTCACATTGTCGTGATTCGACTCGTAGGCATCGCTCGGAATGCTAAATTCCACCGGGATCACTGCGTCCCCGGTGACTCCGGGGATCAGCGCGCCCTGCGGCACATTCTTGTCCGCTTGCCAAAGAACGCTTTGGAGGGTGGAACGATCTTTGCCCGCACCCGTGACAACGCGGCGCACGCAGGAAAGACTCAGGTCAATGCCATGCCGGGCATCGGTATTGAATCGCAAGTGAACCGTGCCCTTCAGCGTGCGGCCGGGAGAAAAAGGCAGCGAAGCGAATTCGAAATAAGTTTGCCCAAAGCGTTCCCGGCGAATACTGGCACGCATCGCCACGCCCACCAGAATGACTCCAACCGCGCAGAAGGCAAGCAGCACGAAAACCTTGGGGTCCGAGGCGCGCCAGAGTTGAGGCACGGCCGAGCCGGCGATTGTGAAGACAATCCCGTTCACAAAAATCGCCACCGCCCACAGACCGTAAGCCCGGTTGCGGTTCCTGCTTTCCGCTCGGCTCGCGGCCCAATCTTTCCGCCATAGCCAGGGAGACTGCGGATTAGACGCCTCGGCGGCCGCTTTCTCCGCTAACTTGCGGTTACCATAAATTCCTGCGCAAATGATCCCGCCCCCGATCAGAGCGAAGATCCCGCTCATCAGCGCTCCGCCCCAGCGATTCCCATGGATTTGACTGGGATCCCCGAAAACAAAGCTGCTGCAGAAAGCGATCCCAAAGGCCATAAAAATCAGGCCAAAAACAATAGGGAAAGCCTGCGTTCCTCTGGATGGTTGGGCCATCAGCGAAATTATAGAGTTGCCTTACGCGGGATGAGAGTCTGATCGCGCCAGCCAGATTACCCCGGTCACAAATCTTTAGGCGCTAACTCCCTGATTCTGAATGAGCGAAGGCAGCGGAACCGGGGCGCGATTACGCGTCTGAGCCGAGTCGCAAACCGCCGCATCGAATAAGATGGAGCAAGGGAATCCACTATGAGCAATATCTTCAAAACCACCCTGTTGCTGACCGTCATGACGCTGCTGCTCATGGTCGCCGGGCGCGCTTTCGGTGGTCAGAGCGGTATGCTGATGGCCCTGGTTTTTGCCGCCATCATGAACTTCGTCTCCTACTTCTTCTCAGACAAGATTGCGCTGGCCATGTATCGCGCACAGCCGATTTCGCGCGAGGAATTGCCACGGGTCTACAACATCGTCGAGCGCCTGTCACAAAAAGTCGGGCTTCCCATGCCCAAGGTCTATTTGATCCCGACCGACTCGCCCAACGCGTTTGCCACGGGACGCAATCCGAACCACGCCTCCGTTGCCGTCACGCAAGGCATTCTCGGCTTGCTGAACGATGATGAACTCGAAGGCGTGATCGCGCACGAACTGGGACACGTCCGCAATCGCGACATCCTCATCAGTTCGATCGCTGCCACGCTGGCCGGAGCAATTACGTTCCTGGCCAATATCGCCAAGTGGGGAATGATCTTCGGTGGCATGCGCGGAGGCGACCGCGAAGACCGCGGCGGAGGCGGCATTGCTGCCATTGCCATGATTTTTCTGGCTCCTTTTGCCGCGATGCTGATTCAACTGGCCGTCTCCCGCTCTCGCGAATACGGAGCCGATGACACCGGAGCGCACTGGACCGGCAACCCCTACGCGCTCGCTAGCGCCTTGGCCAAGATCGAAGCCTATTCGCGTCAAGCACCGCTGGTTGCAACGCCGTCAACGGCGCACCTGTTCATCATCCAGCCATTTCTGGGAGGCATGAGTTTCGGCAACCTCTTCTCGACGCATCCACCGACTGCCAAGCGAATCGAACGGCTGACAGGAAGGCCGGCGGAGTTTTTGCAGTAGGCTGCGGAGTAATCGGAGTGGGCTGAAGTTGGTCAAGTGAGCGCTGTTTATCCGAGAGCCCAAGGCGGACCCCCGGCATGACATCGGTAATCCCGGGATAGCCGAGGCGCATAGTAGAATCCAAAAGAATGCCCCCTGAAACCCTGCCGGCAACCGCGCGGCGCGCCGCTGAACTGGAGTCCGCGCTTCGCCGCGTGATCCGCGGCAAAGACGATGTCCTGCGCCTCGCGCTGGTGTCCATCTTCGCTAAAGGACACTTGCTCATCGAAGGTGTTCCCGGAGTCGGCAAAACGACCCTGGGCCAGGCGCTCGCCCGCGCGATCGATTGCACCTTCCAGCGGGTGCAGTTCACCAGCGACATGCTGCCGTCTGACGTGCTCGGCATCTCCATCTACTCCGCCATCGAGCAGAAGTTCGAATTCAAGCGTGGACCCGTTTTCGCCAACGTCCTGCTAGCCGACGAAATCAACCGCACCACCCCCAAGACACAATCCGCCCTGCTCGAAGCCATGAACGAAGGCCAGGTCACGGTCGATGGCTATTCCTACCCGCTGCCACAGCCGTTCCTCGTGATCGCAACCCAGAATCCCATCGAGCATCACGGAACGTATCCGCTCCCTGAATCGCAACTCGACCGCTTCCTCATGCGCCTGCGCATGGGATACCCAGAAGGCAACGCCGAGCGGGAGATTCTCCGGGCGGAAGCAGGCACCGCGCAGTTGGAAAAGCTACGCCCGGTCTTGAACGCCGCGGACGTGATTGAAATTCAGCAGGCCGTTACGCAGGTTCACGTCGACGATTCACTCATCACCTACGCGCTCGCAATCGTCACCAAGACGCGCGAGTCGGAATATCTTTCTCTGGGAGTCTCCCCGCGCGGTTCGCAGATGTTCTACCGCGCTGCCCAGGCTATGGCATTTCTCGACGGCCGCGACTACTGCACTCCGGAAGATTTCAAACCGCTGGCTTTGCCAGTCTTCGGACACCGCATTGTCGTGAACTCGCTCTACGCCTCGACGCTGAAAAAGTCGGAGCAGTCAGAACAGGTTTTGAAGGAGATCGTGGACAGCGTGCCGGTCCCGGTGTAACGTACCCGCGCCCCGACTCCGTTTAGCGCTGGCACTCAACGGTTGTCCGGCTGGCGCCACCGCCAGTGGCGCCTGAAAACCGCTATCAATCGTGCCGCTCGAAGAACTGAGACTTGTCCATGGCCGCCGGCACAGCGACGTCAAGAAATCCCACCATCATCTCGTTATAAGTCTGATCGCCCCAGGTCACAGGGCTATCTGGATCGGGATTATGCAGGTTGTGGCGCGAGTTGTCATACCACGCTACCGCCTCCAACTCCGTGCCGGCCTTCAGAGCGCGAGGCTCTGCCAGGCGATAACTCAACTGCCAGTAAAAATCGTAATTCACTCGCAGCAAGGTTTCCCGCGTCTTATCCGGACGAACGATGTTGTACTCAAAGCGCTTTCCGCGCAGATGCATGTGCGGGAAGAAGCTCAACAGCGTGCAGTCATTCGGCAGCGTGCCATGGACCTCTACTCGATAATTGTCGGCTCCGGCGGGGATCGGAATCTTGTCGTGGTCATTGGCAAGCTGCAAGGTGAGCACACGCTGAGACGGAGGTTTCTTTGCCAACACCAGTCCTATGCTCGATTGGTCGGAGGCCGCGTGACCATTCGTCGTGTAATGCATCTGGAAGACCAGATCGGAGTGGGCAGGAACAAATTTCGCCATCCCATCCGGCCACCGATCGGGAGAGCTTCCGGGAGCGTAGACCAGCAGCATGTCGCTATGCGTCTCGTGCGCCTGGTGGCGAAGATGTTCATCGCCCAGACTCGACGCCGTGAATGGTGTGCCGAGCGGGGCTCCCCGCAGCCAGTCTGATCCGGGTGGGCGAATATAAACGACCGCGTGATGGACGTGTTGGCGGCTGGATGGCCGGACTTCGGACATCTGCACCCATTGGTCGCGGTCGAAGCCGGTCGGCACAATTTCGTACGTATATTCGACGTCGCCTTGGGCGGGAATTGCAACCGGCTTGGGCATCTTCACGATCACGTCGGGCTGAGGAATCGTCCAGCCCTCCGCCCATTTCACCGGAGGAGGAGCGTCCTGTGGATTTCCCGCGGGAGCGTCCGTGGTGGCCCAACGCGCGATCAAGTCAATCTCCGCCGCGGTGAGCGAGAGATCGTTGGAAAAATGGCCGCAGCAGGGGTCGGCGAACCACGGAGGCATCTTCTTCGAGCGCACCGCCTGGCTCATGGCCCTAGCCCATGGTTTGGTTTCCCGATAGGTGGTGAACGGCATAGGCGCGATCTCGCCCCGTCGATGGCAGACCTGACAATGCTGCTGAAGGATGGGGAGCACATCGCGATAGAAGGATGGTCTATTGGCGCCGGTCATTTCGTGCGGCTGCGCAGCATGGGCGTCGCCTTGCGGGACCAGCCACGCAGTCAGAAGAACCAGGCTTGCAAGTCGCTGGGAGGGTCGCATCAAGCTTGATTTTACAGCGCGCTCGCGGACGTAGTTGGTGGTAGGGCACGGCGCGGCTTATGGCCTGGGAGGGCAAAAATTGCAGGGTGAGTTTACGCAAGGCGAGGCTGGACCTACCGAGTTCGCTCTGCAAAGTTACCGGGGTGATTCATTCAGTCTGACTAAAGTTCTCCGACTGGTCGCCGATCAACTCTATGGATGGCATGGATTCGTGCCCAACGAACCGTTTCGAAGGAGAACCTTATGTCCACCTCCGCTGTTTCTTCCAGTTCCATATTCCAGGAATTACAAGCTTACGCGCAGCAGCGTGCCGCGGATGTTCAGCAACTCGGCAACGATCTGGCTGCCGGTAACCTGGCCAATGCACAGCAAGACTTTACGACGCTTCAAAGCCTGGGCCAGACTGGCCCTTCCGCCGATGGCGCCGTATTTGGAAACAGCCAGCGCCAACAGGACTTTACGGCGATTGGGAGCGCCCTGCAGGCGGATAATTTATCGAACGCGCAACAGGCGTTTGCCCAGTTGGAGAGCACCTACGCCAACAATGCCAGCGCGGCGTCCGCTTCCGCGGGGACCGGGAACTCGGGGACCAGTTCGATTTTCCAGCAACTGCAAGCCTACCGCCAGCAGCGGAGCGCCGACGTGCAGCAACTTGGCCAGGATCTTACGGCCGGCAACGTCGCGAACGCGCTGCAGGATTACAACAACCTGCAAACGCTGGCTCAAAGCGGCCCGACCCGGAATGGGGCGGTGTTTGGCAATGGCGCGCGCGAGCAAGACCTGAATGCGATCGGGACGGCACTGCAGGCGAACGATCTGGCTGGAGCGCAGCAGGCGTTCGCAGCACTGGAATCAACCTTCCAGAGACATCAAACTTCGCCGCCGATAGTTCAAAGCGGCACGACGGGCTCCAGCGGGACAAACCCAGGTTCAGGCTCCGGGACCGAGATCATCCTGAATCTGGCGAACGCGCCCGAAGGGGAACAAATCACCATCGGACTCACCGGTGAGTCCAATGGAAACGAGCAAGTGAGCATCAGCGCGATTAATCCGCAGAACCAGACGTCGGAGCAGATTGCTTTCAACGTGAACCCGAACACAAACCAGCAGATCGTGCTGAATCTGTTCGGGAGTTCCTCAAGCAACTCGACGCAGAGCAGCGGTCTGAACACGACTGCGTAGCAGGCTGCCAACAAATCTGGCTCCCGGTGCTTCGGAGCGGCTCATCTTTGCATTCGCGAGTGTTTATTCGCGGCTGGCGGGTGGGCCGTCGTCACTCTCTTTACTGACGAGTGGGGCGGGGCGAGATTCTGCTGTGCCATCCCGCAAGCGGGCTGCTTCCGTGCTGCCGGCGCGCCGCAGTTCCTTCAATATGTCTTCGCGTTCGCGAGCTCCGTAGGCGTGGGCGAAGCGGGTGAGAGCCTCGGTGAGAATCTGGTGGTGGTGGACATTTTCCAGACCAGGCTCGCGCGTGATATTCAGCCACAGGCGGTGGAGAAGGAGAACGTCCTCGTCCTTCATGCTTGGGGTGTGAGGGCCGATGCGGAAAGTGTCGAGGTGTCCGTCGGGATGCACCACCTGAAGCACGAACTGGCGTTTGGGTTCGGGGAGCGACTCCCAGGCGCGGCCCAGGGCGAAGGCCTGCTCCTCGGGCGACATCTTGCTCGAGACGCCGATGACGACCGCGGAGGAATCGAGGTTGTTGGCGGTTTGCACGATGGCGGTCCAGACGTCGCCGGCAGGAACCACCAGCAGGGAAACTTTCTTGCCGAAACTTTCGGCGACGGCTACGGCACGCGTGAAGAGGGTTTGCTCATAGTCGCTGAAAATCTGGTCGGGAACTAGATCATAGGCAGCCGAGCCAAAGCGGCTGACGCGGGCTGACATGACGACGACATCCTGCTCGCGGATGTCGAACTTCTCCAGTGCCCAGCGCAAATGGACCAGCGTATTGTAATCGCGCACCGGTACCAGCACGTTGCCGCGGCGGATGTTGAGGCTTTCGCGCTCGACGGTGTCTCGCTGCAACAGTTGGAACTGGTCGTTCATGTGGTCGTGGGCAGCGGCTTTTTTCTTCCGGTTGCTGAATTCCGAAATGGTGAAAATGATGAAGAAAACCGCGGAGAAAGCGATGCCGCTGATGGTCGCGACGGACTTAGTGAAGAGGTTGATGAGTGCTGTGGCCAGCAGCACCATGGTGATGGAGGCCATGCCGAAGGGGATTTCGTATTTGCCGATTCTGAAATTGACCGGCACTTTCCAGCCGCGCTCGCCTTTGTACTTGAAGCGGAGCACGAGCATGGCCAGGCCTTTAAAGGCGAAGCTCCAGATCACGCCGAAGGCATAGGCCTCGCCGAGGGCGTACACGTCGCCGCGACTGGCGACGATGGTGAAGACCTGGAGGATGACGATCAGGTTGATGATGCGGTAGCTGGTGCCGAATTTGCGGTGCGGCAAGCGGAACCAGTCGGAGAGAACGCCATCCTCGGAGACGCGGTTGAGGACGCCGTTGGAGCCGATGATGGCGGTATTAACGGCGCCCGACAGGATGAGAAAGCCGACGACGACGACGAAGCCGCGGAAGACCAGGCGCAGCAGTTCGGGCCCGTACATATACATCGCGAGGCCGGCGATGAGATTGTCTTTGTAGATGGGGACGCGGACTGAATCTGGAATCAGCATGACCGCAAGCAGAGCGGTCAATCCGGTGAAGATGAAGCTGTAGAGGGCGATGACGATCGCGGCCTTTTTCAGATTCTGCAGTTTCGGGTGCGCGAGTTCACGATTGACCTGGGCGAGCGATTCCTCGCCGCTCATGGCGAGCACCGAGTGCCCGAAGGCGATCATGATGCCGAGGATTCCGAACTTCTGTGCCAGGCTCTGATCGGGGAAGCTGTGGTGGAGGAAGCCGAGGGACTCTTTTGTGAAGTGCAGGTTGCCCGGGGTGGGCAGGGGCACGTGCTGGTATCCCACCTTGAAGAGGGTGAAGGCCGACCAGCCAAGCAGGGCCACGACCATGACGGTGGTGATCTGCATGACCCAGAGCGCTTTTTCACTGGATTCGTGGATGCCCTTGATGTTTTCCCACCAGTAATAAATGGTGACGGCGAGCGCGAAGACGACGGAGGTCCAATTGACGTCGAACTGTGGAGTGCCGTGGAAGATGTTGTGAACAGCGCGCGGGATCCAGCCATGCGCGTCGGCAGTGGCCATGACTTCGTTGATCAGGCCGACGATGTATTGTCCAGCCGATACGCCCGAGATCGGACCGGTCAGGACGTAATCGAACATCAGGGCGGAGACACTCAGCTTCGCGAGCGTGCCCCCGAGCGCCTCTTTGACGACTTTATAAACGCCACCGCGGACGAACATGGAACAGCTCTCGACATAGACGGCGCGCACCGTGAACGAGAAGAGCATGACTCCAACGATGAACCAGGGGGCGGATTTGCCGACGGCCTGCTCGGCGATGCCGCAGGCGTAAAAGGCGGAGGAGGCAAGGTCGTTGAGAACGATGGCGGCGGCGCGCCAAAAGGAGATGAACGTCAGCATCACCGACGTGGCGACGACGATGCGAACGCGGTTGGAGCCATTAGTGACGGGCTGGATGGGAGAGGACATTCAGGAAAAGGGCGCGGTCAGGAGTGGTGCTCTTCCTCCCGTCCAAAAAGGGTTTCGGCGTCCTCGACGAAGGTGATCAGCAGGACCAATGTTGAGCCGAACAAACCGATCGCGAACATCGCTTCCAGAATTCGCACCAGGAGCGTGCCCAAGAAGGAAATCATCAGGACATGGTAGCCGATTGAAGCGGGTGGAACAATGACGGAAAAATTCGGAGGTCATTTTGAACCGGGTTTTGAAGAAGCGAGGCTGGAGCGGGCACGATAAGCACCCTATTTTCTTGCTGCGGATTGAAGCCGAATGACTCACCGAGCGGCGGCGCCGGGGGAATGGCTGAGAACCGCGCCCTTCGCCCGGAGGTATGTTTCACAGGTTTTGCGAAGGGCCAACTCGGTTGCTGCATCGAATTTTTCCGCAGGCTGGGAAGGCTGAATTGCAAAAAGTGGGGGGTACCCCCCCCTCCCCCCGAAAAGAGTTAAGTGATTGATAGCAGGACATTTAGATGCAAAGTATTCAAAATATTAGACTTAAGCTCTAATTCCTCCGTTTGGCGTGCACTTACGGGGTAGGGGCGGAACCATAAATTGTCAAATAGCGTGGGAAAATCTTGCGAACCGAAAATGCCTTCGTCTCTGGAGACGGGCACAGTTTTCGATGATCGGTCCCAATATCCTCTCATCCACGGAGATGTAAGGCTGTGACGAGCGTACGGAAAAAATGTGATGAAAAAGTTGGGAAAGCAGCGGAGGTTTCCGCAGCCTGTTTCGCTGGAAGGAAGTCACTTTTAAAACTGCTCTACTATCAAAATTCTCAGTTGTCAGTTTCCAGTGGTCAGTTTCCAGGTTCGGTCCTTGATCCATCATCTTGTTCCAGCGTATTTGGTTCTCAAGGAGCAATGAACCGGTGGTGCTGAGAACCGGGAACTGCGAAGTGAATCATCGCACCGCCAAATCCGGTTTGCTATGCTTGCGCGGTGAGAAAAATTCACTCTAGCGCGTGGCTGCTGACAGTACTGTCGGCGGGGCTGCAGGTCGTGATCTTTCCTCTGCCGGGGTTGTACTGGCTGGCATGGATTGCGGTTGCGCCGCTGCTGATTGCGCTGCTGCGGGCGCATCCGGCAGGCGCTTTGCAACTTGATGCGGCTGTGAAGCTGGCACCCGCGTCGGGTTGGCAGGGATTTCTGCTCGGCTACCTATGCGGGATCCTGTGGTCGGCGGGAACATGCTACTGGATTTTCGACACCATGCATCGCTATGGCGGGCTTCCCGTTCCGGTAGCGCTTTTTGCGCTGATGCTGTTTTGCATGTATATCGGGCTCTACCACGGATTGTTCGGGCTGCTGGTGGCGCTGGTGGCATCTCCAGGATTGTCGATGCGGCGGGCATTGGTGGCCGCGCCGTTTTTGTGGGTGGCTGTCGAGTTGGCGCGGACGCGGATCACCGGGTTTCCCTGGGAACTGCTGGGGTACGCGCAGACGGCAAACTACGCGCTGACGCGGATTGCGACGATCACCGGCGTGTACGGGCTGTCGTTTGAAATTGTGCTGGTGAACAGCGCATTTGCGGCTGCGTTCCTGGTGGGGCGGGACCGGCGAAAATGGCTGCTGGCAGCCTCGTTTGGAGCCGTACTCGCGCTGCAGGCAGGACAATGGATGAGCGGTCCACCGGTAGAGATCAATCACATGGCAGTTCTGGTGCAGCCGAATATTCCGATCCAGGAGGGATCGGGATGGACGATGGACTATTTCCAGAGCACGCTGGCGGACCTCGCGCGGGTTAGTCTGCATCCGCCGGGAGGACAAGAGGGCGCGCATTATGACCTGCTGGTGTGGCCGGAGTCGCCGGCGCCTTTCTATACCAACGATCCACGGTTTCGCGATCCGGTGAGTGAACTGGCGAAGCAGTCGGGTAGTTGGGTGGTGGCTGGGGCGATCGGAATCAATCCCGCGGGGCAGAACGGCGGGGAGAGTTCGCAGATTTTTAATTCGGCGGGTCTGGTGAGTCCGCAAGGCGAGTGGACCGCCCGCTACGACAAGATTCATCTGGTGCCTTTTGGTGAGTATTTGCCGTTTCCGCAGATTTTCGGTTTTGCGGGAGGATTGACGAAGGAGGTGGGAGAATTTCAACATGGCACGTCGCGCCGGCCGCTGGATGCAGGGGGGCAGCGACTGGGGACGTTTATCTGCTACGAGTCGATTTTTCCAGACGAAGTGCGGCGGTTTGCGCTGGATGGAGCGCAGGTGCTGGTGAATATTTCGAACGACGGCTGGTATGGCGACAGCGGCGCATGGAAGCAGCACTTGCAGCAAACGCGGATGCGCGCGATCGAGAATGAGCGCTGGCTGCTGAGCGCTACGAACACGGGATTGACGGCGGCGATCGATCCGTGGGGGAGGGTGGTGGGTGAAGTGCCTCGCAAGGAGCGGACCGCTCTGGTGGCATACTACGCGCTTTTGTCTGGTACCACTTTCTACACGCGGCACGGGGATTGGTTCGCATACCTGTGTGCGATAATTTCAGCAGGCGCGCTGGGAGCACGTCTTGTACTTTCGGGAAGTGCGCGAGAGAAAAGAGAGCCATAGGTAATGTTGGATGAACTCGAACAGCAATATTCCTCATTGAAGACCAAGGTTCACGACCTGCGGGAGTATCTTTGACGCGGGCAAACTGCGCCAGCAGTTAGTCGAGATTGAAAAGCAGGCGGCGGATCCTGGGCTTTGGTCGAATCCCGCAAAATCCCAGCAGGTGATGCGCGAGCGCAAGCGACTGGAGAACGTGTTGTCGCTGGAAAGCGATCTGGCGCGGCGGACGGACGATATTGTCGCCTATTTCGATCTCGGAAAGGAAGGGGAGGACGTTTCCTCCGACCTGCAGCGTGAACTCGATTCGCTGCGCGATCTGGTGGACCGGGTCGAGACCGAGACGCTGCTTTCGGGTGAGAACGATGCGCGGAACGCGATCGTCACTATTCATCCGGGAGCGGGGGGAACCGAATCGCAGGACTGGGCCGATATGCTGCTGCGCATGTACTTGCGCTGGGCGGAGCGGCAGGGATTCAAGACGGAGATGTACGACTACCAGCCGGGTGAAGAGGCCGGGATCAAGTCGGCGACGTTTTCGGTGATTGGCGAATATGCGTTTGGATATTTGACGAGCGAGATCGGGGTACACCGGCTGGTGCGGATTTCTCCGTTCGATCAGGCGAAGAGGCGGCACACTTCATTTGCCAGCGTGTACGTTTCTCCGGAGATCGACGACAGCATCGAGGTGGTCATCAAGCCGGAGGACATTCGTATTGATACGTACCGCTCGAGCGGGAAGGGCGGACAGCACGTGAATACGACCGACTCCGCGGTGCGGATTACGCATATTCCAACGGGACTGGTAGCGGCCTGCCAGAACGAACGCTCGCAGCACAAGAATAAAGACAAGGCGATGAGCATGCTGCGCTCGAAGCTCTACGAGTTCGAGCTGGAGAAGAAACGAGAAGTTACGAAGAAGATCGAGGACTCAAAGCTGGACATAGATTTCGGGTCGCAGATCCGGTCGTACGTGCTGCAACCTTACAGGATGATCAAGGACCATCGGACGAAGCTTGAGATTGGAGATGTGGATCGGGTGATCGATGGCGATTTGCGGCCGCTGATGCAGGCTTACTTGCGGATGCGGCGCGGGGAGAAGAAGAGTTAGCTAACAGCCGTCAGCGATCAGCGATCAGGAACACCTGGCTGGAGATCGCAGGCAAAATTTGTTCATCACTTGAGGTTGGCACCGTTGAGCAGAACAGGGAGACGAAAACTGCTAGCACCTCCGGCGCTGGGCGTCGCCTTGCAAAGGGCCTTTCGTTATGCGGCGGGGAAGCACGCGGGTCAGGCGCGGAAAGGAACTGCGGTTCCTTATCTTTCGCATCTGATGGCGGTGACATCGCTGGTGCTGGAGGCAGGCGGCGACGAGGAGATGGCGATCGCGGCGCTGTTGCATGACGTGGTGGAAGATTGCGGGGGAATGCCTCGGCTGCGCGAGATTCGTAAATTGTTTGGGCCGCGGGTCGCGAAGATTGTCGAGGGCTGCACGGATTCGTTTGGCGAGCCGAAGCCGGAATGGATCGAGCGCAAGAAGGATTATCTTCGCGAGGTGAAGCAGGCGGATAGTGAGACGCGGCTGGTTTCGGCGTCGGACAAGTTGCATAACGTCCGAACGATTCTGGCCGATTACCGGCAGGATGGGGAAAAAATCTGGACGCGCTTCAATGGAAAGAAGGAAGGGACGCTTTGGTACTATCGCGCATTGAGCGATGAGTATGCGCGCACGCCGAACCGGATTACGCGCGAGTTGGAGATCGTGGTCTTGGAGTTAGAGCGTGCGGCAGGGTGGAGTTCGCGGAGGAGATCTCCGTCCGAGCGTAGCCTGGACGGGGCACCCTCGAAGCCCTTGCGCACAGAGAGGCCGTCATCCAAGAAGTGATCTGCACAAAAAGGCGTTGGGAGATGAATGATGCCCCGAATGCTTGACCTGATTCGCACGTCGCAGGTTCCCGCAAACCTGATGCAGTCGGCGGCGCGCGGTTCGCTGTCGGTGCCGCCCGGCGAAATGATCGAAATTCTGGTCTACTTGTCGCTGCATCACAAATTGTTTGGGCAGCAAGCATCGCTCACGCTCGCGGGATGGGATGAAAAGGCATGCCTGGAGGCGGCCCAGGATCCGGCGACCAGCCTGGAAGTGCTCAAGTACTGGGCGTCGATCGAAAACTTGCGGGCTCCGTTGCTGCCGGCCTTGGCGGAGAACCTGTCGGTTCCGGAACGTTCGCTGCAGCAACTGGCGACGGAGGGCTCACGCGCGATTGTGGATGTGCTGCTGGCCAGCCCGCGGGTGATGAATTCTTCGAGGTTGTTGAAGGCGCTCTCCACCAATGCCGTCATGCGGCCGAGCGAGCTTGCGACGATTTCCGAGAAATTGGGCCCGGGTGAAACGAGCACGGCGTTAGCGCACGCCGACGAGGCGGATGCTCCGGACGAAGTTCTGGAAGAAGCGTTGAGTGAGTTTCTGAAGGAGCACGAGGCGGAACTGGAAGCGGAAAAAGACAAACCGTTCCGGCCGATAGGTGGAAGCGAGGACGTGCTGGGGCTCGAGGAACCGGAGACGGCGGAGGTGGTGAGCGCGGGTTCCGGCGAGGTAAAAACCGCTCCGGGTTCGCGCGGACCGGTCGCGGCAGCCAGTCCGGCCAAGAAAATTGTTCATCCTCCAGCGCCTGCGGCGAAGCGCGATAGTACGGTGCAAAAGATCGCCAAGCTTGACATCAGGGGGAGGATCGCGCTGGCCATGCGCGGCAACAAGGAAGAGCGGTCGATATTGATTCGCGACAGCACTAAGATCGTGGCGCTGGCCGTACTCGACTCTCCGAAAGTCACCGAGGCGGAGGTGGAGAGTTTTGCGCAGCAGAAGAATGTGCTGGACGTGGTCTTGCGGACAATTCCCTTGAAGCGGCAATTCGCCAAAAATTACTGCATCCTGCGAAACCTGGTTTTTAATCCGCGCACGCCGCTTGATTCCTCACTGGCACTGATGAAGGGGATGCTGACCGCAGACCTCAAGAATCTGTCGGGGAATAAAGAGGTTCCGGAGGCGATCCGCAAGATGGCCACGCGCATGTTTGCGCAGAAAATGGAGCGGCACAAGTAACAATGATCCGCTAGCTGAGCGAACCGCCGCTGCCAGGCGGATGAAAAAATGTCAGCATGAGGCCGATGATTCTTGACCCAGACAGATCGAATCCACGAGTTGTTGTCGCAAACGAAAACGATTGCGGTGGTCGGGCTGTCAGACAGTCCGATGCGGCCGAGCCATGGGGTTTCCGCGTACATGCAGGCGCAGGGCTACCGGATCATTCCCGTGAATCCGCAAGTAGCCGAGGTGCTGGGCGAGAAGTCGTATCCGTCGCTGCTGGAGGTGCCGGAGAAGATTGACCTAGTGGATGTATTCCGGCGACCGGAGTTTGTGGATGAAATTGTGGAGCAGGCCATTCAGCTTAAAATCCCGGCGATCTGGCTACAGGAAGATGTAATCAACGAGCGGGCGGCGGAAAAGGCACGGCAGGCCGGGATGTTCGTGGTTATGGATTTGTGCATTCTGAAGGAGCACCGGGCACGATTCCGCTAGCGATCCGGTCAAAGCTCAAGCCAGCCGGTCTCTTCAGGCTTGTTGGAGATCGTTTCTCCGTCCCACCAGAATTACAGTCGCATCGTCGCGCAGTCCCGTACCGTTCGAAAATTTCTTTACGTCGGCGAGAAGGCTCTCCGGGGAAAAGCTGGCGGATCGCATTTGCTCGAGGAGACGCTCGGAGCCATATTCCTCGCCGGAATCAAGTTCCGCCTCGGTGATGCCGTCGGAATAGAAGGCGAGCCGCGAGCCCGGGTTTAGCTGGATCTCGGTTTCGGAAAATTTCGAGGTGGTGATTCCGAGCGGGAGACCTTGGTCGCTTTGAATCCAGCGATAGCTGGAAAGCTCGGAGCCGTCAACCAGAAGAGGGGCGAGATGGCCGGCGTTGGCGAGTCGCAGAGAGTGTTTTTGTGGATCGAGTTCGCCGTAGATCATGGTGACGAAACGTCCGTCGGGAAAGTCTTCGAGCAGCATATTGTTGAGACGCGTAAGTACTTCGCCCGGTCCCGAACTGACCTGCGCGAGCGAGCGCAGCATGCCGCGAGTGGCGGACATCAGGAGCGCGGCGGCGGTTCCTTTGCCGGAGACGTCGGCCAGCACGAGTCCCCAGCGTCCTTGGGAAAGGGGAATAAAGTCGTACCAGTCGCCGCCGACAGCGCCAGCGGGGAGCGACAATCCGGAGACGACGAAGCCGGGAATGAGCGGTGAACTGCGCGGCAACAGCGCCTGCTGAATGATCCGTGCCTCTTCAGCTTCGCGCGTCAACTGCTCCCGCTGCCTGTGTTCGAGATGAAAACGACGCGCGTTGTGCACGGCGACGGCAACGTGGGAGCACAAGCCCTGCAGCAAACGGAGTTGAGTCGAGCAAAAGGCGTCGAGATCGCGATGAGAAGCCGAGAAAACGCCGACCAGTTCGCCGTCCACCTCGAGAGGGATGGCGACCTCGGAGAGGGTACCGGGTTCGCAGGGCACGTAATAGGGATCGCGACGCACGTCGGGAGCATAGTGCAACTTGCGGGTGGCGGCGACGTGGCCGACCATTCCGGCGCCTTCCTTGAGACGATGGCCACGGCAGTACATCGTGCATCCGCACATGCCAGCGAGGACGAGTTCATTTTGCTTCGACTCGCGGAGGTAGAGATTAATTTCGACGGCGTTGAGAGAGTCGGAAACCTCATGTGCGAGGCGCTGGACGATTTCATCGAGGTCAAGAGTCGAGGTGATGCGTTGCGCGGACTTCTGCAGGCGGATGAGTTCCGAGACGCGCGCGGACACGGCAGTGTCGGGCGAAAACTGGCCGGCGAAATCGTATTCCGAACGAGGAGTTGCGGCCACGGCGAAAGCCTCCTGACCTGCCAAGACGACGATTCACATCCTTTCAATCTGATTCGCCGGCGGGGGCGTCAGATTCTCTTTTTGTTCGAGGGCGAGGGCATGTCTTTGAGGCGTTTGATTTCTTCCAGGCGCTCGCGAATGCGCTTCTCCACGCCCTCATTGGTCGGATGGTAATAAGTGCGATCGCGGAGGTTGTCGGGCAGGCACTGCATGTCCGCTACCTTCTCTTCGGCATCGTGAGCGTACTGGTAGCCTTTGCCATAGCCCAGATTCTTCATGAGGCCAGTCGGAGCATTGCGCAGGTGCAGCGGGACAGGCTCGGCGGCGGTGCGCTCCACATCCTGCTGAACGGCTCCGTACGCGGTGTAGAGAGCGTTCGACTTGGGCGCGGCGCAAAGATAGACAACCGCCTGGGCTAATGCGAGATTGCCTTCGGGCATGCCGATGAAATCGACAGCATCGCGGGCGGCCATGCAGAGAGCGAGCGCGTTAGGCTCGGCGAGGCCGATATCTTCGACGGCCATGCGGACGACGCGGCGAGCGATGTAGAGCGGGTCTTCTCCGGCTTCGAGCATGCGGCCGAGCCAGTAGAGCGCGGCGTCGGGATCGCTGTTACGGACGGACTTGTGAAGGGCAGAGATGAGGTTGTAATGCTCTTCTCCGCTCTTGTCGTAGAGGAGAACGCGTTTCTGGAGGGCTTCGTGGACGATTTCGTCGGTGATCGCGGCGGAAGAGGGGGACGGCTGCTTTTCTCCGTTGCGCGCGGACGCGGATTGCAGAGCGAGCGAGGCCGCGACCTCCAGGGCATTGTAGGCGCTGCGGGCGTCGCCGCTGGAGTAGGCCGCAATCTTGTTGAGAGCTTCATCGGATGCTTGCAGGTGAAGGTCGCCTAGTCCACGTTCGCTGTCGGCGAGGGCGCGCCGGAGGAGCGACACGATTTGTTCTTCGGTGAGTTGCTGGAGCACGTAGACGCGACAGCGGGAGAGCAGTGCTCCATTGATTTCGAACGAGGGATTTTCAGTGGTCGCGCCAATGAGGCGGATGCTGCCTTTTTCCACGTGGGGCAGGAAGGCATCCTGCTGCGCCTTGTTGAAGCGATGAATCTCATCGACAAAGACGATGGTGCGCGTGCCGTACTGGCGCGCGCGATCGGCGTCGGCCATGACCTGCTTGATTTCCTTAATTCCGGCGAGCACGGCGGAAAATTCGATGAATTCGGCCTTGGTCATTCCAGCGATGATCTTTGCGAGTGTGGTTTTGCCGGTGCCGGGCGGTCCCCAGAAGATCATAGAAGTGGGATCGTCGCGCTCGATCTGGACGCGGAGGGGCTTACCGGCTCCGACCAAGTGCTCCTGTCCGGCGAACTCTTCCAGGGTGCGCGGACGCATGCGGTCGGCGAGGGGACGGGTTCCTTGCGGCGACTGGTCTGGCGGCGGGATGGGGGCGAAAAGGCTCATGGAATGCAAGTCAGAAGTAAGAAGTCAGATTGTAGAAGTGAAAACCAAAAGTCAAAAGTTCGAAGTCAGATCGCAGAAGTAAAAGCCAAAAGTCAAAAGTTAACAGTCAAATTGCAGAAGTAAAACCCCTGTTTGACGGGTCTGCAACATTGATTCCGCCATGAGAATCTTGAGCTTTTGCTTCTGCAATCTGACCTCTGATTTCTGACCCTTCTTACTTTGCACTCTGACTTCTAAGTTCCGACCTTTCTTACTTTTGCACTCTGACTTCTAACTTCCGACTTACTTTTCTTGCTTCGTATAACACGATGCTGGCCGCTACTCCTGCATTGAGAGATTCGACTTGGGTAGACTGCGGGATGACCAGCGTCTCATTCATCTGATGCATGATTTCGCTTGGCAGACCGGCGCCCTCATTACCTACGAAAATGGCTAGCGGGAGGGTCCAGTTGGCCTCCGGCAGGGGCGTGCCCTGATGGGAGGAGGTGGCCACGAGGCGGACGTCCTGGCGACGGAGCAGCGCGATCAGTTCGCCGGACGGGACCTGAAGGAATGGCAGACGGAAAATCGATCCGGCCGATCCGCGCAGAACCTTGGAGTTGTAGGGGCTGACCGTGCCTTCCGTGAGAAAGACGCCGGCAGCGCCAAAGGCTTCGGCGGAGCGCAGGATGGTGCCCAGATTTCCGGGATCCTGAAGCCCGGCGGCGACCACGAAGGGACCTTCACCGGCCCGGTCGAGCATTTGGGCGGCTGAGTAAGATTGCAGTTTGACTAAAGCCGCGACGCCTTGCGGCGCTTCGCTCGGCACGATCGAATTGAAGAGCGCGTTGGGTAAGACGAGGGCCTCGGTGCGTTCGCTGATCTGAGGCAGCAGCTTTTCGGCGAGGGGTCGAGCCGATTCGCTGAAGAAAACGCTGCCCAGGTGCCTGCCCTGGCGGAGTGCTTCTTCGAGCAGTTTTACTCCTTCAATCGCGCACTCGCCTTCGGGAGTCAACTGGGCTCGGCGAAAAGCCATCCGCAGTTCTTTCAGGCGTCCGTTGTGGCGACCGGTAACGGGGCGCAGACGGGCATTGAGATCGGGGTTGCGTCGTAAAACGGGCTTCGTGTTCTGCTTCATGGAGTGGCGTCCACGTCAGGATACGCGAGACCGAGGATAATACGAATGAGGATGGGGCAACCCGGTGATTGCGGTAACCATGGTTTAGGTTTTTCACCACACCGTCACCGACAGAGAAATCAACCGCTTGGCAAACCGATGTCCCACTGGGTTTTTACAAGTCGGAGCTTTCTCTGCGACTCCTGAAAAATGCGCGTGGTGCTGCGGCGGAAGCGTGTAATGTGGTACATTTCACTGTTTAAGCCTACATTTTCTTGAAGCCAACAAGGTCTACGCGGACGACCGGGAAAGGACCAGAGTGCGCGCGGAAATCCTGAAAATTAACGACGAAACGCCAGAGGTTTCGCTCATCAAGTACGCGGCGGAGCAGATTCAATCCGGCCAGGTGCTGGGTATGCCCACCGATACGTTTTACGGGTTGGCAGCCGATCCGTTCAACCTGCGGGCGGTGGAGCGGGTGTATGAAATCAAATCGCGCCTCCGCCACAAACCGCTTTCGCTGCTGATTGAGCACGTTGACCAGGCGGAGGAGTTTGCGCGGCCATTGCCCGACGATTTTCACCTGCTGGCACGCCGTTTCTGGCCGGGACCGCTGACGATGATCGTGCCCGCGGCGTCGCACTTGCCGCTGAAGGTGACGGCGAACACGGGAAACGTGGCGCTGCGCGTACCGGCGGCGGAGATTGCGCTGGCGGTGGTGCGGGCGGCAAAGATTCCGATAACGGCCACTTCGGCGAACCTGAGCGGGGCGGTCGAATGTACCACGGCAGAGCAGGTGCGTGATCAGTTGCAGGACCGCATTTCGCTGATCGTGGATGGCGGAACGTCTCCGCGGAACATGGCATCGACGATTGTGTTTTTCAAGGAAGATGGCAGCTGGCAGATTCTTCGCGAGGGCGCGATTGCCGCCAAGGATGTGGTCGAAGCGCTTTCGTGAGGGCGGTTGCCGGTGTCAGAGTCTTGAGGTTTCAAGGAGATCAGAGTTCAATGGGAAGGCTGCAATGCTGAACATTGAGGCCTTGAAACTTTGAAACCCGTCTATGTCCGACGATTCCAAGTTCTCCAATCCTGAAAAATCTCTCCGGATGCGTCCCTTCCTTCTGCTTTTTCTGGCCGCGGCGGGGGCGCTCGTTTTGTTTTTGGGGGTGACGGGATCGCGCATTGTGGCCGCAGCCGGCGACTCGGCGGCTCACCCGGCGGATGCGATTGTAATTTTCGGAGCGGCGCAGTATGCAGGGCATCCTTCGCCGGTGTACCGGGCGCGGCTGGATCACGGTTACGAGCTGTTTGAGAAGAGGATGGCTCCGGTGGTCATTACGACCGGGGGAGCGGGGCAGGATCCGGAGTTCAGCGAAGGGGGAGTAGGACGAGACTATCTGTTGCGGCGCGGAGTGCCGGAGCGGGCGCTGATCGCGGAAACGCAGGGCTCAGATACAGCGCAGTCTGCCATTCGGGTCGCGAACATCATGCGCGTGAATGGCATGCATCGTTGCATTGCGGTGAGCGATGCCTATCACGTGTTTCGTATTCGCGCGTTGCTGGAACGCGAGGGAGTCGAGGTCGAAGTGGCACCGCGTCCGGAATCGCGTCCGCATTCATTGTGGGAAAGGTTTTGGGCGGTGATGCGCGAGGCGATGAGCTATCTGGCGTGGAAGGCGGGAATGTCGTAGAAGCGGCCGCGAGCTGCGAGCCTTGGGCCCCGAGTCGCAAGCTCAAAACTTACGTTCGAAGGTTCCCCCCTGCCGCTCCCGTTCTACCAGCCCATGCGTTCCCGCAAACTCGTGATGTGCGCGACGTGGTGGCGTCCGTGCCAGGCATAGAGCGCGAGAGTCTTCTCCAGCGTCATGGGGCCGAGTTGAGGATGGGTGAAGGTGCGGCTCCAATCCGTATCAGTAAGGCTGCGCAACAGTGGCGTCCAGCGGCGGTGCAGAGACTCCAGCAGGATCAGAGAGTTTTCGATCGGAGCTTTCGAGTCGGGCAATTCGGCCCAGCGGTCTTCCAGGTAGGGTTTGATGGTCGGCCCATCCTCGGTAAGGGCCAGCTTAAAGCGGATGTAGGAATTCATGTGGCTGTCGGGCACGTGGTGAACGACCTGCCGGACCGTCCATCCGCCGTCACGATAGGGAGTGTCGAGTTGCGCGTCGGAAAGACCGCGAACGGCTGCGCGCAAGCGGGCCGGAGTCTGCTCGATGTCGTCCAGGCAGTGCTTTTTCTGCTCGGCCGTGAGTGGGCCGGTGTACGAGAACTTGCCGACGGGGTAACGAGGATCGTTCATGGGCTGGTAGATGAAGATCGCCGCGGCAGCGTCGCAAAGAAATTCAGGGTGTGGTTACAAGGGAAAAGACAGGACGCGGCGAAGGAAACTGATCGCTGACCTACCTCACCATTGCCAGCACGCGTACTGGAGTGCGGCCTGGGGTCTTGTTCTTCGCGGGTGCCACAATAATCAGCGATCCTGTGGCGGGCAGTGCAGTCAGGTGAGAGGCGCCCTCGACGATGTAGTTTCCGTGAAGGGCAACCTGGCGAGCGAGCGTGCGGTCTGCACTGAAGTCTACCGGGGTTTCGATGGCAAAGCCTGTGGTGTAGCGCGCGTCCATCAGGAAGCGGGCGGCGTCGGTCGTAATTGGAAGAGTGGGCGAGGAGAGAGTGGCACCGGAATGCGCATGCCGGATGGCGACAACTGCGCCCTGCGGGACCACACCATGCTGCGTTTCCCAGGCAGCGATATCGTCGAGCGAGATTTGCGAACCGGCCGCGGGCGAGATATTGACATCCATGACGACCAGGGGAGCGATGAGCCGTTCGGGCGGAATCTGGCCGGCGGTCCAGGTGCCGGGAATCAGCGCGTCGGGAGCAATAATCAGCGTTAGGGCGTCGGCGGACGGAGCGGCACTCGTTTTCGCGCCTCTGGTAGTCGCGCCGTCCGACGGAGCGCCGGTTAGATCGACGACGTGTGAGTATCGATCCTGTGAGATTGGGCTGGGTTTGCGGTCCGCAAAGAGCAGGATGGCGAGCACGAGGGCATAGGCGATGATGAAACTGCGGATTTTCATAAGATGGGCTCTCGGCTCTCGGCTTTAGGCTCTCGGCCCTAGGCCCTAGGCTAGGCTAGGCTAGGCTCCCAGATTTGATGCTTTTACTTAGAGTCTATTGTCGCGGGTGGCACCCGGAAGATCAATCCTCGTTTGGACATGGCCGGATGAGCATACCGGGTTCGGCCGGGACTGTTTTTCAAGCATTTGGTTGCGGATATTTGAGCGGCAAACTTTCGTTTTCGGGGCAACATTTCGGGCAAAAACGCATGCAGGTTACAATAGGGGCAATCTTTCAGCAGCTTTTCTGAAACCCATCGTCATCGCGGAGCTATGGGAGCATGGCGCACGCTGGACCGGGTTCGTCGGGATGCGCTTGCTGGAACTGAGGATTGATGTTCGGCCGCGAAGAAAAAGTATCCGCCCTCCGGCTCACCGCAGTGCAGTACGTGGTGCTGTTCATTTTCCTGCTGCTGGCCTACGGATTGTGGCGGCTGCAGGTGATGCAGAGCGACAAGTACTCGCAACTGGCCGAGCAGAACCGCGTGCGCAATGTGCCCATTCTGGCGCCGCGCGGGAAGATTCTGGATCGTGAAGGCCGCATCATCGTCGACAATTACCCTTCTTTTTCGGCGCTGCTGCTGCGCGATTCCTCGCGCGATCTGAATGCCGATTCCGAGGCAATCGCGCGCGGACTGCACCTGAACGCCGAGGAGGTGCGCCAGCGCATCCGCCACTTCTCGTCGATGCCTCATTACCAGCCGATTTTTCTGAAGGAAGATATCACTCCCGACGAACTGGCCTTCATCGAAGCCCACAAGAACGAACTGCCGGAACTGGACACGATCATGGCGCACCGGCGGCTCTATCCGCGGAATGGCTTCATGGCGCATCTCATCGGCTATGTGGGCGAGGTCACCGAAGACATGCTCAACCAGCCCCAGTTCGAGCTTTACAACCCGGGCGATGTAGTGGGCGTGAGCGGGGTGGAGAAGCAATACAACACCGTGCTGATGGGAAAGAACGGCTCGCGGCGGGCGATTGTCGACAGTAAAGGCAGGGAAGTGGGGCGTCTGGACGAGACTCCGGCCGAGCCCGGCAAGCAGTTGAAACTGACGGTGGATCTGGATTTGCAGATCGCCGCGGAACAGGCTCTGGACGGGCGCAATGGCGCGATCGTGGCGATGGACCCCCGAACCGGCGAAATTCTCGCCATGGTCAGCAGGCCGACATTCGATCCCAACGATTTTGCGGTCAAGATTTCGCGGGGAGAGTGGAACAAACTGGTCACCGACGAGGACCATCCTCTGTTGAACAAGGCGATCCAGGCGCAACTGGCGCCGGGTTCCACTTTCAAGATCATCATGGCCACGGCGGGGATGCAGGAAGGAATCGCGCAGAACATGCACGTAATCTGCAACGGCGGCGCCTCATTCTACGGGCGCTACTTCAAGTGCTGGGTGGTTGCGGAACATCGTACGCATGGAGTGGTGGATATTTCCAAGGCGATTTACCAGTCGTGCGACGTGTTCTTTTATACGCTCGCCGAGAAGTTGGGCATTGAGCGTATTGCCAAGTATGCGACTGCGCTCGGGCTGGGGCAGAAGACGGGCATCGACCTGCCGCAGGAAGTCACGTGGAGTGATGCCCTCAGAAGAGTGGAAGATCAGGAACTTCAAGCAGAAGTGGTATGCGGGTGAGACCATTTCAGTCGGCATCGGGCAGGGGGCGGTGGCGGCGACGCCGATTCAGATGGCGCGCGCCATCGGAGCGATTGCGAGCGGCGGACTGTTGAAGCGTCCGCATGTGATCAATCCGACCGACTTGCCTACGAACGTGATACCTGCGGCGAATGGTGAAGGAGATAGCCGGATACCCATCGATCCGCAAAACTGGGAGGTTATTACGGACGCGATGGCGGCCGTGGTTAACCCGGGAGGCACGGCCGGCCTGTCGCATCTGCAAGGGATCGACTTCGCGGGAAAAACCGGGAGCGCGCAGACGATCAGCAACGCGCTCAAAGCAAAGCTCGGCGCGAGCGGCAAGAAATTCAAAGACAACGGCTGGTTCGTAGGCGTCGAGCCGCGCCGGAATCCTGAAATCGTGGTTTGCGCGCTTCTCGAAGAAGGTGAGCACGGATACCTTGCTGCCAGAACGGCCGCGCAGGTGATTAAAGCGTACGTCGAAAAAGAACGCCGTCAGCCTACCAAGGTGGCCGGATCGAGCGACAGGAAGGTCGAGATCGGGGCGGTTTGGAGCGAGGCCGAGCCGGGAACCTCCGAAATGATAGCGACCGCTTGCGGGCGGGCCGCTTTGTGCTGGATGTGGCACGGCAGAACGTGCCGCTCGCGGTGGCCGCTCCGGGGATGCACTGACAGCATCCTTGCGGGCAGGCTTTCTCACCCTCCAGGCCGCCTGATTCTCTGATACGTTCATTCTTGGACTCAGCATGCGGGATATCGCTCAACTGGCTTTGAATACGGCAAAGGTGCGTGGCGCTTCCTATGCGGATGCGCGCGTGGTGGCGATGCGCAGTCGCTCGCTGGCTACCAAGAACGGGCGGGTAGGACATGCTTCGGAATCGGATTCGCTGGGCATCGGGATCCGGGTGATTGCCATGGGCGCGTGGGGATTCGCGGCGACGGCGGATCTGGGACACAAATGCAGTCGAAGTGGCTGCAGCGCGGGCGGTTGAGATCGCGAGGCATCTTCGCGAGTGAAACGCGAGGACGTGCGACTGGCACCCGAACCCCCGGCCATTGCCGAGTGGACAACGCCATTACAGAATCGATCCCTTCAAGACATCGATCGAGCAAAATATTGCTCTCTTGGTGCGCGCGGACGCCGAGATGCGAGCGGTGGAAGGAGTGACGCTGACCGAATCGGGCATGAATTTTGTGCGCGAAGAGTCGTGGTTCTTTCGTCCGAGGGCGCGGACATCCACCAGACAAAATACTCGACGGGCGCGGGATATACAGCGTATGCGTTTGCGGGGAATGAGATCCAGAAGAGGTCATATCCAAATTCGTTTGGCGGGCAATGGCAAAACCGCGGGTACGAACTGATCGAGGAAATGAAACTCGTCGAAAACGCCCGCCGGGTGGGCGAAGAAGCGGTGGCGCTGCACCGGGCCGAGCAGTGTCCGGAGGGCGAGTTCACCGTCATCCTGGATGGATCGCAACTGGGCTTGCAGATTCACGAGTCGATCGGGCATCCGATTGAACTGGATCGCGTGTTGGGGATGGAGGCGAATTTTGCGGGCACGTCGTTTCTGACATTGGAGAAGCTGGGCAATCTGCGCTACGGCAGCGAGTTGGTCAACGTGGTCGCCGATGCGCGCCCGGAGCACGGTCCCGGACTGGGAACATTTGCTTATGACGACGAAGGTGTGGCTGCGCAGTCCACGCGGATTATCTCCAACGGGCGATTCACGGGCTATCTTAGTTCGCGCGAGACGGCGCACATGATCGGCGCTGCACGTTCCGGCGGGACTGTGCGGGCCGAGGGATGGAATCGCCTTCCGATGATTCGCATGACGAATGTGAGCTTGCTGCCCGGCGAGTCTCCGCTGACGCTCGAGCAGTTGATCGCCGATACCGACCATGGCATTTACATGGAGACGAACAAATCGTGGTCGATTGACGACAAGCGCTATAACTTCCAGTTCGGGTGTGAGATCGGGTGGGAGATCAGGAACGGTAAGCGTGTGCGCATGCTGAAGAACCCTTCGTATTCGGGTATTACGACCGAGTTCTGGAATTCGCTGGATGCGATTTGTTCGCGGCAGGATTGGACGCTCTGGGGAACGCCCAACTGCGGCAAGGGGCAGCCGCAGCAGGTGATGGGAACGGGGCATGGGGCGAGTCCGGCGCGCTTTCGAAAGATTAAAGTTGGATCGGCGTACAAAGGCAGTTAACGGCGAGGCGATGATCAGCAAGGAACAGGCCGGTGACATTTTCGATCGCATTCGCCGCTACTCGTCGGCGGACGAGGTTGAAGTGTTCTTTAGCGGGGCGCGCTTTGCGCTGACGCGTTTCGCGAACAACACGATCCATCAGAATGTGGAAGATGAGAATTGCGTGGCGTCGATCCGCACAAATCTTGGCGGGCGGACGGCGCGGGCTGCGACTAATCATTTTGACGAGGCGAGCTTGAAGAGAGCGGTTGAGGCTTCGGAGAGCCTGGCGCGGGTGCAGGAACCGGATCCGGATCTGCTGCCGATGCCCGATGCGCGGGAGGCTGCCGGCGCGGACAGGAGCATCCGCGCTACACGCTTCTTCGAGCACACGGCGGCGATTACCCCCGGTGACCGCTCCGAAGCGGTGGGGCGCATCGTCGCGATTGCCGACAAACACAAACTGACGACTGCTGGAATTTACTCGAGTTCGGAATCGGTGGAGGGGATTTTCAACTCGCGCGGCCTAGCCGAATGGCACTCGCAAACGCTGGCGGAGGTTTCGATCACCATGCTGGCCGAGGATTCTTCCGGCTGGCAGAAGTTGAATTCTCCCGATGTGTACAATCTTGATCCGGCGCAACTGGCGGAGACAGCGGCGAGCAAGGCGGTGGAGTCGGCGCATCCGCGCGAGGTTCCGCCGGGGAAGTACACGGTGATTCTCGAACCTTCGGCCGCGCTGGACATTGTCGGCTTCATGTTCTGGGATTTCAGCGGCATGGCGATTCTTGACCAGCGTTCGTTTCTGAACGGCCGCATCGGCACGCAGTTATTTGGAGAGAACATCGACATCTGGGACGATGCCGCGCATCCTCTGCAGGCGGGGTCTCCGTTTGACGGAGAGGGGATGCGGCGCCAGCGGGTGCAACTGGTGGAAAAGGGAATTGTGAAGCGTGTAGTTTACGCGCGGGGTACGGCTGCGAAGATGAAGAAGTCGGAACTTGCCAATAAATCCGGGCCGATTGCAGCTACCGGCCATGGTTTCTTACTGCCCAATGAAATGGGAGAGATGCCGCAAAACATCGTGGTGGGCGGCGCCGAAAAGCCGCAAAGCATCGACCAGATGATTGCTTCGACGGAGCGCGGCATCCTCGTAACGCGGCTGTGGTACATCCGGGAAATCGATCCGTACGAGAAGATCGTCACGGGCATGACGCGCGACGGCACCTTTCTGATCGAAAACGGCAAGGTGCAATTCGGGCTGAGAAACTTCCGTTTCAATCAAAGCCTGATTGGCATGCTGTTGAATGTCGAGGCGACGGGCGCTCCGGTGCGAGCTTGCGGAGAGGAATCGTTCGATATGGTGGTGCCGGCGATGAAAGTGAAGGAGTTCAACTTTACGGAAGTTACGAGATTCTAGCCGGCAGGTGTAAAGATTTTATACTCTGTCCCGAAAGGGTCAGTAGTTAGCGTGCCGAAGTTATGACGCCGAGGCTTGAGACGCAACGGCTCCGGTTGTATCCGCTGCAGCTTTCCGATGCCGACCAGATCCAGGAGATATTTCCGCACTGGGAGGTCGTGCGCTTCCTCGCCGGGCGGGTTCCTTGGCCCTATCCGCCAGATGGCGCCCGGACTTATTGTCGCGATATCGCGCTGCCGGCCGCGGACCGCGGAGAAGAGTGGCATTGGACGCTACGTCTTAAGAATAATCCCACGCAACTCATTGGAAGCATCAGCCTCAAGAAACTGGAGAATCAGAATCGCGGTTTCTGGATTGGATTGCCGTGGCAGGGACAGGGTTTGATGAGCGAGGCCTGCGAGGTCGTAACCGACTACTGGTTCGATACGCTGAAGTTTCCTGTGTTGCGCGTCGTCAAAGCGATCGACAACACAGCCTCGCGATGCATTTCGGTGCGCCAGGGAATGCGGGTGGTGGCAATCGAGGAACGAGAATTTGTTTCCGGGCGATTTCCGGCTGAGATCTGGGAGATCACTGCCGAGGAGTGGCAGCGACGCCGGAATCCCAGATAACCGAAGGCCGCGAAAGGTCCGCGACCAATTAAAGCTCGCGTGTAAATTGACTCCACGTCCCTAAGTCCCTGTACCACCGGCATTTCCCCCCGCTTGTTTCATGACCTACGTAACCTTTGCAGGTTGGATACCGGGGTGTAATCTCGGCCTGAAATGGTGCACTGGCTCGATGGGAGTGGTGCACCGCAGGAAGCTGAAGGAAGGTTGTCTTAAGAGTGACGGAAGCCGGCAAAGAATCCGTGGCAGGGGGTAGCAAACGCCGCAAGGAGTACGCGGACGTGCAAGGAGCGGCGCGATTTCCCATCAAGTTGCCGGTAGCGTTGAAGACAGGCGCAGCCGGGCAGATGATTGAAACCGAGAATATATCCGCGAACGGAGTACTGTTCCGCATGGATGCAGATGTGCCCGTCGGGTCGGCGGTGGATTTCACGATCTCGCTCCCCGCCAAAGTGGTGGGAGGGGATGCCGATGTCCAGGTGGACTGCCGGGGCAGGGTGGTGCGGAGTTTCGAAGAGGACGGAGGCCGGCGTGGAGTCGGCGTGGTGATCGACGAGTACCGGTTTGAGCGCGGGTAGGCGCGCGAAAAGAGGACGGATGGCGAGCACTTCGATGAGCATCGAGCCTGGCGAGGGCTTTCAGCCTGAGGACGGCAAGGGCACGATCCGTGTGATAGTCGCGGATACCCAGGCCATTTTCCGGGCAGGGCTGCGCAAGATTTTTGCGCTCGAAGACGACATCCGCGTGGTGGGCCAAGCCGAAAGCCTGACGCAGACAGTGGCGGCCATCCAGAAATTCTCGGCAGATATTGTGATTTTCGAAGCGGCGCTGACGGCCAATCCGCCGGAAACGGTATCGGATCTGTTGCGCCAAAGCGCGAGTTGCCACTTGGTGGTCGTGCTGCAGGAACCTGACCAGGAGATGACGCTTGAGTTGTTCCGGCGCGGCGCCCACGCAGTGGTTTCGCGCGAAGTTGAACCGGAGCTGCTGGTGGAGTGTTTGCGAAAAGTTTCACAGGGAGAACCCTGGCTGGAGGCGCGCGCGGTAGCCTGGGTGCTCGACGCTTACCGCACGCAGAGCGTGCGGCCCCCGGGATCCCGTCCGAAAGTGCAGCTCACACCCAAGGAATCGCTGATCGTTTCCTGCGTGACGCAGGGCATGAAGAATAAGGAAATCGCGGTGCGTGTTGGCACCACCGAGCAAGTGGTAAAGAACTATCTGCGCAAGGTCTATGACAAGCTGGGCGTGGCCGACCGCCTGGAATTGGCGCTCTATACGCTGAATCACCGCGTGGTGCAGAAAGACGGCGATAAAGAAGTTGCGGTCAAGACGGCCGCGCCTCCCAACGAGCAAGCTCAGCAAGCTTCCGGAAGTACGAGTCCCGTAACCCCGAACGCCAGCGCGGCGGCTTCGGGATCCCGCCAGTGATTCGTTTCCTTTAGTACAATCGAGACTTCGCAACTTATTCATCCGCCCAAGTCGAATTCGGGGACAGTTGCGATCATTCTTCATAGTTCTGGGTCAAGTTTCAGAAACACAATCTACGAGATAAATCATTGCGAGGGACAAAATGAAAGGTGACGCAAAGGTTATCGCCATCCTGAACGAAGTGTTGAAAGCGGAATTGACCGCAATTAACCAGTATTTTCTGCATGCTGAAATGTGCGAGAACTGGGGCTATGAAAGGATGGCCAAACAGATCCGCAAGGAGTCGATCGAGGAAATGCAGCACGCGGAAATTCTGATGGAACGCATTCTTTACCTCGACGGTGCTCCCAACATGACCGATTATTTCAAGATCAATGTTGGCCAGACGCTGAAGCAGCAACTGGAAAACGATCTGCAACTCGAATACACGGCGGTGAAACGCCTGAATGATGGCATCAAGGTGGCGGTGGCAGTCGGGGACAATGGTTCGCGCGAGTTGATGGAAAAAATCCTGCTCGATGAAGAACACCACATTGACTGGCTGGAAGCCCAGTTGCATGCGATTAAAGAAATGACCTACGAGAACTATCTGGCGCAACAGTTGCATAAGGCGGAAGAGAGCTAGGAGGCTCGTGGCCGAGCTTGCGGTCCCTTAATGGGCGTGGCTGGGAAGGAATGGTCAGGTCGATACCGAGCCGGAGTCGATGAAATCGGGAAGGGTTTGAAATCGGTCAACTGCTAAAATCAAAGCGGCAGTCGACGATTGCGCGGGAGAGATGGCCGAGTGGCTGAAGGCGCACGCTTGGAAAGCGTGTTTAGGGGAAACTCTAACGTGGGTTCGAATCCCACTCTCTCCGCCATATTTTCAACCACTTGGCTGAGCTGTGATCCGTAGTGCGATCCATTAAGCGCGTGGCAGAGCCAAACCCACGATCTTGCTGTGTGCCTCTGACTCTTGGTTCGTCACCACATCGCCATAGATATTCATCGTCGTGCGGATGTCCGCGTGCCGCATTAGCTTCTGCTGCACGGCTATCGGCGTCCCCACAGCGTCAAGCCACGATCTGTAGCTGTGACGCATCGTGTGAGTAGCCAGCTTGCCGACTTTCGCCGCTTCTGCTGCTTTCTGGAATACTCCCCAGACTCGCGGATAGGACCACGGAAGACGGCCCAGCCGTGTCGGGGAAGCGAAAACCCAGTCTCCCAGTGCGGAAAACTGCGTTGTTTGCTTCCACCTCTTGAGCACTTCCAGCAGACCGCCATCTATGCTCAAGTGCTTTCTGGAACCTGCAGTCTTTACGTCATCCACTCGCTGCCGAACAATCGCACGTTCTACGCTGATCTTGCTGGCAAGCCAGTCAATGTCTGCCCACTTGAGTGCCAGGCATTCACTGATCCTGAGTCCCAAACACAGACACAGCAGGGCCATCGTGCGGAATGGTTCCGGGAGTTCAGAAACGAATTTCTGGAACTCCTCGAACGTAAGACTACGCGGAGCATTCGTCCTTTTGGTTGCACCGCGCACAGTGACCAGAGTCATCGGATTGCGCTCTGCCGGCACATCACCGCGCCACATAGCGAACTCCCAAAGTTGATGCAGAACGCCCCGAATGTGCACTCTGCTCTTGGGAGACAGCGTCAGAGAATGGAGCCACAATTCAACCGGACGCGGTTTTACGTCAGTGATCGAACCCTCTCCCCAGTGAGGAAGTATGTGGTTCGTCAACCACTGATCATAGCTGTACCGTGTGCTGAACCGTTGCGGCATTCGTTCTGCCCGATAGACCTCAACCAGGCTGCTGACCGTGATCCCGGTCGCTTGCTTAGGTTTCCTCGGCATTAGCGTGCTTGCGGTCTTCCACGCTGCTGCTTTGGTCGGCAATTCCTGCTTCGTGCCGAGTGTTTGTGATCGTCGCCTGCCGTCCACCCATTGCAGGAATCTCCAAGTACCTCGTCCCTTGTCGAATAAAACACTTCCAGTAGTGTGCCGTACTCTTCTCATTTGATCCTCCCATCAATCGAGAGCACGGCGGGCACGCTCAGCATAGCATCCAAGTCTGAGGTTTTGAATCTCCAAACGTGGCGTTGTGTGCCGGAGAGGATGTAGGCGCGGACCTTTCCTTGCCGGACCCACTGCAACAATGTGCGGCGTTCGATTTTTAGGTACTAGCGCAGCTTCGTCGCTCGTCAGCCATTCAGTTGCTGAGGCGTAAGCATCTGTTCTCCCGGTTGTGCTCTGCATTGTGTACTTCTCCTTCAAAAACAATTTTTTTCTTCGCGAAACCCGCGACGGTTTGGGGGCGTTCAGCGGCGCGGACCTGTCAAGGGCGCGGTTTCTCACGCGTTCATCGAAGACCCTTGACAGGGAGCACCGCTGGAATAACGCCGGTTTTGAAAGGCGCGGGTTGAGTGGGGAAAAAAATGGAAAGAAAAACGTCTTCGGCTAAGAACACCGAATTGCAGTGGACCTTCCGAAATCTCCCACCGGGCATGGTTCTCACCAGAGGAATAGAAACAGCTCTACAGGGCGACCCGACGGCGAGTAAAAGAACCGGAGAGGAAGGACTTCAACTGGGATCAACGTCATGCGGCTCAAGAAGAACAAGAAAGCCATCACGAACGCTCAGGCTTCATTAGGGTTCACCCGCCAGCATCGCCTTTTGATCGGGCAGCAGTACCGCCGGCACAACGCGACGAATCTTGCAGACGTGTCTGCAAAATTTTGTCCCTACATGCTGGGTAAAGCGCACTACGGTCTCACAGCGGCGGTCGCCGCTGATTCATTCTATGAAGGCGCCGGGTACGAGCGTGCGCATGAGGCGTTTATCCTCTTCGGTGTCTTTGTCCTCCATGACGTGTTCGGCCGCGGAGAGCAGCTCGGGCAACTCGACCAGAGGCGGAATGCGTTTGACGCCCTCCTCGCGCAGGAACGGGCCGCCTTCGCGTTCGGCGAAACGCAGCGCGCCCTGGCGGGCTTCATCATCGACGAGCAGCAGATAATCGATCTCTTGCAGCGTGCGCGGGGCGGTGCCGACGCGCTCTGCGCGCCTGCGTTCCATGCGGCGCATCAGCGCCCGACCCCACCGGTCCGGCGCCGAGTCGCCGATCGCGCCGAACATCGGTGTGTCGGCGGCCGTGTGAAACGGACCTGGACCGAGCTGCAGCGCTGGCTCGAGGGAAAAACGCGCGGAATGCTGCAGCCATGCCGGGTCGTATTCGAAGGTCGCGCTCTCCTTATTCTTGCGGACGCGCGCCCACAGCCGCCCCATCAGATGCGGGGTGCCGTCGAGATCGACATAGACGAGGGTTTCGCGGTCCATCATTCACCTTTCGCGGGCTTGCTCTTGCGCGCCCGGCGAATGCGTTGCGGCAGGTTCTCCTCTTCGAGCTGCAGGCCCACCGGATCGTTCTTGGGATCGACCAGTTCGGAGATCCGTTCCGCCATGCCCATCACAAACAGCACGGTGGCATAGCTACCAATGGAAACATTGGGATCGCCGCGCTCGACCCTGATGAGCGTCGGCTTGCTGATAGCGGCGCGTTGCGCCGCGATGGCCATGGGGATGCGCCGGCGCCGCCGCGCATCCTTGATATCATGGCCAAGCTTGCGTAGCGCGCGCAGAACCGGTATCGGCAGGGTCAGCAAGGACGTTCTCACTTGGTTGTTTAAGGTCAATTGTAGTTGACCATATAAGGCATACGGTAAACTATAAGACACCTTACGTCAAGAACGTGATTTGGTGTTGATTTTCAACTCAACATTATGGCAAACTCTCAATAGTGCCCCCCCAAATTACTCTCGGAAGCCGTCTCAGGGAACTCAGGCTCGAAGCTAGGCTCTCGCAACGTGATCTCGCCGACCGCGTCGCCAAGCGCCTTAAAGAGGATGATCGCGGCGGCTTTGATTTTACCTATCTCTCAAAGATCGAAAACAACCGGCTTGTTCCGTCGGCAGCGGTCATCCTCGCCCTGACAGCGGAACTCAACGGCGATAGCGACGAACTGCTGGCTCTCGCCGGCAAGGCGCCCGCCGATGTTGGCGACATGCTCAAACAAAGCGAGGGTGCGCGGATGTTCTTCAGGTCCGCGATGTCGAAGGGGCTTTCGGAGGAAGACTGGAAAAAACTCCTGCGGGAGATTCCACCGGACAAGAAATGAAATTTTATCGGAACGAACGCATCGAGGAAATCGCCGAGCAACGCCTCCGGGATTTCGAAGGCAAGCTGGGGCGTCCGCTTTCTATCCCCGTCGACATCGAACTCTTCGGAGACCTCGTGCTGGGACTATCGATGCTATGGGAAAACATCGATGAACTTCCGGGCGAAGAAGTCCTCGCCGGACTGCGACCGGCCGACCGGCTGATCGTGATGAATGAGCGCCGCAAACCTGAAATGGAAAAGCAGGCAGGTCGGCGGCGCCTTACGCAGGGCCATGAGATGGGTCACTGGGATCTCTTTGTCGATATCTCGAAACTCGACCACCCCGGATTGTTCGCTGATGCGGCGGCTTCCATGTTTGCCTATCGCAGCTCGACGGGAGGCCAGGTTCAGATCATGAGAACACTGCTGTCCTGCGAGGCCGGGCGCGACATCGTGCGGCAGATCAACGCGCGTGCCGATACACCGGACGAAGCGCGTTCCGTCAATCGTTATGCGGCGGCCATTCTCATGCCGGGCGCCATCATCGTTGAAGAAGCTCGGAAGATCGACTGCACGCAGTGGCGCAACCTGTACCGATTAGCCGAGCGGTTCGGGGTTTCGATTTCGGCGCTCCGCGTGCGCCTGGAGCAATTCAATCTCGTTTATGTCGATCAGGAAAATTCAAAGCTTTATGCCTCGCGCGAGGAAGCGATGGGACAGGCGCGATTGCAGTTCTAAAAAAAATTTGACCGGAGTGTTGAGTTGAGCTTCAACAACAATACGAGGCGGATAGAACGAGAGCCGCCTTAGCGCGCGCGAAACAAAAGGGCGCCGCAAAGTTTTCAGAACACAATTCAGATCCAAACGAGGATAAACAGATGAAGGAATTTGAAGTGACATGCGTTAACAAACCCGACCGTTACAGCGCTCACGAACACATCACGCACATCGGCAATCCCGCCGGCCAGTGGCGCATCACGCGCGAACTGGCCATCAAGAAGATCGACTCGAAGGAAGAAGCCTTCTACACGATCGATCGCTCAACCGGAAAGAAAGTGTACGTCTATGTCGTCCGTGGCGATGGCAACAAAGCCCCGTACATCCGGACATACGCTGACGGCAAGTGGCAGGACAATCTGCTGGCTCTGGCCGAGTGCAATGGAGCGTGCAAGCTCATCGGCTAGGTTGCTTGGCGGCGGAGGGGCCGATCCTTGCGGAACGGCCCACTTCTCCAAATCCGCGCCTACCATCGAAAATGCGCGGGCCCTGCGTTGGGACTTACCGTGAGTGCCTGCTGTGTACTGACTTCCCATCCGTAACAGCCATCCGAAATCTCAAAAGGAAGGCTACGCCGTCTTTTCCCACTGCGCCCTCTTCCGGGTGGGCGCCGCTTGGCCGCGGCTCGGACGGGCGTTTCGGACTGCGCCGGTTTCGCGCCAAACTAACCCCAACCGCGTTTGGCACTCACCGCGCTTTCACTCACGCCCTGCCACCCTCCTTCGGCCTCCGTTCTGTCCCTTTCACCGTTCCGCCTTGTTTCTTCCCGCTGCCGCTCAAGTGAAGAAAGAAACAAGCCGGAAACGGCAGAAAGGGAAAAAACATGAAATTAGAAGAAGTCAACACACGAACCAAAGAGGCCGTGGATTTCCTCGTCGCAGCGCTGGAGTCCGGTCACAGTGAAGTCCTCACCGCATACCTCGGAGCAATGGCGAAGTTTCACACCTACAGCTTCGGCAACATCATGCTCATCGCACGCCAGAAGCCCGATGCTACCAACGTTGCCGGACTTCGGACATGGAACTCGCTTGGCCGCTTCGTTAAACGTGGAGAAAAAGGCATTTTCATTCTCGCCCCGATGGTCGGAAGACGAAGCACGAAGAGATGTAGCGACCGACGAGCCGAGTGAAGACGCAACAACGGAGGGTCAGCGGACGCTGTACGGATTCCGGGCCGTCTACGTTTTCGACAGATTATCTCGTGATTTGCGGCTGAGCCTCTGCGCGCCCGATGGATTCCGCCTGTAGATGCACTCCTCGATAGTTAGCTGGAATATGATCTCTCACTCCTCTGTTCTGTGCAACGAGTTCTGAGCGCGCGGGCCGGATAACAACAGTTGATTTCTGATTTGCCCGTCATCCACCCAAAATCGATGCCGAGTGCCGGGATCACCTCCTACGATATTGCCTCGGGGACCCGAACTAGAAATCGGTTGTGAGACGCATGGCGACGCTGCGCGACGGTCCGATGGCATTGCCGGAGAAGAGACCGCCGAAGTCGATGACGTTGGTTACATTGTTTAGATTCTGTCCGTCGATCTGAAACCGCACATTCATGCGGTCCGATTTATAAACATCCGCGCCCGCTGAGGCGTTGACCTGAAAGGCGGGATAGATGCGTCCGCGGGCAAAGTTGATGCGATTCACGACGGCCTGTCCGTATGTTTGGACTTCATCGGCGATGCATTGAGAAAGGATTTCGCTTGGGTCGCACTGGAACTCAAACGGTAGACCGGTATCATATTGAATGCCGCCCGCGAGCCAGAAGCGCTGTTTGATCTGATAGCGAAGGCGTCCGCGGACGGTGTTGCGCTGGTCCTGCGAATCCGGAAAATGGCCGCTTGTCGGTATTCCCTGAGCGTCGTTTCCTAAGAATAAGCCGCCGGTCACCGGATACCAGGCGTTGCCGACTTCATACGAGTAACTCAGGAAACCGGAAAAGTGATGCCAGTCAGGCAGTTCAAGTTTGGCTTCCGCGCCGTAGATGATGAATTTGTCGAACGCGATCGGGAAACTGATGGTTGTGTTCGCGATCTGATCGTCGTCCGCGTAGTTGGCCACATTGCGGCGAAAGTAGTTGGCGTCCAGCTTAAGTTTTCCTGCGAACACTTTGGTTAGACCGGCCTCATAGTAGTTGCCTTCAGAGGGCTCCACCAGGCGCAAGAAGTTGCTTGGGTTGATGGCTTCAACTGCAGTCGAACTCGAAAGCAGTATATTTTCGAAGGACGGAGTCTGAAAGACCCGGTCGTAGGAGACATGCACGAGCAGGTCTATGCCGGGAAAATAGCGGGAAATTGAGAGGCGCGGATCGACCGCCTGCCGGTTCAAGAAAAGTTGGTAGTGGTCCCATCGCAGGCCGGCATTGATGGTCCAGTTCTTCAGACGGATCTGGTCTTGCACGAATACAGATTGCTCGAGGTCGGGCCGACTTCCCTGGAAAGCAAAGTCGGTCTCGGTGCCATCGTCAAACTGGGTGGGGTCGGTGATGTGATAGCGAAAGTTTTCGTTAAGAAACGTGTTATCCGACTCGAACCCGAATTTCCATTCGTTCCGCCCGCGCGTGATGGTTGCGGTTCCCTTGAAATACTCTTCATTGAAGAAATTCTGCTGGAATACCTCAATCGGAGTGGATTCCGGATTGGAGTTGAATCCGATTGAATTGTCGCGCGACATCACACGAAAATCAGCGAGCGCGTTGGACGAGAAGGTGTGCACGTAAGAGGCGATTCCCATCGTCTCTATGTTGCTGGCGGTCTGCCGTTGGCCCGCCGCTTGCTGCACCTGCTCGTTTGGAATGTCGTAGCGCGAGAATTCGTGCGAAACGATGAATCGCAAGCGGTCTTTCGGCGTCACGTCGCGCTCATAGTTGGCAGAAAAGACTCCCAGCGTACCTGTGTTCGAAAAGTTTTGCGTCACCACGGGATTCAGATAATGATCAGTCATGGCGCCACTCGCGCTGGCGCCAAACGTATTCTTGCCCCAGCCGTATTGGCCCTTCGCGGCAGCCGCTCCGGAATCGAAGCTGCCGCCTGAAAGCACTAGCTGGCCGTGGAGACCGGGTTGCGAGTCCTGAAGCGTATTTACTTCGACCACGCCGCCCATCTTTCGTCCATACTCCGCGGGAAAGCCCGCCGTGTAAATGCTCAACGATTCCAGATCGTCGGCATCCATAGGAGGTCCGAAGCTGGGCGAGCGATTATCCGTCAGCGGGATGCCATCGACCACGAACTGCGTCTGATACTCTGAGCCTCGGGGATGCAGAACGGCATTGCCTTCGTATAGCCATCCGGGCTGCGAATTCACCAAGTCCTGTAGAGAACGGCCCGGGACCGAGCCAAGCCGGTCTTGGATTTCCTCCGCACCAACCTGATTGACAGAACCGGCCTGCTCGGGATCGATCAGCGTATCGGGCGCAGTGACGGTTACAGATTGTTTGACCGAGGGCAGCATAAGCTGGATTGCATATTCTGTCGGAATCGAGGAATGAATATCGAGAGATTCAGAGACTCCCGAAAACCCCGGCTGTTTGATTTGGAGTTGATAGATGCCGTAAGGCAGACGCTGCACATCGAGTAGACCCTGATCGTTAGTTGCCAGACTATTGTGATACTGATTCGCTTGGCTAACGATCTGTACCGTCGTTTTCACACCAAGACCGGTCGGATCAGTCACTTTAACCCGCAATTCGCCACTATTGCTCTGGCAAAAAAGCGGCGAGGCGCAAAAGAAAACAATGGCGAGTAATCTCTTCATGAAGAATCGGAGCCTCTGTGGTCTAGCCTTTGTTCGAGGAACGGGTGACAGGCATTGCCACTCCGGATAATTCCCGTCGGGCGGGGTGATGACGCCCTTTCTGCCCCTCAACTTGAAAGTTCCGTTTCTCGCCGGTTTGTTCAGTCTTTATTTTTCAATAATGAGTGGTTCAAGAAAGTTGCATCAAAAACCTTGAACAGGAGAGGGGGAAATGGAATATACACTCTAGGGACCCAAGCCATGTCTCCCAAGGATTCGATCGACGGTCTGCCTTTCCCAACAGTCGGTGACGCGGCGTTTTCGAAGACGCCCTCGGAGATCGAGCGCCAGGTCATGGAGTTCTTTGAGCAATTTCGCGACCCGCTTCTCCGCTATGCACTCTCGTTTGGAATTCCTGTGCACGATGCGGAGGAAGTCATCCAGGAAGTATTCCTGTCCCTCTTCCGGCATCTTCAATTACGCAGATCTCGGAAAAACCTTCGCGGCTGGATCTTTCGCGTCGCGCATAACCTAGCGTTGAAACAGCTTTACGCGAACCAAAGATCGCACGCTAAGACGACCTCCAACCGGACGATTGCAGAAGAGCAATTTGACCCATCACCTGATCCTGAAGAACAGTTGTCGTCGGCTCAAAGACGCCATCGGCTGTTGGCCGTTGTTCATGCCCTCCCGGAAGCGGACCAGGGCTGCCTCAGGCTCCGTGCCGAGGGTCTCCGCTACCGGGAAATAGCCGCCGCACTCGGAATGTCTCTGGGAGCCGTATCGATATCGCTGACTCGATCACTGGCACGGTTGATCCGTGCGGACGGGAGATAAACGTATGCAGAGCGAAGACCTTCACCTGTCGGACCAGGAAATGCTTCTGACGGCAGACGGTGAACTCTCAACCCGACAGGCCGCTCAAGTTCACACCCACCTCGCCGAGTGCTGGGCCTGCCGCGCTCGGATGGCAGAAATCGAAGGGACGATTGTCGATTTCGCGCGAGCTCACCGACAGACTCTCGATTCCCAATTGCCGCCCATCGGCGGCCCGCGTGCACTATTGAGAGCGCAATTAGCGGAGCTGGTGTCTAAACGCGAGGCAGCTTCGCGCCGGTGGTTCCTCCCGTTCACCTCCGGTATGCGCGCCGCGGCGTTAATGGGTGCCGCAGTTCTCGTTGCCGCAGTGGTTGGCAGGATCTTGGTCTACCATTCCACCCTGCGTGGAGCAAACTCAATCGTTGCCGCATTCGAACGCGGCGCACTTCCGGACCGCAGTCTTACACCAGGCGCAACACGGAGAGTTGCTATCAGCGACGTTTGTTCGATGGCTCACGAGCAAGTCGTCGGAGAGGTATCAGTGTCTCTGCGCCAAGAAGTCTTTCGGGAGTACGGTATCCTGAGTGCTCACCAGGACGACTATGAGGTCGACTATCTGATTGCTCCTGGACTGGGTGGCGCTGAGGACATCCACAATCTGTGGCCGGAACCCTACACATCCCGGGCGTGGAATGCGCACATCAAGGACACCTTGGAGGAACGCCTCCACCAATTGGTCTGTGACGGTGAGCTAGATTTGCCTACCGCACAGCGCGACATCGCAACTGACTGGATTGTTGCCTACAAGAAGTATTTCCATACGGATCGACCTCTCGCCCTACGTTCGCGCCTCGAATCAGTGAACCCCCTCGGATTTGAAATGTAAGCCGCGGTGCGACCCAGGAGGTCCCTGATATTCGCGCTAAAGTGAATACCGGGTTGAGAATCAATGGAGTTCCTAAATGTCAACTAACACTATAGACATGCATTGCTATGCCTGATACATTAGTGGCTTGGAACGTTGGCGCCGAGCAGCCAAATACCTCTCCCGCTCATCTCACTCGTTCACTCTTTGGAGATAAACATGTCAGTCGTCGAGTTCGGTCACTTCGTGCTCACCATTGCCATATTGCTTGTTGCGGTTCATGGCTTAGGCTATCTTGCCGAACGGCTAAAGCAGCCACGCATCGTAGGAGAAATCCTGGCCGGCATCCTGCTCGGACCATTTGTACTGAAGCTGCTCGCGCCCACAGCATTCGCGAAGCTTTTCTCGTTTTCGCCGAGTTCCGCTACGGTCATGGGCTTCCTCTATCAGCTTGGCTTGATCCTGCTGATGTTCTGCTCTGGGGCCGAGACCCGCCGTCTCCTGGCGAAGGAAAACCGAAAAAATACGTTCTTGTTGCTAACCGTCTCTGATCTTTCGAGTTTTGCCTTGGTGCTGGGGCTCGGTTTCGCGGGCCTAATACCGCTGCACCTGCTGACCGGAACAGCCGGTCAGTCGACTTCGACTCTGCTCATCGTCGCGATTGCTACGGCAGTTTGCTCTATACCGGTGATCTCGCGCATCTTTTGGGACCTAGGGATCATGAAGACACGCTTCGTGAGCCTGATCCTCGGTTACGCGCTGCTGGAAGACCTGGCTTTGTGGGTCGTACTGGCGTTTGCGACTGCCATAGCTACGTCGGCGACACTGGCACAACAACATGTCACTAGCACTGTCTCCTCACATGTGATCGGCACCCTGATCTATACGTTAATCGGATTGGTCGTTGCGCCGGGACTTCTGAAGCGTCTCAGCAACGCGGGCTGGAATGTGCTTTACAAAGCTTCTCCAGTCGGATACGCGATGGCCGTGTTGATGACGTACTGCGCCATCGCCGCGATCTTCGAGGTCAACCTGCAATTTGCCGCATTGCTGGCCGGGTATGGCATTGTTGGCGGATTATGCGGAACCCAGCGAGAGCGCTTCTCCGCACCGATCGACGCCATCTCCAAAGTCTCTTTTGGTGTGTTCGTGCCCATCTACTTTGGAATCATCGGCTATAAGCTCGTGTTCGGACGGCAGTTCTCTTTCGCGATTCTGCTGGTATTTCTGGTTGGGTCGTCACTGATTTCGGTGTTTTCGGCAGGACTGGCGGCGTGGCTCGGCGGGTTTCGCGGGCTCGATGTGTTCAACATCGCGATCACCACAAACGCACGCGGAGGCCCCGGCATCGTGTTGGCGAGCGTGGCCTATGACGCAGGCATCATCAACGCAGCCTTCTACACCACACTGGTCATCACCGCCGTGGTCACCTCACAGATGGCAGGAGCGTGGTTGCGCTTCGTGCTATCGAAGGGCTGGCCACTGCTCTCCACCAATCCCGACGAAACGTGGAAGCTCGGCGAACCTAAGCTAGGCGCCGAACTGACAGTCGAGCGTGCCTGAGAACACCGACCCCAACGGGAGAGGGTAGCCGACGAAAATCTCGCCGTTAAGCTTATTGACGCCGAACCCGGGTGCTCCTGGGTATAAGTACCGATTTTCGCCAACAACATCGTAAGGTAGACGTTCAGGCCCTGCTGCCGTTAGATCATGATCGTGCCGATGAAGGAAGCCGAAAAACATCCTCTGGCCGCAGTGAACCGTCCACGCTTGACACGGTATCGATTTCTCTATGTCCTTCTTGCGATATGCGCTCTGGTCGTTGTGGCTATGATGTTTATTCCAGTCCTGGTTGGCCCGCATTCACGTCGGTACACAAACGAGTGGGGCGCTGCCAGAAGCCTCCGCACCGTCACCGCACTTCAGAACAAGTATGCGGTTGCTCACCCTGAGAAGGGTTCGCTTGCGAACTTTCCCTCCTGAAGCCTTCGGAACAGCAAGAGTTTGCTGTCTACGAACCATTGATTCTCGTCACAGGAATGCAGGCCGGCTACAGGTTTTCCCTGGGCGGCTGCTACGCCGAAAAGGGTAAGGTTCTGCATTATCAAGTTACCGCCGTCCCCATCCAGCGCGGCACGACAGGGCTCGCGGCGTTCTGCGGTGACGATTCTGGCTCGCTCTGGTATGACCCCGAAGGGTCTGCGACGAACTGCTTAACGTCCCGACGTCCGCTCCAATGAGCAGCGGTTCTCATCGTTGGCGAAAAAACTGCGTTAGCACTTATCGACAGTGATTAAGAATCGATCGTTATCCAACTTCAGAGAACCCGTTCGATAACAGCGGCCACATCATCGCTCAATTCCTCCGCTCTCTGCAATGCTCCCTTGATCCTCACGATCTCCATCTCGCGGGACGCGATCTGTCCCGCAGGTTCGCCGTGACCTGTCACTGCTGCGAGAACACATGGTCCAATGGCATGCAGACCCGTCGCACAGTGACGACGCTATGGCTGGACGCCTGCTGGATGAAAACGATGGTTTCGGACCGGATGACGTTGCGATCCTAGTGCTGACAAGTTCGTACTACCGGGGCCTGGGTCTGGCCGACACCGGATTCCTTTTCGGAAATCGCGAGATGTTCGATAGGGCGGTTCTGACAATTCAAGGTGTCGTCGCCTCGGCGGCGCAAATCGGAAACATTCCGATGTGGTGGGTCGCCACGCTCACCTTGCATCTGATTCGTGATTTGTGGGATCAGAGTCTCTTTGTTAGATTGCCGTCCAGTTCGAGCTCGGGTCCACCCCTCCCCGCCCGGTGGAAAGAACTCCGTCGCGATTTCATCGCACAGCTCGGCACGAGGCGTCCCCCGCATATTGATTTGTGGCCCTCACAAGTTGGCGCGGCCGCGCGGGCCGTTGATCCAAACGATGATCTCGTTATCGCGCTACCGACGAGCGCTGGAAAAACCCGCATCGCTGAGTTATGCATTCTCCGGGCGCTGGCAGATGGCAAGCGCACAATCTACGTTACTCCCCTTCGAGCCTTATCAGCGCAGGTTGAGAGAGTGTTGGCGCGGACGTTTGTTCCCCTTGGCGAGGCGGTCACTTCGCTATACGGTGCGAGCGGGGCCACCGTCGCGGACACCAAGACACTGGCAAGCGCGTCCATCGTAGTAGCAACGCCGGAAAAGCTTGATTTCGCTTTGCGTCAGGACCCGGATGTCCTCAATGATGTGGGGCTTATCGTGTTTGATGAAGGCCACATGATAGGTGTTGGGAGCCGAGAAATCCGCTATGAGGTGTTGATCCAGCGGTTACTGCGCCGTGGAGATGCGGCCGGACGCAGGATTGTCTGCCTCTCTGCGATGTTCACTCCTGGCGACCCGTATTTCAAGGATTTCGGAGATTGGCTGCGAAGCGACGCACCGGGAGAGCCGGTGAATGTTCAGTGGCGTCCGACACGCCAGCGCCTAGCGACGCTCGATTGGAACTCTTCAAGCAATACCGGAATGCTCTCGTTTCTTGATGGCGAAAGGCCGTTTGTGCCCCGGTTCGTCGAACAGAGCGAGCCCAAAAAACTCCGGAAAAATCCATTTCCGATAGGTGAACTTGAATTCTGCATCTGCGCAGCGAATGCCTTCGCCCGTGACGGACACACAGTGCTCGTCTATTCACCGCAGAAGAGTCAGGTGGAACCGGCGGCCCGTGAGTTCAGGCACATGCGCGATCAGGGTTATCTACCTAATGTGAAGACTCCCACTCGCAGAACATTTGACGGTTGCAAACGCCATCGGCCGCGAATGGCTGGGTGAAAAGCATGCTGCGGTCCGGGCACTGGAGGTTGGCGTCGGTACTCATCACGGCGCTCTGCCACGGCCGTTCTTGAATGCGGTGGAGGAACTACTGGATGCACGACGCCTGTCTGTGGTTGTGGCCTCACCGACGCTGGCCCAAGGCATCGACCTTGCTTGTAGTGTTCTTATTTTTCGCTCACTGAAGCGATACGAAGGCGGACAATGGGTGCCAATCTCGGCTGCCGAATTTTCCAACGTCGTAGGCCGTTCAGGCCGGGCCTATGTTGATCTCGACGGTATTTCAGTGTTGCCAACCTTCGATGCGGCTGATCGGTCCCAGCAGCACGCTGTCTTTGCAAAGCTCATAAAAGATTCAAGAGGCCAAAGACTGCTCAGTGGGTTAGCGCAGTTGACCTGGAATCTTGGACATCACCTTGCGCAGAAACTTGGCGCGAAGCCCAGTGATTTACTGGAGTACATTCTGAATCAACGTGACCTCTGGGATGACACGCGTCTCGACGCCAAGGAAACGGAAGACGATGAGGATGAGGGAGAAGACGGGCTTGAGGCGCAAATCGCGAACCTAGACGTTGCTCTCTTCTCGTTGATAGAACCGCTCGACACGGATGTTTCACAGGTTGCAGCCGTTCTCGATGAAGCTCTCAAGGATTCGCTCTGGAAACGCACGCTTGCGCGTGAAGACGAGTCCACGAGGGCAATCGAACGCGAGCTGCTGCACTCGCGTGCCGAGTGGTTATGGCGCAAGAGTAGTGAGGAACAACGCAAGGCATGTTTCTACTCTGGCTTGGGCCGGAAACCAGGTCTATTTCTCTACGAACAGCTCGACGCCCTGGTGGACGTGTTGTGTACGTTTCAGAGCGCGGTGGCGGCGGACGACGGCGACGCCGCAGCCACCGCAGCAACCGCTCTCTACGCGGAGGTCATGAAAGAACCCTTCTTCGCTGTGAGAATGTTGCCCTCCAAATGGGAGGATGCGCTTGGGGACTGGATAAAAGGAACGGCATTCTCCGACATACTAAAAGGACGGAAAGCGCGGGACGCGCATCGCACTCAAGTCTTTGTTCAGGAGGGAATTGTTTTTCGCCTTGTATGGGCCGCAGAGGCTGTTCGGGTTCAGGCTATCGCAACCGGGCATGCGCGGGCGAGTGAGTTGGGGGACGGTCCCGCATTTTCGCTGACGTACGGTGTGCCCTCGATTCCGGCTGCCTTTTTATGCCAGATGGGTTTCTCATCCCGTGTGGGCGCTGTCTGGGTTGTCCGAAAGCTCGCGGCATCGTTCTCCGACATGAATGGATTGCGTGCCTGGCTGCGGGTGCATGATGCTTTGCTTTCGACCCGTGACTTTTGGCAGTCAGACGACTTGTACGCGCTTTGGAGGCACGCTTCCGCGCCCGTGGGTACAGAACATCCTCGGCCTTGGAATCACACGGCTTATGTCTCCCCCGTGGATTGGAAAGGCGATCGGCCTGCAGCAGACAGCCAAGTGCGCATCATTGCCGGAAATGATACATCAGCCACGATCTGCGCAACAGATCTGACGCCGCTGGGTACGGCGCAGTTTACGTTTAATCCGCATGGCGCGGCACTCGACGGGAGTGTGACGGCTGCAGGAGGGCTTCATATCTCGTATTTCGGAAGGGGCTGATACGAGAGTCACCATTTGCTCTGTGAGTGCCAGGAGAAACCGGATTATCACGCGTACTGAGCGGACCCAATATTCAACGCAGCAGACCCAGATTAACTAGGCGATAAGACATCGCACTTGTGCTGACATGGAATCGTTTTGCCAAGTCGCTAAGGTCGTCTTCATCATCTAGATCCAGCCTACGCTTTTTTATTTCTTCGCGTACCAGACGCGCGGGCATCAATAGTGCGGCACCGAAGGCATTGGCCTCCACTTCTTCCCAGTCATTTCCTACGGAGGATTCATCGTCACGGAAAGCTACATATCGGTCGATAAATAAACGTGATTGCGTCGAGTTCTTGACGTGCATTACGTAATGCCCGATTTCGTGTGCGACGGTAAACCGCTGGCGCACGCGCGCGTGTGTTGAGTTGTAACCAATAGCCCCGCGCTTATTCTCTACGACCAGAAGACCGGAAATGTCGTCTCCCAGGACAGATGCTTCCGTCTTGAGGTTAAGACGCTGCGCCACAAGATCGATAGGGACAGGAACCTGCCACGCTTTGGTGTCGCGAAGCACCTTCTCAGCTTGCTGCTCAATATGGTCGCGCTTTAGTTTATTCATGATCCTTTTCGAGTTTTATCTGTTTCGATGGTGGTTAAGAGCCGGCCAACGATGTTGGTCAGACTCTTCTTGAGTGGCGCATTGCCGTTGGCCTCAACTTCGATCTGCTTGCGCATCTTATCGTTTAACTTCACTACGGTGTCAATTGCAAGCAACTCTGCGCGCTGAGGGATCAGTGTAGTCAGTTCGGTGCCCAATAGCTCAGCAATCTTCCAGAGGAGATTGAGAGGCGCGTGCTGGCGTCCGGCTTCAATGTTGACGATGGACGCACGGCTGATCCCAAGTCGCTTTGCAAGTTTATCCTGACTGAGCCGGGGGGTGGCGCGCTCGCGTACGTCGCGGATTTTCCGACCAACTGCAGGATACAGTCCTTCTACATCATCCATTACCGTTACCGTAAATATCTTACTGATAGATGTCAAGCCTTGCAAACATGATTAGTATACAAGCGTGTTTATGTAAACTGCGGATTGACACATATTCGCGATATTGGAATAATGCGACCAGAGGCCACAACCCCAGGCGAACAGCGCTGCCGCAAGGACCTGGATGCGAGTCTTACCGGGGCTGGGAGGCCCACAGAAAATGGAAACGGAAAAAAATGTAGAAGTCGAGATCGACATCTTTGAGTTCGCCGGGCGGGGCGAAGAGGTTCCGCACGCGACAACATACCGGGTGCGTATCGACGGCGAAACCGTCAAAGTTGATACACCTCATCCCACGGGTGAACTGCTTCTTTCCAAGGTCGGGAAGCGTCCCTGCGCTTTCGAGCTCATTGAGGAATTCGTCCACCACGACAACGATGTGGTCGAACCAAACGAAGAGGTCAATCTCCGAAAGCACGGGTTGAAGGGGTTCATCACGGCCCATAAGGAGATCGTCACCATCTTCATCAACGGCGATCCCTACTCCATCGAAAGGGGAAAGCGTACGGTGGCGCAAATCCTCTCGAAGGTCAATCAGACGCCAGAAGGGTACATCCTGATGGAAGAAAAGGGCGGGCCACCCCTGCCTTTGCCGCCCGATGTTCCCGTTGAAATCTGCGGATGCGAAATATTCCACTCGCAGGCACAGTCGGGAGGGTCGTCTTAGCCGTGGCATATCCACCTGAACAGATTGAGGAGCTAAAGGGCTACTGCACAAAGCTGAGCGCGCTCCCGGAGGGCGGCGTGACCTTTCTATATATGGAGGGGCTTCGCCTTCCGGCGGGATGTAACCCCTCCGCATGCGACGCTCTTCTGTGTCCAGTGGCCAAAGACGGCTATCCGTCAAGGCTGTACCTTTCCGTGCAGGTTGCCTCTCGCTATCCGCGAAACTGGAACGGCAGCACGCGGATAGGTGAGCGCAACTGGTTCGCTTTCTCGTGGATGGTGAATCTCAGCGAGCCAACGCTAACGCAACTGCTGATTGCCCACCTTAACGGCTTTGCGAAAGAAAAATGAAAACAGAAATTAGACTGAACGGCGCCCTCTACGCCAAGATTATCCAGGACCTGACGCGGCCGCATCCTTTCGCGGCGGAACGTGTGGGATTTGTGTTTTGCCGCCGGGGTTCTTTGAGGGATCAGGGGAGTCTCTTCTTGCTCACTCGGTATCATTCCATCCCGGATAACCAATATATTGACGATCCGGCAGTAGGAGCCAGGATTGGCAGTGAAGCGATGACATGGGCGATGCAGGCTGTCTATCATGGCCGTCCCGCCCGCGAGGGTATCTTTCATATCCACTTGCATGGGCACCGGGGAGAAACAGGAATGAGCGGGACCGACGCCCGTGAGATTCCTAAACTCATACCTGGATTTCAGTCCGTAGGCCGCGAGGCTGCTCACGGAATCATTATCCTGAGTGCAGACCACGGATCTGGCTGGGTGTGGCTGCGAGGCAGCGCAGAGCCGGTCCACGCGGATTGCGTCAGTGTGATCGGCACGCCGGTCGGAGTATTTGAGCGGGGGAGGAAAAAGTGAACATGGATCGCTACTCGCGCCAGTCATTTCTGGGACCGAATGCCGAGGAACTGTTGTCCCGATGCACCATCGGCGTGCCGGGCCTGGGCGGCGGGGGTTCACATATTGTCCAACAACTTGCCCATATCGGTTTTCAGCGTTACGTCCTCTATGACGATGATGTTGTCGAGGAGTCGAACCTGAATCGACTTATCGGAGCCACTCCCGCTGATGTCCTGGCCGCGACGCTCAAGCTCCATCTCGCCAAAATGATGATTTACCGCCTGCAGCCGAAAGCGATCGTCCGGGGCTTCGCCTGCAAATGGCAGGAGAATCCCGAGCCGCTGCGGGAGTGCCAAATTGTCGTCGGATGCGTTGACAGCTATAAAGGCCGCGAGGAACTGGAGATTGCTTGCAGGCGCTACCTTATGCACTATATCGACATCGGTATGGACGTGCATGGGAAGGAAAGGCCAGTTATCGGCGGCCAGATAATCCAGTCTTCCCCAGGAGGACTGTGCATGAGATGTATGGGCTTTCTGACTGACGAAAAGCTCGCGACAGAGGCGGCGCGATATGGAAATGCTGGCCCTCGTCCGCAGGTCGTGTGGCCCAACGGCGTACTGGCATCCACGGCTGTAGGCCTTGCGGTCGATCTCGTCACGAACTGGACACGGAGCGGACGCTCTCATGCCTACCTCGCCTACGATGGCAATGCGGGAACTGTTAAAGAAAGTCTGACGCTCCGGAATCTCAAGATCACCGCGTGCCCCCACTTCCCAGACGCGGATATTGGCGATCCAGTGCTGGTCGCACTGTAGTTGGCTCAGTCGGGGCCCTGGGTAACGTAGGTGTCAACATCCCGACATTTCCTGTTGCCTGACCGCGCGTAGACTCTAGTATTGGCACTAGAGGGTCCCAAATGTTTTCCCGGCAGCGAGCAATATTGCGGTTGATCGAACACGAAGGCGGTTCTATCGCCCGCCTCCGGCTGGTTAAGCTCGCTTTCTTGCTGAGCCGTGAAGCCGAAGCACCAAGAGCGGGTCTGTATGATTTCGTTCCATACAAGCATGGCCCCTTCTCTTTCACCCTGTACCATGAACTGCGCGCTCTCGGACGCGACGGATGGGTAGCGGAACAAGAGCACGACGTGAAGACTGCCGAAGCTCCGCATCTGGAGACAGCATTCCTGGATAAGGAATTCCTGGCCTTGATCGACGAGGTTAGCGACCGTTACCGTTCTGTCCCAACACCGGCATTGCTGGATCGCGTTTATCGCGACTACCCGTGGTTCACCCTGAATTCAGACGCGATTCAGAAGCGGGCGGTCTCTCGGCCAGCAGCCAAACCGGCGGTCTATACCGTGGGCTATGAAGGCATCATGGTGGATGCATTGCTTGATTGCCTGCTGCACAAGGGAATTAAACGTCTCATCGATGTTCGCTGTAATCCCATTGCACGCCGCTACGGGTTTCACAAGGCCACGCTCTGCAAGCTGTGTAGCGATGTCGGCATCGAATACATGCACTTTCCATCACTGGGCGTTCCCTCTGTCTGGCGGGCAGATCTGTCCGACCAGACCGCTTACGAGCGTCTGTTCGACCGATACGAGAAGGAGATTCTCCCCAAGCAGCGCCCGACGGTTGAGAAAGTAGCTGGCTTGGTGGCCGAAATGCCATCCGCATTGATGTGCATGGAGGCCGCGCACGATTGTTGTCATCGGAGTCGGCTTGGCGCGGAGGTGTCGCGCCGAACTTCGCTCCCTGTTGTAGAGCTGAGAGAAGCGTGAAGCCTTCCTTTTCCAAGACGAAGGTCCTCATCACAGTCATGACCTATCCCCACCCTTCCGAGTCGCATCAGGAACTCGTGTGCACGGCGGGTATCACGGAGTCCGGGGAATGGGTCCGGCTCTACCCCATTGACTACCGCTACCGCCCTGAGAACCAGCAATTCCACAAGTATCAATGGATCGAAATCGGTCTGGCGGATCACGGTGCCGGCAACGATGACCGGCGCGAGAGCCGCAGTCCGGACCTGGAATCCATTCGTTTACTTGGAGAGCCGCTCTCAACAAAAGATGGCTGGCGCGCGCGCCGAGAGATCATCGACCGGCTGCCCCACCGGACCCGGATTGAACTGGAAGCGCTGTATGAGAGCGAGAAGGTTTCTCTGGGCGTCGTTCGACCGACTGAAATCATCGATCTCAAGGTGGAGGCCGTTGACCGCGAATGGAAGCCGCAATGGCAAGCCACGCTCAACCAGTTCAACCTTTTCAGCGGGCAGCCCAAACATTTGGAGAAACTTCCCTATAAATTTAGCTACGCGTTCCGTTGCGCCGACAGCGGCGAAAAAGTGCACACGGCCATGATCGAGGATTGGGAGCTGGGCGTGTTGTACCGGAGGGAAGTCGAGCGACTCGGAGATGAACAGGCTGCTGTGGCTAATGTCCGCAAGAAGTTCTTCGACGAGATTTGTGGTCCCTCTAAAGATACGCGGTTTTTCATGGGGACCGTGTTTCCCTATAACACGTGGGTGGTGATCGGCGTCTTCTGGCCCCCGAAGGAGATCCAGCCGTCTTTGATCTGAATAATGGGCACCAGAAATGTTCTAGGGTCGGGAGGTTTAGCGACTGGTCTGCCACTCGATGCAGAACGGACCGATGCAGTCGACGTTTAGGATCTGAACAACCTCAATATGCCATCGGCACACAAACTGTCGCAGTGATCCCTAAGACGTTGACGAATTTCATCGTTAGAAAATAGCACACCGAGTTCAAGGTTACGGTTGAAGGCATCATCGGTAAGATTGGCACTGGAGAGCACCACCTGCTCGTCAATGACTGCTGCTTTTGCATGTAACTTTCCAGGCTTGCCGTAAGAGTTCCGTTCGCGATTATCAAGAGGCCAGTAGTAAATCTGCGCACGCTGACGGATAACATCAGGAAATGCACTCAGCGCATCCATAGAAAGCTGCCCCTGAGACGTTTCCTCAAATTCTAAGATGAGCTTCACGTGGACGCTGCGATTCAAGGCTCTCACCAACCCGTCCGTCAGACGGCTAATCTTGTGCGCGGCAAACGTGACAAGCAAAATGTCTCGCTTTGCGCAGTCAATCAGGTCATATAAGACTTGATCTATTCGACGGGCCGGAATCTGGCTTGCGGGAGATGGTCCGGTCCAGAGCAACTCAATATTGTGTTGCTGGTGCCAATAAGAAAAAACCGACGCGCATACTTCAATGGACGCACCCAGTGCCCTCCAGGACAACACTCCTTCAGCCTGACGAATAATGTTTGCTAGACAGTGGGCTACATCACTATTGTTGGTCGTCGGCAACTCTGCAATCAGCGATGTCGAATTTATTGATTGGGGCACGCTACCAAAATGCGAACAAACCGCCTGCAGCCAATCCTGATGGGCTCTGCGGATCAAACTGTCGATGTCCCTCGTAAGCGCTGGTGAAATCATGCTTGTTTCACTCAAAGAACCCAGTAGAGGTACCAGAAAACGTTTCGACGAGAACGGCCCGATCCAGGTAGCGGTTTCCCCGCTCGCAGGATGTCTCGGGCGCGAACTGACACGCATGACAGCATGCGCCGTGAATACCGCGCCCCGTGGTATCCGGACGATGTTCTGCGCACAAGGGATCGGAAGCACACAATCGTAAGCTTTCCAGCGCCTGCTGAAGGTGCCTCCCTAAAGTGAGCGGATCGCCCAGTTCTACTAGGCCGCCGAGCGTTCCTTCACTATCCGGTGCCGCGGTGTAAAGAAGAATACCGGCCATTGGGCCACCGGTCTCGCCCGGCTGGCGGGAGTAAAGCCGTTCCCGAATACTTGCTGCAGAATACCCACAATCCAGGACAATCTGGCGCATCAGGGCATGTGCCAGCGAATGAAGCATGCCAAGCGAATGCCAGGGAAGTTTTCGCCAAACGGTTTGAGCTTTCGCAATGTCGCCACGCCTTGTGGGAATCTAGAGAATTCCCGCTGGAGATTCTGTACTTCTGGCTTCGCTTCCCATGCCAGGAGGATTTCCTCGCGAACGCGCAGGAAGATGCCCTCCCCGCGTACCTCCGAGGCCGGTAGCCAGGTTGGGCTTTCGCGCCGCAGGGCAGTCATGCGATCGTCCATGACAACAGTAGCTTCCGCAAAGTCGGAGTTGATTCGATCCGTGTAAATCCCAGCAGAGCCCGCACCTCACGAATGCGCTCAACCAGCACTGTATCTTCGAAAAATGTCCTCGAAACCCTTTGGGCGGAGCGACTTTTCTTAGTTTGAAGTCCTTGCTTCTCAGCAGCGGCACTCGGGTTCGAGAAAGTTTCCCATTCGGGCAACTTTAAGTCTTCGGCGGTGCGATTGGTTTGGTTATCGCCGCTCGCGCTTTGCTTCGATTGCACCCCAAATGTCTTCTTCTGTGAACTCGCTAAATAGAGGGATCAACGATTGAAACTTCTTAATCTTCTTGCCAATCGAGGCGAACCTCATCGAGGCTTTCCAGGTCTGTCAATTCGCTCCATTGTTCTTCCACAAGTTTGCCAAGCCTGTCGGTAGCCCGTGGAATCGACAAAGCAGAAAGAGCCGTGGGAAACCAGCTATTGGAAGACCCAAGCAGAATCGCTTTCCCGTTCTCCTTGCAGCCATGAAGCTTCTGTCATGCGCAGGTGCGGATGGTGTGCCGGACACGAGAACGCCGCATCAGGATCAAACGCATCGGCCATGCGACGCTCAACGCACGCAGGAATTGACATTTCACGATGATGTCCGAGGCGTCGCCGGAGGCGCCAAACTCGCGCAGCGTCAACGCTGCAGGCTTGCAAGGGACATTCCTTTATGCACGAAAGTGATCCACGGAAAATCAGTAAGATGCCCTTCCCTGCACGCAAGAAGAAAGCGGACCGACAAAGCGGATGGCGGCTTTCCACCCAAACTCTTAAGGCACCCTTGGTGAACGTATGCTGTCTTGTCTGGGCGGTACGGGTCCTGTACAAGTTTGAAGACACCCGATTCCACCGTGGCGAGGGTATCGCACAACGAACAGCGCATCCATCTTGGAAACGGCACCACAGGGACACCAATGGCGGGCGCGGCCGGGTCACGATCCATCCGTCGAGCTTGATTGGCGGCAGGTAAAGCCGGGAAACTTGCTGACCCAAGGCGTTTCTGAATGGCGGCAACAAGGCGATCTTCCTGAATTTCGGTGCAATAGCGCGTATCCCAATCGTCCAAACCCATGACTAAGGGCAGACATATTCGGCAAATCGATCAGCGAGCCAACACCAAAGGTGAAGATCAATTGGCTGGGGCGGAGTTCGCCAAGTTCATTCATCTTGATTCCCTCATTCGGCGGTTAACCCTGTGGAGCGCTGGTCGAGGACCAGATCCGTTGTGCCTTCGACATCTCTCAGTGAATCCAGACACGTAAACATCTCCCAATCCTTGGCGGAAGCATGTTCGAGAAGGCCTACCGTCGCGCCACCTTCTGACTGATAGCCTAGACGGTGGTCTTTCTGGTTGTGTACGCGCTTAAGCCACTCGTCGCGCCTGCGATCGAGCATGGTCGACCATTCGCTGAGCCACTGACGCATCGTGTGTCGCATTTTCGGCACGGCGCGCAAGTTGAGTGAAGACTGTGGGCATAAGGGTTCGGTATCCTGTAACTCGCCTGCCTTCAAGTTTCCATTCAATCGCGCATCCCAGAGCCGCATGAGCGCCACCATCACACCCGACAAGCCGCGGTCGAGAGCACGGGCAGAAAATGGCGTAACTGACAGCGCCTCGACATGTTTGTAGAAAGTTTCGTGATAATGCTCAAAGCGCTCGTAATGGGACAAATCCCGCGGCCGAGCCCAATTGAAGACAGTGCCGACCAGTCCGGGACCGTCTGCAGAACGACCAACGCGGCTCGTTGCCTGAATGTATTCCGAAGTGTTCTTCGGCTGTCCGGCGACCAGCATCAACCCCAATCGTTCAATATCGACGCCCACCGAAATCATGTTGGTCGCCAGAACAACATCATAAGGAACCGGGGAACTTGGCTGTTTGCCGTCTTTCCGCTCTGCGGCCCGCTGGGGTTCCGTTGTTTTGTCAAAAACGGATTCTAGTCGCTCCAGAATCCTCGGAATATCTGTGCCTGACTTGCGCGAGGTCAACTCTTCCACCGCTCGTACTTTGCGCTTTGCCAGCCCACGTTGATCGGCGTCGCGCAGACGGGCACGAATGTCGTCCTCCACCAATCGGCGAGTGCCTGCCAGTTCCCGGATCGAGTTGAAGTAGCCGGCGACCGTCATCCATGGGTCAGCGAGGCGATCATATTTGTCGTAAAGCACCTGGGCCGCGGCCATGTGAGCCACATAGGTACGGATCATTGTTACTGGATACCGGCGACCGAAAGGCACAGATGCCCAGGTAACGTCGTCCTGGATATTCCGGGCCCACCGGGCGTTGCAGGGCGAAGAAACTATCGCGAATACTGGTGCCTTGCGGCGGAAACACGTCCAGCTTCCGCACAAACAGCTTTTGAACTTGATCGGGGGCACGGCGAATGGTCGCGGTCGAGGCCACAACTTTGGGGCGGACGTTCTTGCCATCAACTTCCCACGAACACAATTCGTCAACTGCTGCCTCATAGAGGCCGACCATCGACCCCAATGGCCCGCTGATCAGATGCAGTTCGTCCTGAATGATCAAATCAGGAGGTCGTAGAAACCCGTGCGGTTTGTTCTTCACTGCTGGCAGACCGTTCCGGGACGGATGATGTTGCCCATCCTCAATCTCCGGAGAAAGAAAGCCGTGCCGCGGGCAGACCCCATTGACCTTGCCAAACAGCATCTGGGTTTCGCCCTTCCAGGGCATCTGGGCGAACTTGTCGACGGTGGCGATCAGGAGCGAAGGCGGGCGGCGGTAGATTTCCTCATCGACGACCATCACTGGCAGACCTTCCTTGGGAGCCTTCGCTTCAGAAAAGTCGCAGCGCCCCAAATTGTCTCCACAGTAGATGATGCAACGCCCAATATCGCTTGGCGCTTCATAAACTCGAATATGCTGTTCCTTGATTTCGCCCCGCACCAAGGACAAGACGTGATCTGATGCGGTGTTCCAGTTGTCGATGGTCTTCCTCCGACGTTGCGTTGCCGCAGGGCATTGGCTGCTACCGCTAGGGTATTCGGCGTGGTTTTGTTGCCCACCCAAAGCCCGAGCCGGAACGGCGTATCTCCCCATTTGCCAAGATTGGCTCGTCGGATGGACTCGCAAGCGCAGATCAGGGCTGTGGCGCGCTGAAACTGCTGCAGGGTCAGGAGGCGCAGAGTATAGCGCATGAACACCGCTATGCCCTGATCGCCGCGGCGGCCCGCCACCTCGCCTTGCAGCCGTCGCAGCGCCAGTATATAGGCGGTCAGACCAAGGTATGCCTCCGTCTTGCCGCCGCCGGTAGCGAACCACAGGAGGTCGGCCACTGCGTCAGTCTCATGGCTTCGATCGGGGTGATGCAGATCGGTAAGGCTGGGCAGGTTAAGCAGGATAAAGGCCATCTGGAACAAGCGCCAACTGCGGTTCGTCGGGACATCCAGCGTCGCGGTCCCATCCTCTACTTTTAGCTCCTTCTTCCGCACCTTGCGCGAAAAGATGGAATGAATGCGCTGTTGCCACATGGCGTGATTGGCAAAGCGAAAGGCCTCTTCAGCAAGAGGGTTTGTTTCGATCAAATCGATCCGGCCTTGATGCGTCCGAGAGCTCGCGTGCAACTGTCAATCGCGCGTCGAGCAGCGTCGTCGTAACCGGCCAACTTTTCGGTGGGCAGAGTGAGTTTATTCTGTTCAGCCTTAATCCAAATGCCGTAAGCGGTTTCAATATGGCGCAGAGTGCTAATCAGATCCTGTTTAGGCAGCTCTGCCAGGATTTTCATATCCAGGGTCAGACTGACGAGGTTCTCGTCGTCGGCATCGGAGCGTGCGGTCTGTTGTGCTACTTCGAACTGCGGCACCCATTCGGTCTCAACTGTTATGGCACGCTCGGCCAATGGTTCCGGCAGTTGCGAATGGACTGAGATGCCATGCCCAACCGCGAATTCCCGTTGGTGGCGGTAGAGCATCTCCAGCGTCTCGGTCTCCTCCCGAGTCAGGGGGTCCATCTTGGAAAGATCGGCCTTTAGCCCCTTGCGCTGCACGAATATCGGCTCATTCCTGACTCCATGCACGCGCAGTTTGGGCTGAAAACCCACACTTCATCTTTCGGCTCTACTCGCCGTGTGCGCTCCGTCTGCTGATTGACGAGAAACAGCGTCACTACCCAGCCATTGGCCGTCGAGCGCATACGACCTTGCAAGACCACCAAAGGGTGACCGGTATGCAGGGGTCGCGGTGCAATGTTGCCGTCCTTTAGTTGGAAGGTTATCGGGTCAGCGATTACGGGTCGGCGCTTCCACGCGGGGGCGGGACCGCCGTCCTTTTTCTGCTGGGCGGCACTCCTAATCCGAAGATACTGACCCCACTCCGCCTCGACGACAATTTCCTTCGTTTCGGCGGCCACAACAAAGCTCATTCCCATTGAAGATGGAAAATACGTGCTGCCGGATGGCACCCCAGATTCCGGGCTGCCTTCTTCGCCTTCATCCCCGTCCGTGGTCGCCAATTCATCCAACTCGCCACCAGGAACCTCACTGTCTTTAGGAGCCAGCATACCCACCAGATAGCGAGCGTAAACATGAGCTTCATGCTGACTGAGTTCTTCCTCTGGACCGCCAGCTGGGCCGAGAAGGTCGCGGATGACCATGTCGGTCAGTTCGTCGCGGATAGCGGCGGGTGTCGGACCCGCTAACACAACTGGAGGAGCAGCCGGTACGACCGGCGTTGCTGGTCCAGGTAGAGCCATTTGGGCGGTTGATTCATTCTTGCTCATACTTCGATTCTCCCAGATCGAATAGATCATTTGCGGCGTTGCCGCTATCAGTTTTTGGTTTCCGATTGCGTTTCTTGATCGGTCTTGACTGTGCGGCAAGCCTTATTTTTTCAGCTTCTTCCTCGGCGTGGCGCTCGTGGTTAAGAGCAAGCAAGCGATCAAGGACTTCGCCGCGGGCGGTCTCAGAAATCGTGTAACGTAAGCCCTGCTTGGTTTCGTGAAATCCGTGGCCCAGGTCCAAGTCGTTCCACCCATAGGCGACTGCAGCCGCCTGGTCCATTTCAAGGTGCAACGCTCGGAGCCGGGCGATGTCGTCGTGCCGCTCGCTTGGGTCGTGAAAGCGGTTATAGATGTCAGTTAAACCTTCGCCCAGCGTTTCTCTGGCAGAGCGCCGCTGGAGGTAGTACCGCTCGCTTATGGTCCTCAAGCCGCTGAGCTCGGACGGAAGTGGGAGTGTGAGAAAACAGGCTGCAGGAGAGTAACTCAGCAGCCTAAGATTCGTTGTGCCATAACGCCGAGACCAGATCTCATGGAAGCTTGACTGTAACAGCGCGAACATCTCGGCATTGTCCACTGCGAAAACTGTCAATCGGTCGGAGAAAACCCACGTTTTGTCGGCCCAGTCAACCATGACGTGCGGCGTTACGCGCGACAATACGAGTACTCTTTCGACTCTTACGAGTGCAGCGTCGAGTGCCCAGCGCCATTGTCCAAGTTGCCACCAGAATTGGCGGAGCTTCCTATTCCATGGGGTCGTTGGCTGCAACTCCTCACGCTGAGGTTTCACATTGCGGTCGACCCAATCAAGACATTCAGGAAATTCACTCGCGACCGGGCCAAGATAACCGTCTGGTGCGGTTTCGCGGGATAGCGGGTAGTCATAGAAGGTAATAATGTATTCGTCCGGCGCCAAGACTGCTCGGCCATTGAGCAGCGCACCGGTGAGATATGGTTTCAGGACCTGAGCGCTTCGCGAATCACGCTCAAGAATCCCGCGTGCCGCTTGGCCTGGGACTACGAAGCCTTCACCCGAAAGCTTTGCGCCCTCGAACGCGATACCCGCATTTGAATTGAGTTTGGCTGGAGCCGGGCGCTCCGATTCCGCGGCATTCATTGAGGCGTCAATCCGCGAAATTCTGTGACCATCAACATGGTAATCGCCGCACCACTCTCCAATAAAGACCCAAACCATCGCGTAGAACACGCTTGCCTGGCCCGGCCAACAACTGCTTGGAACACTCCTGACGATTGCGCTTCCGCGTTTAAGAACTTGGCTCAGGCCAACCTCTCTCGCGTCACCCTGGCCGAGTGAGTTCGTGACTATCAGCCCCAGCATTCCCCCCTTTAGCGTAAGGTGTTCTGCCCGCAGCAAGAAAATAGGTAGCTAGGTCGGCTGTGCCCCGTGTGCCGGTAACCCCATTCGCTATTCGGGCTACGATGAGTGCCCGATAGTCACCGCCGAGCGCAGTCTCCAATTTTGCTCCGCCCATAAACGGCGGATTGCCGATAAATGCATCAAATCCGCCACGCTCCATGATCTCCGGAAAAGCTAGTGGCCAGTGCAGAGTTCGGCGCCCGTTCAGAGCTTCGCGGGCATAACCACGGAGATCATTTGCACCTCGCTGCCAGTAAGCCATCATCTGATCGGCGGTGGACTCACGGTCAGCTTCGTAAGCGCTGCCTTTTAGCCCCTTAAGTTCTAGCGCCACGAGCACATCCCCCGCGGCCTTGAGTTTCGCCACAGCTTCTTCCGATTCGGCATAGAGAGCCACTTTGGCGGCGATCTGCTCCGGTGTGTCGGACGGCATGACTTCCAGGGCTTCGCGCTTCTTTTTTGCTTCATCAACATGCCGCCACAGATTCATTGTGCTGAAGGCAATCTGCTTCCCGCCCTCGGGGCGCAGGCTGAAGTTTTCGAGCTGCTTAAAGTTACTTAGACCCAGCAATGAATCGCCACACTTGAAGGCGTGGTCCAAAAAAGTGAAGGGGCGCTTGGCATCCAGCGTTATAAGCCAGAGCGATAGCTTGGCCATTTCGACTGCCATCGGATTGATGTCCACACCATAGAGGCAACGGTCGGCAATAATGCGGCGCGCTATGGCGAGGCGCTCAGCAGCATCCTGTGGCACGAGGCGCTCACTCGGAGCGCCCAGTGAAAAACCGCCTGCCGGAGTGGCAAGCATCTCGCCAGGATGTTTCTTCTCTTCGTTCTCCCATGCTTCCGTCAGTCGCTCGGCGAGGTATCGGCATGCCTGCACCAGGAACGCCCCTGATCCCATCGCCATATCGCAGACCTTGAGGTCGAGGATTTCCTTCGGTGATTTGAGCTGCCATTGTTCACGCAACATGCCTTCGGCCGGACCTTTATAGACCAGTGGTTCCAATGTGTACTGGACGATGGGTTCGGTGAGCGAAGGCGGAGTGTAGTGGGTGCCAGTGCTACGCCGGGTCGTGCCAGCGGTGACATAGACGCTGCCGGGAAGGACGATCACAGGGCGCTCGAAGGAATCTTCGCGGACCAGCCCAGCAAAAATCCGAATACGCTGCAGCAATTCCTTGTCGTGGCCACACGCGATGAGCAGCTTGTGCTCGTCGTTCAGATTGCCCTCGTCCAACGCCCGCTTAAGTGCTGAAACGGAGCGTCCGGATTCGTCCTTGAGGAAATCGATCAGGGTGTCCTGACCCTGCGCGAGTTGGGCTTCAAGAGTGGAGAGGGAAATTTCCGCTTCCTTGTCGCGGGTACCTTTGACGCCCACCACCGGCTCGGTGGCACGCACCGCGGTGTGATCAAGCAGGCCCTCATAAACATGGCCTATCTGTTCGACGCCGAGCGCCCGAAAAGAAACGCGCCGTGCTTCCGAAGGTCCTCCACCGGGAATCCTGATACGCAGTTTTTGCAGAGAGGTCAGCAGGTGAAGCGCGACACGGTTATTGACTGCCAGAGGTTCGGCTTGGCGTGGTAGACCCACTTTGTGCCGCAGGGGCGACCTTCGAGAAATGGATAGCGGTCAGGGTCAAACAGGGAGCCGCCGTAAGCTGGCATCAGCAAGTCCTGGTGATGTACGCCGGCGTGCACGGCGCGAAAAGTCGCGAGAAGCCGTGCCCAAGCATCAAAGCGGCGCTCCAGCACCTGCGGGCCATAGAGGTCTGCGACTTCCTGTAACTGCTCCAGGAGGGTGGAGACAGCGTAGTTATCGTCGTAAAGCGGCTTGCCCAGATGCAGCAGGCCGCGCTCTTCGGCGGAGAAGAGAAAGACGAGCCGCATCATCATGGTTAGCGCGGCTTCATAGAGGACAGCTTCGGATACAGTCCTTTGAGCAGGGTGCGGTTGGAATCCTGATCGAACGTGTCGAAAGCCTGCACAAGCACTTCGACGGCCTCGCGTACCTGATAGCCGAGCTGGTCTGTGACTTCCTGCTGATCCTGAGCGCTTTCCTTGAGTAGCCCAAACAGGGTGCTATTGACGGCGACGCCGAAGAAACGGCGGACCCCGAGCAAGTGAATGAAAAGCGCGTAGCGTGAGCGGTTCATCCAGCCAGAGCGTGCAGTACCAGGAGGCGTAGCCTGTAGTCTCACCCCGCGGGGCGAATACCAGCATCCAGTGTTCGCCGTTCGTAACGAGACCCAAAGGCACGCCGCTGGCATGGAGCAGTTCCATCATGCGAGTGCGCGGGATTGGCTTTCCAGTGCTTGCCGATGACAGGGCGGTCGATCTTTTGCTCTAGCGGATAGGTTGCTATGAGTAAATGGGCTTGCCCGGCTGTTTCTGCGCCTGGGGGGCCAACGAGCGCGAAATCAGGCCGTAGGGTCTCCCCCACTTCCGCCATATTCGCTTCCAGCCCCGCAGGCAGCGTCTGTCCTTCAGTAATCTGGTCTGCGGGGTAACCAAGAAGGTCGGTCAGAACGTGCAGAATCCACGCACGCTGTCGTCCGGGAGCAGACGGATTTTCATGCCACTCTTCATAGACATCGCGCAGCGCTTTGGCCTGAGCTGGGTCGCGGGGGTCAAGTCCTTGGGGGAACGCTTTGAGAAGCACCGGCATCGAAACGAATGGACCGGACACCTCCACGAGAGAAAGCCAGTCCGCGTGGTGCCGGGATGCACTGATACCGCTCATGCCCTGGCTCCAGTGATTTCAAGCACCGCCCTGCGTGGTATCAGCCACGTTATCGCCACAGGGAACAAGCGGGCGCTAGGATTACGAAAACGGGAACGAATGTGATCTGATTCGCGTTCGATCTCACCGGGAATTTCCTTCAGCCGACGGCGCAACGCAGAAAGGTCGCGTTCGCGTTGCTGTTTGCCGGGCTCATCACCTCCCAGATCAAGCGTGAATTGAGGATCGTCCTTACGAGCCAACTCTTCCTGAATGGATCGCTGCAATTCGGTCATGATGGTCTTTAACTTGTTGACTTCTTTTTCAGCGAGCTCTTCGAAGTTCTTCTCCAGATTCTTGGTGCGTTCAGCTCGGCGCGCTTCAAGAGATGCCAGCAACGCATCGCGTTGTTTGGGCCATAGGGACTGAAACCGAGCCTCTATGGCGGCTGGAGCGGGCGTGTAGGTGGCAGCGGCTAATGCGGCTTTGGTTTCGCCAACGTTAAGGCGGCTGAAGCGACCTTCGATCAAGGCCCCACCGGAGGTAATAATCTCTTCATGCAGTCTGTGGTTGTCGCCGCCCAAGACGACGATGCGGCCATGAGCGACGACGACAGGGTGCGTGAGTGGAGGAGTCGTCAACCACGCAGGTCGAAACGCGTGACAAGTGCTTCGAGTGGGTGCCGAGAGACCAGATTTCAGCTCGCAACAGCCTCAGGCACATCTGAACCAGACGATGATTGAGATGAGCGAGCACGACATCATCGCGACCCGCGGCTAAGGCCGGGTCAAAAACAATCGGTCGGACGACTCTGGTGTGCGGATGCGCTAAACCTTCGGCACACTGCGCCCAACTGCCCGAGAGAGCAGGCAGACGGAATACTGGGCAGGACTTAAGAATATTGGTCGGGTCGGGCCAAATGTTCTCTACTTCGACTGGGATCAGCGATGGTTGTTCGGCCAGTTCCATGCCAACGCGGACGACATTCTCGATGTGCTCTGGGGTAAGGTTGAGATCGTGCTTCGTCTCATCGAGTTGCGAAGCCAGCTTTTCCAATTGCTCCCTCAGTTTGCGGTCAAACTTAAGCATCCGACGAACGGGTTCAGCTTCTTGCTCGGCGCGAGTGGTGTCAAGCCGCGTGCGCCGCCCGAGCATAGCCTCTTCGACCTGGCTCGCGATGACCGGGCCGACCTTGCCCAAATCTTCGCGGATGGTTTCAATCTTGAGTGCAGCGCGCATAAGAAATTCCAGATCCGCTTCCAAATCGCCCACTTTGCCCGAGGTACTCGCTGAATCGAAACCGCGGCCAACAAAATGGTGGATGTGCACCTCATCAGCCTTCTGGCCGTGGCGATCAATGCGACCGTTGCGCTGCTCCATCCGGTTGGGATTCCAGGGGATCTCAATGTGAATAAGCCGGGAGCAGTGATTTTGCAGGTTCACGCCTTCGGATGCTGCATCGGTAGCCAGCAGGATGCGCACCGCGGATTGTTTCGGGTGCGTCTGAAAGGCAGCCTTGATAGGCTCGCGCTGATCTTTGGGCATGCCCCCATATATCATTTCGAGCCGACGTTCTTCGGCAAATCCTTCGCGAGCCAATAGGTCGTAGAGCCATTTCTGGGTAGCACGGTATTCAGTGAACAGGATCACGCGTTCATCGTTCCATTTTCCGCCGGGCTTGAGGGTTTTCTTCAGCCAGTCGATCAATGTTTTGGCCTTACAGTCGGGCCTCAACGTGCTCTTCGCAGCATACTCGCGGAGCTGCGTGAGAAGAGTGCGTTCTTCGGCGGAGATTGGTGAAAGGGCTTGACTGGCAGATGCCATGCACCTCGCCGATCTGGTTCTCGTACTCCTCGTCATCGGCGTAGTCGTCGTAGTAGTCATCGATGTCCCGCACATAACTGCTGGTGGTCTTGCGACCGCCTACAGTCGAGGATGTGCTTTTCAAGCGTTGTGCCAAAAGCGGCCGGAGAAGAAAAGAGTCGCTTCTTTAGGAGCTTGAGAACGAACTCAGCTGCCAATCGCTCCCCGTCAGAAGCAGCGTTCTTGAGGCGCAGTTCGGAATACCGTTGCAAATTGTGGTGTGCTGAGCGCTCTTCGTCGGTGTAGGGTACTTCCAGATGCTTCACGACTCGTTCGGCAAATCGCCGGCTGCCATCCCAATGAAGCTTGAGCTCGGATTTCATGCGACGAACCATCACCGCATCAAGCTGCGCGCGGTCGGGTGGAACGGCGCGGGCAAAACGCTGGCTGTCGAGCAATTCGAGTAAGGATGCAAAGCTTTCCCGGTAGCCGTTGTGAGGTGTCGCGGATAGGAATAACTTGTGTTCGAAATGCGGCGTCAGCAACCGAATGGCAAGAGTGCGCATAGAATCGGTGGCATACTTGCCTCGCCCGGACGGTGCCACGTTGTGGGCTTCGTCCACGATGAGCAGATCGTACCGCCGCGGATAGGTGGGCTGGTCGCCAGAAGGCAAGGTCTCACGAAAAGTCCGCAGGGGCCGTTCGCGTTTAAGGAAGTCGATGGAGGTTATCAGTCGCGGAAAGTGCGACCAGGGATTAACGTGGATACCGCGCTTACGGCGTAAATGGCTGATGGTGTCGCTGTCAATGATGCGGAATTCAAGGCCGAACTTGTCGCGCATCTCTTCCTGCCACTGTATCTGCAGAGAAGACGGACAGACGATCAACACGGAGCGGACACGATGGCGCAAGATCATCTCCTGCACTACGAGACCTGCTTCGATGGTCTTTCCAAGCCCAACGTCATCCGCGATCAGTAAATTGACACGCGGCATCGACAGCGCCCTTACCACCGGATCAAGCTGATACTCATCTATTTCGATACCACTGCGAAACGGGGACTGTAGTGCGCGGTCATCAGCCTGAGAAATGGCTCCCCACCGCACAGCATCCAGAAAGGCTTGCAGACGCTTGGGGTGATCGAACGAAAAGGGGTCCGGCAGTGTGGACTTCTCGTGCACCGTGGTGCCGGGTTCAATCTCCCATATGACTTGGAGTTCCTCTCCGAGACCGTCGTCCTCGACCGAGGACAGCTTGATCAAATGCGAAGTGCGAGCGTTGGGAGCGATATCTGTAGCTGACGGAACGATTTCCGTAACGACAAACGGCCGCTTCCTGACGACAACCAGCTGACCAATTTCCGGGTTGCTATTCATGTTTTGGGACTTTTTATGCTGCCTTTGTCACTATGGAGACCCAAAGACTCGTACCAGACCAAGCTTTACGTGTCATTGACCTTGAGAAATACGATTGTACGCGGATACGTGCGTAATCCCCCGCCCGCCCAGGTGCAGGATTTATGCGAGGTCGGTCGCTTTGAGCATTTTCCGTGCGCCGTGCCGGATGTGGAGCACCACACCGCTTTCCGTTGTTCATCTACTTCATAAATGACTCTATAGACATGAGGCATATTGCCGTAAAGCAGGTGCCGCAGCTTCCGCTTTGCTTTCCGGGCTTCACTCGTGGGGGTACTTCTCCGAGGCGCTACCCCCGTGCCTAGGACAATCCATACCAGATAGACCGCCCTGCCCCATGACGCACCAGAAGCCCCTTCTTCACCAGATTGGCGAATGTAGCCTTGGCGGTATTCGGGCTGGCTTTGTGCTCGCGCACCATGTCGCGGGTGGTGACCCTGCCGTGGGCCTGCACGTAATCCATGATGTGCACCGCCAATTCAGACAGGGTAGAAAGCGAGGCTTTCTCCCTTTCCACCTTCGCGGCGAGGCGGCGCTTCTGTTGCTGCAGCCCGCGCAGGAAAAACAAGAGCCACGGTTGCCAGTTAGGCTTCTCGCTGTGCAGCGTGCCTTGTGTCTGGCGTAGCGCCAGGTAGTAGGACTCCTTGCTGTTCTCTATCACGCTCTCCAGAGAGCTGTAGGGAACATAGGCGTATCCTGCCTGCAGCAAGAGCAGCGTCGTCAGGATGCGGCTTAAGCGGCCGTTGCCATCCTGAAAAGGGTGGATCTCCAGAAAGACAACAATAAAGACTGCAATGATGAGCAGCGGATGCGGCCTGCGAAGCTCGCGGGCGTCCTTAAGCCATGCGATGAGTTCGGTCATGCGCCGTGGCGTGTCGAACGGCGAAGCGGTTTCAAACACGACGCCGATCATCTTCCCATCTGCATCAAAAGCGCCCACATCATTGCGGAGTGTCTTATATTCGCCACGATGGCGCTCATCTTTGGAGCTGTGGCGCAGAAGGTCCCGGTGCAGCTGCTTAATATGATTCTCCGTGATGGGTATGTCGGCCCAGGCATGAAAGACCGTTTCCATCACTTCGGCATAGCCCGCAACTTCCTGCTCGTCCCGTGTGGCGAATTTCTTGATTTCGAGACCAGCGAGCACCTGCTCAACCTCTCGGTCGGACAGCTTGCTTCCCTCGATGCGCGTCGAGGAGCCGATACTCTCAATGGTGGCGACCCGCCGAAGGGCGTTTAACCGGTCTGGGGCGATGGTCCCGAGCGCCCGCCAGGCACCTTTGAATTCATCGATTTCCGAGAGAAGCTCCAGGAGATCGGCGGTGATCTGGATGGTTTCTATTGCAAGCATATCCAATTTTATGCCGGATTATACCGGATTTGTCTACCGGAAAAGACACCGGATTATACCGGATTACGGAGAACGGCCCTGATTTACCCCCTGCCCTTTTCTCTCGACGGCTGCAGCGGCGTTACTGGCCGTAAGAACAGCGTATCTCTGTCCATTCTCGCGTGCCTTGGAGCTTACCTGCATTAGCTGATTAGCGGTTTCGTCGGTGTTGTAACCCCAATCGAGCGCCGTCATGCACCAGACGAAGTCGGCGCGGCTTACATCCGGGCCGGTGTCGCCGTGATTACGCGGGGCCCGCTCCAGGCATCGCTGATAGTCGGGCCATTTCCGGGCGCGTACTGCGTTCTCGTGTCTGCGGGAAACTCGAAGGGGGATGACGGTCGCGGGCTTTACCGGCTCGGGCTCGGCGACCAGCCCAAGGGATTCCAGATGGGATGGGGAGACCACACGGCCGGGGGCAGTATTAAGGATAGCGACTTTCGGAAACTCGGGTTCGTATTTGCGTTTGTAGTTCATGGTGCCGGCAACGCGCGTGGCGCCCGAGGCAGTGGCATCGGCTCCGACGCCTTTCTTCAGTCTCCGGGTAAAGTCTTTCGCATCACTGGGGTCAGTAAGATCGGAGATGGCTATCCAGGCCTGGTGATTTCCGGGGCTGGTCTGCAGCGTCAGGAAAGCGACCTCCCCTACCCTGCTCAGTTTTGCCGGGTCCAGATCATCAAGCTGCACAAGGCAGGTTTTATCGCTGTCCGGACGGATGATGATGTTGTTCTTGCGTTCTGCTGCACCGGGAAAAAGCTTCGGCAATGAGCTTTTGAGTTGTGCGATGGACTGGTGCCGTCGGAATCCCCGCTTTTCTCCATCGATGTCGAGATGCGTCAGGTCAAAGTGCGTTGCGCCAACACTGGCGAACGCATCGAGCATCCTGAAGGCTTCTTCCTGCTGACCCACGCTCTTTCTCCTTTCGCGGTGGGTCTTTCGGTTCTACCGGCAGGCCAACCACGAAAAGAGTTGGCAGACGATACCCCATGTAGTTGTGAGGTTCAGAACCATTGATCAGAAGCCTAATGGCGACGAATTCGCCAAGGCACGCGAGCTGATAGAGATTCGCGGCACGGGAACCTTATCCCTGCAGGATCGCCGCGTGATGAATGTTCTCTACGCGAATGCCGGCTCCAGATTGTGCGACGACCTCAATCACACTATCGGGATTGCGGAATTGCGCGGTTCGCATAAAGGCGGAGAAAGAGTCACCGATTCCATCCGCCGACTGATGACAACGCTTGTTGAAGTGCCTACGAAAGACAGCAAGGGTGCGCCCGCCACGAAGCTCGTACAAATTCTGTCTGACACCACCGTCACCGACAACGAGAATAATCCGTCGGGACAAGTCGTTTACAGCTTCTCCAGGGGAATGCGCGAAATTATCAAAGATTCGACCCTGTGGGGGCGCGTGAAGAATGCGGTGATATTTGCATTCACCTCGAAGTATGCTCTGGCACTTTATGAGCTGATAACCGCAAGGATCAATCTCAAACATATGTGGCAGGAAGACTTCACCCTGGCTGACTTTCGGGCACTGCTGGGCGTACCTGATGGAAAATTGGAACGAGTGCCAAACCTTTTACAGCGGGTGATCCAACCTGCCACACTCGAAGTGAACGGATTGGCCGACTTCGGTGTGAAAATTGAGCCGATCCGCAAAGGCGGTAGCATGCGAGGGTTAGTGACGGGGTTTCGCGTGTCATGGTGGCGCAAGGACGTACCTGATCTACAAGCCGCCTACAGCGAACTCAAGCGGCCAAAGGTTGGCCGCAGCGCCCGTTTGCGCGGTCTGGTTGAAACAACGGAGCCGGTTGGGGCAATGCCCCCTGCCCTACAGCACAAGGTTGACGCGACTGTCGCCGAGATGCGCAGAGCGGGAGCGCCGGAATCTGACATCGAGCAGTTCATGAAAAGCGCGGGAGTGACGGCTCAATAGGAAAGCTGCACAAAGATAGGCTTCAACGTAGCTACTTCGATTTTTCTAGTTCCCGCTTCAGAGCCTCGACTGCTCTTTCAAGAGTTTCACCCAGAACCCAGTTTTGTTTCTCAGTAATTAAATAGAAGGCGTCCACCGTTTCCGAAGAAGCCTTTATGTTGAACTGGACATTCCGCCCGGTCCGGTAAATGCGTGGAGCACGTTTGGGGGGAGCCTTGGGCTTCGGAGCGGCAGGTTCGCGACTGCGGAACTGCGCAGCTTGCGAGACCGCCCTCACCTCTTCCTGCCTGGGCGCTTTGGGGTCAATCGCGGTCTTTGGTGCAAAGCTACTGACATCAAGCCCCTCCCCTCCCTCATCTGCGAAGATGCTAGCGCGCGGTTTCATCAGGCTACCTCTTCACGTTGCTTTGTCGGAGCGTTGGCTTTTAGCGTCCCAATAACTTCCCCTGCAAAAAGCTTCGCGTTCAACCGGGCTGCGGGAAGATTGGCTACCTGCGCCGGGTCAAGGTCTGTGAGTGTGCCCCCGAAAGCGAACAAGGCACGGTATGCCTCGCGTTCGTGAATCTGTGTACCGAACATGGGAATCTTGTTTCCCGAAAATTCCGTCTCGATGCTTTGCAGCGAGCGCGGGCGGATGGCCGCGCTCGTTCGGGTGAAGAGGATGGCAAAGGGAATCTTTTTTTGAAAAGCCTTCTCCTGGCTTTTCACGAGCTTGATGGCTTTCACCGCCTCCGTTGCATCGAGGTGGGAGCCCTGGGCGGGAATGATAACGAGATCCGCGCGGCTCATGGCATAGCCGGCCATCATGGACGCCGTGCCTTCCAAATCGACAATGACGAATATGGTCTGGAGGGCCGCCTTTTCTATTGTGTCGATGATGGAGTCTTCCGTGGCCGTGGCGATCACTGTGAGCTTTGCGGGCTTTCCTGGGCGATTGGCCCATTGGGTAAGTGGCCGATTGGGGTCCGCGTCGATCATGGTCACGGAGCCGCCGTGGCTCGCGAGCTCGGTGGCGAGCAGCACTGCTGCGGTGGATTTGCCGACTCCCCCTTTGGGGCTTGCGAACACAATGGTTGGCATATAACGTCTTTGCTGAATACAAAATCCGGTAGCGCACCCTATCCGATAGCTACCCGATACTCAAGTGGAATCGATACGCTATCGGTGAGCTTCCTGATATCTAAGAGATACTGGCTAGCTGCCGGATATCCTGCGGATACTAGTTAGCTCTGTGGTCGCCGACGGCTATCGGATGATAGATGGATACTGGATAGCCTTCTGTCTTCGGTTGGCTATCGGATATCCACTGTTTCGAATGTAAGGGCAGGGGTGTTTCTGAAATTGGCTTTTCCGGGAAAAGCATTTGTGGCTTTCCGCAAGAAGCGCTATCAAATGAAGCAGGGGACCTGATCCGCCCTTGCGCGGAGAAGGGGAGCGGACAAGATTTCAATTCCAGTATTTACTGATGTTCGTGAGCAAATGGCAGATGCAGTCGAGGAAATAAAACTCAGGGCTGAGAAGGGCGAAGCTAATGCCCAATTCAAACTTGGGTGGATGTATCAGAAGGGCAAGGGGGTGCCGCAAAGCGATCCTGAAGCAATCATATGGTATCGAAAGGCGGCGGAGCAGGAACACGCTCATGCTTGTAACAACCTAGGCGGACGATACGCCAGAGGAAAAGGTGTGTCTCAAAACTATGAAGAAGCCCTCTACTGGTATACGAAGGCCGCAAGAGCAGGGGACGCGGTGGCCCAGTGGAATCTTGGCCCACTTTACTACTCAGGACTCGGCGTCGCAGCGGATAAAACGGCATCGTATATGTGGCTAACGTTAGCGATCGAGAATGGCATGAGGAGTTGGCGATATCGTATGGCGCGTCTCTGGGTTGGAATATTCTTGAGCCGGGAACAGCGCCGAGAAGCCCAAAGTCGGGCGCAATATTGGCAGGCAGATAATCAGCTGGGCCGTTCACTTCTTTCGTGATTCAAACCACAACCCAACCCACAAAATACGATGTCCTGTGCGACCGCCGGGCGGTCCCGCTTTGATGGGGCAGAGCAGTGCAACGCGGTGGCAGGGCAGGGGCCTGTCAAATTCTGCAATCAGTTTGCAATCAGTTAACGAGAACCACTGGGTACTTTCACGTTCTTATGCGCCGTCCGTGCCCTTTAAGTCCCTGAGGGTAGGCTCCAGGGAGGATTCGAATCCCACTCTCTCCGCCAGTTTTAAGACTCATTCACGCTGCGCTTTCCAGTCGTACCGTTAAGTTGCCAGCCAGCTACTTTGGGTTTGCGTCTCGCCGTTTCATCGGTGTTTCCGCCTCCGGAAAACGTTCCCTGTGGCCTGGACTCAGGTGCACCGCTCAATTTTTCTCGACTGCGATTCCTGTCTCCCCGTCATCAACCAGCAACTATAGGTTAGCCTAACCTTGGTGCGTAGTTAGCTTGCGGTGTGCGAGCCTGGGGGCCCTCGCTGAGGGCAGGCCAGTGTTGTCTCGAAACTAATTCTCTGGGTCGATGCAGATGCACCAATTGGAAAGAGGGATAATGTACGGAATTCGACGCCCATGAGTTCACTCGGAAATCCAACCTCAGCCGCCCCTCGACTGCGGCGTTCGCTCACGCTCTGGGACCTGATCCTTTACGGCATCATCGTCATTCAGCCAGTGGCGCCGATGTCGGTTTTCGGAGTGTTGAGTGACCGCGGGCGCGGACATGTTGTCACGACGATTCTCATCGCCATGGTGGCAATGCTGTTCACAGCTATCAGCTATGGCCGCATGGCCCGCGCCTATCCCAGCGCAGGTTCGGCGTTCACCTACGTCGGGCAGGAGATCAATCCCGCGCTCGGCTACGTCACCGGTTGGAGCATGGTGATGGACTACATGCTCAATCCAATCATCTGCACGATCTGGTGCAGCCAGCAGGCGCACGTGTTCGCTCCTGGGATTCCCTACTGGATTTGGGCAATCTTCTTTGCGCTGGTTTTCACCGCGCTCAACGTTCAAGGGGTCAAGACGTCAGCGCGGGTAAACTCGGCTCTCGCTGCCGGGATGGGGGTGGTGATCGCGATCTTCTTTGTGGTCGCAGCGCGTTACATCCTGGGTCATCCTCATGACGAGCCCGGATTTCTCACGCGTCCTTTTTATGATCCCACGCTCTGGAACACCAAAGCGGTGCTCGGCGGAACTTCGATTGCGGTGCTTACCTACATTGGATTTGATGGCATCTCCACGCTTTCCGAGGAAGCGGAAAATCCGCGGCGCAACATCCTGTTCGCTACGGTTCTGACCTGCCTTGTTATCGGTATTCTGTCGGCGGCCGAGGTCTACGCGGCCCAGTTGATCTGGCCCGCCTCGCAGCCCTTTCCTGACGTGGATACCGCCTTCGTTCATGTTGCCGGCCGAGCCTGGAAGCCCATGTTTGCGATCATCGGATTCACTCTGCTGGTGGCGAACTTCGGCTCGGGTATGGGCTCGCAGATCGGCGCGGCGCGCTTACTCTACGGCATGGGGCGGAGTAACGCGCTTCCGAAATCATTTTTCGGAGCGGTCGATGCGAAACACCGCGTGCCGCGCAATAACGTTCTGTTTGTGGGAGCAATCGCACTGATCGGCGCTTTTGTCATGAGCTATGGACTCGGAGCCGAAATGCTGAACTTCGGCGCGTTGATCGCCTTCATGGGCGTGAATGCCGCTGCTTTCGTGCGCTATTACGTGCGGCAACCCGAAAAGAAGCTGACATACCTGGTTCCTCCCGTGCTGGGGTTCGTGATCTGTCTTCTGTTGTGGCTGAACCTGAGCACACCGGCGAAAATTGCGGGCAGTATCTGGATGGCAGCGGGCATCGCGTTCGGAGCGTGGAAAACGCACGGTTTCCGCGGAGACCTGGTTAACTTTGACCTGCCTGCGGACGATGAGTTAACGCAGTGAGTCGTCAGCGACTTGCGTCCGCCAGTAGGACAACAAAGCCTGGAGCGTGCTTTCCAACGGGATCTGGGCCTTCCATCTCGTGGTGCGGTTTATTTTGCCGGGATCGCCAAGCATCTGCGAAACGTCACTGCTACGGACTCGGGCAGGGTCGACTTCGATTTCGATGTGCACCCGGCAATTCTTCTGCAGCTCCCGCACGACGTCCGCCAGGAGGACGGCTCGGCCGGAGCAGACGTTGTAGATTTCCCCGATCTCACCCTGGTCCAGCAATTTGGAATAAGCGGCGACCACGTCGCGAACATCCGTGAAGTCGCGCTTCACATTCAAATTACCAACGCGGAGAACCGGAGGCCGGAGACCCGCTTCAATTTCGGCGAGCTGTTTTGCGATAGATGGCATTACAAAGCCGGGAGTTTGGCCGGGTCCGGTGTGATTGAACGCCCGGGCGGTAATAACTCCTCCGTTCGGCGATTTCCTATATTGGACGGACAAAAGCTCCGCCATTGCTTTGCTGGCGGCGTAGGGATTGTCAGGACCAAGCGGGCTGGTTTCGCTCAAAATGCCTTCAGATTTCGCGTACACCTGAGACGTGCTGACGTTCAGAATTCTGGGCGGAAACGGCAGGCTCATTGCGGCTTCAAAGACGTTGTAAGAGCCGGCCACATTGATATCGAAGGCGATCCGCGGATTCTCCCAGGAATCGGGAACCGAAGAAACGCCGGCCAGATGGTAGATGTGGTCGGGCTTCGCCTCCCGAACGACGGCATCGACATCGTCGCCGTTACGGATGTCGGTTTTGCAGTACTCGACTTCCGGCTCCTGCGTGGTGGCATCGCTCGCGGAAACCACGATCAGCTTTACATCAGAGGACTTCAGATGGCGGATGAGGTGTCCACCAACAAAACCTGTTCCGCCGGTGATGAGGATGCGCCGCACTGGGTAGGCTTCAACTTGATCGAAGGGATCGATTCACTTCAGCGTACGAAAGCTACTTTCCCGGAAATGTCTCTGGAAACCTGTTCCATGTCGCTATCGACCATCATCTTGACCAGCGATTCAAAGCTGACTTGCGGCGTCCAGCCCAACACGCGCCGTGCCTTCGTACAGTCGCCGAGCAGGTGCTGGACGTCGGCGGGCCGCAGCAACTCGGGGTCGATCTCAACATGCTTCCGGTAATCGAGCCCGACGTGTGAGAAGGCGATCTCCAGCAGACGCCGCACGCTATGCGTTTCCCCAGTGGCAATCACATAGTCGTCGGGCTTTTCCTGCTGCAGCATGAGCCACATGGCACGCACGTAGTCGCCAGCAAAGCCCCAGTCGCGCTCGGCGTCGAGGTTCCCCATTTTGAGTTTTTCCTGGAGGCCGAGCTTGATGCGGGCAACGTTGTAGGTGACGCGGCGGCTCACGAACTCAATTCCGCGGCGCGGCGATTCGTGATTGAACAAGATACCGGAGCACGCATACAGCCCGTAACTTTCCCGTGCATTCACCGTGATCCAGTGTCCGTAGAGTTTGGCGACCCCATACGGACTGCGCGGATAAAAGCGGGTCGATTCCGACTGAGGCGATTCATGCACCATGCCGAACATTTCGCTCGAAGAAGCCTGATAAAAACGCAGCGCGGGATTTACCACGCGGACCGCTTCCAGCATGCGCGTAACCCCGAGAGCCGTAAACTCTCCCGTCAACACGGGCTGGCTCCATGAGGTGGGGACGAACGATTGCGCCGCCAGGTTATACACCTCGTCGGGTTCGCTCTTCTGCAACGCGGTAATGAGGGAACTTTGATCCAGTACGTCGCCCGGGATGAGTTCCACCTGGTCGTGGAGGTGTTGGATGCGTTCGAAATTGATCGTGCTGCTGCGGCGAACCAGCCCGAAAACCCTGTAGTTCTGTTTCAGCAAAAACTCTGCCAGATAAGAGCCATCCTGGCCTGTAATTCCCGTAATAAGGGCTTTTCGCGACATTTTTCTCCGACTGCGAGTGGAAAGTTTAGCACACCAATCTTCAAGGGCTACGCCCCAATGCCTTAGACTGGGGAAGCATTGGCGTGGTTGCACCAGGCTTCCGTCTCGGCTTTCGGTTGGAATGGTAGAGTCCAGCTTTCGTTCAGGGAAATTAGTCTGGAAGCCGGGCTGGACTGCCCGGCATCTAAGATGTCTGAAACGAGGTTGCCTATGAAACCGTCCTGCTCGGAGCGTCGCTTTTTCCTCTTCCTGGCCATCGCTCTTCCCCTGCTGCTGGGCGCATTCCTGCTGGTCCATGAGACCGTTGCCAGTGCTGCTCCGGCATTGAAAGGCGTGCTTACCTGGCATAACGACACCCTGCGCACCGGCCGCAACACGAGCGAAACAACGCTCACTGTGAAGAATGTCAACTCCGCGAGGTTTGGGAAGTTGTTCGTGCTCTCAACCGACGGACTGGTCGACGCTGAACCTTTGTATGCGCCGAATTTGAGCGTCGGCGGCGGCAACCACAACGTCCTGTTCGTGGCCAGCGAGAACGATACCGTTTATGGCTTCGACGCGGACAACGGTGCCATCCTCTGGCAGGTCACCGCTCTCGGCTCCGGCGAGTCTCCATCGGATAATCGAGGCTGCGGTCAGGTAACTCCTGAGATCGGCATAACCTCGACTCCTGTGATTGATTTATCGGCGGGGCCGCACGGGACCATTTATCTGGTCGCCATGAGCAAAGACTCGAACGGCAACTATCATCAGCGCATTCATGCGCTCGATGTCACCACCGGCGCCGAACAATTCGGCGGCCCCGTTGATGTCACGGCCCAGTTCCCTGGCACCGGCGACAATTCCCAGGGCGGTTTTGTGATCTTCGATCCCAAGCAATACGAAGAGCGCGCCGGGTTGTTACTGCTGAACCATGTGGTGTACATGTCGTGGGCCTCGCACTGTGATGATCGTCCCTATACCGGCTGGATAATGGGCTACAACGAAACCACACTGGCGCAGCAGTCCGTTTTGAACGTAACGCCCAACGGCAGCGAGGGGGCGATTTGGGCTGCAGGCTCCGGCTTGGCAGCCGATCCCGAGGCGAACATTTATTTTGACGACGCCAACGGCACTTTCGACACCACCCTCAACGCCAATGGGTTTCCCGTCAGCGGTGACTACGGAAACGCGATCATGAAGCTTTCCACCAGGAAAGGGCAACTGGCGGTGGCCGATTATTTCAACATGTACAACACCGTCTCCGAATCAGATCGGGACGAGGACCTAGGATCTGGCGGCGCCATGGTGATTCCCAACATCAAGGACTCGCGGGGAGCGGTACATCAACTAGTGGTTGGCGCTGGCAAGGACGCGAATATCTATCTCGCCGACCGCACAAATATGGGCAAATTCAATCCCAACAACAACCAGATTTATCAGGAGTTATCGGGCGCTCTCGCGGGCGGCGTATACTCGGCGCCCGCTTTCAGCGAGAACATCGTTTATTACGGAGCGGTCGGAGACCACATAAAGGCATTTGCCTTTAACTCCAACGCGCAATTGAATTCGACGCCGCAATCACAGACGGGCACGACATTCGGCTATCCCGGCGCAACCCCCAGTATCTCCGGCAGTACAAAAAACAATCTGATCCTCTGGGCTGCCGAGAATTCTTCTCCCGCGGTGTTGCACGCCTATAACGCCGGGAACCTGGCGGTCGAGTTGTATAACTCGAACCAGGCTGCAGGGGGTCGGGACCAGTTTGGAAACGGCAACAAGTTCATCACGCCCATGGTCGCCAATGGCAAAGTCTACGTGGGAACACAGACGGGAGTGGGCGTTTTCGGCTTGCTCCCTTAATACTCTTCATCTGGAAACGCCGGCCTGCGAAAGGCACTTTCTTCGCAGGCCCGCGCTGCCAGACTCAGCTAATCGCCTTCATATGCCTGCTGCAAGGTTGCGATGTCCAGTTTGGTCATTTTCAGCATCGCCTGCATGGCCCGTTGGGATTTTTCAGGATGCTCCTTGTCGCCGAGCAGTTTGGAGAGGACCGTGGGGACGATCTGCCACGTCAATCCGAACTTATCATCCAGCCAGCCACAGCGGTTGGGCTTGCCGCCGTCCACCAGTTTGTCCCAGTAATGGTCCACCTCTTCCTGCGTTTCGCAGGAGACGAGGAATGAAACCGCGGGCGTGAACTTGTAGAGCGGACCGCCATTTAACGCGACAAACTCTTGTCCCTCGATCTGGAACGACGCGGTCATGACAGAGCCTTTTGGTCCCGGGCCGGCCTCTCCATAGCGCACAACATTGCTCACTTTGGAGTTCTTGAAGATCGAGGTGTAGAAATTCATAGCCTCCTCGGCCCTGCCATCGAACCACAAGAATGGAGTGATCTTCTGCATGCCATTGCTCCTTGAGCGTTGACTGCGATTTTACCTTGGAGAAGCCCAGACCAGGCTGGCGCCTGGGAGCGGACGCCTCAACCCGGACCAAAAGACTGCACTAAAAGCCCGCCGGGGCTACAAAGTACCTGTTCTTCCGTGACCTCGGAAGCCTTGGGCCCGCTTGCTAAGCTCCAAGTGAGTTCAAGGAGGACCTTTGGCCGCCACTGCTTCCCAACCAACGACGAAACCGGAGATCAAAATTCTCTACAGCGAAAGCGACGATACGATCCTCGCCAGCCAGACCGCCCAGATCAAGAAGGCCGGATATCAGGTTGCGACCGCGGTGAATCGCTCCCAAGTGCAGGAAGCCCTCCAAAAAGGCGGTTTTGACCTGGTCATTCTGGGCTCCACTCTATCCAAGGATGACCGCCATCACCTGCCCTACATGGTGAAGAAGGCTCACCCGGGCACAAGAGTTCTCGTTATGCATGCCGGTACGCACCACCACGAAGTAGACGCAACCGTGGATTCCGGGTTGAGCATGATTCGCGTATTGGAGAAGATCGCAAGCCTGATTCAGCCCGCGGTCGCGCATTAATGGGTAACTGATTCCCCCAGCAGGAAATTTTCTTTCTTAGGAGTCAGCCGCGAAAAAGGTCTGGCGCGACGGGGAGGGAACGCCTTGCGCCAGACGTTGTCGGTACGCGTTCCAGGTTCTTCAGCTTCCGTAATAATCCTGCCGAATTTCTCGCCAACCCGTCCTGCGAACCCAAAGATCGCGGAAAATTAAAATGGGCCGCCAGCCAAGAAGCGGTGACGTTTCCTTGGCTATCGGCCCACTCGATCCGGAAAGGGATCGGAGGTGATACCTACATGGTAAACCCTGCAAAAAGATTGTCAAGGACATGTTCCGGAAAATCTTGGCTGGTGCCCAGCCGGAAAACCAAGTTCGCAACTCATTGACACTATCGTTGCCATGGTGCTAGTTTTATTGGTTTTACAAACCGCTATTCTTAGGGCAAGATCGCCCGGGTTTTTATCAGAAGAGCCTCGATCAAGGGATTATGGAGCAGACACTCCGACAACTAGGCGAATTACTGCTCGGAAGCGTGCCGACCATCATTCTGCTTGGGATCCTCTTCGTCCTCTATACCTTCCTCGTGTACCGGCCGCTGACGGCGGTGCTCGCGGAACGCCGCAACCGGACGCAAGGCGCCATGGAGAAAGCGCGCGCCGACATTGCGGCCGCCGAGGCGCGTACCGCCGATTATGAACAGCGCTTGCGCGAGGCTCGCCAGAAAGTCTTCAAGAACCTCGAAAACCGGCGCCAGCAGGCTACCCACATCCGAAGCGAGGCAGTAAATCAGGCCCGGGTCCGGGCGCAGGAACAGGTCAAGAACGCGCGCGCCCTCCTGGAGCAGGACAAGCAAGAAGCCATGGCCAAACTGCAATCAGAAGCGGGAAGACTCGCCAACGAGATTGTGCGCACCGTGCTTCGGCCCGTGGCGGCGCCCAGCCAGGTCGGCGGATGAGCAAGGCGAGAACGATGACCACGAGCCCAACGGCAGCCACCGCAAAAACGACGAATAGAATCGTCCGGCCACTACTGACCTTGGGGCTCCTGTCGTGCCTCTGGCTGGCTGCGAAACCGGCAACCGGACTCGCGCAGGCTCAGGCGACTGCAGAACAGTCGGCCCAGAAGGCAAATGCAGAGCCTGCCGAACCGCATAAGACCGCCGAAGCGGAACAGAGTTCCCCCACGGAACATCATCCCACCAGCATCGGCGGCGAACTCGCCAAAGAAACCCGCGAGGCTGAAGGGGAAGAAGAAGAGAACGTCAAACTGAAACACTCCACGATGGTGCAGAAACTGGCCCACGTAACGGGATTGACCGTGCATCAGGCGCACATTGTCGCGCTGGTTCTGAACTTCGCCATCGTCGTATTCCTGATCTTCTGGTTCGCCCGCAAGAGCGTGCCCGGCATCATGCGCAGCCGTACCGCGGCCATCCAAACTGCTCTGGAAGAAGCGCGGGCCGCCAGCCAGGAAGCCGGCAAGCGGCTGGCAGACATCGAGAACCGGCTGCGGCAAATGGATGCTGAAATCGCCAGGATGCAGGCGGGCGCCGAAAAAGAAGCCGAAGGCGAGGAAGCCAGAATTAAACAAGCCGCCGAAGACGAGCTTCGCAAAGTAGTGCAGGCCGCCGAGCAGGAGATTGCCGCCGCCGCCAAGCAGGTTCGGCGCGAATTGTCGAACCATACCGCAGATCTCGCGCTGGCCCTGGCCCGTAAACAGATCAATGTCGATACGAACACCGATCAGGTGCTGGTTCGCAACTTCGCGTCCAACCTGGCGAACAAGCCCGGCCCGCAACGTGACGGTGGAAAGGATGGCCGCTAACCATGGCTTCCGTCGTCGGCACCTACGCCCGCGCGTTCGCTGATGTGGTCACGAGCAGCAAGGCCGATCCCGCGCGCATGCTCGCCGAATTGCGAGCCATGGAAGCAATGCTCGCCGAGAGCGACCAGTTGCGGCGAGTCATGGAAAATCCTTCTATTCCCGGCGAGCAGAAACGCGCCGTGCTCGATGCCGTGACGCAAAGAACGGGGGGATCGCGTCCGGTGCGGAATTTCATCGCCGTCATCACTGACCATCGGCGCCTGCCGCTCTTCGGCGAGATCGTAAAGCAGGTCGAACAGGAATTGAACGACCGCATGGGATTTGCGGAAGCTCAGGTGACAAGCGCGCGTCCCCTGGGCGAGCAGGAGAAGCAGATTCTTGAAGCCGAGATCGTCAAGTTGACCGGCAAACGAGTGCAAGCGCATTACCAGCAGGATCCCGCGCTTCTTGGCGGCGCCGTAGTCCAGATCGGCAGCACGATCTACGACGGTTCCGTTAACGGGCAGTTGGAGAGAATTCGAGAGCAGTTGGTGGAAGGATAGCTTCGAGCCGCGAGCTCTGCGCTTCGATCAACCAAAGGTGGGCCCAATTGAAGCGGGTAGCCCGAAGTTTGAAGCAGATTTACCGTACTAAGAGAAAATTGGTCGCGGCTCGAGTATTTTTATGCTGGCTCGTAGCTCGCGGCTCATAGCTCGAAGCTGGTTTACCTATGGCACAAATTAAAGCAGACGAAATCACGCAATTAATCCGCGAACAGATTAGCAACTACGAATCGAAGATCGCGGTCGACGAAGTGGGCACGGTCATCACACTCGGTGACGGAATCGCGCGCGTGTATGGCCTCGACAAGGTCATGGCCGGCGAGCTGCTCAGCTTTCCCCACGGGATTGCCGGGATCGCCATGAACCTGGAAGAAGACCAGGTGGGCGTGGTCATCCTCGGCGAATATACCGAGATCAAAGAGGGCGATGAGGTGAAACGCACGGGCCGCATCATGAGCGTGCCCGTCGGCGATGCCCTGATTGGACGCGTGGTGAATTCTCTCGGCCAGCCTATCGATGACAAAGGGCCGATCCAGTCCGACAAGTCCATTCCGATCGAACGCATTGCTCCGGGCGTCATTGCCCGCCAGCCCGTACGCGAGCCCATGGCGACCGGCCTCAAGGCGATCGACTCGATGATCCCTATTGGCCGCGGCCAGCGCGAGCTGATTATCGGCGATCGCCAGACCGGCAAGACCGCGGTCGCGCTGGACACTATCATTAACAGCAAGGGCAACAATCTCATCTGCATCTACAACGCGATCGGGCAGAAGCGCTCGTCCATTGCGCAGGTCGTCAAGATTCTGGAAGATGCGGGCGCGATGGAGTACACCATCGTTGTCGCGGCCTCGGCCTCCGAACCCGCGCCGATGCAGTACATCTCGCCCTATGCCGCCTGCGCCATGGGCGAATTCTTCCGTGATACCGGGCGTCACGCGCTTTGTATTTATGACGATCTTTCCAAGCACGCCGCCTCGTATCGCGAAATCTCGCTCCTGTTGCGCCGTCCACCGGGCCGGGAAGCGTATCCCGGAGACGTGTTCTATCTCCACTCGCGCTTGCTGGAGCGTGCCGCCAAGCTGAGCGACAAGAACGGCGGCGGATCGCTGACCGCTCTCCCCGTAATCGAAACGCAGGCCGGCGACGTTTCCGCCTATATTCCGACCAACGTCATCTCCATCACTGATGGCCAGATCTACCTCGAAACCGATCTCTTCAACCAGGGCGTTCGTCCTGCCGTAAACGTGGGACTTTCGGTCAGCCGCGTGGGTGGTAGCGCGCAGATCAAGGCCATGCGCCAGGTTGCAGGAACACTGAAACTCGAACTGGCGCAGTATCGTGAGCTGGCGGCCTTCGCACAGTTCGGAAGCGATCTCGACAAGGCCACGCAGCAACAGCTCAATCGCGGGCAGCGCCTTGTCGAACTGCTGAAGCAGGGCCAGTTTTCGCCCTTGCCCTTTTCGAAACAGATTCTCATCATCTACGCTGGCACCAGCGGCGTGCTCGACGACATGCCGGTCGAGCAGGTACGCGAGTTCGAGAAGTCGCTTTACCAGTACGTGGACACAACCAATCCCGGACTTCTGAACACGATCATGGAAAAGAAAGTCCTCGACGACAATCTCAAAGCCGAGATGTCGCGTGTAATCAAAGAGGCGAAACAGCAGTTCTTGGATTCGAAGCAAGCAGTAACGAAGTAGCTGCTAGCCACTAGCTTCTAGCAACCCAAGGCAACAGCAGTTACGCAGAAGGTGAAGGTTTGGCTTGCTAGCGGCTAGAAGCTAGCAGCTCGAAGCTGACTCATGGCCAACGTTCTCGACATCAAGCGCCGAATTCGCAGCGTGGTCAACACGCGCCAGATCACCAAGGCGATGAAGACCGTCTCGGCGGCCAAACTCCGCCGCGCTCAGGAAGCCGCGCTGGCAGCGCGCCCCTATTCGCAGATGCTGACGAATGTTTTGAAGTCACTTATCAAGCGCGCGGATATCTACGATCCCGTTACCGGAGAACCGCTTCATCCGCTGCTGGCCGAGCGTCCGGAAAAGAACATTTTGCTGATCGTCGTCACCGGAGACAAGGGACTCGCCGGCGCCTTCAATACGAACATTCTGAAAATTGTTACCAGGTTCATCGCATCGAAGCCGGATCAGAACATCGATGTCGAATGCATCGGGCGCAAAGGCCGCGACTTTATGCGCCGCCGTTTCCCGGTAGCTCCAACAAAACGAAAGATTGAAGATATTGAAGCGGGCGCAGCGCCCATTCAGAGCGAGGCGCCCCGCGCGGGCCGCGTGCAGATCGTCGGCGAGTATGTCGGAGTTCTGGGCAAGGTCGATTACAACTTTGTTTCCAGCCTTGGCCAGGATGTGGTTTCCCGCTTTGCTGATGAACTGATCGATGGCGTCTACATCATCTACAACGAATTCAAGTCCGTCATCGCGCAGCGCCTCGTCGCCGAGCATCTCCTCCCGATCAAGGAAATCGGTGAGGTTGATGTTCAAATAGCGGAAGAAGGGACGGAAGAGGAGCGCAAGCGCCGACTTGAGGCCGCGAAATCTGCCGGAGTCGGTATCCGTCCCCCCGACACGCACGCGGTCGACGAAGCCGCCGCGAAGTTCGCTACCGCCGATGTTGATTACATTTACGAGCAGCCGCCGGCGCAGTTGTTCAGCGAGATTCTGCCCAAGTACATCAGCATTCAGATTTTCCATGCATTGATGGAATCCGTTGCGGCCGAGCACGCTGCCCGCATGACCGCCATGGATTCCGCGACTAACAACGCGTCCGACATGATCGAGTCTCTGACGCTGATCATGAACCGCGCGCGCCAGGCCAAGATCACGAAAGAAATTATCGAGATCGTAAGCGGCGCGGCGGCGCAGTCGTAAAAGAAGCTGCTAGCTACTAGCTTCTAGCAAAACTTGGTTTTGGGAAGCGCACGACTCCGGTCGTGCCGAACGCGCATTAATGATTCGGGGATTTAGCCCCGGAGGTTTAGATTTTGCTCTCTAGCGGCTAGAAGCTAGGGGCTAGCAGCTGAGGTCTTATGCCAGAAAATATCGGACACGTAATTCAAGTCGCAGGTCCCGCCGTTGACGTGCAATTCGTCGAGGCGAACATGCCTCCCATTTACCAGGCCCTTCGCGTGGTCAGCGACGGATTCACCGTGCCGACGCCCATCGATGTCATCCTCGAGGTGCAGCAGCACCTGGGCGAAGGCCGCGTGCGCTGCGTCGCGATGCAGCCCACCGACGGCATGGTGCGCGGCATGAAAGCCATCGATCAGGGTGGGCCGATCTCCGTTCCCGTGGGTCGCGGAACACTGGGACGCGTCATGAACGTGATCGGCGAGCCTGTCGACAATCTTGGTCCGGTCGCGTGCGATAAGCGAATGCCGATTCATCGTTTGGCTCCAGCTTTCGACGAGCAATCGACCACCGCGGAAATGTTCGAGACCGGCGTGAAGGTCGTCGACCTGATCCAGCCCTTCCTGAAGGGCGGCAAAATCGGTTTGTTCGGTGGCGCGGGCGTCGGCAAGACCGTCGTCATCATGGAACTCATCAACAACGTCGCCAAGCAGCACGGAGGTTTCTCTGTGTTCGCCGGCGTCGGCGAGCGCACCCGCGAAGGCAACGATCTGTGGCTTGAAATGAGCGAGTCGGGCGTCATCAAGCCCGGCAAGCCGGACGAGTCCAAAGCAGCATTGATCTACGGGCAGATGACCGAGCCTCCCGGCGCACGTCTGCGCGTGGCTTTAACCGCGCTGACGGTTGCCGAATATTTCCGCGACGAGCAAGGCGCGGACACTTTGCTCTTCATCGACAACATATTCCGCTTCACCCAAGCCGGATCCGAAGTCTCGGCCCTGCTTGGCCGCATGCCTTCCGCTGTTGGCTACCAGCCGAACCTGGCCACCGAAATGGGTGAACTGCAGGAGCGCATTACCTCCACCAAGAAAGGCTCGGTCACATCGGTGCAGGCCATTTACGTGCCGGCCGACGATTTAACCGATCCCGCTCCGGCAACGACGTTCGCTCACCTTGACGCGACGACCGTACTTTCGCGCGCCTTGACGGAGATCGGTATTTATCCTGCGGTCGATCCGCTGGCTTCGACGTCGCGCATTCTCGATCCGCGCATCGTGGGCCAGGATCATTACGATGTCGCGCAGATGGTCAAGAAGACCTTGCAGACCTATAAAGACCTGCAGGACATCATCGCCATTCTCGGTATCGACGAATTGAGTGAAGACCAGAAGCTGACCGTGGCCCGCGCCCGCAAGATTCAGAAATTCCTTTCGCAGCCGTTCTTCGTGGCCGAGCAATTTACTGGAACTCCTGGGCGCTACGTCAAAATCGCCGAGACTGTGAAAGGCTTCCGCGGCATCGTCGAAGGCAAGTACGACGACATTCCCGAACAGGCCTTCTACATGAAAGGCACGATCGAAGAAGTGCTGGAAACCGCCGAAAAGATGAAGGCGGTAGCCGCGTAAGAAGGTCGTCAGTCGGCGGTCGCTGGTCGTTGGCAACGGCACAGCAATTAGCGCCTCCGACGGACTGCGAACGACCCACGAGGCACGACGAACGAAAGACGCAAAAATGCCCGATACTTTCCAACTCGAAATTGTCACCCCCGCCAAACAGGTGGTGAAAGATGTGGCCGCGGAGGAAGCGCAGATCCCTGGGCTCGACGGCTATCTGGGCATTCTGCCCGGACACGCGCCTCTGATCACCGAACTCAAGGTCGGCGAGATTACTTACAAGTCCAGCGGCACCCTGCACACGCTGGCGGTCGCGTGGGGATTTGCCGAGGTTTTGCCTGACAAGGTCACCATCATGGCCGAAACCTGCGAACGCCCCGAAGAGATTGACGCAGAGCGTGCACAGAAGGCCAAGGCACGCGCCGAGGAGCGGTTGAAGAGCAACAACCCGGATGTTGATTACGACCGCGCCGAAGACGCGCTCCAACGCGCCGATTCGCGTATCAAGGTCGCATCCGAAAAATAGGCGCTTTTCGCTCGATGAGGATGGCGAGACGGGTAGCTTCGCCTACCCGCGCCATCGTGGGAGCTCCACGGTCAGTCAGTCCTGCCCCCGGCCCGAAATTGATGGTACCCCCCCTTCCCCCAACCCGATTGGATGGCCCATTCGAATCATAGGTTTAGCGCTTTATCCCGTCAAAGTATTGATTCTTAGTAGTTTAATTTTAAACTATTGATTGCGTGAGACTTATACCGAAAGAATTCGATGTTTTTCCGTTTTTTCTTCTAAAGTATTAAAAAATAAAGGCTTAAGTTTAGATTGTTAATTAATAAGGACTTATTGCGGCGCGTGTGGGACGGTACCGCACCGCTTGGGACACTTGTCAAAGAGCGAAGGGTGAGCCGGGAATCGTGCGCCCTGCCTCAGTGGAGTCCCAGTCTGCGCCTAAGTCAAATCATTTCCGTCTTCGGAGGATGCGATTTTGGCGGGCGTTGGCCAAAGGCGGTAAGGCTGCAAAACAGTCAATTCCCGGGGTAGCGGCGACCGTGTTCATGGCCTGGGATTAGCCGCGTTGCGATCCGAGGCGCGTCGCTCTCCGGTTTTGTGACTCTGCTAAACTTTTCGGTTCTTATTCTTGAATGTGAGGCAATCATGGCAATCCAGCAGGTAGGCGTCATCGGAGCGGGGACGATGGGCAACGGCATTGCGCACGTATCCGCGCGCGGTGGATTTAGGGTTGTGTTGTGCGACGTGGAGCAGCGCTTTCTCGACCGTGGACTAGCGACCATTGGCAAGAACCTGGACCGCGAAGTAGCCAAGAACAAGATTACGGAGGCCGATAAAGCCGCCACGTTGGGCCGCATCTCGTCGACAGTCGAGCGCGCGAAACTCGCCGATTGCGATCTGGTCGTGGAAGCGGCAACCGAGAAGTTCGAGATCAAGGCCGAGATTTTTCGCGATCTCGACCGCATCATGAAACCGGACGTGATTCTTGCGTCGAACACATCTTCGATTTCGATCACGAAGATTGGCGCGCTCACCAAGCGTCCCGACAAAGTGATCGGGATGCACTTCTTCAATCCCGTTCCGGTGATGAAGCTGGTCGAAGTCATTCGGGGGTTGGCCACATCGCAAGCAACCTACGAAACAGTGCGCGACCTGGCTGTGAAGCTCGAGAAGACGCCGGTGGAAGTCAATGACGCGCCCGGTTTTGTCTCCAATCGCGTGCTGATGCCGCTGTTGAACGAGGCGATGTTCGCGGTGATGGAAGGCGTGGCGACGGCCGAGGCGGTCGATGAAGTGTTCAAACTTGGTATGGCACATCCCATGGGTCCGCTGACGCTGGCCGATTTTATCGGCCTCGATGTCTGTCTCGATATCATGCGAGTGCTGCAGGACGGCCTAGGCGATCCCAAGTATCGTCCATGCCCGTTGCTGATCAAGATGGTGGATGCAGGCTGGCTCGGCCGCAAGAGCGGGCGCGGCTTTTATTCGTACGCTTAGTGAAGACAGGATGGGGCAATGACGAGTTCAGCGGGTGGAATTCTTCCCGAGCGCAAGCCGGGAGGCGATGCGCTCTACTATGCGCTGGCAGTCCTCTCGGGAGCGGCAGCGGCCTGGGTCGACATCAAAGTCGGCGACCTGCTGTTGACGGCGATGATCGTGGTTACGGCCTGTATTCTGCTCGGTTTCCTCAGCCCGCGCAAGCCGTGGCGCTGGGTGCTGCTGATCGGAGTGTGCCTGCCGGTGGTGGAGTGGCTGGCCTACTTTTTCCTCACCGAGAAGCCCACGCGAGCCCAGGTCTACGAATCATTCCTCGGATTTGTGCCAGGCATTGCCGGCGCCTACGGCGGAGCGATTGGCAGAGGCGTGGTCGATAACCTGTCGGCGAATAAATGAGTGGCCAGCCGCTGCCCGAAATCTTCATCGCAAGATCACGAACTTCAGCCAACCTTCCCAAATATCGGTGGCGGCGTGCGCGACGATGTTGATGCGCAGATTTCCCCGCCAGGCGGCAAGCACTCCATACAGTGTTCCCAGCACGGTGATCACGATCACCGCCTTCCATCCCTGGTAGCCGTGAGCCAGCCCAAACACCAGAGCTTGCGCGAGCACAGCCACTGCGATGCTGCCGCTGGCGGCGTGGAACTGCTTTTGCAAATAGCCGCGAAAAGCAAGTTCTTCGCAGAATCCGGCCGTGATTGAGACGGCAATCCAGAGAACGATTTCCAGGATGGTTTGGGGTAGGAGGCTGTCCACGGTCTTGCCACTTCGCGGCCCTAACACCCAGTTGACGGCAGAAGCGGTGCCTTCCCATAGCGCCCAGAAAGGCACGGCGATCGCCACGTCTGTTGCCAGATCACGCCACGACGTCCAACGTCCGCCCGAGAGTGTGGGGAGATTGCCGCCTCGTTTATGCACACCGACCCAGCAGTAATAGAGAAGAGCCCAGTCCATGAAGCCGGCCACGAGGTAAACGCGAATCGCGTTGCTATGGCTGGCGAACTGTCCGGCAGTGGCGGCATCGCCGCTGGCGGGTGACGCTTGCTGGGCGCGAAAGCCGAAGTAGGCTGTTCCGGCCATAATCAGCAGGAAGCCCAGCATGTGGCCCCACGACGCGATCTGACCCGGCTTTTCCGGTGCCGGCGAGATGTTGGCTGTCACGATTTCACTGGCTGGCATATTTCCTCCCTTTGCGAGGCTGCGAAGATTCCTTCGGCTTCTCGAGTCGCGTACGCAACTCGTGCAAGGTTTCCTCCGCCCATTTCAAGTGCGCTTCCATTTCTATCTGCCCGTAGCGCGCCGCCATCTTCCAGAACGGCGCGTCGGGGTACTGCGGGTTCTTGTCGATGTCGTCCCGCTCCGTGCGCTTGAACTTTTCGAGCAGCGCGCGGTGTTCTTCCACCATGCGTTCCACATTTCGAATCAGGATGGGAATGGGAACTTTTGAACCGAAAAACAGTTTGAGCAGCATCTCATTGCGCGGGATCTCGGGTTGCGGTGGAACCGAGAGCCATTGCGCCAACTGCTCGCGCCCCTTCTTCGTGATGGAGTAGACGCTGCGCTCGGGCCTGCCTTTATGTTTTTCCGTCTTGCAGACGACGAGTCCGTCGGCTGCCAGCCTTTTCAGGTTGGGATAAATCTGGCCGTAGCTTTCGTTCCAGATGTGGCCCACAGAGTCACGGACCACGCTCCCCAGGTCGTAACCGGACATGGGCTGAATGGTGAGTAGCCCGAGAAGGGCTTGGGTAGCGGAACTGGTGCGGCGTGCCATATATCTAATGAATATATATCTAATAGAGATATAGTCAAGGACAAGATTCAGAGAGCCTGTTCCAGGGCTCGACGCCCCGCTTGTCCAGAATTTTCCGGTTGATACGGGGAATTGACCTCGCCTGCGGCTTCGGTTTCCGCGGGCGATTTCCATCAAAGGTACGGGGTCGATAAAATCTGCACCGTTTCCACAGACAAAAAGCGTAAGCTACGCGCATATGGCAGTGACGGTGTCTGTGCTGGCGAGCGGCAGTCGTGGGAACTGTGCGCTGGTGGCCAGCAGTTCCACGCGCATTCTGGTCGATGCCGGTCTATCGGGCCGGGAAACCTTCAAGCGGCTCAAGGGATTGGGCGAGCGTCCCGAAGAAATTTCGGCAATTCTGATTACCCATGAACACTCCGACCACGTGGGCGGATTGCAGCGTCTGGCCGCCAAGCTGGAGATACCCGTATTCCTGACGGAAGGTGCTCATCATGCGTGGAACCGCGCCATGCGCGACGAGGAAGGGAAGATTCCGGAGTTGCCGAAGGCGGAACATTTTTCCCCCGGCCGGGGCTTTCGCGTTGGAGACATCGAGGTCTCGCCCTTCACGATCCCGCACGATGCAGCCGACCCGGTGGGGTTCACTTTCCGGGCGGAGGGGGTAAAAATCGGCTTCGCGACCGATCTGGGAAAAATGACCGAAAATGTCCGCGACGCGGTGCGCGGCTGCAGCGTGTTAGTCATTGAATCGAATCATGATGTAGAGATGCTGCGCTCTGGGCCGTACCCGTGGTCGGTCAAGCAGCGCGTGATGAGCCGGGTCGGCCATCTGTCCAATGAGGCTCTCGCGGAATTCTTCTCCAGCGACTATGATGGAGTAGCCGAGTACATAGTCCTGGCGCATTTGTCTGAACAGAATAACCATCCCGAAAAAGCTCGATTATCGGCAGAGCTTGCGCTGGGCGGCTGCCAGGGGCTATGGAATAATCGCGTGCTCCTGGCGGCACAGACGGAAGCCATGGCGCCTATCCGGCTGTAACCTTGAATGTTACTTCGGCAGTGACCTGCTATGAGTGTGTGTGTTGAACCAATCGTAGGGAAAATCCTTGCGGGGTGGCGCTATGACATTTCCGGGCTGGCTCCGGAGATGCGTGGCGACTACGAACTGCATTTCGCCACCTGCGAGCACTGCCGCAGCCGCCAGAAGATCCACCGGGTCATTGATATTTCCCTGATTGTGCTGGCCTCGGCCTCGGCTGCCGTATTTCTGCTCGCCTTTGCCGCCATCCGATATTTCGAGCCCCGGCATGCCTTCTGGCTTGAAGTCGGAGCCCTTGCCGGGTTCGTTCTATCGGCGCTGATCTGGCTGGCCGTGGCCGTCGCCACGCCTGCCCCGATGGCGGTGGTCGATGTAGCCAAAATTGGAGCGCGGCGCGTCCACGACCGGCTGCCGGCGGAAATTCGTGACCGGCTACCGGAAGATCTGCGCGTGAAGCTCACGGGATCTTAAGCGGACGTGCGAAAGTTTGTGCTCGGTTGGAGCCTGATCGTCTGCGCCCTGCTGTCGCCAGCGCAAAGTAACGATTCCCAGGCCGCACCGCTTCCCCAGCCCGATCCTGGCGCTCATGCTGCCATGGATATGCCGGGCATGAACATGGATGCGTCGTCTCCAGCATCCGACTGGATGCCTTCCGCCCATGTCAGTTCGGGCACCGGATGGCAGCCTGCGGCAATCATCGATCACTCCTGGATGAAATCGCTGCATGGTTGGGACCTGATGGCGCACGGCGTGGTTTTTGCCGACTACAACCAGCAAGGTGGCCTGCGCGGTGAGGGCAAAGCCGAGTCCGTCAACTGGGCCATGCTGATGGAGCAGCACAAACTCGGCCGCGGTACCATCCTGTTTCGCGAGATGTTTTCGGCGGAATCGCTGACTGCGCCCCATCCCGGCTTTCCGGAACTTTTCCAGACCGGCGAAACCTACCACGGTCAGCCACTGGTTGATCACCAGCATCCACATAACGTATTTTCGGAACTCGCGCTCGCCTACTCGCGGCCGCTCGCCGATCGTGTCTCATGGCTCTTCTACGGCGCAGCCGTCGGAGAGCCCGCGCTCGGACCTGTAGCCTACATGCATCGCGCGTCGGCCTCCGAGTTGCCGATGGCACCCTTGTCTCATCATTTGCAGGATTCCACCCACATCAGCTTCGGAGTTCTCACTACGGGCCTCGTCGTATCCCGCCTCAAAATCGAAGGCTCCGCCTTCAATGGGCGCGAGCCGGGTGAAAAGCGCTACACCATCCAGTTCGCGCCGCTTGACTCGTGGTCGGCGCGCTTGAGCCTGGCGCCATCGAGGAATTGGACCGCGCAGTACAGCTACGGACGCCTCGAGCATCCGGAAGCGCTCGAACCGGGCAGCCAGCGCCGCCAGACGGCCTCCGTCGAGTACGTTCGTCCTTTTTCCGCGGGCAAGTTGTCAAATGGTTCGTGGGCCACGACATTCGTCTGGGGAAGAGTACACAAGGTGCTCGACGACCACAATCTGAATGGCTACTTGCTGGAGAGTACGCTCAACTTTCGCTCGAAGAATTACGCATTCTCGCGTCTGGAGTTGGTCGACAAAGACGAATTGTTCCCAGCCAATCCGCTGGCGCCCAGCTATCGCATTGGCGCATACACCTTTGGCGGAGCACGCGATCTCCTCCAAAACCAGCTCTGGCAGCTTGCTTTGGGGACCGATGTTACTTTCTATTCGAAGCCACAGAGCTTAAACGCGGCGTATGGGGCCAATCCCGTTTCATTCCAGATTTTTCTGCGCGCCCGGCCATCTCTGGGACGCCACTCGCATTCCGACTAAGTCGCCGCCATCGCGCTCTGATTTCAGATAAGCTACTGAAAGCAGCCAGGGATGGGTCGAAAATGTGTATCCAGGATGAGCAAGAACTACATTACCTAAAAGCGGTCGGCCACATCGTGCGCCAGGTCCTCGACGCGATGAAAGCCGAAGTGCGTCCCGGTGTTTCCACCCAATACCTCGATGACATCGGCGCCCGCGTGATGCAAGAAAACGGAGCGCGTTCCGCTCCCCGCATGGTGTACCAGTTCCCGGGCGCAAACTGCATCAGCCTGAATGATGAAGCCGTGCACGGCATTCCGGGAGATCGCGAACTGAAAGAAGGCGATCTGGTCAAACTGGATGTGACGGTCGAAAAAGACGGCTACATGGCCGACGCTGCCATGACTGTGCCCGTAGGTAAAGTGAGCGAGCAAGCCGAGCAATTGATGATGTGCGCGGAGCGCGCTTTTCACAAGGCCATGCTGGTGGCGCGCGCCGGTTTCCGTGTCTTCGAAATCGGAAAGATCGTCGACCGCGAGGTCCGCAAGTCCGGTTTTTCCGTGATCCGTGAGCTTGGAGGACACGGCATTGGCCGGACCATTCATGAATTGCCGCATGTCCCGAACTACGCCGATCCGCAGGCCCGACAGATTATGAATGAAGGGTTGGTGATTACGGTGGAACCGATTATTTCCAGCGGCTCGGGCCGCATTTTTACCGATAAAGACGGATGGACACTGCGCACCGGCGATCACGCGCTCTCCGCCCATTTTGAGCACACGCTGGTGATCACGTCAGGGACGCCAATTCTCTTAACAGCCGCTGCCTGCTGAACGCGATCCGGTCGGAATCCCAACTCTCCAGGATGCTCAGTGCAATGCGCACGCAACGCCCGTATGCACGAAATCCTCTCCCTTGGACCGCAACGGCTCGCGCGGCGATCGCCGAGAGAGCGCGAATCATGAGTTGTTGCAAAGTCGTCATCGGGTTGCTCCCGGAAGGTTCAACGTGAATCGTAAGTGCACGGAGTATCCTGCCGCTACCCCAGCGGCAAGGTGAAGTAAAAGACTGACCCGTGCCCGAGTTGGCTGGTAAGGCCGAGGCGGCCTCCGTGTGCTTCTACGATGGCCTTGCAGATGGCCAGGCCCATGCCGGTGCCGTGGACCTGCACGCGCTGGTTGCGTCCGCGATAGAACTTTTCAAAGACCATGGACTGCTCGAAGTCATCGATGCCGGGGCCGCGATCGGCGATGCTGATGGTAAGCATCCGGTCGTTGTCTTTGGCTTCGGCGGTAATGCGAATCGGGGCGCCGGCGGGCGAGTACTTCGCAGCATTCTCGAGCAGGTGAACGAGAACTTCCTTGATGTGGGCCGGATCCATGCGGGCGGGGGGAAGTTCAGTTGGAATCCGGACATCGACGGGATGGTGACAAAGGAGCTGTTTCAATTCGTCGAGAGCTTCATCGACGGTGGGGCGGATGGGCATAGTAGTGAAAGTGAACTCGACTTTGTTGGCATCGAGCTGTGCCATCTCGGCGGCCTCGCCGATGAGGCGATTCAAGCGGTCGCTCTCCTCATTGATGACGGTGAGCAATTCGTGATTTTCTTCGCGAGAATGCACTGCAGTGCCGAGCAGCGAGGTCACGGAGGCTTTGATGGCGGTGAGTGGGGTGCGAAATTCATGGGTCACGGAATCAAGCAATACGGAGCGGAGCTGTTCGCTCTCTCGTGCAGCTTCGGCGCGGCTTAGTTTTTCGAAGGCGCTGGCGCGCTCGATGGCAATAGCAACCAGGCTGCCGATGGCTTCAAGGGTTTGCCGGGAGAGACGCGAGCCGGAGACGCCCATGCTGCCGACGACGCGCATCCCGATGCGCAGGGGCATGAAAGCGAGCTGGCTGGCGGAGTCGAACCGAGGTTCACCCCGCAAAGCGACCAGTTGGAGGTCGTGCGACTCAATGCCGTCGATAGCGGGGCCGGAGCGGTAGACGTCGGTGCGGCTGGAGAGCGCGATAGCGGCGGAGCGGACCGCGAAAGAATCGACGATGTAGCGCGGGATGGTGTTGAGGAGTTCCGCCGCATTATCGCTGGAGAGCAACAGCTGGCTGAAAGCGTACAGGCGTTCGAGTTCCTTCCGGCGCTCAACAGCTGCGCGGCCCTCGCGCTGCGCGCGCGCGGAAAGTTCGCTGGCAGTGACCGCGGTGACCAGGAATGCGAAGAGAGCGACCCAATTTTGCGGGTCGGCGATGGTGAGAGTGCCGATAGGTGGAAGAAAGAAGTAATTAAACGCGAGCGTCCCCAGAATCGACATGAAGACGGCGTGCCGGATGCCATAGAAAGCCGAGATCCCGAGGACACCTAGAAGAAACGCAAGCGCAACCGATGTTGCATTGAGATGGAGCCAGCGGTATCCGACTAAGGAAATACCCGCGACCGTCAGGGTGGCGACCAGGTATCCGGTGATGGAGCGGGCGGTAACTTTCACGAGGAGATTGTATGACAAGACCGGTTGCGGGGTTTGCGAGGGCTCAAAGTTTCAGAGCGGAAAAGCGGGTTGGGTGTAAAACTCAACCGAGTGGCGGCGAGCGCCCTCTCCCGGAATTGTTTAAACCTGAGGACTCTGAAACCGTGAGAACCGGAGCTGTGCAACCTGCTTCATTCCGCATCGACAAACGACAAACTCTCGACGACAATAATCGCAATTACAATGACTAAGACTCCAGAACAGTGGCTGGAAGAGGCGGCGCCTGCTCCGCGGAAAAGTGGAGTATTCAAACTGTTCCTCGGCTACGCGCCCGGCGTTGGTAAAACGCACACCATGTTGACGGAAGCGATCCGGCGGCACGGGCGCGGCGAAGATGTGGTCATCGGAGTGATCGAGACGCACGGGCGGAAAGCGGTCGCGGAACTGGTTAAAGACCTCGAAATCGTGCCGCGAAGGGCGATCGAATACAAGGGCGCTCAGTTTGAAGAGATGGATGTGGACGCGATCCTGGCGCGACATCCGCGAGTCGCCCTGATTGACGAGCTGGCGCACACCAATATCGAAGGCAGCAAGCACCGCAAGCGATACGAGGATGTGCTCGAACTGCTGGATGCCGGCATCGATGTGCTTTCGACGATGAACATACAGCACCTGGAGAGTGTGACGCCGACGGTGCAGGGAGTGACCGGTATCCAGGTGCGGGAGACGGTTCCCGACTGGGTGCTGCAGCGCGTCAACGAAGTGGTGATGATCGATCTGACGCCGGAGGCGCTGCAGAACCGGATGAGGCGCGGGGATGTGTATCCGCAGGAGCGGGTGGGGCGGGCGCTGGAGAATTTTTTTCGGGAGACGAACCTGATTGCCTTGCGCGAACTGGCGCTGCGGCAAGTGGCGCAGGCGGTGGACCAGAGCCTGGAGCAGCATCGGGAGGTGCTGGATCAGGATCGCGGGGCAGTGGCGATTCGCGAACGCATCGCCGTGTGCATCAGTTCGAATCCGGCGGCGCAGTATCTGATTGCGCGCGGGGCGCGAATGGCGCAGGCGATGAATGCGGAATTATTTGTCGTGTATACCGACCTGGGCCAGGACAAGAGCGACGAGAACCAGCGAACGTTGAATGCCAACATCCGTTTCGCGGAAAACGTGGGCGCAGCGCTGGTTCGGTTGACGGGGAAGAGTGTGGCGCAAGCGGTGTCGGGATTTGTCAACGAGAAGCACATCACGCAGGTAGTCTTCGGACGTTCGGCGACGCGGGGCTGGAAACGGTATTTTTACCTTTCGGCGATCCACCAGTTTTTGCGGGATGCCCCGACGGTGGACGTACACATAGTTACGCAGGAACCGAGCTGAAGCCGTCATGGAACACAAGCACATTCTGGTAGTGGACGATGAGTCGCAGATCACGCGCGTGTTGCGAACGTCGCTTTCGAGCCACGGATATGACATCCGCGTCGCCAACGATGGCGAGACGGCACTGGAGATCATGAAGGACTGGACTCCGGACCTGGTGATCACCGATCTCGCCATGCCGAATATGGACGGACTGGAATTGTGCCGCAAACTGCGTGCGAAGACGCAGATTCCTATCATTGTGCTCTCGGTGCGCGGCGAGGAGCGGACGAAGGTAAAGGCGCTGGACGCGGGGGCGGATGATTACGTGACCAAGCCGTTCGGGATGGAAGAGCTACTGGCCCGCGTGCGGGCGAATTTGCGGCGCGGCCGCGTCGACGATTCTGAAATCGCGCCAATCGAGTTAGGCGATTTCCGGATCGATCCGGGGGCGCGCAGCGTGGTGGTTCGCGATCACGCGGTCCACCTTACTCCGAAGGAATTTGACTTACTCGTCTACATGGCGCGCCACTCCGGCAAGGTGGTCACGCATCGAGCTTTGCTGGCGGCGGTGTGGGGAGGCGAAAGCACCGAGCAGGTGGAATATCTGCGGGTATTTGTTGCGCAACTGCGGAAGAAGATCGAGACTTATCCGAATTCTCCCCGTTACATTGTGACTGACCCTTGGGTCGGTTACCGGTTCGAGCCCGGCGCGTAAGTTCCCGAAGTTTTGGCAGGACCCCTCTCTGCGATTCTTAACGATTTCCTTATTTTCAATTTATGCAGACTTTACGGGCATTCGAGTGCAATGGAGTCGTCGCTGAAGGATGTGGGGCGACCGAGGGAGATCAAGCTCATGTCAATTCAAGAAGTCTCGGCGGAACGGTTTGCGCAACTTTTTCACCACTACCAAGTGGCGTTAGCCGATGAATCCGGAAACGCAGCACACACGCGAACCTGCGACGCCTGGGCGAATGTGCCGGCAACCGAGAAAAGCCGCATGATTGCCGCAGCGCGGCTCGCACTGCTCGAGGTGGAACTTCTGCCCAGCGAGCGCCAGTCGAGACGATATTTCGCCAAGCCCGGCGAAGCCGAATGGGGTTGCTGAGCCAATGCCATTGCGAGGCGGGATTTGTTTCCTTTATGACTTCTTTACGAATTATTTATCGTCCTCTTATGGACACGCCTGTTTAATCACTATGGGAACCGCGAAATCCTTAATCAGACCGTGATGTTTTTCCTGTTCCTGATGTCGTGTGCTTTATGCGAGGCCTTTCTCGTCCGGTTCCTTCTGGCGCTGGTGAAGGAGGGCCGCGGCGCGTCTGGCGAAGGATCGCGACATCCCCAGCGCTCCAGACACGCAACGAGAAGGGGAGAACTTTTTCCTATGAAATCCGAATCAAGGCCCAGCGGATATAAGGAGAGGACGATCCCGAGAAGAATTGCGCTGATTCTAATCGGGACGCTCGTATTGGCAGTTGCTCTGCCGCTTCGCGCACAAGAGGGAAGCAGTCCGACGCAGTCCGTTCCACCGGAAGTACTGAAACAAATTGAAGCGCTTACCAAGCGGGTCGAACAACTGGAAGAACAACTGAAGCAGCATGAAGCAGCAGGACAGCCGACAACGGTAGTGCAGTCCGCCAAAGCGACAGCGCCGACGCAATCGCTGGTCGCGCCCGCGGTCGTGCCAAGCGAGTCTGCGGCTGCAGAGCCGGCGAAAACTGAGAAGATCGCGCCTTTTTCGGATTGGGACTGGACCTGGCTGAACGGGAACCCGCGCAACAAGGACACGGCATTCGATTCGAAGTTCTTTACTCCGGAAATCCGGGCCGACATTACTTACAACTACGATTTCAACAAGCCAATCGACAATTCAATCGGCGGATCGAGCGAAATATTCCGGTCCAATGAAATCCAACTGGAGCAACTGGGCGTGGGCGGCGACTTCCACTTCGACAACGTCCGCGCTCGTCTCATGACGCAGTTTGGCATGTATTCGGCCACGACACCACGCAACGATCCGAGCCCGGCAAAGGGCCAGTGGGATCTCGACACTGCCGACCGCTATCTGGCGGAGGCCTACGGCGGCTACCACATTAACGCTCTGAACGGGATCAATATTGACGCGGGGATCTTCATGTCTTACATCGGGCTGTTCAGTTACTACAACTTTGATAACTGGGCCTACCAGCCTTCTTATGTTTCCTCGAACACCCCGTGGTTTTTCAACGGACTGAGAGTTCAGATCTTCCCCAATCCTCACTTGAAGATTGAGCCGTGGTTCATCAACGGATGGCAATCCTACGGATCGGCTAATTCGAGGAAGGGAGTGGGTGGCCAGATCAAGTGGACGCCGAGACCATGGGTGAACATAATTTCAAATAACTACGGACTTGGGCATGACGATCTTTACATCCCGAACCGTGGGCGCGTCCATACCGACGACAGCATCGAGATCAAGTATTTCGACAGGAGGGGACAGACCGTTGACAAGATGGCCTTCTCCTTCACGGGCGATATGGGCTGTGAATTTGGCCCGAGCACGACGACCTCGACGGGCGTGTACTTGCAGGGCGTGGGCTGCCACGGTAACACGAGAGATGCAAACTCGGTTGGGGGAGATCATTTCGCGTCGGGAATCAACCCGAAGCAAAGTTTTATTGGGTTCATGTTGTATGACCGCACGTGGTTCAAGAAAGATACGCACGGACTGACCGTCGGCGGCGGGAAGATCAACAATCCGGGACGATACCTGGTCTTAGTGCCGCCTATCAACGGTGAAACTGCGGCCTCCTCCGCTATTAGTGCACCGTACTTCAGCGGTAACCCGTCGGACCCATTCAAGGCGTGGGATATGTCGATCACTTACGATTACATGCCAAAGCAGTGGATAACATTCCGTTGGGAGTACGATTACCGGCACGCGAATGTGCCGTACTGGACTGGCCGCGGGGGAATAACGCCGCCGGGCCCGGGGGGCGTGCCGTATACGAATAATGGATATCCCGAGTACTTTGCCTGCACGAACGGGAATTCGTCCATGCAAGAGAGTCTCATCCCCGCGGAAACGGCGTGCGGCACACCTGGCAGCACGAGTGGCGTGTGGTTTCCCGATCTGCGCAGGGATCAGTCGATGGTCGATATTGACATCATGGTCAAATTCTGAGGCTTAGTCGTATTTCGGTAACGTTGGGGCGTTAGAGTTCGGATTCGGAGGTGGAGGCTTGCAGGACCTGATCTTTGTGGTGGTAACGATTGCGTTCTTCGTGTTGTCGCTTGGCTATGTGTATTTCTGCGAGCGGATTCGCTAGGGAGGACCTTATGAATACCGAGTCCATTGTGATGCTTGTGATCAGCGCCGGGTTAATGGTCTATCTCTTATACGCACTGCTGAGGCCGGAGAAATTCTGAAATGACTGCTAATGGGTGGTTGCAAATCATACTGTTTCTCGCCCTGATATTGGCGATAACCAAGCCGCTGGGCGTATTCATGGCACGGGTGTTTGGCGGGGAGAGAACATTCCTGGATCCGGTGCTGCGACCGGTGGAGCGCTTGCTCTACCGAGTCACGGGCGTGGATGAGACGCACGAGATGCGGTGGACGGAATACGCCTTTGCGATGCTGTTGTTCAGTGGCGTCTCAATGCTGGTGCTGTATCTGATGGAGCGGGTGCAACAGGTGTTGCCGTGGAACCCGCGGCACTTCGCCGCCATCTTGCCGGCGCTCGCTTTCAATACCGCGGCGTCTTTCACGACGAACACCAACTGGCAGAATTATTCCGGCGAAAGCGCCATGAGTTATTTCACGCAGATGGCGGGACTGGCCTATCACAACTTTGTATCGGCAGCGGTTGGAATGGCGCTGGCGATTGCATTTGTTCGGGGTATCGCACGCCGTGAGAGGGATACGATCGGCAATTTCTGGGTGGACATGACACGCTCGACTTTGTGGGTGCTGCTGCCGTTGTGCATTGTGTATGCGCTGGCTCTGGTGTCGCAGGGGGTGGTCCAGAATCTCCATCAGTACGACACGGCGAATTTGATTGAGCCGCAACAGGTCCAGAGAGTGGGGGCCGATGGGAAGCCTGTGGTCGGCACGGATGGCAAGCCGGTCATGGACAGTGTGACCGAGCAGATCATCGCGCAGGGGCCGGTCGCTTCACAGGAAGCGATCAAGATGCTGGGGACGAATGGCGGCGGTTTCTTTGGCGCGAATAGCGCCCATCCATTCGAGAATCCAACCCCCCTTAGTAACTACTTACAGATGCTATCGATCTTCGCCATTCCCGCGGGACTCACTTATACACTTGGCCGGATGACAGGATCGCAACGCCACGGCTGGGCGGTATGGGCGGCGATGGCGATCCTGTTCGCGGCAGGGGTTACGACGGCGTATTGGGCGGAGGCAAAAGGAAATCCGCTGTTGCATGGAGTCGATCAGAAGGTGAGCGCGCAACAGGCGGGAGGGAACATGGAGGGGAAGGAAGTGCGTTTTGGCATTGCCGACTCCGCGCTGTTCGCTACCGTCACGACCGACGCGAGTTGCGGGGCCATCAATGGGGCGCATGATTCCTTCACTCCGCTGGGCGGACTGGTGCCGCTCGTGAATATCATGCTCAGCGAAACGGTATTTGGGGGAGTGGGCGCGGGGCTGTACGGCATTCTGATCTATGTGGTGTTATCGGTGTTTATCGCGGGACTTATGGTTGGGCGAACCCCGGAGTATCTCGGCAAGAAGATCGAAGCGTATGACGTGAAGATGGCCATGCTGGTGACGCTGGTCTTTCCGCTCATCATTCTTGCGCTCACGGGCATTTCCACGGTGGAGGGATTCGGCACCTCAAGCATCAGCAATGCCGGGCCGCATGGACTGACGCAAATCCTCTATGCGTTTACGTCAATGGCAGGGAACAACGGGTCGGCGTTTGGCGGGCTCAACGGAAACACGCTCTGGTACAACACGTCTGGCGCGATGACCATGCTGGTGGGGCGATTCTTCATGATCATCCCGATGCTGGCGATTGCGGGCAACCTGGCAAAGAAGAAGGCGGTAGCTCCTTCGGCTGGAACTTTCCCGGTCACGACGCCTTTGTTTTCGGTACTGCTTGTTTCGGTGATTGTGATTGTAGGAGCACTAACATTTTTCCCGGCGCTTAGCCTGGGTCCGGTGCTGGAGCATCTTTCGATGATGGCGGGGAAGACTTTCTAAGGGGCGTATGGCAGAACAGAAGAGCAAGAGTCTTTGGGACGGGAAAATCATACGGCGGGCGCTATGGGATGCCGTCGTGAAGCTCGATCCGCGCACCATGATGAAGAATCCGGTGATGTTCGTGGTCGAAGTGGGCAGCGTGGTGACGACGGTGCTGCTGCTCGGCGACAAACTGAATTTCAGCTTCAACCTGCAGATCACGCTCTGGCTGTGGTTTACGGTGCTGTTTGCGAATTTCGCCGAGGCGATGGCCGAAGGGCGCGGGAAGGCCCAGGCGGACACTCTACGCAAAGCGCGATCGGAGACGGTGGCGCGGCGGTTGCTCCCGAACGGCGAAATCGAGACGGTCGCGAGTTCCAAGCTGCGTGTGAACGACGTTTGCATGGTGACTGCGTCGGAATTTGTTCCGGGCGATGGCGAAGTCATCGAAGGCGTCGCGTCGGTGGACGAGTCGGCGATCACCGGAGAGTCGGCGCCAGTGATTCGCGAAGCGGGCGGCGACAGGTCAGCGGTGACAGGCGGCACGCGCGTGCTTTCGGATCAAATCAAGGTGCGCATCACATCGAATCCGGGAGAGACATTTCTCGACCGGATGATCGCATTGGTCGAGGGAGCGGAGAGGCAGAAGACTCCGAATGAAATCGCGCTCAATATTCTTCTGGCGGGGCTGACGATTATTTTTCTGCTGGCCGTGATTACTCTGCAGCCGTTCGCCATTTACTCGGGGTCCCCACAGACGGTGTTTGTGCTGGTTTCACTGCTGGTATGCCTGATTCCGACGACCATCGGCGGACTGCTGTCGGCGATCGGCATTGCAGGCATGGACCGACTGGTGCAGCACAATGTGCTTGCCATGTCGGGACGCGCGGTGGAAGCGGCGGGGGATGTGAACACGCTTTTGCTCGACAAGACGGGGACGATCACTCTGGGCAACCGGCAGGCCGCGGAATTTATTCCTGCGCCGGGGATTACCGAGGCTGAGATGGCGGATGCGGCGCAACTTTCGTCGCTGGCGGACGAGACGCCGGAAGGCAGGTCGATTGTCGTGCTGGCGAAGGAGCGCTACGGGCTACGCGGACGCGAACTGGCTGCACACGAAGCGGTGTTCGTTCCCTTCACGGCGCAAACGCGGATGTCGGGCGTGAATCTGGACGGGCGCGAGATTCGCAAGGGCGCGGTGGATTCGATTACAAAATATCTGAACCAGTTTGGCACTTCGCTGCCGCGCGAAATTCAGGCGAGCGTGGAACAGATTGCGCGTTCGGGCGGCACGCCTCTAGTGGTGGCGGAGAACCAGCGCGCGCTGGGCGTGATTTATCTGAAAGATATCGTCAAGGGCGGAATGAGCGATCGCTTCAAGCAACTGCGGGCGATGGGGATCAAGACGGTGATGATCACGGGTGATAATCCGCTGACGGCGGCGGCCATCGCGCGCGAGGCCGGTGTGGATGACTTTCTCGCGGAGGCGACGCCGAAAGACAAGATGGATTTGATCCGGCGCGAACAGGCGGACGGGAAACTGGTGGCGATGACGGGCGATGGAACCAACGACGCTCCGGCGCTGGCCCAGGCGGACGTCGGGGTGGCCATGAATACGGGCACGCAAGCCGCAAAAGAAGCCGGGAATATGGTGGATCTGGATTCCAATCCCACCAAGCTCATTGAAGTGGTGGCGATCGGAAAGCAACTGCTGATGACGCGCGGGGCACTCACTACGTTTTCCATTGCCAATGATGTGGCCAAGTATTTTGCCATTATTCCCGCGATGTTCGCAGGCACATTTCCGGTGCTGAACGCGTTGAATGTGATGCACCTCAAGACTCCGCAATCGGCCGTGCTTTCGGCAGTTATCTTTAATGCTCTCATTATTGTTGCGCTGATTCCATTGGCGCTGCGAGGAGTAAAGTATCTGCCCATGGGAGCGGAGGCGCTGTTGCGGAGAAACCTGCTGGTTTATGGCTTTGGCGGGCTGGTGGTCCCGTTTCTTGGCATAAAGTTGATCGACGTGGTAATTACCGGGATTAAGCTGGTCTAGGAAAGGGTACTTACAAGGTAATAAAAACGAGTTACAATTGGCCGCATCTCCCATAGCGTTAGCCGCGCAAGGTGCGGTTCGGGAGAGGCACGGCTGGGGCCTTCCGACCCAGCAGGCGCAAGCTTGCTGGGTCCTGGCCGTGACCTCTTGTACACCAAGTCCCAGATATATATGACGGGGAGTAAGAAGAAGCGATGAAGAAACATCTGCTGAATGCCGTTTTGATGACGATTGCGACCACTGTGCTGCTGGGGGTTGTTTATCCGCTCCTGGTGACAGGACTGGCGCGCGTGTTGTTTCCTGCGCAGGCAAGTGGGGAACTGGTCAGCCGCAATGGAGTTTTGGTTGGCTCACGACTGATCGGACAGGCATTTTCAGGGCCGGCATATTTTCATTCGCGGCCATCCGCGGCCGGTTCGGCCGGATACGATGCCACGGCTTCGGGCGCATCGAACCTGGGGCCGACCAACGCGCAGTTGATTGCTCGGGTGAATGGCGACGTGGCCCGGGTGCAGGCGGAGAATCCAAGCGTGCCGGTTCCGGTGGACTTGGTTACAACATCGGGATCAGGACTTGATCCGGATATTACTCCGGCGGCGGCAACGTTTCAGATCCGGCGCGTCGCGTTAGAACGCAAAGTGGCCGAGGGAGAGATCAGTAAGCTGGTTCTAGCGCACATCACGAACCGGCAATGGGGAGTTCTAGGTGAGCCGCGCGTGAACGTTCTTGAGCTGAATCTGGCGCTCGATGAGCGTTATGGACTGGCGCGATAGATCAGGTTGAACACAATGGTCAAAAATCTGCGTCCGGTTGGGCTTCAGCCAGTGCGGGGCGCCCTCGAGACGGCCGGCGAGGCGCCGGCGCTACGGTCGACATCTCGGCGGGAGCTTTCTGGAGGGCAGGGCTGGGAGAAGCAAGTGGCCTTCGACTCCCCCGAACTTCACTTCCTGAAGAGCGGCTGCGCTCAGCATAACCTCTTTAATAAAGTCATACGCTCTGATGACATTACGCTTTATCTCGCTACGCAATCACTCTGAGAGATCCCGGCAAGACCGAGATTTCGGCGGGGGTCTCGCAGACAAACTCTCCATCGGCGTATATCTCGAGCGGCGTTTCTGTCTCTACGCGAACTTGCGTTGCTCTGGAATATTCGACCTTGGGTGAGAGCAGGTGGCGACCGAAGTAGACAGTTGGGAACATATAAAACAGTTTGAAGGGACTCATCGCCGCGATGCGGCAGATATCGAGTTGGCCGTCGCCGGGATCGGCTTGTGGCGCGATGCGCATGCCGTCGCCATAAAATTGCGTGTTGGCGAAAGCGGCGAGCAAAGTCGGGCGGGAGTTGGTGTCGCGATTCTCTTCGTCGCCGTTCGAGCGGGTGAGCTCGCATCGGGTACGCGGGAAGTTTCAGAAGGGCTGGCAGGAGCGCTAAGGCGTAACCACCGTGGCCACGCAGCCAGCGGGGCATCTGATTGGCGCGACGCGCAGTGATGGAATCGAGTCCGCAACCGGCCACGCCACAGAAGTAGCGCTCGGTTTCCGGAGATGCGGCGGGGCGGATCACGCCCAGATCGATGGCGCGCGGCTGAACTTTTCCCGACTCAAAATTTCGCCATGCTTTCAGCGAATCGCGATTGGAGTGCAGATGGAGGGAGCGGGCAAAATCGTTTCCGCTGCCGGAGGGGACGACGAGCACGGGCAAATTGAGGCGCACAAGGGCAGGGAGGTGGCGGTGGATGGTGCCGTCGCCGCCAAAGATCAGGACGGCATCTGCATCGTTCGACGAGGCGGGCAAGCCTTCGGTCCAGGATGTTTGCGAACCGGCCTGGAATTGTTGCAGGGCGGAAGGCGACGTTCCTAATCCTAAGATGATGGCGGCGCGCATGCGTGCAGCATTAGAACATATTCGAAACAGATAATCGCGGAGGCTCAGGTCTAAGCTCCATGCTCCAAGCTCCAAGGGACCTTGAGCTTGGAACTGAGAACTTGGAGCTTATTTCAGACACTTGTCCATGAAGTCGCCCAAGTCCTTCTTCATCTTGTCGTGTTCTGCGCGGTCAATGTAGACCATGTGACCGGCTTTATAGGTCGCGTAGGAAATGCTGTCGCGGTATTTGGCATCGAGATTGAGGTGGTCCATGGTCCAGTTGGCGGCGGCGAAGGGTGTGGCCAGGTCGTAGTAGCCTTCCATTACCAGCACCTTCATGTAGGGATTCTTGATCATGGCTCCGCGCAGGCCGCCAGCGGTGCTGGGGAATCCCTGTTCGGCGTTGCCCCAATCCCACTGCTGAAAGACGGGCTCGTCGTAGGCGAAGACGCGGTAGGGCATATCGATCTGGTAGTTCAGTTCTGTGCGCAGATAATTATTGAAGGCCGAAGTATAGGGCGGGAGGATAGCGGCGCTGGTGGGATCGAAAGAGCGCTCACCGCCGGGGTTGGGGCTGGTGAAGCGGCCGTCGAGGCGTCCGGTGACAAGCTTCTGATCGAGCTGTAATTCGTGGTCGAAGATGGGGACGTCGATGCGGAGATCATGCGCTTCGATGACTTCCGGGCGGAGTCCGATGTAGCGCGCCAGTTGCTCGACAATCTTGCGATGTTCCTCGGGAGTGAGGGCATCGCCTTTGGCGAGGGCGAGCGCGTACTCATTCAGCGACCATCGCAGGACTTCCTCACGGGTCTTTGCGATATCCTGCGCAAGGTCGGGGGGCAGCTTGTGGTGGTAGGCGGCGATCATGTTGAAGGTGGGAACCAGCAGGAAGTAGGGTTGGTCGTTGGACTTGTTCCATTCGAGGGTCTGGAAATCGACGGCCATGGAGAGCAGCGTGACCCCGTTGAATGCGATGCCATGGTCGGCGAGATAGCCGGCGAGTCCGGCGGCGCGGGTGGTGCCATAGCTTTCGCCGAACAAGAAGAGCGGAGAACTCCAACGCTCATAGCGCGAGAGGTAGAGGCGGATGAATTCTCCGAAAGCCTGCACGTCACCTTTGACGCCCAGGTACTTCTTGGTGAGTTATGCGTTTGCCGCGCGGGAGAAGCCGGTGGCCATGGCATCGACCATCACGAGGTCACTGCGATCAAGGATCGTATCGGGGTTATCTTCGAGACGATAGGGCGCGGCCGGCATGAATCCGTTCGACTGCAGAACGACGCGCTTAGGACCGACTGCGCCCATGTGCAGCCAGATGGAGGCGGAGCCTGGGCCGCCGTTGAAGGCGAAGGTGAGTGGGCGCTTTCCTGCGTCCTGGCCGTCGAGAGTGTAGGCGACGAAAAACATTTCGCCTTCGATCTTGCCGTCGGCGCGCTTGAGCGGGAGGCGGCCGGTGGTCGCGGTGTAGTTCAACATTTTCCCGTTCAGGGCGATCTGGTGATGCGTGATGACGGGCGGAACTTCGGCGACATCGAAATGCTCTTCTTTGTCTTTATCGGTGACCTCTTCGGATTTGGAGGGCTCGGCGGGCCTGGCGGCTTCGGACCTGTCCGGATTGGCGGGCGCAGGCTCCTTCTTAGCTTTCTCTTTGGCGCGAACCGCTGCAGGCCTGGTGGTGTCGGGCACGGCGTCGGTGGATTGCTGTGGTTGGGCCACGATCCACCGAGATGTGAGAATCACGAGGAACAGAACTGTCAAAACTTTCATGCCGTTCTCCGAAGAAAAAAGTTTGGGAGCAGCATCATAGCAGTTCTGCTATCGCCTGACGTTCGTTGTTATGTTATTCAGTTCCGACTTCGCGGTAGCTGCCGAGAACGTCGCGCTGCGAAATCACACCCTCAAGCTGGCGAAAATCGGCGCGGCTGACAACGGGGAGCAGGGGCCAACGGTCGACGTAACGCAAGGCCGTTTCCAGCGGATGGTCGGGGTGCAGGTAAGGAATCTGGCGGCTGGCCAGGATCGAGCCAATGGTCAAGCTGCCTTTGCCTTCTTTCGCCATGGTGGCGAGTTCCGGGCCGGTCACGCTGCTCCAGCCGGTCGGATTCATTCGGACGAGGAGCACGTCCGGGGATTCGACATCGACCTGCGGCAACACGCGATCGAGAGTGTCTTTGGCGTCGAGCAAGGGGCTGGGAGCGGGTTGCATGGCATCTTCGACGCGCAGGATACCCTCTTCTCTCTGTTCCTCCATCGAGGGGAGATCGAGTCCATCCTGGCGGGTGAGGATGTCGAAGATTGCGACCGGCCGCAGTCCGCGCGAGATCACGTAGGCGATCGTGTTCGCCAAAATCACAGGCAGAATAATGGAGTAGTTTCCGCTAACCTCGAGGACCATGAAGACCGAAGTCATGGGCGCGCGGAGAAATCCCGCGAAGAGAACGCCCATGCCCACCAGCGCGTAGGTGCCGGGCGATCCGGTCAAATGCGGGAGCAGGACGTGCTCGGCGCCGCCGACCGCCGCGCCCAGCATTGCGCCGATAAAAAGCGTAGGAGCAAACATGCCTCCGGGAGTGCCGCTCACGAAGGAGAGCAAGGTGGCGACGATCTTGAGGCCAGCCAGGATAGCCAGCATCTGCCAGGTAAATTGGCCGTGCATGGCCTCGTCGATGTATTCGTATCCGGCGCCCATTACCTGCGGAGCGCCGAGGAAGGCGATCAGGCCGATGAGCAGGCCCGCGACGGCGGGCTGGAAATACTGGGTCCACTGGGGGAGTGCCTTGCATTTAGGACGCAGGGTTGCAATGCCGCTCGCAAAGGCGACGGACGCGAGGCCACCGACAATTCCGAGAACAGCGTAGGCGATGAGTTCAGCGGGCTGCTTGAGTTCGACGGGGGGAATGCGGAACATGGATTCCGAGCCGAGGAACCACCGCATGACCACTACGCTGGAGATGGCGGAGAGCACGACCGAGCCGAGGATGCCGGCGGTCCAGCGACCGATGACTTCTTCAATCACGAACAGAACCGCCGAGATGGGGGCGTTGAACGCGGCGGCGAGTCCGGCGGCCGCGCCGACCGGAGCGATCAAGCGCATGCGGTCGCGGGAAAGGCGCATGCGGCGTCCGAGCGCGGAAGCCAGGCTGGCGCCGATTTGCAGAGAGGGATCTTCGGGGCCAAGGGAGTGTCCCGCTCCGATTGCAAGCGCCGCCGTGATGAACTTACCGACTGCGGTGCGCAGAGGGATGTAGCCGTTGTAGATGTAGAGGGCTGCTTTGGTCTGATTCACGCCGCTGCCGCGGGAGAGTGGGAACACATGAATGACCAGCAGCGAAATAACGAGACCCGCGAGCGTGGGCGCAAGAATTAAACGCACCGGAGAGAGTACGGCTCCTGAGCCCAACAGGTAGATGTGGCACCAGTCGATGGCGAAGCGAAAGCAGACTACCGCGAGGCCGGAGAAGACTCCGATGAACACAGAGAGGATGAGGAAGAGGCGTTCCTCGCGGAAGATGATCTGCAGCAGCGTTTTTTCCGCGCGGGTCGGCGCTGGAGCAGGAGGGGCGACTTTGGCGCGGCCGGCTGGTTCGACGGTCGGAGACTCTGTCCGCAGGTCCAAGCTAGCTCCCCTCGTGCAATCTTGCGATCAGAAGCAGAGCCAGGTCCGCTCCAGAGGGGGAGCCGCAGGTGGCGCTGGTTTGACGCTCGATGTTGAACACCAATTCCATAGCGGATTCGACCTGATCCGGATCGCGCCGAAGAACCCGTTCGGTGACCTGAGGCTTCATCTTGGCCCACGCGTCGGCGAGACTCTGCCTGGATGAAGGCGGCGGCGGGGTGGGCGAGGTGGCGGAGCAGGATTTTAGCCGGTCGCCCGCGGCGTCAAAAGCCCCGACCACGATGCGGGCGCGATCGGCGGCCGAGATTTGACGCCGGAAGGGGTCCATGCGCATGACGAGTTCCGCGGTTTTGAGTTGAGCGGCGCTCTCAGGATCGTTTGGATCGGCAGCCACGGCGGCTTCCAGATATTTTTGGGACAGCGGGTAGCGGCCGAGTTGAAAGGCGGCTAATCCGGCTCCGGCTAATGCGGTTGCACTGTGGGAGTCCGATTTCAGGACCTGGCGGTAAGCGGCGAGCGCGTGCTCGTAATCGCGCGTTTGCAGAAACAGATCGGCCAGGCGGGCTTGGTCCGATGGATCGTTACCGAGATTTGCTGCCAGGGCAATCAACTCGGCTTGCGCTTGCGGATGGGCATTGATCTTCAAGAGGAAGTCGATCAATTCCAGGCGAGTGTCGCGGCGTTCCGTCGCCTGGTCGCCGGGCCAGGTGGCATAGATGGCGTTGTGGTAGTAGCGAAGTGCCTGGTCGGTTTCGTGCCTTTGGGCGGCGATGCGGGCGAGTTCGAGATTGACCAGTCCGTTTTCCGGTTCGCGGTCCCAGAGGTTAATCAGGTAGGCGTATGCCTCATTGGTGCGCTTCAGGCCCAGGAGCGCCTCCGCGAGGTTGAGCTGGTAAGAATAATTGTCGCGGGAGTAGAGCAATGCGGTGCGAAAGTCGGTGACCGCCGTGCCATAACGATGCGCCTGCAAGTCCGCAATGCCGCGACCGGACCAGCGGGTACCGAGGGAATCCTGTTGCGCGTGATAGATGCGGCTGAGGCCGGTGACCGCGAGAAAAAACAGAACAGCCGCCAAGGAGAGCAACGCTAGAATTACCGGTCTTCGGGTGAGATAGAGTTGAAGATCATGAAGGCGATTTCGGTCCAGGGCACGATCTACCGGCGCGTCAGGCATGCAAAAGTTCTCCGCTTGATATTATGCGCGAACCGGGCAAGGAAGTTGGTTCGGAGCACGAAATTCACAACCCCCGGCCAACGGGCGGACTTACTCCCGTTCCCTATCAACATGCGCGGCGATTTACCCGGGATTTCCGGCCAATTCACTGTGGCGGGCGCTGCTATTGACGGGCTTTCAGTTCCGCGACAATCTGCTGGAATTCAGGATCGCGGCGCAGCGCTTGCAGGTTCACATCTTCGTCGATGGACTCCGGCCGCTTCAATCCGCGCTTGACTGCTTGGCGGAGCTCCTTGAGCGCTTGTTTCCTGTCTCCGCGGAGCGCGCTGGTTTCAGCAAGCAGGAGAGCAGGCCAAGGCTCGTCGGGGGTGATTCTATTCATCATTTGAAAGTAAAACTCGGCCCTGGCAAAGCGCCTGTTGACTTCGAGCTCCGCCTGCCCGGCCTCAATACCCTGCACCCACACTTCGTTGAACGAGCGTGCGTAAAGCAGTCCGGTTGGATCATTACTACTATTTTTGAGGGCGCGTTCAGCCCTGCTTCGGAGCGCGGCCATTTCATCGGCGATCTCGTTGCAAAGAGCAATTTGGGCGTCAGTCTGCGCCTCCGCGGCCTGTAACAGCTTGGATGAAAGCGCGCTGACGAGGGCGCGTTGCTGGTCGATCTCTGCCTGTTCTTTTTTGAGAGCCTGCTTCAATTCGGCCGAATCCTGCAGTGCGCGCAGTTTCGCTTCATACTGGCGCACGTCTTTCAAGCCACTGAAATCGGTGGCCAGGGAGCGGTAGGCCTCAAATTCCGCGATAGCATTCTTGTGCTCCGAGGCTTCACTGGCTTCCTTTTCCATCCTGGAGAATGCATGATCGACGAGCGACGTATCCTGGGACACGCTTCCATTTTGCATTGCCTTCAACTGGAGCCATTCGAGGGATTCCTCGAACAGGGCGGCAGGAGCCCACTGATGCTCGCCATCGTATACCTTCAGGCGAAAGGGGGCGTTGACCACTTCTTTTGTTCGCCGCAACTGCATGAGTTCCGGCCAATTGAAATCCTTATCTCCGATAAAGCCGAAATAAGCAAAGTGGTCCTTCGCGAGCCGTGAAGAGGGATCGGGGTAGCCGGCGCCGTGAGCTATCACGCCAGCGACCGCGCAATTTTCACAACGAAGCGCGAGCGTAGTGGCTACGCGGGCGCCCCCCGAAAACCCCATCATGTAAATCCGACGCGGGTCGATGACCAGGCGGGTGTGCGTGTCCTGCCAGATGGCATCCGCGGCCCTGGAAATTGCATCCTTCTGGAAATTCCGGGAGTTATTCGAGGCGGCAATGATGTAGCCGTATTTTTCGGCAGCATCTTTGTAGAGCTTGACGGGAAAGATGCCGTGTGCCTCCGGATCGAAGGTGTAGATGATAGGCCACGGCTTCCCGGGAGTGTAGCGGGTGGGCAAATACAAGGCGTAGCTTTCGACGGGATCAGAGGCGCAAGAGACGCTATCAATTACCTGGCCCGCGGGCAGCGGCTTTGCGGCTGTACCGGGCTGCGCTTGCGCAGCGGCCGGCGAGCCCATGGCGGCCACGAAAATTAAACTCACGAAGATGTGAGTTTGCTGGCCGCAGAATCCTCGCATCCGCGCCTCCTGGAATCCATCATCTTACGAAATTGAAGGCCGCACAAGAACCCTTCGTGAGATGCAGCCGGCGGTTGGGGACGGGGAATCTTACGAGAATTTCAGAGCTTTAGTACCGCCTGGACGGTGCCATCCTCGATGGAAGCTTCGAGCTGGAAGCCGAGCTTGCGGCAGATAATCTGCATCTCCCGATTTTCCGAAAGGATGGTCGAGACCACGCTCCCCAAATGCTCGTCGCGCGCGACCTCGATCAGGCGGCGGTAAAGTTCAGTGCCGAGGCCCTGGTGCTGAAAGCGATCGTCGACGAGGACGGCCATTTCGGCCTCGTCCTTGCCGTGCAACTGGCTGAGGCGCCCGATGGCGATGATTTCGGGGCTGCCGTCGTCGGCTTTCTTGTGCTCGACCACCAGAGCCATTTCGCGATCGTAGTCGATATAGCAGATGCGGGTGAGGCGGTCGTGCGCGGTGCGCTGGCTGAGCCGCAACGGCTGAAAATAGCGCAGGTAAACCGTCCGTTCCGACAACACCTGGTGCAGCTTGACCAGCAGAGGTTCATCCTCGGGGCGAATGGGACGCACCATAATTTCCTCGCCATTTTTCATGGTGCCGGGACGGACATACTGGGTGGGATAAGGCCGGATGGCGAGGCGCGGGATATCCTCTTTCTTTGTATCCTGCGGATAGAGGATGATGCGCGCATCGAGGGCAATCAGGCGATCGGGCGACGCGAGCAGGGGATTGATGTCGATCTCTTTAATCCAACGTTGCTCGGCCACCAACTGGCTGAAGCGCACCAGCAATTCTTCCAGGGCGGGCAGATCGACGGGCTTGCGGCCGCGGACTCCTTGAAGGGCTTTGAAGATGTGGGTCTGCTCCATAAAGCGGCGCGCGAGCGTGGTGTTCAGGGGAGGGAGGGCGAGCGCGCGATCGCCAAAGACCTCGACGAGTTGGCCTCCGGTTCCGAACAGCATGACGGGGCCAAACTGGGCGTCGACAGTGCTGCCAAGAATGAGCTCGTAACCCTCCGCGCGGAGGAAGGGCTGCACGGTTACTCCCAGGAAATGTTCGGGGCCGGCCTTCTCGTGCACGGACGCTTCAATTTCACACCAGGCGTTGCGCACGGCTTCGGCTGTGCCGAGGTTTAACTTCACGCCGCCAACTTCAGTTTTGTGCGTGATGGTGTGCGAAAGCAGTTTGAGCACGACGGGGAAGCCGAGTTTCTCTGCCATGGCGACCGCTTCGACGCCGCTGTGGGCCTCCAGAGTGGGGGCGGTCGGAATCTTGTAGCAGGCCAGCAGCTCCTTGGACTCGGGCTCGGTCAGCAGGGTGCGGCCACTTTGCCGCACTCTTTGGACGATGGCTTCGGCGCGGGCGCGATCGGGATCTTGATCCCCAAGTGGCAGGACGGGCGTTTCATACAGCCCACGAACCAGGTAGCTGTAACGCCACATGTAATAGAAGATTCGGGCGGCGGCGTCGGGATAGGCGAAGGTGGGGATGCCGGCGCGATTGAGGATTTCGATACCGGCGCTCATCTCCGAGCCACCCATCCAGCAGGCGAGCACAGGTTTCCCGGTAGTCTTTGCCAGAGGCGCGAGGCGCTCGGCGGTCTGCGTCGGATGCGACATTCCTTGGGGACAAAGTATGGCCAGCAGGCCGTCGTTGTTGGCGTCGCCTGCAACGATTTCGAGCACCTTGGCGTAGCGGTCGGGTAACGCGTCGCCCAGTACGTCGACAGGATTGTTGTGACTCCAATGGGGAGGTAGTGTCTTGTTGAGTTGCTCCAGAGTTTGCGGGGAAAGCTCCGAAAGTTCTCCGCCCGCGCCTATGATCGAATCGGCAGCGAGTACACCGGGGCCGCCGGCATTGGTCACGACGGCCAGGCGTGGACCCTTCGGACGAGGCTGCTTGCTGAGCGTTTCCGCCATATAGAACAGATCGGAAATCGTGTTGACGCGCAGCACGCCGCTGCGGCGGAAAGCGGCCTCCAGCACCTCATCGCTGCCAGCGAGCGTTCCGGTGTGCGAGGCGGCGGCATGGGCGGCGGCCGCAGTGCGACCGGCTTTAATGACGATGATGGGCTTGCTCAGGGAGACCTCGCGGGCGGCGGAGAGAAAACTGCGCGCGTCGCCGACGGACTCCATGTACATCACGATTGAATGGGTGCGCGGATCGTTGCCCAGGTAATCGATCAGATCTCCCCAGCCAACGTCTAACATGGAGCCGATCGAGACAAAGGCGCTGAAGCCAACGACCTCCTTTTGAGCCCAGTCGAGAATTGCGGTGCAGAGAGCGCCGCTCTGGCTGATGAAGGCGACGTTGCCAGGGCGCGCCATGTTGGGCGCAAAGGTGGCGTTCAGCCCACTGACCGGATTCATTACGCCCAGACAATTGGGGCCAACCACCCGCATGTGACTGTCGCGCAGTTGCTCGAGGATCTGGCGCTCAAGCTCCTTGCCGTGCTCGCCGTGTTCCTTGAAGCCAGCGGAGATGACGATGGCGCCGCGAACTCCGGCGGCAACGCATTGACTAATTACGTTCGGAACGCTATCGGCGGGGGTGACGATGACGGCGAGATCGACGGTCTCGGGAATCTGTTCGACGTCAGGGTAAGCTTTGATGCCGAGGACGCTGGAGCGCTTGTCGCTCACTGGATACACCGTGCCGCCGAAGGGGCTGCTGACCAGGCTCCAGAGGACGGCGCGGCCCACGCTGCCGGCACGATCGCTGGCGCCGATCACAGCTACACTATCGGGCTTGAAAATCGCGTCCAGGGGATGACGTTCGGTGCGCAGGACGTCATGCGCCTTGTCGTGGATGGGGCGGCGTTTGCCGACTTTTCCCGTGTGTGTCGAACTCATAGGCGGCTAGTGTAATCTCGTGACCCGATTTTGGTCTGTGATTTTAGACACTGACAAGTCTGAACCTTACCACTTTTCCGTTTCTTGCCTGGCGATACCAGTGTCCTGGGCGCAAGGTGTTCTCGTCGCCCGGTTTCACGGGTTCGCCAGCGGAGCCGATGCGAGAACGTGCTAGAATTTGGTGCGCTCGAATTGATTCCCCTGGCGCGTGCGCGAAATCTCTCACCGGCAAAGATGGACTGAAAAAGTGACCCAGAATCCCAATGCTCCAAGCGGCCCGATCACCTACGCGGACGCCGGCGTCAACATCGATCGAGGGAATCGCACCAAGCAGCGTATCAAATATCTTGCCCACAAAACCTTCACCAAAGGCGTGCTCAGCGAAATCGGCGGATTCGGCGGGTTGTACTCTGTCGACAAAAAGTACCTGGATCCGGTGCTGGTTTCGAGCGTGGATGGCGTTGGCACGAAGCTCAAGGTCGCGTTCGAAATGAAAATGCACCACACGGTGGGCGCCGACCTGGTCAATCATTGTGTGAATGATATTGCTGTGCAGGGGGCGACTCCGCTGTTTTTTATGGACTACCTCGCCACCGGAACGCTGGAGCCGGAAGTCGCGGAAAAAGTTGTGGGAGGGCTGGCCGAGGCATGCAAGCACAATGGCTGCGCGCTGATTGGCGGCGAGACGGCGGAGATGCCCGGGTTTTATCCAGTCGGCGAATACGACCTGGCGGGATTCATCGTCGGGGTGGTGGAGCGCGAGCGGATCATCAATGGAAAAGACGTGCAAATCGGCGATTGCGTTCTGGGCCTGCCGTCGAATGGCCTGCACACCAATGGTTACTCGCTAGCCCGCAAACTGTTGTTTGAGATTGCCGGTTATTCATTGGAGACATTCGTCAGCGAGATCAAGAATAAAGTCGGCAACGAGCTGATGCGAACACACCGCAGCTACTGGCCGGTCATCCGGAAACTGATCGCGGGCGAGTGTGTGGGAGCGCTGGCGCACATTACGGGCGGAGGTATCACCGAGAACCTGCCGCGAGTGTTGCCGAAGGGGACGTCGGCGATCATCGAAGTGGGAACCTGGCCTGTGCTGCCGATCTTCGAGCACCTGCAACACCTCGGGAAAGTTGAGCAGGAAGAAATGCTGCGCACTTTTAATATGGGGCTGGGGATGCTGATTGTGGTTCCTGCCAAGAAATTCAAGAAGGCGCAGACACTGCTGGAACGCGCGGGCGAGAAGTTTTACAGCGTGGGCAGAATCGTCAAGGGTGATCGCAAAGTGGTGTACAGCTAGTAGGGCAAGTTAGAAGGGCAAGTTAAAAGTTAGAAGTCAGATTGAAGAAGTAAGTGCTCTACGCTGGAAGATTCCGATAAGCCTTCCGAAACCCTTCCCCTCCCGCTTTCTTTGTTTTCCAAATAATGATTTATTCTCACGCTATCCGTCATCGTCTCACTTTATCCGTCCTCCCCTCACTGGCTCGCAGCGGGTGGAACTGCTGGAGTTGCCAGCGACTGTGCGTGGAGGCGATGCTGGACCAGAAACGCGTAGTGTACGGCGGAGATGATCGTAAACAGGAAGGTGGCCCGCAGGAAAGTGGTTTTCGCAATCAGAACCCAACCGTAGGGAGCAACCAGCAGGAGAAGGCTGAAGAACACGGCTGACACCTGTGCGAACGTGTTGGCCTTGCCGAAGATGCTCGGCCGGAAATCGCGCAGGCCGGCGATCATGAAGAGCACGCCGCTGATGAGGAGAATCGAAATGTCGCGGCTGAAGACCATGACCGTGTACTTCCACGGGATCATGCGTTCGATGGAGAGCACTAGAAACATTGTGCTCATCAAGAGCTTGTCGGCGATGGGATCGAGATATTGTCCGAGCACGGTTTGCTGATGGAGAGTGCGGGCGAGCAATCCGTCGAGTCCGTCACTCATTCCCGCCAGAACAAAAAGGGCGAGCGCCCATTTGAAGTCGTGTTTCACGAGATTGATGACGATGAAGGGCAGAAAGATCATGCGCAGCAGCGTGAGCTGATTAGGCGCGGTGAGTATCTGGCGGAGGTTCACCGGGAGCTGCCTCCCGGGGCGTTGCCTGCGGAATTTTCGCTTTCCTCGGTTTCGGAGTTTTCCTCATGATGTTGCGCCTCGTCGGCCAGGCGGGGCGGGAGAAATTCGCTGACCAGCAGCGGCGCGGGGTCTTGTCCGGTCTTCTGGGCAAAACGCTGGGCCAGCGAAAGAATGTTGCCCTCGGGAAGATCGAGTTCCAGTCGCTCGACGCGGTGCATCGGGAAAAAGAGGACTCCGGCAGTGAAAGGCTCGCCGTCGCGGACCTGGATAATGAAGTCGTCGAAAGATGAAAGTTCGACGCCGCGCAAGCTCAGTCCGACGGAAGAGAGATGGAGAATCGCGCCCCAGAATTTTTCGCGCGGGTTAGCGAGCGTGGCGATGACGACGGCTCCGGGACGAAAAGGCGCGGCAGGCTGCGGGGCCTGATAGAAGCTGGTGCTGGGCACGAAGGGATTGTCTTATTTCGCGGGCGGGAAGGCAAATGGGAGGCGGAGCGGTTAAATGACTACGACTATCATCACAGATGGTCAGTGGCCAACTTACGGCATAGCGTTTACCCGCTGAATGAACTCGGCCCGCTCCGATGGGTCGGCATGAAAAGTGAGGAATAGCAAGAAGTCGTTATAGTCCCCGTCCGTCGGCTCGGGCAGCCCGGGATCGTACCCGAGTTCGTGAAGTGCGCGTTGGAAGGAAGCTGCGGTTGGTGGGAATTCTGGCCCCATTGTCAGGCGATTCGGAACGAGTTGCGCAGCGAGTCGTTCACCTTGGACCTCCTCCTTGCAGTTCTCAGCTAAATAGAGCTCCGCTTCTTCGGAGTGAAGGTGGGTGTGTGTCGGCAAGTTCTCACATACCCGTGTATCCATCTTGTTGAACGCGATATCGCGGTAGCAACTAAACCTGAGTGGATATTCTCTGCTCGTGGGAACGTCAATTAAGGCATCAACTATGGCGTTTGGCGAGATTTTGCCACAGAAACTGGAATCGTTCGTATCAACGCCGAACATCTCGTAAAGATATTCGAGATCATTCGGCGGACGCCTTTTAACTGACTCAGCGGGTTCGTCAAACGTACGCGCTCTCCTAACTCGCTTGGCGAATTCTTTTTCCGTGCGAAATCCCTCGTAGGCAGTGAGAATTGGGTTGGCATACGAGTTGCGATATTGGTATTCGCGAAGGGCACGCTCGTCGTACCCGACCCTTTGCATCATGGTTAGGGCGTTGTAAGGGTAGGTACCCAAGGTCTCGGATTCCGGGAATCCTCGGCAGTAGTCCGGGGTAATCTGGCTTCCGTCCTTTAGACCCCTCCTGAGCGGCCTGACCTCCTTGCATAGTGAGTCGTCATGTAGGGCAGCGGCCAAGAAGAGATAACAATCTGACTGGAGATATGTGAGCTGGTAACCGGCCGGTGCGGGCGTCATGCCACCCCACATGTCTCGTCCCTCAGCGTAAGGATCAATCTTTTTACAGAGCTTCGGCTCTTTGAAGTCCAGCGCGATGTCGTAGATGAATCGCTCCTGGTCGGTTGGCCATTTCATGGGCTGCCAAAACTTTTCCGACACCCACCAGTAACCAATGAGCAATGCGCCCCCCGCGATGGCAGCTTTCCACACGCCTCCTATATGAAGCATTTCCACGAACCTCCCTAAGCAAATATAGGCCGTGGCTCAGATGCTTTCCCGTAACTACCGTAATCAGGCGGGAGTTGTCAGTGTTCGCTCTCATTTCTCACCGCCTTCAAATCAATCCCTACCTGCTCGGCTTTCTTATAAAGGTGCGAGCGTTCTAGCCCTAGTGCTCGCGCCGTATTCGAAATCTGATTATGGTGGCGCCTGAGTTCGCCAAGGATGGTTTGCTTTTCGAAGTTGCGAACGCGGTCGGCTAGGGGGCCTGACCCGGCGAAGGCGGAGTCGGGTGCCAGTCCTCCGGACGCTGAGGCGGGGAACGCTTGCGCTACGGTCTCGGCGTCTACTTTGTTGGTGGTCGCGAGCAGCATGAGGCGTTCGACGGCGTTGCGGAGTTCGCGGATGTTGCCGGGCCAGGCGTGTTGCTGGAGGGCGGCTATGGCATCGGCGGTGAAGGGCATTGGCTTCCATCCATTGGTGGCGCTGACCTGCGCTGCGAAATGCTCGACTAGCGCGGGGATGTCCTCGCGGCGCTCGCGCAGCGGCGGGAGACGGAGCGGGAAAACGTAGATGCGGTGAAAGAGATCCTGGCGGAATTTTCCGTCGCGCACCAGCGCTTCAAGGTCACGATGAGTGGCGACGACGACGCGGACGTCCACCGCAATCGAGCGGTCGCCCCCAATGCGCTCGACTTCTCCTTCTTCGAGCACGCGCAGGAGCTTGGCCTGCATGGTGAGCGGCATGTCGCCGATTTCATCGAGGAAGATGGTGCCGTGCTGCGCCTGCTCGAATTTTCCGAGATGGCGGGCGGCGGCGCCGGTGAACGATCCCTTTTCGTGGCCGAATAATTCCGATTCGATCAGTTCGGCCGGAACGGCGGCACAGTTGAGGGTGATGAAGGGAGCGGCGGCGCGGGGACTGCGCTCGTGCAGGGTGCGCGCGACCAGTTCCTTGCCCGTGCCGGTTTCTCCGAGAATGCAGACGCGGGTTTCGCTGGCGGCAACGCGTTCGACCTGCGTCATCACGCGGCGCATGGTTTCTCCGGTCCAGACAAGTTCGTGCTTGCCGAGACGGCGCTGAAGGTCGAGGTTCTGGCGCTCGAGACGTCCGAGCTTGAGAGCGTTTTCGACGGTGAGCAAGAGCTTGTCCGTCGAGATCGGCTTTTCCAGAAAGTCGAGCGCACCCAGGCGGGTGGCGCGGACAGCCATCTCGATATGAGCCTGTCCGGACATCATGACGACGGGTGTTGCGACGCCCTGCTTTTTCAGTTCTTCCAGCAGGGCTAGGCCATCTTTGCCGGGCATGACGACGTCGGAGAGGATGAGGTCGAAGGGCTGCGCGGTGGCGAGTTCAAGAGCCTTGGTGGCATTGTCGCAGACCGTGGCTTCATGGCCTTCCAGACGGAAGGCGCGCGAGAGTGAGGCTAAGGTGTTGGCTTCGTCGTCGACGATGAGGAGATGGGCTTTATTGGGCACTCTTTTTCACCTCTAGACTTTCATCGGGCAAGCAAAAGTTAAATCTACCGCCGGGACGCCGAGTGCGCAGAGAAAACAAGATGAGTCTTTCCTCGGTGAACTCTGTGTCTCGACTGTGAAGATTTGCTTTCATGTGGGCAGCTCAATTCGGAATGTCGTTCCTTGTTCTTTGGTGCTCTCGACAGAAATTTTGCCGCCGTGGTCGCTGACGACCGATTGCACGATAGCCAATCCCAGGCCGGTACCGTGTTGCTTGGTCGTGTAATACGGAGTGAAGAGGCGCTCGCATTCTTCGGGCGTGAGGCCCGCCCCTGTGTCGGAGATCGAGATAGTGACGCGATCGGAAGACGCACTTGTGCGAAGCGTAAGGGTTCCACCCTCGGGCATCGCATCGATGGCGTTGAGGACGAGGTTCGACAGCGCTCGATGGAGCAAGTCGGGATCGGCATGGATTTCAGGCAGAGCCGCGTCGAGAGCTGTATCCACAGTGATGCCGCTTTTGTCCTGCAACTGCGCCTGAAAAACGCGGAGCACGGAGCGGAGGACTTCGTTCACCTGCGTCGGGCGGCGCTGGGGTTGCGGCATCTTCGAAAATTCGCTGAAGCGGCCGATGATGGTTTTCAGGTTGTTGATTTCGGCGAGCAGAGTCGCGGTGCTCTCGTCAAAAACCTCCTCAAACAACTCCGCAGATTTTTCTTTCGCCCTCATCAGATTTTCTACGGTGACCTGCAAAGGAAAAAGTGGATTCTTGAGTTCGTGCGCCAGACGGCGCGCCAGTTCGCGCCAGGCGGCCACGCGCTCGGCCTGCACCGCACGATCCTTCTGCTGCAGAAGATCTTCGGTCATGCGGTTGAACGAAGCGGCCAGTTCGCCCAGTTCGTCGCTCGATTCGACCTCGACCTTGGCCGAAAGATCGCCGGCCGCGACGCGCCGCGCGGCCTCGGCAAGCGAGACGACGGGACGCGTGACGCGAGCGGCAAACCACAAGCTGGCCAGCACGGCGACCAGCAACCCCAAGCCGCCAACCAGCATCGCCGCAGAAATGACGCGGCGCTGCAGTTCGATCAGAGGGCGGCGCGAGCTGCCGACCAGCAGGACGCCCATGAGCCGCTCGTTGGGTCCGGTCAGCGGGATAGCGTGGAAAACTTCGGCGTCTGCGGAATCGGCAGTCCAATGGATGACGCCCTGAGTCTCCTGGCCGGTGGCGCGCACTTTCTCAATGAGGGGAGCGATGCGATCCGCACCGGCGGCGGCGCCATTCAGATCAAGCAAGGATTGGGGGTTCCAGTTGGCGTCGAGGTTCTGGTAGAGCAGCACGCGCGTGCCAGCAGGAATTTCGAGGGTAGAAAGGAAGCCCTGGTCGAGCCTTTCGCCGCCAACTACGAATAGAGGCTGTTCTCCGATGCTGGCAGCGCGAATGGCGAACAGGCCGAGCGTGGGGCCATTCGGCAACTCCTCGCGCTTAAGAAACACGCGCGCATCCGCCGGTCCGGTGGCCGGGGTGATGGCAGGTTCGGGATAGCCAAACTTGGCCTGCCACTGCGCCGAGGAAAGAATGTTGCCCTGATGATCGACCAATTCGAGGAAGTCGAGCTGTTGCTGGGCTGCGAGCGTGCGCGCTTCGTTGAGGTAGCTGCTCGCATCGGCACCGGCGGGCGAAGTTCCACGGTTGATTTCCAACGCGATGCGCTGCACGGTCTCGCTGGCGGCGATGGACTCGACTTTGCGCGCTACATCCTCTCCCCGGCGCTGGAATTCGGACCGAAACTGCGCGGCGACGGAATTAGCGCGATCCTGATCCGCCTGTTTAAAGGACTGGCGCATGGTGCCGTAGACCGACACTGACATCACCGCGACACAAAGCAGGATAGTGATGGCAAACAGGAGCAGGAGCTTCTGGCGGAAGCTCATCGAGAGTTCTCCAGCCAGACGTCGGCAAGATTCCATCCGCCCAGTCGATCGGGTGCCCAGCCGTGGACGCGCGGACTGGCGGCGCTGGCGACGGGCAGGTGGAAGAGCGGAATCACACTGCTGTCCTCCAGAAGGGCGTGCTCAGCTTGAAAAAGATCTTCAACCGATGGGCCGTGAAGTACAGGAGGTGACAGCGAAAGCTGGCGTGCGGTTTCACGCAGGGCGAGAGCTGGTGCGGGACTTGGCAAAGCGATGCGTACAAGGCGAAGGTCGTCGGTTCCGGAGAGCGAAACCTGCACGGTAATGCCCGCTTCGCGGGCGTTGAGGGCGATGCGCTCGGCGATGAGCTGCGCCTGTGGGTCGCGGGGATCATAACTAAGGGTGAGCGCAGGCGGGCGGGAATCAGCCAGCAGGGCTTTCGCTCGTGGCACATTTGCCTGGGTCGAAAAAGCTGGACTGTATCCAGTCATCCAGTTCGGAAGAATGCTGGCGGTGGGCTCGGCTGCGCCCTTGAGAAGCACAGACTGGATCGGCTTGCGGTCGATGGAGAGAGCGAGAGCCTGCCGGAGACGAACGTCCTGCGCTTTCGAGTTGGGAGCAAAAACAAGCGCCATCAACTCGACTGGGAGTGACATTGAGGACGACGTGCGCATCCGGGGAGAAGTGCTGGCGGCCTGGGGGGCGGTTTCGATGACATCTGCGCGCGCAAGTTCGAGCGCCACGGCCTGATCGCGCAACGATTTTCCGAATTCAACTTCGATGGCATCGAGGAAAGGGCGTCCAGACCAGCAGTCCTCGGCAGCGGCGAGTTTGAGGAGCTTTCCAGGCTGGAAGTCGGCGATGCGGAAAGGACCAGTGCCCACAGGCAGACCGGCGGAATTATGCGCGAGGATGAGATTGCGCGGGAGAGCGAGTTCGGCGAGCAGCGAGGACGCGGATGCCTCGGTGTCGATGGTCAGGGAATCAGGGGCAGCGGCGCGCACGTTCCAGTCGGGGTGAAGCGCGCCGAGAATCAGTGCCATCGCGCTGGCAGAGGCAGGCGTGCCATCGTGAAATTTGACTCCATGGCGGAGCGTGAATTGCCAATGGCGAGCGGCGGAGTCTTCTTGCCACGCGAGGGCGAGCGCGGGCTGGGGACGCCCTTCGATATCGACCCCAACGAGGTTGTCGCCTACCAGCGAGAGCAGGCGCACCATATCCCAATAATCGGCCGGAGTCGATGAGGCGGTCGCATCCAGCGTCATGGGCGACGATTGGATGGCGACGCGCAGAGTGCCTCCATAGTGCGGGCGGGTCGCGGCCGCTGCGGCGCACGCAAGACTAATTAGCGCAAGTAATGGAAATGCGATTTGCCTCATACCAACCTGTATCTGCGCGCTTCACGATGGCCACGGCGCTGGTCAGGCTGGCGTCGGGCCATAGAGCGGCGATGGGTCCATCAAATTCGAGTGAAGAGCTGGCCGCGATTGGATCGCGATCGGGAATTTCGAAAGCGCGCACTGTGTCGCGATCGTCTTCACGATCGGAGTTGTCACGATAAGTGTCGCGATTCATATCTCCAGTGCCGGTGACGAGAAGTTGCTGGCCTGTGCCGCAAGTGGAGTGAACGGCAGCGAGATCGCTTCCCCAGCGAGCGCCGCGGACGGCCTGATCGGTGATGCCATCAAGCATGTGGATGGAGCCGTCTACGGCGGCCAGGACCCACAGTGTGTAGCTGGAGCGGGGAAGCGGGGCCACGGAGTAAAAGGAGGGAACGGTAGAAATCTTCCCGATGCCCGGAGAAAGCGATCCGGTAAAGAAGTTGCGGGCGGGCGCATAGAAGGCGCGAACCGGGCTGAGTCCGTTCTCGTCTTTCTCGGTGGGAGTCAGGGGCCAAGGGTCGTCGCTGGCGACGCAGTTCAGAGTGAGGGGCGAAGTGTTGCTCGACCGGCAGATTGTGCCGGGCAGGTAGGCGTCGAACAAATGATCGCGGCGAAGCAGCAACCGGCCTCGGACATCGCGAGGAAAATTGCGTGCATGCTGAGTAGCGAGCGACGCCTCGAGTTCCCAGTGACCGGATTGCTGGCGATAAACCGCAATCCGCGTTGGATCAAGGACGAGAAGGTGCGTGCCTGCTGAGATCGCACCTCCGGACGTGTCGACGAGCGCCGCATCGAGGATGGGCTGTTCCTGCGAAAAGAGAAATGTCTTCTTCAATGTAATCGGAAGCGCCGATGTGAGAGGTGCTGTGGGCAGCGCTCGCGGCAGGGAGACGAGGACGACGCGCGGGGCGTCCGATCCCATCGTGATTTCGGCGGTCCACACGTATTCGCGGAGGCTTTCGGAAAGAACCACGGCGACGGTTCCGACCGACTGATCGGCGGCGGCCGCGCTCACTCCTCGAACACGCAGTTGCGACTGCAGCGCGCTGCGCACCTCGCGGACCGATTTGTCGTCGAGGGAAGAGCGGTTGGTGACCTCGAGCGCGACCGTACCCGGGCCCGAGGCGACGGCAATGCGATCTGCCAACTGGCGAGCTGTGTCGCCGAAGTTCGAAGCTACTAATAAGGAGGGAAAGAAAAGGCTCGCGAGCAGGAAGGATACGAATAGACCCAGCCGCAGAACTGTTTCTGAGCGCGATTCCATTTGTTGGTTGCGCTGATTATAGCGTGCGATATGGGCGTCGGTTTTCATTCTAGGCTTTCGGCTCCAGGCTCTGGGCTCTCGGCACTTCACTGAGGTTCAGACTTCCGGCAACAAGCTCATCGAGTTGTGCCGGGAGTCTGGAGCCCAAAGTCGAAAGCCCATCGACCGCTACTTCTCGCTCGATTCCGCATCGTCCGCCTGGCTGATGTGATTGGGCGCGTTCATGCCGCGGAGCACGTCATTGGTGAAGAAAAACTTGCCGTCGGCGGGAACCATCATGATCTGCAATTTGTCGGAGAGACGCTCCGCCACGATTTTGTTGATGAGCAGCGGATTCTGCTTGAGGATCGCGCTTTCGCTGGTCATTCGTTCGGCATCGGCGGAGGCGGTCAGGCGGATGCGCTCGGCTTCGGCCTGGGCCAGGAGTTTGCGGCGTTCCATCTCCGCTTTGCTGTCGATGAGCTTGGCTTCGCCTGCTGCCTCGGCATTCTTCACCGTCGATTCCTTGCGCGCTTCGGCTTCGAGTTTTGATTGCTGAATCTGTTTTTCCTTGAGCGGCAGCGTGTACTGCATGGCATCGGCTTCGGCTTTGGCTTGCAGCACTCGAACGGTCGCCTGGCCTTCCGCCTGTTTTACTTCCTGCACTTTGTTGGCATCCGCATCGGCTTCGGCGATTTTCACCTGCTTCACGTGGATTTCGGTTTCCACGCCCATGCGATCATTTTCTTGTTCCTTCAGCAGCAGAGATTCGAGGCCCTTCGCGTATTCCTGCGGGAGTTCAATGTCGCGCAGCATAACCTCTTTCACCACGATGCCATCGGCGGCGAGACGCTTGCGAATCATGTCGCTGGCACGCTGGCGAACTTCCTCGCGCTTCGCCGAAAAGACTTCGCGAACTGTGTAGCCGGGGACAAGTTCGCGCCACGTGGTGGCCACGACGGGCGGCACAATTTCTTTCTCCAGTGGTTGCGGCAGGTTAGCTTCCACATAGTCCAGGCGCTTGGGATCAACCTGGTAGCGGACGGTGATTGCGAGCCCGAGTGTGAGTCCTTCTTTGGCCTGCACGTGAAGGGGCTCGCCCTTGAGCGCGCCTTTGGCGAGGGAATCCTCGGTGACGCCGGTAGTGAACAACTGGTCGCGCGTGTTGAAGAGTTCGACGTGTTCGACCATGGGCATAACAAAATGGACACCGGGGTAGAGAGTTCCGGCCAGGGTGCCACGAGTCTGGCTCACGCGAACTCCGGCCATTCCGGCCGGGACGATCACGATCGCGGCCGAGATGAGCAACGGCGCCCACGCGAGCATGACGAGAGCGACGGGAATGCGCCAGCGGACGGACGGTTCCGGCCCGGGAATGATTCCTTCCGCAGGAAGCAAAAGACGGCGACGGTAGTTGATAAACAGGTAAGCGTCGTAAGCGAGCATTGCAGCGGCGATCACAAACATCGTGATGCCGGCGCCGATCAGCAGGTATTTTACGAACAGCATGGTGGTGCTCCTTTTCTGAGTTCTTGTTTTCAGTTGCGGGTTGCGGGTTGCCAGTTCCCAGTTGCCAGTTCCCAGTTCCCAGTCCACCGTGCTCATCAGGGTTCTTGAGCCCACTCTATTCCCCCGTCACTCACTAAGAACTGAGAACTGAGAACTGGGAACTGGCAACTGTCGTCAGTGTCCTGGTCCAATTTTCTTGCCGGGCGCGGGACGCCGCACAAATGCCAGTCGGACGATGCGTCCAAAGATGAGTTCTTCGATCAGCAGCGATGCGGCGAGTGAGAAGGTGAGGCCTCCGACAATCACCAGGCCTTGCAGCATTGTTTCCATGACTTGCCTCCTTGACTGGACTCGATCTACCACTCGGACGAGGCAAGCCTCGTCTCTACAAACTCGGCTATTCAGCGGCACTGTCGCCGGCGTCATTTCGAGCGTGGGCCGTCGTTTCCCCGGTTCCGGCTCCGAAGACTGCGGCCATCTGCTCATCGCGCTGGGCTCTGATCTCGACCCGATCACCCACGTTGACCATCTCGAACAGTTCTTCCAGATCTCTCTTGCTCATGCGAATGCATCCCGTGGAGGCCGCTTTGCCGATGGAGTTCGGCTGGTTCGTGCCGTGGATTCCGTATCCCCTTGCGCTGAGTCCTATCCACCGTGAGCCAACCGGGTTGCCGTTTCCCGCAGCGATGATCTGACCTTTGTGGTAGTAGGTCGGGTTGGATACGCGGTTGACGACCTGGAATGCGCCAACCGGGCTAGGCGTTGAATTCTTGCCGACCGCGACCCGGTAGATGCGAACGGTCTTTCCGTTTTCAAGCAGCGCCAGTTTCCGGTCGGGGATGCTCACCAAAACCCACCGCACGGTGGTGGTGGCGAACTTCGACGCCTTGCCGAGATTGGGAGCCGGCAGGCTCGGATTGGAGAGCCCCGAGGTCTGCAGCGCGGGACCGGCCGTGGGCATTGCCAACGCCACCGCCACCAGGACTGTCAGAAGTCGCATCGTTCCCTTTGCCTTGTCAGCCGTGCTTTTCATCGCTGTCTCCCGGTAGGGCTCGTTGCTACGCCGAACAGAAAAGCAGCTACGGCACCACTGTTAGCGCGCTGAAAACAGGACGTTTAGGACTTGGGAATGAGGTCTGATCGTGTCTCGGAGGGGGCACGTGTGTTCGGAGTGACACGCCTTGGCCGGCGCCTGATCGGTTCAAAAAGTCTCAGTTCGCAGGTCTACGGGGGTGGGAGTATCCAGCCGAAGGTTGTGGGCGCACTTTCTCTGTAACTTAGGTCTCGGCTCGCGATCTTATTTGTGCTCTTATCTATGTTAACTTCAGGACCGTGGGAAACACATGATCAAGCAAATGGAAGATCGCGAACTGAAACGCGTCAGCCGGCGACAGCTTCTCAAGCTAGCGCCGGTAGCGGTATTGGGTGCGTTTGCCTTTCCGAAAGTCAGCGACCGGCTGGTAACGGAAGGGGTTCGTTTCAGCGATTGGGCGGCGGGAGAATTATTTCGTTCCCGGCATCTTGCGCAGACGTACTCGAATTCGGCGGTGGTGCCGTTTGAGAAATTTCCTTACAACGGTTACGACGTGCTCGACCCGGACGTGGACCTGGAGAAGTGGACGCTGACGGTAGAAGGCGACGTGCAGCATCCGGGGGAATACAAGCTGGCGCAGATTCAGGCGCTCCCGAAGGTCAATCAGAACACGCGACACGTTTGTGTGGAAGGCTGGGACGTGATTGGCGCATTTGGAGGCGCGCGCATTTCGGATTTTCTCACGTTGGTCGGGGCCAACAAGAACGCGCGTTTTCTGGAGGTCGAGTGCGTGGACGATTATTACGAGTCGCTCGACATGGCGACCGTCCTGCATCCGCAATCGCTGCTTTGCTATGAAATGTATGGACAACCGCTCGACCGCAAGCATGGAGCTCCGCTGCGGCTTCAGATGCCGACCAAACTCGGCTACAAACAGGCCAAGTATCTGGATACCTTTCGCGTGACCAGCGTGCTCAAGCCGGGTAAAACGGGCTATTGGGAAGATCAGGGCTATAGCTGGTTTGGGGGGCTGTGATGGCGAACGGAGAAGACAAAAACTTGGAGCCAGGATTGGACCCACGCCCCGTGGACTCACCTGCGGACAGCGCGGCGCATCCGCTGCCATCAGAAGCTGAGACTGTACCAAACTCAGCTCTGGAGAGTGACTCCGTGGAACCACTGAACGCGCAACCGGCGCAGACTTCGGAGCCATCGCAAACTGAGCCAGCGCAGGCCGCAAAATCCGTCCCCCCGCGAGTGCCCGCCCCGGTTGCCGTTGATACTCCCACGAAGAACACCGATCTGGTGCGCGCGGCCTACGAGCATCCCTATGCAATTCGCCTGACCCACTGGGTAAATGCCATTGTGCTGTTCGTGATGGTGACGAGCGGCCTGAGGATTTTCCGCGCCTTTCCCAGCTTCGGGCCCAAGATCCCGCAGCAGGATCTGATCGATATCCCGAAGGCGCTCACCCTCGGCGGATGGCTGGGAGGCGCGCTGCAGTGGCACTTCACGTTCATGTGGCTTTTTGCCGGTAGTGGAGTCGTCTATCTCACGTATCAACTGCTGAGCGGCCATTACCGCACCGTTCTGTTCACCCCCAAGGACATTCCCGGCGTGTGGCCGATGGCGCGCCATTATTTTCTGTTTGGTCCCAAGCCTCCGGTGACGGGGCAATACAATCCGCTGCAAAAGCTGGCCTACACGTCAACCGTGGGATTCGGAGTTCTGTCGCTGCTGACCGGGATCGTTCTTTACAAACCGGCGCAGTTCTCATGGCTGGCTTTTCTGTTTGGCGGATTCCATCTCACGCGCATCTGGCATTTCGCGGCCATGTGCGGATTTCTGTCGTTTATTCCGGGGCATCTGATCATGGTTGCGCTGCACGGGTGGTCGAACTTCATGTCGATGTTGACCGGCTGGAAGCGCGACCCTGAATACCAGGAGTGAGCACTGGTGCCTCTACAGGCCTTGATCAGAACACCACTCAATCAGAACGTCACAGCGATGGGTGATAGAAGTCACTGAACCCATGTGATCTCTGTGCGATAAGTCGCAACTGGATGATTCATGTCCGGCGGCGCTCTTTATCTGTTCTTCATACCCGTGAATCGCCGCCGGAAATACCGGTTTCCAAGTCTGTCCCATGACACGACGTACCGGAGGATGCAGCGATGAACACGGTCATCCAGCGGCTGTTCTCGGTTACCTGCTTCGTTCAATTCGGAAATCAAGGCTCAGCACCCGGAAGCCCGGGCATGCCAGGCAAGGGAAATGGAGCACCGAAGAACCGGCTCTCCGTTGCCGGTGATTGGCTGGCGCCAATCCTCGTTTGGTTCCTGGTGATCTCGATGGGTGTGGCGATTGTGGGTTTCCTGCTGAGCGAGCGCTAGCGTTTCGGCGGATCCACGGGCCAGGCCGCCATCCCGTTCGCGAGCGGGATTGGGTGGGATGTAACCCGGTTGAGCTCGCGTATATGTGCACGGCAAGCGGTCCGATGCAAGTCGAGGAGAAACTATATGATCCTGACAATCCTGTTAACCGTAGCGCTGATGGGGATCGTGCTGACTGCGACGATGTACTGCCTGCTGAAGCGCTAGAAGACCCGGGGGATCGAATGAGCGATAGAGGAGCCAGACATCCGGGCGAGGCTCGCTTTGCCGCCAGGGGCTGTCATTTCGCTTAAAAGCCTTTTATCCGTGAGGTCAATCTTCTGGTATAGTTCCGTCGCCTATGCCTGCCACCGCTAGAGATCAGTTTCCGGACCCTGATCCGCCTCGACCCCCTATTCCGTTCCCGTCTCTTTCGCGAAACCAGATACGCGGGTTCTGGGCGTCCTGGGGCGGATGGACTCTGGACGGCATGGACTCCGTGATCTATGCCCTGGTGCTTGTTCCCTCGCTGCGAGAGCTTTTGCCCCGCTCCGGCATCGCCGCCACCAAGGCCAACATCGGGTATTACGGGGGCTCGCTCTTCGCGTTGTTTCTGGTCGGGTGGGGGCTGGCATTTTTGTGGGGGCCGGTGGGCGACAAATTCGGACGCGTCCGCACGTTGATGATCACGATTCTGTGCTATTCGGTGTTCACTTTTCTGAGCGCGTTCGCCGCAAATATCTGGCAACTGGCAGCGCTGCGCCTGCTGGCGGGCATCGGAATTGGCGGCGAATGGGCCATGGGCGGGACTTTTGTAGCCGAGGAGTGGCCCGAGAATCGCCGCATCAAGGGCGCGGGCTATATGCACACCGGATATTACGTGGGATTCTTTCTGGCGGCGCTGGCGAATTACAGCATCGGAAGTCATTTCGGATGGCGCGCCATGTTCGCTTTCGGTGGAGTGCCAGCTCTTCTGCTGGCCTGGATCCGACGCGGTGTGCATGAGCCCGAGCGCTGGCAACAGAAGGAAAAAGTGATTCACACCTGGGATTGGTGGCGTCCCCTGGCGACGCTGTTCAGCCCTACCTTTCGTCGCCGCACAATTTTGAATTCCTTATTTATGCTGGTTTCGATCTGCGGCCTGTGGGCGGGCACGGTGTACGTGCCGACCGCAGTCACGACTCTTGCCGAAGCCGGCGGCCGTGTCGGACCGAAGGCCGCGCAACTGGCTTCTTACGCCACCATGCTGGTTTCCCTGGCCACCATTCTTGGCTGTTTCATCATGCCCAAATTGGCGGAGCGCTTCGGACGGCGTGAAGCGCTGGGCTTCTTTTTCAGCCTGATGCTCATCTTTATTGCTCTCACATTCGGCAAGATTTTTTACCTTGGGGCGAGCGGCCTGCCGTGGTTCTTTGTGTGCCTGTTCTTCCTGGGACTGGGAGGAGCCAACTTCGCCGTCTACACATTATGGTTGCCGGAGCAATATCCCACGGAATGCCGGGCCAGCGCTTTTGCCTTCGCTACATCGTTCGCGCGCTTCGGTGGGGCCGGGATTACTCTGATGGTCGGAGCCGGTGTCCGCCATTTCGGCTCGCTGGGTATACCCGTGGCGATTACGGCGATCGCCTTCGCCATCGGGCTCGTGCTGATTCCGTTTGGATTAGAGACACGGGGGCAGCCTCTGCCGGGTTAGCTGCGGGCGGTGGAAGAATACGCTACAGGCGATCAAGGAACGATGAGATCAGCAAGCACGGCCGATGGGGACCATGAGAGTTTCAGCCGGGGGCGTGTGATCAACGTCACAGACTGCCGTGACTCGTCTCGCTATCGTTCCGAGACGTTCTTAATTAATTCTGCTTGACTCCGCTTTATTTCGGTTTTCGGGCCTTATAGTGTTTTGCATTCCTGTCCGGCGTCCCATGTGGCGGACGGGTACAGTGTTCCGATTCCTTGCCACGTTTAATGCAGCATGGAGAAAAATCAGGTTCTTAATGTCCACGTCGTCGGCGAACAGCGCAGGCGGTGTGATGGGCAAGATGGTCGACGCTCAGAGCATTGTTGTCGCCAGCACAGCTACCGAATGGTATGGGCACGAGGGTGAAATTCTGCGCTTTGTGTTCTGGCACAGTATCGTGCTCGCTTGCCTGGTTGGTGTTCTTGTCGTCCTCATGGCACACGTCGCTCCTTTTACGCGGCTCGTGTATTAGCTTTTCACGGGAGGCGCGGATCAGTAACCGCTGCCTCCGGGTTCTCAGGAGCAAACGGAAATGGCGGTAGCAACCCTTGCCCGACCCGTGTCCTCACCGGAGCAACTGCGCTCCATGCTGGGGAAAATTGTCGATGAGCGGCGTGTACTGGTGCGCCCGATCGACGTCATCGCGTACGCGTCGGACGCGAGTTTCTACCGGTTGATCCCGAAGGCCGTGGTGCAGGCGGCCAGCGAAGAAGAAGTGGCGCGGCTTTTCCATTTTAGTCACGAACTGGCGATTCCGATCACGTTTCGGGCGGCGGGCACCAGCCTGTCGGGGCAGTCAATTTCGGATGGCTTGCTGGTGGAGATCGCACGCAACTTTCGCGATCACGAGATTCTCGACAACGGCCGTAAGATTCGCGTGCAGCCGGGATTAATTGGCGCCCATGCCAATCGCGCGCTCCTGCCCTATGGCGCAAAGATCGGGCCCGATCCGGCTTCTATCGGGACCTGCACGCTGGGGGGAATTCTCTCGAACAACTCGAGCGGCATGTGTTGCGGGGTCGATCAGAATGCGTATCACACCCTCGACTCGCTGCGCTTCGTTCTGCCTTCGGGAACAGCGATCGACACGGCGGCGCCCGATGCGGAGGATATGTTTTTTGCGCGCGAACCGGCGCTGGCCAGCGGGATCCTCGAGTTGAAATCGAAAATTGAAAACGATTCCGCTCTCGCCCAACGCATCCGCCGCAAATACCGCACGAAAAATACCACCGGTTACAGCATTAACGCTTTTATCGACTTTGAGCGTGCCATCGACATCTTTGCCCACCTGCTGATCGGTTCTGAAGGCACGCTCGCTTTTATCTCGGAAGCGATTTTGAACACGGTCCCCGAACTTCCGGTGAAGTACACGGGGCTCTTGCTCTTTCCGGATCTTTACGCCGCGTCCGAGTCGATCGTTCCGCTGCGTCAAGCGGGGGCGAAGGCGCTCGAAATCATGGATCGCGCATCGCTGCGGTCGGTCGAAAATCAGGCTGGAACTCCTGCCATCATCAAAACTCTGGCGGAAGGCGCGGCCGGACTGCTGGTCGAGTTCCAGTCCGCGCTGGAATCCGAGCGCGCGCAACTGGAGGCCCTGGCCGCCGACTCCACTTCGCAACTGAAGTTGCTCGAGCCCGCGCAGTTCACGCATGCGACGGCAGCGCAGGGAGCGCTCTGGAAGATTCGCGCCGGAATGTTTCCATCCGTAGGTTCGGTGCGCAAGAGCGGCACCACGGTGATCATTGAGGATGTCGCGTTCCCCATCGAGCACCTCGCGCCTGCTGCGCAGGATCTGAATGGATTGTTCCGCCGCCACGGCTATGACAATGCGATCATCTTCGGTCATGCCAAAGACGGCAATCTTCATTTTGTTATCACCCAGTCGTTCAACGAGCAGCACAATATCGATCAGTATTCTCGCTTTATCGACGATGTGGTGAAGCTGGTCGTCGAACGATTTGACGGTGCGCTTAAAGCCGAGCACGGCACCGGCCGCAACATGGCGCCGTTTGTGGCCACCGAGTGGGGAGCGGACGCCTATCAGATCATGCGGCAACTCAAATTGCTGGCAGATCCCACGGGACTGTTGAATCCAGGCGTCATCATTAATGAAGACCCGCGCGGCCACCTGCGCGATCTTAAGCGCTTTCCCACGGTCGAACCCGAGGTGGATAAATGCATCGAGTGTGGCTACTGCGAGCCCCGCTGCCCCAGCCGCGATTTGAGCCTCACTCCACGCCAGCGGATCGTGGTTCGCCGCGAAATCGCACGCCAGCAGGAACTGGGCGGCAGTGAATTACTCAATCTTCTGGACCGCGACTTTCCCTACATGGCGCTCGATACTTGCGCCGTCGACGGCCTCTGCGCCACGACCTGCCCGGTGAGCATCGATACGGGAAAGCTGGTGAAGCGTTTCCGCGCCTTCCACAATTCGCCGTTGGCAAAGCGCGTTGCGCAATTCACCGTCGATCATTTCGCGCGCGTCGAGTCCGCCATTCGCCTCGGTCTGGGCGCCGGCCATTTTGCGCAGCGCATCATCGGGCTTAGCGGAATGCAGGCGATCACGGGCATTCTGCGCAAAGTCATCGGCCCCAACATGCCCGTCTGGACAGCCGAGATCCCGCGCCCAACCGAAGGAGGCATCCCTGGCACCGATCGCTCCCGGGCGCAAGCCGTCTACTTTCCTGCCTGCATTTCGCGGACAATGGGCCGCCTTCCGGGCGAGACGAGTGAGATGTCACTGATGCAGGCGACCGTGGTGCTGGCCGAGCGAGCCGGCGTTCCTGTCTGGATCCCTGAAGACGTTGCCGGGAATTGTTGTGGCACTCCCTATTCGTCAAAAGGGCTGGACGCCTCGCGCGACGCTATGTCGAATCGTGTTATCGAAAATTTGTGGCGCTGGTCGGGCGAAGGCAAGCTGCCAATCATGGTCGATACCAGTCCCTGCACCTACGGACTGCAGCATGCCCGCGATTTCCTGTCGGCGGAGAATCAGCAGCGCTTTGACCGCTTGACGATCGTCGACAGCGTCGAATTTATTCATGATCGAATGCTCACGAATCTCAAGGTGAATCATCCCGAAACCTCCGTTGCGCTGCACCCGGTGTGTTCCGTGGTAAAGATGGGACTCACCGCCAAGCTCGAGGCCATCGCCCGCAAATGCAGCGCCCAAGTGTTTGTCCCTCCCAGCCTCGGATGTTGCGCCTTTGCCGGAGACCGGGGCTTCATGTTTCCCGAGTTGACAGCGTCGGCCACGGTTAGCGAGGCCGCCGAGATCAAAGTCCATCCTCATTCGGGTTATTATTCGAGCAGTCGCACGTGCGAGGTCGGCATGACGCGCTCCACCGGCGAGATCTGCCGCTCCTACGTGTACCTGCTCGAAAAGGCAACCCGCGCATGATTACGCCACAAACCAGCCGCAAAGTCGCGCTCTTCGTACCTTGCTTCGTGGACCAGGTCTTGCCGCAGGTGGCGATTGACACCGTGACCGTGTTGCGGCGCATCGGCTGCGAAGTGGTCTTCCCCGAGGACCAGACTTGCTGCGGCCAGCCCGGCTTCAACACGGGGCATTGGGAGTCCGCGCTGCCCTGCGCCGAGCACTTCGTGCGCGTTTTCTCCGAGTATGAAACGATCGTTTGCCCGTCAGGTTCGTGCGCCAGCATGGTCCGCAAGCACTATCCTGAGTTGCTCGAACACAGCCCGCTTCGTGAGCAAGCTGTTGCCGTGGGCCAGCGTGTGTTCGAGTTCGCGGAATTTCTGGTGCGTGTTGCCGGGGTTATCGACGTGGGCGCAAGTTTCCCGCACGCCGTGGCCTATCATCCCTCGTGTCACGCCACGCGCGAGTTGGGGATCTATGACGAACCGATGCAGCTTTTGCGAGCGGTGCGCGATATCGACCTGCGCCCGCTGCCGAATGAGGGCGAGTGCTGTGGCTTCGGCGGCATGTTCTCGACAAAATTTGGCATGATTTCCGCCGCCATGGGCGACACCAAAGCCGTGAACCTCGAACAGTCGGGCGCGGAGTACGTTACCACCATTGACCCCAGTTGCCTGATGCATCTGGATGGCGTCTTTGGCGCGACCCGGCGTAAATTGAAAACTATCTACCTGGCCGGCATTCTCGCGAGTTCCTCTGGGAACGAATCCGCTGCGAAGGAGTCGCGATGAGCACTGCCTCCCAGGAATTTCTTCGCAAGGCGATCGTCAAATCTTCTGATCTCGAACATCGCGCCCTGATTCAAAAAGGCATGTTGAGTTATGACGCCGCTCACGCCAAAGGCAAATCGCGTTTCGCCGACTGGGAAGCGGCCCGTGCCCGCTGTTCTGCCGTGAAGGCAGAAGGTATTGCCAATCTTGGCCAACATCTCATCGAGTTTGAGCAAAAAATCATTGAGCGCGGCGGTCATGTTCATTGGGCGGAGAACGCCGAGCAGGCCAACAACTACGTCGTGGAATTGGCTCGCAGCCGCAATGTGAAGACGGTCGTCAAGTCCAAGTCGATGGTCACCGAAGAAATTCATCTCGCCGCGGCGCTCGAGAAAATCGGCGTCACCGTCTGGGAGACCGATCTGGGCGAGTTCATCGTGCAGTTACGCAACGAGCCTCCCTATCACATCGTTACGCCTGCGATGCATCTGTCGCGCCGCCAGATCGCCGACCTGTTCCGTGAAAAGCTGGGCGAAGATGTGGAGGATGCCGATCCCGGCAGATTGGTGGCCGCCGCGCGGGTAGCGCTGCGAAGAGCTTTCTTCTCCGCGGAGATGGGCATCTCGGGGGCGAATTTTCTGGTCGCCGACACGGGCATGGTTGCGCTCTCTACCAATGAAGGCAATGGACGCCTGACCACCAGCATCCCGCGCATTCATGTCGTCGTCGCCGGCCTTGAAAAAGTCATTCCTCGCATGAGCGATCTCGCCGCGCTTTGGCCGGTGCTGGCAACTTCGGGCACAGGCCAGCCGATCACGACTTACAGCACGCTGATTCGGGGTGCGAGCATAGCCGGCGAACCGGATGGGCCGCGCGAATTTCACGTCGTGCTCGTCGATAACGGGCGCACCGAGTTGCTCGCGGATGCCGAGACGGAAGAAGTCCTGAAGTGCATCCGCTGCGGTGCCTGCCTGAACATCTGTCCGATCTTCCGGCAGGTCGGCGGACACACATACGGAAGCATCTATCCCGGCCCCATCGGCAGCATCTACACGCCGCGCACCAATTCGCTCAGCGAATGGGGACACCTTTCCTATGCCTGCTCGCTTTGCACTGCCTGCAAGGGAGTGTGCCCGGTCAAGATTGATCTGCCCAAACAACTGCTGCTGACCCGCCGCGACTTTATTGCGACCGGCAACGTGAAGCCTGCTGAACGCGTGGGTTTCGCCGGTTTCCGCTGGGCGACAGCAAGTGCCTCGCGATTCCGCGTGGTGGGCTGGATGGGCCGCAAAGCACTCGCCGTGGTTAACGCGCTCGGACTCTCCGGTACGGCGCTCGATCCCATGCGCGTGTGGACAAAATATCGCAGCCCGATGGCGCTTCCAAAGCAATCGTTCCGCGCGTGGTGGAAAGAAAATGGAAGACAAAATGGAAACCATTAAGACGGGTGCCCGTGAAAACATTCTGGCGCGAATTGCAAAAGCCAATGCGCGCCCGAGGCCCTCACCTTCGCCAGTCGTGGCGCTGGAGACGATCTTTCCTCCGATCGCCAATCCACGCCAGCGCTTTCTCGACGAGTGTGCCGGAAACTTGACCGAAGTTTTTCAGACTGTCGATGGCGCGGCGTCCGCTGAGGCGCTGAAGACAATTCTTTCCACCGTGCCGCCGGGAGAAGTGTATGTGCAGAATGACTCCAAGGCCGAAGACATTCTTCACCTGTTGACGGATGTCATCCGACAGTTGCGTAGCGTCCGGCTATCATCGGAGGGCCCTCCTGCGGAAGCCACACAGGCATCCCTAACACTCGCTCACGGCTTCGTTGCGCAAACTGGCTCGATATTCACTTCCTCGTCCTGTGGAGGACGAGGCGCGTCGATTGTTCCGCCGTGCCACATCGTCTATGGGCGCGGTGATCAGATCGTCCCGGACATTGCCGCCGCCTTGGCGCGAGTGCCGAGTGAAATCCCCGGTGCGTCCTATGTGGGACTCATTACCGGATCGAGCCGCACCGCCGACATCGAAAAAATTCTGGTGCAGGGCGCGCATGGCCCGCGCCGGCTGGTGGTGATCCTCGAAGGCTGAAGCAAAGGCGAATTGATCGGGCAGTTTCCCTCGGCGCATCCCACCCGAATCTCGCGAGAGGCAATCGTGGCATTCCCTCTTCGACACGCGAATCGCGTTACCTGCCAGCGTTCTGTGACCTGAATCACGGCGGGGCGCGCTTTCCTGTTACAAAATTTTAGGTCATCTCGTTCGGGCCGGGGGATGCGTGTCGGTTTCCCGAACGTGCGTCCGTTATTCAGCGCCATCCCGCAGGAGTCGCAAATGGAACCGTTTCGTCATCATATTTTTGTCTGTACCCAGGAAAAGCCGGAAGGTGTCACCTGTTGTCCCGGCGGTGGATCATGGAGCATCTTGCAGAGCCTCGAACGCGAGCTGGCCACGCAAGGGCTCGATGACGACGTTCAAGTGAGCACATGCGGCTGTCTCGGTTTGTGCGATGACGGCCCGATCATGATTGCCTACCCTGAAGGGGTCTGGTATCGCGAGGTCAAGCGGGAGGATGTTGCCGAGATCGTGAGTTCCCATTTTCTGGACGGCAAAGTCGTAACGCGTCTGGCATGGAATGAGGCGGCGGCGATGAAAGCTGCGTCGAGCGAGCACCGCGCCCGCTATCGCGCGATGGTGAAAGGCAGAGACGCGGCGGGAACTCTGCCCGAAGATCTCAATGAGATGACGCGCGCTTTCATGCCCAGCCGGGCCGTCCTCACGGCCCTCGAACTGGATCTCTTCACTGCGGTCGATGGCGGCGCATCCGTCGCACAGGTGGCGGGGAAAGTTCATGCCGATCCGCGCGCGACAGAAATGCTGTTGAACGCGCTGGTCAGCCTGAAACTCCTCGAGAAGAAAGACGAAGTGTTTTCCAACACGGCGGCGAGCGCCCGTTTTTTCGCGGAAGGCTCGCGCGACAATGCCCGCGGCGGCCTGCTGCACGCAGCTCACATCTGGCACAACTGGTCTACCCTGACCGAGTGCGTGCGCACCGGCAGCAGGGTCGAAACGCGCCGCGAAGAAAACTGGGTGAAAGATTTCATCGCGGCGATGGATCGCAATGCCAGGGAGCGGGCGGGTGCTGTAGTGAAAGCGGTAAACGCCGGCGCCATCAAGCGGATGTTGGATCTCGGTGGCGGATCGGGGGCCTATTCCATCGCATTTGCCAAGGCCATACCCGGATTGCAGTCAGAAATTCTCGACCTGGCCGAAGTTAGTCCACTCGCGCAGGAATACATCAAGACAGCTGGACTTGACGACCGCATCCGCGCCCGCGCGGGTGACATGCTGCATGATCCACTGGGAGAGAACTACGACTTGATTCTCGTTTCCGCGATCTGCCACATGTTCTCCCCCGAGCAGAACCGACAACTGGTGCAACGGGCTTATAAGGCACTGGCTCCCAAGGGACAACTGGTGGTGCAGGATTTTATTCTGGAACCATCCAAGACAGCACCACGGGCCGCTGCACTCTTCTCGCTGAACATGCTTGTTGGGACGCAGGCAGGCAGCAGTTACAGCGAGCCTGAATATACGAACTGGTTGCGCGATGCGGGCTTCTCGGAGGTGCGCCGAGTTCGCATGCCGGGGCCAGCCGGGCTGATGATTGGAGTTCGCGCGTAGAGCACTTCTTGGGCTCCGGGAAGGTGACGTGTCCCGCAGCCCGAATTTTAAATGACTTACCGCAATCCGACCCCGCGCACTTTAAGCAGGGTAAGGATAAAGGTAGTAAGGCGGAGCATAGTAGCCGTAGGGATCGCCCCACCAGAGGTTGTCCCAATAAGGATAGGGATACACGGCCCAGTAGGGATTCCAGCCAATTCCCCATCCAAAGCCGAATCCCCAGCCGCAGGCCCAGCATCCCCAGCCAAATCCATAACCAGGGTATCCCCAGCTGCCACGCCATCCGCCCCAGCCTCTGCCGCCCCAATCTCCTCCACGCCAGCCCTCGCCGCTAAAGGCTCCGCCATGCGTGAACTCGCCGTTGCCCCCGAACCGGGTGGTTGTTGCCGAGATTCCACCGGCAGTGCGGGCGCCACCGAAGGAGTGCCATGCCCCATCGGCTCTGGCCATTTCGAAGCCCCTACCGGCAATTTCGTTGCCGCCCGCGGATCGTCCAAACGAGTGCCATCCCGGCGAAGTGTCGGCCCGAGACAGTGAAGACGAACTCCTGGTCGCGCCGGAACCGCGCGCCGATGACATTTCTCCGCCCATTCGTCCATATCGGCCGCCGCCTTCGTATCCTGACCGTTCGACACCGCGATAGCCACCGTAGGATCCAGCGCTCCCGTGGTATCCACCCTCACCGCCATGGAGGCTTCCGACACTAGCGCTGCCACTGCCATGGGAGCCGCCGCCACCGCCACCGCCGTGAGAACCACCTCCGCCATGCTGGGCAAAGAGCGATTGCGGGGCGCACATCAGAGTGAAGGAAGCAAAACCTGCGAGAAGAACTTTGAGCAAGCTGGTTTTCCTCATTTTAGTTCCTCCGTGCAAAGCGGCTGGATGGCTTGGGGGGCACACCGCGTCTGCTGAGTTAATCCTATTGCAGTTAGACTCTGTCTTGCACCCGCGAAGTTGTCCATGAAATGGAAAACCGGCTTGCGATCGTCGTCCCTGGCGGTGCTCCTTCCGCATTCTTCGGCGGCTGGAACGGCCAGACGGACGCGGCTCACAAACGAAATGACCATCTGTCACGTTCCGCGGTGATACACGGCACCGACTGAGCCCAGGTTAAGTGGTGTAGTGGTCACGCAATTGAATCAACCAGGACAGCGAGCCAACCAAATGGAAATCCGTAGCTGGTCAAAGTCCGAGGTTGAATATGGGCGAAAGGTTCTGAATTCTGGGCTGGCGGGAGCACGTTACGGCCGAGAAACATTTCTTGACGGAAAATCCATCACTCCGTTTCTTTGCAAGGCAGTTCGCAATGCATCGAGGCCCGCAGCCGCAGGAGCGATCCTCGGCGTGTTGGGCAGTTATCCGGGAACGCGGAACAGGTCGGCAAACAGGGCACTAACGTTCTGCTTTCTCGGGGGTGCAATCGGACTGGGCGTGGGCATCGCATGGCAAAGCCGCAGGTTAACTGCCTCGGTAGCAGGTGGTGCTCTCAAAAATATTGGTAGGGTGCGCGACGAACACTGGTTGGAGAGACATCCCATCGACTACGCATAGAGATAATAAATCGAAATACGTGTCACACAGCGGCGAAATCCGCTGCTCCCTACTGATGACGCATGCTTGAAATGCTGTGAGTGTCTCCCGAATCGCTGGCCCCGCCCATAGTTGAAAGGGGCGGTCATGGCCATGAGCGAAGTCGTCGGTCTGCGGGCTCTCATCCCGCCGGCCACTCCGGGTCTCAACCAAGACCGGATCGCCTACCTCGAAGGACTGGTTTCCCAGGCCAGAACCGCCGCCGCTGTGTTCACCCAATTCACACAAGAGGATGTCGACCGCATCGTGAAGCCCATGGTCGTGGCCGGGCTGGAGCAGGCTCAGACCCTCGCTCGCCTGGCGATTGACGAAACCAGGCTCGGAGTGCTGGAAGACAAAGCCCTCAAGAACATGGTGGCGACCGAGTTTGTTTACAACTATGTAAAAGACAAGCGCACGGTCGGCGTGATTCGCGAGTTTCCGGAACGAGGCATCGTCGAGGTGGCCGAGCCCATCGGAGTCATCCTTTCGCTTACGCCTATCACCAATCCCACGTCGACCGTTCTCTTCAAATGCATCATGGCCATCAAGACGCGGAACGCCGCGATCTTCAGCCCGCATCCGCTGGCATGGCGTTGTTGCAGTGAGGCCGTAAAGATCATGTATGAAACGGCGCTGAAGCACGGAGCGCCCGAAGGCGTGTTTACCTGCCTCGAATCCCACGACCTCGAAGACAATGCCTACCTGATGCATCACAAAGACATTGCCCTAATCGACGCCACGGGCGGCCCGGGCATGGTCAAAGCCGCGTACAGCTCCGGCAAGCCAGCCCTGGGCGTGGGAGCAGGAAATACGCCCGTTTATCTGGAGAGGACCGCCGATCTCAACATGGCGGTCGTGGACATCATCACCTCCAAGACCTTCGACAACGGAACCATCTGCGCCTCCGAGCAGACGGTGGTGATCGACGACGAGATCTATGACCTGGTGCTGAAGAAATTTGCGGACCTGGGCACCCACATCTGCAACGAGAAGGAAACCAAGCAGCTCGGGAGCGCCGTGATCGATCCCAAAACCGGCTGCATGCAGCCCATGGCAGTCGGACAGAAAGCTATCGACATTGCGCGCACGGCCGGGCTTTCAGTCGCGCCGAATACAAAACTCCTGATTGCGCCGATCCAGGGAGTGGGCCCTGACCATCCGCTGTCCGTCGAAAAACTGTTTCCGGTGCTCGCCGTTTATCGCGCGAAATCGGTCGATGAAGCGCTCAAGGTCTGCATCGATGTAAATCATTTCGGTGGATTGGGGCACACGGCCGTGGTTTTCTCGCGCAACGACGAGATCATCCGAAAGTTCGGCGAGGTGATCAACGCCGGTCGAATCATCGTGAATTCGCCCGGAACCGCGGGAGCGCTGGGCGGCATTTACAACGACATGGTTCCGACCTTCTCATTCGGATGCGGCACCGCCGGCGGTAACAGCACCACGGACAACGTCAACGTTTACCACTACCTCAATATCAAACGCGTGGCCCGGAGGACACCGGCGCATATGTGGTTCCGCGTTCCCAACCAGATCTACTTCAACCTCAACGCCGTGGAAAACCTGCGTCATCTGGACTCGCGCTCGACCGTCATCGTCACCAATCCGGCGATGGAGCAGATGGGACACGTCGACATTCTCCGCCGCCACATTCCTCCGCAGACCCTCGTCCACGTCTCGATCATTCCCGACGCCGAGCCTGAAGTGAAGGTCGTTATGGAAGGCGTAGATGCGCTCAACTTCTACAAAGCGGACCAGATCATCGCACTCGGTGGCGGCTCCGTCATCGACGCGGCCAAGATCATGAAGCTGAAGTACGAGTCGCCGCAAGCCGACCTCGAAGAATTGGCGGCTCCCTTCATGGATATCCGCAAGCGCGTGGTCGAGTATCCCACGATAAAAATCAACCACGCCCGCCTGATCGCCATTTCCACCACCAGCGGCACCGGGAGCGAGGTAACGCCATTTGCGGTGCTGTCGGACAAGATGCGCGGACGGAAAGTGACGCTCGCCGATTATTCCCTGACGCCGGATGTGGCGATTGTCGATCCTCAATTCGTGATGTCGATGCCGAAGGCGCTGACTGCCGATACCGGCATCGACTGCCTGACCCACGCGCTCGAGGCGGGAGTCTCGATCCTGTCGTCCCCTTATACGGACTCGAACGCGATGCAGGCGATCCGCCTGGTCTTCAAGTATCTGCCGATCGCATACGAGCACCCGCACGACGAAGAGGCTCGCAGCATGATGCACAACGCCGCTTGCATCGCGGCCGTTGCCTTCTCGAACGCGGCAGTGGGCGTGAATCACGCCCTGGCTCATGCGTTCGGGGCGCGCTTTGGAGTAAGCCACGGCCGGGCGAACGCGCTGATGTTGCCGCACGTGATTGCTTACAACGCCTCGGTGCCCACGAAGTTCATGCCCTCGCCCAACCAGCGCGGATATGTCGCGCACAAAAAGTATGCCCTGATCGCTGACTTGCTTGGCCTGGGCGGCAACACAGTGGACGAAAAAGTAAAAAAACTGATCGAAGCGACCGAACACCTGCTCGACCAGCTGGCGATTCCAAAATCGATCGCGGATCTGGGTATCTCAAAAGAAGAGTTCGAGCGGGCGATGCCGGACCTGGCCAAGATTGCCTTCGACGATCCTTCGTGGCGCTCGAACCCGCGCATGCCGCTGGTCAGCGAGTTGGTGGAGTTGTTCTGGAGCGCCTATAAGGGACGGGGCTCGGCGAAGGCCGACCCGCTTCAGGAAATAAACGCGTGACGGATAGAGCAGAAATGGAGAGATGGTTGAGCCCATGCCAATAACTGCCGTGCCGCTAAGAGTCGATCCCGCGCGAGTTGACGAATCTCTACTCGAGCTGCGCGCACAACTCGCCGCTGGCAACATCGCGCCTGTTCTGGATTTCTCATCCGTGTTGCGAATTGACGCGAGGGCCCTGCAGTCGCTGGAAGCGCTCGTGACCCTCGCGGATGCGAAGTCCGCCACAATCGGACTGTGCGGCGTGAATGTTGAGATCTACAAGGTGCTCAAGCTGGTGAAACTCGCGCCGCGATTCTCATTTTTGACCTGAGAGTGGCGGCGCAATCGGGCTCCGTAAACGGCAAGCAAGGCCGCAGCACGGGAAGAGGAGAGCTGTTATGAACCATCAGCAAGGCGATCGACTTTCATGGGGCGACAGCGTTTTCCTGAATCTGGAGCGTGACGGCATGCCGCTCAACGTTGCCTGTATCTGCGTGCTGGAAGGCGCGATCGCGTTCAAAACCTACCTCCAGTTCGTCGAATCGAGATTGCCGCTCATCCCCCGATTTCTGATGCGGGTGGTCGCGCCGCCTTTGAACATCGGTCTGCCTATCTGGGATTACGACCCGGAATTCGACCTGAAGAATCATGTGCGCGAAGTAACTCTCAAAGATGGCTCGGATGCCGACTTGAAGGCCTTGGCCGGGAAGATATTCGGTCAGGTAATGGATCGTCAGCGCCCGCTGTGGGATTTAACTCTGGTCACCGGGTTGACGGGCAATCGCACCGCCATCATTGCCCGCATGCACCATTGCCTGGCCGATGGGATCGCCGGCGTAAATGTGGTGAACGCTCTCATGGATGTAACTCCCGACATGCCCACGCTGCCGAAGCGCAGGAGTCGCCTTCGTGTCCCGAAGCCGCGCGAGGCCGCGCCTTCGCTCGTGGGGGGCCTGACCAGTTCCTATTCCAACTTCATGGAACGGGTCCTCTCCGGGTGGGCCGATGTGTTGAATATCACGGAACGAACGCTGGGGAACGCTGGAAATCCGCCGAGCGAGGAACTCTCCAGCCTGATGCCGGAGATCACCGCGCCCACCGAGCGCCTGCGCTTCAATGTTCTCTATCGTGGACCGCAGAAATTCGCCTGCACCGAGATTCCGCTGGCGGAAGTGAAGGCAATCCGCCATGCCTGTGGAACCAGTATCAACGACGTTCTGCTGGCGTTGGTAACCGCAACGATCCGGCGCTACTGTGAGGTTCACGGCGACTCCGTCCAAGGGCGGTTGCTCCGCATCATGGTTCCCGTCAATCTGCGAGGGAACGGAAACTCCAACGACTTGGGAAACCGTATTTCTCTGGTTGCGGTCACCATCCCGCTCGACATTCGCCCCCCGAAAAAACTGTTAGCGGAGGTCCACCGAAGAACGGAATTTCTCAAGCGCACCCACGCCGCCGAACTGGTTGGACTGGCGGGCGGTCTGCTCGGCATCCTTCCAAGTCCGGTGCAGGCCTTCGCCGGTCCGATGATCAGCCAGGTACCGTTCACTCCTTTCAATATGGTTTGCACGAATGTCCCCGGGCCGCAGTTTCCGCTCTACGTGCTCGGACACAAGATGGTGCATTGGTATCCCTATGTGCCGATCGGCGGTGAACTGGCGCTCAATTGCGCGATCCTGAGCTACAACGGCATGGTCTCTTTCGGGTTCAGCGGCGATGCCAATATCACCCCGGATATGACGCGCTTCGAGAAGCTTGTTCAATCCAATTTTGTGGAACTGCGAACCGCTGCGGGTGTTAAGCCTCCGCAAACCGGGACGGCACGAAAGCGAGTACGTGCGAAGCGGAGTGTCCCCAAGCCCACTGGAGAGACGGCCACTACGCTGCGGATTCCGATTTCTCTAGTCGGCGCAAATCCCGGCCCGGGATCCGCAGACGGCGCAGGTCTGATCTTCGAAAAGAAGGTCGTTGGAAATCACATTGAAGAGAAGGTGTTTGAAGAGCGCAGCGTCCCGGCGCAACCGGTCGCTTAGGGTTCGAGGCTAGAGGCAGACCATGGAAGGCATTCAGTCAATTTCGAATCCGGCGTCCTGGTTAGAGTCCGGGCGAACCCTCTTCCTTATTATTCATCTTCTGGGCATTACGTGTTTTGTGTACATCGTGGCGCGCCGCCTGCGGCCTTTGCTGCGTGCCCAGCGGGATTTGCGTTTTGATCGCCCCCTCGCCCGCCTTGGAAACGTCCTGAAGTATTGGTTTGGACAGTGGAAGCATCCGCGCTATCGCGTCGCCGGAACCCTTCACATCCTTATTTTTACAGGATTCATTCTCCTCGCGATGCGGGCCTTCTCCGTGCTGATCGTCGGCGTTTCCGGAAATTTTGTGATGCCCGGCCTCTCGGGCAGAACAGGCCATATCTACGACCTCGTCACGGACTACGCGGCCACCGTCGTTTTTCTTTGCATGCTGTTCGCGATCGTTCGCCGCCTCGCCTTTAAACCTGCGCGCTACAACGTCCCGGCAAGGTATGGCAAGGCGCACACGGCTGACGCGATTTTCCTGCTGGCGCTGATCGCGGTTCTCATGCTGGCCGACAGCTTTTTCGCGGCGGCAAGAGTGGCCGGCCAAGCACACCAGGGTCTGACGGTTGACGCGTTGGCCGTGTTGTCGTTGCCCTGGATCGTCCAGATTGCTTTGGCATCTGCTGCCCTGCCCACGCTCGCATCCTCTTACTTTGCAGCCTACCTCGTTCACGAGGTAACGTTTTATTTCCTGCTCTGCTACCGGCCCTTCGGCATTCAGTTCCACGTGGAAACCTCGCTGTTCAATGTCTACTTCGCGAAACTGGATCGGAGCGTTCTTAAGCCGGTGCGATGGGGTGTCAGCGACGAGCATCTCGACCAGGTCAAATCGTTCGGCGTGAGGACGTTTGAGGATTTCACGTGGAAGCACATGCTCGACTTCTACTCCTGCGCCGATTGCGGACGCTGCTCCGACAAGTGCCCCGCCAACGCCGTTGGCCGGCCCTTGTCGCCCAGATTCATCGGTCTCAAGGCCCGCGACTATGCCTTCCAGCACTATCCGATGTTTGGGAAGTCGGGTAACGGCAAGGCGCTCATCGGCAACCTTTATTCGGATGACGAAATCTGGTCCTGCACAACTTGTGGAGCCTGCGAAGAAGAGTGCCCGCTCCTGATCGAACACATCGACAAGATCGTCGATCTGCGCCGCGGCATGATCGACGACGGGAATGTCCCTCAGTCTCTGCAAAAGCCCCTGAAAGCGATCGAAAGCCGCGGCAATCCGTACGGCAAGATGGAGAAAAAACGAGCCGATTGGGCAAGCGCGAAAGAGTTCCAGCAAACCTGCCGCGTCAATGTCTTCACCGGAAAAAGTGGCGCCAACGGCACGCACGCCACCGACACGTTGTATTTCGTCGACAGCATCACCTCCTACGACGACCGCATGCAGTCAATCGGACGCGCCACCGCGAAAATCCTCCATCACATCGGAGAAAACTTTGGAATCCTCGGCGCCGCGGAAAAGGATAGTGGCCATGAAGTCCGCCGCTTCGGCGAAGAGACGCTTTTCATGGCTCTGCGCGACCACAATGCCGAAGCGATCAAGGCAACCGGCATAAAACGAATCGTCACGTCCGACCCGCATGCCTTCAACGCGCTGAGGCACGACTACAAAGATCTGCCGCCCGTCGAGCACATCAGCCAGACGCTCGCGCGCGAAGTAAAGTCCGGCAGAATCGGTCTCAAGCCTGTCGAGAACCGCGACAACGTCTACACCTATCACGATCCCTGCTACCTCGGCCGCCACAACCAGGTGTACGACGACCCGCGGAACGTGCTCGATGCTATCCCCGGACTCAAGCGGGTCGAGATGAGCCGCTCGCGAGATCGCTCGTTCTGCTGCGGCGGGGGCGGGTTGATGCTGTTTTACGAACCGAAAGAAGACGAGCGCATGGGAGTGAAGCGCGTCCAAATGGCGGCCGATGCTGGAGCCAATGTCATCGTGACGGGCTGTCCGTTCTGCATGGCCAATATTGAAGATGCGATCAAGGTCGCCGGTCTGGAAGGGAAGATGTCGGCCATCGATCTAGCGGAACTTGTCGATCAGCAGATCGCACGTCCGGCAGAGGTGCCGGAACCAACTGCTCCGGAGCAAATTCAGCAGGAGTGCATTCTCGGGAGGTAAGACGTGGAAATTCTGGTTTGCGCAAGAAGAGTGCCTGACACTTCGGAAAACGAGATCCAACTCAACGGCGCCGGCAACGACATTGAGCGCGATGAGTTGGTTTATTCGATCAACGAGGCAGATAACTACGCGGTCGAAGAGGCCCTGCAGATCGTGGCGAAAGTCGGTGGAAACGTCACGGTCGTCACCGTCGGCGGTGAGGATGACGAAGAGATCCTGCGCCGCCAGATGGCCATGGGCGCGAACCACGGCGTGCTTCTCACCGACGATGCATTTGCCGGATCGGACGGCCGGGGCATTGCGTCGATTCTGAAGAGCTTCGTACAAAAGGGTACCTACGATCTCATTCTTACAGGCGTACAGGCCGAGGACGGAGGCGCGCAGGTCGGCGGAATGCTGGCGGCGATGCTCGACTATACCTTCGCCTCGCTGGTCAGTTCCGTCGAAGTTGTCGACAGCAAAACACTGAAGGTCGCTCGCGAAATTGAAGGTGGCAATCGCGAAATCAGCGAGATCGACCTGCCGTGTGTGCTCTCCATTCAAACCGGAATTAATGAACCGCGCTACGTAGGGATGCGCGGCATACGCGCCGTGGCCTCGCTGCCCGTTCCGACTTATAGCGCCGCTGAACTTGGCCTTGACCCGAGCGCAGTCGGAGAGGCCGCCGCGAAAGTAAGACGCGTCGACTATTTCCTTCCCTCGCTCGGTAAGGGAGCCGAAATGCTCGTGGGCAGCCGTGAAGAGAATATCGAGAAACTGGTTGAGCTGGTCGCAACTAAAGGAGGATTGAAGTAATGTCCCAAATCTTCGCTTACATTGCACACAAGGATGGCGTAGTCGACGAAGGCGCCGCGGAACCTCTGGCAGCCGCGCAAAAAATTGACGGGAGCGCATCCCCCATCGCGCTTGTCACTGGCTCGGGCGCAGAACTCGAGTCGGTTTGCGACTTCCTGCGCTCGTCCTATAAGGACGTATGGAAAATCTCCAACGAAGCACTGGCGTATCCCAATGCAGAGCTGATTCGCAAAGCTCTGGTCAAGGTCTTGCCGCCCGGCAGCATCGTTCTGCTTTCCCATAATCACCTTGGCATCGATCTCGCTCCTGGTCTTTCCGTCAAACTGAATACGTCTTTCGTCTCGGACGTAGTGCAGGTCGAAGGGCTGGAAGGCAGCGTCCTGAGGGTGGTTCGCCAGGAATTCGGCGGACAGATCAGTGCCCATGTCCGCTGCAACATTTCATCCGGTTCCGTCATTACATTACGGCCGGGAGCGTTCAAGCCAACCGAAATCCGCCCCACCGACGGGACCGTGATCGACAAGTCAGCCGACCTCGGCGCTCTGACTGCCGGACGGCGCTACCTCGAGACCGTAGTCGCAGAGGCGGGCGATGTAGACATTACCAAGCACAATGTGCTCGTCTCCATCGGACGCGGCATTCAGGAGAAAGACAAGGTCGCGATCGCGGAAGAGCTTGCTGAAGCCATGGGCGCGGCAGTCAGTTGCTCGCGGCCGGTGGTCGATGCCAAATGGCTGGAGAAATCGCGCCAGGTCGGGTCCTCTGGGAAAACCGTAAAACCCAAAGTCTATCTGGCATGCGGCATCAGTGGCTCATTCCAGCATCTGGCCGGCATCAAGGGCAATCCGTTCATTGTCGCGATCAACAAGAATCCCAAGGCACCAATTTTCCAGGTGGCGGATATCGGCATTGTCGACGACATCCTGGAGTTCCTGCCGGAACTGACAAGCAAGGTCCGCGAAGTGCACAGCGTTTCCGCGAAGTGATGAAAGACAGAGTGAAGAACAAACGAACTGAGGAATAAAGATGATCACCGCCAAGACCCTGAAGCTCAGTCTGAAATCGCTGCGCGAGTTTGCTAAGAAACGTTTGCCCGACCAGGAGTTGATCGATCTCGATGCCCGCGACGAATGCCCGCTCGAAATCGTGTGCCACATGTGCAGTCCCGACAAGCTGGGCATTCAACTTCTTTTCATCCCCGAAGAATTTGGCGGGATGGGCGGCAATACGTTTGACGTGTATTGCGTGTGCGAGGAGATGGCGCGCATCGATCTCGGCGTCGCGACCGCTGTGCTGGCTACGTTCCTGGGCAGCGACCCGATTACTGTTGGCGCTACCGCCGCGCAAAAGAAAATCTGGCTGACGCGCATCGCGGAAGAAGGCCTGCTGTTCGCATACGGTGCCACGGAACCGGAAGCCGGCAGCGATCTCGGAGCGTTGAAGACCACTGCAGAACCCGTGCTCGAAGACGGCCGCGTTGTGGGCTACAAAATCACCGGCAACAAACAATGGATCAGCAATGGTGGCATCGCCGGAGCTTACACAGTCCTCGCTAACACTCCCAGCGGGCCCAGTTGGTTCATCGTCGACCAGGGCCAGAAGGGTTTCACGCACGACAAGCCGGAAGACAAGCACGGCATTCGTCTCAGCAACACCGCCGCATTGGCGTTCGACAACGTCTACGTCGACGCCGACCGGTTGGTTGGCGGAGTCGAAGGCCAGGGATTAAATCAGGCTCAGGCGGTTTTTGGCTACACGCGCCTGATGGTGGCCGCTTTCGGTCTGGGCGCAGGATGGTCCGCGCTTGATCGTGCAATTCCTTACTCGGTGAAGCGCATTCAGGCGGGGGCGCCGTTATCTGAAAAACAGGGTTACACGCACAAACTCATCGTGCCGCATGTGGCCCGGCTGGAAGCTGCACGCTCCTATATCGAAGAGACTGCCGAGCGCATCGACGCCGGGGTTGAAGGCAGCTTGAACACCGAAGGCGCAATCGCAAAGTACATGGCGACCGAAGCCGGCAATGCTGCGGCCGATGCCAGCATACAGGCGCTCGGCGGCTATGGTTACACCCACGAATACATGGTGGAGAAGATCAGCCGCGACGTTCGCATCACGACGATCTATGAAGGCACCTCCGAAATCATGGAGATGACGATCAGCCGCGATCGCTGGCAGCTGCACCTGAAAACCCGCGGCCAGCACTATCACGAGCAGGCAAGGAAGTTCGAAGCGCTGCATGCCACTCATCCGGCTGTAGGCGCCGACAACGCGGCGTTGGCCTGCCACGCACTGGCGGAAGTAATGGAGAAAGCCCGTGGTGCCCGTCTGACGCGGTATCAGCACATCTTGCTCCGCCTCGGCGAGTTGATCGCTTATGCCGAATGTGCCGGCAGCCTGGCTCGCCGGGCGTCATTGATGGCTGACAACAAGCTGAACGAGAAAGCAAACCGCCGCTTTGATGCAACAGCGCTGGCCGCAATCAGCCGCATATTCAGTCGGGATGCCGCGCTTAAGGTTGCCGAAGAAGGTTTGCGCTGGATAGTCGGAGCCGGAGGTATTACCGGAGCCGATCTGCCCGGCTTTGAAAAGAGTCTGGGACTGACTGCGATTCACCAGGCCCAGAGCGGTCTTATTTCCGACATGGATTACGTCGCGGACGTGCTGTATGGCCGCGCCGTCAAGCAGACGGAAAAAGCTGCCTAGAGTTCAGAAATTGATTAGTAAGGATTCACGAAACAAGGATGGGCCATCAGTGGCTTGCACTCGCGTGCGCCGCAGGTCCTTACCTCTTGGGTTAGAGGAGCCTCATCATGGAAAATACTTCATATCGCGCCATCGCTATCGTTGGCGTGGGCGCAATCCTGCCCGACGCACCGAACGCGCCTGCGTTCTGGGAAAACATCAGGAACGGCCGCTACAGCATCAGCGACGTCCAGCCCGAGCGCTGGGACCCTGCACTCTACTACGATGCCGATCCGCACGCGCCCGACAAGACGTATTCCAAAATTGGGGGCTGGGTGCGCGATGCTCCATGGGACCCGATGAAGTGGCGCTTGCCCATACCTCCGCGCGTCTCCGATGCGATGGACGGTTCACAAAAGTGGGCCATCGCGTGCACGCGTGAGGCCTTGGAAGACTATGGCTATCCCAAACGCCCGTTCGATACCGACCGCACCGCCGTCATCCTCGGCAATGCCATGGGCGGAGAGAAGCACTACCTCACCGTCATGCGCGTGTACTTCCCGGAGTACGCGCGGGAGTTGGAAGAGAGTGCGAGTTTTGCCGCTCTGCCGCCCGCGGTGCGCGCGACCATCCTCAACGAAATGCACGAGCGAATGGGCGAGCACCTGCCCGAAATCACTGAAGACAGCATGCCCGGCGAGCTTGCCAACTGCATCGCCGGACGCATCGCGAACATCTTCAACTTTCACGGCCCCAACTATGTTTGCGATGCTGCCTGCGCATCCGCGATGGCTGCCATCAGCGCGGCCGTCGAAGGTCTGATCCAGAACGACTATGACCTGGCCGTGACCGGCGGCATCGACCGCAACATGGGAGCTTCGACCTTCGTAAAGTTCTGCAAGATTGGTGCGCTCTCCGCCACCGGCACGCGTCCCTATGCCGAGGGAGCGGATGGTTTCGTGATGGGCGAAGGCGCCGCAATTTTCCTGCTCAAACGCCTCGCGGACGCCGAACGCGACCGCGACAAAATCTACGCCGTGCTGCGCGGCATGGGCGGATCGAGCGATGGAAAAGGGAAGGGCATTACCGCCCCCAATCCGATTGGCCAGAAATTCGCGATCGAGCGAGCCTGGGCCAATGCTGGGATCCCTCTATCGACTGCCACTTACATCGAAGGCCACGGCACCTCGACGCGCGTGGGCGATGTGGTCGAAGTGCAAAGCATGGCGGATGCGCTCAGCAGTTTCCATCTCCCGCATCGCTCCATTGCAATCGGTTCCGTGAAATCAAACCTCGGCCATCTCAAAGGTGCGGCCGGCGCTGCCGGATTGCTGAAATTGACGCTGGCACTCCGCGATAAGGTCCTTCCGCCCAGCGTCCATTGCGAGCGCCCCAATCCGGATATCGATTTCGCCCATTCCCCTCTGTATGTGAATACCGAACTAAAGCCGTGGGACGTTCCGGCGGATGGCGTGCGCCGCGCGGGTTTGAGCGCCTTTGGATTTGGCGGCACCAACTTTCATGCCGTGCTCGAGGAGTACATCCCGCACCGCCTCAATGGAAATGGCAAGCATTGGGTTTCGGTAAGCAACGAACTGTCGAACGGGAAAGAACCAATGATGAATGCCGCGGGTGTTCCCCAAATTTCTTCCGGCGTGACTGCGCCTCCTTCTTGTAAAGCCCCTATGCGCGGAGCGCTGGTAATCGGCGCCGCTTCCGAAGCCGCCCTCGCCGACCGGTTGCGCGCGATAGAAAAAGACGCGAAGGACGGACGTGTGCCCGCGCCCGCTGCCCCGGCTGAAAGCGACTTGCGTGCCGTGGAGCGTCTTGCGATCGACTATGCCAACCCGGCCGAACTGGCCTACAAATCTGCTGCCGCACTGAAAGCGCTCTCCGCCCATCAGCCTGCGGCTTGGAAAGCCTTGCGAGCCCAGGGCATCTTCCGCGGTCACGGTCCCGCCCCGAAAGTGGCATTTCTGTATACCGGGCAAGGCTCACAATACGTCAACATGCTCGAACAGCTGCGCGCGACCGAGCCAATTGTCGCCGACACTTTTGCCGAGGCCGATCGCGTGATGACGCCTTTGCTCGGCAAGCCGCTCAGCAAGTTCATCTTTATTGACCAGCAGGATCCCATCGCCCTCGCGAAGGCGGAAGACGATTTGCGGCAGACTGCCATCACGCAGCCCGCTGTCCTCGCGACCGATCTAGCGCTCACCCGGCTGCTTGCTGCGTACGGGATTGAACCCAACTTCACGATGGGCCACAGTCTAGGCGAATACGGAGCTCTGGTCGCCGCCGGGGGCCTGCCGTTTGCCGATTCTCTGGAAGCTGTCAGCGCTCGCGGCCGCGGCATGACCCAGGTCGCAATGGATGACAACGGCCGCATGGTCGCCGTGTTCGCTCCCTTGCCGGAGATCGAGCGCATTCTGAAGACGATCGAAGGCAACGTGGTCATCGCCAATGTCAACAGCAACCATCAGGCGGTCATCGGCGGCGCCACAAAAGCCGTCGAGCAAGCCACGGAAGCCCTGAAGAAGGTGGGCTACGACGCCGCTCCCCTGACCGTCAGCCATGCTTTCCATACTTCAATCGTGGCCGGCGCAAGCGAGCCGTTAGGAAAAGTTCTGGAGCGACTGCATCTCGAATCACCTCGCCTGCCGATCGTCGCCAATACCGACGGCGAGTTTTATCCGACGGGCGCCGACGCCGTACCCAAAATGCTGGAAATCCTCAAGAAGCAGGTTGCATCTCCCGTGCAGTTCGTAAAAGGCCTGCACACACTCTACGACGCCGGCGCTCGCATCTTCGTGGAAGTGGGTCCCAAAAAAGCCTTGCAGGGGTTCGCCGACGATGTGCTCGCAGATCGCGGCGACGTGGTTGCCCTCTTCACCAATCATCCCAAAGTCGGTGACATCGTCGCGTTCAACCAGGCCCTGTGCGGTCTTTATGCCGCAGGCTTGGGACGCGGTGTGCCCGAAACAACGCGTGAATCCAAGTCCGAAGTTTCACCAAGATTGGAAACCACTCCGTTCCCCTCGTCAGAAACTCCGAAACCAATTCCCGTCGCCGCCTCGGCAACAGGACTCACCGCCGCGACCGGGGGCTCCGCCTCCATCGCGGCCACAATGCCCAATCGTAATGGTGATCGCTACAGCGAACTCGGACATTTATTTGCCGAGATGCTCGAGCGCGGATACGAAATCTATCGCGGCCAGAACGAGAATAAATTTGCTTCGAAAATCACGCCTGTCGTGATCACAGGCGCTTCTCTGGGACTGCCCGGGACCGACCACATCTTCGACGATGCCAACATCGGACGCATTCTGCGCGGCGAGCAATTCATTGACGCCATCCCCACCCGCTTGCGCCGTGCGATCCTCGACAAGCACATCACCCGTTTGGTCAAGAGCGACAACGGCGGAGCCACCTTCGAGTCCATTCACAGCGAAGCGGAAGTCATCAAACTCGCAGCTCGTGGCAATGCATTCGACCTTGAAAAAGAATTTGGCGTCTCCGCCGAGCGCGTCGGCGCTCTTGACCGTGTGACCCAGTTGGCGATCGCGGCCGGACTCGACGCCCTGCGCGACGCCGGAATTCCCCTGGTGATGCGCTACAAGACCACCAGCAAAGGCACGCAGTTGCCGGATCACTGGGCCTTGCCCGACGCACTGCGCGACGAGACGGGCGTGATCTTTGCCTCCGCCTTTCCCGGGTACGACTCCTACGCCGATGAGATGGCCCGTTACTATACCGACCACTCGCGCCGCGAGCAGTTGGCCACTCTCCAGGATCTGCGCGCCCGCATGGAGACAGACGGTCACGCCAACCTGGCTCGTGAAGTGGACCGTCGTATTGGCGACTTGCAGGCCACTCTTGAAAACGAGCCATACATTTTTAACCGGCGTTTTCTGCTCAGAGTTCTGGCGATGGGACACTCCCAGTTCGCTGAGTTCATTGGCGCGCGCGGACCCAACACGCAAATCAATTCCGCCTGCGCTTCTACCGCGCAAGCGGTCGGCCTGGCGCAGGACTGGATCGGCGCAGGCCGGTGCCGCCGGGTAGTTGCAATCTCCGCTGACGATGTCACCTCCGACCACATGCTGGAGTGGTTTGGGGCGGGCTTCCTCGCGACGGGAGCGGCCGCGACCGACGATGTGGTCGCCGATGCCGCCATTCCCTTCGATCGTCGCCGCCACGGCTTGATCGTCGGCATGGGAGCGGCCGCTCTTGTGGTCGAGAGTGGTGAAGCGGCTCGTGAACGCGGCATCAATCCGATCTGTGAGGTGTTGAGCACGGTCACCGCCAATAGTGCCTTCCACGGCACGCGCCTCGACGTCCAGCACATCGGCCAGGTCATGGAAGATTTGCTGGCCCAGGCGGAGTCGCGCACCGGCATCGACCGCCATCAGATCGCACCCAGGACGGTTTTTGTCTCTCACGAAACTTACACTCCCGCTCGCGGAGGCAGCGCTTCCGCCGAGATCCATGCGTTGCGCCATGTCTTCGGAAATGCTGCCGATCAGGTCGTCATCGCCAACACAAAAGGATTCACCGGCCATGCCATGGCGACCGGCATCGAAGATGTGGTCGCCGTGAAGGCGCTCGAAACCGGCTGCGTGCCGCCCGTCGCCAACTTCAAGGAAGTCGATCCCGAGCTAGGACCGTTGAACCTTTCAAAAGGTGGCGCCTATCCGGTCGAGTACGCCTTGCACCTGGGCGCTGGTTTCGGTTCGCAGATCAGCATGCTTTTGCTGCACTGGGTCGCGACCAAAGATGGAGTTCGCCCTCGTCAGGACGCCTTGGGTTATGCCTATCGCATCAGTGACCCAACTACCTGGAAATCTTGGCTGAGCCAGATCGCGGGTCACCCGGTCGACACCTTGGAAGTCGTTCACCGCACCTTAAGGGTGCCCGACCGAAAGTCGGCAGCGCGCCTGGCGGAGGCCCAGCAGATAGCTTTCAAGCCGATGCCATTGGCAAACGTTCCGCCACCAGCAATATCGGCGCCGGCGACGGTTAATGCGAAGCCAGCAGCAGCTCCAGTATCGCGCGAGCCCGAGCTGCCGGCAAAAGCCGCTCCAGTCGCCCCGCCCGCCTCTTCCGGCTCCCCCGAAGATCCAGTGAAAGCTCGCCTCCTTGCTCTGGTCGTCGAGAAGACCGGTTACCCGCAGGACATGCTGGACCTCGACCTCGATCTGGAAGCGGACCTCGGAGTCGACACCGTAAAGCAGGCAGAGTTATTCGCAGCCATCCGCGAGATCTATAACATCCCGCGCGACGAGAATCGCAAACTCCGCGACTACCCAACGCTGGCGCATGTGATTCGGTTCGTATATGAAAAGCGGCCCGATCTGGTGAACGTCGCTCCAGGGACGCCGGCAAAAACGCCATCACCAAAAGAACACCCCGAATCTGGAGCTGTCACATCAATCCCCTCGATGCCTGCCGCAGACGCGCCGATGGCCAGCGCCAGCGAAGCCGTGAAGGAGCGCATTCTCGCGCTGGTAGTCGAAAAAACCGGCTACCCCAAAGACATGCTCGATCTGGATCTCGATCTTGAAGCGGACCTCGGCGTCGATACCGTGAAGCAGGCTGAATTGTTTGCTGCAATCCGCGAGATCTACTCCATCCCTCGCGACGAGAATCGCAAACTGCGCGACTACCCAACCCTCGCGCATGTGATTCGGTTCGTGTTCGAAAAGCGGCCAGACTTGGCGGATGTGCCTGCGACCGCCCCGGTTCCGGCAACAGATAAAGACGTCGAGGCGACCGCTGTCGCATCAAGCGCGCCTCCCGCCGAAGTGCCAGCGCACGTACAGGGTAACGATTCCATCAAAGAAAAAGTTCTGGAGATCGTTGCCGAGAAAACTGGCTACCCCAAAGACATGCTCGATCTCGACCTCGACCTCGAAGCCGATCTCGGCATCGATACCGTGAAGCAGGCCGAGATGTTCGCCGCCATCCGCGCCGCTTACAACATTCCCCGCGATGAGAATCTGAAGCTGCGCGAGTTTCCAACTCTCGCTCACGTGATCAAATTCGCGCAGGAAAGATCGGCTCGAGTTGTGAGCCGACAAAATGAAGAGTCCGGGGAAAGACAGAAGCCATCTTCGCCCGAGCGGTCATTTAACGTCCATGGAGCGGCCGACCCCATACCCGCCCAGACACCCCATCCTATTCCAGCCAGCTTCGACTCTGCGAACGGCGTTCCACGCCGCGTGCCGCTGCCCGTCTTGCGACCACCTATGAACCTTTGCAAGCCGACGGGCGTAAGCCTTGAGCGTGGCAGCCGCGTCATTCTCATGCCCGATAAAAACGGAGTGGCCAAGGCTCTAACGCAACGGCTCAAGAAGAAGGGTGTCGAGGTTCTCCGAATCGAAGGCGCACCGGATGCCGCCGCGCTCACGGATCGCATCAAGAATTGGCTGGCCGCAGGCCCGGTTCACGGAATCTACTGGCTCCCCGCGCTCGATCCTGAGGGAGACCTCCGCGACCTGGACTTGGCCACCTGGCATGAAGCCATGCGGGTACGAATCAAGTCCCTCTACACTGCCATGCGCGCGCTCTACATTGACATCGCAAAACCAGGCACGTTCCTTGTGTCGGCCACGCGCCTCGGCGGACAGCATGGTTACGACGATGCCGGCGCCGTCGCGCCCCTCGGCGGCGCAGTTACGGGATTCACCAAGACCTACAAGCGCGAGCGGATGGACGCCCACGTCAAGGTTGTCGACTTCGAGTCGAATTGCGAACCTGCGCAAATTGCCGACCTCCTTATCGAAGAAACCCTGCGTGATCCCGGAGCCATCGAAATCGGCTACAAGTCCGGCTTGCGCTGGACAATCGGACTGGAGGAGCAATCCGCAACCGATGGTCAACCCGGCCTGGTGCTCGACCAGAATACGGTGTTCGTCGTCACGGGCGCTGCAGGAAGTATTGTTTCCGCAATTACCTCCGACCTGGCAGCCGCTTCCGGCGGAATCTTCTACTTGCTCGATTTAGTACCTGAGCCTGATCCCGGGAATCCCGACCTCAAGCGCTTCACGAGCAACGTCCCGGCCGATAAAGAGAGCCTCAAACGCGATCTATTCGCCCGCCTCCAGACCCGCGGAGAGCGTGCAACCCCGGCGTTGGTCGAAAGGGAATTGGCCGCGCTCGAACGCGCGCAGGCCGCGCTCAGCGCGATTCAGGCGGTGCGCGCTGCGGGCGGCACGCCGCATTATTTCAGCGTCAATCTAGCCGACAGCGACGCCGTCGCGCGAGTCATCAATGAAGTTCGCAACCGCAACGGACGCATCGATGTCCTGCTGCATGCAGCCGGCATCGAGCGCAGCCGGTCTCTATCTGAAAAGGAGCCAGCCGAATTCGACCTCGTGTTCGACGTCAAGAGCGACGGCTTCTTTAATCTGCTGCACGCCATCGGAGACATGCCTCTCGGCGCGACGGTCGCTTTCAGTTCCATTGCCGGACGATTCGGTAATCCCGGGCAAACTGACTACAGTTCTGCCAATGATTTGTTGTGCAAGATCACGTCCAGTTTTCGCACCACTCGTCCAGCAACTCGCGGCATCGCCATTGATTGGACTGCATGGGGCGGAATTGGCATGGCCATGCGCGGTTCGATCCCGAAAGTCATGGAGCAAGCCGGCATCGACATGCTGCCGCCGGAAGCCGGCGTGCCCTTGATCCGCCGCGAATTGACGGCGGGATCCACGCGCGGCGAGATCGTCATTGGCCAGCGCCTAGGTGTTCTGCTGGACGAGTGGGATGAAACCGGTGGGCTCGATCAAGGCGCAGTTCGACCCTCCGAAGAAGGATCGCCCGCCCAACCCGGGCCATCGACGACGCCAACCGTAATGGCCGGTAAGGTCGTAAGCGCTGGCCTCTTCCGGCCTCTGACCATTGAGACGGCTCTGGATCCAAGAATTCAGCCGTTCTTGCACGATCATCAGATTGATGGCACGCCCGTGCTGCCCGGCGTGATGGGTATCGAAGCGTTCGCCGAAGCCGCCCTGCGCCTGCTTCCCGGCTGGCGCATCGATGCGCTCGAAGATGTAAATTTCCTGGCGCCGTTCAAGTTCTATCGCAATGAGCCGCGCACGGTAATCGTCGAGTCCACGATCCATCCCCTCGGGACCGATCTCACATCCGATTGCCGCTTGCTTGGACACAGGTCGCTTCCCGGTCAGGCAGAGCCGCAAGCGACGGTGCATTTCACCGCGCGCCTCTCGATCACCGATAAACCGGTCGAGCCTGTCACCAAAACGGCGTCGATCTCCATCAACGAACACCCCATCGAAGCTGCCGATGTCTATCGACTCTATTTCCATGGCCCGGCATATCAGGTTCTCGAACGAGCATGGTGGGATGGAAGCCGGGTAATCGGATTGATGTCGAACCACTTGCCCAGCAATCATCACCCATCTGACTTACCGCTGCTGATGGCGCCGCGCCTCATCGAACTCTGCTTCCAGACCGCGGGCATCTGGGAGATGGGTACCCAGGATCGCATGGGATTGCCGCACCACATCGATCGAGTTACGACTTTCTTGCAAGCTCCAAACCAGGCTGACACCAGCCTGTACGCAGTAGTCACTCCCGACCCGGCTCGCGGCGCCTTCGATGCTTACGTCGCCGACATAGAAGGTAACCGCTACGTTGAACTCACCTGCTATCGCACGATCGCGAGTCCCATTGTCGTCAATGCCGAGCATTTGAAGGCGCTTCGGGCTGTCTTTTCGCAGGAACCCGTCGCCGCCTGATTCGGCGCAGTTTGCCGAAATGACCATTTTCCGATTCGGAGACATTATGAACCACGAATCTCAATGCGTGGCCTTCGCCGGCAGCGATCAATCTGCGCTGCCCTTTGCCGATGTCGCCCTGGTTCATTCTGCGATCGAGGCCTATAACGCGCAGCTGGCCGTCGAGCAGACACGGTTTTACGCTTCTGCCGTCCGCGGACGGCCGCAGGTGAACAGTGCAGCGGGCAAAACTGCGGAGCTTCGCTATCGCGGCCACCGCTACACGCCCACAACCTGGCGGCTCGGCCCACGCCACTATCGCGTCGGCCTGCAGGGATCGCGCATCGATGCCGGACTTGACCGCGTAGGACAGTCTGAATATTGGCTTACTGTTTTCGGGCGGTGCTTCCATATCGTTTCGAAAACCGACGGCCGCAATTTCAAAATCGAAGTGGATGGTGTCGCGCACAGCATCGACCGGGACGACGGCGGCATCGTGCACGCGCCCTCGCCCTCCGTAGTGGTCTCGATCGCCGTGAAGCCCGGCGACATTGTTTCGGCTGGCGATCGCCTCGCCGTGCTCGAAGCCATGAAAATGGAGATGCCGGTATTCGCTCCCTTCGCCGGAAGAGTGCGGCAAGTGATGATCATTCCCAACGTGCAGGTCGATACCGGCGCGCCCCTGATCCGTATCGATACCGTCACTGCCGGCCATGCGACTGAGAAAGTCGAGCCTGTGGTTCTTGGTGCGTCACGTGCGCCCGATGCAAAGCCGGAGCCGGCCCCTCGCGACTGGCAGCACTGCCTGAAGGAACTTCGCCAGCTCATGCTCGGTTTTGATGTCGATCCCAAGGCCTGCGCCCGTATGCTCGCGGACTGGGACAAGACCCATACTGCCGGTAGCGTTGCGATGCCAGAAGCCGAAGATGAAATCCTCAGTATCTTCGTGGACATCTGCTCTCTGTTCCAACGCGACCCCGAAGTGAATCATTACGTCGACGGAGAAGAGCCTTGCGCCGAGGCCTACCTGTTCTCCTATCTGCGGATGCTCAACACGGGTGGTGAAAATTTGCCGCCGGCATTCGTGAGCACGCTCCGCCGTGCGCTGCTGCATTACGGCGTCCATCGACTCGATCGCTGTCCCGAACTGGAAGAAAGTTTGCTCTGGATCTATAAATCTCACCAGCGTGTGGAACAGCAGGTTGCGCCTGTGCTCACCCTGCTCGAACGGCGGTTGCGCTCTGCCCAGGCCGGTGCCGCGGACGCTCCGGAATCGCTGCGTATTCTGCTCGACCGCATGATTTCCATGACCAGTGGACGTTTCCCCGCCGTCACCGACCTGGCGCGGGAAGTTCGTTATCGCTATTTCGATCAGCCGCTCTTTGAGCAAGCGCGCAAGCAGGTGTATGAAAAGATCGAGGAGCAGCTCACGTACCTCGCTGCTCATCCCAATGCGTCTGACCGCGAGCAGAGGGTACGCGCTCTTTTCGAATGTCCGCAACCGCTTGTTCGGCTGCTTTCCAGCCGCTTTGCGGTTTCAAGCCTCGCAGTGCGCAGGTTGATGCTCGAAGCAATCACCTGGCGTTATTACCGGATCCGCGATCTCCGAAATCTTCATTCTTTCGAACGCGACGGGCATTGTTACGTCTCGGCCGAATACGATCATGTGGGGAAGCGCATCCATGTCTTCACCACGCACACCGCGCACTCCGGCCTCCCCGAAGCGACTCGGGCAATCGCGCGGCTGCTCGCGGAGGTTCCGCAAGATCACGACATTGTCGTCGATTTCTACACCTGGCGCCCCGAACCACTCGCCGATGCGGAAGCCACGCAGCAGGAAGTGCGCAGCATTCTCAATCAAGCCGCATTCCATCGCTCCATCCGGCGCATTGTCGTGGAGGTCGCGAACTCGGGCCCGACTCAAGGCGCCGGTGGCATGCAGCATTTCACCTACCGTCCGTTCGATACCAATACCTATGTCGAGGAGAAGCTCTACCGCGGCTTGCATCCGATGATGGCCAAGCGCCTGCATCTCTGGAGGCTTTCCAATTTCAATATCGAGCGCTTGCCGTCCGTCGAAGATCTGTATCTTCTCCACGGTGTCGCTCGCGACAATCCAAAAGATGAGCGCCTGTTCGCCTTTGTCGAGGTGCGCGATGTCACACCCGTGCGCGATGAGTCGGGTCGCGTCGTAAGTTTGCCGCACCTCGAACGCATGTTAGGCGAGGCCATCGCTGGCATCCGCCTGTTCCAGTCGCATCGGCTTCCCAATCAACGTCTCTGCTGGAACCGGATATTTCTCTATGTTTGGCAGCCGCTCATCCTGAGCCGCGCGGAGTCTCGCGACCTCATCCGCAGACTCGCGCCTTCCGTCGAAGGTCTGGGGCTGGAGGTGGTCGTGATCCGCGCTCGCATTCCAAGTCCCTCTACCGGAGAATTGCGCGACATGCTGGTCCGCATCTCAAGCCCGGGATCCAGCGGCATGCTGGTCAAATTCCGGCCCGCGGACAAATTGCAACCCATTAAACCGCTGGCGGAATATGAGCAAAAAGTCGTCCGCATGCGGCAGCGCGGCCTGATCTACCCGTACGAAATCGTCAAAATGCTCACCCCCGAGTCCAAGCACACGCGCGCCGAGTTTCCTCCCGGAGATTTTGTCGAGCATGATCTCGATGCCCACGGGATTCTTGTTCCTGTCGCGCGGCCCCATGGCGAGAACAAGGCCAACATCGTCACGGGCGTCATTCGCAACTTCACCGACCGCTATCCCGAGGGCATGAAGCGAGTGCTGTTGCTCGGAGATCCCAGCAAGGATCTCGGCGCTCTTGCTGAACCCGAATGCCGGCGCATCATCGCGGCCCTCGATCTCGCTCAGGAACTGAGCGTGCCTCTGGAGTGGTTCCCCATCTCGGCAGGCGCCCGCATTTCGATGGAGAGCGGCGTCGAGAACATGGATTGGATCGCGCGCGTGCTGCGCCGCTTGATCGAGTTCACGCAAGCGGGCGGCGAGGTCAACCTTCTCGTGAACGGGATCAACGTGGGAGCGCAGCCCTACTGGAATGCCGAGGCCACCATGCTTATGCACACGCGCGGCATCCTTGTCATGACCCCGAAAGCTGCCATGGTGCTGACCGGCAAGCGCGCCCTCGATTATTCGGGCGGCATCTCGGCCGAGGACAATCAGGGAATTGGCGGCTACGACCGCATCATGGGTATCAACGGTCAGGCGCAGTATTGGGCTCGCGACATCGACGAGGCCTGTCACATCCTGTTCCGCCACTACGAGCACACCTACATCGCGCCCGGAGAGCGATTCCCCCGACTGGCCGCAACCGCCGACCCGATCGACCGGGACGTGAGAATGTTCCCCCACGGTCAGGAAGGTTTCGCGACCGTAGGCGAAATCCTCTCCGATGAAACCAACCCCGGCCGCAAGCGATCGTTCGACATCCGCAAGGTGATGATGGCCGCTATCGACCGGGACCATCCTCCCCTCGAACGCTGGGCCGGCATGCGCGCGGCCGAGACCGCGGTGGTGTGGGACGCTCACATCGGCGGATATCCCGTGTGCCTCCTTGGTATCGAATCGCGTCAACTGCCGCGCCTCGGCTTCGCTCCAGCCGACGGCCCTGAACATTGGACCTCCGGCACCCTGTTCCCGCAATCTTCGAAGAAAGTTGCCCGCGCGATTAACGCCGCCAGCAACAACCGGCCGGTCGTGCTGCTCGCCAATCTTTCGGGCTTTGATGGTTCCCCCGAATCGATGCGGCGCTTGCAACTTGAATATGGCGCGGAAATCGGCAGAGCGGTCGTCAACTTCAAGGGCCCCATCGTCTTCTGCGTGATCTCCCGCTTCCACGGCGGTGCCTACGTAGTTTTCTCGAAGGCGCTCAACGAACAGTTGGAGATCGCGGCCTTGGAAGGTACATACGCCTCCGTGATCGGTGGCGCGCCCGCAGCCGCCGTGGTTTTCGCCGGCGAGGTCGAAGCGCGGGCCAAAAAAGATCCGCGTCTACAACCGCTGAAGCAGGCCCTCGACCAGGCCGAAGGCGCCGAGAAAGTGCGCCTGCGCTCGCAGTGGGACGAAATGTTCAAAGTAATCCACTCCGAGAAACTCGGCGAAATGGCCTCTGAATTTGACCGCGTGCACAGTGTCCAGCGTGCGCTGGAGGTGGGCGCGGTGGATCACATAATTGCCCCCGAGAACTTGCGTCCCTACTTGATCGACGCCGTCGAACGCGGTATCCAAGAAGAAATCAGACGGCTGGAAGAAGAGGGCTTGTCATCGGAGACCTCCGGACCACAGGAAGTTGTCGCGGCTTAGCTTCGAGGTGAATTAACATGCGTGTCGACTGGATCGAACAGATCGCAGCGGATGTGCCGCCGCTGAACGATTGGCTGTCGCTTGAGGAAATGGTCCACTTCAACAGCCTGCGCTTCGCCCGGCGCAGCGCGGACTGGCGGTTGGGGCGCTGGACCTCCAAGTGTGCCGTCGCTTCTTTTCTGAATCTCCCGTTCCATCCCCAGGCCCTTGCCAATATAGAAATATGGCCTGCGCCCTCGGGAGCGCCCGAAGCATTTGTTGACGGAGCCCCGGCGCCCGTTGCCATTTCCATCAGTCACCGCGATGGCATCTCCCTCTGCGCGATCGCATCCTCTCCCGCCAATGTCGGGTGTGATCTGGAAATAATCGAGCCGCGCAGCGAAGCCTTTATCGCCGACTATTTTGCCCCGCCCGAACAGGCGTTGATCGCCAATGCTTCTCCCTCAGATCGTTTCCTGATCGTGGCGCTGCTGTGGAGCGCGAAAGAAAGCGCGCTCAAAGCCCTGCGCGAGGGCCTTCGTCTCGACACCCGGTCCGTGACCGTAAGTCTCGCCGATAATTTCTCTGGGAATGAAGTGTTTGAGAACGAGTCGCGCCGCCCTGACTTCTCACTAAGCGACTCGGCCGCTCTCAATGGTTGGAGTTCCCTGAGAGTTCAGTGTGGCGATGGCAAAACCTTCCACGGATGGTGGCAGACTACGACGAACACCGTCCGGACGGTGGTAGCCGATCCGCGTCCTGATCTGCCAACTCTTCTGGACGTTCCCCGCAACGACCTCCCTGGTAACGCTCGCACCCCTGAGTTCCTCGATGTCGAAAGGTTGCACACATAGGGTGAAACCATGCCGCACCCCAATGGCTACAAAAGTGATGGCCAGAACGACAGCCAGACCAAGCGCGACAAGAATAACAACAACGGGTTTGACTTTGACTTCATCGTGATAGGTTCCGGTTTCGGTGGCAGCGTGTCGGCCCATCGCTTGGTCGAAAAAGGCTATCGCGTAGGCGTCATGGAAATGGGCCGCCGCTGGACTTCCGGCACTCTGCCGCGTACCAGTTGGTCGCTCCATCGCTGGTTCTGGCGTCCCAAGCTCGGACTGCGGGGTTTCTTCAATATGCGTTTTTTCCGCCACGTGACGATTTTTCACGGCTGCGCGGTTGGTGGCGGATCAATAACCTATGCATGCACTCTCCTCGCCCCGCCCGAGCGAGTGTGGGAAGCGAGTTCATGGACCGGTCTCGCGAATTGGAAAGCGGAGATGCCGCAGCACTATGGAACTGCGTCGCGAATGCTGGGCATTACCGAAAACAAAATTCTCGGCCCCGCCGACCTTCTTTTAAAGAAGACGGCGGAAGCCGCCGGTTCCGGCCACACTTTCTATCCCACCAACGTAGGCATTTTTCAAGCCTCGCTCGGAGAACCCGGCAACCAGACTCTTCCCGATCCTTACTTCGGAGGCGAGGGCCCCGACCGAACGACCTGCCTCGCCTGTGGCGGCTGCATGATGGGTTGCCGCCATGGCGCGAAAAATACTCTCGATCTCGGCTACTTGTACCTCGCGGAAAAACACGGCGCACGGGTCTTTCCTGAAACCCAGGTCGTGGACGTAAGACCATTGCCGGAAAATGGCGATGGCGCCGCCGGGTACGAAGTCTGCACCGTAAAATCCACTGCATATCTAAGTCGCCATTCCCGCCGCTTCACCTGCCGCGGGGTAGTCTTCGCCGCGTCGTCCCTTGGCACGATGGAGCTTCTTTTCAAACTGAAGGAGAAAGGCTCTTTGCGCGCCCTCAGCTCGCAACTCGGCAAGCACGTGCGCACCAACTCCGAATCCCTCATCGGAGCCCGCATGCCGCACTACCATGACGATCTCTCGCTGGGCATCGCCATCGGTTCCGGCGTCTATATCGACGAGCACACCCACATCGAGGCCGTCCGCTATCCCAGTGGCTCCGATGCCATGGGAGTGTTCACTACCATCCTGACCAACGGCCGTCCAGGGCCGCGCCGCATCGGACTCTGGCTGAAGAACGTCCTCATCTCTTTCCTGCGCCATCCCCTTCACACTCTGCGCGTGCTGCAACCCTGGGGTTGGGCTCGCGAATTTGTCATCCTGCTTTGCATGCAGACGCTCGATAGCCAGATTGAAATGCGCTGGCAGCGCCCATGGTTCTGGCCTTTCCGGAAATTTCTCGTAAGCCGGGGCAGCAAGGTTCCCACCTACATTCCCAAGGCCAACGAGTTTGCCCAGAAGTTTGCTCAACTGACGGGCGGCTTCCCCATGAGCATGCTTCCCGAAATTCTGTTCAACGTGCCCGGCACCGCGCACTGTATTGGAGGTTGTGTAATTGCCGACTCTCCGATGAACGGAGTAGTCGACTCCCGCCACCGTGTTTTTGGCTACAAGAATATGTACATCTGTGACGGGTCAGTAGTGGCCGCCAATCTCGGCGTCAATCCCAGCCTGACCATCACCGCGCTCGCCGAGCGTGCCATGAGCTTCATCCCCTCCGCCGCCACTACCGATTGGAACGATTCGGCGTGCGCCTAAGCCGATCGCGATGCCCGCCCCCAAAAGCAGCAAGGCCGGGAGATGTTTCCTCCCGGCCGTTGGCTGCCTTTTCGTTAACCGCCACCCGCGGGCCCTGCAAGTTCTCAGGATCCACGGCTTGACCGCTCATTACGGTGTGGCGATAAACCCGTTGTTGATCGGCGCTGCCCCGGAGAACCCGACCAGCACGCCATTGTCGTTGATGCCGTTGACCACGGTCGTTCCCACTCCTCCGTTCGGATCGTCGATTGTCTGCCAGGTGTTCGAGCTGATTGTGTAGACGAATCCGTGGAAGTTGTTGGAGCTGTCCGTGTACGTTCCCACGACCTGCCCCTTGTTGTTCAGGCCGAGAGCCTGCGTCGCCCCCACTCCATCCGGGTCATCGAGAATCGTGAAATGTCCCAGAATCTTCAGCCAGCCGTGGGTGCCCGCGCTGTCGATGGTGAATCCGCAAACGTCGCCCGAATTGTTGATGCCGGTTGCCTGCGCGCTCGTCGAGTTCGGAATCGTGAAGAGCTCGAAAACTCCGCCGAATTCGTCATACACGTAAGCGTGGTCCGGTCCCGAGCCATCCGCCTTCGTGCTGTAGTAGCCGGCGGCCTGCCCGTAATCGTTCTGGCTCAACAGTTGGTTAAAGGGCGTCTTCGGAAAATTCACGGTCATAAATGTTCCCAGATAATCGGTGAAGCCTTCGGTCTTGTTGCCCTTGGTGACGTAGAAGCCCGAAGTTTTGAACGGCTCGTTGTTGATGCCGATCACCTGCGTCATGGCCGAGCCCGGGAAATTTTCATTCGTGAACTTCTTGGCCTTCGTGCTGTAGGTGAAGCCCTGGTTCACGGCGAATCCGTGGTAGCCGGCGATGTCGCCAGAGTTGTTGATCCCCAGCAACTGCGTGAACGTGTCGCCGGTGTAGTCGAGCGTCTGAAAGCTGTAAACGGTTTGGGCGGAAGCTGAGGACATGCCAAGCAGCACGGCCAGGCTCAGGAAGAGGGCGTAATTTTTCAGTTTCACGGTAATTTCCTTTCTTGGTGCCAATAGGATCGAATTTTTGCCTTGTTGGTCAGACTCTGGGGCCGAATCACCTTGTCCAACCCGGCGCCCGAGGCCGGTTACGGGGAGGTATAATGGCCGTCCAGGTGGCCGTTTCCCCGTAGCCAATATCTGCGCTCAACCTGTAAAGCGACGATGGGTGTCGAATCCCCTCATGCCGCTAAAAATATTTTTTGGGATCGTAGGGCAGCCGGGGAAAAAGCCTCTCAGACGAGACCAGCAGGGAAAACATGACCCCGGATACAAAGCTCGTGACCCAGCTGCTTCAGCAGTGGGGCAGCGGCAACAAAGAAGCGTTGGACGAGTTGATGCCCGTCGTCTACGACCAGCTTCGCAAACTGGCCGCCAATTGTTTGCGCTCCGAGCGGCCCGATCACACCCTCCGCGCCACCGCCCTCGTGCACGAGGCCTACCTTCGCCTTGTAGATTCCGAGGTGACGTTCCAGGACCGCGTGCACTTCTACGCCGTATCAGCGCGCGTCCTGCGCCGAATCCTCGTAGACCACGCCAGGACGAAAAACCGCCAGAAGCGCGGCGGAGAATTCGAAAAGATTCCCCTCGATGAAGCCCTCGTCGTCGGTCCGCAGGCCGACCGCGGCATCATCGCGCTCGACGACGCCCTCAAGCGCCTGGCCGAAAACGACCAGCGCAAAAGCGATCTAATCGAGCTGATTTTCTTCGGAGGACTTACCTACGACGAGACGGCCGAGGCACTGAAGATTTCCCCCGCGACCGTCCATCGTGAACTCTCGTTAGCTAAAGCCTGGCTTCACCGCGAAATGGCCGCCGGCGCGGCATAGCGGAGTTGAAATTTAACTCTGGTTTCGTTGTACGCTCATTTCTTCCAGCAAACTGTTCAGCCCCGGCGTCTCTTTGTTGGGAGCCCGTTCTGCTTTCGCGCTGTCCGCGCTTGAGCCTTCTGGCCCGCCTTAGCCCCGAACCCCGCCGCGTGCCCGGAACCTTTCCAATCCGCGCATCTCCCGCAAGAATCAGTTCGCAAGCGCGCAGCGCGCTCTCCTCGAAATCCGGAGCATCCACCGGCAGCACCTGCCAACCGGTCACTTTTTCCCCCAGCACTCCAATTGATCGCATCTCAGGAAAATCGCGTCGCAGACTTGCATGATGTTCCGCCGTAGTGGCCAGCCACACCCCGTCATCCGCGGACGTCGCATCGCGTTTGTCGCGCAGAATGACGACAATCTTCTCCTCCACATACGCCGCAAGGCAGCCAAACATAGGCCGCGTTCGCGGCGACAGGGAAGCCAGCGCCTCCAGCACAAACTCGTGTGGCGCGGCCTTCCGTTTCTTCACCGCGAACATTCCGGCGTCGATAGCCACAGAGTCCTTGCCTGCTCGCCGTTTCGCCATCGCGCTCCCCCTAGCGGGGTGCTTTCGTCGGCGTCGCACTCTTCACATAAGTATTCAGCCAGTTATTCATCTCCCAGAACATGTGCAGCACTGATTCCCGCCCCGCATAGCCATGCGACTCCAGCGGCAGCAGCACGAAGCGCACCGTCCCTCCCTGTCCTTTGATCGCGCTGAACAGCCGCTCGCTCTGGATCGGGAACGTCCCATTATTATTGTCCGCCTCACCGTGGATCAGCAGGATCGGAGCCTTGATCTTGTCCGCATACGAAAACGGAGACATCTTGTAATAGATTTCCGGCGCCTGCCAGTAAGTCCGCTCCTCGTTCTGAAATCCAAACGGAGTGAGCGTCCGATTGTAGGCTCCGCTGCGCGCGATCCCGGCTTTGAACAGATCGCTATGCGCCAGCAGGTTCGCGGTCATAAAGGCTCCATAGGAGTGTCCCATCACCGCCACCCGGTTCCGGTCCACCACTCCCAGCCGCACTCCTTCGTCGATCGCCGCCTGTGCGCTCGCCACCAGTTGTTCGACGTAGGTGTCGTTCGGTTCCTCTTTCCCTTCGCCCACAATCGGGATCGTCGCATTCTCCAGCACCGCGTATCCCTGCGTCACAAACGGTACCGGCGAGCCCCAATATAAAAGAGGGAACTCGTTCGGAGATCCCCGCATCTGCCCCGCCGCCGTCTTCGTCTTGTACTCCGTCGGATACGCTTCCATCAGGGTAGGCAGCGGGCCATCCTCGGTTTTATACCCCGGAGGCAAATAAAGATTCGCGCTCAACTCCACTCCATCCGCGCGCTTGTACTTCAGCACCCGCTTTTTCGGGATGGCCGCATCGCCGTAAGGACTGGGAAAAAAAGTAACCTGTGTGAGCGCGTCCTTCCCCGCATCCCTAATGTAGTAATTCGGACTCACTTCCTGCGATTCCTTGCGCACCATAACCGTCGGGCCTTTCGCATCCAGAACACTCACCGCCGACTCGAAGTACTTTGCCTCCGATTCCCACACCCGCTTGCTTTCGCCATTCTTCACGTTCATCACTGAGACAAACGGCCGGTCTCCCTCCGGCGACGACCCTCGCCCGTGCAGATAAACGCCACTCCCATCCTCCGTTCTCTGTAAAACGTTCTTGCCCGCAGCATTCATCGTGACAAACGGCTCGCCCGGATCGTGATAACGGTCCTCGAATGATCCCTCAAACAACTTCACCGCAGCCCCCGAACCATCTGGTGCCACCGCCTCAAGAATCCGCTTGCGATCCTTCCATCGCCGCTCTTCCACCAGTGCCAGCCCGCCATCGCCCCACGTCACGCTGTGAAATCGCAACGGAAGCTCAGCCAGCTTGCTTCCCGACCCGTCAAATGGCGCATTGAGCAATGTCAGAGTGTCGCGCACCGCCACGTCTTTTCGCGGATCCCCTCCATCCCCCGCCTCCACCCAGATCACCGTCGCCGGAGCATCGCTGCGCCACCCAAAATCCCGCGGTCCTGCCTCGACCGCATCATGAAGATTCGGAATCGTGTCTTCCAGCGGTTTGTCTGCCAACTGCTTCGTCTCCCCCGATGCCAGGTTAACGACCATCTCCCGCTCCGGAAAAAACCCGAACGGCAGCAAGTAAGAATAAGGATGATGCCGTTCGTCGATCAGCACATAGTGCCCGTCGGGCGATGGCGACGCGCCCACCATTACTCCCGGCTTTCCTGCCGCCGTGCTCGTGCCGTCCAGCCGCACCACCGAGACCAGCGAAGTAGCGTAAAAATCAAAAATTGCTTCGTCCTCCGGATTCTTCAAAAGATCTTCATACGTCGGCCCGGGTGTCACCCGCCCGAGGTTCTCCTGGATCACCGGCCCCGTCGGCACTTCGCTGCGCTTGGGCGGTGCGCCTCGACCCTTGGGCACCGTCCTGCAAATCAGTCTCCGGCTGTCCGCCATCCACTCACACGGAGATCCAAAGATTCCGTTCAATGCGATCCCCGCCAGCCGCCGCGCTTTGCCCCCATCGGCTGCCACATCGACCACCCACAAACTGAGCCCTGCATCCCGGGGCTCCTCGCTGTCATTCACGAAAAATACATGGTGGGCATCCGGAGACCACGCTGCGAATCGGATCTTCGCATTCGCCGGCAATCCCACTACTGTTTTCTCCACTCCCTCCGGCAACTCCTTCAGCGCCAGCGACGTCGCATACCGCCCGCGGCTCGGTCCATTCGTTCGCGGATTAAAGCGCAATCCCGCCAGCCGCAATTCCGGCTGCGCAAGGTCGGCAATCGAAGGTAATCCCGAAACGTGCTCAATCAGGATCCATTGTTTGCCGGCTTTGTCCCGCGGCGAAACCTCCACCACCGGCGTAGGCCGCGTATCCACCAGTTGCACGATCGCCCTGGGCGGTTCCTGGTATTTGAGATTGGTTTGCGCCTGGCTTCGACCAGGCGTCAGAAAAAAAATAGCTGCGGCCGCAACCATGACATGGAATTGAAGCAAGCGCACGAAGTCCCCTCTTTCTTCACTAAGGCGAGAAAATGTCAGCCCACATTCTCGTTCCAGAAGGTGCAATCAAGCAACAGGGTATGCCTGCCTCGTGCCTTCGCGCCGTAGATTGGAGATCGTGAGCCCGGTTTCCTCATCCCTGGGTTACAAGAGGGCCGCAGCGGAGGAATTGCAAAATACTCTTGACATTAATAACCGCAACACGAACCATACTGAGTGATGCCACCCGATTCCCGAAGGCGGAAGATTGCAGAGAAATCAGTTAAGTCATTAATTATGAATACTTTGCCTGTAAATCCTTATTTCCCATAGACCTGGCGGGAATCGGTCGCTAAGTCTCTCATTCCAGGAGACCGGGTGGGGGGTAGGGTATCGGGGTAAGACTGGTGCAAACTGATAAACAGGCGAGCAAATGGGAGAGCTATGACAATCTTGAATCGGGTGTGCCTACTTGCAGGGATCGCATTGGCTTTGACTTCATGGCAGTTGACCGCCCAAACCCCATCCAAGGCGCCCGGAGGCGAGCCTCCTCAGGAAGGCAACTACATCACCCATAATTTCCACTTTCAGTCCGGCGAAACCATGCCCGATGTCTACATCCACTACACCACCCTCGGCAAACCTGTGAAGGATGCTCAGGGCCATACCACCAATGCGGTTCTGCTTCTTCATAGCACCGGCGGCGCCGGCCATCAGTTCCTTCGTCCCCAATTCGCAGGAGTGCTCTTTGAACGAGGGCAATTGTTAGATACCCGCAAGTACTTCATCATCATGCCCGACAATATCGGCCATGGAAAATCCAGCAAGCCGAGCGACAAATTGCACGCCCATTTTCCTCAATATGACTACACCGACATGGTTTCACTGCAGCACGAGTTGGTGCAGAAGGGATTGGGGGTCGACCACCTCCGCCTCATCCTCGGCGCGTCGATGGGCTGCATGCAATCCTGGATGTGGGGTGAAACCTATCCCGATGAAATGGACGCGCTCATGCCTCTAGCCTGTTTGCCTGTCCAGATCGCCGGACGAAACCGGCTCTGGCGCAAGATGGTGATTGACGGTATCAAACAGGATCCCGAGTGGAAAGATGGGGAATACAAAGCTGAGCCTCGTGCCGCCATTCAGATCAGCTCGGATTTCCTGTTGATCGCCGGCAGTTCTCCGATTCACATGCAGCAGGAAATGCCGACTGCCGATATCGCTGACACTTATCTCTCCGGCGCCATGATCCGGATGGGTGAAGACCTCGACGCCAACGACCTTCTGTTCGCGGTCAGCGCATCGCGCGATTATGATCCATCCGCCAATCTGGGGCTCATTAAAGCTCCGGTGATGTTCGTGAACTCAGCCGACGATTTTATCAATCCACCGGAACTGGGAATCGCGGAACGGGAAATCAAGAAGGTGAAAAAAGGCAAATTTGTATTATTGCCGGCGTCGGAAAAGACCCACGGCCACGGCACTCACACCTGGGCGCCTGCATGGCAGCAGTACCTGAAAGAATTACTGGATGAGTCGGCCAGTCCCAGTCACTGAGATGGTAGTAACGAAACGCGCGCGCTGAATCGCACCGATTTCATTTTCGGTTCCCCAAAAACCGGGCACTGGTAGTACACTTTCCGCAACAAACGCGGCCCATAGGACCACGGGTCACGGTTTCAAACAAATCTCAAGAGTGATAAAGTGCCGATGCGCAATGCCTCCGCCGATCGCTTTGAGCAGAGGATTGGTATTAGGTCGGCATCGCGCTTCACTCGGAGGCAAACGATGAAACCCCTCTCGATCGGGATGTGTATGTTCTCCATCCTTTTGCTCGCTTCGTCGCTTCGTCAACTTCAGGCACAGAAAGTGCTCGCAGACGGCGCAGTCCGGCCGTTCCGCTACGACATAGCCGACGAGGTCACGATCACTGGAACCGTATCGAGCGTGCTCGCCAATGCGGCTCCGGGAATGATGGCGGGTTCTCATCTGCTGCTCGTAACTTCCTTCGGTCCCGTCGATGCAAGTCTTGGGAGATTTGGTTTGATCGGTAACGACAGGCTCACGGCACTCGCCGGACGGCAGGTTGAGGCGACCGGAGTCATCCGGACAGGTAAGGACAAGTCAGTTCTGCTAGTGCGCACCGTGAGCGCGGATGGAGAGGTCTTTATCATCCGGAACGAGCACGGCGTTGCGCTTTCTCCGCCGGCACAAAGGCGCGCCGTTCAGCAGCGCCGTGAGAAAGGCGAATCGCGATGAAACATCATCCTTATTCGGGCATTCTCGGCGCAGTCCTCCTTGCATCCACTTACCTGGCCTTATCATTCTTGACCGGCTGCAACAGTTCGAACTTCCATAGTCCGGTTGAGACCATTGCAGCGACCAGCGGCACACCTCAAAGCGCGCAGGTAAATACCCCGTTTGCCGCGCCGCTCGTCGCCACTGTCACAATGGGTGGATCGCCGGTCAGCGGCGCCTTCGTCACCTTCACCGCGCCTTCTTCGGGCGCGAGCGGCACGTTCTCCAATGGAACGAACTCGGAAACCGATACGACCAATTCGAGCGGCGTCGTCATGTCATCTCCCTTCACGGCCAACGGAACCCTGGGAGCAGTCACAGTAACTGCATCCGTTGCCGGAGTGATCGCCACCACCAACTTCAGTCTGACCATCACGTCGGGACCGCCGGCGTCGATCACGGCCACCAGTGGTTCCCTGCAGGATGCCACCATCAGCACCTCGTTTGGTGCGCCCCTCGTTGCCACTGTTCTCGATGCGAATCAATATCCAGTGAGCGGCGCGGTCGTCACCTTTACGGCGCCAGCGACCGGAGCCAGCGGCACCTTCGCCGGCGGAGCGAATACTGCGACCACCAACTCCAGTGGAGTTGCAACCTCCGCGGTATTCACCGCCAACGCCACTGCGGAATCCTACACCGTGACAGCTGCGGTTTCAGGCGTATCGACGCCTGCCAGCTTCACCCTGACCAATGTCACCGGAGCCCTCCTGTCGATCACGGCGACGAGCGGAACTCCGCAGAACGCGAACGTCAACACCCCCTTCACGGCGCCGCTGGTTGCAACCGTTGTGGATAGCAGCATGAACCCCGTGAGCGGCGCGCTTGTCACGTTCGAGGTTCCATCGGCCGGCGCCAGTGGCACCTTCGCGGGTGGAGTGAATACGGCAACCACCAACTCCAGCGGTGTGGCCACGTCAGCCCCGTTTACCGCCAACGGATCGGTCGGAACCTACACGGTCACGGCGACAGTCGCCTCCGGTGCGGAGCCCGCGAACTTCGTCTTGACCAACAACGCTCTCAGCTATGCGTTCTATGCGAGCGGTCTGGAAGCGATCGATGCCGGTCCCAACTTCTACGCTGTCGCCGGTTCCGTCAGTGTCGACGGCAACGGCAATGTGCTCGGCGGCGAACAGGACTATAACGACGGCATCGGCATCACTTCGCCTCAGCCTTCGGGCGATACCATCCTGCCTGGAACAGGCGCGCTCGTCGTTGATCCGGCGACGGGCCAAGGCACTCTTACGCTGACCACCAACAACACATCCGTGGGCGCGAACGGCGTGGAAACCTTCGCCGTCCAGTTCGTAAACACCAACCACGCTCTCATCGCGCAGTTTGACGGGTCCGCAACCTCCAGCGGAAGCATGGATATGCAAACCCTCTCCAGCGCCCTGAACGACGGTAACTACGCCTTCACGCTTTCTGGAGTGGATCCCTCCTACTCGCCAATTGTGTATGGCGGAGTCCTCTCGATTTCCGCCAGCGGCACCACATTGGCAGGTATGGTCGATGTCGACGATGCGGGAGCGACAACCACGCCCACGCTGGGCACGGCCTTCAGCGGATCGATCACGGGCCCGGATCCTTCGGGACGCGGCACCATCACCAGTTCCATCCTCCCTGCCGCCCTCAACTATTACGTTGTGGGCCCCGAGGCGATTCGCATCATCGATGTCGATGCCGGCGACTCCGCCGGAGGCTCGATATTCGGCCAGGGCACGGGAACTTTCAGCAACACGTCGCTGGCGAGTTCCGTCTTCGCCGTCTCCAGCAATTCGTTGGGAAATCTCTACGCCGCAGCCGGCCAGTTTACGGTTCCCTCGGCCGGAAATTTCTCTGGCGTCGCGGATGACAATGAATACGTCAATGGCACTCTTGTTACCGCCGCCGCAATCGGAGGTACCTACCAGATCCAGAGCAGCGGATACGGCAGCCTTACCATCGCGGCCGGAGACTTGGGAGATGTTAGCCAGCTGGGCGTCTACATGACGGACCCCAATCTCAACCTCAACGATCCGAATGACACGACCAGAGGCCTGGGAGGCGCTCTGATCGCCGATCTGGATGGCTTTAATCTCAGCGGCACCGGCGTCCTCGTTCCGCAGACCGACACGTCGGCTGCCAGCTTTGCCGGCGCCTATGCCTTTGGAACGCAGGCGGACAACAACACCCGACTTCCGGCGCTCGGGTGGGAGTTCGACTTCGTCGGCCAGGGCTCATTCAACAGCGGTGTCTTGAGCCAGTCCGCCGGGCTGCTGAGCGACCCCTTTGCCATCTTCAATTCCACGCAACCTGACGGTACCGATACTGCGAGATTCTCGGGAACGGCGGCGCCCGATCCATCCAGCGCCGGGCGCTACACAATCAGGCTCGACGTCACCGTTGCGGCCGATCCGACTTACTCCACGGTGATCTATCAGGCCAGCGGAGGGCAGTTATTCTGGCTGGATGAGAATAGCAACGGCGCCAGTGTATTTCTTGGATCGATCCAGCAGCAAGGCTCGCTTGCCGCCTTGCCCGCGACACAGTCTGGATCGAAGCCGTAGATGCAGATGCAAAGCAAAGTTCGTTCGGATACGGAGATCGCCATGAAACTTCCCCGGATGGTGTTGCTCATTTTTCTTGTGACAGTAGCGCCAACCTTGTCTTCGGCTCAGGATGCAACAGGAAGAATCTTTGGAACGGTCTACGACCAGCAGGGAGCGGTCATCCCGGAAGTCCACATTACCGTGACTAATACGGCTACCCAGGTAACACGCCTCGCGACCACCAACAAAGAGGGGAGCTATCAGCTACTAGCATTACCGATTGGTACCTATACGGTCACCGCGGAACATTCGGGCTTCCAAACCGAGCTCAGCGAAGCTCAGAAACTGCTGATCAATCAGGCTCTGCGCGTTGATTTCAAAATGCAGGTCGGTGCCGAAAATCAGACCGTCGAAGTCGGAGCCCAGGCTGCTCCGGTAGAAACCGTTAACCCAACTTTGGGCCAGTCGATCACCGGTCGAACTCTCACCAACATGCCGCTCAACGGACGCGACATTCTCGACCTGGCTTTGCTCCAGCCCGGTGTCACCGAGAGCAACGACGACAGTTCCGCCGCCGGTAATTACAGCATCGCCGGAGGAAGAACCGACTCGGTCACGTTCCTGCTCGATGGCGGCCTGAATAACGACCTGCTCGATAACAGCAACGTGCTCGATCCAAACCCCGATGCCGTCGCCGAGTTCCGCATTCTGACCAGCGACTACACCGCCGAGTATGGACGCAACGGCGGCGGTGTCATTAGTGTCGTGACCAAGTCCGGTACCAACCAAATCCACGGCAGCGCCTTCGAATTCATCAGAAATCGCGATTTTGACGCCAATGACTACTTCAACAAGGAACAGCTCCCGGTACTGCCCCGGCTCGACCTCAAACGCAACCAGTTCGGAGGCACGCTGGGGGGCCCGGTTCTCAAAGACAAGATTTTTTTCTTCGCCGCCTATCAGGGGCAGCGCCAGGTCAAGGCAGTTCCGATTATCGATTCGCCCGTCTATACCCCCCTGGAACTGCAGGGAAATTTCTCCGAATCCCAACCCTACGACGGAGTGGTGTGTGTGAATTCCTCGGGGTGCCCCGACCCAGGGGTGGTCAGTTTTCTGACGGCGAATCCGTGGTTTGCGGCTCCCAATGGGAGTGTGGCCAATGCCATTATCGATCCCACTAAGATCGATCCTATCGCTCAAAACTACATCAAAGCGGGATTGATTCCCAGCACACCCTCAGGCCTTCTTTCCACTTCGGAGGATGAAGACGATAATCGCAATGAAGTAACCAGCCGGTTCGATTTCAATGTCAACGCAAGAGACCGCATTTCCGCCACTCTTGGCCTGAATCGCGCCGGAGATCCTTATGCTGGTACTCTGAACCCCGCGCCCTACGCCAGCGTTCCCGGCTTTGCCAGCACGAATAAGAAGACTTTTTACTTCCTCAATGTCGGCTACACGCGAATCTTTTCGCCGACCGTGCTCAATGAATTTCATTTCGTTGTGCATCGCACTAATTTCCTGCACGACGAACCGGCCAGCCATCAGCCCACCGGCCCGCAGCTGGGCATCGACATTACTCCCGATCTGGCCACCGGCCCGACCGATATTTATTTCGATAACGGCTTCCTGATCGGCCCCAGCGAGCAGGGTCCGACCCGTCTCATCGAAAACACTTTCTCCTGGACGGATGCGCTGACCTGGACGCGGGGAAAGCACAACTGGAAGTTTGGCGCCGGCTTCTCGCCCTACCAGGAAAATCTGGTGTACGGCTATTATTTGAACGGCGAGTTGGATTTTTACACCGGCACCAGCACCGGCTCGGGCAATGACTACGCGGATTTTCTCCTCGGTATACCCGATGCCTATTTCCAGAACGCGCTGGCCCCATCCAACATCCGCAGCAAGAGCACGTATGCCTTCGGTCAGGACGAGTGGCACCTGCGCAAGAGCTTGGTCCTCACACTCGGACTGCGCTACGAATACAACTCCCCAAAATACGATACCCAGGGCCGCTCTTTCTCCGTGATTCGCGGACTTCAATCAACCCGCTTTCCCAATGCGCCCCCCGGACTGGTGTTTCCCGGTGATCCCGGCGCTCCCACCGGTGTGAACTTTCCGGACAAGAAAAACTTCGCGCCCCGCTTCGGATTTGCCTGGGATCCGACGGGAAGCGGCAAGACCAGCCTGCGCGGCGGCGTCGGCATTTTCTACGACATCCTTAAGGGCGAGGACAATCTTCAGTTCAACGGCCAGCCTCCATTCGTCGGCTCTGCGGGACTGTACTACAATTCCCCGGACTTTCTGCCGAGCTGCACGAATCCAAACGGCTGTCCTGTGACCGCGCCGTTGACCTACATGAGCCACCCGTTCCAGAACGCCTGCAATTTCGATCAGTATGGCAACTGCATCAGTTTGGGCGTGGCCAATACTTTCCCGTCGAAGCCGCCCGCGTCGAACATCGATTTCACGCCGTTCCTGCCCGTCAACACCACCGGCGCGATCTATCTGGACGATCCCCACCTCCGGACGCCTTACGTCTATCAATACAACCTGAGCCTGCAGCGCAATGTTTTCGCCGACATGGTGCTCGAAACCAACTACGTGGGAAGTTCGGGCCGTGGACTGACATCGCTTCGCGACTTCAACCCCACCATTCTCGGCAGCACGAATCGTCGGTTGAATGAGGCTAGCGGCAACTGCGGACCCTACTTGAATGTCGTCTGCTACGGCCAGCTTCCCACATTCGAGAACGTATCCAACGCGAACTATAACGCGCTGGAGGCAAGCCTCACTCGTCAACCGAAAGACTCGCGCCTGGGCACGATCTACTACACCGCCGCCTATACCTACGGGCATAACATCGACAATGCCTCCGGTTTCTCGGAACGCAACGCCAGCGTGCCCGCCTACAACCCCCGTCTCTTCTATTCTTCCGGCGACACCGATGTCCGCCACCGCATCAGCCTGAGCGGCGGATGGGATTTGCCCATTGATCGTGCATGGGCCGCCGGGCCCAAGCGCCTCACCAGCGGCTGGAGTCTCTATCCCATCTTTACTTATCGAACCGGCTTCCCTGTCGATATCCCCTCGGGACAATTTGGTCTGCCTAACTCTTCAGACCCAGCCAATCCCGGCTCTTCAGGAGCTGGCGATCCCTATCTCACGCGCGCCGCCGTGGTCGGCCCTGTAAGAACGTTTGATCCCCACAAGCTGCGTACGATTCCTGAGATTACCTACAATTCCGTCTTGAATCCCAAGACCAATCAATACTATTGCCAGATCACCACCCAGTCCGTTACCGGAAACTTTATCTTCGATCCCAACAGTTTTTCAGACGTGCCGCTCTTGAATAACAACTACTATGACGGTGGCACTCCCAATGCCTGTTTCCCGCAACTCGACCCGGTGAATAACCCCGCCGATCGGACGTACGGCGTTGCCCGCAATCTGCTGCGTGGTCCGACTTTGACCAATCTGGACGCTGCGTTAGCCAAAACGACAGCCATCACCGAACGAGTCAAGCTAGAGTTTCGCGCTGAGTTCTTCAATGTTTTGAATCATGCCGAGTTCGCGCAACCGACCTACACCGATGGCGCCACTAATATAGACGGTCCCACCTTCGGCAGGATAACGAGCACTGGCACCTTCCGCGGCGCTACTCCTCGCATCGGCCAGTTCGCGCTACGCATGACCTTTTAGTGCTGCTGCAGAGTCGATGAGGACAAGTTTTTCGAACGGAAGGTTGTGCCGGAACGCCGGCCTCATACAGGAAATCTGTGGCGTTTCATTGGACGGCGCCTGCGAGATACATCTCCGCCACCCGATCTGCGATCGCGCCCGGCGCCGCCGAGTCGAGATTAGTCAGAACCACAACCGTGAGTTTGTCGTTCCTATAGCGCGAGATCATGGTCTCGAAACCCTGCCACTGGCCTTCATGTTCCACCACGCCGTGGCCTTTCTTGGTTTCGACAAACCAGCCGAAGCCGTAATGCCCGGAGTTTGCTTGGCCATTCTTAAGCTTCGCGATGGTCCACATCTGCTCCAGGCTCGATCGCTTCAGGAGTTTCTCCGTATTAAGCGCTGCATCCCATTTCGCGAGGTCCATGATCGAGAAATAAAGACTGCCATCCGCCGTCGTATTCACAGTAGGCGAAACCCACTCCTGGTTCTTCAACTCCCCTTTGACCAGTCGGTATCCCGCGGCGCGATTGGGCACGATATCCGCCTCGCTGATGATGCGAGTGCTGTTCATACCCAACGGCCGGAAAATTCTTTCTTGCAGAAAATTTCCGTAGAATTCCCCCGTGACCTTGTGAATCAGGATTCCCAGCGTCAGATAACCCAGGTTGCTGTAGCTCCAACTCGTGCCCGGTGCGTAGGCCAGCGGAATGGCTTCGACAATCTTGAGCATCTGCGCCTCGGTGTAATCCCGCCGCATGTCGAAGCTCTTGGGATAGTCGGTGAACCCCGCCGTGTGGCTCAGCAATTCCCGAATCGTAACCTGCTTCCAGACAGCTGGCGCGCCGGGAAAGTATTTCGTGAGCGGGTCGTCGAGCCTGATTTTGCCTTCTTCAACCAGCATCATGATGGCGGTGGCCGTGAACTGCTTGCCCATCGATCCCGACTGAAAAATTGTCTCTGGCTTGACCGGAACCTGCAGTTCCACATTGGCCAACCCGTAGCCTTGCGCGCGGACAATGTTGCCGCCTCGCGAGACCAGCAAAGCCACTCCGGGTACGCGTTGTTTCTCCATCTCGGCGCGAATGTAGCTGTCGACAGCATCGTTTTGCGCCCGAATCGGCTCTTCCGCCCCGGCTAGTCCCACGCAAATTGCGGAAATCAAAACCACGGCGGCCAAATGCCAAAACATGAATTGTCTGTTCATGGCTATCAGAATACCCTTTCCCATCGTTACAGAAATGCCGCCGGCTCGCCCTAGGTGGTGATATAACTTTCGCCCAATCATTGGCAGGACAGCGCGCGGAGTTAAGACGATACCCGCCAATCCTCGCCCGGTGTTCTTGCCAATGATCAAAGGTGAGAACGAATCTGCGGCAGGTCAAATATTAAATGAGCGGACGCTGCGGTTGAGCAGCTTTGCGGATAGAGAGATCGAGCTTCCGCCGACCTCGATTATTCTGCGAATTCACTAAAGATGGCTGGTGTGGTGACTCCCGATACAGTCGCGGTGATCTTAACCGTACCCGCGGTTGCCGGGAGCGTATAAGACTGCGCAGCGGTTCCCGTGTTGTCGGTGTAGACCGGGTTTTTCGCGGAGAAATTACCGCCAGCGCCGTTGTCGCTGAATGTCACCGCGACGTTCGGAACCGGAGTTCCGGAGATATCGGTGACCACCACAGTCAGTTGCGTTCGCAATGTCGTACTGACCGGTTGGCTCTGGTTGTTGCCGCCGCTCACAGTGACCGCGGCCGGAGTTCCGGCGGAGGAAGTCTCCGAAAATGTCACGCTCTTACTGCCCGAGGCGCTGGCCGAAACCGCGAAAGTTCCCGAAGCCACCGGAAGTTGAAAATACGTTTGCGCTAAGCCCTTCGAATTTGTGACCGCCGACGCCGGGTTGGTGACACCTTGCGACACCGGCGTGAACTGCACCGTGACACCAGCCACTGGATTCTTATGGGCATCTTCCGCCTCCACCACCAGGGGATTTGCCAGCACCGCTCCTCCGACTCCCGTCTGGTTCGCTCCCGAGACAATCACGAGTTTCGCTTGCGCCGAAGACGTTGCTGTCTCCGTCGCGGTGGCGCTCGTAAACTTTGGCGCCGAGACGGTCAGAGTATAGGTGCCCGCCGTGGGCGGAAGAGTATAAACCGAACTTGCCGAACCGTTCGATCCGGTCACGGCAGTCGGTGGATTGAAACTGCCTCCGCTGCCGCCATCGCTGAAGGTCAGTGTGACGCCCGCTGCTGCCTGACTGTTGCTGGTAGCCACGACCTGTAGCGGTTGCGGCAGCGCTTGACCTGCTTGCCCGGTCTGGTTGTTACCGCTCGAAACGCTAAGCAGTTTCTGGGCCGGTGTAGCGGTCTCGGTCGCGGTTACGCTCGCGAAGTTCGCCGCCGACACGGTTAGCGTGTAAGTGCCCGCTGTCGGTGGAAGGGTGAAAACCGTGCTCCCTGAACCGTTGGCTCCCGTCGTTGCAGTTGGAGGGTTGAAACTCCCGCCTTGTCCGCCATCACTGAAGGAGAGTGTGACGCCCGCCACTGGCTGACCTGTGCTCGTGGCCACGATCTGCAGCGGCTGCGGCAATGCTTGACCTACGGGCCCCGTCTGATTGTTGCCGCCTGTAATGCTCAGCGCGTTCAGCAATCCATAGGCTTCCAGGCTGGTTTGCGTAGCCACGTAGACTTTTCCGTTGATCACGGTTGGAGTCGCGAAGTGCGCGATCTTCGGCAACTTGGCACTCGAGGTATAGAGCAGTTTAAGGGAGACGGCATCAAAGGCGTTCAGTGTGCCGCTGATTTGCCACACGATACCGTTGCTGTTTCCGTTGGACGAGATCGCCGGCGACGATGCGCCATTATAGTTTTTTGAAGTTTGCGCGGACGGACTCCAGATTCCGTTTGTGACCTGGAACGCCTGCAATGGCTCGCCATCAGGCATGAAATAAACTGTTCCGTTCCAGTAGGCTGGCGAACACATGAGTTCTCCGCTCACCTTCAGCGAGAACTCCTGAATCACGTTGTCGCTCACCGGAGAGTACCACCCCATGTCGTCGCGATTCAGAACCCACACCAGACCCTGTTTACTGCTGCCGATCACCTCATGCGGATAAGGACCCGGCAGATCCGGCAGTACCACCGGACCCACCGAACTCACATCCTGATCGTGGGCGTTCAAAAACGCTACCTCGGATGGCGTGAAATAATCCGCCAGTTGCGGTTGCGAAGGTGATGGAGTCCATGGCGCAGGGCTTAGCTTCAGAATGCTGTTGCAATAGCTTTGTCCGCCTGTAGGAACGTCGTAATTGGCGCTCTCCGCGGTCGAAACATACAGATTGCCGAACTCATCCGCCGCCAGCCCGTTGCCCGTCTGCCAGATCGATGTCAGTCCGACGTCGGGTGATGTGTTGAAAACTCCGATCTGCTGGATGCTCTGCTGGTTGGAAACGTCGTACGCAAGAACCCATCCACTATTGTGGTCGTTGCAACCGTTCGATCCAAAACCCAGGTAGAGAATGTTGCCAAGCAGCAGCGCGCCCGGACGGTTCTTCTGGTGCAGGCTGTTGAAGACCATCTTGGTTCCCTTCATGCTGACGCTGCTCGCCGCGATCTGCACCGGCGGAGCCACATCCAATCCGGTCGCGATGTCCAGAATATGCAGGAAGTGTCGCACTGTCGCGTTTGCCACCGACTTCGCTACCAGGTACATCGTATTCGTGTTGGGGTCGATCACCGGCGTTCCCACGATGCCTTCCTGGTCGAATCCCCCCAGGGTTCCGCAAGGTAGATACGATGCGCCGGTAGCCGGTACTCCGCCATCGAGTAGGCTTGCGTGCCACAGCGGTGTTCCGCCGTTATCGGCATCGATTGCATAGGCCGAATCCGCCTGTGTCACCACGTAGATGACGTTATGAATCTGCCCGCCAATGTTCACATCGGGCACGTAGAGCGGCTGTGCGAGAGCCTGATAGTCAATCGGCACGCTGAAGAGGTGCCCGAAACTCCCCGAGTTGACATTGCTCGGAGTCAGGATCGTCTCGTTCGTATTGGCTCCCGACCGCGTAGTGTCGCCGCGGCTGGTCAGGAATGATTGTTGCGCGGCCACCGAAGACAAAAGAAAGACGAGCAGAAATAGAGACGTTGAAATCCTGCGCCACTTATAAGAAGGAGGTTGGTCAACAGCAACGTGACTTGTTTTAGTTTTCATAGACAGGAAGTCACGGGATGACCGCGAACCGATAGGTGAAGAACGATATAGCCGCGCTCAGCAGAAGTCAATATGCAATCTCGACGTATTCGGATGCAAACTGTTGCGGTTGCAACAGCTTACGAACAAGGCAGGTTAGCGCGAGGCAGCCGCTACGGTGATGCGTGGCTCGCCGGAACGGGCCGCGGTCCGGCCGGCTAATGCGGACAACGACTCCCCAAAAAAAATCGTGCCGCGAGGCCTGTCAGGGCCTCGCGACACGAGTAATCCTACTCAATCAACAGCCGGTTAGTTTGCGGTGATCGTAAACGTCTCCGTGCTTTTCACTCCGCTCGGATTCGTATACGTCGCAACATATACGTTCGTGCCCTTGCTGAGCGGAATGCTGTTGATCTGACGCGAGCTGGAGGTGTAACCGTTCGGACCGCTCCAACTCCATGATCCGCCACTGATCGGTTGCGGCCCCAGGTTGACGCAGGAACCGTAACTTACCGTGACGTTGTTGACCTGCTGCCAGCTGCCGTTGTTCACCTGGGTGTAGGGAACGACGGCGGTACCATTTTGTCCGCAAGCCGGAGCAGTGACCGTGGTGTAGTTGCAGTCGAGAACGAGCTTTGTCCCCGAGATGAACTCGCTGTTGTGGTTGCCAGCTCTGATGTAGATCTCATTGCTGGGTGACAGGAAGATGCCCGCCGTGGTTGAGTTCCCGAGTCCCAATCCCGACGCGCTTCCCGGGAAGTTAAACAGGACCTGCGACGCCGGCACGCCCTGCAACGAAATCGTTGCCCCGCCGTCGAGCAGCATCTGGTTCGGTACGTTGAAGATGAAGGTGTCCGACGCTCCGCCCTGAATGGTAATTGTGCCGCCATTCGGGAGGTAGATGTAACCGACATTGATTACATTCTGTCCGCCGTTGCCTTTGATCGTCGTACTCGATTGAATGCTGCTATAGGTTTGCGTTGCCGTCAGACCTGCTGCCCAGTTCGACAGATTCGTCGCGGCCGTTTGAGCAGCCGAGAACGATTGCGTCACGACTCCTCCCGACAGTCCGCTTCCGCCGTCAACGTTTACGCTCGCGCTTGGATCCGCGAACATGGTCGAATTCAGCCAGGCGTTGTTCGAGAGGTGGAAATATCCACTCGCGCCCACGGCCAGATTGCCGTTGATCGTGATCGGACCCTGGACTTCAAAATCAACTCCATCGAGTCCGATTCCGGCAAAGTTAGCGTTCTGCTGAATCGCGTTATTGATCGGATTCGCCAGGCATGCTGGCGTTCCGCCCGAACCGCTGGGTTGGCACACCGTGACGCATTGCGGAGCGCAGCTGAACGTGCCCGTCCAGTTGCTATTGCCCTGTCCGCATCCGCCGCTAACCAACAGGTAGCTGCGGCTGGAGAACTCAGGCGAACCGGTGTGATCCGAGGGTGCGCTGAACGAGCATCCTTGGATGCCTTCAGCCGGATTGATCTCCATGCCATTGTAGTCCGGCACGAAGGGCGACCAGTTCAGAGCCGGGAACGTGTGGCCCTGGTTCTGGGCCAGCCAGTTCGAAGCTCCGATTTGCCAGGTGACATTGATCCCGGGCGCGGTCGATGTGATATCCGCCGTCCAGGTTATGCTGCCTACTCCCTGGAAGCCGCTCGGTATCTGGTAAGCGAGGCCGGCCGCGAACAATCCCGAGTTCCCAACTTGCGAAAGCGGAATCGTCGTTTCCCAGCGCTGCAAGGTCGTGTTAAACGACGTTTGCGCGCAGGTAGCCGAGGACGAGAAGGTGATGACCGCATCCGGTACCGACAGCGTCGTCGAACCGAAAGCGATCTTGCCATTGGTGATGTAGATCTGGAAAGTCGAGCTCGGGATGTTCCCCGTCAGCGGCTCCAGGTGGCTGTTGAACCAGATAATCTGGCCCGCATACTTCGACTGTTCGTCGACGCTATACGTGATCGGCGCCAGGGACGTGCCACAGGTCTTGATCACGATCACGCAACTTACCGTGACCGAATACCCGTCGTGGTCCGTGACCTCGATGCTGAAGCTGAACGTGCCTTCCGAACTCGGCGTACCCGTGATGGCGCCCGTCGAGCTGTTCAGTGTAAGGCCAGTCGGCAACGAACCGCTGGCAATCGAGAACGTGTATGGCGCTACTCCACCCATGGCAACTGCCGAAGAGGAATAAGCCAGGCCCACAGTCCCGGAACTCGAAGGACAAACCAGCGTCAGGTTCGGCGGCGAAATTACGATGCTGCAATTCGCCGTCGTCGTGCCCGCGGAGCTGCCCGTGGAGTCGACAACCTTGGCTGTGAAGTTAAACGTTCCGTTGGTGGTCGGCGTGCCCGTGATGGCGCCCGTCGAGGAATTCAGTGTCAAGCCAGCTGGCAGCGAGCCACTGATGATCGAGAACGTATACGGCGGTACTCCACCGCTCGCCATTAGAGCCGAGCTGTAGGCGACCCCAACCTGGCCTGTCCCGGTGGGGCAAACCAGATTGATGGCCGGAGGCGCGATCACGATGCTGCAGTTCGCAGTCGTGGTGCCCGCCTTCGAGCCCGTCGAGTCCACAACCTGGGCGGTGAAGTTGAACGTTCCGTTGGTGGTCGGCGTGCCCGTAATGGCGCCCGTCGAGGAATTCAGTGTCAGGCCAGCAGGCAGCGAGCCACTGATGATCGAGAAGGTATACGGCGGTACTCCACCGCTTGCCAGAAGCGCCGAGCTGTAGGCGACACCCACTTGACCGCTGGAGGTAGCACAGGCCAACTTGATGGCCGGAGGCGCGATCACGATGCTGCAGTTCGCAGTCGTGGTGCCCGCCTTCGAGCCCGTCGAGTCGACAACCTGGGCGGTGAAGTTAAACGTTCCGTTCGAGGTCGGCGTGCCCGTAATGGCGCCCGTCGAGGAATTCAGCGTCAGGCCAGCAGGCAGCGAGCCACTGATGATCGAGAACGTGTACGGCGGCACTCCGCCGGTAGCCACCAGCGAGGAGTTGTAAGCCACACCCACCTGACCGGTGGAAGCAGCGCAGGCCAGATTGATGGCCGGAGGCGCGATCACGATGCTGCAGTTCGCAGTCGTGGTGCCCGCCTTCGAGCCCGTCGAGTCGACAACCTGGGCGGTGAAGTTAAACGTTCCGTTCGAGGTCGGCGTGCCCGTAATGGCGCCCGTCGAGGAATTCAGCGTCAGGCCAGCAGGCAGCGAGCCACTGATGATCGAGAACGTGTACGGCGGCACTCCGCCGGTAGCCACCAGCGAGGAGTTGTAAGCCACACCCACCTGACCGGTGGAAGCAGCGCAGGCCAGATTGATGGCCGGAGGCGCGATCACGATGCTGCAGTTCGCAGTCGTGGTGCCCGCCTTCGAGCCCGTCGAGTCGACAACCTGGGCGGTGAAGTTAAACGTTCCGTTCGAGGTCGGCGTGCCCGTAATGGCGCCCGTCGAGGAATTCAGCGTCAGGCCAGCAGGCAGCGAGCCACTGATGATCGAGAACGTGTACGGCGGTACTCCGCCGGTAGCCACCAGCGAGGAGTTGTAAGCCACACCCACCTGACCGGTGGAAGCAGCGCAGGCCAGATTGATGGCCGGAGGCGCGATCACGATGCTGCAGTTCGCAGTCGTGGTGCCCGCCTTCGAGCCCGTCGAGTCGACAACCTGGGCAGTGAAGTTGAACGTTCCGTTGGTGGTCGGTGTGCCCGTGATGGCGCCCGTCGAGGAATTCAGCGTCAAGCCAGCAGGCAGCGAGCCACTGATGATCGAGTAGGTGTACGGCGGCACTCCGCCGGTAGCCACCAGCGAGGAGTTGTAAGCCACACCCACCTGACCGGTGGAAGCAGCGCAGGCCAGATTGATGGCCGGAGGCGCGATCACGATGCTGCAGTTCGCAGTCGTGGTGCCCGCCTTCGAGCCCGTCGAGTCGACAACCTGGGCAGTGAAGTTAAACGTTCCGTTCGAGGTCGGCGTGCCCGTAATGGCGCCCGTCGAGGAATTCAGCGTCAGGCCAGCAGGCAGCGAGCCACTGATGATCGAGTAGGTGTACGGCGGCACTCCGCCGGTAGCCACCAGCGAGGAGTTGTAAGCCACACCCACCTGACCGGTGGAAGCAGCGCAAGCCAGATTGATGGCCGGAGGCGCAATCACGATGCTGCAACTTGCAGTAGTAGTACCTGCGGAAGAGCCAGTCGAATCGACGACCTGAGCCGTAAAGTTGAATGTTCCGTTGGTGGTCGGCGTGCCCGTGATGGCGCCCGTCGAGGAATTCAGCGTCAGGCCAGCAGGCAGCGAGCCACTGATGATAGAGAACGTGTACGGCGGCACTCCGCCGGTAGCAACCAGCGGGGAGTTGTAAGCCACACCCACTTGGCCGGTAGAGGTAGCGCAAGCCAGAGAGATCGCCGGAGGCGCGATCACGATGCTGCAACTTGCAGTAGTAGTACCTGCGGAAGAGCCAGTCGAATCGACGACCTGAGCCGTAAAGTTAAATGTTCCCGGAGTGGTCGGCGTGCCCGTGATGGCGCCCGTCGAGGAGTTCAGCGTCAAACCCGCCGGCAGAGCGCCCGCAATAATCGAGAACGTGTACGGCGCAACTCCGCCCTTGGCAATCAGACTCGAGCTGTAAGCCACACCCACCTGGCCAGTGCTCTTGGCGCACGCGAGAGTGATGGGTTGTCCAATTTTAATTTCGCACTTGAGGTCGAAAAACGCCCCAACCGAATCGACAATCTGCGCGGTATAGAAGAAGTTGCCCGCCGTAGTCGGCGTGCCGCTGATAACACCCGTGGTTGCATTCAGCGTCAGGCCCGGAGGCAAGGCGCCAGCGATGATCGAGTACGTAAAAGGTGGAACTCCACCATAGGTCGGTAAGGCTACGCTGAACGGTTCGCCGATCGCCCCCGTATTCAGCTTCGGACAGTCAATCGATACATGGACATAAATCTTGAGATGGCATTTGGCCGACGCCGTATGGCCCGCGGAGTCGACCACATTCGCAGTGTAGTTGAACGACGCTTGTGAAGTCGGCGTGCCAGTAATGGCGCCCGTCGACGGATTCAGCGTTAGACCCGGGTCTAGGGACCCCGCCGAAATGGAGAAGGTGTAGGGTGCGACTCCTCCGCTAACCACCAGCGCGGAATTGTAAGCAACCCCCATCTCTCCAACATTTGCCGCGCAGCTCAAACTTACCGTTTGCGCCGCGCATAGCGAGGTAGAGAACATCAGGCCGACGATCGCGAGAACTGCCGCGATTGCAAACCTAGAAACTTGCTTCATGAATTTGCTCCTCCAAAATTTGGTAGCCGGGGGATGTCAAAACAGCGACTTTTCAACGCTAACGATTGTTCGACTTGGACACCGGAGTTCAAGAAAAACGTAAACTGCAATTCCTTGCACATGCCGAGGATTCCTTGTCCACTTTGCAAGCCATACTCCCTGTGGAAAACCGATAACTTGCCCTGTGTTTTCAATGGTCTTGATTCTTACCCCAAACAAACTCAATGCTCTTGTCGCTTGATAATTCGCACGTTTCCCACCATTGCAACATTCGTGGATTCACAAAGTAACGGGGTAAACATTAGAACAACATTAGAATCGCTTCCCAATGGCCCGTTCGAGGGGGAGGCTCATGAGTTGCATCATGATCCGTATCTACAAGCGCTTTCCTGCCACGGATTTCTTTCCGGCTCAATGGGAGGCCGCGAGCTGCCCAAGCCGGACCATTCATAGCCCGATATTTGCAACCTGGACTCCCCTTGCAACGCGTTCCGTTACCGGCCACGCCAGCAATTCCGATTGCGCTGTACGATAGCAGGTGGTCCATAATCCTACGGAGCGTGTCATGACAACTGCATTCGTCAATCTGGAACCTAAAGCGGTTTGGAAGCACTTTGAAAAACTGGCGGCGATTCCGCGCGCCTCGACCAGGGAAGGTGCCGCGCGCGAATACGTCCGTGCGCTGGCTGCAAAACTTCGCCTGGAAGCCGTTCAGGACGATGCCGGCAATCTCGTCGTCCGCAAACCTGCCCGGCCGGGTCGCGAGGCAGCGCCCATGACCCTCCTTCAGGGACACCTCGACATGGTCTGCGAAAAAAATGAAGGAACCGCTCATAATTTCGATACCGATCCGATCGACGTCGTTCGAGATGGCGGCTGGCTCAGGGCGGATGGTACCACCCTGGGCGCCGACAACGGGGTCGGTGTGGCCGCGTCATTAGCCGTGATGGAAAGCACCGACATTGCCCACGGTCCACTCGAATTCGCCTTCACCGTTGACGAAGAGACTGGCCTTACCGGCGCTGCACAGTTTCCCGGCGGCGTCCTGAAGTCCAAGTATTTCTTGAACCTGGATAACGAAGACGAGGGAACCCTCTGTATCGGCTGCTCAGGCGGCATCAAGACGACGGCTCGTCGCAAGGTTGGGCTTCATCCGGCTGGCGCGGGATCCGCTTGGCGTATCAAGGTTTCGGGTCTGAAAGGCGGCCATTCCGGTGTCGACATCCACGAAGGCCGTGGCAACGCTCTCCGGATCATCGGCGGAGTCCTCCAGGTCCTGCTTGAGCGCCTCCCGGTCGAACTCGCCGAAGTCAGCGGAGGAAGCGCGCAGAATGCGATTCCCCGCGAAGCCGCTGCTGTAGTCCTGTTGGATGCCTCCCCCGAGAAAGAACTGAAATCGCTGGTGGCCGCAGCCGAGGCTGGATACCAGGCTGACTTGGGCGCCTTCGACTCCGGATTACGCATCACGGTCGAGAAGGCCAACCGCCCGGAAAAAGTGCTCGACGTCGCGGACGCAGAAAACGTTGTCGCCCTCCTGGCATCCTTGCATCATGGTGTGATGGCCATGAGCCCTGACGTCCCGGGTCTGGTGCAAACCTCCACTAACCTGGCGACCGTCAACACCAATGGCGATATGGTTGAGATCGTTACCAGTCAGCGCAGCCCCATCGAGAGCAGCATGATGACGACTGCCCACATGGTCGCAACCGTCTGTCGCCTTGCCGGGTTCGAGGTCGAACACGCCGGCAAATATCCGGGCTGGAAACCCGAGCCTGATAGCGAAATTGTGCGCAAACTCCAGGATGTCCACTCGAAACTCTTCGGCAAACCGGCCAAGCTGATCGCTATGCATGCTGGTCTGGAGTGCGGCGTCATTGGCGAAAAGTATCCCGGTATGCAGATGATTTCCTTCGGACCGACCATCGTGAGTCCGCACAGCCCCAACGAGCGCGTGAAAATCTCCTCGGTCGAAAGTTTCTGGAACTACCTCAAGCTTGTGCTCGAGCACGTGTGAGGCGGGCAACCGCGCAGCAGGTTTCAGCAATCGTTTGACGCTGTATCCCTCCACGGGATACACTGTATCCCAGTATGGCATACAAAGCGACGACCATCGAAGAGCTGATCGCCATCATGAAGCGCGTCCAGGGTGAGAAGACGCTGACCGAGTTCGCAGCCGAGCTGGATTTGTCCAAGCAATATCTCAGCAACGTCTACAACCGGCACAAGGAACCAAGCGAGCGCCTCCTCGGGAAACTGGGCTTCACGCGGCAAACCACCTACCTTCGGTCGCCGACTGCTGCCAGCCGGGAGAAGAAAAAATGAATTTACATGATCCCCAATCCGTTCCATCGGGCGGCAAGCAGCGCGTTCTGGTCAACGTCATCCTCGACAAGTCGGGCTCGATGGGCAGCAAGGTTCAGGATGTCATCGGTGGCTTCAATCTTTATCTCGACGAGCTCGCCAAAGAGCCAGCCGTCGACTACGGTTTTTCGCTCACGCTCTTCGATACTGCGGTGGAGTTGAAACACCAGGCGGTGCCGCTCGCCAAAGTCGCCAGGCTCGACGACGCCAACTACCGCCCGAGCGGGAACACCGCGCTGTTCGACGCCATCGGCAACACCGTGCAGACGGTGGCCACAGGTGGCTTCGATAAGATCGTCACCGTCATCATGACAGACGGAGAAGAAAATTCCTCGCGCGAATGGTCGCTGCAAGCCGTCCGCGAACTCATCAAGAGCAGGGAAGCCGCCGGCAACTGGACCTTTGTATTTCTGGGAGCGGACCTGGATGCCTTCACACAAGGCAGGAACCTGGGCGTACCCGCAGCCAACTCCGTCCGCTACGACGCCGCGGACTACCGCGCCGTCTATGCGTCTCTGTCGAACAGTACGAATCTCTTCTCAAGCTCCCCGCTCAGTACGGCCACTGAATTCTTCAAAGGGGAAGCGGCGGGAATTCAGAAGAAAGCGGGAATCGAGAACCAAGCGGGGATCGCGAAACAAGCGGCGGGAATCGCGCCGAAAAACGACCCCGGCATCTTCCAGAAGGCCGCAGCCCGTCTTGGCCTGAGAAGGACCGATCAAAAATGAAATGGGGATCTGCACTCCACTGGGCTTCATCCGGCCGGACGCGGCTGGCCGGATGATCCCGGCGATCATTCCATGATGGCCGCCGCATTGTCACTTGCGCCTGCAGCGAAACGTCGCCGACGCTTGCCGTCGGCAGCGGGCGTGCCTCGGCGTAAAGACTCCCTTACTCTATACCGATTGCGAGAGATCGTCATCGATCACAGTCTGCGCGGCCGTCTCCGGTGCTGCCAGCGCGGCCGAAGGCTTGTTTCCCCGTCGCATCGCCACAATTCCTGTTCGCACCATTTCGAGCACTCCGTAAGGACGCAGAACTTCGAGCAGTCCGTCGATCTTGTCTTCGCCGCCTGTGATTTCAATAATCAGCGACTCGGGCGCAACATCGACAACCCGCGCCCGGAAAACGCTGGCCAGTTCCAGCACGTGCGACCGCGCCTCATGCGTGGCCGCGACTTTGATCATGGCCAGGTCGCGCACGATTGCCGCCCCGCTCGTGATGTTATCCACCAGCAGCACGTTGACCAGTTTGTAGAGGTTGGCTTCGATGCGCCGCGCCTGGTCGCGGTCGGCATCGACCGTAATGGTCATGCGTGACACTTCCGGCTTTTCCGTGCGCCCCACGGTGAGCGAGTCGATGTTGAAGGCGCGGCGGCGGAACAGGGACGCCACCCGGGTCAGCACGCCCGGCTTGTTTTCGACGTACACGACGAATGTATTCAGCATATTGAGTCAGCCATCTTTATCGGCTTCGTTTCAATACTCGTCGGCCGCAGTCTCCACAATCGGACTTGGACGCCGGATCATCTCGTGCAATGCCGCCCCTGCAGCCACCATGGGATAAACGGTATCTTCCTGCTCGACCTTGAAATTGATCAGCACAGGTCCGTCGTGCTGCCGGGCCGATTGAAACGCAGGGACGACCTGTGAGCGTTCGGTGACGGTCGCATTGCGGATTCCGTAAGCCTCGGCAACCTTGGCGAAATCCGGGTTCAGCAACGGGGTCGCCTGGTAGTTGCGCTCGTAAAAGAATTCCTGCCACTGCCGCACCATCCCCAGAAACCCGTTGTTGATGATCGCAATGTTGATCTTCAGATTCTCCTGCACGATCGTCGCGAGTTCGCACATCGTCATTTGAAAGCCGCCGTCCCCGACCACCACCCAGACCTCCGCCCCAGGCCGCGCGACCTTGGCCCCGATGGCCGCCGGCAGCGCAAATCCCATCGTCCCCAGCCCGCCCGAAGTGATCAGCGACCGCGGATCCTCGTGCTTGTAGTACTGTGCTTCCCACATCTGGTGCTGGCCAACATCGGTCACCACGATGGTGTTGCTGCCGCGTGACTCCCGCCAAAGATCGTTGATGACGTGCGCGGCATAAAGATGACCGCTATCGGGCAGGTTCTGAATATCGCGCACCGCGGAGTCGCCCTTCAGCCCGCGGATAAAATCCAGCCATGGCCTGCGATCCGTGCATTCAACCTTGGGCAGGATCGCATTCAGTACTTCCCGCATGTCGCCCACCAGCGCCACATCGACTTTCACATTTTTATTGATCTCGGCCGGATCGATCTCGACATGAATTTTCTTCGCATTGGGCGCATAAGTTTTCAAATTGCCCGTGACCCGGTCGTCAAACCGCATGCCGAGCGCGATCAGCAGGTCGGCTTCTTGAATGGTGTGGTTTACCCACGCCTCGCCGTGCATTCCCATCATCCCCAAACTGAGTGGATGAGAAGCCGGAAGCGCGCCCAGTCCGAGGAGGGTGAGCGCGACCGGGATGCTGGCGCGCTCCGCCAGATCCCGCACTTCGCGGATTGCGCCCGAGACGATCGCGCCATGGCCCAACAGAATTACCGGCCGCTTCGAGTTGTGAATCAACTCCAGCGCCTTTTCGTATTCCTTCGGTGCCGGAGACAGATCGGGACGATACCCGGGCAACTGCGGCTTCGCTGCTTCCCAGTCGAACTCGCACGTGGACTGTTGCGCATCCTTCGTAATGTCAACGAGCACCGGCCCGGGCCGTCCCGAACGCGCCACATAAAACGCCTCCCGTAGCGTGCGCGCCAGTTCATCGGCGTGCGTCACCAGGTAATTGTGCTTGGTGATGGGCAGAGTGATGCCCGTGATGTCCGTCTCCTGAAAGGCATCGGAGCCAATCAATTTGCTTCCCACCTGGCCCGTAATGCAAACGATGGGCGAAGAATCCAGCATCGCCGTAGCGATGCCCGTCACCATGTTGGTAGCCCCGGGGCCGGAGGTCGCCACAGCTACGCCTACGTCTCCGCAGGCGCGCGCGTAGCCGTCCGCCATGTGAGTGGCCCCCTGCTCATGGCGAACCAGCACATGATGGATCTTGCTGTGCTTGAGGGCGTCATACGCGGGCAGAATGGCCCCTCCGGGGTACCCGAAAACATGGGTCACGCCTTCGCGTTCCAGGCATTCCCACAGAATCTGCGCTCCAGTTTTCATCATGGTTCCAACGTCCTCTGCTTGCCGCCCCGCCGATTAAGTGTGGTGCGGAGACTCTTGTCCGCGCAAAAGCCGGCAATTGCAACATCGCCGATAGCGGTACGCGTTCAAAGCTCCACTGAAGTGATTGTATCCGCGCCCGGCATCAAGACCCACAATCTTCCTGTTGCTCATCCTTGTGCGCGTGAGCCCCTATTGTATGGATTCGCCTCTCGAATTAAATCGGACATTCTCCGCCACCGCCCCGGAGGCAAGAAATTCTCGAATCCTGGCCCGGTTCGCCCCCACCTGACCGATGGCGGCAAAGATCGAGCCCAGGGCCTGCGTAAGTGGGCTGCCTTCCGGCAGGCGGAAGATCCACGGAATATTCGCGGACGTAAGCGTGAGGTCGGCGGAAATCGCGATCACCGGCAAGAACGACTTGACCGCAATCTGCTCCGCCAGATGACCGGACGACCGGTCCAGCGCAATCACCGCCAGCACCCGTTCCTGGTAAACGGCATGAACGAGCTCGTCCGAGGCTTTGCCCCACGCAGTTCCGGATGCGATCGGGATCAGCGTAAGTTCGCGGCCCGTGTCAGTAAACCCCTTAATTTTTCCGGCCACTTCGGGGGAACGCACTGCCTCTTCGGCATGCGGTCCGAAGACGGCGATTCGCATTCTGCCCGCTTCTTCGTCCGGCAACTGCGGACCTGAGTACCGCACGTCGTTCTCTCCCATGCGCGCATAGGGTTTTTCCATCGTGATTCGGCGATACACGATGGCGCCGTTGCGCACGTGTGCAAGAAACAGCGGCGAAATATTCTTGGAGTTAGGATCGAAAACCATATCTCCCGTAACACCTTTGTAAGTCTCCGTCCCAGCCAATGCGTCGCGGATCCGCCCCTTGTTCAGACCTGCGCGGCAAATCGCGCCCAGCAGAGTTTGCATGGCATCGTAAGCCAGAGCCGCGAAATGATCCGGCTTTTCGTGGAAACGCGCGCTGTACCGTGCATCGAATTCCAGCCAGCGCCCGTCGCCGCGAGTTGGATCGTAGGGAAAGACCGCTTCAAAGTTTTCCGCCGCGGGTCCGGCAAGTTGTATCAGTTCGTCCCCGATCGTGCGGTGACTGCCGAACACCCGCTGTTTCATGCCCGCCTCCTGCATCTGTTTCAGGATCGCGGCCGCTGCGCCAATGTCGCTCCATAACACGATGGCGTCCACCCGCGAGTCTTCGATGATCTGCAACTGGCGGCGGAAATCGGTGTCTCCGGGCATGAATTTCTGTTCGATAACAATGGGGTGGCCAAGGCGCCGCGATGCATCGCGAAACTTGAGCACTCCAAAGCGCCCGTAGCGATCGTTCACGCGCAGTATCCCCACCCGCTTCAGGCCCAGTTCGCTATAGATATGTCGAGCCAGAGTGTATCCCTGCAGGCGGTCGTCCTGCAGATTCGTGAAATACCACGGAATGATTGTCTCCGGGATGGTGGGATCCGTGGACGCGCTGTTCACGATGGGTGTTTCCGCTTTGAGCGTGACTCGCAATGCGATATGCGTTGTGTCGCTGCTGATGGAACCGAACATCGCCCAGACTTTTTCGTCGTACACCATCGTCACGATTTCATTGCTCGCGGCGCCCCACGTAGCGGAGTCGTTGTGTACCATGAGCCGGAACGGCCTGCCGCAATATCCTCCGCCCGCATTGGCCTCATCGACCGCCAGCGCGGCTCCATTAAGCATGCGATTGCCATAGATCTGATCCGGATGGTTACTGATGGGTCCGATGAAACCAATGCGCACTTCGGAGACATCCTTCAGGTCCGGATCCGGCAACTCGCGGGCCGCTCCGTTGTATTCGACCAGATCCTGGTAAAACTCGTGATACGGAGTCGTGAACCTGGAAAATGGCCGCAGGTCGTCAGGCACGCCCCCATAGGGTTTCAGCGAGCGCGGCGTCGGCGGCCCGGGAGCATTCTGCCCGCAATCACAGCCCCGCGCATGGTTCTGCGCACTCGCCATTCCGGTCATCAGGAGAATCACCAGCAACCGCCGCATCGGCTCTACTCCTTCAGTTCGTTTCGGAACATGGCAATGGCCTCGATCTCGACCAGCAGATCAGGGCGGCAGAGAATTGCCTGAATACCCGTCGACGCCGGAAGCGGATCGAGAGCCTGCTCTTTATAAAAAGTAGCTCGTTCTTCGTTGAAGGCCTGGTAGTCGCGTTCGATATCCCGCAGGTAGCATGTCGTCCGGACAATGTCGTGCCAGGTCGCTCCTTCGGAGGCGAGAAGGCCCCCTATGTTATGAAACGTGCGCCGAACCTGGCCTCGCAGATCCCCAGGGTGTACCGTGTTGCCACTTTCGTCGATGCTGGCCGTGCCAGAAATCAAAAGGATGCTTACACCCTCCAGATCGATGCGCATCCCGCGAGAAAAAGCGCTGCCGTAACTGTAAGCTTCGTTGAGGACTCCGCGATTAGTGATGGCCCGTTTCGCGAGGCTACCGGCTTTGGCATGTGTTAATAAATCGGCAATATTCATAAATCATCCTTATTGGTTTTGCATCTTCAAAGCCCCCGTTGCTGGCGAGATTCTCGCCACTCCCGCTTGGCCGCGGGTCGCTTCTTTTGATTTTGCGGAAGCCTTCAGTCGGGTTCCATGACTCAATCCCTCTGCCGTCGCGACCCAGAGATCGTCGCCCTGGAAATCGACACCCAGGATATAGTTGTGGGCCGGGGCGCTGTCCACCCGAATCGCGGCTACCTTGCCAGCCGCGTTTCGGACGAGCATCTCAGGTTTGTGAGTTGTAAGTGACGGACGGTAGACAGCCCAGTCAGTCCCATCGAAATAAGCCAGGCCTTTGTCCGTCGAAAACCACGCGCGATTCGCGTCAACTCCTCTTACTTGATTCAAAAAATTACTCGGCAACCCGCTATCTTTGCTCAGATAATTATGCCAGTAACGTCCGTCATAGCGGCTGGCCCCAAAATAAGTCGCAACCCAGAGGATCGCGTTCACATAACTTACCGAGGTAGTAATCTCATGGATCAGGCCCTGATCCTTCATGAGCACGATTTCGTTTTCTCCGTCCGGATCGTTATAGTCTTTCCAGTGGCCTGTTTTGACGTCGTATTCCAGCACTCCCCCTCCCCAGACCGCATAGTAGACTTTGTCCTCCGCCGCGCTCACACCATAAGTCCAGATCTCGTACATGGGAGTGTTGCGCTCGTTGAATAACTCCCATTGGCTGGTACGTGTATTCAAGCGGCTCCCACCTGCGGCGGTTGCGATCCAGACATAGTCGCCCTGCACGCTTACGCCGTAAACAATGTCATTGCTCAAGCCCGAATTAAGCTGCGTGAAGTTGTCGATGCGTCCCCCGGATATGCGGCTCAGGCCACCCATGGTCCCGGCCCACACGTCACCTGTGCGTTTGTCCAAAGCCAGCGAAAGCACCGCTTGATGCGCAATTCCACCTTGCGGGTTTGCATTTGGGAGCGGCCGGTAAACCTTCCATGCGCCATTCTCGTAAAGTCCAAGGCCGTTTTCAGTTCCTGCCCAAATCCGGTTCCCATCCACGAGAACGCAAAACACATGGTTGTCCGGAAGTCCGCTGGCCGTTGTGAAATTCTGCCAGCGGAAACGAGGCATCGTCTGCGCGACACTCGATGTGATAACCGCGATCAGAAAAAGAAAGCCGATAGGTATGGCTTGTCGCTTCATAAGCTTTTCAGATATTCGATCAGGTCGTTCAATTCGTCCTTGGTTAAATCATTGGTGACGCCATGCGCGTCCCTGGGATTGAACACTGTCCAGATTTCTTCCAGCGAACGTGCGGACCCGTCATGAAGATAAGGGGCTGAATAGACCACGTTCGGCAGTTGCGGCACATCGATTACCGGCGACCGGTCCGTGGATTTTCCGGTCCCTACGTCGATCTGGCGCCGGTTCGTGAACTTTGGCCCGCTATGGCAGTAAGCGCACTGGTTCGTCTCGGGAATGGCCTTTCCGCTCTTGGACTTTGTGCGCTCGAAGATGGCCTTGCCGCGTTCTTGCGGCGTCGTTAGTTCACCACTCGCCTGGCGGTAGCGGTTGGGACGATACGGAAGTGAATAGACGAAGCTTACTAAGTCGGTCAGCTCCTGTGGAGCGAAACTCTGGGAGCGAAAAAAATATTTCTCGGTCCGCGGCCCGCATTCGGTCGGCATGTCGGGATTGCCGCCGTTCCATTTGAAGGGCTCCGTGCCCGCAAGATTTTCCAGCGACCGATTGTCGACGATATCTTTGCCGAAGCCGTCGGGCTCCAGATCCCATTGCAGCCCATCAATGGTCGCGTCGATATGGCAGTTGGAGCAGCCGAACTGCCCTTGAAACGCGTAATCAGCCGTATAGAATAGACGTTCGCCCCGCCGCAGAGCGTCGACATTCTTCGGCCCCCCGAGATCGATCCTCGAAATCACTCGGTTCGTGGACGTCTCAATCACGGAGATGTCGTCATCCAGTCGGTTGGCGACGAACAGAAACCTGCCATCTTTTGACAGCACGAGTCCGCGCGGGTTGCGCCCGACCGGAATTCTGGCGATTACATAGTTCGCTGCCGCAGACAGGTCGTTGACGAATGCCTGGTGAGTCGAGTGAACCTTCTTGAGTAGGCGCGCAACGTCAATGATTGTGACATTCTCGGATCCCGCCGTGGTTATGTAGATCTTCGATTTGTCCGGCGAAATTGCCAGACCCCAAGGCATCGCATAATAGCGGTCCAGTTCGTCGATCGGAATTTGAACCGTCTCTCCCACGTCGGGTCCAAACAGTGTCAGCGAGTCGCCAAAGACCCATCCATGTTCGACGTGAGCGAGCGGGATCAGATTCTTTGGCCGTAGTTGAGCCGCCACGCCCAGCCTGCCATCCGCAGACACTGCGACATGAAAGGCGCCCGCCACGTTATGCAGCGGAATGCGCTCCGCCACCACCTGCCGCGCCGTATCGATGACCGTGATTTCCGACTCAGGCGGAGTTCGGAATGCGCCCGGATTCGGATAAACGTGGGTCGCATAGATGAACTTTCCATCCGGCGACAACTCCAGATAACTGGCTCCGCGCCCGGCGACCAGACGCTTGCTTTCGCGTCCAGTCGTCAGATCGATCACGGAAATATCGTTGCTCAGCCGGTTCGCCACGTAGAGCGTCGAACCCGCGCGGTCGGTCACAAGTCCAGCGGGCTCCGCTCCGGTCACCAGAGTGCCGGTGGACTTCAACGTGAAACTGTCGATGACCGAGACGGTGTCGTCATTCGAATTGCTGACATAAATGCGCGCGCCATCACGCGACACGGCGATCCCTCGCGGCGAATGGCCGACATGAATGGCCGCGATCAGCTTCAGCGTCGGAACATCTACGACGCGCACCTCGTCGCTTTGCTGGCAGACAACGTACAGACGGCGCCCGTCACGTGAGAAGGCCATTTCGATCGGAGAAAGATACCGCTCTCGCAGCCCACCCGGCGGTTGCGAGGATGACTTGGTCGCAACAAGCGTCAGCAGCGCGAGACCAGCAACCGCTGCCAGTTTCCTCATGCGCGGCGAAGAGGAAATCCAGTTCCACTTCCTGCGAGACGAAGGCCGCGTCATCACGGCTCCTTGACGGTGAGCACGCGATCCACCGCGAGATTTTCGAGAACCTGGTCCCGCCCGCTCGGCCAGTGAATGATCAGTTTGTCCGCTTTCGCCGACGCGCCGAGCCCAAAGTGGATGCGTCCCTCGTCTTGCGAAAGATAACCCGAGCCGGCCGCTCGCTCGGCCAGCTGCCTGCGCCCTCCGGCGATCAGTTCCAGCCGCGCTCCAATTCCGTCGCGATTACTTTTCTTTCCCTCCAGTTTTACTGACAGCCAGTGATTGTTATTCTGAGTGACGTTGTGCAACAGCATGCCGCGCTGGCCGAGGTTCACGACGAAAGCATCGACGAGGCCATCATTGTCGTAGTCGGCGAAACACGCCCCCCGCGCCACGGATTTCACATCGAGCGCTGCACCGGCCGCGCGCGATACATCCGCGAACTTGCCATTTCCCAAGCCGCGAAACAGCGATTGCTCCTGCGGAATCTGGTGAATCAGTCCCCCGTGGAAAATCAGAATGTCGAGCCAGCCATCGTTATCGAAATCGTAGATCCCCGTCCCCCAACTCGTATATTGCGCGGTCGCCTGCGATATGCCGGAACCGGGCCCAATGTCTTCAAATCCGTTGGCGCCCGTATTGCGCATAAGCCGGTTGTACTTGGAATCCGTTACCCAGAGATCGAGCCTCCCGTCGCCCGCGACATCCGCAAACACCGGCCCCATCGCCGATGTGCTCTCCCCGTTTTGGCCGTATGCTACCCCGAGATCTCCAGCCACCTCCTCGAACGTCCCGTCGTGCTTGTTGTGGAAAAGAAAATTTTCGGTCTTGTCGTTGGCTACATAGATATCGGGATATCCGTCTCCGTCATAGTCGCCCGCGGTTACACCCATCGCCCGGCCCTTATACTTGCCGATCCCTGACTTATCGCTGACATCGGTAAACGTTCCATCGCAGTTATTGTGATACAACCTGCTAGTATCTGCGGAATAGTCAAGCGGTCCCGGATAATTATCTGCGGCATAGTAAGTGCGATTGTTCGGGTCAAACTTGACATACCGCCCGACTAAAAGGTCGACGCAGCCGTCCCGGTCATAGTCGAGCCATGCCGCGCCCACCGACCACCCGTCAACCTTGATTCCAGCTTTCGCCGTAACGTCTTCGAACGTCCCGTCGCCTCGATTGCGATAGAGAATCACCCTCCCATATCCCGTAACCAGCAGGTCCACGAATCCGTCATTGTCGAAGTCGGCCGCGATCGCGCCCGTGCCAAAAATGTTGCCGGCTACGCCCGCGTGTTCTGTGACGTCCGTAAAGGTGCCGTCGCCGTTGTTGTGATACAGATGGTTGTGCGGCGCAACTGCCGGCTTCTTCTTGAGCGGATAAGGATGCATCCCATCCTCCAGCGGCTTGCCGCTGACCACGTAAAGATCCGCCCGTCCGTCATTGTCATAATCGAACCAGACACATCCCGACCCCGTTCCTTCCAGCAGCGAACCGAGTCGTTCCGCGCCGAAGCTATGCGTAAAATCGATACCCGATTTCGCCGTAGCATCTTCGAAGCGAATCGAATTCGGACTGTTCACCCGCGCGGTTTGCGCCCGTAGCATGCAAGAGCAGAGCACCAAAGCAGAAATCCACTTCTTCACAATTGGCCTCCCTCTGCTTCATGCTTGCTTTTCCCCGTCATGTCCGCCGGAGTCGTCGACCTCATCAGGATCATCGGCACCGCATTCTCAGGCGCTGTCTCCGGCCCCGCATGGCATCCGACGCAGGCCCTCTGTTCTCCCCGTCGCATCCAGAAAAACCCTTCTTCACGTTTCAGGATGTGCCCTGCCGCATCCAGGAGTTCGATCTGCAGCGGTTCTTCGCTCGGCACATGAACAAAAAATGATCCATCCCGTTCAACAGGCGCCGTTCCAAGTAACTGCGCTTGGCCGTTGCGATCGCGGGTGTACAGCCGCACATAATGAATCGCGTTCTTGGCAAGTCGAGACTTCGACGTATATGCGTTCAGGCAAAGCAGATTCGCGTTGGCCCAATCATGAAGTCCCGAGGGAAAGCGCTTTGGAACGCGATGTTCAGCAAGCAACGCTGGCTGGACCGTATTAGCGCTTTCATTCGCAACCACGGGTCGAAACGCCTCTGCACCCCTCGTCCAGAGCACCAACTCAAAGAGCGCCGTCGATTTCTTGCGCCATGGCAGCAGCCAGTCGCCCGATTCGGTTTCGGCGAGATCGCCACCGTACTCACCCGCCGGGGCCACGATTGGAACCTCCCTCGCCTTTGCCGAAGTGAATCTGGCGAGTCCAGAACGGAGAGCGAATACGATATCGCCCGATCCCATCTGTCGTCCTTCCATGCGCGATTTGCCATGGTCGCAGCGGTATGACTCGATTCCACTGCCATCGGGATAAAGCGTATAAATTTCGGGAGACGCAGCCGCCCCGAGAGGAAACCCTGCTTCCACCAGGATGCGGCCATCCTTAAGAACATCGGTTGGCAATAAACTAGCTGGCCCATAGGTCAGTTGCTGCGGCTTGCCGCCCCGCAGGTTTGCCGTCACAATCGCGAAACGCCCCGCGATCTTTCGCGCATACACCATGCGATCGTCTGGAAGATACATGGGCCGCACACACGCTTCTGATCCCGAAGTAAGTGCCCGCGGTTCTCCGCCCACCTGCGATAGCTCCAACTCCCAGATCTGCCACGGATCGTCAGCCTTCCGTCGCCCCGCGAATAGTACGCGCTGTCCATCGAAAGAAACCGCCGCATCCGCCGAAGCGGCAAACTCCGGAACCAGAGCGCGTTGGCCGTTCGCGTCGCGCAGCATAAGCGTCGCACCCGATGGAAACCGTTCCGCCCCGCTCATCCACGCCAGCGCGTCGTAAACTGGCGCGGAGGTATACAGAAGCGGCGGCAGGTCGCTCCCCGCACGCACGGTCCAGTCGGGAAGGAAGAATCCGATGCAGGCAAGAATGCCTATCACGCTGATGAGAAGTCCGGATAGCATCGTGCGCACTGGCATCGATCGTCTCGGGATTCTGTTGCGCCACAGATAGCGGAATCAAGCAATTCGCGCGTGAGTGTCAGCTGATTTCTTGCGAAAAACACCCAGTCATTTATATAGAAGCGCGGCACAGCCTTTTTGTGATGCCAATCACCTCCAAATGTGCAGGGTGACCATGTCGCCCACGAACGAACGCGGGCCGGTAAAGACGCTACGCTCCGAGTAAACTAACCACATGCGTCGCTGTGGGCCATGGCTCCTGCTCTTCTTAAATGCGCTTCTGGTCGCTCGTTGTCCCGCGCAGGGACGCGTCGATTGCAATGAACTGCCCAGTCACATCCTCGGTGAAAGCGCCCACTACTGCGTGATGTTGCCAGCCGGCTACGATGCCGCTATTGCCGGCCACTCCCCGCGTCGTTATCCGGTCCTGTATTTTTTGCACGGCCTCGGCGATGACGAACAGAGCTTATTCAAAGGCGGTGGATGGGGCCTGGTACAAGACCTTCGTCAATCAGGTCAGGTCTCTGATTTTCTGGTGGTCGCGCCGGAAGGCCGCCGTACTTTCTATATCAACTCCGCCGACGGCCGCGTGCGTTATAGCGATTTCTTCATCCGCGAGTTCATTCCTTACATCGAGTCCCATTACTCCATTCGCCGCGAGCGCTCCGCGCGTGCCATCAGCGGTTTTTCCATGGGAGGATACGGTGCCCTTCGCTTCGCTTTCGCGTATCCCGAATTGTTCTCCTCTGTCAGCGCTGAGAGTGCCGCGCTCATTACGGAATTGCCGCCACACGGCAAAAGTGGGCCACTGGCCCTTGCGTTCGGCGATCCCATTGACGTCCCTCACTGGAACGACAACAACCCTTTTGTCCTTGCGAAGCGAAACCAGAAACACATACGAGCTTCCGGCCTGTCGATTTACTTCAACTGCGGCAGCGAGGATGAATTCGGGTTTTACCAGGGAGCCGGGGAACTGCACCGGCAACTTCAGGCCGAGGACATTTCCCACGAATATCATCTCTATCCCGGTAACCACGGAGCTGAGCATTTTCTGGCCCACCTCGGTGAAGTATTGAAGTTTCACGCGCGCGTTTTCGCCGTAGCCAGGTAGTTCTGTCGGTCGAAGCACCGAACCGAAGCCCCGAGGGCCATAACATTAACCTGACAGCAATAATTCGGTAACAATTGGCGTTTAACATCGCGGTTTCCCTCTGGAGGTTGATTGCCGGCTCCAAGTACTTCTGAAGCCCCCGGTTTCTTGCCTCGGCGCTTGCGCCGTTGGCGTGACTGGACCGGCCCCATTGCCTTCCCCGGTCGCAAAAAACCCGCCAACCTCATTTACGACGTCGACGATATCCCCCCTATGCCCGTGCAGATCATGGGCGCCTTGCAGCATCTCTTCATCATTTCGGTCGGATGGATTTACGTTCTGCTCGTGGCCAATGCAATTGGAGGCACTTCGGCCGAAACCCAGAGCCTCATCCGCATGTCGATGATTGCCTCCGGAATCGCGACGATCCTGCAGGCGAAGCGAGGCCTGGGCAATGGATACCTCTGCCCTCTGACTTGCAGTCTCACCTATCTGTTTCCCGTCGTTCTCGCTGGGCTGGCCGGCGGCTACTCGTTAGTTTTCGGAATGCTTCTGGTGGCCGGGACCATCGGAATGCTCGCGTCGCGCGTGGTTTATCGCTTGCGCATTCTGTTCCCGCCCGAGGTGACTGGCCTGATGGTCGCCATGTCCGGCCTGCAACTGGTGGCCCTCGGCTGCCCCCGCTTTCTCGGCTACTCCAGGGTCGACGCTGCGCCCGACCCGCGCGCGTTGATCATCGGTCTGACCACTTTGTTCGCCATGATTATCCCGACGATTTGGACGCGCAGCAAACTCCACCTGTTTCCGATGCTGGTAGGCGTCGCCGCTGGTTATGCCGCCGCATTTGCCACCGGAGCGCTCCATGTCGGGCAGTTGATGGCCGGGATGCCTTCCGGCTTCCTGAATTTTCCTCACCGCGCTGCATCTGGCCTTTCGTTCAGCGCCGCGCTGCTGCCGCCCTTCCTGATTGCCGCTCTCACCGCCAGCCTGAAGACCGTGGGCGACACCACGCTGTGTCAAAAAGCCAACGACACCGGATGGAAGCGCACCGACATGAAGTCCGTCAGCGGAGGCGTTTTCGCAACCGGCTTCGCCAGCGCCATTTCCGGCTTGTTCGGAGGCATCGGTCAGAACACAACCTCGAGCAGCATCGGCATTTCAATCGCTGCCGGCACTACCAGCCGCGCCATCGCTTTTCCCCTGGGATTGCTCGTCATAGGACTAGCCTTCTTCCCGAAGGCGGCTGCGGTAGTCGCTGCGCTGCCCAGTCCGGCAGTGGGAGCGGTGCTGATCTACTCGGCGTGCTTCATCATTCTGGGCGGTCTCCAACTCCTCACCTCGCGCATGCTCGATGCGCGCCGCATCTTCGCTGTAGGAATCGCGCTCATCTTCGGACTCAGCGTAGAAATGGTGCCGGATCTCTATCACACGGTTCCCGCCTTCATCAAACCTGTCTTCAGCTCATCTACCTCGGTGGCGACCGTGCTGGTTGTGCTGTTGAGCCTCTTGTTTCGTGTCGGACTCAGGAAACAACGCAGCCTGGAACTACGGACAGGACAAGACCACCTTGATGAGATTACGCAGTTCATGGAACACCAGGGCGCAGCGTGGGGCATGAGGCAGGAAGTCGTGACGCGCGCTACCGACGCGGCCTATGAGGTAGTCAACAACCTGAGTCTCTTGCCGCTCCGTTCCGAAATCATCTCGCTGCGCACATCCTGGGATGAACTCCGCCTCGATCTCGAGATCGAATACGCGGGACTTCCCATCGAACTCGCCGACTCCATGCCCGCATTGGAAGAGATGGGCACCCAAGCCGGAGTCGCTCATCTGGCTGGCTACCTGATCCGGCAATATGCCGATCGCGTCAAGATCCGCGAGAAAGACGGATTCTGCCGCGTCATGTTGCATTTCGATCACTAGGCCGCCAAGTGTCGCAAAAGAAGGCTGGAAGAGGGTGGTTCGAGGGGACAGAAGGCCGCTTTTGCGGGGGTGTTTACTGGTTGGTTAGTGTTTACTACCTGATATCGGGTACCCCCCCTCTTCGCCGATCTATTGGAATCAGAGACTTAGCGGCCACTTCCTTCCAGATCTTTGAATAATAAGCAGTTACGAGCAGGGTATTCATGATTCAATAGCCCGCGCTGGATCGCCGTACTTTTTGCGCTCAAGTCTCTGATCCATAGAGACTTAGGAGTAATGCATATCGGTCGATTGGTGGCCTACCCCCGGAGTCGCGATTGCAGGCGGTGGAATCTGCGGAAGGCCTGGTGCCCGGGTTCTCCCATATAACGGTCGAGCAGGGCCGGCTCGGTCTCGCGTAGATCGACGATCACGAGGCCGTCGACGACGTCGGAAAACTTCCGGTCCAGGTTGAAGGCGATCAGCTTGCCTCCCAGTTTTGCGTACTGCTTGAGGAGAATGGGAAGGCCCTTGCCGTCTTCTTCGAGGTCAGAGATCGGTTCGGCCAGCTCCTCGAGATTGCGCAGAGCGCCGCAGAGAGCGGCGCAATCCGAGCGGCGAAGCCGGTGCGCCCGGAAGGGGGTACGGGGCTGGATAAGTTCGGCAAATTCACGTCTATCTTCGCGCTGTTCGAAGTAGCGAACCATCATTTCGCGCGACAGGCGGCTGTATTCCCGGCTGATACTGACCGCTCCAAAAAGAGTAGGGGTCTCGGGGTGGGCGGCGACGAAGCGCGCGATTGCTTTCCATAGAAGCAGGAGAGGGGCATAGTGGCGCTGGTACTCGGTGCGCACGAAGGAGCGGCCGAGTTCGAGAGCCGAGCCGATCTTCAGGAACAGCCGTTCGTCGTAGCGGAAAACGGTGTGAGTATAGAGGCCGCGGATGCCGTGCACTCGGATGATCTCATCGGTATCTCCAGCGCGGTAGGCGCCGGCCAACTCCTGCTTTTGCTTGTGCCACAGAAGCAGATGCCAATAGTAGAGATCGAAGGAGTCGACGTCGCTGCTTTGTCCGGTGCCTTCGCCGGCGGCGCGGAAGGTGATCTCGCGCAGGCGTCCTAATTCGTCGAGCAGATGTGGCAACTCTCTCCCGCGCGCGCAATAGACGGCAAATTCGGCATTTTCAGCGAGCAAGCGGTCGACGGGAAGTGCGGCAATGTCATCGATCACAAATCGTTTCGGAACCGCGGAAATAATGGTCTGCTGCGGCTTGCGGGGCAGAGCGGCGCGCACCTGGGAGGTCAGTGAGACGGGATTCTTGCCGCGATGCGACAAAAGATCGGCGCGCAGACGAAGATATTCGGCCCCTTCCTCATCGCTTTCGAGGCTGGTCAGCAACGCGGACGGGATGGGATTTCCAATGCGAATCTGGATCGCTTTCTCGCGATGCTGCAGAAACTCCTGCAGCAGCATTACCGTGCCGAGTTGGGGGTTGATCAGGCCGGGAATATGAAAGACGGTGCGCTTGCGCCCGCAGAAATGAACCGGGAGCGCGGCAGCTGCCGTCTGGCGGACGAGCCGGGCGGCGAGTGTCTTCCAGACGGGATCGGAGATCTGTCCCTGGCGAATGTCGATGCGCAAAACCTCGCTGGCCGCGAATACCACGAGTGCGCCGCCGTTCCGCAGCCATTGCGTGGCCAGCTCAAACGATCGCAAATTTTTCGAGCCTAACAATACCGAGCGGAAGGGATCGACGAAGAAACAATGCGGCTGGAGTTCGGGAATAATGGCGAGCACGGAGTTCGTGAGGATGCGCACGTCGGAGCGCACGCGGGCGAGCTGCACGGCCAGTGCCGTGGCCTCAATCACGCTGACGGGATGGTTGGCAATCGCGACCAGTCCGCCCTTTGTCGGGATGCGCGCGAGATCGGAAGAAGGCACCTCAAGCGCGATTTTCGTTTCTTCGAGCAGTGCTTCCAGCCGGTAGCTTGCCGGCGCCGCGCAGACACTGCGATAGAGATCGTGCACCTGCGGCAAGGCAAGCAATTTGCCGACGAAAGGCAGATCGAGAAAGCGCGGCAGTTGAGTGAGGATATGTTGTTGGCCGGTCGGCCCAGCCTCTTCAAGAACTCCACCATTGAGAGGTACTTCAGACATATAACAGATTGTTACTGGCGATCTTTGCAAGCGTGTGAAGGGAGGGTTAAGAGTTCGTGAATCGCGAGGGGCAGTGTTAGCGAACCTGATTCTGCCAGCATAAGCAGATCAAGGGCATGTTACTAAGATGTGAATTTCCCCTCGTTCATTGCATCAACATCCGGAAGGTCGCTTCTCGGCATTCAGCGAAGCGACCTGACCAGAATTTACGGACAGCCTGAAGCGCAAACCGGAGAGCGCGCGGAGTAGTATCCCAGCGAGACTTGTCCGTTCTGTGCAGCGCCAACCGTCACGAGATCGGTTTCGACGAAGAAGCCATGACTCGCGTCGATGGCGTAATAATCCACCGCGATCTGAGGATTGAAGACAGCGCTTGTGGTTGGACTCGCCGCCACCAGCGTACCCGGCACAAAGCCCTCGGCAGCCGGAGTGGAGAAACTGCCGACGAATGGCTGGCCCGGAACCGTACCAAAGTCAAGATCGACGTCGGCGACGCCCGACAATGGCGGCGTCGCTGTGGCATTGACATTCATCTGGGCTGTGCCATCGTTTTCGATGCTGCCCGACGATGACTGCTGCGTAAAGGCCAGCGCGTAGTCACCGCTCAAGGCCGGGGGAGCACCCGATTGCGGGTAGGCGATGCCCGTTCCGAGCGATGGATAGTGGGTCTCGCCGGTATCGGAATCGGCAGCTTGAAGAAGAAGCGCCGGGTTGCCATTGCCGGTGAGATAGAAAAAGAGTTCGGGCTGGTAGCCATGCACCGGATCGGGGTTGAAGTTATCCAAAGTCAGCACCACGCGGCCGGTACCGCTGGAATCGACCGAATAGGTTCCAGCGAATGCCGCGCTGATTTGGGCGCCCGACTGGGGCTGGTTGACGGTTCCTTGCGCGGTGTTCAACTCGAGGAAAGTATCGGTGAAACCGTTGCTCAGGTTGCCACTTCCATCGGCGGTCATCACGCCCACGGAAGTCAAGGTAGCGGGCGCTGTATTCGCGACACTGGTGTTTGGATTGATGCTGAGGTCGGTGCCCAGCATGCCAAACACATAGGTTCCGGAAAACGACGCGTCGCGCGTGAAGCTGCCGGTAGCCGAACTTTGTCCAATGGCAAATCCTGCCGTCAAGCCAAAGCCAGCGCCAGAGGCGTCATCGCTCTCGACGAGCTTGATGTGTGTCTCGTCAACGATGTAACCCGTGAATTGCACCGGGGTCGACTTGCCATTCGCGCCGAAGTTGGTTGTGAGATTCACCTGCACGGCTCCCAGCTGATCGGGAGCCGTGACTGTACCGGAAAGTGTCGATGAACTTCCCGGAGTACCCGGGTTCACTTTCTTGCCGAGGATCTCGTCCGCGACGCTGCCCGTTCCCGAGATCGCGTTGGGCGAGTCAATATTGAAGACTCCCCCGATAGCGAGAGGCGAGGGCGTGGCCTTACCCGCATTAATGCCGCTTGCGACGAACGCGTAGCCTCCCACCGGCGCCACCGGACTCGATGCCTGGAGATCCATCGTTCCGGTCCCTGAAATTGAAAGAACGGGATTGTTGGCCGTGCCGGTGGGAAGCGCGGCGATCAGCGCATGGGAGTTCGAGATGAAGACGAGGCTGAAGTTTTCTGTTCCGATATCGGTGTCATTTGTTTGCAAAGTGATCGTTCCCCGGCCGTCGCCGCCAAGGAAATAGCTGCTCCCCAAGGAAGTGATTGCATCCGACCTGGACACGAAGCCCTGCAATGCCGGATCGAAGAAATTAAATGTTTGCTCGCCCGATGAGATTCCACCTTTACCGTCGAGAACGATGACGCCCGCAAACTGGTAAGGATTGAGGCTCGAATCGGCGCCCTGGGCTTGCAGTACAAAAGTGCCGCTTAACTGACTGTTAAATGTGCCGATGGTGACGGGAGCAACCGCATTGGTATTTCTATCGGCCGTCGCGTACGCGACAATTTCGACCGTCATGTTATTCGCAGCGATGGAAGTCGGAGCGGTATAGGTGGTGGGCGTGCCACTGTCGGTGTGAAGTGTGCTCAGGGTACCACAGAGGAGGGACTTGTTGCCGGAATCGGCAGGGCACGTCAAACCCCAATCTACTCCATAGTTATTGGGATCATTCGTAACCACGGCGGTGACAGATTCGGCGAAGCCGACACTGATCGAAGCGGCTGGCTGCGGTTGAAAAGCGATGGTGAGATTCGACGGCGGCGGCGGTGGGGGATTCTGCACATTCGCGGTGCTTCCTCCGCACCCGGCGAGCAATGCAGTCATAGTCACTGCGAGACTTAGTAAGTGCCAATGCCTGGTAGCCACTGCCGACCTCCGTGAAGTGCGTCGCGTCATCTTGATTCGAGATTGTTTCTGAAGCCTGTTTATTGCCCCGTTCCACGCAGATATACGTACTGGGGAAGGCCTGTTGGTTCGGGCGAGTAATTGATGGTTAAAGTTCCGGGAAGCAATCCCGTCGTCCCCGGCTTGAAGGTCACGGTCAGAGTGCAACTGCTGCCCGGGGTCAGGGTTACTGGGCAATCGTCAGTCTCTGAATAATTGCCCTGCGCAGTTATTCTCCCGACAAAGGTGACTGTCTTCGGGGTCTTCAGATTCGGATCGTTGAGAAGCGTGATCTGCAGCGGGGCGCTCGATTTGCCTACAGACTGGTTTCCGAAATCGAGGCCCGCGCCGGGCGTCATCCGCAGCGGGCTTGGCGTATTTGCTTTCAGCTCCACCGGGAAACGGCCGCTATCAATCTCGCAGTCAGACGTCACCGCGCCGGAACATTGAACCGTGTTCAATTCCAGAAAATAATCCGGACCGTTATTGAGATCCGTATTGGGTTGCGGCACATAGGCAATCTGCACGCTGCAGGAAGCTTGCGGAGTGAGCAATGTTCCTGTGCACGTATCCGCCGAGATCTGGAAGTTCGGCAGCCGCGTTACCGGATCGCTGTCACAGCTGTAAGTGATCGTGGAACCGTCGGCCGCGATCGCATTCGGAACCCCCGGCGGACTTCCCACCACTTGCAAGCCCGCCACCGCGCTGCTTGGCAACAAGGGGTGCGGCAACACGCCTCCAGTCGTGCAGGGCGCGCTTCCCAGAATCTGCAAGGGAGAACCACTGTTATTCGTAAAACTCACCACCTGCGGAAGGCTCGCCTCGGGAGGATTAAGTTGTTCTTCGGCGCCAAAGTCGAGCTCGGGAGTCGAGGGAACGATCGCGCTGACTCCGAGACCTGAGATGGGGACTGCGAAGTTCTTGTCGCCATCCGGGGCGGTGCCACTTACTGTGGCTGTTAAGGTTGCCGTCTGGGGAAACGGGCACCATTCCGGTGCCGCACCACTGATTGACGGCGGGTTCCCGAAGGGAATCCATGGGCAGCTCTCCTGCGGCGAGAATGAAACTGTGATGCTGCAAGACTGCCCGGAGTCAAGCGAAAACGGCTGGCCATTCGAAGGAGTCCCTTGCGAACCGCAAGCGTCAGTCTCGGTAAAACTCGGCAGGCCATTGAAGTCCGTGGGGCCGTTGAATTGGTTGTCGGCATTGTAAGTAAAATGCAAGGCCAGACCGGTGAGAGTCGAAGAAGAGTTATTTGTCAGCGTGATGGTCTGCGTCGAAGCAGCGGACCCGAGCATTTGAGCTGGGAAGGCAACGGTCGCGGGAGAAAGAGTGATCGGCTGCTGGCAGGCAGTTGTATTGTTCAAGCCCAGGCAAATATTCCCGTAGTCTGCCGCGGTAACTGTTCCGCCAAGATTGCCTCCGCAGGGCTTCGAAGCCACTAAGTAAGATGGTCCGATTCCGTGGAGTACATAACCGCCCTGCGAGGAATCGAATGTGACAGGCTGAATACCGGTGGGCGAATCCGGCGCCGCGCCAATCTGGCCGACCACGGAGCCATCTATCCCGAGAAGCTGCAGAATAATTGAGTTACCACTGATTTGGCCGTTGACGGAAGCGGTCCCGAAGCACGGATAGTTGCTGAGTTGGGTTGTGGGATCGAGGAAGCTCAGAGTGCCAGTCACTGTCGCGTTACTCGCACCGATGTTGTCGCCTTGCGTGAACGTGCCGGTCACGGGGAAATCCTGATTACTCAGGCCCGCGCCGCCACCTGGGATGTCAGTGCTGTGAAAAGTTCCCTGAATCGTGCCCGTCAGAGGTGGAACAAAGAACGCGCTCCACTGCAATCCTGTTTGCGCGGTGGTTCCACACAAGGAGTCGGCTGTCGAAGCATAAGTGCCTGAAATGGTTGTGCCATCCGAACTCAACAGGCCAGTCAGCGTGAACGTTGCGTCACCCGCGGCCGCCGTGAGCATCACATTCTGGCCGTTGATCGTGCCGGTGACGGGAGCCGATCCGCTGTCGCAGATTGCCGGCCCGCTCTGGGTCTGCGAAACCAGGGAAAACACAGCCGCCCCTTTGACCGAGCCATTGTTCTGAAGCAGAAATCCGCCCTGCAGGCCTCCTGACACTGAAGAATTTGCCGCGCTCGTCATCGAATACTGCCAGTTGCCCGAGAGCGTAGCGCTCTGCTGCGGCGCGCTCGACGACCCTCCACCACAGGCGGAGAGGGCCATTATCATTGCTAATGCACCGAACACCGCTACGGCACGAGACCGGGCCAGCCACCTTCCGAACGCGCGCTTTCGTCCTCCGGGCGGGAGCAGTGTACGGAGCGCAGCGTAAAGATTGTGACTCTCAGTAGCTCTGCGCATGACGCTCCGCATCCTGTAAGTCATGATTGCCTGGATTGAACAACGATTGAGCAAAAGCCGGGGCCGAGGGCGGGTTGACGCCGTTGCCGCTGACAGGTGCCGTAAAGATAGTGTCATTCCCAGGACTAAGTACCGTAAGCGTGGCTTTGAGGGAAGACGGACACTTGGACGGAGGAAGTCCGGCCGCGCAGGTTTCTTGCGGGGCGAACGTAATCATGACCGCGCATGACTGTTGAGGGACAAGATCAAAAGGTTGGCCCTGCGACGGAGCGCCATTCACACCGCAAGCGTCGGTCTTGGTAAAATTCGTTGCACCACTGTCGTTTGCCAACTGCAAAGTTAGTCCACTAATGGCCGCTCCCGAGACGTTTGCCAGCGTTATCGTCTGGGTCGTGGGCGGCGTGCCTAGCACTTGCGCCGAGAAGGTGAGCGCGGATGGAGTCAGGGTGATTGGCTGCTGGCAGGCACTTGTGCTATTCAGCGCCAGACAGATGTTCCCGAAATCACCGGCGGTGCTTGTACTTGAGAGGTTGCCAGGACAACCGGGTGTGGCCACCATGTAAGATGGTCCTGCGCCGTCCAGCACATATGCGCCCTGCGCGACAGCAAAGTTAACCGTGCTGATACCTGTTACTCCATTGGAGCCGATCGGCGCGCCAATCTGACCCAGCGTTGACCCATCCGATCCGACAACCTGCAAGGTAACGACATTTCCACTGATCTGGCCGTTCACCGATGCCGACGTAAAACAGGGGTAGTCGGACAGATTCGATGCAGAATTTAGAAAGCTTAAATTACCGGTGATGCTCGCGTTGCTGGCTCCTGTATTGGCTGCCTGAGTGAATGCTCCAGACACCAGGAAGGCCTGCTCATCCAGTCCCGCCGCACCACCCGAGCTGTGAAAGCTACCCTGGATTGTCCCGGTGAGAGGCGGCACGGAGGAGGCGCTCCACTGCAAGCCGGTCTGGGCGGTTCCGCAAGGGGAACCGTCGCCTGCCGTGCCAGCACTGGAGGTAAAAGTGCCCGACATCGTGGAACTATCGAGGCTAAGTGTGCCAGTAAGAGTGAAGGTCTGCGTGCCTGCTGCGACGTTGAGGGATACGGCCTGGCCATTGAGCGTTCCGGTAATGGAAGCGGACCCGCTGTTACACGGATAAGCCAGGCTTGGTAAATAAACAGCGTAGGCAGCTGCGCCGGTAACCGCTCCTCCTGTTTGCAGGAGAAATCCGCCTTGCGGTCCGCCCTGGAACGAGCCATCGGGGGCTGGCGCCAGGGTGAATTGCCAGTTTCCCGCAAGCGTGAGAGGAACCTGTGTACCGGTACTTGACGAGCTTCCGCCCCCGCATGCCGACAGCAGCAGCACACCAAGGATCGGCAGTATTGCCAGGCGTCTCACTTAGGCTCCCCTCCTGAGTAAGTGGCTCGTCCTCACATCAGAAGCTGCGTGCGTCACAATGTGCATCCTTTAAAAGGCCAACTTGAGGCCAAATTGAATCGTGCGCGGGCGGTGCGCATCGAGCGGGTGGAGGAATGACGCGCCAGTAACGCAATCCGCGCCACTCCCTTTAAACCCGGCGGAATATACCGGGCCCGCATAACAGCTGATGATGTTGTTACCGCTGCTGCCCGGATTATCGGGATCGTAGATCCGGAACTCGGTGTGATTCAGAACATTGAAGGCCTCGGCACGAAACTCGAGATCCCCGGCCTCCCGGATCTTGAAGTGCTTGAGAAGCGAAACGTCGAAATTCAACCGGCTTGGATTATTAAGATAGTTGCGACCCGCGTCCCCAAAAGTAAGTCCCCGTGGAGCCACAAACTGAGACGGGTTGCCGATAAGTGGCCCAAAGCTCTGTGAATTGTTCCCCGGGGCTTGCGATCTTCGCATGAGGTCGGGGTACGATGCGGCCACGCCCAGCCCACTGGAAACGCCAGCATTGTCGGTCAGCGAAATGCCTGTGTTACCCGCGCTGTTGATCACCGTGAATGGCGTGCCGGAGGCAAAGAGTGTCACGCCCGAAAGTTCCCAACCGTCAGCGAGAGTATTGGTGAGCGTCGAACAACAATTGGACTTCGCGGCAGCCGTGTCGTCTGGTGTTCGCTCATTGGCCCAGTCCAAAAAGCGTCGCGGGAGATCCTTGAGTGGCAGCCGGTATACATAACTGAAGTTCAGAAGGTGACGCTCGTCAAAGCTTGAGCTGGCCCGATTCTGAGCCAGGTCGTACGAGTTAACGAGGATCGGATCGCTGCGATCCGACGCGTCGTCGATGGAATGGCTATAAGAATAGGAAACTCCGAGCGTAAGTGGACCGCTGGTTCGCCGCATTGCGCCCTGGAAGGCGTGATAGGTTGAGTTAGCCACATTCTCCAATGAAAGAACTCTCCCAAGGCCCGGGTAGGGACGACCGGGAAGGGAATTGACGTTGGGAATATTCGGGTTTGTGCATGCCGCCTGCAAATATTGGTAGGCGGGGTTTGAGGGAGCTACCTGCGTTCCATTTTGCAACGCGAAGGGATGAACGCCGTCTCCTGGCGCATTCGATGGGGTTCCGGCTTGTCCGTTGGGAAGAACCGTGCAGTCGGTAATGGTGAGTGGCTCGTTCGGACCAAATGGATTCTCACTGGCGGGTAAGGGGGCCAACTGGTTGAGTTGGCGCTCCACGGTAAGATGTGTTCCCCTGCTGCCGACGTAAGCAAGGTTGAGCACGATAGAACTCGGCAGCTCACGCTGGAACCCGAAGCTCCATTGCTGTGCGTAAGGCCAGATCGCCTTGGTTGGAATGGACGTCACGTCGATCGGAAATAGCGAACCGGCCGCAGGCGCAGCGCCGCCCAAAGGGCTCGCGCAGGCGCTATTGGTTGGGTCAAAAGCGGGTCCATATCCGACGTTGCCGATGCAGGGATAGCTGATCGGCAGCGGCTGGGTCATGCTCAGGACAAGGGGAGCGCTCGCCTCGAGCGAACCGGTATTGGCTTCGTTCCCTGTGCCATGTTCAAAGAAAATGCCATAGCCGGCGCGGATGGAGGTCTTGCCGTCGCTCCACGGATCCCACGCGAAACCCACGCGGGGCGCGGGATTGAAGAGGTGTCCTTTCATGCAACCTGCGGGCGTGCCACTAACACCGCAGCGGACAAGACCCAGATCGCTGACAATACTCGGGTCCAACTGGAACGTAAGGGGGTTAAAGGGCACCACATTTCCGCTAAGGAGAAGATCGCCATACACCGGGTCAACGGTGAATTCCCTGGCATTGAATCGCGCCGGATCCCAGTTCCAGGCGTTGCGGTTTTTCTCGCGGTAGGTACCGAACAGGCTCACGCGAAGGCCAAGATTCAGGGTAAGTCCGGGCTTGATTCTCCAATCGTCCTGGACGTAGGGCTCCGCAATTTGATAGCGCTGGTAGTAGCGGCGTTGCGCGGAGTCCTGCGTGAAGCTTTGAATAAAGCCTTCCGGCGTGCCGTGGGCGTTGGCGTTGGACTCAACCAGAAAATCGGCGAATGCATTGCCGGTGCTGTGCGCAAGATTGCTGTAAGTCAATAGCCCTTGTAAGTCGCCCGACGCCGCACCGATGGCATTGTTCGTCTGATTGCGCTGCGAGTAAACGTATTGGGCTCCGAATTGAAGAGTATGTTTACCAATTACCTTGCCGATGTCGTCACGCACAGAAAAAGTTGGGTTCGTGTGTCCCCATGGCATGTAAGCGGGATCTGCGGCAAATCCGCGCCCGCCATACGCTGCGTTCGTGCCAAGAAAATTGACGCCCGGCATCTTGCCGCCAAAGCCGTTGCTGAAGATGTAACCCATCGCGCACTGAGGGAATCCCGTTACAGGGTCGACGCTTAGTGCAGGATTGCACTCACCCGGCGCTGACGGATCAGTGACGAGTGGCCGGTCTAGTGCCGGATTCCTTTGGAACTGGGCGCCGCCCGGTCCGTTCTGGTCGGTCAAGGTTATGTTCGAGTTCACATAACTGAGGACTGTGTCATTCAGCAGGGTCGGCGATATCGTATGGGTCAGGTGCGCGACCAGGCTGGTACCCGGACCAAAGAAGCGATTTTCGATCGTGGGAAATGTGTCGCGGACGATCCCCCATTGCGGAGTTAGTACGGATGTGTCCCAGGAGTCGTGAATGTAGCGAAAAGATACTTTGAACTTATCGTTCAAAATGTGGTCGATCCGGAATAGTTCTTCGCGCCAGTAAGTGGTGGGCGAGACCGCTGCGTTGTAACAGCGATTGGGATCGCTCGGGTCGGGACTCGCCGGGTTGAAATTCGCGAGGGTGAGGTTGCAGCCAAAAGGCGCGTTGGGCAGCGGTATCAGGTTCGAGCTGAGAATTGCCAGAGCATTCTTGTCTACGCTGACGGATCCGAGTACACCTTGCAGATGAGGTAACGGTGCGAGCGTGCCCGAAGAAGCCCCGGCCGACACCGACGGGCAATCGGGATATTGCGCGCGCACAAACGTCCCGCCGTTCAACGGGCAAACGTCGGTGAAATCAAAGTCCTGGTAGACGGCCCCAGTGCCCGCATTCACCTGCAGATTCTTTTGCACTCCCTGCGGCGTCAGAATCAGACCGCGCTCTTTCAACCCCGGTACAGCCTGGTTGTACTCCGTCGGAGTTTTCTCCAGCCGAAACTCCTGGGAGAAGAAGAAGAAGGTCTTATCTTTTTTGGTATTGAACAGTCCGGGGATGGTGAGCGGACCGCCGATGGTGCCGCCGAAATCCTGCCGCCGGTACAGGGGTGCCTTGGTGCCGAACGTCTGCCCGCCGGTGGTCTCTCCCGGAGCAGGCGGAGTTGAATAGACGATGTCGAAGTAGTTACGAGAATTAAACGCCTCGTTGCGGACGAAGTCATACAGGTTGCCGTGCCATTTGGCAGTGCCCGACTTGGTGGATACTTGCACGGTTCCAGATGCGGTACGGCCGTATTGCGCGCCGTAGTTCGACGTAAGAACCTTCACTTCCTGAATAGCATCGAGGCTTGGATAAACCATCAGCGTGCTGGAGGCCCCATTCAAGCCTGTGTTCAGCACGTCACTGCCGTCGACTTCGAACGTGTTGTATTCGACGCGGCCGCCGTTCACGCTATACTTAACGCTGCCGACGACACCTACTTTGGCTTCGTCCTGCCCGGTTTGATTACTGACTCCGGGAGCAAGCGCGATCAGTTGCGTGAAATTACGGCCATTCAGGCCTATGGATACAACTTCCTTCTGTGTGATCGTTCCGGAGACGGTGGAACTCTCGGTCTCTACCTGGCCGACGCCGCTCGCCTCCACGTTTACTTCTTCGGTTTTGGCTTTCGCGGGTTCGAGCGACGCATCCAGGGTCAGTTCGAGTCCCGCCGTCAAGGTCACGTTATCGAAAACCTGGGGCGCGAAGTTGGGAGCAGTTACGCTCAGTGTGTAAGTGCCCGGTGTGATGTCGAAGAAGGAGTAAATGCCCTTGTCATTCACGGCGCTCTCGACTTTGACTCCAGACGGATTTGTCAGCACCGCCTTCGCGTCGGACACGACTGCCTGGCTGTTATCGGTGACCGTGCCACTGATTGCGCCTTTGCCGGAGGAAGAATTGCGATGCTCCTGAGCGGAGGCAGAGGGGCGATCAGCCGCTGTTGTTCGAGGATTTACGCGCGCCTCGTCCGCTGGTGACCTGGCGACGGCCTTCTTCAGCGCGGCATCGAGGGTCAGCGCGACGCCTGGCGTCACGGTGACGCTATCGAAGACTTTATCCGCGTAGCCGTCCGCGGAGACCGTGACGTTGTAAGTTCCGGGATACAGTCCGGTCACGGAATAGGAGCCGCTGTCATCGACTGGGATCACAAGATTTGCGCCGCTAGCGCTGGTGATGGTTGCTTTGGCATCCGGTACGAGAGCATGCGTTTGATCGGTGACCTTCCCGCTAATCGCTCCCTTGCCCAGCGCCTGTGGGGGCTCTTCGGCGAAAGCCAGCAATCCCCCTATGAACAGGAGAGTGAAGATGCTAAGGGCGCGCAAGAACACGCAGGGCGCAGGGGATCGCAAACGTATCGCTCCGGAATCACTAGGACTTTAACTGTGCTGGCAACCGCGGATTCTATATGGCTGCTCGGGGTCCCAAGGTTAAGGGACTGTGAAAATTAAGTAGCGCGGCAATCACAATCGCGGGGAGAAAACCGTCTCATTTTCCACAACCACGCCTCCCTGCAGGCGAAACGGGAGTGCGAACTACGCCATACATATGCCCCTCGCACGTGATGAAATGCCTTACCGGCGCATATTGTGAGCACTTTCGAGGTTACGGAATTTTCACCAAGTTGTCACAGAGCATTAACATGGCGCGGCCATCGAACGCGTAGACTCGGCCTGCTATCCAAAGAGCTTTGCTGCGATGACTTGCTGTGCTGCGGATCAGCAATTCGTTCCAGCCAACTAAAACCGTTTCAGTGATTTCCGTTTGCGAACCGTCGCTTCCCTGCATGGGGCAAAGCTCCATGTGTGACAAATGGTTTTAAAACTTCTTCGAGAGGATCAAATACTATGCGCTGTACGAAACCGATTTTCGCGGTGCTGCTGTTGACCGCAGTCTCGCTGATGGTGTCTCAGGCTCAAGCGACGACTACCGTCGAGGTGACGATTGCAGGTTCCTCCGCTATGTGGCAGACCATGGCCCTCGGCGCCTACAGTTTGGCTGGCGCCGGGGCTGGACACTGGACGAGCGCTTCCAACGCCATCAACCTCACCGACGTTCGCCCATCTCCCAACAATGTTGATGCCGGAACCATCTGGATTGTGTGGAATGCCAAAGCCACCGAAGTGTGGTCCTTCATCAAGGTTGACTCGGTCGTTGGAGACCGCTGCTACTTTGCTCAACCGCAGTGCAGCGTCAATGCGCCAGCGGCTAACCTCACAGGTAGTGGGGCCGGCCAGATTTCATCCGCGCTCTGGGGCGCAGACACGGCCATGCCCGCCAATGTCGCGGCTTTGTTTTCCAACGGAACTGCGGTCACTGCCGCGGCCACTGATATTCGTCCGGAAGACGCGGCGTTTGCGGCTTGCCGCGTGAATTCGGCGCTGGGCGCCGGTTCCTACGGCGGCCACGCGAGCGATGGGCTGGACGGTCTTGGATACAACGCCAATAATGCTGCCGGCGTTTGCCCCGGTGCCGGCCTCTCGCAGGGACACTATGTCGGAACACCCATTAAGAGCGGCTACCCGGGAAGCACTTCGGTGGCCAACGTCCTGTCATTCAACATCACGGGCGTCGACCCGATCACCAGCGTGCCCGTTCCGAAATTCACGGTGGTCGAAGTTGGAGCGACCCCGGTCGTATTCATTACGGCGCGTGCGAATCAACTACTCAGCTTGCAGAACGCCACGGATGTTCAACTGCAGTCGGCTTTTTCGGGAACCAATTGCGATGCCAGCGCTTTCGGTCTGACCGCAGGCGGAATTGGCATCTTCCTGCGTGAGCCGCTTTCCGGCACCATGAACACAACGGAAGCGACCGTGTTCCGCAAACCCGATGTCTATCCCGGTGGAATCATTGGCGTGAGCCAGGAAGCCAATGTGGACGCTCCGGTCAATAACCCGCTCGCGGGCCAGTCTGGAACGTGTCTCGCTGGCGCCGGCGCGCGCTATCGTGGCATTGGCACTGGTGAAGCTGTGAAGTGGGTTCTGAACTCGAACGCAAATATTGGCATGGACGGAATCGGTTACACGTTCTTCAGCTATGGGAATGTGGGTTCCATCGCCAACAGTTCTGCGTACGGCTACCTGCAACTCAACGGAGTCGACCCGATCTTCGCCTCTTACTCGGGCGGCGATCCCGGCCAACCCGGCGGTGGCATTGTGCCGGGACACGCAAACCTGCCTGCTGCCTGCGACATCAGCGGCGTTCCTTCGTTCCCGTGTCCAGAAAAAGACATCTGGAAAGGCGGTCTCTCTTTCCCGAATGTCCGCAACGGCACTTATCCCGCGTGGTCGATCGTGCGTCTGGTAAGCACCACCGGGTCCAGCAACCTGACGAAAGTCGAAGCTCTGGTGAGCCACTCACAGCAGTTCGTCATCACCTCGGTTCCCGACTATATTCCGTTCAAAAAGACGGTAGCGGGTGGCACCACCGATCCGGGACTCTTGTACCTCCGTTCGCACTACGAACAGTATGATGGAGCCGGGAACTTCCTGGGCGCCGCTCCCGTGAACAAAGGCACAACGGAAGCGGGTGGCGACATGGGTGGCTGCATCCTCAAGACAACTGGAAAGACGTCAACACTTACCCAGGACGTCAATGCTGACTTCTTTAATTGTGTAAGTCGGCCGTAAGGGGAGCGATACACCTTGATGCGACGGGCGGTCCAGTCTATCGGACCGCCCATCCTCTTTATGTTGCATTCCAATAGCACGCATTCAAATCCACAGGGAAGAACGATGCCGCATTGTTCATCATGGAAACTCAGAGGTGCGCTGGTTCTCGTAAATGCGTTCCTTTTCTTGTTCTTGTCTCTCGCCGGCGCTGCCCAAATAGAGCCTGCGCCTTCTACTTTGGCTGACCCGGCCGAGCGTCGTTTTCAGGCAGTACACGAAGACTGGACATCCCCCGCATTGAGTAGCAGCCATCTGAATCCCGATCCGCCGCTGGAATTTGTAACCGATAAGCCGGGGTTCACGATGGAGTTGGTGCGCTTGCAGTGGCGCCCGGCTGACCCCATCGATGTTTATGTAATGAAGCCCAAAGGCGTTAAGAATCCGGCGGTGATTCTCTATCTCTACGGCTATCCCACGGACACGGACATTTTCAGAAACGAAGATTATGAAAAACTTGTGACCAGGGACGGTTTTGCCGCCGTGGGTTTCGTCTCCGCGCTAACGGGACATCGCTATCACGATCGGCCGATGAAACAGTGGTTCTTAAGCGAACTGCAGGAATCACTCGCGGCCTCCGCGCACGATGTGCAGATGGTGCTGAACTATCTGTCGACGCGCGGCGATCTTGACATGAACAGAGTGGGAATGTTTGCGCAAGGGTCGGGGGCCAGCATTGCGATTCTCGCTTCCGGCGTTGATTCCCGCATCAAAGTTCTGGAGGCGCTGGACCCGTGGGGCGATTGGCCGACCTGGCTGGCAACATCGCCTTTCGTGCCGGAAGGCGAACGGGCAGATTATCTGTCCCCGAAATTCCTGAAGACGGTAGCTCCGCTTGATCCCATCGACTGGATGCCCAGGATTCAGGCAAGAAGTTTGCGGCTCGATCTCGAAATCTTCGATACCATCACGCCAAAAATTGCCAGAGAGAAGCTGCAGACAAGGGTTCCACAGCGCGGCAGTGTGGAACTCTACAAGACGATGGACGATTTCAAGGAAGCCTTCGCTGACGGCAAGAACCTGCAATGGATTCAACGCGAGCTTCGGTCGGGTGTAACCGCGGGAGCGACTGCTGTCGCACCTGGGGGCAAAGAGTTTAAGCCACCGTTGTCAGGCCGCCGCTAGCCTGCGGATGCGAACCCGCGGATTCGATGCCAATCCGTGAACGGAATAGGCTCTTTCCATTTCGAAACTCAAAAAACGCACCATATGGCCAATGAGATTCGTGTCTCTATGGTTGTTGTTGACTCTCGCCGCGGCTGGGCATAGCTTGTCTAGACCCGATTCAACACCCGGCTCAGAATTGTGAGCGAGCGAGGAACTACTGTTAACAATGACCTCAGAGAAGATGGGTCGAAGGCAGTTTGTGCAAGGGATGGGTCAAGTGGGAATGATGGCAATCGCCGGAGGCGAGCCTCTTCGCGCGGCCAACGCAACGTCAACGCGCTGGCCCAAACTTGCCGGAAGCCCGGTGCTCGACAGTCTGCATCCGGTGATTGAGCGCTCGCGCGACGTGCGCACGAACCTGGAAAAACTGCAGGAAGTGGCGGGCTGGATGGCCTATGAAGAGTTGCCCATGCCCGATTACGCGTTGCCCCTGGGCGCCGGCGAGGGCAAGCCGGAAGAGACCATTGATTTTATTCTCACCTCCGATGTCGTGGACACGGCGTTTACCGACTTCTCCACGCACGAAAAATTCCAAGTTGACTACGCCGGACGACACTGGTCCGACTCGGATGCCCTGTTTGCCTGCATGAAGCGAGCTCTCGATAACGGCATTCCGGTGCTGGACGGCAGGTTTCTTGCCGATGTGACGCGTCCCATGCTGGAGAAAATCTTCGCCGGAAATATTGAACTGCCCATGCTCGACCAGAAGATGGAAGTTCTACACCGGGTCGGCGGCGTGCTGGCAGAAAAATATGCGGGCCGGTTCCACAATTTTGTGGAGTCCTGCTCACCGCGGCTTTACGACAATGGCAATGGACTGGTGGATCGCCTGGTGAAGGAATTTCCCCGCTTCAACGACGTGAGTGAATATGACGGGCACACGATCAAGTTCTACAAGCTTTCGCAGTTGGGGATCTGGTTTGTTTACTCAAGTTTGAGGAAGAGCGGCCAGTTTCGCCTGGAAGATATCGATAAGATGACTGCGTTTGCCGATTACATGGTCCCGGTCGCGCTGCGCTTGATGGGGATCACAAGCTACTCCCCGGAACTGGAGCAAGCGATCAACACTCACCAGATGATCCCGCGCGACAGCCGGTGGGAAGTCGAGATTCGGGCCCATTGTGTCTACGCGACGGCCCTGCTTTGCGAGGAGATCAATCAGATTCGTCCGAAGGATATGCAGATTGTGATGCCGCAAATTGATGCCCGGCTCTGGACGCACTACCACACGACATGGTGGCCGCATCATCTGACCAGGACCATCATGTACTGATTGCGCAATCGAGGAAACGCGGCTCCTCATCTGCAGCCCCGCCCACGAGAACCGAAATATCTAAGCCATCACGTTGAGGGTGCTTTGTTGAGTCTCCTCCGCCGTTTTAAATACGTCTACATTAGCCGAAAACGCAGTCTTGGCCGACATTAACGCAACCATCTCCTTGCTCAAGCTCACAACGTCGACCGGAGCCGCGCCACCCGAGCTGGATCCCGCGGAGGCGATCTGGCTGACCGCGGCATCCACCTGCGCTGAGGACTGCTCCAGTCCTTGCAATGCAATCGAAGTAATGTCCATCGGGACACTATCGGCACAATGGGCAAGAAACTTTAGGGGTTGGAGCAGTCTCGTGAATGAGAAACTCCGTTGATTAACCCAGGCCGAGGGAGCCAGTGAAATGCGGCCAACCCCGGAAGAAACGCCGGGTTGAACAGGAGAATACCGGTGATTCCGGGTATTTGAACGGCTGATACATCCCACGAACTCACTCTTGTAGGTACGCCAGGTTGTCGAACCTGAGGCCTTCTCCATCTTTCATTGCGAAGATGATGCTCGAACTGACATCTTGCCACTCTGTCCGAACGCGCCGCAATTGGCCGGGCTTAAGGGTAAATGAGATCTCGCGCATCTTCGCGGAGCGGATTGTCACTGTCGCATCCGATTTCCCCCCGTTGTAGACATCCACGCCGGCAAAGATGCGAGGCCAACAGAAGCTGAATTCCGCAGTGGCTGCTTTGGGGTCGACCAGCGAAAGATTGAAGGTTCCGAATGCGCCTTCTGGCACGCTGATCCGCCACACACCAGCGCCCCAGTCGATCACACCCGTGGGATACTGGCCCTGCAACACTGTCCCCGCCGGGAGATGAGGATCATCGAAAGACACATACCGAGGGGGCTCGTTCCCACCTTCGCCCTGAACGTCAACGTCACGCGCGTCGTCATGCCGGATACGCAGCACGCGCGTCGAATCGTCGAACACGTATCCCGGCTGATCGAGATCTTTTCGTCGAGCGAGCGGCCTGCCATTTGCGGTGATCGCCTCCGGCACGAAATCGAGACGAAGAACCTCCGAGGACTGCGAATCAAAGGTGGAATAGGTGACGGAATCTTTACCGTATCCGATCTTTGTAATCACTGAACTGGACCCGAGCAAATGGGACTCATCCGCCGGCGCCCATTCCGGTACGGCCCAGAAGGCATCCATCATTCTTCGTGGGCCGTCCGCATATTCGTCGGTAAACCACCACTGTGTCGAAAACGGAGAATGAGCATCGCGAGACAGGCCTTGAAAATAAGTAACCCAGTTGTAGGAGCGAAACGCCGCTTCTCGAGAGCTGGCGTCTCCAGTTTTAGCGAAATAAAGCGCTTCCACGGCGGCGAGACGGGAAGTATGGCTGTCGCAGCATTGATTCGGCTCGTTGCAGCAGAAGTTGACACCGTTCCCTTGCTCGGTCGTGACGGTCGCACCGTGGACGATGTACTTGGGCCATTTGGGAGTGCTCTTTACCCACTCAACAATTTGCCTGGCGTGCTCGCGCCAATGCGGATCCTTCTCCGGATGAAGCAGCACGTAACGCGCAAACTCCAGAGGGATCACCTGGTTCATGTTGTCCATGGTGGGAGGGACATCCTCGAAATAGCCCACCCAGACATTATTGGTTAACGGATATTTCTGGAACCAATCCCAGGCGGCGGCCCGCACTCGCGTGTATCCGGCAAGATTACCCTGTCCCAGACGGATGAGTTCATCGAACAGCATGATGGGCTCAATCACATTGGCGGAATACGGACCCATGGCGGTCCCTGCGATTTTCCCGTCGCGTGCCGAAACCCTGACCGGCCAGGGCGAACGCTCCTGATCTCCAGCTTTGTAATTCTTGACAAGAGCGTCGGCACAGCGAATGGCGGCCCGCAAGTATTTCGTGTTGCCTGTCATTTCATAGAGGCGAAGATAGCCGTATCCATCCTCGCCTACCACGTGCGGCTCGATGTAGTCTTCTCCCAGATGGCTCCAGCCCGAGTAGCGTTTGGCGCCTGGATTCGCGGATGCGTACGGCACTTGCGGCCAGAGATAATCTTTCGGTGTAAGTCCGTTTTCCAGTTCGTAATCTACGAAGCTCTGCAGAAACGCAACGGTCCGCGGGTCCCCCGTGTAGGGGTAGAGGCGTTCAATAAAACCCTGCATCATGGCTCGCAGATAACCAGTCGAATTCGCCCAGTGTGGGTCGGGCGCCAATTCGAAAGTGGTCCGGTCAAAATCGAAACAGCAATAGAAATAGGGGAGCCGCTGCCGGTTGTACTGGTCCCAGAGGATTGTCCACTGTGTGAGGAAATACGACGAATACGAATAGCCGGTGTCATCCGGCAGGGGCCACGGCAGCAGTTTCCCCTGCGCATCCAGTTGCACCGGATGACCTGCAATCGTGGGCGCATCCACAACCGAAGTCACCGGGAACGCCTTCTGCTGTTGCCCGGTCAGCGGCGCGCCCCAAAGGAGAACTGCAACCAGGAAACAAGAGATTTTCGCGATCCGACCCCTTCCGGGTGACAATTGAAACTCCAGACGTTCCGGTGTTGTGCGAGAGGCGGTGGCCATTGCGTGTGCGCAATTATAGTCGCGTATCACGGAGGAGAATCCAACGACCCTTGGTAGGTTTGTCGGCTGCCCGGAAGTTGTCCAGCAACCGGCTACGAAGGAATTTGTCCCACAGCCAGCGATGCAGCCTTCGCAGGACCCGCTTCAGGCCGAAGGGGTAACCCATGTCTCTGGAACATTCTGTCACCTATGTCTCCGGAACGGACAGGAAAAGAATGGCTCCTCAGGTAGTACTCGAATCCCCGACCAAACGTAGTTTCATGTAGTTAGCTTGCGGCAGATGGCAGCTATCGCGGCTAATTCGGTCTAGTTCGGCGTTAACGGCATGGAACAGCACGGATAGCCAACCCGAGACCCTTGCCGTGACAGCGGATGGTTCAAAGGTAACTAATTGAAAACGTACAGCGCCGATCGCCGCCTAAAGTAACCCTTGGTAAGTCTTATGTATCCTACTGGCACCCATATTACAAGGCTACTGTTGGAGCACAGTTTGGCACTATTTCGGCAGCAATCTGACTGCATTGGTTCCAGTTGGCAAGAACCCGTCGCCACCGTCTTCTGTGAACGGTTGATCCTATCATTCCGAATTGGGCCAAGTAGCGGCATAGAATAACCGGACGATTTCTGAACTTAGTTTTCTAATCAGGTTTCTGTTCTTGCCGCGTTCACAGAAGCTACAAACCCGGCCCAGTGTCGAGATTCCGTTCAAAGTGATTTCGGGCGCCAAGTAATTTGGACGGACAGATTCGACATGCGTTAAGTCAGTGCTCAAATACTTCTTGTTGTCGTCCGCAAATACCGTGGCCACCACCGCATTCGGGCCGAGTTCTTCTTGCACCTTCAGAGCGGCCAGGAAGTTGCACCCTGATGAAATACCGACAGCCAAGCCAAGGCTGGAAGCAAGCTTCTGTGCCATCAAGATCGAATCTCCGTCGGACACGGCGATGACTGGATCCAAATGCGTGAGATCGACGAGAGCGGGAATGAATTCATCCGAGATCCCCTGGATGCGATGCTTTCCTACCTTGTGTCCGGTGGAGATTGTCGGCGACTCGGCTGGTTCGACAGGATGAACACGGATGTTGGGATTTCGCGTGCGAAGGTAGCGTCCCACTCCCATGACCGTCCCGCCGGTGCCAACTCCGGCGACAAACGCATCCGGGTATAGGCCAGCTGACTCCAGTTGGTGCCAGATCTCCGGGCCAGTCATGGTCGCGTGTGCCTCCGTGTTGGCCGTATTCGAAAACTGCCGAGGCAGAAAAACGTCGGAGCGGTCCTTCGCAAACTCTTCCGACATGCGGATACTCCCCAGAAATCCGCCCTGCTCGGCGCTGACCAATACGATCTCGGCACCATAGCTACGAATCAAACCCTGCCTCTCCAGACTCATCCAGTTCGGCATGAAAATCCTTGACGGTGTGACCGAGGGCGCGGCCAATCGCAGCGAACGATATTCCCGTGTTGCCGCTGGTTGCCTCGGCAATCGTATCTCCGGGATGGAGCCGGCCGCTCTGATACGCCCCTTTCAGGATGTGCAGCGCCATGCGATCCTTAACGCTTCCCGTCAGGTTCCATTGCTCGCATTTTGCGTAGACGACCCGATGCCGTCCGTGATAGCAGAACTGCACGTCTAATAGGGGAGTATTTCCAATGAGCCGCGAAAGCTGCGCGAGCTTCGAATGCGCGTCGACCTTCGAATGCGCGTCGACCTTCGCACCCTTGCCGGTATGCGCCTCAATCATATTGAAGGGCTCCTCTAAACTCGGAGAGCGGTGAATGATCTCTCCTGCCCTTTCCGCGCTACCTCGCATCTCCCGCATCCAGCAAGTGCAATGTGCCCAGGTTCAACTCCCGGATTCCGGATTCGATTCTTGCCCGATCTCCGACAATTACCCAGATCATGCGATCGGGTGTGAGGAAGGATACCCCCGCTTGTCCCACGTCGTTTGTGCGAAGTGCCGACATTTTCGGACCCAAAGAGGCGAAGTAATCTTCTGACAAGTGAAAACTCACCACCTCGTCGATTGCCGACGATACCGAAGCCGTGGTTTCGAAGTCTGCCGCCAGCGATCGTGTCTCATGCCCGATCACGTCATCCAGTTCCTTCTGCGTGGGGGGGCGAGTGCTGACGACGTCATGCAGTTCGCGGTTGATCTCAAACAGCGACTCCTTAGTCTTGTCGGTCTGGACCGAAGTAAAGACGATGAAAGGCCGCTGCGCCTGGGTATTGACAAACTGGCTCTGTGCGCCGTACGACCAGTGCTTATCCTCACGCAGGTTCATATTGATTCTGCCGGAGAAAGCGCCTATGACTTGATTCCATGCCGTCAGCGCAATATCCTCCGCGGCGCGCTTGGGAGGCGCAATCGTGCCCACGCAGATCGTGGATTGTACGGCGTCAGGTTTATCGATCAGATACACCTCAGGCTGAGAAGGCGCTGCCGGGGGAGTAGCCATGAATAGGCTCATGGGTGTTTCGGGATGTTGTACTTCGACATGTTCCGTCGCCTCGCGACCGCTGCTCTGCATCGCATTCTTATTGATGGTCTTGCCGGTGGCGGAGGCACAAATGCCAAGCCAGATTGTGACTTGGAGGGCCAGCCTTAATTCCAATGCGCCATTAAAGCACGGGGAGGAGGTCACGGCGCAGCTTAAGGCAACAATCCGAAATGGCTGGCACGTCTATTCGATTTCGCAGCTGCCCGGAGGGCCAAGTCCGACTATTATCAGTGTTCCGAAGGGGCAGCCTCTGAACGAGGCGGGTGCAATTCTCGGTCCGCCTCCTCTAGAAGCCTACGATCCGAACTTTAACATGAAGACCGAGTTCTACGAGCGATCGGCGACATTCAAAGTGCCTCTGGAGGTGACGCAGACGGCCAGCCCCGGAGCCAGTAAGATCGTCATCAAAGTACACTTTCAAACTTGCAATGACCATTTGTGCCTTCCGCCGACAAAAATTGAGGTTCCGCTTATTTTTCGGGTAGCTGGTTCGAGTCTACGGTGAGTGCAATTAAGAAACTCGTTTGTGAAATGACAGGACTTTAGGACGTTGTGGCTCTGGCGCCGCAACGGAAACGGCGGGCCGCGATGCATCGACGCGAGCGGTTCCGGCCGACCGCACCCAACCAGGTGTGGGGTTTGGATTTCGTAGCCGACCAGTTAGCGGACGGGCGACGCTTCCGAGCCTTAACTGTGCTCGATCTATTCACGCTGGGAAGTCTTGCCATCGAAGTGGGACAGAGGTTGCGAGGAGAAGACGTGGTGGGTGCACTGAATCAGATCCGACAGAAAAGAGGGACGCCGAAGCTGTTGTTCTGTGACAACGGGTCGGAGTTCACCAGTCAGATCATGGATCTGTGGGCGTATCACAGCCAGGTGCAGATCGACTTCTCGCGGCCTGGCAAGCCGACCGACAACGCGCACGTAGAATCGTTCAACGGAACTCTGCGATCCGAGTGTTTGGATGTACATTGGTTCGCGACACTGACCGAAGCCAAGCAAGTCATCGAAAGTTGGAGGCAAGAATACAATGAGAGTCGTCCTCACCGATCTCTGGCAGAACGAACGCCGAGTGAGTTCGCCTGTCAAATCGCTTTGAAGGGCGATTTGCCAGGCTCACAAACTGTCGGAAACTCGCCTTGAAAGTGTGAGAGAAAAAGGGGACCGATCAGTGGGCGTTTTCAATTCGAACTCCTCGACGGTGAAGTCGGGTGCAGGAATCAAAGGCGCCGCAACCTACGGCGAGACGCACCGCTGTAATCATTGTGGAAACCAGTGGCCCAAAGTTGCTCAAAATATTCCGCACGGGTCAACGCCACAAGTCACCCTGAATGGAATTGGGCGATTTCCTGTAGCGAGAATTATCTCTTGGAAGTTTCCTATGAGTCATTAATGCAGCACGATGTAAGATTTCGTCTCCAAACTCCTGGTCCCGAACCAGATTCGAGCGGCTATTGAAATCTGTAGAATTTTGTGGTTTGCAAGTGACTGCTGTTGAACCTGTTGCTACCTGCGTGTTGAAAGCTATTGAATTCTATTGAACACGAGTGGTTTGACAGCTACAAAATCGTCTACAGGCGACTAAGCGTAAAGGGCAAACTAAAGATCATTTTGTGAAAAGCACTCCGAAATGACCGATGGTACTCCCGTGCAGTTCGTTGGGCGGTAACTGGATTCGGCGCAAGCGAGGGTCACCACACTTCCCATGGATTCTCGCGAGCCTCGCCCGCAATTATCTTGATCCCGCCCCACCGTTCAGTCGATGCAACTTGGCGATTTTGTGTCGTACCCGTTGTATAGATATTGATTGTAGATACAGTTGGTATTGCCGTCGATGAAGTCACGCGCGGCGTCGTAGTAGCCGCCATTTTCCTCGATTTGGTTGTCAATACTCTTCTGCTCGACCGCGATCCCGTATTTGCCGTTGTATTCCGCGAAGTTCGCAACCAGACTGTTTCCCGTGGTGGGAGTGCTGCACGGAATAGACGGGTCCACAGTCCCGGTAGCGGAACACCCCAGGTAGATACCAGCTACCTCATTGTAAGTCGCGGCGTTCGCGCTAAGTATGTTGTCCTTGGCCCCGGCGATCCAATATCCATATTGCGAGTTACAGTAGGATGTGCTGTCATGGATCTGGTTACTCGATCCCCCGGCGATCTTAAGGCCCGTAACATTGCACGCCGTATAACAAGAGAGGCATTCATTGTTAGTAGCGTTATTAAGAAGGATGCCAACATTGTTAAGAAAAGCTCCCGCGGAATACATGTTCACGTTACTGCCTTCGCTTTCGATCCCGTAATTCCACCCGCAAACGTCGTAGTCTTTCGCATCAAGGTAGATGGAGACGTTGGCCGCCGCCGGCAGCACATGAATGCCGACTCCAAAATTCAAATGTGGCTTCGTGCTGTTGCAGTCCGAGCTGCTTCCCGGTCCGATCAGGTTCTCCGCGGCGTAGAGATTGATATCCTGCCCCTCTACATCGATGCATCCGTTCTTTAGCGTCAGCCCCTGGGAAGCATTGAGTTCGTTCGCCACGCTGTAGTTGCCCGGCGCTCCAATCGTGCAACCGCACGAAGTAATCGTAGCGGAACACTTTGGCGGTTGCGCGTTGGCAACCGCAGTGGACAAAATGCCCAGAACGAAAAACATCGTAAATATGACTGCCGATCGGCTCAGGATGATTTTCATATCTTAATCTCTTCTCTCTGTTTTCAATTGAGGCAAGCCGGGAGAGATTTCCTGCTCTCCGACCCGGGCAACAAATTCATACTGGGTTCATTTGGAGTAAGTCGAAAGTTTGTATGCGGGAGCGGAATTCCGCGCCCGTAGCGCTGAATCATGCAGGTACGCGCTCGCCTTGTCAATGGAAAAACCTGTAATCGTACCTTAACAATGTGCCTTAGAGGTATCCTGCGGAGATTTGTTATGCAAGCATTTGCATCTTGACAGGCCCCTCCGTTCCTGTGAAACTTCCTCCTCCTCACTTATGAGGCTCGGATTCCTCGGAGAAAGTTCATGGGAGAGAGTATGAAACCCAGGCAGTCCATCAGCATTTGTGTCCGCGCAGTTATCTTCGCCTTCTTGCTGGGAACGGTTGCGGTGGCTGCTTTTGCGGTGAACCCTCCTCCCGTCATCACACAAGCGACCGTGAACGGCACCCTGCTCACCATGAGCGGCACCAACCTTTTGGGCGTGATGGGGGACGGTGTCTACTCCGTCTCATTGGGAGGCGTCCTCGCTTCCAGTTTCACCGACTCGGCCACCACGATCACTGCCAATTTTTCCACCTCATTTGCGCCGGGTTCGTATGACGTGGTCGTTCTGTTCAAGAAAGCCAAAGGCGTATGTGATACCAGTTACCAGGCAGCCATCGATGTCACTATCGGGGGCGCAGGACCCACCGGCCCGACCGGAGCCACGGGAGTTGGCTTGCCAGGTTCGCCCGGAGCAACCGGGCCGACTGGAATCGGACTCCCGGGAGCAACCGGCCCGACTGGGATCGGATTGCCGGGAGCAACGGGGCCGACAGGCATCGGATCAGTAGGACCCACTGGAGCAACAGGCATCGGCGCAACGGGTCCAACCGGAATTGGAGTAGCAGGGCCAACAGGAGCGGCGGGAATCGGAGCGACGGGGCCAACGGGAATCGGAGCTACCGGTCCGACTGGAATCGGATTGCCGGGAGCAACCGGCGCAACGGGCATCGGGGCAACGGGACCAACCGGAGTTGGCGTGGCCGGGTCGACGGGACCCACGGGTCCGACGGGAATCGGATTGCCGGGAGCAACGGGCGCGACCGGCATTGGGGCCACGGGAGCAACGGGCGCGACCGGAGCGGCGAGCGCAGTGGCGGGGCCAACGGGTCCAACCGGCGCAACGGGGCTCGGCGCGACTGGTCCGACGGGCGCGACCGGGAACACGGGGCCGGCCGGAGCCACCGGAGCGGTCGGAGTATCGACCCAGGCTGCCATGTGCAGCATCTTGTTCCCCAATAATTCATTGGCTTTCTGTGCGGGGTCTTTGGGATTTAAGAAAATCGTGTTTGTGACGACTACCACCCTCTCGGCTGACTTTGGCGGAGTCACCCCGGCAAACTCAGAATGCCAATCGGAAGCGAACAATGCGGGACTTCCCGGCACCTATAAAGCATGGTTGTCGGACAGTCTTGGGAACTCTCCATCCGTCAATTTCACCAGGAGCGCGGTACCGTATGTGCTGCCCAACGCCAGTCTCACCCAGGTAGCCGCCAATTGGACCAGTTTGACCGCGAGCCCGAGCGAACTCACATCTCCCATAGATGTCACTGCCGCGGGAAACACTCTTGGTTCGACGATCGAGGTCTGGACGGGCACAAACCCCGACGGAACCGCCGACTTGACGCCTTATGGTTATCCCACCAACAACTGCTTCAACTGGGGGAGCACCAACAATGCGAACTACGGAGTAGCTGGGCTCACTAATTCGGACTCCCCGACATGGACCCTGTTTTCAGAGTACCCTTGCGGTACCGGGGCATTCCCACTCTATTGTTTCCAACAGTGATCCGTTCGCCCTGGGACATAAACTCGTTTCCGGGAACTCGCACAATGCGCCGCAAATTTTTTCTCGCGGCGCATTCGCTTTGCGTGCTTCTCTTTCTTGATTGATGGATCGCAGGGCAGTTCACGAAAAGCGGGCTGCCCCATCTTTCGCGTGCTTTTCGCGAAGGGTGGGCTCTCCACTGATCGCACTCTGGGCTTTGCCGTTTTCGATTGCCGGAAAGCCGGACAATTCGCGAAAAGCGAAACCTCGAAACCGCGAACCGCGAACGGCGGGTGATGCAAGCTAAGTCTCTTAAAAGTGATATCTTGAAACGATAGTAACTTACGAGTGATCAGCGCCGTCGCTCATTCTAAAAGAGATAGTAATCCAGACAGACTGTAACCCGTTTGTTTTCAGTCGACAACTACAAGTCCTTAGTATTCAAAGATCTAGCGGAAATGCACCCCTAAGATGTTGATTCCAATAGATCGAAGGACCAGGGGGGTAAGACTCGATTCCGGCTCACATAGCAGGTAATGATCGCGACAGCGTAACAATCCCGGTTGCGAACGAAGAGTGAAAACTGAACCGCCACGAATTAGTCAGCACTTTCGGGCGTATTTCTCGCGAGAGATTTGAAGGGGAATCCGCGCCGGAAACTGAAGCCAAACCCCGCAGCAAGGAACAAGATCGTGATCCACGACAGGACCAATGCAAACCGCCGCGTAGGTGTCTTGCCCAGTTCGATCGCAACCTGATGTTGGCCCGCCGGAAGTTCAAACTCCATCGTCCCGCGAACTGGCACAATCGAGAATTGAGTCGCTGCTCCGTCAACAGTGATCCTTGATCCCGGATAGTAAAACCTAGAGGTCTCCACTTTCGTAGCTGCCGGCGTCCGCACTGTGAACGCTGCCTCGGTCGCGTCGGGCGGCATATCCGACAGCGTAACGGCCGAGAACGAAATCAGCGGCCGTCCATAATAAGGAGGCCTCGCCGCGACCCAGCGCGGTTCGTACTCTTCGTAAGTGTTCGTGTTCATGTTCTTCGCCGCGATCGACTCGGGTGCGTAAAACTCGTCATCGAAGGTGTAGAACCCCTGCGCTTCGGTGTGCGGCAGGTTAAAGATGACCAGCACAATCAGGCAGACGCTGGTACATCGCGGCCCCATGCGATCAAAGGCCAAGATGACGAGCAAGGGAAGAAAGAGCCCTGGCAGAATGAGCGTGCGCCACGGATGCATATACGTCAGCATCTCCACATGCCGGTAAATCGGCGCGGCCCAGTAGGTAGACAGCCAGGCTCCGGCCATCGCAACCACGGCAAAGAATACCGCGTACGATTTGCGTGCCCGGTCCGAGGAGCGCAGCACGAAGATCAATCCCGCAATCGCAAGGGCGAGGTGTACCGGGCCAAGCGCGAACGACATTCCATCGTTCGGTCCAGGCACCGAAAGCCCGTATCCCCACGTTGACCACAGCAATTGATGCAGGTAGACGAAGTGGTCACTCCATAGATTGTTGCCCTGTCGCAGCCGCTCCGTGTGCGTGTAGGTCTTTTCCAGCAGCGCCGGAATCCAGAAGTATCCCGAGAGTCCCAATCCCGCCGCGACCGTCACCACGCCGGAGGCAAAAGGCGTAAGCCTCGCAAACAGAGGCACGGGAGAAATGGAATCAGTTCGGAACTCGCTCCGAAGGAAAACATAGCCTCGAATCAGAACAAACCCCGCCAACGCTGGAATCAGCATCAAGGCCGCGACATTATGCGAAAGCGGGATGAGCGCCACGGCCAGTGCGCCGAGAGCGATACGTCCCGTCGTCGGCCGATCCATCACTTTCCACACGCTCAGCAGCGCGATCGGAGCGATCGCCACTCCCGACGCTTCGGCGAAGGCTCCACGCACAAAGAGGTCCAGCGACAGGTACGGCACAAACAGCCAGGCGACGGCGCCTCCGAACGCGGCAAAGCGCGAGGCCTTGAGCCGCCGCCCGATTCCGTAGAATGCCAGCGCCCCAAGAATATTCAGGAAGGCCAACCCCAACTGGGTGGAATCCGCCAGCCCAAACCCCGCGCGGTAGAAAGGCATAGCGATCGCATAAATAAGAGGAGGCGAAAACGCAAACAAGGGCTGGCCGTGTCCAGCACCAAGGTCGGGCGCCCATATGGGAGGCAACTGCCGCTGCGACAGTACCTTCGCAAACTCAACCAGCCTGGGCAGATACTCCGTCGCATCGTGGCCCATGATGAGCCTGCCGCGAAACAACGGATGCAGTGCAATCAAGGACGCGAGGAACAATGCTCCGGCCACCGCGAAACGTGGCGTCGCAAAACGCTGGCCGATAGCAGAGAGACGCAGCGCTGTCATGTTTTCCCATCCCGCAACTGTGCCAGTGCCGAACGCGACGTAGCACAGCCCGAACACACCAATACCCGCAAAGAAGAGAATTGCCTTGAGCGGCCCGGGATGGTATCGCACCACCACATCGTGCTGACCTGCCGAGATAGGCACCGCACAAAACCCGGGCGTCACGTGAATAACCGGCGCGGGCTTGCCATCGACCGTCGCGACCAGGCCGGGATTCCAGGTGATTTTCAGGAACCCGTATGCTGGCCGGTTCACCGCGATTCGTGCCTGATAAGTTTCACCCAGCTTGCTTTCGGCAAGAATAGTCCCTTGCAACCCCCCCTGTTCGGCCGTCGGATTGGGCAGCGTTTGCCACCGTGCAATCGCCGGACCGACCTGCACTCTCGGATCGAGCGACACCACGAGTCCCCACGACATCATGCTGCTGCTCAACCAGGCGGCGTTCGGTTCGTAATCGGAGGAAGCTGGTCCGGTGTAATGAGCGGCGATGTCGACGATGCCGAAGTATCCCTCGGGTGAAGTCTCATACACGGCGAAGCGTCCGTGTAGCGAGCGCCTTTGCATGTGGGATGGCATTGCCTGATTGCCGGGGGCCACGACCGCCCGAATCCCGAACACCAGATCGTGGATGCGATTATTTTCATCGCGCAGAACCATGATGTCGGCGGGCTTCGACATCGAATGGTAAAGAAATGACGGCTGATCGAAATGTTCCCGGCTCAAGAATGCCCACACCGGGACGGCTCCAACCTTGAAGTCCCGCCCCCAGTTCACGGGCAAACCGGCCGACACGCGTCCCGGCCGTGCGGAGAGAATGTTGCGCGCATCATTGAGTGCTGCCTCGAGATCGCCCCGTTCGCTCTGGTAGCTCGCCAGGTTCTGCTCGCCCCAGGTCCGGTTCAGCTCAAGGTATTGGCTGCGGTCGATGCCGATGTAAACCACTGCCAGCGCGATGGCGGCGCCGCTTATCAGAGCGAGAATCCGGCTTCGCCGCGCCGACCATTCCACCATGCGCACCAGCCCGAAGGCTGCCAAGAGCACGGAACTCAACTCGAAGATGGCCTCCAGCCGGTGCATGTGCAAGTCTGCCGGAACGCCAAACAAAACGACCAGGTGTCCCAATGTTTCCCGGCCAAAGAAAAGCGCCAACCATAGACCGCAGAGTGCGAGCAGCCTCCTGGCTCTGTCGTCTCTATAAGAAAGGCCCGCGACCAGTGCGCCGAGGGCCACCAGCAGACTCAGCACAGGCAGACGCCCATAGTCCAGCAGTTGGCCAGTCAGCAGTTCGCGCAGCACAAATGGCGCCCCATAGGAATCCCACTTGGAAGCGGTTTCCCAGCGGCTGTGATTCACAATCTGAGTGGCGCGGAGTAGCGGAATCAGAAACCATGCCAGCAAGAAGAGTGCCGGCAACGCGATAGTAACAAGCCGCACCAGACGCTCGGCGCGGCGGGAACGCGGCCCGATCAAGGCAAGCACTGCCGCCGAGACGAAGGCGGCGTATCCGAAGATAATGTGCGTGAGTGAAGTCAGTGTCAGCAACAGGGCGGCAAGGATGCGGCTGAAGCGACTCGCGTTGTCGAGCGCTCTCCGCGTAACCCCCAGGCTCAGCACCAAGAAGTGCTGCGCAAACAGTTGTGTGTAAAGCCCGGAGCCTCGCCACAGCACCGAACCGTAGCCGATGCCGTACCGGCCGGGATCGCCATTCGCGCTCGCCGCGAATACGAGCAACGCCGCCAGCCCGGCGGCCGCAGGCGAAAGGCCGAATAGCCGCCCTCCGACGTAAATGCTAATGGGCAAAGTAACAATCAGCAAATAAAACAGAGTGGCAAAGGTGGAGGCTGATTCCGCCACTCCGCGGAACATATGAATGGCCATCGCCGCCACGACGTGACCGAGGGGCTGGTAACTTCTCCAAACGGGATAGCCCAGGGCCCACTCGGAAACCCACGGATCGAGAAACGGTTCGCCGCGCTCGAAGCTGGTTTCAATACGTTCCGACGCGGCGAGGTGAAAAACCACATCGTTCAGCGGTACGCGGCTGATTCGCACCTCCGGCGAGGCGTAGTACGCACTGAAGGCCACGGCGCAGAACGCGAGCATCAGGCCGAAGAGCTCCGGGTGCGTAATTACGGTTTTAAGTCTGTGTGGCAGCATCAAGGGGGAGAGTGTTTCGCTCTGGATGAATGGACAATCGATTGAGTGTATTCATGCAGCAACTCCAAGTGCAAGGAGCAACCGCCGCGGCCCGTCGGGCGTGGTAACCTGGTGCGCTGGACGGTCAAGCGCTGGTTGCAGTGCTGAGGAAAGCCTGCGTGTAACATCGCACGCGGCTGCGTCGATTGGTGGCGTCGTCCACAACAGGGAAGGTCCAGGTTTCAATTAATAGGGCGTCTGGTTTTTCCATCACGACGCTGTGGTCGATTTTGTAGACGGTCCTGCACTCCTCACTACGCAACCAATCCAGTGTTTATGCGGTTCTGAGCGCTAGAGCACCTGGTGCAAAACCAGGTGGCGTCGGTTTTGGAGCCCCACGTCTGCTGTAAGTAGTTGGAAACAATTGGTCGGCCCTAGAAGACCATTTTCGAACTTTTCTGGTGGTGTGGTTCCGAGATTTGTTTTCTCACGCTTATTGCCCACCTGCCAATTTGATCCCGAGTTCGCTAGCGCGAAGCTTCAATGAAGCCATTAGTTTCGCAAGCCCTTTTTTCTCAACTAGATTGACCCAGTGCCAACGCTTTAGCCGGTCTGGAAATTCGCACTCTTCGAGCCTGACCGGAATGACGAAAATCCTGCCTTCAGGCTGTTCGTCAGCTATACCTAGGAACGAGATGCAGCACTACCTTGAGGGCAGGATGTTTTCACACAGGCGATCAAAGATATGTATCCAACGCTGCCGCAACTGGCGGATGGATTGGCGCGACCGGCTCCATCGGCAACCCTCGAACAGCGGTTTACGCGCGGATTGTCCTCGCCGAAACTGGAACCAACAACGGGAGGCAGTGGTAAACCGCTTTCAGAAACCAACTGGCGCAGGAATGGGTTGCTGCCAACGACATTCCACTTCGTGATGCGACCGCAAAAGGAATCATCCCTGGCCCTCATATTTTGATCACTCTGGGCATTAATTTCACTTCTTGAAGTCGCGAGCAGTAGGTTCGTTACCGGGACGCCGAGGTGTCGGCCATGCTGCAGAGGATGTGAACCGCTACGACCATTTGGGACCCAAGAATACATTTGAAGTCGAGAGCGCGGGAGCGCCGACGTCTTGAGGCTGGGTTCGTAGGTGTTTTGCTATTTCATCAACGGCATTCACTCAGAGGCGCGGGCTCCAAGAATTTGTGTGTGGGGTGGCAGAAGAGCAGAGGATCAAGTAAGCTCAATTTCAATCTGTGAACGGACTTCCTGGCTTTACGATTCGAATCATGTGGTCAGTAAAGTTGTAGTGCATGTCTTCAATCTCATACTTAGGCATGTGGCAGGTCACGCACTTCTCGGTTGCAATCGTGCAAGCCTTGCCGGGGTGATCCGTCTGAGACTGCGAACCTCGCTTCAGGTGGCAACTGAGGCACCGCTGGTCATAAGCGCCTGCTTCTTGCACGAGCGGGAGATGAGGATCGTGGCAAGCCACGCAAGTGATTCGGGGGTCGCCGTTTCCCCAACAACGGCTTTTTTCGAGGCGATATGGAACTGCCAGAATGGTGGTTAGGCCTACTTCTTCGGTCAGCATCACGTCCCACCATGTGCGATGACATGATCCACAAAAATCAACGGAGTCGACCGGGCCAAGTTGCTGGGGATTGAAGATGAGCGTTCCAGCGTTATCGAGGCCATTTTGCTCGGCATGCACATGCCTGGCTCCGGGACCATGGCAAGCTTCGCAGGTAACGGATGGAATCAGATGGGCAGGATCCACTTTCCCTCCTGTCATCGCGGCGGTGTTATGGCAGGTGAAACAGCCTTCAGCCGTTTGCGGGAGGAGGGGCCGACCGGCGCCTTTTCTTAAAGGGTCCCCGACAGAAGAGGGCAACGGAACCAGGTCGATGGCCGGCGTCCGAGCGAACCCATGCAGTCTTTCAAAGTATGAAAAGACGCTTAAGTGGAGAGCGCCATTCTTCTCGAATACATAGCTCTGGCCAATCTTTTCCGTGCCAAATGCCCAGCCCAGCGGCTCCGAAACAGATTGTGTTCCAAAGCGGAGGGTGTAGGAGAAGCTTCCTTCCGAGCGCCGTATCTGGTAGTGAAAAGAACCAATGTCAAAGTTTTTCTGGTCCGAGGACGTCAAGGCGAAAGACTTCGCGGCCACAGTGGAAGTGCGAGCCATGGCAGAATCTTTTTGGGTGGCGAGGACGTCGGAATGGCACTCGGCGCAGGCACTTGGCCCGACGTATTCATTCCGTCCCGCAGTCCCCTTCCTGGGCCACCAACCGGATTTCTGCAACCGCTCCCCGGTACTCATTTGCTGTTTGGACGTGGCGGGGGAGTCACTCAGCGTTCCGAACGCCAGGGTCACGACAGAGAACAAGGCCACGATCCGATAAGCCATTAGCAGTGCCAACCGAGAAGATGAGCAGTTAGTAACGCGGATCATAGCAGAGAGAGACGAAATTACGTTCGGCGATCAAGGCAAGTGGAATACTTTGCGGGCCTCGGCTAAGGGGTCGGACGCGGTTCGTGGAATCAAAGTGTAAACGACCTGGAGAGAAGCTTTCTCTCCAACCTTGAGTTCGCGCAACCGGTCAAGTAATTCGAACTCGACGTACTTCATTTCATTGCCGGGGCTGGTATAGATCTGCGAGTGGGAACCTTGCTCCGGCCAATCGCCGGAAATTTTGCCTTCCAAATCCGCCGCTTTGCTTTGGATTAATAAATCAGCACCGCTTCCCACCCACAAGAGAGCGTCGCCATCACTTCCAATCTTGGTTTTACTTTGGAGATCGCGGCTCAGGGAGAGCAGCCGGCCATCGACTTTCAAGTCGCGTGGTTCGCCGCGAGTCAAATTGACAAACGCTTGCGAGAACTGCGAATGCTGCGGGAGCAAAATAAACGCGCGATCGGGTGAATCGAGCTGGGTAATACTCCAGATGGCGACGCGGACGGCCTCGCCACGAACCTTTCCATAAGTCGTGTTGATCATGATTACGGGCTTCTGGTTATCCAGCGTGATTGTGCGCCGAATGCGCACCCCGTAAGTCGAATCTACCGGAGAGATTAATTGAACAGAGTTGTGTTTTGGGTTCGCTGTAATCGCGGGTGTAAAGGGCACGGCATCGAATCCGATGGGAGGAGGCCATGCGCGGCCTGAGACTCGTGGCCAGTCCGATTGCGGAGCGGGCCACGCTTTGTCTCCGCCAAAGTTTCTCCATCCTTCAACATCCGCCGGCATGTCATGGGCGAGCGCGGGATTTTTCCAGAAAGGTCCGGGCATGGTTCTACCCTTGTCGTCAATGGAGTTGAACTCCATGATCCGGCCGATCTCGGGAACGATCACCACCTCAGCGGCGCAGTTGCGCAGCACAATGGCATTCCATCCGTGGAAATCACTGTAGCTTACGGTGACGCCTTTCGCTTTATCCACGGGACGGTTCCCGGAGCCGTGGACGGTGCAAAGCGGGAAAACCGCGAGTGCAAAGAACGCGACGGTTCGAATCTTCAGTTTGAAATGGATCGGAGAATTGCGCATAGGCAGTGGAGCCAGTGTGAAGCAGACCGTGATCGACGTCAAGCTTTAAACAGGCTAGATAAACGATTGTTTGATCTCGTTCTCGTCTCCGGCTTGAACGATGACTTCAGCCCGGCGTGCTATGGCTTGACCGTTACCATTACCGCGGAGTGTGGCGCGACATTGGCGGCGAACGTTCCTCTGCGTTCTCCGAGATCCTTCGCTTGCCAAAGGTCGCGAACCCTGGCGTTCAAATGCGCGGGATAGCCCAGATCTTCCCAGAACAGGCTGATCTCTCCATCAGCAGTTCCGCGGTTCAGCAGAACGACAGCCCGGCTTCCGTCGCGCAGTGACTTGGACCATACTTCCAAGTCGCCGGTTTTGCGCACGCGGCGACCCTGGCTTCCAGCCGGATCCTGATCAACTGCGATCACTTCCTTGTCTGAAAGCATTTCGCGAATCTCCGGCTTCATGGAGCGCAGATCGTTGCCGGCGATGAGAGGTGCGGACAGAATCGCCCAGAGACTGAAGTGGGCGCGGTATTCTGCCGTGGTCATTCCGCCATTCCCTACTTCAAGCATGTCGGGATCATTCCAGTGCCCGGGTCCGGCAAAGGACTCGAGACCGACTTGCTGGTCCAAAATATCAAGCACGCCATAGTTGCAACAGTCACCGGGCTTCCATTCTTCTATGCCCTGCCATCGGTCTTGGATGTCGCCGGTGGTCCGCCAAAGGTTGCCGACGTCCTTAGCCCAAAGCCAGGGTTTACTCTTGCCCCATTCGCAAATACTGAAGACGATCGGCCGACCCGAAGCGTCGAGCGCGGCGCGCATGATTTCATAAGAAGAACGCGCATCCTGGGTTGAGGTGTTGCACCAGTCATACTTCAGATAATCTACGCCCCAAGCCGCGTACTGCGCCGCGTCCTGGAATTCATAGCCACGGCTGCCGGGGCGGCCCGCGCAAGTCTTGGTGCCGGCGTCGGAGTAGATGCCGAACTTCAAGCCTTTTGCATGCACATAGTCGGCGAGCGCCTTCATGCCGGACGCAAAGCGCTGCGGATCGGCCACGATGTTGCCATTGCTATCGCGACCTGTTTGCCAGCAGTCGTCGACGACGACATATTGGTACCCGGCATCCTTCATGCCAGAGGCCACCATGGCGTCGGCAATTTGACGGATTAGAGATTCACTGACGTCACAGCCGAACTTGTTCCAGCTGTTCCACCCCATCGGAGGTGTGCTGGCCAGCGATTGCTGCCGATCGAATGCCAGCGATTGCGCAAGGAATGCGAAGAAAGTCGTCAGGAGAAGCAGGGCTCTGGATTTCACGGGAGATTCCTCCATCGAGCGGTTCGTAAGGCTGCGAAATCGACGCGGCCACGGAAGCGACTATGGCCAGGCCGGAATGCATTCGTCTTGACCTTAGCATGGTTGTAGGGGATGGTTGTTCCGGCATTCCAAATGTGAGACGATCGCGGGAACGTAGTTTGCAGCCTGCCGCTACCGCAGGAGGTAGGAATGTTCGCAAACCAGTCGAAATTTTTGGCTTGCGTTTCGCTCGCTATCGCGTTCTTCGCGGCGTCCGTGAATCCAGCCGTCGCAAACGACCAACAGAAAGCTGAAAAGCGGCTCCGCCATATTTCTGCCATGGCGGTCATTGGCGCGGTGCGCGGGATCGTGAACCAGACAATGGCGGAGACTGTGGGTGCGAAGAGAATTGAGTTGATGCGTCAACGCCATGCCATGAACTTGAGTTATGGTTCCTTGTTCCTGGCACACCAATTGACAGCGTCAGGGGCACAGATGCTCGACATCGCCCTGCAACTCCAGGAGGGGAAAAATATCAGCCAGATTGCCAATGACCGGCACGCAAACTGGAAACTCATTGCAGAGGCTGCGGGGAGACTGAGCGAGAAAATCGACGACAATATCTATCGCTATTTCCTTCATCTGAAGGCCGACCAGCAGGTCGCGGCAAACGAGAAGTATGATTCCGACAAGGACATCGTTCGCGCCGATCTGGATTTCACCCCGGACGAACTTGCAAGCGCGCAGGCCGACTACACGCTTTGGAAAAATCGCGGCTCTTCTCCCAGAAGCGGGAGGCTCGATCCGGCGTCGGAAACCGCAGTGGGCGAATCGGCGGAAATTTACAAAGGGTCACAGCGGCCGCATGAGAGTCCCTAGTCGCCAGGCTTTTCGACCGGAGTCAGTTCGGACTGGGAACTATGCTGATTATGGTGTCGCTTCTAGGGCTCGGGTGTGTGCATTCCATTCTGATTTTGAATCTCACCATAGGCTTGGCTTCCGGTCTGGCTGCGCTGTTTTTGCAACAAGGTGTTTAAGCGCTCGAAAGCTGCCCGCTCCGTTTCGGCCGAGGCGGGTTGGCCAGCTTTCGCATACGCGCGTGCCAGAGTGAAATGTACCTCGGGGCTGTTCGGCGCCAGTCGGCGCGCGGTCTCGAGTTCCGTCATCGAGTTTGCAACCTTGCCCAGTTCCAGCCACGAACGTCCCAGCAGATAGTGCGCCTCGGCCGATTCGGGCGCCAGTTGGACGGCGCGTTGCGCAAGTTGTGCCGCGCTTTCCGTATGCCGCTGCACCAGGGCAATGCTGCTCCGCCGCAGAAATGGCAGGGCGCTCCCAGGCGTAATTTCAGTTTCCGCGAGAAGTTGCTCTTCGGCTTCGCCGTATCGCGAAGCCGAGGCGAGGGCCGAGCCATAAGCGTAGTGCAGATAAGGCATGCGCGAATCCATTTGGAGCAGCCGCTGAAAATTTGCAAAGGCCAGATCGTACTTGCTTACAGAAAGCAAGGCGGCAGTCTCTCCCGCCAACTTAATCACACCGTCGCTGGCATGGTCGACTTCATCGGGAAGGCGCGGAATTCGAAGTAGTGCCATCCCCATTGCAAACTTGACTTGTTCTTCTTGGGCCGCGACCCCGGTTCCCGAAGCAAGCAGCTCAGAGGCCCGATCGAAATCTCCCGCCCGGTTCAACAAGATTGCCAGATGATATTTCGCGACCTGAATCGCGGCGGGATTACCGGCAAGTCCGAGGTTTCGTCCCTGTTCGAGGTGGATGAGCGAATTCTGGTAGTCCCTGGTCTCAAACTCCGACAAGCCGAGGAGAGCCCAAACATTTCCGTTGTGATCATTGATCGCCAGGGAATTCTTGAGAGCCGAGATAGCCTCCACGTAGCGCGCGGAGGCATAGTACAGGGTGCCCAGATTTCGCCAACCTTCTTCCCAGTCCGGGCGGAGAGCAAGGGCTCGCTGGTAGTACGACAATGCGGCGTCCATCTGCCCGGTTGTCTGCGCGGCCGCTGCCTTCTGCGCCAGCGTGTCAAAACCGGGCTCGGAGTCCATCGCTACAGTTGCAGTTTGCAGCGGAGCCTTTTTTGTGGCTGGCAGGCGGGCATAGAGCTGGCGCTGCTTCAGATCCACTTCGGCTGGGCTGGATGCCAGTTTTTTCGCAATCGTAAACTCTTTCGTGGCCGATTGAGTTTCTCCCAGGTCTTTCAGGGTGCGCGCTAAAACTTCGTGTGCTTCAGACGAATGGGGTGCCAGGAGCACTGCGCGTCGTGCGCTCGGTAAGGCCTGCTTCGCATGATGGAGTTGCAGTTGCAATGAAGCTATGCGCGCATCGGGCACAGCACTTCGCGGCGAGACTTTTGCCTCTTCGGAAAATTCCCGGAAAGCGTCTTCATATTTTCCAGCGTCAGCTAACGCCGTAGCGTATGCGTAATGAAGATAGGGAGTCTTCGGATATTGGGCTAACAAGCGACTGAAGGCTTGTGCGGCCGCAGCCGATTCGTGATTGACCATCAACACGGAAGCCTCCCCCGCAGCTTGAACCAGAGCATCTTTGCCGGGGTCCACCTCGCCAGGAGTCAGCGGAATTCGCAGCAGAGCCATGCCGAGTGCAAACTTGATCTCATCGGGCGGACGGCTCCGTCCAATCTCAGCACGAATCCACTCCACAGTTTTTTCGAACTCGCCGCTCCAGTTAAGAATGAGGGCGAGGTGGTAGGCGGCCACCTTGGCCAGCTCAGCATCATCCCCGTAACCCAGATGTTGGGCCCGCTCCAAATGGCGGCGGGCATTCTTGTAGTCTTTGATTTCAAATTCAGACAATCCCAGGAAGGCCAGCGCGGGACCCATTTCCGGATTTGAAGCCACCAGCCTCTGGAAGGCGGGGATAGCCTCGGAGTAGTGATCTCCATCGTAGTTCAGTGTTCCCAGATACCACCAACCCTCGGCCCAATCGGGCTGCAGTTGGAGTGCACCGCGGTAGAAGCGAATGGCTTCATCGGCGCGACCGGCCTCGCGCGAAGACGCAGCTTGCGCGGAAAGTTGTTGAAACGTTGAGGTGGGGTCGCCTTGGGGCACGCTGGACTGTCCGCGGAGTGGCTTGGGACCAAGGGACACCAGGAAAAGGCTCAGCGAGATGCACCGGTATAGTCGCGCTCGAAATATCCTCACGATGACGGATGCCTGCGCGAATGTTAGCACGGAGACTTGACGCCGCCACCTCTCACATTGGGGCAAACGTAGCGGTCTGTGGTAAAACGTCGAGATGCGTTCACGGTCTCCCTACGGATTCTGTTTTTCGCGCCGGCGGTTTATGACGACGGTTGGAGGATCTCTGGGCTGGAGTCTCTTTCCCCATTTGTTAGCGGCTTCGGTGGACAGCGAATTCGCGTTTGCAGAAGTACCAGCCAGTAAGAGCAAGATCACTTGGGTGCACGATGCCGGAAAGAGTGCTCGCAAGTATCTGCCGGAATCACTCGGACCGGGATGCGCGTTTCTTGATTATGACAATGACGGTTGGATGGACATCTACCTGGTGAATAGCGGCAAATGTGATTTTTTTACGCCTGCAAAGCCATTGCGCAACGCACTGTATCGCAACAACCGCGACGGAACGTTCACCGATGTGACCGAGAAGGCCGGCGTCGCTGCGGGTGGGTACGGTCAGGGCGTAGCTGTTGGCGATTATGACCGTGACGGTTTCCCGGATCTCTACGTCACCCAATTCGGCCGAAGCATCCTCTATCACAACAATGGCGATGGGACGTTCACCGATGTGACCGAAAAGGCTGGAGTTAATGTGCCAGGGTGGACAACTAGCGCGGTTTGGTTCGACTACGACAATGATGGCCGACTGGATTTATTTGTCTGCCATTTCGTGGATTTTGACGCGAATAGCGACTGCGGCATCGCCGCGGACGGGAAACGGCATTACTGCATTCCGCGCCCTTTCCGTCCCATGCCAAGTTGGCTTTTTCACAACAATGGCGACGGAACGTTCACGGATGTCAGTAAGGAATCCGGCATTGCCAGCCATCTCGGCAAAGCCCTGGGAGTGGTCGCTACTGACGTCACCAATGATGGAAACATGGATCTTCTTGTGGCCAACGACACGGTTGCTGATTTTCTCTTCTTGAACCGGGGCAAAGGCCGCTTCGAAGAGGTGGGACTGCAAGCGGATGTCGCTTACAGTGCCGAAGGCCATCCTCGTTCGGGGATGGGCGTCGACTCCGCGGATTACAACGAGGACGGGTGGATGGATCTGTTCGTGGCGAATATTGACGAGGAGATTTTCTCTCTCTACCAAAATAATAAGGATCTGACTTTTGACGATATGGCCATGCCGCTCGGCGTCGGGATGGCCACCCGCTGGATGAGCGGATGGGGACTAAAGTTTTTCGACTATGACAACGATGGCAATCTCGACCTGATCCTGGCGAACGGATTTCCCGATGATCTTGTGGAAGAGTTCTCCAGCTTGGTCAAATATCAGGAGCCACTGTTGCTTTTTCAAAATACCGGGCATGAGTTTAAGAACGTGAGTGCGCAGAGCGGTCCTGTTTTTTCGAAATCCTTTTCAGCGCGCGGTTTGGCTTTGGGAGATTTCAACAACGACGGCGCGGTGGACGTGTTGATCGGCGTCAACGATGGGGCACCCCTGCTCCTCCAAAATAATGCCGGAACGAAAAACCACTGGCTGGGTGTGAAATTGGTGGGGACCAAGTCAAATGTGGACGCGGTGGGGGCGCGCGTTACCTATCAGGCAGGGGACCTGAAAAGGAGCCGAATGAAAGTGGGCGGAGGCAGCTTCATGTCCTCCCACGATCCGCGATTGGTACTGGGTGTTGGACAAAGAACAAGAATAGATTGGCTCGAAATCCGATGGCCGAATCCTGGAGGCACGGAGCGCTTCTCGAACCTTCCGTTGGATCGGTATATCACCATTGTTGAAGGCACCGGAAAGTGGACTTAGTGCGCGAAGCCTGGCGCCGAAGCTAGTCGTTGGACAATAACCTGCGCTACTGTCTCGCAATCGATTTTCGAACGATGAGTTCTGGAGCGATCAAGATCGCTCTGGAGCCGAGTGCGCGCTGGCAAGAAATCTGCTGCATCAGGATGTCGGAAGCTTGGACGCCGATGCGCTCGGTTCCCAGATCGATGGTTGTATGTGGCACGGCAAGACGTCCGAATAATGGACATTGCCCGCGCCGATCACCACGATATCAGGTCCTACCTGCAGCCCGGCATCCAAGATAGCCTTCGTGGCCAAAGGCCACGGATCGTTGCAAAAAACCTCCTGCATCGTGACCCGCATATGGCCGGAGAATCGCTCGATGCCGATGAAGGCCCTACAATTATTCATAAGCTAATCGTTAAAAACCCTCAACATAATCGTTTTTTCTCTTGACAAGCGAACCGTTCTGCAAGACACTTCATCGCCGAGACTTGCTGTAGTGGATTTGCATTAGACCCGGGTATGGCACGCGGCAGGAACGCATGAATGGATCTGGGTCAGCGATTTCAGATTGCATACAAGATTGAAAAGAAGCCACAGGAGCTGCGATGAGACGAGTACGAATTTTGAGTTTCGTGTTGTCCACACTGCTTTCGAGCGCCGCGTACGCGCAGTACACAGGCACCATTCAAGGCTTAGTGACCGACCCAGCGGGCGCCGTCGTTGTCGGCGCTCAAGTCACGGCGACCAATAACGCCAACAATGATTCCCGTACCGTCATGACGGACGACCAAGGCGAGTATGTGATCACCGCGTTGCCTCCTGGAACTTACGAGGTACGAGTCAAGCAAGCTAATTTCGCGGAGTTTGTGGCTAAAAATGTGGAGCTGCACGTTTCCAGTTCGTACGATTTAAATGCGCAACTGAAATTGGCAAAAGCGGGAAGTGAACAGGTAACGGTTGAGGCGAATTCGATCCAGGTTCAGACCGATGACGCCTCCCTGGGCACGGTCATCGAAGGGCAGCAGGTTACGGAGCTGCCCCTCAACGGCCGCAGCTTTAAACAGCTGGCATTGCTGGAGCCGGGCGTGGTTGCCAAAGACGGCCTTAACGTGGTGCAGAAGGGCCTGCTCGCCGGTTCCGACATTTCCGTGAACGGCAATCCCGTCACTAATAATTTGTGGCTGGTCGATGGAGTCAATAATAATGACTTGGGGTCGAATCGAACGCTGCTGATCTATCCCTCGATTGACGCGATCTCGGAATTCAAGTTCGTAACTAACTCCTACGGTCCCGAGTATGGCCAAGCCTCGGGCGGAGTTATCAGCATTGTCACCAAGGGTGGGACAAACCAGTTCCACGGGACCGCCTATTACTCCGGGCGCAACGGCGCACTCAACTCGCGCAACTTCTTCTCCGCGCCGGGGACCAAGGACCCCCTGCAACGCAACGATTATGGATATACCTTTGGCGGGCCTATCAAGAAGGACAAGATCTTCTTCTTTTGGAGCGAGGAATGGAACAAAGAAAAGGAAGCTTCGGTTCGTCCTCCTTCTTGCATGCCCACCGCCGCCGAGCGCGCGGGCGACTTCAGCGCCAACTGGAACGAGTGGGACACGCTTCATCCGGTCGATGTGACCGATACTCCCGTGGACCAGTGTAATGCCACGCTGCCGGCAGTGCCCGGCTCGAGATCAAGTAGCAATTTGCACGGGACGCCTCTTCCGCCGATAGCGAGCCTGGATGCGGCGGGTATCCTGATGGAAGATCAACTGCCCGTCGCCAATATTCTTTCGGGTGGTCAACCGAACTTGACGCCGAACTCAGGCTCGAACTGGTCAGCAACTCTGGGCACGCAACTGAAGTGGCGGCAGGAGAACATTCGCACGGACGTTAACCTGAACCGCAAGAACACACTTACTTTTCGCTATACGCAGGAAAATTGGGAAAATCCCGCGCCGAGCACGCAGGCATTTTGGGGTGACGATCCGTTTCCCGCGGTAGAAGGAAGCTGGAAGCAACCCTCAAAGAGTGTGATGCTCAAAGACACGACGATATTAAGCAGCACGCTCACGAACCAGGCTCAACTCTCTTACTCCAACAATCGCATCTACGCGACGCTGGGCGGAACAGGTATCGGGGCCGGAGTGGATCCGACTGGTGCGACCTACTCGTCCGCCGCATTTGTAAGTGCGCTCGAAGCGGCAATCCCGCCGGCGTTCACGGGGCCGGGTCTGAGTAAAAAAGCAGGAGGCATGCCTCCGGACGCCGCTTGGGGAGGCTTTGGCAACTATGGTGGTGGCCAAACGATTTGGCTCATTGCTCCATGGAACAACACCTCGGATCTTTACAACTTCCGCGATGATCTTGCCAAAGTAAAAGGCCAACACACGTTTAAAGCCGGAGTTTTTATTGGTTATAACAAGAAACACGAGCCTTCCGAGGGCGGCCATGACGAGCCCAGCTTCTCCTTCAACAACGGAAACACTGGCGGCGGCCCGGGGAATTCGGGCAACTCGCTAGCGGATCTGCTGACGCCAGGCAGCCAATACAATTTCGGCGAGAATTCCGCCAACCTATTCCCCACAGCGGTCTGGCATCAGTACGAATTCTATTTGCAGGATAGCTGGAAGATCCGCCGAAATCTGACGATCGACTATGGCTTCCGCTGGTCTTTTCTGCGGGAACCGGTTGAACAGCACAACAGAATTACGTCCTGGGATTTGAGCAAGTGGAGCGCGAGCGAGGCCATGAGTAATCCGGCGGATGCCTGTAACGGCCTGGTCGTCGTCCCTGGAACCAATCCGTGCGTCGCGGCAAACTCGTTGCTGCATACGAACTTCAGTTCCGGTACACCCGGTGTGAACAATGCCCTGGTGCCTAACAACAACCACGCCATAGCTCCGCGCCTGGGAATCAGCTGGGATCCGCGTGGCGATGGCAAGATGGCTATTCGGGCGGGCTTTGGACAGTTCTTCCAGCAAGAGCGCGTCAGCCGAGTCACCAACCTGATGGGCCAGAATGCGCCGTTCAGCGTAAATTTCAGCTCCACTCGAACCCTGGATGTTGCCGTGCCCGCAGCCGGTGGTAATACCTCGCCGAGCGGAGCCACCACCCCTGATTCCTTTGTCCCCAACTCCTGGCAATGGAATCTCAGTGTGGAGCGGGAGATCGTAAGAGATACAACTTTCCAAATTGGATATGTTGGAAACCGCGGGCTGCACCTGACCAGCGACCGTGACGCCAACGGCATTCCGCTCAACTCCCAGGAGCGCGTTCTGGAAGCGTTTCAGGGAACAGCGGTTTGTGTCACGGCTGGAGCTTCATGCCAAGGCGCGGTTGCCCGGCCGGCGTTTAATTTCGGCGGCATCGACCAGTTCGGCCACGCCGGATCGTCGAGCTATCATGCGCTGCAGGTTTCGGCCACGAGCAGACTGAGTAACAAATCGCTCATTCAGATCGCTTATACGTGGTCGCACACGATTGCCAACGTGGACAGCGGAGACTCGTCAGGAAGCGGCTTCGGAACGCACTCCCAAACCGATCCTTACAACATCAATGCCGATCGCGGCAATTCCACAATCAACCGGCCGCAAGTGTTCGTGGCTAACGCGATTTTCTACCTGCCAAAATTCGAGGGCGCGAATGCTCTGGAGAGACAAACGCTGGGCGGTTGGGAGGTCGGCACGATCTTCCAGGCCATTTCCGGCAACTCTTTGACCAACTTCTTCAACGCAACGATCCAGGACAAAAATTACTGCAATTTTGCCGGGGCACCGGGGAACTGTACGAGTGCGTTCAGTAATAACATCTCCGACGTGTATGGCACGGCAAATGGCTCCGGCAACATTAATGCTGGCCGCTTCATGACAACGAATGTCTCCTGCAATGCCGGAGAGAAAGGCGACCAGATATTTAATCCGGCAGCTTTCACGCTGGTTGGGTACACGATCGGCACGATCGGCAATTCGCCGAAGGGCTATTGTCAGGGACCGAGAACGGTGAACCTGGATCTGTCGACGTATAAAACCTGGAGGGCTGGGGAGCACTTGAGCATTCAGTTCCGTTTCGACGCGTTCAATGCTCTCAACCATACTCAGTTTGCAAGCGGCGGCATCAACGGCGGAATCACGACCACCGTGGCTTGCGGAACAACCGCTTGCAGTCCCACCAACAATGTCGTTACTTCAGTGAGTGGCTCTACCAGTTCGAACTTTGGCCAGGCGACAGGCATCCGGCCGGAGAGTACGCGACAACTGCAGTACGGCTTGAAGTTCATCTTCTAAAGCGCGTACGGTTGTTACATTCGAAGTATGAATCGAATCACGGCGGGACTTGACGAACTCGGGTCCCGCCGCCTACTTTTTCGATTAAGGTTCAACTTGTGTATTTCGTTTCTTATTGCCAAGCGTGGTCGCGATGCTTGCCGCTTCCATTGAAAGATCCGTACGTGTCGGGACTGTTGCTTCTAGCTCTCGGGGCCGCCTCCCTGGGAGCATCTGCCTCTGCACAAACGCACAAACCGGCTGCCTCGGGAACAGCAGCTCGGAAGGCCGGTGACTCGATCTCTCCGGCTTTGGCGGCGCTGAAAAAACGAGTTGCCGCGATGCAGGCGGCTCGAGCCTCCGGCGATTCGCAGGCCATCACCCAAGCTAGCCGTTCGCTGATCGCGTTGGGCCTCCGCCAGGTCGCGCATCTGCGGCTGGTGGAAAATGTTCTCCCGGCGGCGATTGATCTCTATAAAAGATCGCTAGACTTTGAGGATAATCCGGCGACACGGGTAGATTTGGCGATCACCGAGCTGAGAGCGAAGCGCTTGGATGACGCTCTCACCGAGCTCCGGAGCGCGATTCTGGCTGACGCGAATGATGCCAGGGCGTGGTGGGTGCAGGGAAATGTTTATATGACGCGCGGGCAATACGGCCTCGCCGCCGATTCACTGCAACATTCGATTGCCATACGTGACGACTTGGAAGCCTCCTATTCGCTAGGGATATGCTTTCTAGCGATCCACGAGAAAGAAAAAGCGGCGGCGGTATTTCAGAAAATGGATGAAGAAGCCGCGAATCGGGGAGCGATGCACGTGCTGATAGCGCGGGCTTATCGCGATGGCGGATACCTTGACGACGCGGTGCGTGAACTGAAAAAAGCGCTGCAACTGAATCCCCAGACCGCTCATGCCCATTACCTGCTCGGCGTGGTCTATCTTCTGCAGGAGGAGTGGGCTCCAAAGCCAAAGATTCGCGAGCAATTTTTGGCGGAATTGCGGCTGAACCCTCGCGACTTTCTAAGCAACTACCTGCTCGGCGCAATGGAGTCGAACGAGAAAAACTTTGCCGAGTCTGATCACTATCTCAAGATCGCAACTGACATTCAACCGGACTGGTCCGAACCCTGGCTTTACCTGGGGTTGAATGCAAATAATCGTGGCGACGCCAAGAATGCTGAAGTCTATCTTCGCAAGGCAATCACTTCGAATGGCGCCGACGATTCGCGATCGAATTATCTAATCCGCAAGGCATACTTCTCGCTAGGACGTCTTCTGAGCGAATCGGGACGAAAAGAAGAGGCTCGCGGGTATCTGCAGAAGGCGCGCGAGTTGGAGGGTCGGGTACAAGCAGCCAGCATAACGAATACTCCACAGTCGGCTGGCATGGGCAGTGCCAGTGAGGCGTTAATCGCTACTGCCGACTTAAAGGACGCCGAGGGTACCTCTGTGCCAGGAGTCGGTAGCCAGGATTCTGTGGCCGAACTACATGCGGCCACCCTTTCTCACTCCGACTTGACCGAGGAAGAAAAACGACTGGCTCTCGAGGAGGAGAAGCGTCTGCGGGCCCTCTTGGGCGCCAGTTTCAACGATCTGGGAACAGCCGAAGCCATGCGTGAGGAATACAGCGTTGCCCTGGATCACTATAAAGAGGGCGAACGGTGGGAACCCGGTACTCCCGGTCTGATTCGCAACCTGGGTGTGACCGCGATGAAAGCCCAAAAGTATTCTGAAGCGGTACCGGCGTTGTTGCAGGTACTCACGTCCGACGCGAGTGATAATGCGGTGCGCGCGATGCTTGGCCTGTTGTATTACATGACCGAGCGATATAAGGAAGCGGCCGCCACGATCTCGCCCCTCGGAGATGCCGCCTTCCAAGACCCGGGAGTTGGCTATGCGTGGATTGACTCGCTCATTAAGCAGCAGGACCTGCAACAAGCCGGCGAAAAATTGGACAAGTTTGAAAAAGGGCCCTTGTCAGCGGATACGTTAATGCTGGTGGGCCATGCATGGGAGGAGATCGGAAACTATCTGCGTGCGGTGGAGACCTATCATAGGGTCCTCGAAACTGTCCCATCGCAGCCCAAGGCACATTACTATGCTGGGGTCGCGTATATCAGAGCCGACCGCCCGACAGATGCCGCGACGGAATTTCAGTCCGAATTGGCGTTGACTCCGGGCGATGCGGACGCTAAGTACAATCTTGGCTTTGCATACCTGCAACAGTCCAAGCGCGTTGAAGCCACGGATCTCTTCGTGCAGGTGGTAACAGCTCATCCGGATCACGCCGATGCTCAGTACCAGTTGGGTAAGATCCTGCTGGACGAGGGGAAGGTTAAAGAATCGATTCCGCATCTGGAAGCTGCCGTTCGCCTGCGTCCTCTAGCCGACTATATGCACTACCAGTTGCAAGCCGCGTATCGCGTCGATGCTCGCACCCAGGATGCGGATCGGGAGCTGGCCGTGTATAAGGAGATCAAAGCCGGCAAACGCGAGCGTCAGGCGCAAGGAATGGGCCGAGATTGAAGATCCGACACGCGCTACTTTGGAACCCTGCACTGGCACTGCTCCTTGGATTGCAATCAGTTTCATTCTCGTTGGCTCAGGGCGGTCACCCTGTGCCGCCACCTCCGCCCGCTGGTATAAAGAAGATCAAGTGCAGCGGTCGCCCGATCCCGCAACTGGAAGATGTGACGAAGAAGACCGGCATTCAGTTTGTGCATACCGCTGATCCGGAAAAGAAATATATCGTCGAATCCATGGGGGGCGGAGTGCTCCTGCTCGACTATGACCGCGACGGCTGGTTGGATATCTACTTTACCAATTCACCCACTGTGGCCATGGCTCTGAAAGGCGAAAAGAGCGCAGGGGCGCTCTACCACAACAATCATGACGGCACTTTCACAGATGTTACTGCCAAGGCTGGCGTGGCCACTCCTTGCTTCGCCATGGGGGGGGCGATAGGCGATTACAACAACGACGGCTGGCCTGACATCTATGTCACCTGCTTCGGGGGTAACGTTTTGTATCGCAATAATGGTGACGGGACCTTCACCGACGTCACGGCCAAAGCTGGAGTTGCCGATGGTCGCTGGTCTACGGGAGCGTCTTTTGGCGACTATGACGGCGATGGGTTTGTCGATCTCATGGTCGCCAACTATGTGGACTTTCGTCTGGACGACATGCCTCGTTTCGGCAGCAGCGCGACTTGCCGGTACCGAGGCCTCGATGTGCAATGCGGCCCTCGTGGGTTGAAAGGAGCTGGGGACTCGCTCTTCCACAACAATGGTGATGGTACTTTCACGGATGTTTCCAAGAGCGCCGGCGTGGACGATCCCAACGGTTACTACGGGCTCGGCACAGTTTGGGCGGACTTCAACAACACCGGCCGGCCGGATATCTACATTGCCAACGATTCCGGGCCAAACTTTCTGTATCGCAACGACGGCAAAGGAAAGTTTACAGAACTCGGACTCGAGTCGGGCACGGCAGTGAGCGAGGACGGCTCCGAACAGGCCTCGATGGGAGTTGCCATCGGCGACTACAACCACACCGGCCGACCATCCCTCTTCGTCACCAATTTCTCCGACGAAGACGATGCACTTTACCGCAACGACGGAGATTGGGATTTCCATGATGTTTCCTACCAGGCCGGCGTGGCCTTGCCTTCGTTGCCCTGGGTCAAGTGGGGAGACGCTTTCGTCGACCTGGACAACGATGGATGGCTGGACCTGATTGCGGTGAGTGGCCACGTTTATCCCCAGGTAGACACTTTGCCTTCAGGCGGAGGATATCGTCAGCCCAAGTTGCTTCATCTGAACCAACAGGATGGCACGTTTTGTGACGCCAGTGATTTGGCTGGCCCTGTGCTATTGGAACGGCGCGTTTCGCGCGGCCTGGCGGTCGGTGACCTTTTCAACGATGGAAACATGGATGTCGTAATCAGTGATCTGGATGGGGCTCCCATGGTTATCAAGAACCACGGGATTGCCGGACGCCACTGGATCAGTTTTGAACTGGCGGGTGTAAAGAGCAATCGTCTGGCAATCGGCGCGCGGATCAAGATTGTTGCCGCAGGTATGACCCAGACGGACGAAATTCACAGCGGAGGCAGCTATCTATCGCAGAACGATCTTCGGGTCCACTTCGGACTCGGTTCAACCGCGAAAGTCGAAAGTGTCGAGATCCGATGGCCATCGGGCGCCACTGAGACACTCAAGAATTTGGCGGTCGACAATTTTTATTCTGTATTAGAAGGCAAGGGTATAGTGCCGCCGGCGCTGATCCGCCCGCATATGCCAGTCCATTAGGCCGTCGAAGCAGGGTTTCGCACCGGGGTTGAGTCAAGCGTGGGAGCGTTCAGCAGCCGAACTGGAGCCGTGTCTTTCGGCGTCGAAGCAGAGGGCAGCGCCACCGGCAACGCCGGCATCTTCTCCATAGCGCGCAGAGAGCAGCGGAATATCCGTGCAACTCCGGTTTACCGAATACCCCGGCAACCAATCGCGGATTTCGCCCAGAAACGGCTTCAGCATGGAGGAAACTCCACCGCCAACAATCATCACATCCGGCTCCAGCAAGTCCACGATGTTGCCGAACCACAGAGCCAATAATTCTATCGTTTCCTGCAGCACTTCCATTGCGACCAGATCGCCAGCCGCGACGGCTTGACCGACCATTTCGCCGGTGACCTTCTCGATCGATCCTGCCGCCAGATCGAGAAGGCTGGAACTGCGGCCATTCTCCAGTTTGGCACGCGCTCTGCGGGCGATGGCCGGACCCGCTGCAAGAGCTTCGATGCAGCCTGGCTTCCCGCAACCGCAGCGCGGTCCCCGGTAGTCGATGCTCATGTGCCCGCCCTCGGCGGCGCACCCTGTGCGGCCGTGATAGATGCGGCCGTCAATCAGGATGGCCGTGCCGATGCCGGTTCCGATGGTGGCGTAAAACACATTGCGGTAGCCGCGTCCTGCTCCCCAGAGGGTTTCCGCCAGTCCAGCAGCGTTGGCGTCATTGTCGACTATGACCGGCACGCGACAGAGGTGCGCAATCTCAGCCGCCAGGGGAAAGTCCCGCCAGCAAGGCAGGTTTGGAGGATTGATGATTACACCGGACCTCGGATTGAGCGGCCCTGGACAGCAGACTCCTACACCACGGATCATATTTTGCGCGGCCGCCCCACTTCCTGCGTAATCGGATGCCGCTTGAATCGCTCTCGTGACCGCCGCCAGACCGCCGGCAGCGCCCTCGTTCGAAACCATGGGATTGCGGTTGTGGCACAAGATCTCCCCGCTCGAATCGACCAAGCCGGAGGCGACCTTGGTTCCACCGACGTCCACTCCGATCATCAGGTCGTGGGGTCCTGCAACGGATGCCATTATTCACCCTTCCCGTGGCCGGGGGCCGCCCGCAACGGTATCGGTTTGGAGCCTTTGAAGGCGTAAAAGACAATGTAGAGGTAGCAAAGCACGGGAAGGATAAACGCATGATGAATTCCGATGCTATCTGCGAAGACGCCCTGGAGCACCGGAATCACTGCGCCACCCACAATCGCCATGACCAGTAGACCGGAGCCATCACCGGTAAGCGGCCCGAGTTCGGCGATACCCAGCGTAAAGATACTGGGAAACATAACCGAGTTGAACAAGCCGACGAGGATGACGCTCCACATGGCGACCGGACCCAAAGTGAGCATGGAAACACACACCAAGGACGCGGCGGCTATAGCGGCGACACCCAGCACGGTTCCCGTCCGAACTTTCTGCAGGATGGCGGATCCCACAAATCGTCCAACCATGGCGCTGAGCCAGTAATAGGAAACAAATCCGGCCGCGACCTTTTCCGAGACATTGCCGATGTCGGGTTGGCTGAAGTAATTCACGAGAAAGCTGCCGATGGCAACTTCGGCTCCCACGTAGACGAAGATTCCGACGGCGCCCAAAACAAGATGGCGATGCTTCCAGACACTGCCAGCGGACTTGTCACCCATGCGATGTTGGGCGGCGGGCATTGCCGGAAGTTTGAACCTGCCGATTAAAATACCGAGTGCGAGCAGAGCCAAAGCAAGCCCGAGATAAGGCAACTTGACGGTAGCCGCTTCGTGCACACGATAGGCGCGCAGGGCGTCGGGTGAAAGTTGCCGCATCTCGACGATGCTCAACGCAGTTGTGCTCAGGATCAAAGCCTTACCAAACCACGGGGCTAGAAAGGTTCCGAGCGAATTGAAGGCTTGCGTCAGGTTCAACCGGCTCGAAGCGGTGCGTGCGGGCCCGAGGACACTGACATAGGGATTGGCAGCCACCTGAAGGGCGGTGATTCCGGCGGCCAGCACCATGAGCGCGCCGAGGAACAGCGGGAAGGAAGGCACACTCGCTGCGGGGATGAAGAGAAGCGCACCCAGGGCCATGGTTATAAGCCCAAGAACCATGGTTTTTTGGTAGCCAATCCAATCGATCACTTTCGCCGAAGGCAGCGAGAAGATGAAATACGCGGAAAAGAACGCGAATTGAATCAGCATCACCTCAGCGTAGTTCAAATCAAAAATCGCCTTAAGATGGGGCACCAGGATGTCGTTCAAACAAGTGAGGAACCCCCACATGAAGAACAGAGTCGTCACGACCGATAAGGCGGCTCGATGATTGATTGGGACGCTGGATGTGGGCGTTTCCTGCGGCAGAGTGGTACTCGGGACAGACGGCATCGGCCTCGACTTTCTCGTCCATTCTGCCCCGGTATTTCGAGGACAGCGCGGTGGAGCAGGGCGACCCTAGGTGGGAATTGATGTGACCGCAGGCGTCAGAATACACGATTTCGCGCCCGAGATAAACGATTACGTTACGAAGAAAATCGTTTACGTATTTTGTTGACAACATGACGTCGTTTGTCGCAGACTGCCCGCGGTTTCAATGGAGAATTTAGACATCCGCATGAGAACATCTTGGTTACTTGCAGTTACTGCCTTGCTATTGGTGCCGGGCAGGGCAGCAGCCACGGCTAGTCCTTCTTCCGGAATTTCGGCTTCTGGCGCTTCCTTCTCCGCTGCGGTAGTGTTCAGCGCCGCAGGATTTCCATCGGTGGATGCGCCGGGCCCCTCCCCCGCCCAATTAGCTGCTTTACTGCCGGGCGCCCGTTTCGCTTCCGATGCGGCGCTTGGAAATCAGCTTGAAGATCCGGCCACTCGCTTGTTGGTCCTGCCTTACGGCTCGGCGTTTCCCGAAGAATCTTGGTCCGAAATCTTTGCGTTCCTGAAGAGAGGAGGCAACTTACTGGTGCTGGGAGGCCGGCCATTCACACGGTCCACTTATCACGACGCCGCTGGTTGGCACGTGCGCGATTATAGCGTGCGGTTCGCCCGGGCGCTGATGATTGACCAGTATCAGACCACGCCCGGTTCCGATGGACTGCAGTTGCAGCCGAATTCCGATCTGCTTCCGAATCTGCCTCGCTTCTCCTGGGCGCGCGCTTTCAGTCCCGTGGTCCGGCTGAGTTCGGTGGACCTTTACCACCGTGGCGGATCCGCTGGCTCAATTGACGCTCGCCTCGATGCCCTTGTTTGGGGTGTGAAAGACGGCCGCAAACTGGCCGCTCCCGCGATTGCGATTGACCACCTGAGAAACGGCTTTGGTGGCGGGCGGTGGGTTTTTCTAAACTCCGAACTGGCGCATGATTTTTACAGTGGCCCGGCATCGGCCGAGTTAGTGGAGTCCCTGGCGGAACTGGCTCTGCGCGGCAGCGAGGAATTCAACGTGCACCCAGTTTTCCCTCTGTACCTTCCCGGTGAGCCTGTTCAACTGGAAGTGGGCTGGGACTCGGCCGTGCCCCGCGGCGGGCCCCTCACGGTGAAGATCGCAAGCTTCCCCCCGAGTCAGCCGGACGCCCGTTTCGAGGCTACTGAAACGCTCGCTTCTTTGGCCGATCAACCGCTGGTTTTGCCATCTCCGAAAACACCGGGGTTCTACATAATCGAAGCACGTTTGCTGGAAGGTGAGGAATCCAACGCGAAGGAGCTTGCCACTTACCGCTCGGGATTTTGGGTGCGTGACCGAGGCTTCTTGCAGTCCGGTCCCTTAATGAGCATCGACAAGGATTTTCTTGAACTCGACAGCCAACCGCTGGCTGTGGTCGGCACCACCTACATGTCGGGCGAATTCCAACGTCTATACTTCGACCGCCCCAATGTTTATATATGGGATCGGGATCTCGCGCAGATTCACGCCGCCGGTTTGAACATGATCCGCACCGGTTGGTGGACCGGTTGGGACAAGCTGTGCGACGAAAATGGGCGGCCTTACGAGCGCACGCTGAGAACGCTGGAAGCGTATCTCATGACCGCCCGCAAGAATGGTTTGCCGGTACAGTTCAATTTTCTCGCCTTCCTGCCAGATGTCCTTGGAGGTATAAACCCTTACCTTGATCCGGAGGCAGTTCGTCGCCAGAAGACATTAATTACTTCCGTAGTCGAGCGCTTCCGTGGCATCCCCTGGCTGGCTTGGGATTTGATCAACGAGCCCAGCATTTCTCAGCATCTCTGGACCATGCGACCGAACGGCGATCCAATCGAGCTGGAGAAATGGAACGAGTGGCTAACCAAGCGCTATCCCGATCGAGCGGCCTTGGCGGCTGCGTGGAATCTTCCCGTCAGCGAAGTTCAAGGACCAGTGGCAGTCCCAGAAGAAATCGAGTTTACGCCACGCGGCATGTACGTCGGGCACAACTCGCTGAAAGTCTACGACTATTACCTCTTTGCGCAGGAAGTTTTCTCGAACTGGGTCCATACGATGCACGACGCGATTCGCAGCGTCCCATCGCAGCAATTGGTGACCGTCGGCCAGGACGAAGGCGGCATTCAGGATCGTCTCTCACCGGCCTATTGGGGCCAGTTTGTAGACTTCACCACCAACCATTCCTGGTGGCTCAACGATCACGTGCTCTGGGACTCTATTCTGGCGAAGCAGCCCGGGAAAGCGATGCTGATCCAGGAGACTGGATTGCAGCGCGAATTGAATCTCGACGAGACGGCGCGCCGAACGCCTGAGAATGAATCTGCGCTTCTCGAACGCAAGATCGCTACATCGTACATTCAGGGTTCGGGCGCCATCGAATGGCTGTGGAACACGAATTCCTACATGACGGAGGGTAATGAGACGCCGATCGGCGCCGTACTTCCCGACGGCACCGAAAAGCCAGAAGCTACTGTGCTGCGCGCGTATGCTCGATTCGCCAAGTCATTGAGCCCGCATCTCCGAAACCCGCAACTCCCCCCGGTGGCGATCGTCACTTCCCAGGCAGCGCAGTTCTCCGTGATCCAGGAAATGCAAGTGGAGGCGCAACAAAAAGCGGTGCGCGCCCTCGCATACAACGATCATTTGACGGCCTATGCCATCGCGGAGAATCAGGTCGCCAGTCTCGGGAACCCGAAACTGGCGATCCTGCCCTCCGCGCAAGCGTTAACCGAGGGCGCCTGGCAGGCCTTGTTGCAATATGCGAAGCAAGGCGGCAATCTGCTGATCACCGGTCCGGTGGAGTACGACGAACATTGGCAACACGTCGGCCGCGCTTCGCGACTGAATCTGGAAGCTCAAACCGAGCCTTTGACGTATCACAACGCCCGCCTTCAGCTCAATGCTCGTGCGCTCACGCTCTCGTTCGATTCACAAAAGCAGTCGTGGCTTGACGCGTTGCATTTCAGCGACGGGTCCACGCTCAAAGAAATTCCCTACGGCACCGGCCGTATCTTCTGGGCCGCCTATCCCGTTGAATTAGCGGAGGGAACGAAGGCCGCGGCCGATCTGTACGCCTATGTCGCAGGTCGGGCCGGTCTGGAGCCGATATTTGAACTTGAGCCGGAAACCCAATCCTCCCTCTCGCCCGGCGTGCTGATTTATCCGACCTTGCTCGACGATTCCGTGCTGTACGTATTCGTCTCGGACGCCGCCGAGGATGCCAGGATTAATCTTCGCGACAAACTAACTGGCGGACGGCTCAGTCTGCTGTTGCGGGGGCAACATGCGGCGCTTGCGGTGATTGGGAAGCAAGAGAAAGCGGTGGTCACAAAGTACGGCTTCTAGAGGAAGACTGTTGGCGCGGCTTTGTCGAGCCAGGCGGAGCTCCGCTCAGGCGCGGAACTCAGCGAAACATCGAGAGATCGACGGCGTTTCCCATCGCCTCATGTCCCACAGGTCCCGGATGCAAATGATCGCCACTATCAAATTGGGGTGCCAGACGGCTCGGAACGGCGGGGTCACGGAGGGCTGCATCAAAATCAATGACCCCATCGAAGGCACCCGATGATCGAACCCACTGGTTGACTGCCGCACGCTTCTTCTCACCGGCTGGGGTCCAGCCTCCAAAACCTTGGTAGGGAAGAATTGTCGCGCCAATGATCTTCAAGCCTTGGGCTCTCGTGCGAGCGATGATCTGTTTGTATCCCGCGATAATCTCATCCGCTGTAACCTGCGTCTGGGTGAGGCAAGGATTGGTAGCCGCGCCTGGCGTATCCGGCTGTCCGATATCGTTAGTGCCTTCGAATAAAATTACCGCCACAATCCCAACCTGCGATAAAACGTCGCGCGGCAATCTGGCCAACGCGTTCTGACCCCAGCAGGGAGAACTGGTCAGCACGCGGTTGCCTCCGATGCCCGCGTTGAGCACGGCAATTTCGGTATGAGCGGCGAGCAGGCGCAGGGCCAGCACGTCCGTCCATCGTTCGTTCTTATCGGATCGGGTTGACGCTCCATCGGTGATCGAGTCCCCGAGCGCAACCACCGCACCTTTCACTGTGGTCGGCGCCAGCACCTCGACCGCGCTCAGGAAGTACCACGACCCCGTGGTCTTCGATCCTGCGGTCTCCGCGAGACTTCTTCCGCCGTCCTCACTGGCGAAGTTGCCCGGGCCGGAAACATAATTGGTTTGAAACGCGGAGCCGTGCGCGGTGGCTACCGCGATTTCGCCCTCCGTAAACATGCTGATGGCCAGATTCTGTTCCGGCCCTATGGGAAACGAAACGGGATCGCTTAAAACCTCGGCACCCTCAGGGATCGCGATTGATCGGTTGCCGCCGAAGGTCACTTCGTGATTCGACCCGCGAACCACCGTCGCGCCCTCTTCTTGTAACCCAATAAAGATCGTGTTGAAGTGGATGGCACGCGAGCCGAAAGTATTCGACAGGCGGAGGCGGAGCGCGCTTCCGCCAATGGTGGTATGCACGATCTCGCGGAGGGTTTGATTCGAGAACGCCGTTGGCCGTTCACTTGCAGCGTTCGCTGTGCTCCACGTCGTCACCCACCGTTGTGGGTTCTTCTCACCTGTGGCTTGGACGGACAAACATCCCATCGTCAATGCCAGACCGAAAAATACTCGGAGGGGTAAGACGAGAGAGATTCTCATAAGCTCAATTGAGTTGATGGAATTTCTGATTGAAGACGGTCATCGGTGTGGCGGGAGACCGGTTGACTCGCGCACCACCAGCGTCGGTTCAATCGCGTACTCAGAACTGTATTCTCCACGGCCTTCAATCATCCGGATCAGCGTCTCGGCCGCCATTTGTCCCATTCTATCCAGGGGTTGGCGCACGGTGGTCAGACTGGGAGTGTGAAACGCGGCCCACGGAATATCGTCGAAGCCAACCACTGACACATCCTGCGGGATACGAAGGTGTCTTTCCTGGATTGCGCGGATAGCGCCGATCGCCGATAGGTCATTATATGCAAACAACGCGGTGAACGGCTTCTTACGGTCGAGCAATTGGTTTGCGTAGGGATATCCTAACATTGGAGAGGGATCGTCCACTTCAAGGTTGACGACCAAATTCGGGTCCATCTCAAGGCCGAATTCTTGCGACACCTTGCACACGGCTTTCCAGCGATCTTCCGCGTCCGAGCTGTGGGGCTGGCCTTTCATGAAAGCGATCTGGCGATGACCCAGTGCAAACAAATGGTGCAACGCGACGCGGGCGCCGCTCTCCTGGTCCAACACGATATTGGTCACTCCCTTTAGGGTACGGTGCCCGGCGACCGAGACGGTCGGCAACGGCAGCGATTCCGGAAGGCTGATATCCACGGTAATGAAACCCTCCACGCCGCGCTCCAGTAAGAGATGGGAGTGGCTACGCAACATGTCTGCGTCGTGACGGTGAATCACGGTCAGGAAAAAATAATTGTTCCGGCGGAGATAGGCCTCAACTCCACTAATGACCATGGCTCCATAGACATCTCCGATCTCTTCGATGATCAGGCCAACCGTGTAGGTACGTTTCTTGCGCAACGAGCGGGCGAGGAAATTTGGACGGTAATTCAGTTGGCTGGCTGCTTCCTGGATGCGTTGCCGCGTATGCTCTGGAATGGAACGCGCCGAGGGAGCATCGTTCAAGACCACGGAAACGGTACCGGGTGCCAACCCAACGCGTTCTGCGACATCCCGAAGCGTGACGTTTCCCGGCTGCTTGATGCGAGGCTTTTTCTTTTTTTTCATTCTTGCAGCAATGGTAGAAAACCTATCATACTCCGGGCTCCAGCCCCTGTATCGGACCAGAATGCCGGCGTCCATCTGGGCCGATAAATGTTCTTTGCAGGGGCGGCGATATAGCCTACAATATCGATTTTGCAAGAGCGGCGTGGCTAAGCCATCCGCCGAAGGCGACGGAGGCTCCATGAGATTTTCGGCACGACTAGCTCTGCTTCTCATTGCGTGCGGCGCATTTTCATCTCTCTGGGCAGGGGATACGATTGCGAGTATCGCCTGGAAACGAGGCATCGGCGAGCCGCTCGCCAACCCTGGCACCCGCAAACCCGCACTGACTACGCTGATCGACGACGGATATTGGCAGGGAGCGCCGGTCGGGGGCTTTGGATCGGGTACCTTCTCGCGCACCTACCGTGGTGATTTCTCGCGCTGGCACCTAAAGGCAGGCACCCACAAGTACGAAACCGTCTACGCGGATCAGTTCGCCATTTACGAGAAATCCGAAGGGGATTCGACAGGCATCGCACAAGTGCTCCTGGCGGACCACCCCAAGAACGGCGACCTCCGCTCGTGGAAGTGGGATTATCCTGTCGGCGCGGGGACCTACTATGCGCTGTATCCAAAATCGTGGTGCGACTATCGCTGGGACAAATTGCCGGCGCACGTCACCTTGGAGCAGTTTTCCCCCATCCTGCCTGACAACTATCGGGAAAGCAGCTACCCGGTAGCCGTCTATCGCTGGCATGTCGAGAATCCCACGACTAAACCGGTCGTGGTTTCGGTCTTGCTCTCGTGGGCCAATATGGTTGGCTGGCTGCGCGATACGTCGCGTAACTTCGATGGGAAGATGAACTCCGGGAACTACAATAAAGAGGTTTCTACTTCTCTGGGAAAGACCGGCACGATGAGGTCGGTGGTGTTTGACCGGATTCGTCCGGGAGACGTGCAGAACGACTGGGATGGACAGTTTGCCATCTCGGCTCTGGAGTCTCAGGGAGTGGAAATTTCGTATCAAACCAGTTTCATTCCCGACGAAAGCGGAGGCGACGAGGTCTGGACTTCATTCGCAAAAGACGGCCGCCTTGCCAACAACGACTTTCATTGGATCAGCAGCGGAGAGACATTGGCGGGGGCTATCGCTGTCCGCTTCACTTTGCAACCTGGTGAAAAGCGCACTGTGCCCATGGTGATTTCGTGGGACCTGCCGGTGATGGAATTTGGCACGGGTCGCAAATGGTACCGTCGCTATACGGATTTCTTTGGGACATCCGGAAAAAACGCACTCAAGGTGGCTGGGGAAGGTTTGACGCACGCTGCCGAGTGGAGCGACGCCATCGATGCCTGGCAGGCTCCCTACATCAGCGATACCAGCAAGCCGGAATGGTATCGATCTGAGCTTTTCAACGAGTTGTATACACTCACGGACACTGGCTCGCTCTGGGGACGGCCGGTGGGCGCCGACCCGAAGTCTCCTCCTTTCTTTTCTTTCCTGGAATGCTACGACTATGCTTACTACTCCACGCTAGATGTGCGTTTTTACGGTTCGATGCCTTTGGTCAAGTTCTGGCCGGACTTGGACAAGCAAGAGATGCGCACCTTTGCCGAGACCGTTTTGCGCAGTGAACCCGAAAAGCTGATTTGGACCTGGAAAACCGAACAAGACCACAAGGCAGCGTTTAGGACGCGGAAGAGCCGAGGTGCGGTTCCTCACGATTTGGGTGCGCCCCAAGAGGATCCAATTTTCAAAATCAACCAGTTCAGTTGGCAAAACACGGATGATTGGAAAGACTTGAACACGAAGTTTGTGCTGATGGTGTATCGCGACTACGTTTTCACTGGACGCACCGACACGCAATTCCTGCGGGATACGTGGCCTTCCGTGCAATTAGCGCTGGAATATCTTCGAAAGTACGACCGCAACGGAGACGGCATCCCTGAAAACGATGGCTTTCCCGACCAGACCTATGACGAGTGGGTGGTTCGCGGCGAAAGTGCCTATTGTGGCGGACTCTGGCTGGCGTCGTTGCGGGCGGCCGAAGAGATCGCGAAGGTCTTGAAAGACACTGAAGGGCAGACGAGATACCACCACCTCTTTGCGAAAAGTCAGGCAAGCTACATCAGCAAGCTCTGGAACGGAGAGTACTTCCGCTACGACACGGGAAGCGAATACCGCGACAACATTCAGGCCGACCAACTTGCCGGGCAGTGGTACGCGCGCATGACGGGCCTCGGCGATACGGTCCCCATGGACATGCAACGCAAGGCCCTGAAAAAGATTTTCGACTTTAACGTGATGAAGTTTGCGAATGGCGAAATGGGCGCCGTTAACGGCATCGCCGCCGATGGCAGCATCATCACGAGCAACCAGCAGGTCCAGGAAGTATGGGTCGGCACAACGTTCAGCGTTGCCGCCCTTATGCTGGCTGACGGACTCAAAGAAGAAGGCTATCGTACCGCTTGGGGCGTATATCACGTCATCTACGAAAGCAAGGGATACTGGTTTCGGTCGCCGGAAGCGTATCAGAGCGACGGCAATTTCCGCGCCTCGATGTACATGCGCCCCGCAGCCATCTGGGCGATGGAAATGACCGAACCACCAGGCTCGCAAGCGGCACCTTCACGCCACAAATAACCTCCTCAACGCGTTAGCTGTACGGCTCTTGTACGACACGCAGGACCTTCGAATTGCGGAAATGGACGCTGCCCATTCCTCGCGCACCCATCCCCGGAGCCGCGCTGCAAATCTTCTCCGTGGTGCGAGACTATAATTGCGCACACGCAATGGCCACTGCCCCTGCTACAACACTGGAACGTTTGGAGATTCAATTGACACCCGGAAGGGGTCGGATCGCGAAAATCTCTTGTTTCCTGGTTGCAGTTCTCCTTTGGGATACGCCGCTGGCCGGGCAACAGCAGAAGGCGTTTCAGGTGACGTCGGTTGTGGATGCGCCCACGATTGCGGGTCATCCGGTGCAGTTGGACGCGCAAGGAAAACTGCTGCCTGGCCGATGCCGGATGACACCGGCGATTCCTATTCGTCGTATTTCCTCACGCGGTGGACAATTCTGTGGGACCAGTACAACCGGCAGCGGCTCCCCTATTTCTATTGCTGTTTCGATTTTGACCGGACCACTTTCGAATTGGCGCCCGACCCAAACTGGGCGAATTCGAATGGTTATCTGCGAGCCATGATGCAGGGTTTTATTGAACGCGTCTACCCCTACACGGGGGACCCGCGGACCATTACGTTTCTGCAGAGCTTCGTAGCAACCGTCCTGCTTGGAGGATTTTGCTACAAACTAGGGGCGCCAGGGTCTATGGGATGTTGAAGCCCGAAATGTAGTCGAAACCAGTCGAGTAACTATCCACACAAAAAATATCCATTCCCATGTTGGGAACCCGTCCACTGAAAGTAGCGTCGTCTTTCGCCATTCCGTTAACAACCGGGCGCTGACATCCTTAAGCAGGATGACGTCCTGTTCATTGGCATAGTCGCGAAGACGAGAGAACATGCGTCGCGCCTTAGAGTGGTCTTTAATTCCTCGCTGCGCCATGTCCTTCAAGTACAGATCAACCGCCGACTCGGTGGTGATATGGTCTGCCTTCTTCAGAGGCTCCATGCCCATTGCCTTCAGGTTGAGTTCTTCTTCGAGCAAGCGGGCAGCTTTATTCGCCACTTCCCAACTTCGAGTCTTCGCAGACTTCTTGCCATCTTTGCCCCAACGCAGCCACTTGGGGCAGTTGCATCGTTTATAGTGACTAGCGTTTTTTTCATTCCTTTTGGGGCACTTCTTCGAGTGCCTTGGATAAACAGTAACGACCGCCATACCTAAATTCCCTCTGTCTGCTTAATACTGTCGGCGTGGAGAATCCCACGGGAGAAAACTCTCGGCAGTACAAAAGCAGTACAAAAATTGTGGGTTTTACGTAAGCGGTTGGAAACGCAGGGCAAAAGAATGGCTCCTCAGGTAGGACTCGAACCTACAACCCTCCGGTTAACAGCCGGATGCTCTGCCAACCGCTCATTGATTCTAAAGGGTATTAGGGCCGCATTAAGGCACGATAACTGCTCCAGCTTTGGGGTTTTGCTGGACAATTTGCTGGACAATTTCCTGGCGAGACCGGACCCATCGATTGCGCCGGAATGGTTCGGCAGCTCCAAGTTATTTCCCAGTCACGGCTGGTGGATGCAGCGCTATCAAGAGCGATACCAAACATCAGCAGTGATGTCACCGCGCGCAAGTCCAGCCGGCAACAATCTGAATCGATATCCACAAAATTTCGTTTCATCCGAGGCGTTTCAACGCACCCAGCGTTTGCGCCGGGTGCGCTTTCCAGCCAGAAGATCGTCCTTCTGCTTAGGAACAGTCCAGGGCGAAAAAAGCATCACAATTTATTTTTGCGGCGGCTCTTGACTGCCTGTCCCACCGGGTGAGAACCTCACGGCAATCCGCCTCGTCTTCGTCGATTCGAGTGAACTCCGGGATACTTCTTTGCAGAACCGAAAACTTGGTCCTGAGTGGGTGATTGCTGGCGCAGACGGAGGAATTCGGAAGCGTTCGCAGAGTCATGAGCGCCTTTTGAACGCTGCGCAGATCGCATGGCCTAGCGTAATCTCGTACGCGCGTGTAGTGGGTGTGGCGGACTACGAAAGCCTCGCAACGGAGGTCTGGGAAGAGCTGCTTCGTTCCGTCTTAAGGACGATGCGTCGGCGCGGACACCTAGAGCATGTGGCAGATTTGGAAGCGTACTTGATCGGTGCATTCCGCCACCGTTTTCACCGCGAGCTCGTAAGAGAAAGACATTACCGCGAGGAGTGTTGTTGCCTGAGTCGGTTGAAGAGCTTGAGAACCTTGGCCGAATCCAAGACTGGAAACCTGTCGAACGGCTGGAACACGACCTACAAGTCCAGCAGACGCTAAAGCTTTTGGACCCTTGGACGCGGCGGGTGTGGAACTACATCAAATACGGTTATTCGATTAAGGAAATTGCGCGAAGCCTCGATCTCACTGAATTCCAAGTTGAATTTCGTTATCGCCGGAGCCTCGCGCGATTGCGAAACTACCTTCGTCGCCGCGGCGGGACCGCGGCTTAGTTGAAGTACGTGGTGCTCATGATGGAACCAAGTGGACGATCGGCGATGCGCATGTCGAAATGGTGAATCTTGATTAGCCTTCAGCACAAGAAACGACAGAACGACGAGGACAGGCAATTCTCGCAACTCCTCAATCGAGAGTTAGCAGAAGGATTCCCAAACCCAGATCGAGCCGGCTGTCCTGACGCGGAGTTTCTGAAACGCGTGGCACGCCATCAAGTCCCTATTTCTGAAATTGATCCGTGGATCGATCATCTCGGCTCGTGTAGCGAATGTTTTGGAGAGTTCAATCGGCTTAAAGCGGCGTCCGGCGCGCGACGGCGGCGAGTCATTTTGTATGCTGCTGCGGCGTGCATTGTTCTCGCCAGTGCGGGATTTCTCTGGAGGTACTTAGGCAGAGGGCCAGGGATGCCAACGCCGGTTGCGGGTGTTGCTGCGACAAACCCTGCCGTCATAACAGGTGACCGCAGTGGCCGGCAGGATGTAGCTAGCACGGCAGCGGACATGAAACCCTTCGAGGTGATGCTCAATCTCACACGGTCCGCGACGCGCGGCGAGAAAAGCACGAATGGCAGCCAGATGATCCGAGTACCATCTCGGCTTCTGGAGTGTCGCATGACGCTGCCGCTTGGCAGCTCTGATGGACTGTACGATGTTCGGGTTCAACGCGCTGTTCAAGGCGAGGTCCTAAAGACAGGTCAAGGAAATGCGACTATCAAGGATGGCGACGTTCGGCTAGACATTGAGCTGGATCTGTCGAATATGTCGGCGGGAGGATACCTGTTGTCCTACCGCCATGCTCGTGAGTCATGGCACCGCGTACCGATTGTGATCACGAACCCCACAAAGTAGAACCATCGATCGAGTGCCGAAGGAAAAAAGCCGCGCCACTGGATAGTTTCCGGTTTGCCGACAATCCAGCCGGAACGCAGAGCGATCTCCCACGGCCCTATCGGGCGTGGAGTTTGGCAGGCCACAGAGTATCGGTGTCCAGACCTTCCCGCACTCACACCTTTCTGTGAACGCGCGCAATGACATAAATGCACTAATTGAAAACTTGGGCCTTTAAGGACCGTTCTTGACCAGCAAGCACTTCGGGGAGGACACTGTGGGAAGCCACGACTTCCTCAGAAGATTTGTAACTGAAGCTGCTTACTGCGCTGTACCTCGAGGCGCCGAGAGGTGGTTCTGATGAATACATTCAATGGTACCTTGCTAATTACCGATCGTGAAGCTCTGCTTGTGCAAACAACACAGGGCGGCATGACTGTTCAGACACCAATTCTAATGGACACTGACCCGCCATCCGCCTCGTCGGTCCAACAGAAGATGGATTGGGCTCGATCGTTCTTCGTTAATGAAAAGGCGCTGCAGACCGGAGCGAACGTCGCACTCAAAGGAGTGACCGCTGTGGTGGGCAACATTCCGGTCATCTTGATGATCCATCCGTAGTGAGTTGGTCACACAACGTGCCGGGTATTGAAGCTGATCTTTCTATGCGTCCCCCAAATGTTGTCCTTTACGGAGACGCAGAATTGAGGATCCAATGACGAAGTATATGTCTCAACTATTGTTTCTCTTACTAATAGTCGTGGTGGCGCGTTCACTTCGGGCACAGGACCTAGGGATTTTTGTCGGTGAGCCCAAGATATACGACGATCAAGCTCTTGCGTTGATGCTGAATGCAGCTACGGCCCAGTTGACCACGCTGCGGCCCATCGATCAAACTACTCTGATCGGGCACATTGGTGCGGCGCAAGGTGCCAGCCTTTCCCAATCTGGTTTTGCCTTGCAAGTTAATGGTCTGCCCTCGGTCGGCAACGTAACAACTACTGCATCTGGGACGCCTTCTACGGTGCAAACGCTGGGAACGACCACGACGACCGCCGCGGGTGCAACCACTTCCGGTACTACGACTACTAACCAAACCACAACCCCAAGCTCGACAGTTCAAAACGTAGCGACGCAGCCCTCGGTGGCGGCATCTGCTCCCAGTGCGCCTGCACCCTCTACGTCACTGCCAAGTGCGTACTCAATTTCGGCCATGGACACGCTCAACGAGCAGATGCAGTTGACATATGAGATAGCCAACTTGCAGCTCTTGCTGCAAGGCTCTCTTACAGACCGTTTTGTCACTGGCACACGCCTACTTAAGCATCGCACGACCGTCGGATTCCCGATTAGCATCACGCCGCCCGCTGAGAAACGATTTAGAAATGCTGTGGCGGAAGTGGACGTGATAGTAAGAAATGGACCAGGCATGATGACTCCGGAGCAAGGACCGGGGCTGGTCACGATTTTGCCACGGGAGAAAACCTACAATGTCGCGAACATCACCGACCGGTCCGTGTCCATCGGCGGCGGCGTAGTCACCCAAGTTGCCAGCGTTGGAGCGACGTGGCTGTGGGGGCATAAGACCTATTATCTGGTCCAGGACCAGGATACAGTTGCTCTTCAGCGGCAATCACCCGCAGGTCAGACGGAGTTTGCCTGGCAGTTTCGGCCGGTTCTCGGTCGACAATTCGTGCGGTCCGGGTTGCGGCAAACCTTCGTCCAACTTGCATTCCCGACTGGAATTTCGCGTTGCTCGCGGCTGGGCGACATTGCAATAACCGTGCGCTGGCGCAAATACGACTCCAAGAACGGTAGCGTGGGCGCCGAAATTGCCTCATCCACGGCGCAACGTTACCCGCTGGAGTATTTCGACATGACCCCCCAGGCCGACAGCGTGACGATCGAAGATGTCGGTGCTGGGATGATAACGATTTCGGCGGCTGGAGGGTTTCTTCCGGGTACGAGCGTACGAATAGGGGCGGTGACGTTGAACGACTCGGTGTCGAACTTCGCTCTTACTCCGAGCGGCCTTCGATTTACCATTCCAGCGATCCTCGCTGCGACCAATCCACCCATGCTTGTCAGCCGTGACGGGACAGAACAAGAATTGCTCCAGAACGACGCAGCAGTCGGAAATCCTCCCCAAGGACTGGCAACCTGCGCTGACCAAACCACCCCTCCCGTTGCGGAGAACCAACCTTCATCCGTGAGCCGGTCTGTCGCCAATCCAACCACGGTCAACACGCCAATGGTGACTACGACCGAACCTATTGCACCTAAAGTCGACTGGGAGCGCTGTCCACAAGCCGACGCCGACCTTCCCAGTGCGAAGCAGGTCGAAATATGCCGTGTCGTGGTGCGTCCCTACAGTGATACGGAGTCGGAAGTGACAGTGAACCTGGAGAAAATACCAAAGGATCCCGCCCGGCACAATCCGCTGGTCGCACTAATCGGGGGAAAGTTGTTTGGGTTGAGCGACTCGCCATTTTTATCAGGTGAACCATCGAGCCTGCGTTTTGTAGCGCCTAGTGATCTGATCAAGAGCAATCGGGTCGTAATAGTGAAACGGCTCTTTTGGGGTCCTAACTTCAGCGCTCAGGCCAAACTTCCCATGGCGCCGGGTCGCTCCATCACGAAGATCAATCTCCTATCTGCCGGTGATGACACCGTTTTCGCAATCTCCGGAACAGGCGTAGATCAAATCCGTGTGTTGATTCCAAGTATTGGTGTTAGGTTGACACCAATAGCGCTGCCCGGGATGAGCGGCGCCGTGGACACGACAACGATGCTCATGCACGTGGAGAGTGCCCAACTGAAGGGTCTGAAACAATTTACGCTTCAAGTCGGAGATCAACCTCCGGTCATACTCGCGGTACCTGATGACGCGAAACCGCCAGATTCCAAGCCAGTTTTGAAACCTCAAGACCCGATACCACCGGGAACAGGCGAGTCCTTGACTATTCGCGGTACTGGACTCGACAAAGTAAAAAGGATCAAGTATTTGAAGGCAACTCTCTCCTTTCGACTGGCGCTGGACAAGCAATCCTTGACTCTGGATTTGCCACCGGAAATCACGAGTACTGAGGGCGTGAGGTATTTGGATGTTCTATTTACCGATGGTTCATCCGCGCGATACGAAATCGACGTGAAGCAAAAGAAATAACCGCTTCCTGGAGCCACCTCATGCCGGATACAAAATGAGCATCATGGCTTTAGTTCCGACATATTGTGGTGCTTACGTAATGAATTAACGACTTGTTGGCAGTTGTCTTGGATCTGGTAGCGGACACTCCGGTTGCGATAGGTTGTATCCGCCCCTCCATAGAGACGGCCGAGAATTCCCGCTGCGAGTTTGGTGCAAGAATCATAGTCAATTGACACATTAACAAAGTTGACACCATTGCTCAGTTGATTCGCAGCATCTCTTGCCAGTCGGCAGAGGCACTCAGTCTGCAGCGATGCCATCGTCAGGTTTTTATGATAGCGCGGCAGTGTGTGAGGCTCGGGCGCCACGCTGAGAAAATGCTGCGGGAACCATACTACTCGACCGTTACGTTCCTTGTAGAGGATATGTCCTTCAGGCGACGGCTGTCTAATCGCTACCGTGTTGTTGGCAAGTGGCTCGAGTTTTACCTTCTGGAAAAGCTTATTCCAACTGGCGAGAGCCTCAAAGTGTCGGTGAATGTCATCGCCATTAGACATGGTTCCTCCGACGCCTTCTGCATCCAGAACAGTAACCACAGTGAACAGGTCCCCCAATTCGCCTTTGGGTATTCCTGGACCGTAGACCGTTGAGCGCACGTCATCGAAAACCGCGTCAAACAGACCAGGCAGCGACGTATCCATTGCACTGCCGTGCAGGTCTAGGTGAATTTTTGCCGACCATCGAATATCCAAGGCCTTGGCAACAGCCTCATCGAAACTCATAGAACCAATCACAGATACATCAACCACCGTCCCGATACCATGGGTACAAATACGTCCCGATCAGCGCATCGCCATCCCAAGGCAGAGTCAATGTGGGGCGAGAAGAAAAATACCCCAGCGGAACTAAAGAGCGCCACAGGTCGCTCGTGTTAGGGTGTCGAATGCTCTCGCGATAGCGAAACCAGAATTGCCAGCCGTAGTCGTATTTCCAAGGAGCCCACAAGCCCCCCTTCTCCAATTCCGCTTGCACGTACTGCGACTTGAAGAGTCCGGCGCTTAGTAGAGACGGAAACATAATCTGCGGACGCTGAAGAGCGCGGAAGGGATCCGCGAGCACCTGTGCTTGGATGAAGCTTATTCGCATTTGCTTGATTAGCATTGACGTTGACTTTTCGTCCTTTTTGGGCCAGTCTGTTATTGACTCAACCCAAAAGCTCAGTAGAGCGTCTGCACGGACTCAGCAATGGGTTCGTGCAGATTGGTTGTTTCGCGCCCTTCTTAGGTTGCAAGAATTCGCTTTACTTCGCCAAACCTAGTGATCGCATCAATCTTCAGGTGGATGGGACGTGGGATCCAGCCGTCTTGTTCAGCCCAATCAACCCCAGCATAGTTTCTAGCCACCGCGTCCCGCAGTTGCTCAACGGCGTCCATTTGGTCGAGCGTCTTCTTTGAACCCTGGTCCAAAGTAGTCTTGAACTTGTCTTCGGCATCATTACTCTTCCAGGTAACCGAAATCTGAGGTGCGATCCACACCAGTTGCTGTCCTTCTTCGATATGCTCGACAACGCACCCAACGAGTTCCGCATCGCCGACCTTGAATGATACCGTTGGTATCGTTACCTTGAGCTTGTTCTTCTCCATCTTCTTTAGCAGCGAGATTGGGTCATCTTCCGACGTGGGCACGTGTTCGCGGCGGTTTTTCTTGGTCGCCGCTCCATACGCTAAATATGCAAGCGCGCCGATCAAGATACTCACAAGCCAGACATTGCGCAGATCTACTACGCCATAGTAGAGCAGATAGTTGACACCCGTGATCCATGCATAGGCCCAGGCGAACATGCCAGAGAAACTAACCGCAATAATCCAAAACCCCGGTGATGTCAACGTCAATTGCGGCAGCCTCGAGTCGTTCTTAAGACCGAGAATGCCCCACGTCAAGAAAAGCTGCATGGTGAAGAGCACCAGGCAGCCGGGCAAGACGAGGAATGACGGGACACCAAGTAACTTCAGCAACTCGGATTCAAAAAACACCCCCGCAGTTGCAGTCTTACTGACTAGAATCTGCCGTTGCTCTTTAGCCCCTGCCATCTCCCATTGGGCAGTGACCGCAAACACGATGGGATATGTACCGGGTGTGACCCGTGATTCCGCCTTCAGTTCGACTTTCTGTTGGGTGGCAGAATGGGGCGCGACGTCAAACGCCGGAGGGGCCGGCAACGTGAATATTTCCTTTGGGAAAAACGCCTTGATCGTCACATGAATCAAAACCGGCAGATTGTTCGTGACCAACAGATATGCAGACGCCGGCCGTTGCTCTGATACTGCATCGAAACTGCCTTCAAGAGATGCTTCAAACGGCTTGAAGGAAGCGTCGCCTGCTGAATTGAGCGGCAGAGTGGCGAACACATGGTGGGCCGCGGGTCCCGATGTCAGGTACTGGGCCTCGAAGAGAAGAGTGCTAGGCAGGCGAGTGTGATTGAAGTTCTTGATCGTTGCCGTCCAAACAATCTCTTGCCCAACTGCTGCCATCTTCATGGAGGGCGATCCGATCTCGACCTCCAGGCCATCATTACTTAGCCATGAGAGTACAGGCTTTCGGATCGCTTGCGTCGCGCTTTTCAATACGACGCGCGCTTTTATCTCAGAATAGGAGTTTGATGCTGAGATGGACGATGGCTGCACTTCGAGTACAGAACTCTGTGCCCAAACGACGGCAGCGGGGAACAAACCAAGTGTGAGCACAAGTCCGGCCAATCGGCCACAGAGCATCAACAAACACTTATGATCATGAAGAACACCGGTCGAGCGTTCTTGGAGGGCTGAGTCGAGCATTGTCTCCCATCAGAGCACAGATGCTCACTGAAGACGAACCTAGTATATGGAATCTAGATCACAAAAGCCAAACATGGACCAATGCCACTGTTACTTCTTGCTGGTTTAGGAACTCACGGCGATAGGCAAGCTTGATTGGGCTCGGTTCCGGGCGGTTGACGCGCTTACCGGTAGTAATCCGCCCTGGAAACGAAAACTGGTTCTACCCGGCGCGGAGTCGTCGTTATTGAAGGACATCGAGGGCCCGGTTGAGCTGGGCGTCACTTCCGCGCGCAAGCGCTTCTGGATCAATGTCCACAAGAACGTCAGGCTGCACGCCTGATCCCTCGGTGTAGTTTCCATTCGGACTGTACCAACCGACTATCGGCATGTAGAGGGTGTAACCGTTTCCTACGTTGAAAGTCGTGGACCCGAGGACATTACCCATCGTCTTTTCGCCAACGAGAGTAGCGAGTTTTGTGTCTTTTGCGAACTGGGCGGCCATCTCTCCCGCGCTGTTCGTGAATTCATTTACCAGCATCACAACGTGGCCATGGAACGGTTGTCGTCCCAGACCCTGCGTAAGCAGCATCAACGACTTGTCCTGAACGGCAAAACGGGCCAGACAAAGCAGAACGCCGGCTTTGGTCTCCGGCATCGGAACGCGAGGCAGTTCGGTGGACGTATATCCTCGCTGGAGCCGTTTTCGGGTGACGTCATACCCGATGGGGATTTGGTCGGCGCAGAGATAGCTGACAAGATTGGCGAATCCTAAGACTGCCGCCGAGGCAACCGCGCAGATCGATGATGAGGCGGTCGCAACCCTTGGCCTTCAGGTCCTCCACCGCTGCTTTCAAGAGCTTCGAGAAGCGAATTCCAAAAGATCCAGAGAAAAAAGGAACCTTCAAGAGCCCGACTCGCGGCGTGAGCATTCGGTGGCTGACGCTCTTTGGCTCTATCAACGGTGGACGTCCTTTGCGGGCTTTCCTTTGAGGAACCGTTATCGCAATGTTCCGCGTTTCTTGCTGGCCCGGCAATTTTGTAGTCACGCGATGATCCTGACCGAAACGAAAAGCAGGGAATGCTGGAGGAATGGCTGGCGTGCCGTCCACGCTGACTAGCAGTTGGCCGGGAGCAACCCCGGCGCGTGCTGCAGGGCCATCTTCGAACACATCGAGAAACATCCAGTGCGGACTGCCGGAATCGATCACTGAGCGTAGTGTGGCGCCAATGACATGCTGCGGCCTAGTCGAATTCACATCGGTAGCATAAAAATTCGTATGGCTGGATTTCAGCTTCGCGAGAAGAGCGCGGATGCCTTCCTCGAAGACGCCTTCGTCCGCGGCAGCCAGGGTGGCCGATTGCTGATCGACTTCTCGACACCATTCCCCGTAATCGACATTTCCGATATTGAAATGGTGCTTGAGAACTAGGGTCTTCACCCGTGAAATGACCGCTAGGCGCTGTGTCTGGTCAGTCAATGCTCTTCCTTTATTACTGCACAATCGGCGGTGGGGCAAGTCCTTCTAGAGTAAAGCCCGCCCAGTAATAAGGAACGGCCTTGCGCGGGCCAAACTTTTTGAGCATGCTCCTTTTGGCGAGTCTCAACGCTTCTGGAGCGGACTTCTTGCGACCCAGTTCCGCATAGAAAACCTTCATCAAATAAAGAGTGCTGTCGTCGTCAATCGTCCAAAGAGTCGATACAACGGTACGAGCGCCAGCCAAAAGGAAAGCACGAGCAAGCGTGGAAATCCCCTCTTCACCCTCGACCGGTCCGACAGCCGTATCGCACGCTGACAGGACAACTAGATCGGCATCCAACGGGAGCTGAACGATTTCCGACGGGTACAGGGACCCGTCCTCTCCGTGTTGGGGATCGCTGAGGAGGACGAGAGCGGCTCGATCGGGGCTGGTGTTATTTGCAATGGCGTGTACGGCGAGATGAATGATTCGATGATTGACCGACTTCTTGAATGCCGTTTCCGTAGCCTCTTTGCCGAGGAGCAAAGTATTTGACGGGTTTGACAGTGCCGCCGCCGCTTCCACCGCCTCGTCCCTTGAACTCGGAAGATCCCCGAGCTTTGTCCCGCTTTGCTGGTAAGGAACACCTCCAACCGCTAGTAGTCCTTGTGCTGATGATGTACGCTTCGGGGCCGTGCGCAGCAGAAAGAAACTC
>CAWIQW010000009.1:0-114196 GCA_963838315.1 uncultured Acidobacteriaceae bacterium
GCCATCCGGCATCAGCAGAGAATCGAACTGGATGTCAACGTAACCTGAACGATCTCCGTTACGGATGTGTCCAACCGCTTTTGCTCCCGACAGGGACAACAATCTCTCCGTCCCGCTCATAGTTGTACTCGATCACCGCCAGGACAGGTGTTCGCACAGCCGTACTAGCCGCTGACTCCAGACGGGCACGCAATCGCGTGCCCGAGGCCAGACCTAATCCCAGTTCCGGCCCTGAATTATTGATATCCCGGGCCTGAGTGCTAGCTGAGCTAGCAGAGACGTTTCGCACGTAGATCAACGAAGCCTTCTCCATGGCCTCGCGCTCTGCTTTACCCAAGTCTGGAGTCTCGGCACCGCCGGTGCTGGAGCCTGGCTGATAGGGCGGCGCTTGCCATGCCTGCTGCTCTCCGAAAGGTGGTATCGATCCCAAAGTTCCCGCCGCGCCCGGCCCCGACGCCCTCGCCGCCGACTTGGTTGCAGTTCGCTGTAGATCTCGTTCGTTGAGGAAGCCTTCGTGAGATTCTTTTGTGACGGGTCGGCCAGAATCGGTGACCGGAAACAGGCTCTTGTCGTTGCTTGCGTTGCCGTTCTCCAAAGCCAAGTCATCAGCAGCAGTGGTACCACGACTCTTCACTTTCTGCGGAGCGCCTCGATGGGGCATAGAGGTAGCAACGAAGATCAGCAGGGCGATGACGATCGCTCCGGCTCCAATGATTACAAAACGGTTCTGTTGGATCTGCTGCTTGGCTCTCTGTTTTGCTCTTGTCGCGACCTCAGGCAGTGGGGTGGACGCAGGCGCAGGGGGAAGTAGGACATCGTTGAGGACTTCATCTCTTGCTGGCTCCTGAATCGCTCCGGCGTTGCCGTTGTCGCTGTGTCCGTTGGGACGAGTCACTTTGCACCTCCCGAGACCGGAGCCACAAACGCAATCGGAGCCAGCACAGGACGATCGACTTCTTCTGCCTGCGCCACCGCAAGCAGGAGCCTTTCGCTGGACTCCTTGAAAGTGGGGCGATCGAACACGACGATGCCATCAGCTCTAGCCCCCGGTGCGAGCCTGCGCGAGGTGATCCAATAATCTTTGATCGCCACAGGCTCAGCCTTAATCGCTTTTCGATGCTTGCCTTTTGATGTCCCGGCAAGCTGTATTTGCGGCGGTAGCACTTCAATGGTCCGGGCAGACGAGTTCAAAACGGCGAACGGCACGGCCATCTGTTGCTCCTTCTCTAGCGCCTGCCCTACCGCGACCTGCAGCTGCTTTCCTTCCCAGTGAGGATTCTCAATCCTTTCTGCCCTGAGCAAATCCTGCTTTTGGCTGCCAGTCTTCTCCTGGGGGGTGCTGGTTGGCTGACTCTCTGTCGCGGCGGTCTTTGTTTCGCCGACCACAAAGATGGGATGAGTCGACGCAATTAGAAAGCTGCGGGGGCGCTCACAATAGAGGACGTAGTCCACGGGTTCACTACGGTCTGCCTTGCCTTGGTTCACCAGGCTCAGCGAGATCTCATGGCCCCCTTTCGTCGTGATCAGGGCGTTTGTTTCCGCAGGTTTCGCGCTGGTTGCTTTGAAAAATACCAACTGCGGCTCAGCATCGGAGTGTTCAGCCTTAAAGGATCCCGGATCCCCCAGCACGACCGAACTGACCTCTTCGAGCACTCGCACCGAACTGACATATCCAGGCCGGAGATGCAAGACCACAACCTGTTCCGGGTCAACATTCAAGCTCACGATTCGCGCCTGCGGAAGCTCAGTTTGCGCAAAAGTGATGTGTGGCAGCAGAAGCCCGATCGTTATCAGATGCACCAAACTCAAACAAATTTTCATCTCACATCTCTTTCCGAACTCGTGTTCGTAGTTCTTGGATTGATTCTCGTTTCGCGAAGGTAAGCTGTTCTGATCCTTGCTACATAGGTGACTACATCGGGATTACGATAGGCGAGGGTTCGTCTGCCGATTACGTCTTCGCCGGCATAATAAGCGGCGACCACAAGCCTCAGATCGTCGTGAAACAGTCGCATCAACCACGCGAGATAGCGGACGCCTCCGGAAATGTTCTGTTCGAGATTGCAGCGGTCTCTTACTCCCAGCCACCGGGCCGTCGCAGGCATCAACTGCATCAGCCCTACCGCGCCTTTCGGTGAGGCCACGCATGGTTGCCAGTTCGACTCGCGCTCGACAATCGCACGCACCAGCGCGATCGGTACCTTGTAGTGGTGCGCGTAGGATGCGACGTAGTACTCAGCTTCAACTCGAGCCTGCGACTTCGGCGATTGTGCCCAGCAAATCGAAAATGCCAAAAGCACTTGCGCGAAGATGAGTGCTGCCCTCATGCCGCTATCCCTCGAAGCGCCTCGGCGCTGTATTGCTGGGCGTCAAAGATCAAGCTGGCGAACCCATCCCGCAAGAGAAGTTTGCGTCGATCCGCCTCGGTCTTAGCCAGCAAAGGCAGGAGAATGTCTCTCATCTCCGGTGTAATTTGTTCACTTCCTAGAACTTTGAGTGCCTGGGCGAGATCCAGAATTTCCGAGACTGAGGGCGGTTTCTCCATGCTCCAGCCACGCAGAGCCTTAGCGAGTCCCGCCATACCGGCGTGAAATTCGTGCGTGGAATCAGGCGTTCGCAACGCCACAATCTCTGCTTCTCGCTCCGCAGTGGGGTGTTCAACACGAAGATAGAAGCTGCGCCGGCGCAGGGGATCGCCGATGCGCCTCTCTTCGTTCGATGTCAACACGACGAAGGGAATGCTTCTGGCTTTGATGGTGCCCAGCTTCGGAATGCTCAACTGCCACACGCTTAGCAATTCGAGCAACAAGGCCTCAAACGCGTGGTCTACCTTGTCCAGTTCGTCGATCAGCAGGACACAAGGCCTTTCGCATTGCAACGCGCGCAGAAGTGGGCCGGCGCCAAAAAATTGCTGGCCGTGGAGTTCGGTCCGGAGGGACTCCCAGTCGACATTGCTGGACTTGGCCTTTAACTCGACGCAAAGCCTTTGCAGTGGCTCATCGAATTTCCCAATTGCTTTCTCTTCGTCGATGCCTTCGTAACACTGCAGGCGCTCGACACTCGTGTTTGCAGCTTCGGCAACCGCATATGCGAGTTGCGTCTTGCCGCTGCCGGCGGGGCCTTCGAGCAGCAGTGGCTTTTGGAGTCTCGCCGCTAGGTACACCGTCGTCGTGGCAATCGTATCGGCGATGTAGCCGCTTCCTCGTAGCCGCTGCACAAGCTGTTCCAGGGACGAAAACATGCTCCACTCCTCACCCGCGACCATCTGGTCAACCATGATTGGTGAAGAAATTAAGTCGAATCGGAATTTCGGTCAAATCAGAGTTGGCAGGAGTTCGCAAAACGGTTTTCGGACCTCTTCTGTTCTCCGCCAATGTGATGGGATGGAGTGAAAAAGAACGCCGTAGCCAAGAAGGGTTGAGTTCTGTTTGACCGAATTAGGGAAATGACTTAAAAGGCATTCCAGTCATGCAACCTCAATGAGGTGCATATTGGCAGGTGCCGCAATGTCGAACTCGCAATCAAGATCAGGCTTGCGTCTGCTCCAAAGCTCGGGAGAAAATCCGGGCAAATTTGAATCTATTCCAGACACCAGTCCAGCCCATGGCAACTTCACCATCGAATCTGACACTCCTCCGCGAACTGTCGGCCGCAGCCCTTCGAGGGATCCTCTCCTCACCGCCGAGGAGGTCGCTGAGAGGTTAAATGTGACGAAGGACTGGGTTTGGGACCATTCGTCACGCAAAGCTCCACATCTCCCTGTTATCCGTATGGGCGACGGGACTCTACGTTATCGGGCCAGCAGAATAGAGGAGTTCATCGACGAGCGGGAACGTCTCAGCAACCTGCGTCGCAGACGCGGGTAAAATAGGGGCAGGCCCAATTGTTCCCGCCACAGAAATTGAGGAATGATGGGTACATCAAGTCAGAGGGGGTACCTTACCCCTCGCGGCAGGAAATGGTACGGGTATTTTCGCAAGAACGTAAATGACCCGACGACGGCCGAGCAGAAGACCGTCAGGGTCGCGGTGATTCTCGGGCCAAGATCACAGATGAAGAGATCAGAAGCTCGGGAGGCACTGGAACGTGAAATCACTAAACAGAACGGGCAGACGGGCGATGCTGGCAAGGTGATGAACGACGGCTCTGTGAGCTTCGGCTGGTTCGTTCGCAATCGCTTTTTGCCCCTGAAAGAGGCCAACTGGAAGGAAGAAACCTGCAAGGTGAAAAAACTGCTTATCCAAAAGGACCTTATCGATCCATTCGACAAGGTTCCGCTGGAGAATTTCGACAAGTTCACCCTACAGGTCCACCTGAACAATTTGGCGCAAACGAGATCCAAGGACAGAGTGCTTCAGATGAGAGCGTACTTGCGGGACATCTTTGTTGAGGCCGTTGATCAGGACTTCCTCTCGAAGGATCCGGCTCGCAAGGTTAGAGTTCCAACCCAACTACGCGAGACCGACAAAACAACGCTGAGCTGGGAACAACTCCGAAAAGCGCTTTCCCGCTTGGACCTTCGAGATCGGGTCCTGTTGGAACTCGACATGACGAATGCCCTCCGTCCCAGCGAACTGTTCGCGCTCAGGTGGAAATGCTTCAACCTCGTAGAATCCACCATGAGCGTGAGCGAAACTGCCTACAAGGGCAAGATTCGCCCGTGGGGCAAAACCCGAAAGAGTCTAGGGGTTATTCATATCCCGAAGAGATCTGGCGGCGGATCTCTTGCGGTGGAAACAGCAGTGTCCTGATCCAACTCCGAAAGCGTTCATCTTCCCGGACAAGGACGGCGGCTTTATGGACACCGGCAACTATCGCAAGCGGGTGTTGCACAAGCTCGCGGCAGAGACTGGGACTCCCAAAGCTGACCTCCAGGTGATACGGAGCACGATTGCGACACTGGCCCAAAAGAAAGGTACGGTAAAGGACGTGCAGGGCGTGCTCCGGCACTCTCGCGCTGCAACCACGACGGATGTTTACATGCAGGAGATTCCGGAGAGCGTGCAGGCGACGGTCAATTCCATCAATTCGGAGTTGAGGAAGAAATCAAAGTCTGTTCGTGAGCGGAAACCAACCGTGGGCAACGAGCGGCTGACCGCTTCTCAATTTAGAAGAAGTCAGAGCGTTTTGCCACCAAATGCCACCAAACTGAAAACGGGCGTATCCGTAAGTACTTGAAAATATGGTGGACCTGGTCGGGATCGAACCGACGACCTCTTCCATGCCATGGAAGCGCGCTCCCAGCTGCGCCACAGGCCCACTTGTAAAGCAGGAAAATTGCTACCTCTTGATTTTCGCCCACCTTTCCCGTTGCGTCAAACTAATCTAGGATATGGGAGACAAAAAGAGGAGCACGATGGGGAACTCCATGTCGAACTTGCGTAACTATTTATCGCCCGCCATCCGATCCCGGATGCGACGCGTGGCGGGTTTTGTAGGCGTGATCAGCCTCGCTTCGAGCGCCGCGGTCGCGCAGACACAGTCTTCGGCTGCGCCTCCGGTGGCCTATGCCTCGGTGAGCGAGCTGAACAACATTCTGGCCCAGGTGAAGCAGACCTCCGCGTCGATCGAGGCGGACCTGAACAAGACGCGCATCGAGAAGTGGAAGACCGACGGCGGGACCAAGCGGCAGACGCAGGCCAACGTGGACTCCATTCATCGCAATTTGCAGTCGGCGCTCCCGGAGATGCTTTCTCAGATCAGCAACTCGCCGGAAGATCTGGCCGCGAGTTTCAAGCTTTACCGCAACCTGGATGCCCTCTACGACGTGTTCGGATCGGTGGTGGAATCGGCAGGGGCATTTGGATCGAAAGACGAATTTCAGAGCCTCAGCAACGACATGAATGGCCTGGAGAGCGAGCGGCGCGCCTTTGGCGAGCGCATGCAGAAGCTGGCGAGCGCGAAGGAAGAAGAGCTGGGACATTTGCGGGCGCAAGTCAAGACGCTGAGCGCGGCTCCGCCGCCTCCGCCGAAGAAGATCATCGTGGACGACACGGAGACCGCCAAAAAGCCAGCCAAGAAGAAAGCGACGAAACCGGCGACAACCACGACCAAGCCAAATACACCCGCCAAGCCGGCGACTGCGCCGAATCCGTCACCCAGCAATTAACTATTTGCGGGCAGTGGACGAATGGGACTCATCGTCAGGCAATATTGAAAGTACTGGCTCGCAGCAATGTGCGAGGCGAGCGGCTCGGTCTCAACCACGACATTCTTCCGCAGGCCGTGATGGGTGAATTCCGAAAAAGTGGGGGGGTACCCCCCCTACCCAAAATGGTTTAAGTTATTGATAGTAAGATAGTTAAAGGCAAAGTCTTCAAACCATTGGACTTAACCTCCAATTTTGTTGTTTGGCGTGCACTTGGGGGGTGGGGTCGGGACCATAAATTGTCAAATAGCGTGGAACATTTGCGACGGGAAAGTGGCTTCATCTCTGGAGACGAGCACAGTTCTCAATGATGTACTGTCCCTGGAATTTTCTCAGCGACAGAGCTGTAAGTCTGTGACGGGCACACGGGAAAAATGTGATGAAAAAAGTCGAAAGCAGCGGACTTTTCGGCAGGCTGTTTCCTGAAGGTGTGGCAACCTCCAAGCCGCTAATGTCCGGCGAAAACCCTTGACAGACGCCGTTTTAAGCGTAAACTGGTCGAACTTTTTTGGTAAACCCGCAAAAGCGCGGTTGGGGATCACCACTAGTTAGTCGACGACTCAGGAGGCAGCCACGCATGACCCGTGGGAAAGCGATTTTCATCACCATTGTTGCCGGATTTCTGGCGGTTTCCGTTCCTAACCTCGAGGCGGGCCATCGCGATGCTCCCATCGTGGCCCTCGACCAAAAGGCGAATGTTACCGACTTTTTCGCATTTGTCAGCTACGACGACCCGACAAAGATTACGTTCATCATGAACGTGGATCCTTTTCTTGAGCCCGGGAATGGACCGAACTACTTTCCATTCGACCCGGGGATTCTCTATACGATCAGCATCGACAACAACGACGATGCAAAGTCCGACATCAGTTTTCAGTTCCGGTTTACAACCCAGATACAAACGCCAGGCTCTGTCTTCGGATTCCTCGGCGCCGGCAACGGCATCAACGCTCCCGCGAACTCGCCGGCTCCGGTGACGCCCGGAACGCCGATTGTTCCTCCCGCCATCACGGCGTTGAGCGGGGCGGGTTCGACGGGGCTGAACTTCAGCCAGTCGTATACCGTGACGATGATCCAAGGTCACACCTCGACCGCGTTGGCGAACCAGTCGGGTCTCCCTTTGTACGCGGTTCCCAGCAATGTGGGTCCCCGCACCATGCCCAACTATCCGGAGCTGGCGGCGCAGGGAATTTACACCCTGAGCAACGGCATTAAGGTGTTTGCCGGGACCGTGGACGATCCGTTCTACAGCGACCTGGGCGGGGAATTCGACACGTTTAACTTCCGTACCGCAGCGGGCGGTGGCGTACTGTCGGCGGCGGCCGATGCGGACGACCATACTAATACCGCGGCCGACTATATTTCGGGGTACAACGTAAATACGATTGCGATTGAGGTTCCGATCGCGATGTTGACCAAGACGAAGACATTGCTTCCCGCCACCTCGCCGTTTGCGACCATCGGGGCGTGGGCGAGCACCGCCCGGCAGCGGATTCCGAGCGTAACGGCTCCCTTCGTACAGGTCCATCGAATGGGCAATCCTCTGATCGACGATTTAGTGATCCCATTGGGATCGAAGGATACGTTTAGCATGAGTCAACCTTCCGCCGACTCTCACTTCGCCGCCTCGTTTTTCGATCCCCAACTGGCACGCGTGTTTAATGCCATCTACGGGATCGCCATCCCGACGCCGCCGCGCACCGATCTCCTCCCCTTGCTGACGTATGCCCCTCCCATTGCCGCTGCGGGAACGACGGTTGGACCGCTCGCGGACCTGCTGCGGCTCAATACGGGCGTTCCCCCTACCCCGATGGCGAGTAGGAAGAGATTGGGTCTACTCGCGGGCGATGCCGCAGGATTTCCCAACGGACGCCGGGTGTCGGACGATGTTACCGATATTATGTTGCGTGCTATCGGTGGGATACTGGCGGGAGCGCAATACAACTATGCCTTTGGCGACGGCGTCAACACGAACGATGTGCCTTACCAGGAGACATTTCCCTACGTGGCCTGGGCGCAAAGCGGACGGCAGCGGCGGCACATCGATCCGGGCGAGCCGGGCTGCACCATGGGCGCTGGGGCGGCCTGTCCGACGAACTGAGGGCATTTTCATAGTCCGAGGCTCCCTCCGGAGCAGTGGTTGTAGATGCACCTGCCGTTGCCGCCGATGATGTCCTTCACGGACATGCCATGCCGTCGCCCATGAAGAGGCCAATAACTGGGCGCCCGGCCGGCATTTCACCTGGGCAGTAACACAACCCATTAGCAGAGGGCCGAGTCTAAAGTCCAACCAACGTCAAGTTACTCAGTTGGTTTGGAGATGTTTTTATGGCGCGTGTATGTTTGTGCGTTCTCGGCCTGATGATGCTCAATGCCCTGGCAATGTCGCAGTGCTCCGATCCTCCGACTCCCAGCGTTGTGATCTGCACACCGAGTCCCGGCTCAACGGTGGTGTACATCCCGGACGTGGCGGTCCGCTTCACGCCGGTGAGCGGCGCGAAGATCAAGGAGGTCATCATTTACGACAACGGACGGGTGTTATCCAAGACGAACGGGGATCCCGGAGATATCTACGACGCGGACGTGACCGACGGGCCGCATCATCTGGTAGTGAAGGCCTGGGACACGGGCGGAAATTTCTTTGAGGCGCAGGAGGAATTCCACGTTGTGGGACAGGGGTATCCATTTTGTAAGGTGCCCGACAAACCTGGGGTTAACTTCTGTGAGCCTCCGAAGGACGCGTTCCTGGGACTTCAATTCCCGCTAGGGGCGGCGGCCCGCGGTGATTCCAGGATCAAGAATCTATCTTTCTATCTGGATGGTGTTCTGCAACAATCGTTCGCCAACACTGACGCAGTTTCGTTTTTCGTTTCAGTTCCGAAGCAAGGGCTTCCCTATACCGCCAAAGTTGTTGCCACTGATGCCGGCGGTCATCAATTCACCGCCAGCAAGACGGTTGAGGCCCAATATACTTATGGCGAGTACGCATGCTTCAACGGATGTGTGCCCGGCATCAACATCATCTCTCCGCAGGACGAGGCGTACGTGAGCGATTCGTTTGCGCTCAACATGCAGATCGAAGACAACCCGAACCCGATTACTTCCATGACGGCCTATCTGGACAGTACCGAAGTTGCCAGCTCCAGCGGACCTACATTGCAACAGGAGGTCACCGGAGCGCCGCAGGGAACTCATATTCTGACTGTGACCGGAGTTGACTCCCAGGGACTGGTCTATTGGATTCAGGAGAACGTCAACATCGACATCTCAAAATAACAACCCGGTCAGCCCGACGAAAAGCCCCGTCCAAGGTGAGCCTGGACGGGGCTTTTTCGCGTGTCGAGTTGGCAGGCTGGGCGACCGGTCCCGGAAACTTACTGAATACACCTGGGAGATGCGGTTAAGAAAGAATCGCCCTCGTAGTGGTTGTAGATGCAGTTGCCGTTGCCATCGATGATGTCCTTGACGAACGTGCCTGCGCCTGTGACGTTGCCGTTGAAGTTGTTGTTGATACTTTCCTTCTCGACCGCGATTCCATACTTCGAGGTGTAGGTGGTGCCGCAGTTCTCGCCGCTACACCAATAGTTGTTCACCAGACTGTTTCCGGTGGTGGGAGTGTTCTTATTGCAGGGGATTGAGGGATTGACCTGGCCCTTGGCATTGCAGCCGAGGTAGAACCCGGCGATTTTGTCGTCGTAGGACACGTTGTTGCCGAGAATGTTCAGCTTGCTGCCATCGATCCAATATCCGTATTGGGAGTTTTCGTTGGTCGCGGTCGCATTGATCGAGTTGCCGGAGCCTCCGGTGATCTGGTACCCAACCACGCCGAACTCGGCGTCCGCGTAGAGCACGTCGTTGGCGGTGGCGTTGTTGAGGAAGATTCCGACATTGTTGCCGTAGGCGGCGACCGCGTACAAATGCACGCTGGTGCCTTCACTCTCCAGTCCATAATTCCATCCGCAAGCGGCCTCGGCAAAGAAGATGGCAACGCTCGATGCGGAGGGCAGGACATGAACTCCGACGCCGGAACTCTGGTTCGGCAGCCGGGTCAGACAGTTCCCGCCTGTCCCGGGTCCGTTTATGTTTCCACGCAGCTCGAGGTTGACGTTGGACGCCTGGATGTCAATGCAGCCCCCCTTGAGGGTGAGACCCTGCGAAGCATAGAGAGCGTCTTCGGCGGTATAACTGCCGGCGGTGGTAATGGTGCAGCCGCAGGCGGTGATCTGGCTGGAGCATTGCGGTGACTGCGCGCTGGCCAGCCCGGTGCAGAGCAGGGCCAGCAGGACGAATGCCAGGGCGGTGACAGAACGAAGTGGTGCGAGTTTCATAGTTTCTCCTCAGGGGGCAAATCTGCCGGATGCCCGGGGCAGTTCGAATTACATCGAAAGTTGATACGAACTCGGCCAAACGCCGCGCCCAGCGGGCGGTTTATAGTACTACATGCTTCGGGGTTGTCAATGAAACTGCCGGGGCGCGGGACCTCCGGCAGAATCGTGAAAATGCCTTGCAGAGGCGATATAGGACTCGGACTTGGCAGGGGTCCTCCGACTGCGCGCTGCTCCGCGGCTCCCCTCAGGATGGCTCGCTGGAGAGGACTGGTTTCTCTCCCTACAAAACACAGGACTTACTTCCCGAATGCGGCTTTAGCTGGCTGGAGCGGGGCGGAGGCCGTCATCGCACACAACGTGACTACCCTACGTTACCCCACAACCACACAACGGTGGGAACCGGGCTGGCGTGGGCGGGGTCTAAGTAACTAAGCGGGAATTCCTTAGGAGCGGTTTCGGGCGAGGAAGATTCCTGCTTTTTGGGCCGGGATAACTCTATAATTGAGGGCACGCCGTAAGGGCGGGGGCTACTACCTTGGGCAATCTGGCAGGCGCGATCGGGGCACGAATTGAGGAATCGGCCGTTATTGCGGAACTGAAGGCCGGCTCCGAGCAGGCCTATGCCTGGCTGATCGGCGAATTTCACCAGCCCATCTATGGCCTCATCTATCGCATCGTGAACGACCCGTCCGATGCGGCCGATACCACCCAAGAAGTATTTCTCAAAGTCTTCCGCGGGATGAAGCATTTCCACGGCGAGTCGAGCCTGAAGACGTGGATTTACAGGATCGCGCTGCACGAGGCTTCGAACCGGAGGCGCTGGTGGTTCCGGCACAAGGCGCAGGAAACTTCGATCGAGCCGGTGGAAACGGGCGAGAACCAGTATTCGGGCGATGACCGGCTGGTGGATCCCGGCGAATCGCCGTTCGAGCAATACGCGCATGCCGAGATACGCGCCGTCGTGGAGGTTGCGCTCACGCACGTGTCCGAGCCTTACCGGACGGCAATCATCCTGCGCGACCTGGAAGAAATGTCGTACGAGGAAATTGCGGAAGTGCTGCAGATCTCGCTCGGGACGGTGAAATCACGCATCACGCGCGGCCGCGATGCGCTGCGCAAGCGGCTGGTGAAGTATGTACGGGAAGTGGGCCCTGAACTCGGATTGGTGATTCCGGCGAGCGATACTGCGCCGGCGTTGAACGGGAATGCGGTCGGTGGAGAGGCTGAGGTGACGTCATGAAGTGCGCCGAGTACAAGAGATTGTTTTCTCCGTACCTCGACGGTCAGGTGAGCGGGGCCGAGATGCACGCGCTCCAGAAACATATGCAGGAATGCGACGGTTGCGCGCGGGAGTACGCGGAGATCCAGCGCACGTTGCAGATGATCGTGGCGTTGAATCGAGCCAAGGCGAAGGCTCCGGCGGAATTGCCTTTGCGGCTGCGGCTGGCGATCTCACACGAATCGAAGCAGGCGCGACGCCGGCGCTTTGAAGGCGTGATGGTGCGGGTGGGCAATGCGCTGGATGCGTTTATGGTTCCGGCGACAGCGGGAGTGGTGAGCGCGGTGCTCATCTTTGGATTGCTGCTTGGCTTCTTCGCGCTGCCGCAGCAACTGAGCGCCAGCAGTTCGGACGTTCCCCTGATGCTCTACACCGGTCCGCAACTGCAACAGTCGGTGTTCGGCACATCGCTCGGCAGCATGGGAGAAGACTCGGTGGTGATCGAGGCTTATGTGGGCGCGAACGGGAGGGTGGAGGATTACCGCATCCTGTCGCAATCGGATGATGCGAAGGCGGCGCTGCCGCAGGTGAAAAACCTGCTGATTTTCACGACGTTCCGGCCGGCTCTTTCGATGGGAGTACCTACCGCGGGGCGGGCGGTGATTTCGTTTTCCAAGATCAGCGTGAAGGGGTAGGGAAAGTTAGAAGTCAGAAGTCAGATTGAAGAAGTGAAACCCTACTTTGCCGGCGACGGTTTTACTTCTGCAATTTGACTTCTGCCTTCTAACTTGCCTTCTGACTTGCCTTCCGTTTGTTTGACCTGCCTGATGGCAACTTCGTACACTATTTTGAGATCACCTTACTGCGCCCTCAGTCTAGGAGGAGTTTCCTGGGACAGCGTTTCCGACTGACGTTCGTTTTTAGTCTGGCCTTACTTGCCGCCCGATCCGGGCTAGCGCAGAGCAATCCGCAGGTTTCTCTGGAAACAAGCGAGACCATCTTCACGGTTCTGACCGCCATTAATACCTGCGGTTACGACCAGGAACTGAATTCGTCCGATCTGTTGCGGGCGGAGATTCGCGCGGAAGTGGACAAGGCCGTTGAGAGTGCGCCGGGAGCCAAGGAAGCGACGGCTTCGATGTGCGAGTTCTATCGCCGCCACCGGGTGGGTGAACCGGCGCGCGACCTGTCGCAGTATGTGTCGCTGGCGCTTTACCTGGGCGATCCGCCAAACTTCACTCCGAAGCTGAAGCAGGAGGAATTGCCTCCGGATGCGGCCGGGATTGTGGATATCGTTCCGCTGATGCAGGCTTTTTACTCGAAGGCCGGGCTCCACGCGATCTGGGAGCGGCACCAGAAGCGCTACGAGGAATTGACCGAGGCCTATCATGCTCCGTTGTCGAAGATGACGTTTGACACGGAGATCTATCTGAAACTGGCTTCGGCTGGATACCTGGGACGGCAGTTTACGGTTTATCTGGAGGCCATGGGAGCTCCGGGGCAGACCAACGCGCGGAACTACGCGTCGGACTATTACGTGGTTTTTTCGCCGACGGCGGGCACGGCGCTCAAGATGCAGCAGATTCGCCACACTTATCTGCATTATCTGCTGGACCCGCTGGCGATGAAGAACGAGCCGGCATTCATACGCCTGCGACCTTTGCTGGATTCGGTGCAGAAGGCTCCCATGGACGAGGCCTTCAAGAGCAATATATCGCTGCTGGTGACGGAGTGCCTGGTGCGGGCGATTGAGCTGCGCACGGGATCCGTGAAAAGCACCGAGGCTGAGCGTCAACAGGATCTCGATGAGGACGACCGGGAAGGGTACGTGCTGACGCGCGCCTTTTATGACCAGCTGGCGAGTTTCGAAAAAGATCCGGTCGGGTTGCGCAACGCTTATGCGGGGATGCTCGGCTCGATCGATGTGGGCAAAGAATCGAAGCGGGCGCGGCAGATTACGTACGCGAGCGAAGCGGCCCCGGAACTTCTGCGGCTGGCGCGTCCTCGAAACGAGCATCTGCTGTTGAATGCGGAGCAGCAACTGGCGGCGGGGGATCCGAAGACGGCGCAGAAGCTGGCGCAACAGGCGCTCGACGAGCAGGAGGAAGATCCGGGACGGGCGCTGTTTATTCTGGCGCAGGTGGCGACAGCGAATCGGGATATGGAGGGTGCGCGCAGCTATTTCCAGCGGGCTCTTGAAACTGCGCATGAACCCAAGGTGATCGCATGGTCGCATATCTACCTGGGGCGGATTTTTGATCTTAACGAGAACCGGGACGCGGCGCTGACGGAGTACCGGGCGGCCTTGAATGCGGCGGGCGCGGCGCTGCCGGAAGCGAAGATCGCGGCGGAGCGGGGACTGAACAAGCCCTATGAGCCTCCGGTGACGAGGAATCCGGAGTAGGCGGGAGTCGCGGGGTAGAAGGCGTAACTTTGACCGCAACGTTTCGCCGCTCCAAGGTGATAAAGTTAAATGTTGGCCCTTAGAGTTTTTTCTTTGGAACTGAAATAGTAAAAACCTTGAAACTTGCTTTTACGGGAGACAGCATGAAACGAGCGGCAGTCATTGCAGCAGTCGTGACGATTGCGATTTGGGTTGTGGCCCAGGGCACGCGAGTGGCGGCGCAGACCACGCCGGCAGCGGGCCAGGCGGCGCCGGCTCAGGGAACTGCTCCGGCGGCAGCACAGCCCGCGGTCAAACGTCCACCCCAAGCCAAGACGCAGCCGGAGTTCGACGCCTACAAGGCGGCGGCAGCGACGACGGATGCGGCTGCGCAGGAGAAGGCAGCGGACGATTTTGCGCTCAAGTATCCGGACAGCGAACTGCGGGTGCTGCTTTACAAGAACGTGATGCATTTGTACCAGAATGCCAACAACGCGGAGAAGACGGAGGCGGTCGGCCGGAAGGTGCTGGCCATCGATCCAGACGATCCGGATGCTCTGACGACGGTTGCGGAAGTGATCGCAGAGCGGACCCGGGATTCCGATCTCGACAAGGACCAGCGCTATGCGGAAGGTATGAAGATGGCGGAGAAAGGCCTGCAGACGATCGATACCGACATCGCGGTTCCGGCGGGAACTCCGCAGGACAAGATCGACGCATACAAGGCGGGAATGCGTTCCCAGGCTTACTCGACGATGGGAGCGATCGAGTACAACCGGAATAATTTCGTCGCCGCCCAGACGGATTTTCAGAAGGCGATCGACGCTTTTCCCAGCCAGCCCTATGCCCCGGATGTACTGCGGCTGGCATTGTCACTGGACAAGCAGCAAAAATATGAAGAGGCCTTGAAGATCGCCAACCGGGCGGTGGAACTGACGCAGGACAACACCGCAATCGGGAGCTCGGCGCGCCGGGAGCGCGAGCGCCTGCAGCAACTCACGGGAGGCGTACCTGCACAGGCGCAAACTCCCAAGAAATAAACGGGCAGGGCATTGGACCGGGCCGGCAACGGGCCGGTCAAGTGCCGACTGCGATTGCCGATGAAGTCACCTGAACTGATGGCGCTCGAAGAGAGTTTGGGATACCACTTTCAGCGCCAGGAACTGATCGAGCAGGCTCTTACGCACAGTTCGCAGGCACGCGAAGTGGAGGCGTCGGGCGCGCCTCCGAATTTTTCGGGGGGCGGCGACAACGAGTTGCTCGAGTTTCTGGGAGACGCGGTGCTGGGACTGGTAGCCAGCGAGACTCTCTTCCATCGCTATCCGGGATTCCACGAAGGCCAATTGTCCAAACTGCGGGCTCACCTGGTGGGGCAGCGGCATCTGCTGCGCGTCGCGGAGCAATTACAGATCGGGAACTACATGCGGCTGGGCCGCGGTGAAGAAAAGAGCGGCGGCCGCAGCAAGGCGAGCCTGCTGGTGGACTCCCTGGAGGCGATCCTCGCGGCGCTCTACCTGGACGGGGGTTGGCAGGTGGCCCGAGACTTTATCGTGCGCGCGATCGTGGAGCCGGAACTGGCGCACATGAAACTGGAGACGAGCGTGCTCCCGGTGATGGACTTCAAGTCCGCATTGCAGGAAGCACTGCAGGCGAGCGGGAGGGCGCAACCGGTTTATGTCCTCGTAAAAGAGGAAGGGCCGGAACACCGCAAGACGTTTACGGTGGAGGCGAGGCTACCGGAGGCCGAGGCGCAATTTGTGGGCCGGGCCGAAGGGGCAACGAAAAAGCGGGCGGAGCAGGAAGCGGCACGGCAGGTGCTGGAGCATTTGTCCAGGTTGCCGGAGGGCGGGGCTTCGAGTGGTGAGAAAGGCGGATCCTAGCAGATGCGGAAAAGCGTCTTGAGCCTCGAGTGGCGAGCCTCGAAACGCGAGCCCCGAGTCGCGCGCCTCGAGTCGAACCAGTGATTGCTTCAAGTCATGTCGTGGAGTGAAAAAATCCTGAGCGGCGAATGGCCGGCAACGATTCAATCGGTTGCCGGGACGGTGGCGATCGCTGTGTTCGTGGTGACTTTTCTGGCGCAGGCCTTCACGATTCCATCGGAGTCGATGGAGCAGACGCTGCTGATCGGCGACTACCTGCTGGTCGATAAGCTCTGTTATGGCGATGCGGGAATCCTGAGCCGTCTGTTGCCCTACCGCAAGATCCGGCGGGGGGACGTCATTGTCTTTCATTATCCGGTGAATCCGGCGCAGGATTTTGTGAAGCGGGTGGTGGCGCTGCCAGGAGATCGGGTGCGCCTGATCAACAAACGGGTATTCGTCAACGGAGTCGTGCAGGAGGAAGGTTTCGTACAGTTCATCGAGGGCATGCACGATCCTTATCTCGACGATTTCCCGCGCACGGATTCCCCGCCGTTTGGGATCGACGCGAGGTGGTGGCAACAGATGCCCAAGCTTGTTGAGGATCATGAGTTGATCGTTCCGGAGGGCCATTATTTTGTGCTCGGCGATAATCGGGACGACAGCCGGGACAGCCGCTACTGGGGATTTGTGCCGCGGGAAAATGTTATCGGGCGGCCGCTCATGATTTACTGGTCGTCGGGGGGCACGAGCAACGATCTTTACGGCTCGCCAACTCCGGGTGATAGACTTTATCACCTCGCCTATGCGGTAACGCACGTGTTTCAAACGGCGCGCTGGGGACGGACCTTCAGGCTGGTGCGTTGAGGGATTGGTTGTGATAAAGCCTGGAAAAAGCCGGGAAAGAAATCTCCGGAGATGGAAATAGCGTGCCTGCAAAAGAAAAAACGAGCAAGCCACTGACCGTGGATGAGGCGGAGAAGCGGAAAGCTGTCTCGTCCGCGAACGAGGTTCCACCCGACGAGAAGCCGCAAGAGACGACGGTGGAATTTCTGGCCTCCATTGCGGGATTGCTGGCCACCGTGCTCTTCATCATGACGTTTGTTTTCCAGACGTTTGCCATTCCTTCGAGTTCGATGGAAAGCACGCTGCTGATCGGGGACCACCTGCTGGTAAACCGGGAACAATTTGCTCCACCCACGCGCTGGATGGGGCCATTGATGCCCTATCGAGACGTGCAGCGCGGCGACATCGCGGTGTTCCTCTCTCCCGAACAGCCGGGGCTGTTCCTGGTCAAACGCATCATTGGAGTCGCCGGGGATCGCATTCACCTGCGCGACGGCGTGGTTTACCGCAACGGACAAAAACTCGACGAGCCGTACGTACAGCACGTGGGGGCGGGTGACTACAATCCCTACCGCGATAATTTTCCGGCCGTGCCGCCATCTCCCATGTATGGGGTGCGCAACGATAAATGGCGGATGGAAATGCCGGCGCATATCGACGGCGAAGATATCGTCGTTCCGCCGAACAGCTATTTTGCGATGGGCGACAACCGGGACGTGAGTTACGACAGCCGGTACTGGGGATTTCTGCCGCGCGCGAATGTGATTGGCCGTCCGCTGGTCATCTACTGGTCCTTTATCACTCCGCCGGACGAGTATCTGAAAACCGATATGGGCGATCGTTTCGCCTCCATGGCGCACACCATTCTGCATTTCTTCGACGAGACGCGCTGGTCACGCACGATGCGGATTCCGAGGTGAAGGCTGGCCTCCAGCGAATGGCCGAGACACAAAGAGCCTGAGGAACTGATGGCGTCGAGGAACGAGAAAGAAGTCGAACAAAACGAGAGGCCGCGAGAGACCACGATCGAATTTCTTTCTTCGATTGCGGGCGTCCTGATTTCCGGGTTGTTCATTATTACGTTCATTCTGCAGGCGTTCGAAATACCCTCCAGTTCCATGGAAAATACGCTGCTGATCGGCGATCACGTATTTGTGAACCGCGAGCAGTTCGCCGCGGCGGCGCATTGGCTGGGGCCGCTGCTGCCTTACCGCAGCATTCACCGTGAGGACATCGTGGTATTCCTGTCGCCCGAGCAGCCCGGGTTATTCGTGGTGAAGCGTATCATCGGCGTCCCGGGAGATCGCATTCATCTGCGCGACGGCGCGGTCTACCGCGACGGGCGGAAACTCGATGAGCCTTACGTCCAGCACAAAATGGACGATTACAATCCCTATCGCGATAACTTTCCCGCCGTGCCGCCTTCCGAACAAGAGGGAGTCAGCAACGAGAAATGGATGCGGGAAATGCCCGAATACGTGCAGGGAGACGACATCGTGGTGCCTCCCGATAGTTACTTCGCAATGGGAGACAACCGGGACGTGAGTTATGACAGCCGTTACTGGGGCTTTATTCCCAGGGCGAACGTGATTGGACGGCCAATGTTTATCTACTGGTCATTTGTCACGCCCCCGGATCAATACCAGATGAGCAGTTGGAGCGACCGCCTCGGATTCATAGCCCACATCGGGGTTCATTTTTTTGGCGAAACCCGCTGGTCGCGCACGTTTCGGATCGTAAGGTGAATTTTGTGCGTTCCAGGCGCGGGATGGCGGCGATTGCGGGGCTTCTGCTGATTCTTTTCCTGTTCCGGCCCGGGGTGCGCCAGCTGCGCAACCAGATCGCCGGGTCGATTGGATCCGCGCTGGGCCGCAGGGTTGCGATCGAGGACGTGCGCTTTCGCATCCTGCCAAGACCGGGCTTCGATCTGGAAGGCCTGGTTATTTACGACGACCCCGCCTTCAGCGCTGAGCCGATGATCCGCGCGCAAGATGTTTTTGCCGCGATTCGTTTTCGTTCCCTGCTGCGCGGCAAACTCGAGATTGCGACGCTCAGCGCGACGGAGCCCAGCATCAACATCGTGCGCAGCAACGACGGCCGCTGGAATCTGGCCAGCCTGCTGGAGCGCAATGCGCAAATTCCGGCTGCTCCGACGCTGAAGGCAACTTCGGAGCGGCGGCCGGCGTTTCCCTACCTCGAAGCGAGCAACGCCCGCATCAATTTCAAGATCGGGCAAGAGAAGAAGTCGTACGCGCTCACCGATGCCGATGTAGCGCTGTGGCAGGATTCGGAGAACTCATGGGGCGCGCGCATGAAGGCGCAACCGGTGCGCACGGACTTTAATCTCACGGACACCGGCCAGTTGCTGGTGAATGCCACGTGGCAGCGCGCTCCGGGCTTGCACCTTACTCCTTTGCGGCTGACCCTGGCATGGGAGAAGGGACAGCTCGGGCAGATCACGACTTTGCTGACGGGCTCGGACCGGGGATGGCGGGGAGGCGTCGACATCACGGCGAATCTCGCGGGCACTCCGGAGGCGCTCACCGTCGAGAGCCGGGTGGTGATCGCGGGATTCCGACGCTACGACATCCTCGATAACAGGATTGTGAATCTCGCGACCAACTGCGCGGGGAAATACAACGCCACCAGCCGATCCCTCAGCGATCTGCTCTGCGAATCACCGATCGGCGATGGGAAGCTTCGACTGCGCGGAACCGTGGACACGACGAAGGCGCGTCCGGGCTACGACCTTACGCTGGCGGTCGCAAAGTTGCCGCTCGCCTCCGCGCTCGCATTGGTGCACGAGGCGAAACAGCAGCTGCCTTCTGACCTCACTGCGGACGGTTTGCTCGACGCGGAGTTTCACGCTGTGAGCAATGGGGCGGGGCCGGCGCGGCTTACCGGGAGCGGCACTGCGACGGATGTGAGCCTGATGTCGAATGCGGGCACGGAAGTCGTCTCGCTCGGCAATATTCCTCTATCACTGATTGAGGACGCGAGTTGCTGCAAGCCGGGACGCATCAGGGCGCCGCAAGTTGCGGGACCGCAGAACGCCAAGGGTAAAGAGTCCGAACCGGCCGAAGCTCATTTGCGGATTGGCCCGGCTTCGTTGAAAGTGAACGCGTCCGCGCCCTTGAGTGCGGGGGGTTGGGCTTCGGCTTCCGGGTATCGTTTTTTCCTGCGCGGCGATGTGGACCTGAAAAACCTGTTTCGGCTGGAGCACACCCTTGGTTTGCCGGCGGCGCGCCCAGCCGCGGAAGGCGAAGCCAAACTGGACGTCAGCGTTTCCGGCGGGTGGAGGGGACTTGCCTCTCCCACGGCATTCGGGACGGCGCAGCTGCGGAATGTGCGGGCTGAGACACGAGGGGTGAATACTCCGATTGAAATTTCCTCCGCGACCGTGGTGCTCGCTCCGGAGGCATTTTCGCTGCAGAAGCTTTCGGCGCAGACCGGGAGCACGCACTGGAGCGGCTCGGTCACGGCGCCTCGACATTGCGCTCCGGCGTGCCTGTTTCAGTTTGAACTCACCGCCGATCAACTCTCGGCGGCGGACCTTTCGGAATGGTTCACGCCTCATCCCGCAAAGCGTCCGTGGTACCGGATTCTGAGTTCGACCGACCAGCAGGGGCCGTCGCCTCTACTTGCGCTGCAAGCGCACGGTAACTTGCATGTCGCGCGGCTCGGGCTCAGAAAACTCGCGGCTACGCAACTCACGGCGCAGATGACGCTGGACCGAGGCAAGATTGGGCTTGCCGCTCTGCGGGGACAGCTGTGGCAGGGCACGCAGCAGGGGACCTGGACGATCGATACCACCGTGCAGCCGGTGCGCTACCACGGCACGGGCACGTTGCAGACAATTTCGTTGGCGCAGTTAGCCGGGTTGACGAACGACGCGTGTATTGCCGGAAACGGCAATGGCAATTTCGACATCGAAACTTCCGGAGATGACTTTGCCGATCTGCAGGCGCATGCCGCCGGCAGCTTACAGTTCGCGATCGACAACGGCCGCCTCATTCATGTTCAGCTCTCCGCTTCGGATGGACCTCTTCCCATTCATCGCTTCACGGGGAACCTGCGTGTCAATAAGGGCGTCTGGGAACTCTCTGGAGGCAGGCTCGAATCGCGGGCCGGTATGTATCGAGTGGGCGGAACGGCCTCGGCCGCCGAAGGGCTCAATATCACCCTTACGCGCGACGATGAGCAAACATGGAAACTTACGGGGACGCTGAGCAAGCCGCAGGTTACGGCGGGGAATCAGGAGATCAGTCGCAAGGCAGCGAATGCCAGGATCGAGAGCAAACCGTAAGCGATGTCTAGCTTGCGTGAGGCCGTGGAGCGGCGTTCGAGTCGATTGCCGGCGAGGCGCCGGCGCTACCTTCATTCCTTGTCATACGATTTGGGTGGGAGCAACACCTGGACGCCGAAGTAGCCGACGAAGGATGGCTGGTTGCTGTGCGTGGGCTCAAGCGCGCGTCCAGCCATGAGCAAAAGGATCAGAGGTCGATGGAGTTTATAGCGCGCGCCTACATCGAAGGTGGGCTGAGCATATCCGGGACGCCATGTGCCGGTCGCGTAGAGTTCGGAGTCGATCTCCAGTTTCTTCGTAATGTCGCGGCCTACGACCAGGCCCGTTAACCATCCATCCAGACCCAGGTGTACGAATTGATAGCCAGCTTCGAGGTTGACGTCGACCGGGCCGAGTTTCCTGGTGAATTCGACGGGCAGAAGCAGGCTCGCACCCGGAGGCGTGATCTCGCGCTGGACGGCGTGATTGGGGTTGTTCACCGAAAGCTGCGGAAAGACAGAGAAGGCCGAGCCGTGCTCGCCGGTGTCATAGAAGCGCCACTTCACGCCGAGTTGATCCTGCTCCAATCCATATTTCACGGGCTGGGAAGGGTTGTGCACGCGCAGCCATGCGCTTTCATAGGTGAGCTGGATACGATCTCCGAGACCGAAATTAATATCGACATCGGGCGAGTGTGTCAGCGATTGATTGCTGTAGAGAAATGGCATGTAGCCGAAGTTGATTTCCCAGTTCTTGTTGCCGGGAGTTCCTGGATCGTTGGTGTAGTAGGGAGGGCCTCCCTGAGCGAGCGAAACGCTGCAAGCCAGCGGCAACATAGTAGAAAGCAGTATGAGAGCGCGGAGCCTGAATGCGGGCCAGTCAGCGAACATTAAGAACGGTCCGAGGATCGGGGAATGTTTGTGTTCGTTGGCGCGCCATGGAATCTTTTAATTTTACCCGCGTACTACGTGGTGACGATTGGCAAAATGCGATCAGGGATTCAGAGTCGTAACGACAGGGTTTTCATCCGCTGCGATTTGCGCGGCGCGCGGACGCGCGAGCGACTGGCCGAGGACGATCCAGAGAATGAGTACGAGCCACTCCCAGGCGGAAAAATGCCCGGGCACGAAAGGGAGAAACTTCATGAGCGCCATGGACAGGCCGACGACGGCGCCCAGCAAGGCAATCAGAAAATCCGTGGTCGAAGGTTTCATGCACAGGAAAGCGGCACACACGGCGAACCATCCAGCGGCGGACGCGACCGAACCGACCTCCGAGATCGGAACGAGGATGGCGCTTCCCAGAAACATGCAGAGGCCGGTGGTAATTCCGACCGCGAGAACCGAAGTGGATGGCGTTTGATTGCGGGGATGAACGGTGGCGAGCCGGTTATCGAGTAAGCCGCGTCGGGCCATGGCGAAGAGCAAGCGACTGGCGGCGACGAAGTTTCCGTTGAATACCTTCAACAGAGACAGTAACGCGGCGCTCATGATGATGCTTACAATCCAGCGCGAACCGAGAGCATGCTGGAACGCGACTGCGGTCATGAAGGGTTCGCCGATGAGTTGCTTCCAGGGTGCAACGAAGCCTACCGCGGCGATCACGACGATGTAGAACATGAAGCCGACGACAATCGCGGTGAAGATCACGCGGGAAAAGCCGCGGGAACGAAACTCGGGATTGGCTTCTTCGGCGGCCTTAGTCACCGATTCAAATCCGGTCATGAAATAGGGCACGATCTGCAGGACGAGAAGGATGGAGACAAAGGGAGTGTGGGTGAACAATGGCGGCAAGTTGGCGCTCGACCCGCGCACGACGCCGAGGCCGACGAAGACGACGAAGAGCACCAGCGTGCCGAAGGTTGTCCAGTTCTGAAAGGTGGCGCTCAGGCGGATGCCGCGATAGTTGAGCAAAGTGACGAGCGCCGTGAGGCCGAGGCCAATGACGAGATGTGGCAGATAAACCGGCTTGCCCGAGACATGATAGAGGACCACGCGGTCGAGCGCGGGCAGGATGAAACTTGCGAGACGCCCGACTGCGACTGCTTCCCAGGGACAGACGATGAAGTAAGCGAGCATCATCATCCATCCGGTGAAGTAGCTGATGCGGCGCGGGAACACTCTTGCCGTGTAAGCGACTTCGCCGGATGCATCGGGCATGAGCACGACCAGTTTGCCGTACACGTAGCCGATGGGAAGAAGGAGAACGCCTCCGATGGCGAAGCCGAGAATGCCGCCGAGCGGTCCTCCGCGCGAGAGCCAGTCGTCCATGACGACGAGCCAGCCAACTCCGACCATCGTTCCCCAACCGAGAGAGAAGTAATCGGTGATGGTGAGCTTGCGGGCGAGACGGGTCAGCATGAGGATCCCGCAGAAGATTTTGACGGAAGCAGCGGGACGCGAGAACGCATTTGTTGAATGGGAAGTTCAGGCTGCTGAAGGCTGCGGTGCGCGCCTCGCCCAAGTCTCATGGGCGCGAATTATAAAACAATCGCTCCCATGAGACCGAGTCGTATTACGCGACCGCGAAGCGAGGGGGACATTCGGGGCGCAAGATGTAGAGCGCATCCTTGAGCGAGGAAACCTCGAACACGGAATTCAGGTGCGTTGCTTCGAGCATCTCGCGGAAAAAGATGGGCGGATTCACGAGCTTGAGGCGCGCGAAATTCTGAGTTGCCCAGCGACGGACGAGCAGCAACGTTCCCAGACCGCCAGCATCCAGTTGCTCAACGTCGGAGAGATCGAGCACGAGCATGCGGAGACGCGGGAGTTGTTCGATCCTGCGCCGGAACTGGTCGAGAGCGGCGCCGCGCACCATGCGTCCAGCGCAACGTATGACGGTTACATCGTGCGAACATTCGATTTGGTATTGAAGTTCCATACTTCTATTCATACGGACCTGCCTGGGAAAAAGTTCCCCGATCGTTGACTCTGTTATAGACGTGGGAACGGGAGAAAAGTCATCTTTTGCGAGGAAAGATCGATCTCCTGAGAATATTTTGGGCGAGTATGAAAACAATGTGAATTTTACGATCGGGATACAGCCTTCTGATACCCGGCCGATATTGAGAGTGTAGGGCTGCTTCACTTCGCGGAACAATTTGCTTCACAAATTGTTCCGCTGCGCTCAGCATGACATCGATTCAAGAGCATATTTAACTGCACCGTTGTTCCTCGTCTGTTCGTTTACAGACCGGCTTCGAGCCGGGACCTTGGGTCAAGAAAATCGCGGAGTGCATCGCCGATGAAGTTAAATGCGAGGACCGCGAGCATGACCGTGACGGCTGGAAAGAGTACCAGATGAGGCGCGTCGAACAGATGCGAGCGGGCGTCGTTCAACATCGATCCCCAACTGGCGGTGGGAGGAGGGACGCCGAGACCGAGGAAACTCATGGTCGCTTCGGCTAGAACTGCTCCCGCCATTCCGATGGCGGCCTGGACGATCACGGGCTGAATAATGTTCGGGAGAATGTGAGTCAGGATGATGCGGAGGTCGGTTGCGCCGAGGGCGCGCGCGGCTTCGACAAATTCCCGTTCGCGCACCGCCAGCACCTGGCCGCGCACCAGACGCGCGTAACCTACCCAGCCGCCCAGAGACAGAGCTAGGACGAGATTGAAAATGCCGGGGCCGCGGAAGGCGACAAAGGCGATCGCGATCAGAATTCCTGGGAATGAAAGGAAGGCATTCATCAGGACAATGTTGACGAAGCGGTCGATGCGTCCACCGTAGAATCCGGCGATCGACCCGATGATGAGGCCGAGGAACAACGATCCGGCAACGACGCTCGAACCCACGAACATGGAGATGCGCGCTCCCCAGATGAGGCGGGAGAGGATGTCGCGTCCGAGTTCGTCGGTCCCGCAGAGATGATGGGCCGACGGCGGTTCGAGGCGGTCGGGGAGATCGATGTGGGCGGGATCCTGGGGAGCGATCCAGGGGGCGAAGATGGCGCAGAGGCCGAAGATGAGGACCAGGACAACGCCCACGGCCGCCAGGGGATTGCGGCGGGCCAGGCGGGTGCCGCTGCTGGCCACTTGCCAGTTGCCAGTTGCCAGTCGTGAGGTGATTGCCATTTCGGTTTAGGGCTGCCGGGGGCTATGTTTCTCTTGCGTTTTAGGAGTACCCCCCCACCCCCTGATTTTTCAAAGTATTCAAACTAAATGGTTTACAGAAGTGCTCCCCGCAAAGTATTCAGAAATAATGACTTATAGGTAAAGTATTCAGGAATAATGAGTTAAGTTGGCCTTGAGCCTTGTGCCGCGAGTTTCGAGTAGATCCCGCGTTTGCGTTCTGCCTCCGGATTATTGCCAAGAGCGACCAGCGAAAGGTCAAGCTTGGTCCGCTTGATTTCCTAAGTCAAGGGTTTTCTGGATGGACCGCAATAAGGAGTGTGACGATTCGCCTTTGCCATGCTGTGATTTATAAGTTACACTAGCAGGAATGGAAATTCGCCGCTATCTGACCGAAGGAGGTCGAGATGTTTTCGGCGAGTGGATGGCGGGTCTGAAGGATGCCAGGACCAGGGCGAAGATTGTGGCTCGAATCGATCGGCTCGCTGTCGGGAATTTCGGGGACTGTAAAACGTTGGGAGGCGGCCTGCTCGAATTGAAAATCGATTGGGGGCCGGGCTATCGCGTTTATTACGCATTGATTGGCAAAGAGTGTGTATTGCTGCTTGCCGGTGGTGCTAAACGCGGGCAATCATCCGACATTGACCGTGCGCGGAAGTATCTCGCAGACTACAAGGGGAGGACTTTATGAAACGCAAGACCAGCGCATCCCACGACGAAGCTGTTATTCGGCAACTGCGCGACGATGCGGAGTTTGCTGTGGAATATCTCAAAGCGGCATTGGAGGATGACGACGAGCCGGGCGTGCTGCTGCTTGCGCTGCGCCGCATCGCGGAAGCGCGGGGCGGCATTGCCAAGGTGGCGAAGGCCGCCGGTATTGAACGCGAGAGCTTGTACCGGGCGTTATCCGTCCGAGGGAACCCTCGGCTCTCTACACTGGTGGCGGTGACTAAGGCGGTGGGATTGAGGCTTACGGTGGAGGCGGCGCGGTAGGTGTACGTTATATGGTACAGTGAAGAAGCTCAGCGTGTCGTCCGCACAGGAGCCTCGGAAGATCCCTCTCATTTTCTTCCGCTCTCAATCGAACGAGGAGCCGGTTCGAGAATGGCTGAAGGGCTTAAGCTGCACGGATACATCAAAAAGACGCGAGCTACGCCGGACGAAGCTCTGGCGTTGGCCCGCAGACGGCAAAGGGAGTTGACGCCATGACACGCAAACATATGGGATCAAGCATTGATGATTTTCTGAAAGAGGAAGGCATTTTTGAAGAAACTCAGGCGCAGGCGATCAAGGAAGTCGTTGCCTGGAAGCTGGCGCAGGCTATGAAGAAGAAAAAGATTTCCAAGGCGAGGATGGCTATTTTGTTGAAGACGAGCCGCTCGCAGGTGGATCGGATACTCGATCCGAAGCGCGACATAACCTTGGGCAGCTTACAGCGGGCTGCGGCGTTGGTCGGTCAGCGGGTTTTGATCGAGTTGGTTTGATCGGAATAAATCCCATGGTGCGCACAGCCATCGAATCCACACCTTGCCGGCAGAATCCTCCGGCCTAGCGGACTACCACACTTCGAGTTGGAACTTGCGGTAGCGCCTGATCATTTCGAAATCGACGCGGTTTGAGGTGATCAGGCGGGCACCGTGGGAACGTGCGGTCAGCGCAATCAGCACATCGAAATGCAGATCGCGTAGCTTGTGCGCCGCAAGGCCGCGATCGGCGCGGATTTCCGCAAGAATCTCGCCTGACTCCAGCCAGTTATTTTCGGTGGGAGTGAGCGTGGGATGATTCCTGCGAAGGACTCCCAGAGCCTTTGCGTCAGCCGGCGTCACAACGCCCCGCCACAATTCAGCCAGGACCACGGAGCAATTGCGCACAATGCCAGTTAGCGTTTCCAGGCGCTGCCTGTGTCGATCGGTGCGTAGCTGGTCCACTAGAACCGACGTGTCGAAGATTATGAGATTACTCATCAAGGCCGGCGAACGAAAGCTTCCCGCCGTGCTTCTTCATCAAGGCCTTGAAGAGCTTGAGAGCGACAAGCTCGCGCAGGGCCACATGGACGGCTTCGGTGCGGGACTTTACGCCGAGAAGCTTCTTGGCCTCGTCGGCCAATTTGGTGTCCAGGCGAATTGAAGTCATGGTCGTGGCCATTGGGGTTGACTCCTACGTATATACATAGTAGCGCAGTTGTATATATCCGTTCAAGCAGGGCAGGGCTCGGAGGACGGGGCCAGATATACCTAATGGCCCAGTCGATACTTCGGAATAATTCCCATGGTGCGCCCAGCAGTGGAATCCGACCCTAAACGTCGCACAGGACGCGACGTTTAGGATGGGGCACCCTCGGTCCGTTCAGGGCTGAACTTCACTGTCTTATTCTCGGGTTTACTGCTGAGTAGAGTAAATCGGTCAGAAAGTTCACCGCTACGTAGGTCAAGCCAATCGCCAGAATGCAGCCCTGCACCAAGTAGTAATCGCGGTTGCCGATGGCCTGGATTGTAAGTCGTCCTATGCCGGGCCAGGAGAAGATGGTTTCGGTTACTATGGCGCCCGCTAGCAGGGCTCCGAATTGCAGGCCTAGGACCGTGATGATGGGGATCATGGCGTTGCGCAGGGCGTGGCGATAGACGACCGTGCGCTCGGGCAGGCCTTTGGCTCGGGCGGTGCGGATGTAATCCTGACCCAGTTCTTCCAGCATGCTGGTGCGGACCATGCGGGTCAGAATTGCAGCTAGCGCGCTGCCCATGGTGATCGCTGGAAGGATCAGGTGGGCGAAGGTTCCGGAGCCGGAGACGGGAAGCCATCCCAGCTTTACCGCGAAAAATAGGATCAGGATGGGGCCTAAGGCGAAATTGGGGAAGGACAGGCCGAATAAGCTGACCACGCTCAGGGCACGGTCGTCCCACTGGTTGCGGCGTTGGGCGGAACGGACTCCGGCAGGGATCGCCAGGGCGATCGCTACGAATAGCGAGGCCAGCGTGAGTTGCAGCGTGTACGGGTAGCGTTGGGCGATCAGCTTGGTGACGCTTTGATTGAAGCGCAGGGATGTGCCGAGGTCTCCGTGGAGGACGCCTTTCCAGTAGTTCAGGTATTGCTGACCGATGGGGACGTCGAGTCCATACGCGTGGCGCATGGCTTGCAGGTCTACGGCGGGCGCTCCTTCACCCAGCATTTGCTGGATGGGGTCTCCGGGAACGAAGTGGATTAAGAGGAAGACGGTCGAGACTACCAGCCAGATTACCGGGAGGGTGTAGAGGACGCGTTGGAGGATTTGGCGGGGCATGTTTTCTAGCTCTCAGCTCCAAGCTCTCAGGTCTCGGCTCTCAGGTTTCGGCTCCAAGCTCCCGGCTCCAAGATCCCTGCTCTCGCTCTCAGTTCCACGTTCCCAGATATTGTTTCAGTTCTCATTGGCTATTGGATCTTTGCTCCCAGTTCCTGGGTTGCTGCTACTGGCACTTCCGCTTTTGGTGGCTCGATGCGAACCGATGCTACTCTATGGCCGTCCATTTTCTCGATTACGAAACGGCGGCCCTGATAGTCGAAGGCCTCGCCGCCTTTGGGCATTTTCTGTAGGCGGGAGAGGACGAATCCGGCCAGGGTTTCGAAGCCTTCGTCCTGCGGCAGGACCAGATCGTACTGGCTCTCGAGGTCGCGGATGTTCACGGCTCCGTCTAGCAGGAGGGGCGCGTTGGCGTCGGTGGTCGGCGGCGGCGAGGCGACGTCGAATTCGTCCTCGAGTTCTCCTACGAGCTGCTCGAGGACGTCTTCGACGGAGATGACTCCCGCGGTCGAGCCGAACTCGTCGACCACCATGGCCAGGTGACGCTTGCGCTGCTGGAACTCTACCAGGAGTTCGAACAAGGACTTGGTTTCGGGGACGACGAGGACGTCGTGCATGATCTGTCCAATCTTCATCTGGGAGATGCGGGCGGCGGGGAGAACGGCCGACTGGGTGAGGCGGAGGCGCATCCAGCGCATGAGATCTTTGGCGTAGAGGACTCCGACGATGTGTTCGGGGCCGCGTTGCGGATCGTAGACGGGGATGCGGGAGTGCTGCTCGTCGACGACGCGGGACAAGGCATCGTCGAGGTTGAGGTCGGAGGGCAGGGAAAAAATTCGGGTGCGCGGGACCATGACCTGGCGGGCGGTGATGTTGTCGAGTTCGAGAGAGTTGAGGAGCATTTCTTCCTGAGCGGAGGAAAGCTGTCCGGAGGTGCGGGCGGCGCTGATGATGAGGCGGAGTTCGTCGGGAGAGTGGACGGATCCGTGGCGGATTTCGTGAGTGCCGAAGGAACGGAGGACAAAGCCAGCGGCGCGGCTCAGGAAAGAAGTTAGCGGCGCGGAGACGGTCAGGAAGACGTCCATGGGCGCCGCTACGGCGAGGGCGACACGCTCGGCGCGCTGGAGCGCGAGGGACTTTGGAACTAGCTCTCCGAGGATGACGTGCAGGCTGGTGATGAGGACGAAGGCTACGCCTACGGCGATGGCGTGGGCGTAGACCAGGGCGTAGGGGATGCTGCCGATCCAGGTTTCGAAGAGGCGCGCTAGAACGGGTTCTCCGAGCCAGCCCAGCGACAGGCTGGTGACGGTGATTCCTAATTGCACTCCATTGACGACGCGGCCTAGTTGCTGGTGGAGCTTCAGAACGGTGCGGGCACCCACGCGGTGGGCTTCGATCAGTTGCAGGATGCGGGTTTCACGCACGCTGACGAGGGCGAATTCAGCGGCCGCAAAAAAGGCATTGGCCGCCACCAGAAGCAGGATGACAAACACCCGCAGCAGCACCAATGCAATCATGGAAGGATCATTCTAGCATCTGGGCGGGGGAAGTAGGGTCATAAGTAGGGTCACCGGGAATCCGGAGGCGGGCTTTCGTAAGTAGTGGGCGTAGGGATCTTTCGACTCCGCGGGACGACTCGCTTCGCTCCTCGTCCCGCTCCGCTCAAGATGACTGTGGGCGACGTTTGCGGGGCGGTACAATGATCGGTTCGAGGTGTGCGTCCTCGTGATTGCTTTCCTTTTCGGAGGGTTGCGGTCTAAGTAGTTATGTGTGATGGCGGGAGTCGAATGTCTTCAGCGCCAGTGGTTACCCACCCTAAAGTCGCAAAAGACGCGACTTGACGCGACTTTAGGATGGGGCAGCCTCTCGAGTTCAGGATGCGGCACCCTTGGGAATTCAGCGGGGCACCCTGATCGTCGGAATTTGCGGGGAACTAATTACTGGTTCCTCCCGTAACAACCATTGAATGCCGGTTCTACAGTTTCAGGCTCAACAGTTTCAACGCAAGCAGGAGGCAGTCGTGAACGGTAATGGCAACGGCAAGTCCAGGAAGCGTCGCAAGCGGATCATTATCTGGAGTTCGGTTGCGGTCGTGTTTGTCGCGCTGGTCGTGACGGGCGTGCTGATCGCATCTTCCGGCGGGACGAAGATCGATGCTTCGAAGCTCGCGAAGGTGGAGCGGGGCGACCTGGCGAAGAGTGTGGTTGCGACTGGCAAGATCGAACCAATCACGAAGGTTGAGGTCAAGTCGAAGGCCAGCGGGATCGTGAAGAAGCTGTATGTCGATTACGGCGATCATGTGAAAAAGGGGCAGGTGCTGGCCGAACTCGACCGTGACGAGATTCAGGCGCGGGTGGATCAGGCGCGCGCGCAACTGGAGGCCTCGACGGCGAGCCTGAATGGAACGCGAGCCGACCTGGTGCGCGCGCGCGTGGATGCCGAAGGGCCCGACGTCCCCTTGCTGAAGCGCGCTTACGAGCGGGCGCAGGGGATGGCGAAAGAGGGAGTGGTTTCGGCGTCGGCGCTGGACGACGCGGAAAAGAATTACGAAATGTCGCTGAACAAGCAGAACGTATCCAAAGCGCAGTTGCAGGTTTTGCAGGCAAAGATCGGGCAGGCCGAAGGACAAGTTTCGCAGGATCGCGCGAACCTCAAGCAACTGGAAGAGCAACTCAGTTACACGACGATTGAGTCTCCGCTGGACGGCATCGTGCTGTCGCGCGACGTGGAGATTGGCGATGCGGTGAGTTCGATCCTGGTGCTGGGATCGACGGCCACGCTGGTGATGACTTTGGGCGACACGAGCGAGGTTTACGTCAAGGGCAAGGTGGATGAAAGCGATATCGGCAAGGTCTACCTGGGACAGCCGGCGCGAATCAAAGTGGAGTCGTTCAAGGACAAAACGTTTACCGGGAAGGTGACGAAGATTTCTCCGATGGGCGTGGAGAAAGATAACGTGACGACGTTCGAGGTGCGGGTCTCGATCAACAATCCCGAGGGGATGCTGAAGGCGATGATGACGGCCAATGCAGAGATCATTCTGGAAGAACACAAGAACGTGCTGCAGATTCCGGAGGGTGCGATTATCTACGACAAGGACAAGAACGCTTCGGTCGAGGTGCCCGATCCTAAAGCTAAAGAGGGGAAACGGAAGCTGGCGGTGAACATTGGGATTTCGAACGGAGCAAAGACGGAGTTGCTCAAAGGGTTGAAGGAAGGCGATCAGGTTGTGTTGCAGTAAAACCGGCTCGGCTGTGGGCTTTCGGCTCTGGGCTCTCGGCTTTGGGCTTTTGCGCATACAGTCCGGATGAGATCTGGGGTTTGGTGATCAGAGGCTTTGTGGGGGATGCTTGCTATGGATAGAAACCTTCTGTTTCGCGCTCGCGCGGCGTTTGTGCTTGGGGTTGCGCTGGCTTGTGCGCTGCCCGGGTTCGCTTCGGTTGCTGGAACGTTTGACCGCTCCTTACAGGTCAATGGAACGGTCGATCTTGAAGTGCTCAGCCGATCGGGCGACATCACGATTCGGAACGGGGCGGCGGGGACGGTTTCGATTCACGGCAAGATTCATGTGGGGAACTCGTGGTTTGGCGGAGATCGCAAGGTGGATGTGCAGGCGATCCAGAACAATCCTCCCATTCGGCAAAACGGGAACAGCGTGCGCATCGATTACGTGAACGCCAACAATATTTCCATCGATTATGAAATCACCGTGCCGGAGAATACGGCGGTGCGCGCGCACACTGGAAGCGGCGACCAGAACGTGGAAGGGTTGAAAGGCAATGTGGACCTGGAGAGCGGATCGGGCGATATGAAGCTGGCTCGACTGACGGGCGACATGCATTTTCAGACCGGCTCCGGAAACGTTACCGGGCGCGAGCTGGCCGGTCCCTTGCGGGCGAGGGCTGGAAGTGGGGACATCGTGGTCGACGAGACGGGCGCGGGCGACGTGGAGATTCGCACGGGCTCGGGAAATATTACGGTGAAAGGGATCAATGGCGGATTTCACGCGGAAGCGGGGAGCGGCGACATTCGCGGGCAGGGATTGCCTAAGAACCTTTGGAGTGTTCGGACGGGCTCAGGGAACGTAACGCTGCAGGTGCCGTCCGAGGCGGCATTTGACGTTGACATTTCTTCCGCGTCGGGATCGGTGACGATGGGGCATCCAGTTACGACGACCGTTCAGGGGCGGGTAGAGTCACGCAAGAGCGTGGTGGGCAAGGTGCGCGGCGGAGGACCGACGATTTCTGTGCACACCGGGTCGGGCGACGTTCACGTGGATTGAGCGGGCTTCCTTTCCTCTTCTTCTACCTTTAACTGGTTTCTTATTCGAGCGGGGCTCGCTCCGGGGGGATAGCCCCGCTACCATACCTTCCCGTCACCACACATTACATCGCTGCACATCCCCTTCCCAAACGTTTATGCACGAATGTGGTGCCTTGACGTGCCGTCACCTGACGGCGGATACTTCGTCTGACTATCTTCGTTTCACTACTCTGGACCACTCTTTGACGAGGTAACAGATTGGCGCGCCCTATCATCACTCTTACTACTGACTTTGGACTCAACGATCATTTTGTCGGCGCGATGAAGGGGGTCATCCTGGAAACGGCGCCGGATGCGCAGATTGTCGACATCAGCCATGCGGTGCAGCCCTTCGACATACTGGACGGCGCGCTCACGATCTCGCAGGCCTATTCCTATTTTCCGTCGGGCACGGTACACGTAGTCGTGGTCGATCCGGGAGTGGGAACGGCGCGTCGTCCTATCATTGTCAGCAGCGACCGGCACTTTTTCGTGGCGCCCGACAATGGAGTGATGTCGCTGATTTACGATCGCGAGGAAAGAATTTCGGTACTGCACGTTACGGCTGAACATTATTTTCTGCAACCGCGAAGCAATACATTTCATGCGCGGGATATTTTTGCCCCGGTGGCGGCGGCGCTGGCGAAAGGGGTGGAAATCAACCGGTTCGGCGAGGAGATCACCGACTACGTGAGATTCACCGCGCCGCGTCCCAAGCCGGTGGATGAGCGGACGCTGCGTGGCATCGTTTTGAAGGTGGATCGTTTCGGCAATCTGGTTACGAATATTCTTCCGGCGGACATGCCCAAATTGTTTTCGCCCGAGACCGCAGCATTCAAGATCACGGTCGGGAAGGGGCAGGCGACGCGGATTTGCGCCAACTACGCGGAAGGTTCTCCCGGCGAAGCGTTTGGCATTCTTGGCAGCATGGGGTTTCTGGAGATCGCGACCAACCGGGGATCGGCATACCAACTCTTGGGAGCGGGCAAGGGAAGCGAAGTCAGCGTTGTGCTCGAAGGCTAGCGAGCGCGGATCTTTCTAGAGGTTCCTGGCTTTTGGATGGATGTAACGGTCCATCTCGGCGGTCCACTTCAGAAAGCGCCAGAGGTTGGCGCGCTCCGTGATCAGAAATTCCCAAAATTCCAGAAAGCCGATCTGGGTCATCTTGACGCCGGTGTAGGTTTCAATGCGCCAGAGAAGATAGGGGCTGCGCCAGGGCGCGATGCGATGGCCGCGGGTCGAGTTCCACAGGAAGCGCAGGATCTGGAACATTGGGAGTCAGTATAGCGCGTGCTGTGAGCCGCGAGCCTTGAGCCTCGGGCCTTGAGCTACTAGCTCAGAGCATTCCAACTCGCTTCGCTTCACTCCGGGGCCAGTTTTTTCAGGCGGCGGAGCAGGGAAGTGGGGTGAATCTCCAATATGCGGGCGGCGTGGGTTTTGTTGTTGCCAGTGGCCGCGAGGACGCGCTGGATGTAGTCATCTTCGTGTTCGCGCAGGCTTACGAATCCATCTCCATTGGGAGACCTATCGCCGGTGGACTCCGGCTGATCCTGGTGCTCGGGCTGGTACTCGCGAATTTCCTCGGGGAGAAATGTTGCGTCGATATCGCCGTCGGGGGCGAGGATCATGGTGCGCTCGATTACATTCTTCAGTTCGCGGATGTTTCCCTGCCACGGGTAGTTCTGGAGCAGTTCGGCGGCAGAAGGTGAAAATCCAGTGAACGATTTATGCAGCTCCTGGTTGAAGTGCTGCACCATCTCGAGCGCGAGCGGGAGGATATCTTCGCGACGCTCCCGAAGAGGTGGGATGAGCAGGGGCACGACGTTGAGGCGGTAGTAGAGATCCTCGCGAAACTGTCCCTTGGCGACGGCCTCTTTGAGTTCGGTGTTGGTGGCGGCGATGAGGCGGACGTTGACGGTGATGGTGCGCGTGCCGCCGAGGCGCATGAACGTTCCTTCTTCGAGCACGCGGAGGAGTTTGGCCTGGACGGCGGCAGCCATGTTTCCGATCTCGTCGAGAAACAGCGTGCCGCTGTGGGCGCGCTCGAGGAGGCCTTCCTTGCGGCGGCGGGCGTCGGTGAAGGCTCCGGGCTCGAAGCCGAAGAGTTCGCTTTCCATTAAATTCTCGGGCAGCGCCGCGCAGTTCAGTTCGAGCAGCGGCATGTTGGCGCGCGGGCTGGCGTAGTGAATGGCGCGGGCCAGGACTCCTTTGCCGGTGCCGCTTTCGCCCAGGATGAGAATCGTAGTGTGATCGGACTCGGCGGCTTTCTTCGCCATCTCGAGCATGGAACGCATGGCGGGATTCTGGGTGACGACACGTCCGAAATCGTACTGTCCCTTCGCTCGCTCCACGTCGCCACGCACGCGCACGCGCAGGGAAAGCATTTCTCCGGCGCGCTGCAGGGTGGTCATGAGGTCGGCGAGATGGAAAGGCTTGACCAGATAGTCATAGGCTCCGGCCTTCATCGCTTCGACCGCGCGATCTACCATGTGGTAGGCGCTCATCATGAGAACGATGGAGGCGGGATTGGCCGCCTTCATGCGGCGCAGGACTTCGACGCCATCGATGCCGGGGAGGACGATATCGAGGAGGATCAGCTCGGGATTCTGTTCTTCGAAGACTCGCAACGCATCTTCGCCGGAGCCGGCTGTGAATACTTCGTAACCTTCCGCTCGCAAGCCGCGCGAGATGGTGCGCAGGGTTAACTCTTCGTCGTCTACGACCAGTACGCTGTACGGCATGTTCTTTACTCCGGCTTTCGGCTCCGGGCTCTAGGCTCTAGGCCCCTGGCATCTGGCTCCGTAGACTTGAGCCTAAAGCCTAACGCCCTCTATCCCACAATCTGCGATTTTTCTTTTTCTTCATCGGACAGTTGCTCTTCCGCTCGCAGGGGCAGCGTGAAGGTCACGGTGGTGCCTCGGCCTACAACGCTGTCGGCGCGCATGTCTCCGCCATGACTTCGCACGTAGGCATAGCTGATGCTGAGGCCAAGCCCAGTGCCGCGTCCTCGCTTGGTGGTGTAAAAAGGCTCGAACACGTGAGCCAGAACTTCGGGCGGCATGCCGCAACCGGTGTCACTGACGCGGATTTCGATGCTCTCAACAAAGGCCAGCTTGCAGGCGGAGACGGTGATGTAGCCGGACTCCGGAGTCGCCTCGGCGGCGTTGAGCAGAAGATTCATCAGGACCTGAGAAAGCTGGTTGGCATCGGCGCGGAGCAGGGGCAGGTCGGAGGGTACGTCAATGGTAAGAACCTTGCCCCGCAATATGGGCTGATTTTCCAGGAATGCGACGGTGTCGGCGACGAGGCGGGCGAGGCTGATACGGCTCAGAACGGGCGGGGAGGGACGCGCGTAATTGACGAGGCCGCGCAAGGTGGAGGAAATGCGCCGGGCGCCGGCGATACATTGCTCGATCTCGGAACGGTCGGAGGAATCGGTGGAACCTCGCAGTTCCAATTCGAGGTGCGAGAGGATTCCGAGGAGCGGGTTGTTGATTTCGTGGGCGGCGCCGAGGGCCAGTTGGGCGAGCGCGGCGAATTTTTCGTATTCGGAGAGCTGGGCCTGGAATTGAACCTTCTGGCGGTCGAGCTCGCGCTGTTCGTAGAGGCGGCGGAAAAGTTCGTCCTGCACGGTTTTGCGCTGCTGGTCACTTTCGAGGGTCTGCTTCCGGGCATCTTCGAGTTGGTGACGCAGCTGGCCTACGCGGTAGAGATGGAAGACGCAAGCACCCGCCACCACGAGCACGATCGCGGATAGTAAGTCGGACGGAATCATCCATTCTTAGAATGGACCGTGGGAGACCTTCCTACAGTGATGCGGGTCACGCGCGGGGGTGGTCTGAGGCCTTGGGTCGCGTGATGTGGCGCGAGGGCGGATGAGTAGTGGTTACGAAGAAAGGCCGAAGCGAGCGCCTCGGCCTTTGCAATGCGGTGAATGCGGGTTATTTTTCGCTGATTTCGAGCTTGGCGCGGGTATTTTCCCACTCCATGCGAAGCGTGCATTTGCTGCCGGCCTGGTCGAAGGCGATGGTGAAATTCTCAACCGGCCCGGAGGTTTGGGAAACCATCATCGGGACGCGAACCAAATCTTCTTTTTCTCCGGGATAGTCGGTGCCCCACTCTCCCGTTTTCTTGCTGATGATGAGCGTCCAAGCATCGGCTTTCGGAAGGGTAAAGAGGGTGTACTTGCCGGCGGGAATGGCCTTGCCATCGAGGCTGACGTTGGTATCGGTGACGAAGGTGGTCGCATCGTTGGCACCGGTGCGCCAGACTTCGCCGTAGGGGACGAGCCCGCCGAAAATTTTGCGGCCCTTGGCGCGCGGGCTGGAATAATCGATTTTGACGGTCTTGCCGTCGGAGAATTTGCAGGTGGCGCTGGCGGGTGGACTGGGGCGCTTGGACTTGTCCTGCGACATATCCATTTGCGCGGACGCCACGGTTGCGATGGCCAGCAAGGCTGCTGGAATCAGTAGAAATTTCTTCATGTGCTCCTCCTGAGTGCCTACGAATTATACCGACTTCCCCGCTACAATCTCTGCATGGCAGTCTTCAATGAAAAGCAGGAAGAGCTGGAACACTTCGAAACCCGCATGGGGGTGCCGCGAGGGCGGCTTGCGGTCACGATGGACCTGGTCACCGATGCGATGGCGCTGGTGGGGCAGCACGGCGTCTATTGCCAGAGCCAGCGCTGGCCGGGCAAGCCGGTCATGGATGTGCAACTGATTATGAAGAACCTGACGGATGCGAAAGAGCTGATTCAGAGCGTGATGGAAGAGCTTCGAGCCAAGGGCTGATTGAGGCGGCTCGCGCGCCTTCGTTTTTGTCTTGGTTGCTGAGGCCGGCCCGTTCTCGTCTCTCAATGTGGGGCCCGGCTACAATCCTGAGATGGAGAAGAAGATTTTCTGGCTGGTATTCTTCGTGCTCGGGGTGGCGGCGGATTTTCTTTTGCCGATCTGGTGGGGGCTGGCGGCTACGATTCCTATTGTGTTTATTGCGTGGTGGGTTGCTTACCGGAGCGGGTGGTTTGAATAGGAGCGCCTCGAATCTGCCGGGTGGGCCGATTCGCTCCATCTGGGATGGTGTGGTGTCCGCGAAATTTGGAGAGCGAGTAGGGGGCCTTCGACTTCGCCGGAGCCTCACTTCGCGAAGTTCCGGCTGCGCTCAGGATGACCTCGGTGTCGGTTTCCTCGGATGCAACATTCTTAATCGCTCATGTTGTGGATGATCGCTTTGCGAGATGCTAGGCTGAAGACTCATGCGGCGCTGGTTATCGATTGCAGTTTTTCTGATTTTTCAGGTTGCTCAGTTAAGCGCCGCTCCGGGCGAGACGACGAAGGCATCTCCTGTTCCCGAGGGCTGGACACTTCACACGCAGCCCGCTCGCATCGTTAACGGGTCGCCGGTGATTTTCCGCGTCAGCACCGTCAAACACCTGGACAAACTTGAAGGCGAGTGGCTGGGGCGGAAATTCGCATTCAGTTTTGACTCGCACACGAAAAGCTGGTTTGCGCTGGCGGGGGCCAGCCTGGAAACAAAAGCTGGCTCTTATCCGATTCAGCTTCATGGCCAGACGGCCGTCGGGCTGGCGGTTTCGTTCGAGAAGAAAGTCAGCGTGGCGCGGCAGCGTTATCCGCGCGTGTTGCTCAAGGTGCCGGGAAAATATACGGCTCCGAGTCCGGAAGAGCAGCGCGAGATTGAGTTGGACAAGAAAACGAAGGAAGAAGTGTTCAAGACGGTTAGCCCGGAGCGCGAATGGCAAGGATCATTTGCGGCTCCGGTGAAGGCCGAGATCTCCGATCTGTTTGGAGTGCAAAGAGTTTTCAATGGCTCGGTGCAGAGTACGCACCAGGGGCTGGATTTCCGTGCGCCGACGGGGACGCCTGTGGCCGCCGTGAATCGCGGGCAGGTGCTGTTCGCGGGACCGTTGTTCATGGAAGGGAACTTCGTCGTCATCGATCATGGACAGGGCCTGCTGAGCCTCTATCTTCACCTGTCGAAATTTTTGGTCAAGGCCGGCGACACGGTTGAAAAAGGACAGCAGATCGGACTTAGCGGAGGGACGGGACGCGCCACCGGTCCCCATCTCCATCTCGCCGTCCGCTGGCAAGGCGTGTATCTGAACCCGCAGACGTTGCTTGCCCTCCGCCTGCCGGGCGACTAGGGCGCTGCCCCACAGGTTGCGGCATAGTTTAGGAGTACTGTCTACGAATCATCCGGAGAGCTCGTGACTTTTGACTTTGTCATCCTCGGCGGAGCAGGCGGATTCGCGAATGCGAATCCGTTTAGCGACCTTCGGGGCAGAGTCTGGCACAAGGAAGTCGTCCACCTGGGACGGCTAAACTTCAAACCCCGACACTTTGTTTCACGGGAGATCAAGGGTGATCTTTAGAGCTGCTTCGATACTGGTCATAACAGTTCTGTCAAACTTGCCGCGTTGCTGACGTAGTCTACTCTTACTGATTGCCCGGACTTGTTCGCATACAACGATGGACTCGAGTGTCAATCCCCCAGTTCCAGCTGAGACTCTCACATGACTTGGATAAGTTTTTTTCTTGTTCGCCGCCTCGGTGATCGAGCAGACGACCACCACGGGGCTAACGATGTTTAAGGCATCCCGGCTGACTATGACGACCGGCCTTGTCCCGCCTTGCTCGGATCCCTCATGCGGTTCAAGGTTAGCCATAAACACATCTCCCCGGAGCATTTGCGCCATCCTAAATCGGCCCCCCCTCCAGGTCTTTCTCCTCAAGACGCAGAGCTTCCCAGTCGCTGACCTCAAATTCCTCTGCGAGCAGCTTTGCCTCCTTTTGGTAGTCTGCATCTTCCGCCATACCCGCGAATGCAGCATCGATCTGCCGACGCCGGTACATTTTCAGGTATGCCTTGATTGCAGCCACGATGAAGTCGTTGAGACTGATACGGGTTTGACCCGTGCCTCCACCGCCCCGCTCCTTGTCTACAACACACTTCACTTGTTCATAAACAGGACGGGGGAGTCGGACGGTCGTAGTCCGGGTTTCCGCCTGCGCTAACGCCATTTTTGCCTCCTTCTGCACGTTTGAACACAGTTTTAACATCACAAATATATCACAATTATGATTTCTAATTGGCTGCCGAACTCGATGGCAGGAAACATCACAAATCTGTATGTATATGTCCTTTCTGGCCTGAGGGTGCAACGCTGTACCCTATGCTCAGCGGTTTCTGCTCACGTACCCGCCAATTTATTCGTAAGTCCTTATTCTTCAGAGGTCTGGAATAAAGTTTCCGCTAAGTCTTTGATTCCAATAGATCGGTAAAGGGGGCCCCCGATACTAACCAGTAAACAGGCGCGATGCGGTGAGCCATCATCCAGAGCCGGGATTCAGACTCACACTCTCGCCGCTGCGAGCATTTCCCCTTCAGCTTCCCACATGCCGTCGCGGAAGGTTAGGCTGCGTCCTGAGATGGCCGGAATGCGCTCGCCGGGAACTACGATTCCAACGAGGTTGAGCGGGTCGGCGGCGGCGATGACTACGCGCTCGCCGTTCATGGGGAGCTTGCGGTTGGCGCGCAGCGACTCGACGGCCACGGGAAGCGCGAACTGCTCGCCTTGAAATCCATCGACGAAGCGGCCGCCGCGGATTTCTCCGCGATCTTCGAGGCGGCGGAAACCGATCTGCAACTCGCGCCAGCGGGGAAGGTTGGTTTCGCGCGCGAGCAGATCGCGGAAGACGACTCCGTAGCGGCGCAACAGCATCCAGCAGGAAGATTCGACGTGGCGGTCGCGATCGGCTCCTTCGGTGTGCAAGAGCGACCAGCGGCCGGCAGCGTGTCTCGGTCGGCGCACCTTGGCGAGCGCCGAACTTCCCATCGAGCGGGCCATTCCTGGTCGGCTCATTGCGGAACCAACGCTGGAAGACGTTTTCGGGGCCACCAGGGCGCGCAGGTTTTCGAATCCATCGGCGGTCACTAATCCGGCGGCGACTAATTCCCAGAGGCCGGTTTCGACTTCGGCTTTGAGTCTTTCGGTGGCGCGCACCATGTCGGGGAAAAACAAGGCGCCGCGCTGCTTCATCAGCTCCAGCAGTTCCTGCGCGACGGGGCTCAGGAATGAAGTCGCGGAATCTTCAGCGCCCGGATGATGCGGGCGCATCCAGTCGGCTTCTTCACGCACGAAGAATGCTATGGGAGCGACGCGGGTGGGAATTACGCGGCGGATTCTGTGGGGCGCGTGCTCGGTGGCTTCCCCGTCATCACTGGATGCGGGACCTAACGTTCTGTCCATCGACTCAAGAGTCGCGGGATGGGGAGAAAGACGGCCCCATCCTACGGCGCCAGCGAGGCAAAGCTGATCGAGATAGGCAGGATCGTAATCGGAGATTCTGCGCGCGAGCACGAAGCGCTCCCAAGTGTTGGCGGGAATTTCGAACCCCTGCAACTGGCGGATGACCTCGAGCGTGCCATGCTCGCCACGCACCTGGGTTCCGGGAGCGATATGCTGCCAGCGCAGCAGCCAGTTCATGAACTGCGCGGCAGTCACCGGCTCGATCTGCTTGCGCAGAGTGGCAACGGTGAGGCGGTGGATACGGGCGAGCAGACGGCGCTCACACCACTCGGTTTCGGGCTCGGCCCCGGCGGTTGCCGCGTGGGAGCCATTGGGGCGGAACTTGCCGCGGAGTATCGTTCCGCTCGCCTCGATTCGGAGGAGAGCTTTTTCTATCTCGGTTGCGGGTAGTCCCAGCAGTTCACCAATTTCCGAGGCGGTGGTGGGGCCGAGATGGGCCATCCAGCCTTGAACGGAGGTCAGGACGGCGTCGTCAAAACTGGGGTTGCGTCCGTTTATTGGGGTTTCTGCCGCCGTGGTTGTCACCACTCGGTCGGTGGCCACAGGGTGCATTGCTTCCAGCCACTCTTTGCGCTCGGCAGCTACCCAGTACTGCTTGCCTGAGATGTTTGCCACGAAGGCGCGATTCTCCAGTTGCAAGCGTTCGAAGAACCTGGCCCAGGCTGCGTTTGGCGTGTACTGCAGGGAATCGAAAGCGGACAGCCGGGAGCTTTCTTCCCGCGGGCGGCCTTGCTCCGGCACCAGAACGAGCGTGTGAAGGACGTCGTGCAGTTCATCGGCATCGCGGACATCGGGCCAAGCTTCGGCTTGCACTTGCGCTATGGCGTGGGGATCGAGCGCGCCGACTTCTTCGAGCACCGATGCGGGCAGGACTCGGCGCATTTCGACGGCGCGGGCGCGGCGCTCCTCCAGGGGCGCGTCGTCGAGGTACGCGTAGGGATTCGCGTTGAGAATCTCGTGCGAGAACTGCGACGGGACGGGCGTATCGACCGCGAGGCAACGAATGCGTCCCTGCTCGATGCCGCGCAGCAGGTCGGCGAGACCTTCGATGTCGAGGGCCTCGGTGAGGACATCTTTCATGACCTCGGCGACGAGCGGGTGATCGGGGATCTTGATGTCGCCTTCGATGTTCTCGAAGCAGGCTGCTACATCGGGGAAGACGGAGGCCAGCAAATCATCGGAGCGGATGCGCTGAATCTGCGGGGGAACTTTCTTGCCGCCCTGAAAACGAAGCAGGGCGAGAGCGCGAGTTGCATCCCAACGCCAACGGGTTCCGAAGATGGGCGATGCGAGGGCGGCCTGCTCGAGAATGGGGGCCATCGTTTCCGAATGGAGGAACTGAAAGACGTCGGCCAGCGGGAAGCTGTGCTGCTCGGCCAAAGCGATGTTGAGGCCGTTGTCGGTGGCGGCGGCCTGCAATTCAAAATTGAAGCCGCGGCAGAAACGCTTGCGAAGAGCGAGTCCCCAGGCTTTGTTGATGCGGCCGCCGAAGGGAGCGTGGATGATCAACTGCATTCCGCCGCCTTCGTCGAAGAAGCGCTCGGCGATGATGGTCGTCTGTGTCGGGACATCGCCCAACACGGCGCGGCCTTCGAGGACATATTGGATCAATTGCTCCGCACCAGACTGATCGAGGCCGCATTCGGCGGCCAGCCAGGTCACGACCTCCGCGACCACGGGCAGGTTGCGCCAGCCTTCTACCGGGACAACGCCCTTGAGACGATCGCTGATGTCCTGGCGCAGGTCGCCGAGTTGCTGGGAAAGTTCGGCGGTGCGGGCGGGAGCTTCTCCGCGCCAGAAGGGAATACCGGGAGGTTGTCCGTGGGCGTCTTCGACCAGAATGCGGGACGATTTGCTTTCAATCCGGCGAATTCTCCACGAGGTATTTCCGAGGAGCATGACCTCGCCAGCCATGCTTTCGACGGCGAAATCCTCATCGACTGTGCCGACTATGCCGCCGTCGGGTTCGGCAACGACCGTGAACAGGGCATTGTCGGGGATTGCGCCGCCGCTGGTGATGGCAGCGAGGCGGGCTCCACGGCGTGCCCGGAGTTTGCGGTTGATGCGGTCATGATGGAGATACGCGCCGTAACGTCCGCGCTGGGCGGCGATTCCTTCCGACAACATTTCGACTACGTCGTCGAATGTCGCGCGCGCAAGATTGCGATAAGGATAGGCGCGCTTGACTAAGGCGAAGAGGGCGTCTTCATCCCAGCCGTCGCTGGCGGGTGCCTCGTTTGGCATGACGCGGGCGGCTTCTTCCTGGGACGCTTGTGCACGTTCGATGCTGTGGGGGCGATTCGCCCCCACGACTGCCGCCGGGGCGGCGGCGCTACGCTCGACCGCGCTGGTTGCGGCTGGGACGCTACTTACTGCGCAGCAGGCTACGATTTGCTGGGCCAGAACGTCCAGGGATGCTTCGGGGAAGATCAGCCGATCTAGTTCTCCCGACTGGATCGCTCGGACCAAGACGGCGCACTCAGCCAGATCGTCGCGGGTCGTAACAAAGAACCTTCCCTTGGGAACCGCGCCGCGCCAGTGACCGGAGCGGCCTACGCGCTGCAGGGCGACTCCGATCGAACGCGGCGAACTGATGTGGCAGACGAGGTCTACCGTGCCGATATCGATGCCCAGTTCGAGCGAGGCCGTGGCTACCAACACTTTCACCTGGCCTTCTTTCAGCTTTCTTTCGGCTTCGAGACGCAGCTTGCGCGACAGGCTGCCGTGGTGGGCGGCGACGTTTTCCTCGCCGAGATGCTCACCCAGGTGATGAGCAATGCGCTCCGCCATGCGGCGCGTGTTCACGAATACGAGCGTGGAACGGTGCGTGTTCACGAGTTCGATAATTCGCTCGTAAATCTCTCCCCACATTTCGTTGGAAGCAACCGGGCCAAGTTCGGAGTTAGGGACCTCGACCGCCAGATCCATCTTCCGCTTGTGGCCTACGTTGACGATGACGGGGTCCGGACGGGTTTGTTGTTCGTCGGAGTTGCCCGCCAGGAAACGCGCTACTTCTTCGATTGGCTTCTGAGTGGCGGAAAGGCCGATGCGGGCGGGAGGACGCTCGGTCAATGCCTCCAGGCGCTCGAGCGAGAGCGAGAGGTGGACTCCGCGCTTGTCGTCGGCGACGGCGTGAATTTCGTCGACGATTACGGTTTCCACATCGCGCAGGATGGCACGACTTTTCTCGGCGGTCAGGAGAATGTAAAACGATTCGGGCGTCGTCACCAGAATGTGCGGTGGACGCTTCAACATCAGGCGGCGATCTTTGGCGAGCGTGTCGCCGGTGCGGACGGCAGTGCGAATCTCCGGCATGAGGAGACCGCGCTCACCAGCCATCTGGAGGATTTCTCCGAGCGGGATCTCCAGGTTCTTCTGGATGTCGTTGCCCAGCGCTTTGAGGGGGGAGATGTAGAGGACTTCGGTACGGTCGGTCAACTGTCCGGCGAGGGCTTTGCGGACGAGGCGGTCGATGCAGGCGAGAAATGCGGCCAGGGTCTTGCCGGAGCCGGTGGGCGCCGAGATCAGCGTGGTGTGCCCGGCAAGAATGTGCGGCCATCCCTGCTCCTGCGGTTCAGTGGGAGTGCCGAAGCGCTGGACGAACCACTCCCGGACTAAGGGATGGGCCCAGGCTAAAGAGGAGGGAAGGGACGACATTGAAGGTATTCTACCCGGAATGACGAGTTTCGTAAAATGTTCGCCTTAGTGGCGGGCGGCGGCATAGAATTTTCATTGGGAATTTGGAGGAGGCGGTGAAATCCAGGAAGGATAGGGAGAGACAAAAGAAAAAGCCATCGGGTACTGCCCGCGAGAAAGCGCGAGGGTCATCGTCTCCCAGTGCGACGGATGGCGCTTTGTCGACTGCCTTGTCAGGGATCGCGCTTATTGAGGCTCTAAGAGGTTCCTGCAAGGGCAGAGGTTCGATGGCAAAGGGTCTCGAACGCGAGCGCAGACGCGAGGACCGGATCAAGATGGAAAAATTGCGTGCGAGGTTCGGATGATGGGAGGAAGCAAAGTTGAGCGCGGAGCGGCGCGGCCGCCGCTCTCTGCACACCCGCTCCAGGTGCCATTCGCTCACAGCTGTGTCCACCACTGTTTCGCCTGCTAGAATCGCGGCGATGCCCAATCAATCATCAGCTGCAACTCGCGCTCGCAGGATCAAACTCATTCTGTTCGATGTGGATGGAGTTCTCACTGACGGGAAGATATGGATCTTTCCTGCTCCTGCGGGAGTTGAGACGGCGGGCTCTTCTACTTCGACGCTGTTCGAACGGTCCGGCCAGAAGGCGGGCCAGCCGGGCTCCGGCGCGCACGTTACTACACTGATCGAAGCCAAGGGATTTCACGCGCATGATGGGACCGGCATCTCCTTGGCTCGCTACGCCGGGATCAAGACCGGGCTGATTACCAAACGCAACTCGGAGACGGTGGCGCTGCGGGCGCGCGACCTCAAGATCAATCATATTTATCAGGGGATCCAGGACAAGGCCGGCGCTTTTCAGGAAATTCTTGACAAGGACGGCATCACGGCGGCAGAAGCTGCTTTCGTGGGAGACGATGTCATCGACCTTCCGGTGATGCGGAAGTGCGGGCTGGCGATTGCTACCCAGAATGCGCGCTCTGAAGTGAAGGCCCAAGCCCACTGGGTCACTCCGCATGCCGGCGGAGACGGAGCGGCGCGCGATGCGGTCGAATATATCCTAAAGGCGCGGGGGAAATTGAAAGAGGCGATCGAGGCTTACATCGTGGGTTAGTTAGCGGGTTGGGGCGATCGCGGTGAGAGTGGCGCCCAGTCCTTTGATCTCGTCAATCTGCTTGAGGGCGGGCAGGCTAAGAACCCGGATTACTCCTCCTTTTGATTCGATGCCTAGCAGGTAGAGACGCTTGCCGTAATCTCCGACGACGAGGCCCGAAAACAGATTCCAGGATGGATTCCAAAAGGAGCTCTTGAGTTCGAAGAAAGCTTCCTGCTGGAGTGTTCTTGCGTTCACGACCGCGATGGCATCGGCCGCCTGCATGTATACGTCGCTTCTGGAAAGCGAAATGTAGAGCCGGCCTCGCGATTCCCGGATGGCGCCGAAGCCGATATATCTACGCCCAAGGGAGGGCACGTGTTCGGCTCCTGGAGTTTGCGGGTGCCAGCCGGGCGGAGTCAGAGGAGGGGAGAAAGCGATCTCTCCTTCACTCGCTACGGCGCCGCTTGGGACATTGAGCCCGATGTACTTACCGTCCGACAACAACACCGTTACTTCGTTTTCTCCGGACACGAATGCGGAGGCCGCACGTCTGCGAGTGTGGTCCTGGGGAATGGGGATGGCGAGGCGGGTTGGGTTGGGGGGGGCGCCCTGGTGGTCGAACTGGATAGTCCGAAGGTCGGGCCCATCGAATCCCCAGCACAGAACCGACAATGCGCGGGCGCTCGGCCACGGGACGAGAACCGCACTGCCACACTTTGTCAGGGGAATCGGATCACGAAGAAACTTGTTGCCGGCTGTTTCGAAGATTGCGATCTGGCTGGTGTCCGGGCCGGATTTGGCCTTGTAGATATAGAGCCAACGGCCGTCGGCTGAAAGAGCCATCTGGGATTGGCGATACGGGCCCATGGTGATCCAGCGGTCCGGATTGCTGGCCGTGGCAATGAGGTTGCCGGACGCGGTATCGATGACGTCGAGCTGGCCGAGATTTTCTTCATTCCCTTCTGGACGGGGACTGCTGTGAGCGAGGTAGAGGCGCTTTCCATCGGGGGACAGGGCGAAGTCGATGCCGTCGCCTGCATACCGTTTGAGAACTACTTTTCGCTCGGGATCCACGACGAGCAGGTGATCGCTCGAAGCGGGTGCGGCACGGTGGGTATCCAGCACATAGAGAAGTTCATGCGGAAGGTCGTTGTTTGTGGCCGTCTGGGCTGCCGCGGGGAGAGACGTCGCCAGGGTGCAGACTGCGAGATGGAGAAACGTCCCGCTCCGGAAGTTGAAGCCACGGCGGGCCAATGCGGAACCAACCATAAGGATGGCACCTCGCTGGTGCGAATCGATCTTGCGGGGCCCTGTAAAATCACCCACCGGTTGCTTGCTTGGGGCGTGCTCGGGTTCGCAACCGGTGGGCTTTCTCCTTACTTGCTCTCGCTTTCAGGAGCAGTAGTGGTAACAAACACTGGTAGCACGTTAAAGTTTCGCGGTGTGCACAAATTTGATTGTCCTCCCCAAGCGGTTTCAGGCCATGGGTTTAAAGCGAATTCAGGTGTGGCGAGCTAAGATCTTTTTACTTGCGAGGGCTTCCCATGGAACCGAAGTTTCGGCTCTCGATCGCACTCGGTTACGATTTTCGGCTGTGTGGAGTTCGAACCCACCCTTTTCCGCATAGACCCACAGGTGCCATCCCCAGTGCGAAGCGAGCCATGACTCGACTGCAGGAGGAATCAATTTCCCGATACCGGGGAGCCAGTTCGAATTCCAGAACATGATTTCAGTTCGCACATCGCGGAATTGCTCGAACATGCGGCTTGCGGATGCCTTGGAGAACGCCTGCGAAAGCGGGTTATCCGGACCGTCCGTGTTGCGATTGAGAATGTTTTGCATTTGACAATAGCCAGCAGGGTCCTGTTTGACGAGCTCTGCGTGGCGGCGCAGGTTCTGCTCGCTTTCTCCGCAGAGCTTACTGGAGAGATTGACACCGATGCGAGTTCTGAGCAGAAAAGCCCGAAGACGGCGGACCACGCGAAGATTGACCTGGTAATTGAACGAATTACGGTAGTAAAGCATGATCTCTGCCCGCCCTCCATCGGCAAGCACGCGATAGACCTCCCGGATGGTTCGCGCGGTGTCTGGTGTATGGTGAAGCACACCATGGGAGTAGACCAAGTCAAACGCGCCATCCGCAAAAGGCAGGTCCTCCGCATCCCCCTGAACAAAGCAGCCATGGAGATTTGCAATCTGGAAACGCCGCTGCGTGATACTTACGGCGGCATTTGTCAGATCTAAAGCCGTGTAATGAGCGCCGGCGCGCGCAAACCGCTCTGCTTCACTCCCACATCCACAACCAATCTCGAGCACGCGCAGGCCACGAGTTTTTTCGAAGCCGACGGCCGCCGTCAGACCGGGATGCACCTTGTAGCGGTGTTGATCAAGCGCCCGGTAAAAGTCAACGGTGCCCCGAGTCTCGTTCGTGAACCAGGAATCGCAGGGGAAACTCTGCCAGAAGGCTTGAACTTGCTTCTTGACGTTGGATGGAATGGGAGGGGGCGGGACGTTAGGAGTGTTTGAGGAGTGAAACGGCGGGAAGGTTTCAAGACAGTGGGACATCTCGGCCTCTATTCCCGGCACGGAAATTTATTCCGAGTCGAACTTGCGGAATTATAAGTCCGTGGGGGCAGTTATGCCAGCAAGGACTAGAGGGTAGAGCGCAGAGTAGGAGCGAGAAGGTGAGGAATCGTGAGCAGTAACTCGGGCACGCGACGATCGCAGAGTCGGGAGTTAGTCTAACTGATGATCGGCGCAGATCGAGATTTTAATTCGAAATGGCGACCGTCTTGGCGGCCATCAGTTCCGCAAAGCGCGGATCTTTGCGCAGGGAACTGAACTCCTCGTCCTTGTAGACGTTCCTGATGTCTTTGTAACCCTCTTCCATGGCCTTCTTCAGATAGTGGAGCGAACGGTCGGGCGATCCGCTCTGGGCAAAGAGCTTGGCGAGAACGTAATCGTAGTGGGCGATGTCCTGGGGCGAGGGAAGTTTCGCCTGCACGCCCTGTCCGCGAGACGCGCGGTCAAAGATATCCGGCTCGATCTGCAGTGCCTTGGCGTAGTCCGCCATGGCTTTCTGATATTGCTTTTTGGCGAAGAATGCGGCGGCGCGGTTATTGTAGAAAACAGCTTCATCGCCATCGAGTTCGATGGCTTTGTCGTAATAGCGAACGGACTTGGTGTAATTGGCCTCCTCGTAGTAGACGACGGCCATGTTCGCGTAGGCATTGGCATATCGCTTGTCGGTTCTGATGGCGAGTTCGAAGTTTCTGCGCGCCTCCCGCCAACGGTGCAGCATGAGTTGCTGCATGCCGACCTTGTTGATGAGGACTGGATTGCGCGGATCTTTTCTCTGCGCAGCCTGGTAATAGTCGATGGCATCGAGATAGTACTTCTCGGCCTGCAACTGGTCACCGCGAGTCTCCAACTCTTTTGCGGTTGCGCCCGGAGCGGGCGGTTCGGCGCGATGCAGGGGTGGAGGTCCGATTTCCAACTGTTCGGGATTCTGGGCGGGGAGCGGCGTCGCCAGAAGGGCGAGCGTAACCAGCGCAGCCAGAAAAGTTAGAGAGTAAGCAGTGGAACGGTGTGTTGCCACGGGCGAAGACCGCATAGCGACCTCCTGAAATGGACGTGCACGGATTCGACGAGCGCGTTTTCCCCACTACCCCAGGAACTTCTTGCGTAAACGGAACCGGAACGGCCTATGGCGGCGGGGTCGCGCCATTGCCTGCTGGCTTAGACGGTGGCGGAGTGTTTTTGTCACCCTTGCTGCCATCCCCCTTGAATACGTCGGCTATCTTACCGAAGAAAGACTTCTTCTTCCTGCCTTCTTCCTCTGTTTGGACACCGGCGGAGGCTTCGGTGTTCCCACTCGTGGGGCCATTTGTGGTCGGCGGGGGTAAGGCGCGCTCCGGACTGCCTTTAAAGATGCGCGAGAAGAAGCCCTGGGCTCCACTGGCCTGGTCGCAGGTGTCATGCGGTTCCGTTCCGGCCACGAACGCTATTGTGTAGTCGTCGGGACAGGCGGGAGTAGCCAGCCGGTTGGTGATTTTGTCGAGTTGAACGTCGATCACGCCCTCCGGCTGGTGGAACGGCACGACATCGGAATATTGCGGAAGGGTCACCGCCTTCTTCATGAACTCGGCCCAGATGGGAGCCGCGGTCTGCGCGCCGCTGAGGCGGATGTCGCTGTAGTCGTCGTATCCCACCCACACGATGCAGAGCAGATTGCTGGTATAGCCGGCGAACCAGCCGTCGTGGGAGGTCCCGGTTTTGCCGGCGGCGGGAGCGGTGAAGCCGCGCTGGCGGACTCCGTAGGCGGTACCGAAGTTGACCACGCCTTCGAGCATGTTGGTCATGACGAACGCGACCCTGGGATCGAGAACGTCTTTGCGTTCCGTGGCGAAGTTCACGATCACATCGCCCTGCGCATTGCGAACCGAATTGACGAAGAGCGGCGAGAGCCGAACTCCTCCATTGGCGAAGGTGGTGTAGGCCGACGTCATGTCGACGGGCGTGGCGTCGTAGGCGCCGAGTGCCATCGCGGGCGTAGCCTTTACGGAGGCGATTCCGGCGGAGCGCGCCAGATCGGCTACTTTGTCATAGCCTACGGTTTCCGCGACTTTGACGGTGGCATTGTTGAGCGAGAGGGCGAGCGCGTAACGCAGAGTTACATCGCCGTGGTATTCCTCTTTGTAATTGCGCGGCTCGTAGATCTGGTCTCCGTAGGAGAAAGTCGAGGGCTGGTCGCTCACAATCGAGGCCGGAGTAATCACGTTAGTCGATCCGTCGAGAGCTGTATTCATGGCCGCAGAGTAGACAAACGGCTTGAAGATGGATCCGGTGGGACGCTTCGCGAGCGCATGATTCAACTGGCTGGTTGCGTAGTTGCGTCCACCGACCAGAGCCTTGATCTCACCGGTGTGGGGATCCATGGCGACGAGCGCGACCTGAGCCTGCGGGCCGGGCAGCACCGTAGTCTCAAACTTGTTCTTGCCGACCTTGGTCTTTCTGGTGCGCATCCTCGTGACCTGCTCATCGACCAGCTTGATGCCGGTCTCGACGGCCTGCGCGGCAGCCTGCTGCAGGTCGGGATCGAGCGTGGTGTAGATGCGGAAGCGCTGATCGTTTACTTCGTGTTCGTTGAGCTTGCTGAGAACGGTATCGCGGACCATGTCCACGAAGTAGGGAGCGTCGCTGGCCTCGACGTTGGGCGGAGCGAGCTTGAGCGGCGTGGCCTTCGCTTTGTCGGCTTCGGCGCGGGTAATGGCGCCGGTCTCGACCATCGCTTCGAGCACGGTATTACGCCGATCCATGGCGCGCTCGGGATGCCGGTAGGGCGACAAGTAGCTCGGGGCCTGAATTAACCCCGCCAGCAGAGCGGCTTCGGGGAGGGTCAGGTCTTTCAGGTCCTTATTGAAATAGGAGTGCGCGCCCTCAGCAAAGCCAGCGATGGTAAACGATCCGCGCTGGCCGAGGTCGACGCGGTTGGCATAGAACTCGAAAATCTGCTGCTTGGAAAATTTCTGTTCGAGCTCAACCGCGATCAGCATCTCGATGATCTTGCGCTTGAACGTTTTTTCCGGACTCAGGAAGAACGCTCGCGAGAGCTGCATGGTAATGGTCGATCCGCCCTGCTGGTGGCGCTGATGGGTAAAGTCGATCCAGGCGGCTTCGAGCAGGCGCATAAAGTTCACGCCATTGTGCTGGAAGAATCTGCGGTCCTCGATGGAGACGACGGCCTCCACCATGACCTTGGGAATATCGTTGTACTTGACCAGTTCGCGCTTGGAACGCTGCTCGGCGTCGAAAAGCGAAGCGACGGGCTGGGGCTCGAGTTCGTAGGCTTCCAGGTCTCCGGCGGTGTGGCTGGCGATTTCGCTGACCGCGCCGCCCGCCACGGTGATGGTGGCGGATTCGGGGCTGTGGTAGGACTCGGGGCCGGGGCTGACTTCAATCGAGTTGCCGTGCAAACGGAAGCTGCCGAGCGGAGAAGACTGGTCTTTTTCCGAATATCCGGCGCGGCGCAGCTGGGACGCGATCTCTGCAATGGTGTACTTCGACCCGACCCTGACTACTTGAGGACTGGCGTAGATTTTTGCGGACGACGCGAACAGTGGACCGCGGAAGCGCTGCTCAATGATCTTGTCGTACTTTACATACCAATACGCAAAAAAAGCGGTTGCCAGCAGAGAAAGGGTCAGGAATCCGAGAAAAGCGTAGTGGACCACAGGGTCACGACGTTGACCGCGACCCTTGCCGCCCGCCGCGTTGCGAGGTTTCGGAATTTTCACTTTAACGGCCAAGATAAGGTTGTTCCCCCATCCTGGGAGCAATTTCCGTTCCGGTTCGATGCCGGGATCGGGAAGTGTCTGAAGATAAGGGAATTCTCTGTTGATTCTAAATCAGGAGCGGCAATCCCCACTTGTTGGATGCGTGTCACGGAAGGGACGGGTGTGTCTGGGCCGACCGGGCGTGGGGGAAGGAGCGGGCTATCGGAGATTGCTAGTAGATCCCCTTGTTGGAACTCGACGGATGAAAGCTCAGGGAAGTCGAATATCCGGGCAGGTCTACGGGTACGCTGTATTCGGCTTCAATGTTGAGCGTGCCAGTCCCGAATCCTCCGACGCGGGAGACTTTCACCTGTTGCGCCGTCACGGGAATGTCGTACTCGTGGGCATGCTTCAACACAGCCTTACGAATGTCCTCTTCCGAGCGCGAGGTGTAGGTGGACTGCAATGCTTCCTGCTTGAGGGTATCCTCGAACTCGTAGTTGGCGAAGCACGGTGGGATCACCTTGATGCCCGCCAGGATCATTGCAACAAACACGCCGAAGCCCAGGATCAGTTTCAAAGTCGCCATTCGATTCGCTCGCCCATTCGGAGGCAGGTTCCCACCGGCTAGCTTTGCCGATGCCCGCCGCAATTGACCAGTCCCCGGACCTAGCGGACCAGCCCAAGCAAATGTTCGCTTATGGCTGAAATCTTAATGTCTTCCCGGGCCAGAGTCGAGCGCCGAACGACTTCCACCAAATCTTCGGTAACCTTCTTTCCGACGTTGATTCTAAAGGGGATACCGATTAGATCGGCGTCTTTGAACTTGACGCCCGGACGTTCGTCGCGGTCGTCGAGCAGGACGTCGAGCCCGGCGGCCTCCAATTGTTGGGCAATCTGCTCGGAGGTGGTTCGAACATTCTCGTCCGCAATATTGGTTGCTACCACGACCACATCAAAAGGAGCTATGGCTGGGGCCAGCCAGAATCCATTGGGATCATTATTTTGCTCGATCGCGGCAGTGAGGATGCGCTCGATTCCGATGCCGTAGCTGCCCATGATGACGGTCACTTCCTTGCCGTTCTTGTCGAGGACATGAGCGCCCATGGACTCCGAATACTTGTAGCCCAGCTTGAAGATGTGGCCGATTTCTACCGCCGTGTCGATGCGGAGGGGAGAACCGCAATTGGGGCATCCTTCTCTGGCATTGACGTTGCGAACATCGGCTGCGACGGTGTATTGAAAGTCCTTGCCGGGCGTAACATTCTTCAAGTGATAGTCGAGCTTATTGGCGCCACAGATCAGGTTTACGCGGTTTACCAGGCCTTCGTCGAGCACCACGGTTGCGGTGCGCGCATCGGCAGGCTGCTTCTTCGGATCCCATTCGCCGAGCAATTCCTTGGGACGGACCACCAGGCCAATGGGACCGATAAATCCGGCTGGACCCTGGAAGTATTTTTCCAACTCTTCCGTCTGCATCGTGCGAACAGCGGCGGCCTTGACGAGCGTGAGCAGCTTGGTTTCATTCACGCTATGGTCGCCGCGCAGGAATACGATGAGCGGCTGCTCGAGAGTTTTTCCGGCGGCATCGGGTTTCTGCGCCATGTAGGCGACGGTCTTGATGTCCTGCTCGGCGGAGATTTGCAGGAACTCGGCTACATCGGCGATCGCTCCTTTGCCGGGCGTGTGGATGAGGAGAGGCTTGCCATCACCTTCGGGCTTGAGATCCTCGATGGGAGCCAGCTTTGAGGTAGCCTTCTCTAGATTGGCGGCGTAGTTGCATTTCTCGCAGCTCACGACCAGGTCTTCGCCGGCAGGGGTGCGGACCATGAATTCCTGCGACTGCGATCCGCCCATGGCGCCGGAGTGGGCGTCGATGACCATGTACTTCAGGCCGCAGCGGTCGAAGATGCGGCAATAGGTGTCGTAATGCTTTTGATAGGAGACATCGAGCCCGGCGGGATCGATGTCGAAGGAATACGCGTCCTTCATGATGAACTGGCGAACGCGAAGCAATCCGGATTTCGGGCGCGGCTCGTCGCGGAACTTGGTCTGAATCTGATACCAGATCTGGGGAAGCTGCTTGTAGCTGCGCAGTTCCTTGCGGGCGATGTCGGTCATGACTTCTTCGTGGGTCATGCCCAGACACAAGTCGGCGCCTTTGCGGTCCTTGAGGCGGAACATGTTGTCGCCCATCACGGCCCAACGGCCGCTGGCCTCCCAGATCTCGCGGGGATTCAGGGCTGGGAGATAGAACTCCTGCCCAATCTTGTCCATCTCCTCGCGGACGATGTTCATGATCTTCTGCGCGCTGCGGTTGCCCAGAAGGAGAAACGAGTAGATTCCCGCGCCCAGTTGCCGGATATATCCGGCCCGGACGAGAAGCTTGTGGCTGGCGACCTCGGCATCGGCCGGGGCTTCGCGCAGAGTAGGAATAAAGAGTTCAGACCAGCGGTGCATAGTTGTGTGTCCTGATGATGAAGGAATCTTCGATTGTAAATGATGATGCGGCAATGGCCGCTGACGGAATGGGCGTAGACTGGAGGGAGTGCGTCGAGGCATTCGGGCGCGCGCGCAAGCTGGCGTCTTTGGGGGACACTGCATTCAATGGCAAAACGAAATCTTCGTATCGTGAAGCGGGTTCGAAATACTCCTGTGCTGGGAATTTGCGAATCGTGCAATGCGCAGTTCGCGGCAGATCCACTGAGCGGGAATGCGCAATCCGCGATCCAGAAGCAGTTCAACGCGCACAAGTGCCAGCCTGTGGACGCTACGCAACCGGATTCAGGCGCGGCCGTGGCCGCGAAGAAGTGATTGCTCTGGCTGTCTTTTGAACGCTCCCTTTTTCTTTCATCGTGAAACAGGCTCTAGACTTATTCTCTCGGCCTCTACCCTGAAGGCTGTAGTTCAACCCTCGAAAATACCGATCCGATAGCCTAGGCCGACGGGCAAAAAGGCTGATCGACGGCTGGCGGCGGCCTCGCCTTTTCCTGTTCTGCCCTGTATGGGTGAAAACTACTTTGTGTCTGGGACGGCGCCGCACGCACGCGCAATGACTTAGCGAATTGGAACGTCGAGTGCTTTTATTTTCCGCATGACGGAAGAGAAAAAAGAAGTAAATGACGGCGCAGGCAACCCTGGAGAAGTAAATAAACAACGACCCTGGCGCGAGATCTGTGAGCAATTACTGAAGGAAAAACAAACGGAGAACGTCGATCATCTGTTGAAGGAACTGGCGCAGGCTCTGGAGCGGCGCAAGCGCGACTGACGTCCGAGTCGAAACGGCAGACTTCTCAGATCCGACGACAGAATTGGCTAACCGGACCAGTCAGGCGGCTAGGCGGCGGAGAATGTCCTTGCCCAGTTTCAGACTCTCGCCGAAAAATTTCTGATACTCGAGAAAGATGCGGTTCAACTCGAGTGCCTCATCGGCCGAGAGTTTACCGCGGAGCATCATGTCGCGCACATGGACGGGATTCGGCAGAATCGCCTCCTCGGTCAGTTCTTCAAGGGCAGTGGAGGGATTGTAGTGATACATGCCGATATTGTAAGCGCAATATTCCTGCCCGGCGCTACGAGACGTTTTCTGTCTTGCCGGCGTCGTCACCAGCGCCGGCCGTATGCGGCTGGACGGTGTTGCCCTTTGCTTCCTGGTCGCTTTGAGGGTTGCGGCGCTGAGCCCGTTCGCCATGCTTTTCCTGTTCGCTGAAAGGGTTGATTTCTTTTTTGAGGGGAAGGCGCTTCGCGTCGTCGCCCCCAGGGCGGGATTTCGTCGATTCGGTCATGGATAGGACTCCCTTTTGGCGTAGTGGAAGGTTGTCTGTTGAACACTCGCTCATTACAGGTGGACGAGCGGGCAATGGGATGGCTTCAGGGACCGGGGAGATGCCTGGAAGTTTGCGGAGGTACGATAGTAGCGACTCTTCCCGTGCGGCAACTGCCCCTGATCAGTACCTAACCTGATCGTGATATGATCCCTCGCGTGCTGGGCGGACGCAGCAACGAGCAGTGGATCGCGCAATATGGGAGTAGTCACCGGCATCCGGTGAACCGGTTGTGCCACACGCTGGGCATTCCGACGATTCTGCTTTCAATTCCTGTCTTTGCCGCCAGCATCTTTTTTCATCGACTGTGGATTTACGGACTCGGCCTCTTCGTGACCGGATGGATTTTTCAATTCATCGGCCACGCTTTTGAGGGCAAGCCTCCGGAATTCTTCCACGACTGGCGATTCTTGTTTGTGGGCGTGCGGTGGTGGTGGGCCAAGATTCACGGACGAGCGTGAGCCGTCCGATCCTCGCGGCGCAGCCTCGCAAAATAAGTCAGATCGATTCGATCGTCAGTTTCGGAAATGCCGCTCGATAGAGCCGCTCGTCCAGGGTGAGCAACCGGTAGCCCCGCACTTCGGCGTGCGCGCCAATCAAAAAGTCAGCAAGAATACGGCGGGCGGCGGAGGCGCGGTGTTTTCTGCGGCCTTCCGAATAGGCCTGGAATGCCCGTCCCGCTGAGTGCCACACGGGTTCGTCGAGTTGCCAATCGATGGCGATTCCCGTTTCGTCCAGGAAGCGGTTAAGGAAGGTTTCGGTGCGCCCGTGCGGCCAGCAACTCCGCAAATACGGGCGCCGCCGCCACCAGGCTCCCCCGGCGGAAGGCTGCCTCTAACGCCTGTTCGGCAGCCAAACTGAGTACGGCTGCGTGTTCCAGAGTGCGATGACAACATTGCTGTCGATCGCAGTTGTCATTTCCCACGCGCATCGGAGGTGGACGCCCGATCGCGAGCATCGTCCCCTCGCGACTCGCCGCCTCGCAACTCGCGCAGCCAGCGCGTAATAGCCTTCCGGCCAGCGCCGATTGTCGGATTGCCAATCCCCCGGTACCTGGAAAAGGCGCTTTTTATACGCACGGGACGGACCCTCACGCCTTGTTTGTCGCTCTCGAATACGAGGCGATCGCCTGTCCGCACTCCAAGCACACGCCGGACCTCGATGGGCACGGTGATCTGGCCCTTGCTCGTAATGCGCGCCTGTTTTTGGATGTCGGCCATGGAAAACCTGATTCCTTGTTTTACCAGAGATTCCTTACTTAGCGGAGGAAACGTTGGGAATCTGTTCTGCCCCCAAAAAAGAATGGGGCGGCTTGCGCCGCCCCATTTAAGGTCAAAAGCAAAAGCTGCGGGCGAGGGCGCCCGCGCCACACGAGCTTATGTTCCTTCGTTCCAACTCGCCAGATACTCTTCCTGCTCGGAGGTCAGGCGGTCGATCTTGATGCCCATCGATTCCAGCTTCAGTTTGGCTACGCGCTTGTCGAGGTCGACTGGAACCGTGTAGACCCGCTTTTCCAGCGAGGCGTGGTTCTTGGCCATGTACTCGCAGCAGAGGGCCTGGTCGGCGAAGCTCATATCCATGACCGAGGCCGGGTGGCCTTCGGCGGCGGCGAGGTTGATGAGACGGCCGTCTCCTAAGAGGTTGATGCGGCGTCCGTCTTTCAGGGTGAACTCTTCGACAAAATTGCGGGTGGTGCGCCTGGAGGACGACAACTTCTCGAGCGCGGGGATGTCGATTTCAACGTTGAAGTGTCCGGAATTGGAGATGATCGCGCCATCCTTCATGGCCTGGAAGTGCTGCTTGGCGAGGACATTCTTGTTGCCCGTGACGGTGCAGAATACGTCGCCGAGTTTGGCGGCTTCTTCCATGGACATGACCCGGAAGCCATCCATCACGGCTTCGAGCGCTTTTGTGGGATCGATTTCGGTGACGATAACCTCGGCGCCTGCGCCGCGAGCGCGCGAGGCGAGTCCGCGGCCGCACCAACCGTAGCCGGCGACCACGAATTTCGATCCGGCTAACAGGAAGTTCGTTGCTCGGATGATGCCGTCGATGGTGGATTGTCCGGTGCCGTAACGGTTATCGAAAAGATGCTTGGTGTCGGCGTCGTTCACGGCGACGATGGGATAGCGCAGGACGCCTTCCTTGGCCATCGCGCGCAGGCGGATTACTCCGGTGGTGGTTTCTTCGGTCCCGCCAATTACGTATTCGAGTTCGGCGGTGCGTTTGGTGTGGAGAACGCCTACGAGGTCGGCGCCATCGTCCATGGTTATCTGGGGGCGGTGGTCGAGGGCGGCCATGATGTGGGAATAGTAGGAATCGTTGTCCTCGCCCTTGATGGCGAAGACGGGAATGTTGTAGTCGCGCACCAGGCTGGCGGCAACGTCGTCCTGCGTGGAGAGAGGGTTGGAGGCGCAGAGGGCCACGTCGGCTCCGCCATCGCGCAGGCACGATCATCAGGTTCGCGGTTTCGGCGGTGACGTGCAGGCAGGCCGAAATGCGGACGCCCTTAAGCGGCTGGTTCTTGATGAATTCCTTGCGGATGATCTGCAGGACCTTCATGGACTGGTTGGCCCACTCGATGCGTTTTTTGCCCAGATCGGCGAGTTCGAAATTTTTAACGTCGCAGGTAATTGATGTCGTGGCCATTTTTCTCCTATCCCCGGATGATTGCGTTGGAAGTCAGAAGTTAGAAGCTCAGATTGCAGAAGTGAAAAGCCCAAGGTTTTACTTCTGCAATCTAACTTCTGCAATCTAACTTGTTATTTTCTTGCTCCCACAGGCTCGTGCTTTAATCCCGCTTCGGAGGCGAGTTTTGCGGCCTTGTCGGTTTTTTCCCAGGTGAAGTCGGGATCGTTGCGGCCGAAGTGGCCGTAGGCGGCGGTCTTGCGATAAATCGGACGGCGCAGGTTGAGTGAATCGATGATGCCCCGCGGCGTCAGGTTGAAGTTGGCGCGGACAAGATCGGGAATCGATCTGACGTCGACTTTCTCGGTTCCGAAGGTATCGACGAGCACGCTGACCGGCTCGGCGACGCCGATGGCGTAGGCGAGTTGAACTTCGCAGCGCTCGGCCAGTCCGGCGGCCACGATGTTCTTGGCGATGTAGCGCGCCATGTAGGCGGCGGAACGGTCGACCTTGGTCGGATCCTTACCGCTGAAAGCGCCGCCGCCGTGACGGCCCATGCCGCCATAGGTATCGACGATGATCTTGCGGCCGGTCAGGCCGGAATCGCCCATCGGTCCGCCGATGACGAAGCGGCCGGTGGGGTTGATGTGGTACTTGGTGTCTTCGTCGAGCAGGTTGGCGGGAATGACGGCCTGAATGACGTTCTTCAGAATGTCGGCGCGAAGCTGATCGTTGCCGACGGTCTCGGCATGCTGGGTGGAAACGACGACGGCATCGACGCGCTTGACCTTGCCTGGAGCGGAGTATTCAACTGTGACTTGCGATTTGCCATCGGGGCGGAGGTAAGGGCAGGTGCCGTTTTTGCGGACTTCGGAGAGCTTGAGGCAGAGCTTGTGGGCCAGCGAAATGGGCAGCGGCATCAGCTCAGGCGTCTCATTGCAGGCGTAGCCGAACATCATGCCCTGGTCGCCGGCGCCGCCGGTATCGACGCCCATGGCGATGTCGCCCGACTGCTTGTTGATGCTGGAGATCACGGCGCAGGTGTTGGAGTCGAAGCCATAGAGGGCGTTGTCGTAGCCGATGGATTGCACGACGCCGCGGACGGGGTTCTGAAAATCCACGTAGGCTTTGGTGGTGATTTCGCCGGCGATGACGACCAGGCCGGTGCAGGTCAGGGTCTCACAGGCGACGCGGCTGGTGGGGTCTTCCTGCAGGCAGGCATCGAGAATGGCGTCAGAAATCTGGTCGGCAATCTTGTCGGGATGGCCTTCGGTCACGGACTCGGAAGTAAACAGAATACGATTCTTGGATGGCAAGCTGGTATCTCCTAAAGAACGACTTCGAGCCTTTCTGTGCTAAGGAGGGCTTAATGTTCGCCGCAGGCTCTCAACCGGGTTTGGGTTTAATCTATCCTGAAAACGGTACCAGAGATGGACCGCCAGCGCAACGAATTTGGGCCGGCGGGAGGCCGTCTCCATCGAGTGGAAAGAGCCCGCATTGAACGGTGCGGAAGAGACGGTAAAGGGAAGAAAAGAAAGAATTAAATTCTGCTTTCTCCTAGGGTGAAGGGGGCGAAACGAGGGCATTGGGTAACAGTCCGGTAGGGCCAATCGTAACGGTCTTTACCTGGCCTTCATCTCCCCCGACTTCCAGTTTTTTTCCATTGAGAAGGAAATCGACGCCGCCCGCATTGCCAACCTTGATGACAACCTCCTTGCGGCCGTGGAAAGTGCGGTCGCTATGTGGTGGCAGGGTCGCAGACGGAGTAGGTTTGCCATCCACGACGCTGGACATCCAGCTTTCCTCGCGGGTACGAACGAGAATTGTGAATTCGCCGGGGGCCGGGGTTGCGTTGGTTTCGGCTTTAGCGGGAGAACTCTGTGTGGAAGTCGTCGATGGTTGCTCGCTGGGTGATTTGGCGGGGATCGGCTCGGAGTTCGGGGCTGCGCTCACGGGCGAAGACTGGGCCGCAGCGGTGTTGGGCGGGACGACCGTAGTGTCGGGCGAGGATGGCGCCGGGGACGATTCGGGGGCGGACCTGGCCGGGGCATGCGCTGCGAGGCGCTCCTGCTCGCGGTGGCGGTGACTCCAGAGCGAGAGCGCAAGCGCAACGGCGAGAAGGATGACGGCAAACACTCCCCAGGGGAGGGGCCGGGAGGGAGTGTCGGAAATGGCTTCCAGGCGGCTGATTCGCTCCTCATTTTCGCGGGCGTTATGTTCGCGGATATTGTCGCGGGGATTTGCGTCGGGGCTGGCGGGAACGGCTTCGCCGGAGGCTTGTAAATATTCGGCGACGGCCTGATCTTCGTCGAGCCCGACCGTGCGGGCGTAGGCGCGGACAAATCCTTTATTGAAAATGCCTCCTGGAAGCTGGTTGAACCTTTCTTCTTCAAGGGCCTGAAGCATGCGCGTGCCGATCTTGGTGGACGCGGAAATCTCCTCCAGTGAGATATTGCGTTTTTCGCGTTCGAGCTTGAGGTTCTCGCCGAATGAAGGCAAAACCAGTCTCCTGCGGGCAACCGATGACGGCGGCAATTTTACTCTTAAGAACGAACAATAATAAGCCATGTGGGTTCATTGGGGCGGTGATGATGAGTTCGAGGAGCAGATGAAGGTGCGCCGCCCTTCCCAGAGCGGATAACCGGGAAGGTCGGAGTGTCATCCAAAGACGCCGGAGAGAAGCCAACCGAAAATGAACCGCATGACTCGAATGCCACATTTGCCGACATTTATTCTTCTCGCTGTGCTAGTGGGATGCGCCCAAAAACAGAGTCCGCAGCAACTGAGAGAGGAAACCGCGGAGGCGACCGCGAGGGCCAAAAGTGATGCGAAGGCAGTGGCAGAGGGGATTCGCGAAGGCTGGGATCGCAACAAACCCCTGGATTTGAATACAGCCACGCGGGAGCAGTTGGTGAGCCTGCCGGGCATAAACGGGGCGGAAGCGGAGCGGGTCATTGCGGGGCGCCCTTACAACCAACCTGACGAACTGGTACAGCGGCGCATCTTGTCAAAGACTGAATACGACCGGATTGCCGATCGAGTCACAGCCAAACGATGACCGGTAGCATACCTTCCTCAAGTGGCGGGCCGGTAGGTCTACTGGCCGCGTCTGTTTTGCCCCCTGACTCCTTCGCACTCCCATGGGCGAAGACGCCCTTCGCCAAGCTCATGGCATCCGCTCTGGATTGCTGGCGAGGCCGTTAGCAGGGCAGGTACCCGTTACCATCGTTCGTTGCCCGCCGGGCGCAGCGAAACCTATAATTTTGTAATTCCCACCCGCCACGAGGAGTTGATGCCAGAGGCTGCGGGCACGTCCCCAATTCGCCTGTCGCAAGAGTTGACGATCTTCCACGACGTCGCCAAGGCATTGACCTCGTCACTTAACCTCGATTCCATCCTGCAGACCATCATGGAAAAAATGGCGGAATACTTTCGTCCGGACACGTGGTCGCTGCTGATGGTGGACGAAGAGAAGGACGAACTGTATTTTGCGATCGCGGTGGGCGCGGCGGCCGAAGTGCTGGCGAAGGCCCGCCTCAAGCTGGGAGAGGGAATTGCCGGGTGGGTGGCCAAGCACGGGCAGTCGCTGATTGTGCCCGATGTGCAGGCGGATGAGCGCTTCTCGTCGCGTCTGGACGAGATGACGCAACTGCAGACACGCTCGGTGATCTGCGTGCCACTGCGGTCAAAGCACCGCGTGCTGGGCGTGATCCAGTTGATCAATGCGAACGTGGGGCTGAGCGAGCAGGAGATGTTTTTCCTGCAGGCGCTGTGTGACTATGCGGCGATCTCCATCGAAAACGCGCGCGCGGTCGAGAAGATTCAAGAGCTCACTATCACCGACGATTGCACCGGCTTGTTCAATGCGCGGCATCTTTATAAGACGCTCGAAACCGAAGTCTACCGGTCGGCGCGCTTTGGCTACCAGTTCAGCGTGATCTTCATCGACCTCGACCACTTCAAAGCGGTCAATGACACGCATGGGCACCTGGTAGGAAGCCGGTTGCTGGCGGAAATCGGATATCTGATTAAAGCGCAACTGCGGCTGATCGATTTTGCGTTCCGCTACGGCGGAGACGAGTTCGTGGTTCTGCTGCCGCAAACCGGCAAGGATCAGGCGGTGGTGGTGGCGCGACGTCTGCAGGATTCAATGCGCACGGGAAACTTCTGCAGCGAGCAGGGGTTGAATCTGAATGTGCGCGCCAGCATGGGGCTGGCGACCTTTCCACACGACGCGCAGACGCCGCACGACATTATCCGGCAGGCCGACGAGATGATGTACGTCGTCAAGAACACGACGCGGGACAATATTGGGGTGGCGTCGCGGGGCATGGTTGAGCCGTAGGGATCGGACGGTTCGCGAGTAAACACAAATCAGATGGAAACCAGCAGGACGCCAGCCTGGCGCGCTGCCCGCCGCACGTGGCTGTCAAGAGTGGCCAGCGGAAGAGATCGCCGCAATGCCAATTCCAGATAGACGGCGTCATATTCGGTGAGATTTCTTTGGCGCGCAACCGACAGGATCAGATCAAATGCGCGAGCTAAATCGGTGGCTTCGATCTCGACTGGAAGACGCCGAATGTCACGCAAGTGCGACGTCACTTGCGCCTCCGAAATGCGCTTGTGCCGTTCGGCGACGACGAGGGCATTGGCCACTTCGAGAGGCCAGATTGCGGGCGTGATTGCCTCGGAGCCTGTCCTCAGCAAGTCCAAGATGCCATCGGCAAAATCGCTGGATTCGTCTTGGAAACACCAAGACAACGCTACCGAAGCATCCAACACGAACTTTCTAGCGACGCCCTTCATTAATCAATGACCTGATCGAAATTTTTCCCAGCCTCGCACCCTTGCGGGTCTCGCGAATACTGCGCACGATCTCGTTGATGTCGGGGCGCTCCTCGGAGTCAGTTGGAGGCACGAGCCTGGCGACCGGCACGCCCCGCCGCGTAATCTGAATTACCTCTCCTTTGGAGGCACGGTCCAGGAGTTGGTTGAGGTGTGTTTTGGCTTCAAAGGCGCCTACCGTTGTCATGTTGATGTCCCTCAATAGACTGGTTTATCAACTAGTTGGTTGTGGGGCGATCTTACTCCAAATCGATTTGTAGGCGCCCCTATTGTTTTTCCCGCTTCTGAAGTTCCTTGGGACCGTCGGGTTTCGGCGGCTCGGGCGCTTCGGGCCTGACCGCGAAAGAATTGGCGGGGGCGTTCGGGTTCACGCCAAAATCCCAAACATAGAGATTGATGGAATCCTTGCCGAGCATTTCGGCGATGGCGTATTCGCCCGCGGGCAACGGATCGACGGGGGTGATCTTGATCCAGCCGCCGGTCATAGGAGTGGCTGTGGCGGGCAGGAAACGCTCGTCGGTTTTGGATTTGCCGGTTACGGCAGTTTTGAGTGACCCGGCAACGCGTTTGTTGCCCTTCGACTCCACGCGAATGATCTTGAAACGCTCGGTGGATGGGAGAGGGGGCGCCTCGCCAGGAGTTGCGGCTGTGGCGGGCCCTCCCGGTTCAGCCTCCAGGTTTATATAGAGCGACGGGACACCGGTGTGCGACTGCACCTTGGCGTGCCCGCCGGGAAGTTCGATGTTCTGTTTGGCGCCGGCCAGGGGATTGATGGCCGCCCGCAGGATGTTCGACCCCGTGCTGCGGTTCACATCGCTGCCAGACTGCTGGATCTCGTCCAACTGCGGCTGGTTCTGGTAGGTGTCGAGGAGAAAGACTCCTCCTTCGTCGGAAAGCCGGAGACCGGGTGCGACCTGGGGCGAGCGCGCTTCGGCGGCTTTGCGCTCGGCATCGAGTTCCTTGTCGAGTTCGGCAGCCTCGGGAATGGAAGCTCCGCTAAGGCGTCCCTGTTCATATTTCTGAGTCGCATCCCAATCAACCATTGCGTTGGGGACTTCTTCCCACTCGCCGCGTTCGGCGCTGAAGTAGCGCACGCGATCGCCTTTGATCTCATATTTCGTGACGGACTGGTAGGAACCGTCTTTCAGGATGAGGCGGTTGGCGAGGGTTTGGGCGGAAAGCACCGGGGCAAAAAAGAGCACAACCATCACCGCTATCGTGAGAACGCCGAGCCTGCCGGTTATCGATTTCATGCCCGAAAACATTATCGGCCTTTGTGGAGCGCGTGTAAAAGCCGGATGCGAGCGCGGACTACAGGATGCCAGTGTGCCACTTACACTCCAGTGCAAATGACATATTCCATTCGGCGGGTTACCTTTCCCAGTTCTCTCCGTCTAAATCTCTTGCCGGACCGGCGCCGGAAAGGAATCATGACCGTATGAGACGTCTCCTGTTGAGTCTTCTGCCGCTCGCGTGTCTTCTCGCCTTTGGAGAAGACGCGGTAATGTTCCGCGGGAATCCCCAGCATACCGGTGTTTACGACGCGACGGGTATTCCGAAGTTAGACCGCGTGAAATGGAAATTCCACACCGGAGGCTATGTGATTTCCTCGCCCGCAGTGGATGGTGGAACGGCCTATGTGGGCAGCACTGATCACAACCTCTACGCGATAGAAACAGCGTCGGGCGCGCTGAAGTGGAAGTTCGCGACCAAGAGTCGCGTTACGTCCTCGCCCGCGGTTGCAAACGGAGTCGTCTATTTTGGAAGTTATGATGCGAACTTTTACGCGGTCGACGCTGCCAGCGGAAAGGAAAAGTGGCGCTTCACGACCGCGGGAGAGCGCCGCTTTGTGGCGAAACATCTGCATGGCTCGCTTCCGGCGAGTGAGCCGATGCCCGATCCCTTCGATGTGTATCTTTCATCGCCCACGGTTGCGGATGGGGTGGTGTACTTTGGCAGCGGGGACGGCAACGTGTATGCGCTGGACGCGGCCTCCGGCAAACTGAAATGGAAATTTGCGACCGGTGACGTCGTGCATGCATCGCCGGCAATTGCAAATGGCACACTGTACATCGGCAGCTGGGACAGCTACTTCTACGCGCTCGATGCTGCGACCGGGCAGCAGAAATGGCGCTTCAAGACCGGGGACGATCCCGATACCCATAATCAGGTCGGAATCCAGTCGTCGTCGGCGGTGGCGGATGGGGTCGTGTATTTTGGCTGCCGCGATTCGACGCTCTATGCTCTGGACGCGGGCACCGGTGAAAAGAAATGGGTGATCGATACGAAAGGATCGTGGGTCGTGGGGTCGCCCGCGGTGCTTGCCGGCAAGGTTTACTTTTCGACCTCGGATTCAGGCTTGTTCTACGGAGTTGACGCAAAAACGGGCGCGGTTCTCTTTTCGGTGAGCTCGAAGAAGTGGCCTATGTTTTCCTCGCCCGCCATCGCCGGCAACATTGCTTACATCGGGACAAACTTCGGCGAACTGCTGGCGGTAAATGTGGCGTCCGGACAGGTCGCATGGACATTTGAGACCGAAGCGTCGCAGAAACATGGAGCGGAATTCAGCAAGGCGGATGGCACGCCCAATTATGAGGGCGTGTACTTCGATTTTTTCTATGATGATATGGTGATTGGCACCGACAAGTTCTTGTCGGTGGGCGCAATCATGTCTTCCCCGGTGGTTGCCGATGGCATCGTCTACGTGGGCAGCACGGACGGGAATCTGTATGCACTGATGTAGGCGATTTCGTCGTCGGTGAGCGGCTCGCCTTTTGTTCAATACCGAACAGGAGTGATCAACAGTCTTGATCAGCCCTACTAGTTTTCCACATTCCCATCCCGAAAAACTTCTGGCATAATTGATCGTGCACCCCAGCCTGCACAATCTTTCAATCAACTTTAAAGCGAGGAAGCGATGTCGGCAAAGTACATCTTTGTGACGGGCGGAGTTGTGTCTTCATTGGGCAAGGGACTGGCGGCGGCATCGATTGGATGCCTGCTTGAAAGCCGCGGGCTCAAGGTCAACCTGATGAAATTCGATCCGTATCTCAACGTCGATCCGGGAACGATGTCTCCGTTTCAGCATGGGGAAGTTTTCGTCACCGACGATGGAGCGGAAACCGATCTCGATCTCGGGCACTACGAGCGCTTCACCCACGCCAAGCTTTCTCGCGACAACAACTGGACGACCGGGCGTCTTTACGAGCAGATCATCGCCAAGGAGCGGCGCGGAGATTACCTCGGCAAAACCGTGCAGGTAATTCCGCACGTCACTAACGAGATCAAGGCGGCGGCGAAAAAATGCGCACAGGATGTGGACGTGCTCATCGTCGAGATCGGCGGCACGGTGGGCGACATCGAGTCGCTGCCGTTTATCGAGGCGATTCGCCAGATGCGGCAGGAGTCGGGACGCGAGAATACTTTGTTTGTGCACGTGACGCTGGTGCCGTTTATTGCGGCGGCGCAGGAGTTGAAGACCAAGCCCACGCAGCACTCGGTGAAGGAATTGCTCAGCGTCGGAATTCAACCAGATATCTTGCTCTGCCGCACCGACCGCTTTCTGTCTAAAGACATCAAGGGGAAGATTGCGCTGTTCTGCAACGTCGAAGAAGAGGCCGTGATCACTGCCAAAGACGTGGCTTCGATTTACGAAGTGCCGATCGTGTTCGCGCACGAAGAAGTGGATACGCTGGCGATGCGCTACCTGCATCTGGAGGCGAAAGACCGCGATCTTTCCAAGTGGAACGACCTGGTGCACCGCGTCTACAACCCGAAGGATGTGGTGAAGATCGGCATTGTCGGGAAGTATGTTGAGTATGAAGACTCGTACAAGTCGCTGAAAGAGGCGCTGGTACACGGCGCGCTCGCGCACAATCTTAAGCTGGACGTGAACTGGATCGAGGCGGAGGGGTTGGAGGCTTCGGACGCGAGCGACAGGAGTTATGAGTCGCAACTGGAAGGTTACGATGGGCTGCTGGTTCCGGGAGGCTTTGGCAAACGCGGGATTGAAGGGATGCTGAACGCGATCCGGTACGCGCGCGAGAAGCATGTGCCGTATTTCGGGATTTGCCTGGGGATGCAGACGGCCTGCATCGAATTTGCCCGCAACGTGTGCGGACTTGAGGATGCCAACTCCAGCGAGTTCGATCCGGCGACTCCGCATCGCGTGATCTATAAACTACGCGAGTTGCGCGGCGTCGAAGAACTGGGCGGCACGATGCGACTGGGGGCGTGGCCGTGCAAGATCGAGGCGGGAACTCTGGCCCACAGGATTTATGGGCAGAACGAAATCAGCGAGCGGCACCGGCATCGTTATGAATTCAACCGCGAGTATGAAGAGCCGATGACGGCGGGCGGGTTGAAGATTTCGGGATCGACTCCGGATGGGACTTATGTGGAGATCGTGGAGATTCCGGGGCATCCATTTTTTATCGGGTGCCAGTTCCATCCGGAGTTCAAGTCGAAACCGCTGGAGCCGCATCCTTTGTTCAAGTCGTTCGTGGGTGCATCGTATGAGTACGGGCAGAAGCGGAAGGGACAGAAAGAAGCGGTGGAAGTGGAGATGTTCTTGCGTCCGGCGCGGGGATAGGATTCGCCACAGAGACGCAGAAAAAACAGGAAAACGAGTTTCTCGGCGTCTCGGCGGTGAAAAGTTTTGACCTTATCTTTCCAAATCGATAACGTCCGCGTCGGGTCGGGAGATCTTTTCCTGATCGCGGGGCCGTGCGTGATTGAGAGCGAAGATCATGTGATGCGCATGGCCGAGATCATCAAGGGCGTGACGCGGTCGCTGAACTTTCCGTTCATCTTCAAGGCTTCGTATGACAAGGCGAATCGCACGTCGATCCGCAGTTTTCGCGGGCCCGGAATCAAGGAGGGCTTGCGGATCCTGAAGAGGGTCAAGGATGAGGTGCATATTCCGGTGTTGACGGATGTGCACCAGGCGGCGGATGTGGCGGCGGTGGCTGAAGTAGTGGATGTTCTGCAGATCCCGGCATTCTTGTGCCGGCAAACGGATTTGATCGTGGCGGCGGCGCTGAGCGGGCGTCCGGTCAATATCAAGAAGGGGCAATTCATCTCGCCCTGGGATATGAAGCATGTGGTCGAGAAGTGCCGCGACGCGGGCAACAGCCAGGTGTTCGTGACCGAGCGCGGATCTTCGTTTGGCTACAACAATCTGGTTGTCGATATGCGCGCCCTCGCGATCATGCGTAAGTTTGCGCCCGTGGTGTTCGACGCGACGCACTCCGTACAGTTGCCATCGGCCTCGGGGGACGGGGATGGTCCGGCGGTCAGCGGAGGCCAGCCTGAATTTATTCCCGTGCTTTCACGTGCGGCCGTGGCGGCGGGGGTGGATGGCGTGTTCATGGAAGTCCACGACAATCCCAAAGAGGCCAAGAGCGACGGAGCGAATGCTCTCGACACGCGCAACCTGCGCGCGGTCCTGAAGGAATTGCAGGCCGTGCACGGAGCGCTGGTTGCGGCGCACGCGACACCGTAGGCGATTGCAGAGGGCAGAGGTCAGGTTCAAAGCAACGTCGAATCCAAGAGCTTTAACTTCTGCAATCTAACTTCTGCCCTCTTACTTCCACCCTGAATCTGATACCATTCCCGCCACATCTGTATCTCATCGCGTATGCATGTGTGGGCTTCGATTGCCGGTTGCATTCTGGTTTTCACCATCCTGCTGGATGCGTTTGAGACGGTGGTACTGCCGCGCCGTATCCAACGGAACTTTCGGATTACGGCCCTGTTCTACAAGGCGACTTGGGTCCGCTGGATGCGGATCGCGAGACATATCAAGTCGAACAGCCGCCGGGAGGGGTTTCTCGCATATTACGGACCGCTGTCGCTGCTGTTCCTGCTGGGCTTTTGGGCACTTGGATTGATTTTTGGTTTTGCCTGCGTGCAGTACGGCCTGGGCGAGCACCTGCTGCTGAATACCAACGAGAAGCTCACCTTCGGGAAGCTGGTCTACCACAGCGGAGAAACATTCTTCACGCTGGGATATGGGGACATCGTCCCCAGCAATGCCGCTGCCCGGGCTCTGGCCGTGATGGAAGCGGGAATGGGCTTTGCGTTTCTGGGAGTGGTCGTCGGATATCTTCCGGTGATTTACAACTCATTTGCCACCCGCGAGATTGAAATCTCGCTGCTCGACGCGCGGGCGGGGTCGCCGCCAAGCGCGTCCGACTTTCTGGGCCGTCTCGGGTGCTGCCCGGAGCAGACCGTGCTGGATGACATTTTCCGCGACTGGGAGCGCTGGTCGGCGGATCTGCTGTCCAGCCATATCTCCTATCCTGCTCTGTTGTTTTTCCGGTCACAACACAGCAATCAATCATGGCTGGGCGCCCTTACGACGATGCTCGATGTGACCTCGCTGATCATGATGGGAGTGGATGGCATTCATCCCGAGCAGGCGAAGCTGACGTTTGCCATGGCGCGGCATGCCGCGGTCGACCTGGCGCAGACGGTGAATGCGAGGTACGATCCGCACGCACCCGTTCGCCTTTCAGAAGAGGAGTTTGAGAAGCTGCGCAAGGAACTCGCGCGCCAGGGAGTGACGCTATACGATGGCGCGGATGCCGCAGACCGTCTGCGCGAGCTTCGCGGGCTTTACGAGCCGTATGTGCACGCGATCGGCGGACGGTTGCACTTCACGCTGCCGCCCTGGGTGCGCAGCGAATACAAGAAAGATAACTGGCAAGCCAGTCCATGGGATAGCGTGATTCAGGCGCAGGCGCTGCAGCGTCCGGGGCGGCAGGTGGACGATCACTTCTGAAGCGATTTAATGATTCAACCATTGAATCATTGAATCATTGATTAGTTCAGTGCCCGGATGAATCAGGTAGTGGTGCCCACTAGCGATGAATCAACCCTCGGTGCTGCGATCAGTCAATCCTGTTACCATTCTTCGGTTCCATGAAACACACAGGCGAAAACGTGGTGCGCATTGAGGCCGAGGCCTTACGCGCGCTGGCCGACCGGCTGGCCGGGCCGATGGCGGCGGACTTCGAGCGCGCGCTCGATTTGATGTTCCATTGCCAGGGGCGCGTTGTCGTTTCCGGCATGGGAAAGAGCGGGCTGATCGCGCGGAAGATCGCAGCGACGTTGAGTTCGACCGGGTCGCCGGCGCTTTATCTGCACCCGGTGGAAGCGCTGCATGGCGATCTGGGCATGATCGTGCGCGGCGATGTGGTGCTGGTGCTTTCGGCCAGCGGTGAGACGGAGGAGATATTGCAGCTTCTGGCTACGATTAAGCGGCTGCAGGTGCCGCTGATTACGATGACGTGCGAGGAAACGCAGGGGTCCTTCGACTTGCCCTCACCGCGTCGCGGCTCGGGCGCCGCTCAGGATGACAGTCCGATGAAGAACCGTGCGGTGTCGACGGTGGCGCCGGAATTGGATGACGATCCGAGAAAGAAGCGCACGCTGTCGACGCTGGCGACAGCGGCTGAGGTGGCACTCGACTGTTCGATTTCGCAGGAGGCTTGTTCGCTGGGGCTGGCTCCCACAACTTCGACTACGACCATGCTTGCTCTGGGTGATGCGCTGGCGGTCGCGCTCTCCGAGAAGCGCGGGTTCAAAGAGGAGGACTTTGCGAATTTGCATCCAGGCGGCAAGCTGGGGAAAAAACTGGCGCGCGTGGAATCGCTGATGCACTCGGGCGATGCGGTGCCGCGGGTTGCGGCGCAGACGAAGATGCCAGACGTGATTTATGAAATGTCGCGGAAGAAGCTCGGGATGACGGCTGTGGTCGAGGGTGATGGTTTGCTGGGCGTGATCAGCGATGGCGACCTGCGGCGGCTGCTGGAAGAGCGCGGAAAAGATACGCTCGACCTCACTGCGGAGGAATGCATGACGCGGACTCCCAAGACGATTGGCCCGCAGGAATTCGCCGCCACTGCGTTGGCGCGAATGGAAGAAATGAAGATTACCTCGCTGGTGGTGGTAGATGGGGAGAGCGTGCTTGGGATCGTGCATTTGCACGATTTGTGGGGGACGGAGATGCTGTAGAGCTTCCAGCCGCGAGCCATTTGCACGACCGTGTTCCTCGCTGGCAGCCTCTGGAGATTAGATTCCGTTGCGAAAAAAAAGGACGGGTGAGGAACGCCCGCCCTCCACTAAGAACAACTGCAAAAGCCGCGGGCGAGGGCGCCCGCGCCACACACAACCTACTCAAGCACGAAAATGTTCTTCCTTGCGCAGATCTCTTTCAGGATCTTCGGCCATACCGTCACGCTGACTTCTCCCAGGTGCGCTTTGCGCAGCAGGAGCATCAGGGTACGGGATTGACCGATGCCGCCTCCGATCGAAAGCGGCAGTTCGTTGTTGATAATGGCCTGGTGATAGGGGAACTGGAGGTTGCCGAGCAGGTTCGACATTTCGAGCTGGCGGCGCAGGGTTTCGGCGTTCACGCGGATGCCCATCGAACTCAGCTCGTGGCGGCGCTTGGTGACCGAATTCCAGACCAGGATGTCGCCGTTCAGGCCGTGCGTTTCCTTGTGCGTTTCCTTCCTGGTGTCGGTGATCCAGTCGTCGTAGTCGGCGGCGCGGTTTTCATGCGGGTAGCCATCCTTTAGCGGCCAGCCGATGCCGATGATGAACACCGCCGGATACTTCTGCAGAATCTGCGTCTCACGCTGCTTGCGCGGAAGGTTCGGGAACATGTCGAGAATCTCTTCCGCATGCAGGAACGTGAGTTCCTCGGGCAGATTCGGGAAGCGCGGATCGCGCAGGGCAGGGAAGAGATCCTGAGCGAATTTCTCGGCTCCCACCAGCACCTTCCAGATTTTGCGGACGATATCTTTCAGGAACGCCACATTGCGGTCCTCGGGATGGATGGAGCGCTCCCAGTCCCACTGATCGACATAGGCGGAGTGGTCGTGATCGAGGAAATAATCCTTGCGCACGGCGCGCATGTCGGTGCAGATGCCTTCTCCGGGCTTGCAGTCGAATTGCTTCAGCGCAACGCGTTTCCACTTGGTGGCCGCCTGCACGACCTGCGCATCGATCGGGTGCAGGTTGCGGTCGTTCGAGATGTGGAAGCCGAACGGGAGTGCGCGAGCCGTCGCGATCGAGCATGTCGTTGACGCCGCTATCGACATCGACAATGAGCGGAACCTCAACCATCATCAGGTTGAGCGCTTTGCACAGATTGTCTTCGATGTAACGTTTGACCTGGAAAATGGCTTTTTGCGTTTCACGCCGGTCGAGCAGGGAGCGGTAATCATTGGGCAGCACCCGTTCAAGTTCCGTGTAATTGCCAATGCCGGGTCCAGCCAGATCGGCCTGCTTGGCATTGGCTTGCTGGTCATGGGTCAGAGTTGCCATGAATTCCTCCGCGGACGGAATGAAAAGCGAGATTCCTATCCATTTATTGATTACGCCGGGAGGAACATCTGGTCAGTGACAGGGGGCACAGGGAGGTGTGCGGGAAAGGCGTCAGCTGTCAGCCGTCAGCCATCAGGTAACCCCTGCTTCCCCGGCGAAGGGCCATCCCTTTTTCTTTCCGGGCTCTTTTTTATGGGGAGCGGCCTAGTGGCAGAAACGCTGGAGGTTAGGCGGAGGAGGGGTGGGGAACTCGGCGAACTCGCCGTCCCATCCGGAACAGCCTCGGGCGCTGACGGCACGAATCACCATTTGCTCCATTTCGCGAGCTTTGTTTCTGGCCTGGCCAATCTCGTCCAAGGTCAGCAGGCCGCTGCCATGGAGATCGTTTAATTCCGGTCCCGCTGCGGCATAGCCGGCATCCACCGCGATATTGAGCCAGACATAGGCGTTGAAGCGGTCCTGGGGGATGCCGCGGCCCTCCTTCAACGCTTTGCCGTAGAAGTATTGGGCCTGGGGCAGACCCTGGTCAGCAGCGATCTTGTAGAGTGCGGGTGCCTTCGTGTAGTCCTTGTCGGCCATGAGGCGGCCGAGGTAGTAGGCTCCGAAAGCGTTGTTCTGGTCGGCTGCCATCTTGAGCCATTTTCGGGCGGCGTCAAGGTCTTTGGGCACACCGTTGCCGAGGAAGTATCTGCGCCCGGTGAGCCATGCGCCCAGGGCATCGCCCTGCACTGCGGCTCTCTTGTATAAATCCACCGAGGGCTGCCCCTGGTTGCCGGTGATGAAGGTGCCCATTTCGTAGTAGTATCCGAGCGCGATTTCGGCGGGCCCGTAGCCGAGCTCGGAAGAGCGTTTGAAATAATCGACACCCAGAGCGTCATTGCGCGAGGTGCCGACGCCGGTGATCGCATCCATGCCGCGTTCGTAGAGGGCGTCGGGAGACTCGCTTTGAGCCATCGAGAACGCGCTCAGGAGCAGAGCGAGAATCGACGCGAGAAGAACGCTAGGAAGCCTGGAAAGCATGCGGAACATCCAACCCAAGTATAGGAAACCTGGATCGCGGTGTAGAGTTACGAAAGTTCTGAATCGGTTGGCGCAACCCTGAGGGCAACTCATTGTTCAGCTCGGTGATCGCAGCGAAACTGGCGTTCTATGGAGTGATCGTGTGCTGGTGGTGGTTCGTGTTCGCCTTCTGGCTTCGGAAACACCCGCCCCGCGCGCCCGAAGCCAAGCGCGACCTCACTTCATACCTTGGCCTGGCGCTGCAGGCCGCCGCCTACTTCTTCGTCTGGTATTCTCCGCTGCGGCACCGTGAAGGTTCGACCCTGGTGTTTACCCGCGAGTGGTTGGCATGGATGATGGCCGTGCTCAGCGTGTTGCTCGCTGCATTTTCGGCATGGCTGGTGAATTCCGCGGCGCGACGGTTGGGAAAACAGTGGGGGCTCGCCGCCCGGCTGGTTGACGACCACACGCTAATCCAGGATGGTCCCTACCGCTTTGTCAGAAATCCCATCTATGCCGGCATGTTTGGAATGCTGATCGCGACCGGGGTAGCGGTCGGGAACTGGACCGCACTGGTCTACGCGATCGTGCTCTTCGCCCTCGGAACCTGGATCCGCATTCGGATCGAAGAGCGGTTGCTTCGGGAAGCATTTGGAACAAGCTTCGAGGAATATGCTCGCAAGGTTCCCGCGCTGATCCCAGGCATCTACTAGAAAGCACCTACCAAAAAATGCGTAGGGGATAAATTCCCAGGGTTGGGCACAACATTCTCGACGTTTCCCGGCAGTAAGGAAAAGACCAACCTCGTCGCACAGGTCAGCATCCTAGGCCCAATGCAGCACGCAGCAAGATGGCGCGGCTGACGATGGTCAACTGACCCGGAGACGGCATGGAATGAAGCGTTTTGTCTTGTCTTTTGTTGTACTCGCCTTTTTTGTGGGCCCGCAATGGTTGCTTTCGCAAGCGAGCGAGAATCATGTTGAGATCGGCGCATTTGCGGATTACTTCCGTCTGGATCTTACGAGTCCGGACATTAACTTTGTTGGTGTGGGCGGGCGCGTAGGTTTCAACGTGAAAAGCTATATGCAACTGGAAGCCGAGATGGCCTACGACTTCGATCGCAACTACACGAGTACGTACAACAACGGAATCTCCTCCGATCTGGTCAGCTCGCGGAGCCACGTTCTGCACGCGCTGTTTGGACCAAAGCTTCAGACTGGCTCGGGGCCGGTCCGCTTTTTTGCGACTGCGAAGGCGGGTCTGATCAGCTTCTCGACCAGCAATCAAAACGCGCCCGATGGTTTCCAGAACTCGTTGGGTGCGGTCGGAAATGGCAATGCCAAGTTCGCGGTCTATCCGGCGGTGGGCCTGGAAGGCTTCGCCGGGCCGATTGGGCTTCGTCTTGAGGCCGGGGACGACATTTATTTTGATAATGGGGCACGCAACAATCTGCGTGTCACGTTTGGACCGGTGTTCCGCTTCTGATAACCACAAGTGTGGCGCTCTGCTATCGGTAGCGCTCGCGCATAAAGTCGCCGATAGCGGAGTACGCCGCAGTGAGCGTTTTTTCATCGGGCAGGAAGACGATGCGGAAGTGCTTCGTACCGGGGCGCTGGCCGAAGCCCGAGCCATGCACTACCATCACGTGCTTCTGGCGGATCAACTCGGTGACGAAAACGTCATCGCCTTCCGGGATATCGATTCGGGGATAGGCATAGAACGCGCCGCGCGGCGCAACGCAACTCACGCGGGGAGTATTTGAGCACCAGCTCATGGTCAGATCGCGACGGCTGCGCAGTTTGCGCTTTACTTCCGGCAGATGATTCTGCGGACCTTCGAGCGCGGCCGGAATGGCGTACTGCTCGGGATGATTCGCGCAGAGGCGCGCCCGCAGCAGCTTGTTTACACCTTCCAGATAGGGCTTGATGATCGCCGCTTCGCCGCTGGCAATGCCCCACCCGATGCGCCATCCGGGCGCGAGATAATTTTTCGACAAGCCACCAAACGTGATCACCGGGACATCCGGCGCCATCGCGGCCAGGGCAATCTGGGGATCGTCGTCCTGGAGTTCCCCACCGATGATCAGTTTGTCGTAAATTTCGTCGGCGAAGATGATCAGGTGGTGCTGGCGCGCGAGTTCGGCGATCTGCCCGAGCATTTCACGCGTGCATACCGAACCGGTGGGATTATTGGGATTGATGAGCACGATTCCGCGGGTGCGGGGGGTAATTTTGCGCTTGATGTCGTCGAGATCGGGCTGCCATCCGTCCTCTTCGTTCAGGTAATAAGCGTTGAGACCGACGTCCAGCTTGGCCAGAACGGCTGAGTAGAGCGGATAGTCGGGACATGGTGTGAGCAGGTTGTCGCCCGCATTGAGAAGGGCGGCGAGACAAATGTCGACCGTCTCGCTTACGCCCGAGGTGATGAAGACATCCTGAACGCTGGTGATGCCCTTGCGCGCCGCCTCTCCGCGGATGGCGTCGAGGGCGGGCTTGATGCCGGAAGAGGGCGAGTATCCGTTTTTGCCATCGCGCATGGCCTTGTGGACGGCCTCGATCATGTGAGCAGGCGTTTCGAAGTCGAAGTTCAGCGGGTCGCCGATGTTGAGCGGGAGGATCTTGTGTCCCTGTTTGGCGACTTCGTCGGCGATGCAGGCCAGATCGCGGATCGCGTATCGAACGTTTTCGAGGCGGGCGGCGGGGAGGATTTCGCGCGATTGAGTCAGAGGCATACTTCCCTAGTTTACCGCCCGGACGCCGGGGAGGAAGAGAACTGCGCCGCTATGAGAGAAGCAAAAACTGGCGGAGAGGGTGGGATTTGAACCCACGATACCCGTTAAGGTATGTCCGCTTTCGAGGCGGATCGTTTCAACCACTCACGCACCTCTCCGCGTCGGACAAATTCAAATGTGTGACGGCCCTAACCCAAACCTGAACCTGGGCACAGACGGGAAGCTTCCCACTTTTTCCTGCTCACTCGCCGTCCGGGAGTTCACGCGCCGTCCCGTCCGCGCGCCGGTTCCTGAAAAATTTCTGCAGGATCTCCGCCGACCGTCCCGCCAGAACGCCGCCGCTTATTTCCATCCGGTGATTCAGCCCAGGATGATTGATCACGCTTAAAACCGAATGTACCGCGCCCGCCTTGGGATCATCCGCGCCGTACACAAGCCGTCGAATACGCGCATGCACCAATGCTCCCGCGCACATCGTGCACGGCTCAATTGTAGCAAACAGTTCGCACTCGCCCAGACGATGGTTACCGAGGTTTTCGCCGGCCGCGCGCAGCGCCACGATCTCCGCGTGCGCGCTCGGATCGTTGTCCGTCAGGTTCCGATTCCATCCTCGCCCAACGATCTCGCCGGCATGTACGACCACCGCTCCGACCGGAACTTCTCCCGCTTCCAGCGCGCGCGCCGCCGCCCGTAGCGCCTCTTCCATCCAAAGCTCGTCCGAGCCAGGATCGCCGGAGCCAGCCCGCGCCGCCTGTAGCCGCTGGTCCGCCATCGCCCCACGGGATCGATGGACTTCGGATGGATATTTCTCACGCCCGGATTTCACGTCTGAATTTTACGCTTGATGAATGACGTCCCAGAGTGCTCGCTCCTGAATTGTTCAGACCCTACGCGCCCCGGCGTGATACTGCGAGTTCCCGCCAACGCCCGCAGCAAGACCAGATCGCAACTGGTTACCTTTGGTGTGGGCAATTCATTTCTCTCTCGCGGAACTCGTAGGGAAATCGGGACGGTAACCTCGCCCTCGTAATCGTCCTGAGTTACATCTGAGCCATTCTTGCAACTCTATACCTAATAACAGGTTATAAAGAATTCCTCAACGAGAACACAATCCCAAAACGGCACCCCGCTTGCTCTTTGTGCTGTGCGGCTCGATGCCAGTTGGCGGTACGGCATCAGCCCAGGGGGACTATGAGAAACATCCTGAAATTTTCGGTGATTGCAGCCTTCGTCGCTACGCTTCCGATCCTGGCATCCGCGCAGATCGTGTATAACGTCGTATCGGTCCCGGGCGCGAGCCCCTCTCTGACCGCGATCAACAATTCCGGCCAGGTCCTTGCCAACGTCGGCACCTCGACTTCCTATAACGTCTCCGTCTGGAGTCGCCCCGCAGGTTTCATCAATCTAGGGCTGACCGGCATCAACAGCGGCGGCTCCGCCATGGACAACTTCGGTGACGTGGTCGGCGCGGGAGATCCCGACAATTCGGGCATCCAGCAAGCTTTCTTCTGGCAGCCTGCGAATGGCGTGCAATGGCTTGGTTCACTCGGTGGCGGATTGAGTGCCGCCAGCGGCGTCAACAATAATGGTGCGGTCGTCGGCCTTTCGTACAACGGAGCCGACTTTCAGCACGCTTTTATGTGGACCGCGGCCAATGGCATGCAGGATCTGACTCCGGATCTCACCAGCATCGGCGGCGCGACTGCCGTGGCGATCAATTCTTCCAATCAGGTTGCTGGCTACTACTATCCCAACGGAAGCCACAACACACTGGGTTTCACCTGGACCCCGCAAGGCGGCGAGCAGGATCTTGGTCCTGCCGGCACACTAGCCTTGGCCATTAATGATGCCGGCACGGTAGTCGGGCAGTCGCCCACCGCCCAAGGATTCAAGCACGCTTTCTCCTGGACCCAGGCCGCCGGCCTCACCGACCTCGGCACTCTGGGTGGCTCCGTCAGTTCCGCTCTCGGCATCAACAATAACGGATGGATCGTTGGCACTTCGCTGACCAGCAAGAAGACCAACATTCTGCACGCATTTCTCTGGACGCCTTCCGCCGGCATGCAAGACCTCACGACCCTCGCTGGAATCGCGAAGGCCTTGCAGATTCACTCCGTGCAGATCAACGATTTCGGAGTCATCGCCCTCTCGACCAACGCGGGATTATCGATCCTGAGTCCCAAGATGTTCGCCACCGTGAGTTCATCTGCTAACCCCTCCGCACTCGGACAATTCGTCACCCTGACTGCCACCGTCTCCTCGATCGCCGGTCCGCCGCCCGATGGCGAGATGGTCCAGTTCAGCGTAGGCGGCAGATCGCTCGGTTCGGCTCCGCTCACCGGTGGCGTCGCGCAGATTACGACTGCCTCGATTCCGGTCGGCCCGCACGTGGTCACCGTCACCTACGTAGGCGATGCCAACTACCTGCCCAGCACCTACCAGCCCTTGAAGCAGGTGGTGAACCCGTAATCTTCAATCTTTCCGCTGAAGCGCCGGGCCGGTGCCAGCCGGCCCGCGCTTGCGGAACCGCTCACATCGGCAGCGCTCCCGTCCGTGGTATCCTAGCCGGGTTATGGGAATGACCGAAATCCTCAGAAAAGTCTTTCTGGTCGACCTGATGCAGGGACTGGGCGTCACTTTCCGCTACCAGCACCCGAAGGAAATCTACACCGAGCAGTATCCGCTGGAGCGCCCGCAGGTCGCCGAACGCTATCGAGGCGCCCCGCGCCTGAACGTCAATCCCGATACGAACGAGAGCCTTTGCATATCCTGTGACCTGTGCGCCCTCGCTTGTCCCGAGCACTTGATTGTTGTCACCAGCGAGCGCAATGAAAAGACCCGTCGCAAAGAACTCACCAACTTTACTTACGATCTAAGCCGCTGCATGTTCTGTGGACTTTGCGAAGACGCCTGCCCCACTGATGCGTTGGAACTCACGCAGGACTTCGAACTCGCAAACTATAGCCGCGATGAGATGATCTGGGACCGGGAAGCCCTTGAAAAAGGACCGCTCCCCGTCGTCTACAAAAAGTAGTCCGGCCTCGAACAAACTCGAGAAGGTTAAGTCATCACCGGGCTGACCGCCCGTGCCGGATCGACTCGAAGCGTAAGGCCATCCACCTGCCGGACCACGACCCGTTCCCCCGCCGGAATCTCTAGCTCCGCAACCGCGTCCCAAAGCTCCCCGTGCACGAATACTTTCCCGCCCGGAGACAATGCAGTCTCGGCAACCCCAATTTCTCCAACCAGCCCTTGCTTCCCAGTGACTACCTTATTACGCCGCGCGCGCACCGCAATGCGCATCAGAAACGCGGTAATCATTCCGAGCGGAATGGCCACCGCCAGTGCCGTGACCAGCCGCACTCTCATCTCCGGAATCGGCCCATCCACCAGCAGCAGTCCACCAAGCGTGAGCAGGACAATCCCGCCTGCTGTCAGCACGCCATGGCTGGCGAACTTCGCTTCCGCCGCGAACAACGCGAACGCCACCAGAATCATGGCCAGCGCCGCGAACCGGATCGGCAGCAGGTGCATGGCAAACGCCGCCAGCACGATAAAGATCACGCCAACCGTGCCCGGTACGACTGCTCCCGGATGGTTAAATTCGACATACAGACACAGCGCGCCCACCATCAGAATAATCAGCGTGATGTTGGGGTCCATGATGTAGGAGAGGATCTGTTCCTTCAGCGTCATGGGATAATTGCGCACCGGGTCGGTCGCCAGGTTGAGCGTCATGGTCGTCCCATTGAACCGCTTGAAACTCCGGGCGCTGATCTGGCGAAACAGATCCCGCTCGTCCGTAGCAACGTAGTCGATCAACTTCTTGTCGAGCGCTTCCTGTTCGGTGAAAGCCTTCGACTCGCGCACTGCGCTCTCAGCCAGTTCGACATTGCGTGCATGCTTGGAAGCGACCGATCGCATCAGGGCGGCGACGTCGTTCTCAATTTTCTTAATCATGGTGTCGTCCGGCTTCCCATACAACGTCACCGGATGCGCCGCTCCAGCATTGGTTCCCGGAGCCATGGCTGCGATATCGGCGGCCTCGAGAATGAAGATTCCAGCCGAGCCCGCGTGCGCGCCGGTGGGCGTCACGTACACGATCACTGGCACCGTTGACGCTGACATCTTTTCAATAATCTCGCGCGTGGAATCCACCAGCCCGCCCGGCGTATTCAGCTCGATCAGCACAGCCTGATCGTGATTGGCAGTCGCAGTCTCCAGCGCCCGCCCGATGTATTCAGCCGTAATAGGCTGAATAGCATCGTCGACCACCACCTTCAAAACCTCAGCCGAAGAAACGGAGCCGAAAAGAAGGCAGGCACAAAGAAAGCCCAGCACAACCCGAAAGCCGAGAGCCGACGACCGAAAGCCAAGAGCCGAGAGCCGAAAGCCGAAAGCCGGAAGCCGAGTCTGATCCACCAGTTCGCTGAGAGCTGAGAGCTGAGACCTGAGAGCTGTTTTCATCGCTGCTCCTCCGCCATCTTCGCCGCTAACGCCTGCTTCAAATCGCGAGCCGCGGCATTCCGCGGATCCAGTTGCAATGCCCGGGTGATGTCTGTCGAAGCCGCATCCTTCCGGTTCTCCCGCAAATCCAGCCGGGCAAGAACTACATAAGCATCCGCGGACTCGCGCACTCGAAGGGAAGCCTCGGCTTGCGCGCGCGCCCCGGTCGCATCGCCGCGCGCATCGTAAACATCCGCCAGTGCCGCCAGCGGTGCCGGACTCGAAGGATCCACCGTGGCAGCGTGCCGGAACTCGGCCTCCGCCTCGGTACTGAATCCATGCGCCAGCAACTCGCGCCCGAGCTCCACGTGATAGAGCGCATGTGCACGGGGATTCGACCGCGCAAACTGCGCTTCCGCCCAACTTTGCATCTGCGTCGTCATCTGCCGGAATGCGTTCTCCTGATAGTTGCGGTTCAGTCGCTCAGACGGCAACTTCAACGATGCAGTGACAGGAGGTGCAGCCGTCAGGGAATCCAGCAACGCCTTGGCCTCGGCATCGCCCGGGCGGTCATCGAGCGCGATCCGCAATTCCCGAGCCGCCTTCGTCTTATCGCCCGCCCGGCTTAAAGTCACCGCCAGGTTGAAGTGATAGTCCGGATCGCTGGGATCGTTCTGAATCGCACGCTCAAAATACTCCGTGGCCTTTTTCTGTCCGCGCCGGTCTGCAACCACTCCGAGGTTGTTGTAAACCTCGGCCAGCGGCAGTCGTGCGGCCACAAACTCAAACGCCGTTTCCGACCTGTCGAAGTCTCCATGCGCGTAGCTGCTGAGCCCGAGATAAAAGTTGGCCTCGCGCGCACTCTTGGCAGAGGCGGCAATCTTCTCAAACGAAGCCATGGCGGGCTCGTAAAGTTTTTGTCCGAACAGAGCTTTGCCCAACTCCAGCCACGCCTCGGAAAACGCGGGGTTGATGCGGACGGCATCCCGGTAGTGCTCAAGTTTCTCGTCGGCAGTAGTCGCCAGCATCCCGCGGATGAAACTTTCCATCGCGTCGAGTCGCATGGGTGGAAGGCTGGCAATATAGCGATCCTGTGGCACCGAAAAATTCGTGCGCACCGCCCGCAACACATCCCAGGCCAGCGCCGATTGCAAATTCCCCAGTTCGCTAAGTCGCGCCGACTCGGAAAAAGCGGGCAACAGCCTTTGCCCACGCATGTCCAGCACCTGCGCGGTCGCCGTCAGATTAGCGCCGTCGTAGCTGTAAGAACCGAGCACCGCATAGTCGACGTCGATCTGTTCAGCGATGCGGTAGATCGTGGCCCTTGAAGGATGCACTCCCGCCGGAATCCCCTGCCGGTCGTAAGCTCGCAACCGCTCCTCCCGCGTGACCACATAAAGCAGCGGAGAATCCAGTTGCCACAGAAATGCCGCCGGAAACGCCTCGCCCAGCCATTCCAGGCCCGGAGTCGGAGAAGTATTTTCGAATGGAATCACCAGCAGAGTCCGGCCCGAAGTCGCAGCCGATGTGGATGTTTCCTGGGCGTGAAGCGCCGCGCAAAGAAAGAAAACCACCGGAACCAGCAATAGGCAGGCAGCACGTTTCACGACAACATGATTATATCGGCACGGAACGACGCCAATCATGCACTCCGCTGGCGAATGGGAGGGGACACTTCGCCGCCTCTCTCATCAGCTACCGTCGCTGATGGTGCACTCTGGGCGGGTGGTCGCGATTGTGTGCCCTGCGATTGGTCCCACCCATCTAAATGGTCGCTGCCGGTAATCAGCCGCGCCCCACGCTCATAGGTCATATACGACCACGCCCAGTTGATCATCACCACCAGCCGGTTGCGGAATCCGATCAGAAACAATATGTGAATAAACAGCCACGCCAGCCACGCAAAATATCCGGACAGTTGGAACCCCGGAAATTGTGCCACCGCTGCATTGCGCCCGATCGTAGCCAGGCTCCCCCGGTCGTGATAGTGAAAGTCGCTTCGCGCCTGATTGTGAAGATCGCGCGCAATCATGTCTCCCGCGAAGTTTCCCTCTTGAATCGCGACCTGCGCCACTCCCGGCAGCAACTTGCCATGCTCATCATTCAGCGCTGCCAGATCGCCAATGACCATCACTTCGCGATGCCCCGGGAGGCTTAGATCGGGCGCCACCTGCACCCGTCCTGCGCGGTCCACCGAAGCCCCCAGCTTCCGCCCCAGCGGTGACGCCGCCACGCCCGCAGCCCACAGTACGACCGCCGCCGGAATCCGTTCCTCACCCGTCCAAACCGAGCCTGCCTCGATGCACGTCACCATCTTCGAGGTCCGAACCTCCACTCCCAGCCGCTTCAACTGTTCCTCGGCCTTGCGCGAAAGTTCGTCCGAATAGGCGGGCAAAACTCGCCGGCCGCCCTCGATCAGCAGAATACGGCTCTGCTCCGGCTTGATGCGTCGGAACTCATGCGTCATGGCGTGACGCGCAATCTCCGCCAGCGTTCCAGCCAGTTCGACGCCCGTCGGTCCGCCGCCCACCACCACAAATTGCAGCGGCACTCCCGTGTCCCCTTGCCGTTCCGCCAGTTCAAAAGCCAGAAGTACCCGACGACGGATCTCCAGCGCGTCCTCAATCATCTTCAGCCCGGGCGCCAGCGGAGCCCATTCCTCATGCCCGAAATAAGCATGCGTCGCGCCCGAAGCAACAATCAAGTAGTCGTAATCGAGCGTCTGGTAGTCGGTGACAACTTGCTTCTGCTCCAGATGAAAGTCGAGGACCTCTTCCAGTAGCACCTCGACATTCGCGTGCGACTTCAGTATCGACCGGATCGGCGCCGCAATCTCTCCGGGAGAGAGCCCCGCTGTCGCCACCTGGTAGAGCAAGGGTTGGAAAGTATGGTGATTCCGCCGATCAATAACCGTGACCCGAACCGGAAGCCGCGCAATCCGCTGCGCAGCCGTAAGCCCCCCAAACCCCGCCCCCACAATGACAACGTGTTTCTTCTGTCCGCTATCCATTTCGTCCGCCTACCTAGTAGATTCCCGCCCATACCATTAAGTGGCGAAACTTTTCACCGCAATTCCGCTGGCATCCTTTCTTCCATCCGCATACACTTTCACACATTGATGCCCCAATCTCCCGCCGGATTCCCAACCACTTTCCCCGAATCGGTTGCTCATTTTCTCCTCCCCTCCGTTCGCGACATAGTCTTCCTCTTTCTTTTCTGGGCGCTTCTGGCCGGCGCCCTCTCGAATCGCCCGTTAGCCGACCCCGATATCGGATGGCATATCCGCACCGGCGAGCGAATCCTCGCCACTCACACCCTGCCCCGCACCGATCCCTATTCCTCCACCATGCAGGGGCAGCGCTGGTTTGCCTGGGAGTGGCTCTACGATCTGCTTCTCGGAATTCTCTACCGCGCTGGCCGACTGAACGCCGTAGTCTGGCTCTGCGCGGTGGTAGTCGCGACGGTCTTTGCTCTCGTTCTCTCCCAGCTCCATAAGCGAGGAACCGGCCTGCTGCTGTCGATCGTGCTGATGCTCCTGGCCGAAGCGGCCGCCATCATTCACCTTTTCGCCCGCCCGCACATCGTGAGCTGGCTCTTCACGCTTCTCTGGTTTATAGCTTTGGAGAAATGGGAGCAGCACGGAAGCGGGGACTCCCGTGAGCGCTTGCGGCGATGGCTCCCCTGGTTTTTCCCCGTCTCGACTGTGCTCTGGGTAAATCTGCACGGAGGGTGGGTCTTCGGCATGGCGCTACTAGCCATCTACACCCTGTCCGCGTTCGTCGAGAGTCTGCGCACCCGCGATGTATTCGCTGCCATTCGAGCCTCGCATCGTGCCCGCGCCATGGCAATCGCCGCAATATTCTCTGCCCTGGCCACGCTGCTCAACCCCTACGGGTGGAATCTCCACGTCCACATTTACCGCTATCTCACCGATCGTTACCTGATGAACCACATCGCCGAATTTCACTCGCCGGATTTTCATGGCTGGGCCCAACGCTGCTTCGCCGTCATCTTCCTCCTCACATTGTTCGCGTTCGCCTCCAGTCGCGGAAGAATCAGCCTCAGCCATCTTCTCGTTGCGGTCTTGGCCGTGTACTCTGGCTTCCTTTCAAATCGCAACCTGCCGGTTTCCGCGATCCTCCTGGTGCTGATTATCGGACCCATGCTCTCGCAACAATTCGCCGCCCTCGCAACCCGGCCCGGCGTCTGGGGATGGCTGCGTCTCCGCGTCGCGCAAATCACCGACTTCTCCGATCGTATGGGCGCGCAGGAATCAGCTCTCCGCGGTCACCTCTGGCCCATCGTCGGTTCGGTCGCCGCCTTGGCCATCTGTTTTCATGGAGGTTGGCTAGGCTCCCACCACCTGATCCAGGCACAGTTCGATCCCGAGAAAATTCCGGTGGCTGCGGTCGCCTATCTTGAGAAGCAACCCAGCACAGACCCAATCTTCACCCTCGATTCCTGGGGAGGCTACCTGATCTACCGCCTCTATCCGCACCGTAAAGTCCTGATGGATGACCGCCACGACCTCTATGGGTCCGATCGTGTTCGCGAGGCCCTGGTTCTGATGCAAGGCGAACCGGGATGGCGCGACATCCTCGAAAAATGGCAAATTCACACGCTTTTACTGCCGGCCGAATCCACCTTGGCCAACCTGCTCCCCGAACTTCCTCAGGAATGGCGGTTGACATACACAGATAACGTTGCCGTTGTGTTTGAAAAAAGATCTAAGCCCGCGGACTAACCGTATCGGAGGCTGTGACGTGACTCTCGCCGGGGTCGACCACTTCGCCCCTTACATTCCCTGCAACCAGTATCGTGCGCCATCATCTGATGTAGTTGGGTCTGACGGTCGCATGCGGCCGCACCGATTCGACACTCTAGGCATCCGGAGCCATTTAAACTATGCGGATTGCAACCGCGCGCCAAAGTAGCGAGGACTCCCCGGTGAATGCAGACTGTTTGTCTTTCCATCAGATTCCGCATAGCTCCCGCCTCTTCCTCGACTACCTCGCCTATACTCCCGCCGTTCGTGGCGTCTATCCGCGCTCCCCGAATTTCTCCGAGTGGTTCAAAGATGAAGCGAAGAACGTCCGCTATGATCAGGCCCGGCGCGCGAAAGTCAGCGAAATTCTCGAGCGCCAGAATCGGCAATGGGGAGCCTCGGAACGCACGCTCGCCAACATCGACCGCCTGAAGCGCGGAGCCCTCACTGCCGTCACCGGACAACAGGTAGCGCTCTTTGGTGGCCCGCTGTTCTCCGTCTTCAAAGCGCTGACCGCTGTAAAACTCGCGGACGAAGCCTCCGCCGGCGGTGTCGACTGTGTTCCGATCTTCTGGCTCGCGACCGAAGATCATGATCTCCCCGAAGTCAATCACGTCTCGCTCCTCACGCCGCACGGCCCTCCCGGACCAATCGCAGTCGAAAGCCATGGTGTGCCCGACGCCCCCGTCGGCACCATAAAATTTGGTCCCGAGATTGACGCCGCGGTCGAACTAGCCGCGGCGTTGCTGGGGGAGTCCAATGTCACCACTTGGCTGCGAGAATCTTACCGTCCGGGCGAAACTCTGGGCAGCGGTTTTGGCCGTCTCTTTGCGCGAATCTTCGCCGACTGGGGCGTCATCCTGCTCGATCCCGCCGACAAGGAATTTCATGAACTGGCAAAACCCCTGTTCCGCGCCGCCATCGAACAGTCGTCAGAACTGGATGAGGCTCTGCTGGCGCGCGGCAAAGCGCTCGAAGCCGCCGGCTATCACCAGCAGGTGAAGGTGACCTCCGCCACCACGCTTTTGTTTGAAGTGAGAAATGGCGCGCGCACCGTGGTCCGTCGCAAAGCAAATGGAAAGGCCATTGAATTTCTGGCCGGAAAAGATGGCGCAGGGAAGGAGGGCAAGCAAACCGACCGCTTCTCCCTCCAGCAACTGCTCGACCGCATCGACGCAGCGCCCGAGACCTTCAATCCCAATGTTCTGTTTCGTCCCGTAGTGCAGGACTACCTTCTGCCCACCCTCGCCTACACCGGAGGGGCCGCCGAGGTCGCCTACTTCGCGCAGGTCGCGGTCGTCTACGAAAAACTGCTGGGACGAGTCACTCCCGTCCTCCCGCGCTTCTCGGCGACTTTGCTGGAGCCCAAGCCCGAGCGCGTTCTGACCCGTTACCAGCTAACTCTGCCTGACGTTTTTCAAGGTCCGGAAGAAGTGCGCCAGCTCATAGCGGCTAAATCGTTGCCGCCGCGCCTGCAGGAAAGTTTTTCGTCCGCCCACGCCAGCGTCGAACGTTCCATGACAGAACTTCGCGACGCCCTGGCAAAACTCGATTCCACGCTCATCGCCGCCGCCGATCGCGCACGCACCAGCATGTGGTACCAGGTCAACCGCCTGCAGCGCCGTGCCGCGAACGCCGAACTCCTGCGCAACGAAGTGATCGCCCGCCACGCCGATACTGTTTCCCAGGCGTTGTTCCCAAACAAAACTCTGCAGGAGCGTGAAGTAGCCGGCGTCAGCTTCCTGGCTCGCTACGGTCAGGGATTGTTGGAGAATCTCTACCAGTCGATGCACACCGGTTGTCATGATCATCAGGTAATCAAGGTGCAATAGTCATCAGAATCCGCCAGGAACATAACCTCCAACCTATAACCCCTAACCTCGTACTTCCGTCCCCAGCATCTTCTGCAACTCCGCCAGCGATTCCACCCGCGCCACTCCCTTGTGTGTGTAAGCCCCCGGAACATCCATTAACACAGCCTGCATTCCGGCTTGCGTCGCGCCCACATAGTCCACCGAGTACACGTCGCCCACGTAGAGACTTTCCTCCGGCTTCGCCTTGAGCGTCTCCAGCGCCTGCCGGAAAATTTCCGGATGCGGCTTTTCATACCCCACCAGCCCCGAATCCGTGATGCTCAAAAAGCAATCCGCAATCGCACATCGCCGCAGCACGTCCTCAATCTTCCCGTCCGCATTGGAAATTACGCCAATCCGGTACCGGCTCCCGATTTCCTGTAACCGCTCGCGCGTCCCCGGACGAATCTGGTCCCAGTTCGCCGAATTCCGAATGTTCTCGACCAGTCGATCCCGCACCGCATCGTTGCTGTGCCCGATCTCCTCGAACAATTGCGTGTAATACATCCACCAGAACCCGTGGTCGGGACTGCCATCCGTGCTCATGCGCGAGTCAAATTCGTTTTTGATCCGCCCTTCCAGATCGCGCAGATGCCCCGGATCGAGCGCCACTCCAGCCTCCGCCAACGGCGCATGAATGCGCTCCCGGTTCGGAAACAGCAGCGTATTCCCCACATCAAAGAAGATTGTCTTGATTTTCAGGTTCATTTCTGCCCAGGTCCCATCGGTTCCAGTGTGAGTCGGTCCGTCGTTTGATTCTCAACTGCCCGGCGCGAATAAGCCAACGGGAAATATTGTCCCGTATCCCACAAGCCCGTCAGGTCCGAGTAGTGTGGACTGCCCGGCTGCCCGCTCTGTCCCGGAGTATTGACGGCAACCGACCGGTCCCAATCGGCAGTATCCAGAATTTCGCGATAGCTGGCGCCGGAAACCTGCTCCCATGAATCGCTCGCTGTGCCCGTCGCATTTACGGTGTACTCGTCGCCCGGACGCGCCAGCGGCCCCAGGTCGAACGCCTCCCCGCCCGGCTGCTTGTCCAGCGCATGACGGAAACGAATGGTGTGAAGTTTTCCCCACGACCACGTCGAAGCATCAGGGCCAAGAAGGTGTTCGAGTTCGATTCGCGCGGAGGTAAACGTGTTCGCCAGAATTTTGTCGCGCCGCTCCACGGCCGTTTCCGCAAAAATATCCTTATCGGGATTAGCCAGAATTTGCAGAACCACATCGGGCGGCAGGTCCTGAAAACCTTCGCCCAGCTTGGGAAGCGGGCCATCGCTTTTGGTCAGCACCAGGCCCGCAACCGCCTCCGTAAGTTTCTGAAACCATACTTCGAACAAAGCCGCCTCCGCCGATTCGCGCTTCACTTTGCCATCCCACCGCATAAAGCCGCGCAACGCCGCATCATCCTTGAGCGTCGAAGCTCCCACCACTTTCTGCAACTCCAGCGCGGGCAGGGAAGTCACATCATTCTGCAGCGCTTCCATATCCGGGAGGCCTAGCTTGTGCCCAGCCTGCTTCGCGCTGCCGATCACCGCGCGAATGCGGTTTACCCGGTACGCCGGAACCCACTCGAATCCAACCCGATAAGGATAATGTTCCGGAATCATTTTGTGATTCGCCGTCGCCATGAAACTTTCCCGCGGATTGAAAAAATGCGGCAACTCCGCCGACGGCACAAATCCGCTCCACTCATATCTAGGTGAATCTTTATCAGACGAGCCGGGAACCGGCAGCAGCCCCGTCCAGCTTCTTATCGGAGCCAGTCCCGCCGAGTGCTCTCCAATGTTGCCCTTGGTATCCGCATAGACAATATTTTCCGACGGTACTTTCCAGCGCGGAATCGCCGCCTCAAACTGATCCCAGCCCTCGGCGCGGTCAATCGCCAGCGATGCCAGATATCCCGCCGTTCCCGGCTCATCGCCCACCCAGCGCAGCGCCAGTGCCCGTTTCCCATCCGACCACAGCACCGGACCATGCCGGGTAAACTTCAAATTGACCTCCGCATCCGGCGCGCCCTTCACGCGAAAGACTTCGTGTTTCGTCTCCATGTTTCGCCAACCGCTTTCGGTTTTGTATTGAAGCGGGTTGGTAGGATTCAGTTCTTCAACATAGAGATCCTGCTGATCCAGTCCAAAAATTGTGAACCCCCAGGCGATGTGCTGGTTGTGGCCAAGCGCGACTCCCGGCAGTCCGGGTTCTCCCGCGCCAATCACATCCCATCCCGGAGCCACGAGGTGCACCATGTAGCGCAGTGAAGGCACGGCCATCACCCGGTGCGGATCGTTCGCCAGCAGCGGTTTCCCGCTAGCCGTCAGCGCGCCAGAAATCGTCCAGTTGTTGCTCCCCTCCAGCGCGTGCGCCGGAAATTCAATCCGCTGATCGCTGCCCACCAGGTCCTTCAGCAGCGCGGGCGAAAGCCCCGCCAGTTCGAGCCCCGCCGCCGGATCCAGCTCCACCGCGGGATCAAACCCGAAAAGTTTCGATGCCGTAGCCGCGCCGAAATCCGTCAGCGCCTCCGCATGTTCCAGTTCGCCGAACGCGTTTCCAGTCATTGAAAACGCCGCCATCCGGTTCAAACAATCCTCCGGATGCCAATCGTCCGGCGCGAATCCCGCCATCTGAAATTCCACCGGCAGTCCCGGTCCGCCCGGAACTGTAAGGCTTCGAACATAAGCGTTGATGCCGTCCGTAAACGCGGTCAGAATCGCCAGCGTATCGGGAGAGTAGCTCTCATATTCCGCCTTTATGTTTCCGCGATAGCGCAACGCCCGAGCATTCTCGTCCCGCCCCAACGCCGAAGCCCCAAGAATTTCCGCCAGCCGTCCCTGCCCCGCCCGTTTCCAGAGTTCCATCTGAAACAGCCGGTCCTGTGCGGCCACCGCGCCCTGCGCGAAAAACAGGTCATGCTGGTTGCGTGCGTAAATATGAGCGACTCCCCACCGATCCCGCAGCACCTCCACCGGAGCCTCCAGGCCCTTGAGTTGAAGACGCCCGGATGTCACAGCCAGCGCTTTCTTTGCAGCCGAGCCCGGGTCAGCGGCCGGCTTCGCCTGCCCCAAAAGGCTAGACGGCGTGAGGGAGCAAACAATAGTCAGAAGGATCAGCCGCAGAGCGCGTTTCATGCGAGTCATTGTAATGCCCGGGAATAATCACAAAGGCACATCCCGCACATCTCCGCTGACGGACGCCCGCAAAAACGGTACTATCGAATTTCTGCATGAAATTTCCACGATTATCCGCTCCCGTCCCCCGCAACTACCCTTCTTTCTTCCTCGCGCTCGGCCATGCCTGCTCATTTTCCGCTACAGCGCGCCTGTTCCATGCGCTCGCCGTCGGAGTTCTCCCCGCCGCTTTCCTGCTTGTCACCACCCGCGATGAGATCTACAACATTCTCTGGGCGCTCGTTTTCGGATTCGCCACTCTCAACATCCTCAGCCTCGGAGCGCGCCGTCTCGACTCCCACGGCACCGGCCTCAACTTCGGCGAGCTCTTGGCGATCCTGATCGTAGTCGTCGCCATCATCCTGCTCGGATGGGAAATGCTTTACCTCTTCAACATTCTGCCCCTCAAACTCACGCCGCGCTGACCTCGATTGCGGTATCATGCGCGTGTGGCGAAACGTGAGTCCAATTTTGATGTGACCTGCCCCTGCTGCGGAGCAGTCCTGAAGATCGATACGGAGACGCAATCCGTAATCGCGCATACCGCGCCCGTCAAGCCGCGAACTTTTCAGGACATGGAAGAAGCCGCCCGCGCCATGAAAGAGCAGGATGGCCGCCGCGACTCCATCTTCCGCCAGTCCGTCGAGGCCCAGAAACACGCCTCCGAACTGCTCGAGAAAAAATTTCAGGAAGCCGTAAAAAAAGCCAAAGAAACCCCCGACACCGGAAAACCAATCCGCGATTTCGATTTGGATTAGACACAATTCCCAGGGCCCAGTTCTCAGTAGTCAGTTCTCAGTTCTCAGTTCTCAGTGTGAAACCCAAACTTCCCGTGAACGAGTTAAATGGGGCTGAGCGCCTTGAGGTAAGAGCTTGGAGCTGAGAGCTTGGAGCTAAGAGCGTGGAGCCGAGCGCAAGTTACTGGGAACTGAGAACTGGGAACTGGGAACTGAAAACTGACAACGAGCATGCCACCTCTCCTCCTAGGCCACCGCGGCGCCCGCGCGGCAAATCACATTCCTGAAAACAGCCTCGCTTCCTTCGATCTCTGTCTCCAACACGGCTGCGACGGCTTCGAATTCGACGTCCGCCGCTCGTCCGATGACGTTGCCGTAATCTGCCATGACCCAATAATCCGAGGCCTCCCGATCGAAAGTACATCCGCAAAAATCCTCGCTCTTCCCACGCTCGAGCAAGTCCTCCAGCAGTTTGCCGCTCGTGCATTTCTGGACATCGAATTAAAAGTCCCAGGCCTGGAGCGCCACCTGCAAGCGGCATTACAAAAACATCCCCCCGAAAAGGACTACGTAGTCTCCTCCTTCCTCCCCGAGGCCTTAGCCGCGGTCCATGAGGTAGACGCAAGCATTCCGCTCGGGTTTTTATGGGACGAGCCAAACATCCAGCCGCCGCCGGAACTGCCGGTAGCATGGCTGATTCCGAGAGCAGACTTCCTGAGCAAAGAATTAGTAGACCGAGCCCACGCCGCCACACAAAAGAAAGTTATGGTCTGGACCGTCAATCGCGCCGACCAGATGCGCCAACTGGCCGAGTGGGGTGTGGATGCGATCATCTCCGACGAGACCGAGCTGCTCATCCGCTCCTTCCGCTAGTCCGCCGTTGCGAGCCGCCCCGCTCTCATTTACATTGGTCAGTCATGCCCACTACCGGAGAGCGTTTCGAGCGCGCCGTTCAAATCATGGCCCGCCTCCGCGCTCCCGATGGATGCCCCTGGGACCGCGAGCAGACCTTCGATTCCATCAAGCCCTACACCCTCGAAGAAACCTACGAGGTCCTCGAAGCCATCGACAATCGCGACTGGCCCGAACTCACCGGCGAACTGGGAGACATGCTCCTCCAAGTCCTTTTCTACTCCGAGATGGCGCAGGAGTCCGGCCATTTTTCCATCGACGATGTCCTCGATCGCCTCGCCAACAAGCTCGTAAACCGCCATCCCCACGTCTTCGGAGATGTGAAAGCGGGCACCTCCGCCGACGTCCTGCGCAACTGGGAAGCCCTGAAAGCGCAAGAAAAAGAAAAAGAAAAAAAGAACCGCCAGCAAGCAACCGGCGGAGAAGCAAAGGCCGCAGAGCAAGACACGGCAGGGAAGACCCACTCCTCAGATGCCGCGCCTTCCGTGCTCGATGGCATCTCCTCCCGCGTGCCCGCTCTGATGGAAGCCCACAAACTTAGCTCCCGCGCCGCCCGCGTAGGCTTCGACTGGCCCGACGTCCAAGGCCTCTTTGACAAGCTGGCGGAAGAAACTTCAGAGCTTCGCGAAGAGCTGAAATCCGCCCCCGGCCTGGGAACCGCCCCGCCCGGCAGCGGTGTGGCCGGCTCCGGCAAGCCGCAAGTTTCCCCGGAATTGCACGAACGTCTCGAAGACGAACTCGGTGATTTGTTTTTCGTGCTGGTCAACCTCGCCCGCTATCTCGCGCTTGATCCCGAATCCGCTCTGCGCAAAACAAATCGAAAATTCAAGCGCCGCTTTCAATGGATGGAAGCGCAACTCGACGCCCGCCAGCGCCGCCCCGACCAGGCCTCCATGGACGAACTCGAACAGCTCTGGCAACAGTCCAAGCAACAGGAAAAACGCGCGTGACCGAGAGCAGCGCGCCGCCAGTGTCTCCACAAAACACAGCGGCGCCCAATTTCTCCATTCGCAAGTGCGAGTCGCTCGAAGACATGCAGGCCGCCTTCGCCCTGCAGAAAGAAGTCTGGAACTTCTCCGACCCTGAACTGATTCCCGTCCGCATCTTCGTAGTTGCCTCCAAAATCGGAGGCCAGGTAATCGGCGCATTCCACGGCAAAGAATTAATTGCCTTCGCGCTCGCCATCCCCGGATTCCGCCACGGTCATTCCTACCTCCACTCGCAGATGCTGGCCGTTCGCCGAAGCTACCGCAACGCCGGACTCGGCCGCCGCATAAAGCTCTACCAGCGCAACGACGCTCTCGCCCGCGGAATCGCTCTCATGGAATGGACCTTCGATCCGCTGGAAATTAAGAATTCGTACCTGAACATCGAAAAACTCGGCGCAATCGCCCGCCGCTACGCCGTGAACCAGTACGGGTTGACCTCATCTCCCTTGCAGGGAGGCCTTCCCTCCGATCGCCTGGTAGCCGAATGGTGGATGAAATCTCGCCGCGTCGAAAGCGTCCTCGCGGGAAGCCCAGCGTCCGCTTTCGAAGTCCAGGCCCGCATCAATGTGCCCGCCGAGATCTACGATTGGAAGTCGGTCCCGGCCACTCGCGATCGAGCGCTGGCAATCCAACAAAAGAATCGCGAGCAGTTCACCAGCGCGTTCGCAAACGGATTATCGATCCTCGGATTCGAACGCAACGTCCGGGGAGACGGTAGCTTTTTGCTCGGTCATTGGGACGAGGCTTCGAGATAACCGGATTGTTTCGCTCGAATAAAAAACGAAGACCACAAAAATGACGACAACAATGAAAATCGATTCCATCACTCTTCGCGAACTTCGAATGCCCCTCGTTCATTTTTTTGAAACGAGTTTCGGACGCGTCTACAGTCGCCGCATTCTCCTGGTCACCGTTGAGTCCGAAGGCGCACGCGGCTGGGGAGAATGCGTCGCCGGCGAAGACCCCTTCTACAGTCCCGAGTGGATCGAGACCGCCTGGCCCACTATCAAGCACTATCTCGCTCCCGCCCTGCTCAGCGCCCCCATCGATGCCGGACGCGATTGTCCCGCCCGCTTCGCACGAGTCCGCGGTCATCGCATGGCCAAGGCCGGACTCGAGAATGCCGTCTGGGATCTCGAAGCCCACCTCCAGCAAAAGCCGCTCTGGAAGCTTCTCGGCGGCTCGCGCCCCGAAATCGCCTGCGGCGTTTCCATCGGCATCCAGGACTCTCCCGATCAACTCCTGCAGAAAATCGAAACCGAACTGGCCACCGGATACCGCCGCATCAAGATCAAGGTCAAGCCCGGCTGGGATCTCAACGTTCTCGAAAAAATTCGTTCGCGCTGGTCCGACATCCTTCTAAGTGTAGATGCGAATTCCGCCTACACTCTCGACCAGGTCGAGCATCTGCGCAAGTTTGACGCCTTCAAACTCCTGATGATCGAGCAGCCTCTGTGGGATGACGAAATCTATCTTCACGCCCGCCTTCAGAAAGCGATCGACACCGCGATCTGTCTCGACGAATCGATCCGCCATGCCCGCGACGCCGATTTCGCCCTCGAGGTCGGAGCCTGCCGCATCATCAACATCAAGGTCGGCCGCGTCGGCGGCTTCACCGAAGCCAAAAAAGTCCACGATGTTGCCCAGCAGCACGGCGTCCCTGTCTGGTGCGGAGGCATGCTCGAATCCGGCGTCGGACGCGCCCACAACATCGCCCTCTCTACCCTCGAAGGTTTCCGTCTTCCCGGAGACGTATCCGCCTCCAGGCGCTATTGGAAGCACGACATCATCGAGCCCGAAGTGGAAGTGCGCCCCGACGGCATGATCGCTATCAGCGATGCGCCCGGCACCGGCTATCAGGTGAGCGAAGAAAAGGTAAAGCAATACACAGTGCGTGAAGAAACCCTGCGAGCACACAAGGCCTGACAGGCGGCTGTGCAAGAGTTGCCTACTGTGTAACAGTTGGGTGTTGTGTGTGCGAGGTCATACTGAGCGGAGGGGTAAGCGCGCCCCGCAGTCGAAGGACCCCAATTCCTTCAACTGCCCCCTGAAAAGGTTGTGTTTTGTGCGGCACCGATTTGTCGCAACCAGGCAAGCGCGCCGCTTGCCTTCAAGGCTTTGCAGCCCGCGCCCGGTCCGAAACATTCTCCGCCGTTGCGCCCTCTTCTTTCTTCAGCAGTTCAATCCCTTGGGCAAAACTCAAGTCGGATGACACGCGCTTAAACCCGCTGAACACTTCGGTCGATTGAATCAAGAGGTTCTTCACCAGCAGAATTTTCCCGGTGAAGCTGACCGTCATGCTGGAGATCTCCCACGAATTGTCCGCGACGTCCTCCTGATGAACAATAAAATGTCCCCCAGCATTCAGCCGCCCCAGAATTCCCCATCCAAAGCCAACCTGCTTGAACAGCGTTCCGTCGATGCTCGCAATCCGGTAATGGGCAGCGTCCACCAGCACTTCTCCCTGCATTCCCGTCAGCACTTCTTCCACATGGGAAGGCGGCTGGTAATTGGGATTGGGGCGAAACGTCATTTTCACCAGCGGATCTCCCAACCTGCCTATCCCTGGGGTTCCTCTTTCCTCGCCCGCGTATGTAAATAAGAAAGCGTCGGGCATCGCGCGCATGATCCGGCTACTCCGCTCCGCGTCTTCATGTTCCTGCGCCCGCTTCCTGCGCAATTCCTCGGGATTATTGACGAACCGCTGCAGCCGCGCTTCTTCCGCCTGCTGTTGTTCGGGCGTCAAGGGCTTGCCGTCGTTCGCGATCACCATCCCGGCCGTGGCGTCTTTGGTCTCGACATAGATTTTCGTAGTCGATCCCTTGGCGGTAGTCTTTACGCTGCGAAACATGAAATGGTCGCTTCCCGAGGCCTTCAGTTCGTTCTGCACCGCTTTGCGCACCAGCGCCACTGGATCAACCTGCGCCGGAGTTGCTTGTCCCGGAGCCGGCGCGGGCTCCGCAAAAACTGCGGCATTCGGCAGGAAGACAAAGACCAGGAGAAAGAATAAAGCGAAAAAGATCGCAGGCTGAAGACGCGACTTGTTTCCAGTATTGAAGAGGCGCGGTTTCACGTGGTTTAGACGATAGTAGCAAATCAAACGTTGCTTTCCTCGACCAGATGCCGCTCCAATCGCCGCAATGATTTACAATCATTGGATTCGCGATGCATCCGTGCGCGAGGAAATGAGGGCAATCGATGGATTCTCCGGAGACGAAGGAACTTGCCAACATCGGCAAGTCGGTCGTAATCAAGGGAGAAGTATCCGGGTCAGAGGACCTGTATGTAGATGGAATAGTCGAGGGCAGCATCGACCTGCGCAACCACAGCCTTACGGTTGGGCCAAACGGCAAACTCAAGGCCAGTGTTCACGCCAAGAGCATCGTCGTCCAGGGCAAAGTCGATGGCAGCATGACCGCCTCCGATCGTCTTGATCTCCGTAAAACCGCAATCGTAACTGGCGACGTCACCACCCAGCGCATCGCAATTGAAGAAGGTGCCTTCTTGAAAGGCCGGGTCGATATTCAGAAAGAATCGGGGAAGGGAACGGCATCATCCTAGAAAATTCAAGTGGCCTCATAAGTCGTCTTGAATGAGTTGGGCTTTAGAGTGGATGTGACAACTGAAATCCTGCCAGACGCAGTGCAACAAAACAGCCACGCGGAGGAACGAAATAGCTGTTGTCCCCGCCCCGGAGGTGCGACTGGCATTAGCCCGGCGCTTTCAGCGCCGGGAACGGGGATCGTGGGGTTCCAGTCCCGGAGCGACGGCTGAGCTTCAGGAACTCAGTTAGCCTCTTGGGGGTAGTCGCGGGAAACATGCTCCAAGTAATGTTGTAGCTCTGATCCTGTAACCTGTTTTTAGTGTTCGATGGCTTCTGTAGCAGACAATTTGATGAAATTTTTTCGGAGCTCTTCGAGTCAGACGGCGGCTTCTGAACCGCCGCAGAAATTGAGCCGCCGGTCCAGCGGTGTCGCGGAAATTGCCCGGGTCCTGAATTCGCAGGAGGGCTTGTGTGTCCTCGACGTGGGTGCCACCTCCGCGACCAATATCCGGTTTTTCACCGGCAAGGGCCACAAGAACTACAGCGAAGATCTCCTGCGCTCCTCGCTCGATCCCGCCCTGCGCACCGAAGACGAGTTCGGCAATGCGCGCGTCGACAGCAAGAAATTTCTCGATGAAAATCTCGTCTACGAAAATGGCCAGTTCGACATTGTTCTCTGTTGGAACCTGCCTGATTACATGGAAGAGAGTCTCGTGAAGCCGACCATCGACCGCCTCTGGTCGGTCATGAAGCCGGGCAGCCTGCTGCTCGCTTTCTTCCACACCCGCGACGCCGGACCCGATTCCGTCTGCTATCGCTACCACATCACCGGGCCCGACACGCTCGATATGCACGAGATCAAGTTCGCGCTGCCCGGCCATGCCCACGAAAAACAATCCCCGCGCCTGCAGCGCGTCTTCAACAACCGCCATATCGAAAATCTCTTCCGCGATTTTTCCTCCATCAAGTTCTTCCTCGCCCGCGACAACATCCGCGAAGTCCTCGTAGTCCGCTAGCAGTGCTGGTGGTCCGCTAAGAGAAATTCCGTCAGTAGCGACCGAAAGTAGCTCGAGCCGCTCCGCTGGAAGTCAGAAGGTAGCGCCGGCGCCCCGCCGGCAGTCCCGAGGGCGACTCGCCCTCGGTTCAGCACGCGAACTAGAAATTGCGGAAATTATCCGGACAAACCTACCGGCCCACACTCCCTTTTTCTTGATAAACTGAAAAGTCAGGCATCGGTTCCGCGCGACGTTTTCCCGCCAACCCCGCCAGGTCCGGAAGGAAGCAACGGTAACGGGCTCTTTCGTGTGCAGTGGTCGCCGATGCCTGGCTTTTCGTTTTCCCCTGCAATCGCGATGACCAGGCGCATCTACTACGACCAGCCCGCGCTACTAGAATTCAATTCCATCGTGGATGAAGTTTCGGCCGGCGACCGCCCGTCCGTCATCCTTCGCGAATCCGCCTTCTACCCCACCAGCGGCGGACAGGTCCACGACACCGGCTGGATCACTCTCGGCGACACCCGCGTCCGCGTCACCGAAGTCGCCGACGCAGAAGACGGAAGGGTAGTTCATTATCTGGAAGCTCCGCTGCAGCCGCCAGCGCCCGGTTCTGCCGTTCATGGCGTGATCGACGCCGCCCGCCGCCGCGATCACATGCAGCAGCACACCGGACAGCACGTCCTCTCCGCCGCCTTCATCGAGCTTTACCAGATGCCCACCGTCTCCTTCCACATGGGAGACGACTACTGTTCCATCGATCTCGCCACCGCATCGGTGAGTCCGGCGCAGGTTGTGGGAGCCGAGAAGCGCGCCAACGAAATCACCTTCGAGAATCGTCCCGTAACCATCCGTTACGTGACGCGCGCCGAAGCCGAAAAGTTGGGCTTGCGTAAGCTCCCCCGCCGAGCGCGACGAGTTGCGCCTGATCGAGATTGCCGACTTCGACTTGTCAGCCTGCGGTGGCACCCACGTAAGCGGTACCGGCCAGATCGGCTCCATCCTGCTGCGCAAAACCGAGAAGACCCGCCAGGGAATCCGCGTAGAGTTCGTTTGCGGAGACCGCGCCGTTCGCACGGCGCGCCGTGACTATGCCGCCCTCACCGAAGCCGCATCCTTATTCTCCGCGCAAATCTGGGATGTCCCGGTTCAGATCCGCAAAACTTTCGACGATCTGAAAGCCTCCCGCAAGGAAAAAGAAGACGCCCTCGATCAACTCGCCGGCGCGATGGCCACCTCCGCCTTGAAAGATGTTCCCGAATCCAACGGACGCCGCATCGTAGTGCAATCGTTTTCCGATCGCGACACCAACTTCGCCAAATTGTTCGCCCAGAAGGCCACCAAATCGGGACTCCCCGCCATAGTCCTGGTAGCCAGCACCGTCGATCCGCCCGGCCTCATCTTCGCGCAATCTCCCGGCGGCGCAGCCGACATGGGCGCCCTGCTCAAGCAAATCCTCACCGCCATCGGAGGCCGTGGAGGCGGCAGCCGCGATTTCGCCCAGGGCGGAATCCCCTCTGGCCACAACGCCGAACAGCTCCTTCGCCAAGCCAGGGATACAATCGGCTAGCCCCAATGCTGGAACCCCGCCTCATCCTAATCCATCTCCTGATCAAGCTGGGCGTAGCCGCCACCGTCTCCACTGTCCTCGGCCGCTCCAAGGAATTCAAGAAACTTCTTTTTCAGGAACCGCGCGAGACCAGGCAAAAAATCTACCTCGCCCTCTGGATGTCCTTCCCCATCGCCCTCGGCGTCTGGATCCGCTACAGCGTCAAGAGTTTCATCTCCGGCGACCTCTCGCTTGAGACTGCGCTCCTTCTCGGCGTAATCGGCGGCCGCCTCTCTGGAGGCGTCGGTGGCGCGCTCGTAGCTCTTCCCGCCGTCCTGCATGGCGAGTGGGCGAGCCTCCCGCTCAACGTATTTGCCGGCATCATCGCCGGACAGCTCCGCCGCTTCGCTCCCGAGCAGGAAGACATCTGGTCGTTCTCGCCCTTCATCGACCTCAGCATCTACCGCTGGATCCGCCGCAACCTCCCGCGTCCCCGCGTCTTCGACTGGCAAGTCACTTTCTTCGTGACCATCATCGGCCTGCGCTTCCTCCAGACCGAAATCTGGACCTATCTCCCTCACTCCATCTTCAGCCTCGAAAGCGAAAACCTCTGGGTCGAGAGCGCGATCTATCTCACCGCCATCATGGCCGTAGGCACCGAGCTGAAAATCTTCAACAACGTTCGCATCGAGTTAAAACTCGAAGAGCAGGAGCGCCTTCTGCTTCAGGCCCGCATGGCCGCGCTCCAGAATCAGATCAACCCGCACTTCCTCTTCAACACGCTCAACTCGATTTCATCTCTCGTGCGGTTCGATCCCGATACCGCGCGCGAAATGATCCTCAAGCTCGCGACCATTCTCCGCCGCCTCCTCAACAGCACCGATTCTTTCGTTCCCCTCCACGAGGAAGTCGCCTTCATCGACAACTATCTCGACATCGAGGTGGTCCGCTTCGGACGCGACAAGCTGAAAGTCATCAAGGAACTCGATCCCGCATCGCTCGAAGCCATGGTCCCCAGCATGATCCTGCAACCGCTGGTGGAAAACTCCATTAAGCACGGCCTCGCTCCCAAGGTGGAAGGCGGCAGCATCATCCTGCGCAGCCGCCTCATCAAATCGCGCCTGATAATCGAAGTGGAAGACGACGGAGTCGGCATGGGTTCGCCGCACCTGAACCTGCAGGAGGGCACAGCCGGCGCGGGAATTGGTATGGCCAACGTAGCCGAGCGCCTCAAAGTTCTCTACGGAGATGCAGCGAAAATGATGATTGACGGACGCGAGGGTGGCGGCACCATGATCCGCCTGCGTCTGCCTATTTTGCCGAACCCTGAAGAACTGATGACGACCGAGACGCTTTCGCCAGCACCTTTCGGTAAAAATCTTCGTAAAGCGGAATAATTCTCGTCGTGCAGAATTTTTCCTGGCACATCGCCCGCGCCCGTTTCCCCATCGCCCGCAACGCCGCCTCATCGCTCAGCAGGTCAATCGCGTAGCGCGCCATCGTCTCCACGTCCCCCACATCCGCCATGAATCCGGTTACGCCGTGTTCGATCACTTCCGGCACGCCGCCCGATCGCGTAGCGATAGGCACCACTTCGCAGGCCATGCCCTCGAGCGCCGCCAGTCCAAACGATTCCAGCTCCGAAGGCATCAGCAGCACGTCCGCAATCGCCAGCTTCTCCCGGATCTGATCCTGCTTCCCCAGAAAACATACCTGCTCGTGAATGCCTTTCTGCACAGCCAGCCACTCCGCCTGCGACCGGTCCGGCCCGTCGCCAATCAGCAGCAGCCGCGCCGGCATTTTCTTCCGCACGCGGTCGAAGATCTCGATCACGTCCAGCACCCGCTTCACCGGACGAAAATTCGACAGGTGCACCAGGATCCGCTCCTCGTCGGCCGCATACTCGCTGCGTTTTGCCAGCCATTCCGGCTTGCGGATATATTCATCGCAGTTGACGAAGTTCGTAATCACCTCGATGTCATTCTTGATATCGAAGACATTCAACGTGCGGTTGCGCAGATATTGCGACACCGCCGTAACCCCATCGCTCTGCTCAATCGAAAAGCGCGTGATCGGCAGGTAGGACCGGTCTATCCCTACCAGCGTGATGTCGGTTCCATGCAGGGTAGTAACAAACGGCAGATCCCGCCGCGGAGGCGTGGCCGCCAGCATCTGCTTCGCCAGCATCGCGCTCACCGAATGAGGAATCGCATAGTGCACGTGCAGCAGATCCAGCTCGTAAAGCTGTGAAACCTCGGCCATCCGCGTCGCCAGCGCCAGATCGTACGGAGGAAATTCAAACAGCGGATACCGCGTGACCTCGACCTCGTGATAGTGAATATTGGGTTCCGGTCCGGTCAGCCGGATCGGCTGCGAGTAGGAAATGAAATGGATCTCATGCCCCCGGCGCGCCAGTTCCAGCCCCAGTTCGGTCGCCACAATCCCGCTGCCGCCGTACGTTGGATAACAAGTGATCCCAATCTTCATGCCCACTCCCGCGCTCCCCATTGGATGACCCAGAATGGTGCGCGATGCACGGCAGGGAAGTCAAATCGGCGAGTCACCCTGAGCGGAACATGCAGAAGTGCGCAGCCAGTCGGCCTGCCCGGCGAAGACACTTTACTTATCCTGGCTCAGATCGGTTTGATTAAACGTGGGAACGAAATCCTGCGCGGAGAGGAGGACAAAATGGCCATAGTTCCCGCCCCGGAGGGGCGGCTGAAAATAGCCCGGCGCTTCAGCGCCGGGAAGGAGGAGTTCGAGATCAAAGTCCCGGAGGGACGACTGACCTCTCACGCAACACACTTGAGGCCCGGGTGGCCGTTTCTCCGGCAGGACTTGCGTCCGGTTTAATCCTGCCCCAGCCGCAACACAATCCCGGCACCCAGCCCCGGATGATCCTGTCAGTTATTCAGCCCAGCTCAACCAGGTTTCCTCGGCGCACTCGGCGTCTCGGCGGTGCACATCAAATCTCGAAGGCCAAATCTCCCCTACCGTCCCCCGCGAATCACCCGCTCAATCCGTTGAAACGCCCAGTCAATCTCTTCCCGCGTGATCACCAGCGGCGGAGCAATCCGAATCACCCGCTCGTGCGTCTCCTTGCAGAGAATGCCCTCTTCCTTAAGCGCCTCGCAATAAGGACGCGCGGGCCCATTAAGTTCGATGCCAATCCAAAGCCCGCGCCCGCGAATATCTTTCAAACGAGGAGAACTCAAAGTCTGCAGCAGCCCCAGAAAGTAAGCTCCCAGCTCGGCCGACCGTTCCACCAGTTTCTCCTCCACCAGCACGCGCAGCGCCGTCCGTGCCAGCGCGCATCCCAGCGGATTTCCGCCAAACGTGCTCCCATGATCCCCCGGTTTGTAAACCCCCAGAATCTCCTTCGAAGCCAGCACCGCCGACACCGGATAAAACCCGCCCGCCAGCGCCTTCCCGACAATCACCACATCCGGAGCAATCCCCTCGTGCATATAAGCAAACAATTTTCCCGTCCGCCCCAGTCCCGACTGAATTTCATCCACCATCAAAAGCACGCGATTGTGCCGGCAAATCTCCGCCGCTTCCTTTAAAAATCCCGCTGGAGGAATCACAATCCCCGCCTCGCCCTGAATCGGTTCCACCAGAAACGCGCAAGTATTAGGAGTAATCGCCGCCCGCAAAGCCCCGGCATCGCCAAACGGAATCACCTTGAACCCCGGCGTAAATGGCCCAAACCCGTCGCGATATTGCTCGTCGGTCGAGAACCCCACAATAGAAATCGTCCGCCCATGAAAATTGTTGGCGCAAACAATGATCTCGGCCTTGTCGTGAGGAATGCCCTTGACCTTGTATCCCCACTTGCGCGCGGTTTTCAGCGCCGTCTCCACCGCCTCCGCCCCGGAGTTCATCGGCAGCGCCATGTCAAACCCGGTCAATTTATGGAGGTCCTGGTACAACAGCGGGAGCTGCTCGTTCCGAAACGCCCGCGACGTTAGCGTCACCTTCTGCGCCTGCTCCATCAGCGTCCGCAGAATCTTCGGATGACAATGCCCCTGGTTCACAGCCGAATAAGCCGCCAGGCAGTCCATGTACCGCCGCCCCTCCACGTCATAGACCCACACCCCATCCGCCCGCTCGATCACCACATCCAAAGGATGGTAGTTGTGCGCCCCATAAGTATTTTCCAGTTCCACAAAATCCCGAGTATGCAACGCATGCTCCCGTACTGTCATAAAAGTTCCTTTTTTTGCCGTGTAGCGCCGGTCCTTCGACTGTAGCGCCGGCGTCCCGCCGGCTGTCCAGACGGCGTCTCGCCGTCGATCCCGCCATGCAAACTTCAGTTTCCTTCCAAAAGCATCGTCAGCAGTGCCATTCGCACAAACAGCCCGTTCCGGGCCTGCCGGAAATAAAGCGCCCGCGGATCGTCATCCACCGATTTATCCAACTCCGCCGTCCGCGGCAGCGGATGCATAATCAATGCATCCCCCTTCATCCGTTGCAGCAGCGCCGAATCGATCACAAACCGGTGCAGGTCGCTGCGATCCCCGTCCAGAATCCGTTCCACCCGAATCCGCGTCTGGTAAACCACGTCGACCTCACCAATCACCCGGTTCAAGTCCGATTCCACCTCATAGCGCACGCGGTGCTCTTCGAGATATTCCAGAATATCGGGTTTCATCCGCAGTTCCGGAGGACTCACGAAGAATATTTTGACTCGTTCGAATTTGGCCAGCAGATAGGCCAGAGAGCGCGCCGTCCGCCCCTTATCCAGTTCCCCGATAATCGCCACACTCAGCCCGTTAATCGGCCGCTCGCGGTAAATCGTGTAAAGATCAAGCAGCGCCTGCGTCGGATGCTGCCCGCCATTTCCATCGCCCGCATTGATCACCGGCACGGAAGAAACCTGCGCCGCCCGCTTCGCCCCATCCGCCGCGTGATGCCGGATCACGATTACATCGCTGTATCCCGACAGTATCCGTATCGAGTCCTCAACCTGCTCCTCTTTGATCTCAGACGAAAATGCCCCTGCCTGTTCCGTCGACAGTACGCGCCCGCCCAGCCGCAACATCGCCGCCTCGAACGAGAACCGCGTTCGCGTCGAAGCCACATAGAACAGCGTCGCCATGATGCGATTCTGATAATCCAGTGTGCCCCCGCGCGCCGCCACCCGCTCCATCAGGCGCGAACGCTCGAACAGCTCCATCAGCAACGGCACGGTGAATTGCTGCGACTCGATAACGTGCTTCGGTTTCTCCGTCGGCGTGCCCGCGAACCGCGATTCCACCCGGTCCGGAGCGTGAGTGATGATGCCGTGCTCCGTCATAAGTCAGTGCCCTCCGGCGGATAGTTCGATATGCGTGCCCCGCTCGTTTCCCACCTCAGTCGCGTCGGGGAACATGTGTGTGCCCAACCCGCCCGCTACTGCGCTCCGCAGATTCTCCGCCGAGGCGATGATCGCCTGCTTGCCGCCCTCCCGCAGAAACCGCAGCACCGACTCGATCTTCGGTCCCATGCTTCCCGGAGCAAAATGTCCCACTGCCAGGTACCGCTCCAATTCGGAAACGCAAGCCACGCGCAGTGGCCGCTGTGCATGCTTTTTGTAATCGAGGTAAACGTAATCGGTGTCGGTCGAGATGACAAACAAGTCTACTCCCAGCCGCGACGCCAGCAGCGCCGAAGCCCGGTCCTTGTCGATCACTGCCTCCACGCCAAAAGGTTGTCCACCGGTGCGTGCAATCGGAATCCCGCCTCCTCCGCAGGCAATCACCAGCACTCCCCGCTCCACCAGGTCGCGAATCACCTCCAGTTCCACAATCTCAATCGGCTCCGGAGACGGCACCACCCGCCGGTATCCTCGAGCTGCATCCTCCACGATCTCCCATCCCAGTTGCCGCTTTCGCTCCGTCGCTTCCTCGCGCGAATAAAACGGCCCCACCGGCTTGTTCGGATGCTTCATCGCCGGATCGTCCAACGAAATCACACTCTGCGTAAGCACGCTGATGACGGGCACCCGCATCCCCGCCGCCTGCAATTCGCACTCCAGCGACTGCTCAAGAATGTAGCCAATCTCCCCCTGCGTCGCCGCGTCACAAACGTCCAGTGGCAGCCCCGGAACCTGGCTCGCCCCCGCCTCCGATCTCAGCAAAGCCGCTCCCACCTGCGGACCGTTCCCATGTGTAAGCACGATCCGGTAACCATCCCGGATCAGCCCGACAACCTCTCTCGCGGTTCGACGGGCATTCGCCAACTGCTCCCGCATGCTCCCTTTTTCGCCAGCGCGAATCAGAGAGTTCCCGCCCACCGCCAGCAGCAAAGTCTGCATAAGTCTTGAGTCTTACAAGTGCGCCATCTCCCGCAATTCCACCAGCCCCGGCAGCTTCACGAACTCGCCCTTCATCAACTCCAGCATGATCGCCTTCTGCGCATGCAACCGGTTCTCAGCCTGCTGAAACACCAGAGACTGCTCGGAGTCGATCACCTCCGCCGTAACCTCGTTCCCGCGATGCGCCGGCAGACAATGCAGAAAAATCGCATCCCGCTGAGCATGCCGTAACAGATCCTTATTCACCTGGTAGGGAGCGAACAGTTTCGCGCGTTTCTCCCGCTCCGCTTCCTGACCCATGCTGGCCCAAGCATCCGTGTAAACCACATCCGCCGCCAGCACCGCTTCCCGAGGATCGTTCGTCACCGTGCAAGTCCCACCCGTTTCGTGCCCGCGCTCGCTGGCCCACCGCACCGCCTCCGCCTTCGGTTCATATCCCGGAGGCGTCGCCACCCACACATGTGCTCCCAGTTGCGCGCCCGCGAACATCAGCGAGTGCGCCACATTATTTCCGTCGCCGACAAACGCAACCTTCAGGCCATCGATACCGCCCTTGGCCTCCCAGATCGTGAGGTAGTCGGCCAGCGCCTGGCACGGATGGCTATAGTCCGTCAGCCCGTTGATTACCGGAATGCCGGCGTACTCAGCCATCTCATCGACAATCTCGTGCGCGAACGTGCGGATCATAATCCCCTGCACCATCCGCTCCAGATTCTTCGCCACGTCGTACACCGACTCCCGCTTCCCCAGGTTGATTTCTGACGGCGACAAATAAATAGAGAATCCCCCCAGCTGCTGGATACCGACATCGAAGCTGACCCGTGTCCGCAGCGAAGGCTTTTCGAAAATCATCGCCAGCGTCTGCCCGTGTAGTGCGTGGCTGTAAGTCGTAGGATGAGCCTTCACCTGCCGCCCCAGCACCAACAGGTATTGCATCTCGGAGGGAGAAAAATCCTTGATCGAAAGAAAATCGTTCCCGTGCATAGATCGGCCTCCTTTGGAGGACGGACATCGCCGCCCGTCCCGTCCTAAACCAGCGCGTGCTCGTCTCGATGAGTAAGTAAAGCCAGCCGCTCCGCCAGCCCCGGCTTGGTAAGTTCTTCCACTTCGTAAGTCACCCGCAGCGCCGGTTTTTCGATCTTGATCACCCCCGCCAGGTCAATCGGCGTGGCAATCACCACCAGGTCGCACGGAGTCAGCCGGATCGTCTCCTCGAGTTCGTGCCGCTGCATGGCGTTGTATCCCATGGCCGGCAACAGGCTGGTCAGATGCCCATACCGCTCGTAAGTCCCGCGAATCGATCCCACCGCAAACGGACGCGGATCCACCAGTTCCTCCGCGCCACACTGCCGCGCCGCCACTACGCCCGCCCCGTAAGGCATCTCGCCGTGCGTGAGCGTAGGACCATCCTCCACCACCAGCACGCGCTTGCCTTTGATCAGTTCCGGCGAAGGCACCGAAACCCGGCAAGCCATCTCGATCACCGCCGCCTTCGGATTCGCCAGCTTGATGTTCTGGCGCACCGTCTCGATATCGTGCAGCGCCGCCGTATCCACCTTGTTAATGACCACCACATCCGCGCGCCGCAGGTTCACCTCGCCCGGAAAGTACGCCATCTCGTGTCCCGCCCGATGCGGATCGACCACCACAATCTCCAGGTCCGACGCATAAAAAGGAGTGTCATTATTCCCGCCATCCCAAAGAATGACGTCTGCCTCCTTCTCCGCCTGCCGCAGAATCTTCTCGTAGTCCACGCCCGCATAAACCACCGTCCCGAGCTGAATATGCGGCTCGTACTCTTCCCGCTCTTCGATCGTGCATTGCTGCACGTCGAGATCGCGCAGCGTGGCAAACCGTTGCACCGCCTGCGCCGCCAGATCTCCATAAGGCATAGGGTGGCGGATAACCACCGGCTTGTGCCCCTGCTCCCGCAGCGTGGCCGCCACCAGCCGCGACACCGGACTCTTCCCGCACCCCGTCCGCGTGGCGCAAATCGAAACCACCGGCACGGAAGACTTGATGAGCGTATGTTCGGTCCCCAGCAGCCAGAAATCCGCTCCCGCCGCCACCACCCGTGAGGCCAGGTGCATAAGCGCGAGATAAGAAATATCGGAGTAAGAGAAAACAACGGTATCCACGTGCTCCTCGGAGATGATCTTCTCAAGATCCTTCTCCTCATAAATAGGAATGCCTTCGGGATACAGCCGCCCCGCAAGTTCCCGCGGATACCTCCGCCCCGCAATATCGGGAATCTGCGCCGCCGTAAACGCCACCACGTGGTAATCTAGATTGTCGCGGAACACAACGTTGAAATTGTGGAAGTCCCGCCCGGCGGCTCCCAGAATAAGAACTTTCTTCATGCCGATACCCCCAATGAGCGATTACTCTTCATCCTCTGCCTCTGTAGGGCGCAAAGGCAGTGCGGCAAGTCACATCAAGCTGTGAGAGTTGAGCGAGGCAATGCCTAGCCGAGCCAATGCCTGACTGAGGCAATGCCGGACTGAGCGTAGGGATTCTGACTTCCCTTGGGTGGCGCCCATCACGTGACTGAGGCTGCCCCATCCTTGCGCGTTCGTTGCGCAAGGGGGGATTCCCCAGCCGTGTGGCCTGGTGGCCCACATCCGCCCAGTTTTGGAGTGGACCCCGAAAATGAGACAACCAGTTAACCCATAAAATTCAGGGAAGGGGAACTGGGATGATCTATCGGAGGAAGTTTTCCAAGGAGTTCAAGCTGGAGGCGGTTCGCCGCATTCAGGCGGGGTAGTCGGTTAGAGAGTTGTCAGTTGCGTTGGAGGTCAAGCCGACCGAGCTGTACTGCTGGTGCCGCGAGCGGGAGCAGTTTGGCGAGCGTGCCTTTGCCGGCAAGGGACAGCCACTGGCCGAGCCGGACCCGGTGGCCGAACTGGAGCGCAAGATTGGGCAACAGGGAAACGGTGATTCAACTGCTTGTCTCAGCCCACGGGTCCACTCCATGCGGTTGGTTTCTCTGTTTCTCGGTGTCTCTGTGACTCTGAGGTGAAAATCAATTAGGACACTACTTTAAGGTCGAGGGCCGCGTACCCAAGTCAAATGCGGGTGCCCGATCGCCTGCATTAACCCTGGGCCATCCGCCTTCGCCCTTGTCAGCGCATTTCCGCGCCTGCAGCCGATGCAGTAACGCCCGTGCCCTAAGCTTGGCATCGTGATCCGATCACCTCATAACAACAATGATCAATGTGGCGACAACGGCCATGTGAAATACGGTGTGGAGCGTGTCCGGAGCGATTCCATTGCGTTTTGGCAGGAACGAATGCGTGTTGGCGAAAATAATTTGGTAGCGTGCGGCACGTCGCGTGTCCGGTAGAACCAGGTAGGGTATCCACCACGCCCGGAGCAGTCCCGCAAAGAGCAGGATATAGGTGATCCAGAGAAGCATCTCCAGCCAGTGCGGGTAAGGTTGGCCGAAATACTTCGAACAGTAAAAAGCACCGATGGCTGCGGGCACACCACCGATCAGGCCCACCAACAGGCTATGCAGGCGAGAGCCCTCTCCGCGTATCGCAACAAGGTTGTTCAGCCGCCCGAGCGGAACCCAGTCGTGCAGCAAAAGAAAGACAACAACAAAAATCTGGAGCGCCAGGAAAGTTGTCTCTAGCGCATTGCTCATCGGGTGGAAGTGCTGCGGCATATTCTGCCTCCTTTTGATTTTTCATCGTGCCCGCTTATCTCGTTCTAGCCTGCTGAATTCCAAAGCGGGTGCGGTAGTGGGTTGGCGACACGCCAAACCGTCTTTCGAACGCACGTCGAAAAGCGTCGTCGCTGCCGAATCCGACGGACGCGGCCAGTTGATCGATATTGCAGCGGGTCTCACAGAGCCGCGTGCGCGCCTCGTCCAGTCTCACAGCCTCGACGTAGGCCGCAGGAGAACTATGGAAAGCGGCCTTGAATCTTCGGCTGAACTGACGGTAGGAAAGATGAGCAAAGTGTGCCAGAACGTCCACGGAAAGATCTCGGCTCAGATGCGATCGAATGTAAGCTGCGACCTCCGCTGTGCCATCCGCGGACTCTACCTGAAACTGCAGCGGCTCCGAGTACTGCTCCTGCCCGCCAGGGCGTTTCATGAATACGACCAGCTCCCGCGCCGCCGTGAGGGCCACGGATCGTCCAAAGTCCTCCTCGATCAGCGCCAGGCATAGATCGATTCCAGCCGTGATGCCGGCAGACGTGTAAACCTGTCCGTCGTTGAGGAAGAGCGCATTCGCATCCATCTGTAGCGCGGGAAACTTGCGCGCGAACTCGTCCGCAAACCGCCAGTGGGTTGTGACTTTCTTGCCGTCCAGCAGCCCGGTCGGAGCGAGGCCGTAGATTCCCGTGCACACGGATGCGATCCTGCGCGTGGTCGTGGCTCGGCTCCTGATCCAGTTCGCGACGATTCGGTTCGTCCGTGCCTGCCGCAAACCCCGGCCCCCGGGAACGATGAGGGTGTCCAGCCGGGGACACTCAGCCAGGGTGGTTCGGGGTTTCAGAATCAAGCCCGATTCCGCCACAACAGGTTTCCGGGTCAAGCCAATGGTGACCAGATCGTAGCCGCTGCTGAGGCTCAGATCACCGCTCGGAACGCGCGCCAATGCGAACGCTTCCATGGGGCCGGCCACATCCAGCGCCGTGATCCCCTCGAAGAGCAAAAAGCCGATCCGCCTTGCTGGCGCGTGACGATTGCGTCTCATTCCACAACTGTAGCGGAATTTGCCAATGACCGAAATGACTTTATTCCGACCTTTTCGGACATGCTAGAAAGACACGGTCCATTTGCCGTGTGGCTGGTTGCCATATCCGCTTCCACCCCGACTGTGCCTCACATCCGCCCGGTTTTGGCAGATGTGGGCCCGCACGGCCCAGCGCGGGGAGATGAGGTGTCAAGGAAATGAAGCCCCGGGAGGGGCGACCGAAAATAGCCCGGCGCATAAAACGTCTGCGCGACATCTTTCTCTCCTCGCTCGAGCGTACCCGGACCAACTACCGCTTCCGCGTATATGGATATGTTGCGATGCCGGAACACGTCCACCTTCTGGTGTCGGAGCCGGATGTGGAGATGCTGCGGAAATCTATTCAGGCGCTGAAGATTTCCGTCGTCCGGTTGGCGGCGCCGGTTTCACCCTTTTGGCAGAAGTGTTACTACGATCATGCGGTTGGTTTCGCTGTGTCTCTGTGACTCTGTGGCGAAAAAACCGAATTAGGACACTCCTTTAATGACTGCGCGACCAGGCGTTGGCATCGCTATTAGGATAGAAGAATGATCGACCACATCATCTTGACTGTCAGCGACGTCCAACGCTCGCTGGCCTTCTATGAAGCTGCCTTGGCGCCTCTCAATATCAGATTCTTCCTGCCGTACAAGGGGGAAAATGGTCATCCCGATTTATGGGGATTTGGCGATGGCAAGAGAGCTTGCTTCTGGCTCAAACAAGGTAATCCTGATCCCAGCGCAATTCACTGGGGATTCCGGGCGGAGGGTAATGACAAAGTCGACGAGTTCTACAAAGCGGCAATCGCTGCCGGAGCCAAAGATAACATCTCACCCCGCTCGCGAGTCGAATACTATCCCGGATACTACGCCGCAGATGTCCTCGACCCGGATGGGTATTCGTTCGAGGTCGTCCATAAGAGCTAGCGACCGACCCACGACCGAAGGGTCTCTTTTGGAACTTGAGGGCGAAGAGGCGAGGTTCACCGGTGACCCTGACCCGCTCGTGGAGCGCGATCCTATTTTGCGTCGAGTTGCTCTTTCCCAAACGTCGATTTATATAACACGACGTGTCAAGTTGACAAAATCCGGCCCCAGACACCGCAGACAACAGGGAAAATCAGGCAACCTGGGACGCACAAGTCCTTTACTTCCGGGCACTTCGCTGTAAGTATCTCATTTCAAAGGCGCGAACCGCGCATCCGAACCAACCCCCGCATTTTCATAGATCAAGCGAAGTTCGGAGCGACCAGAGGATAACCAGACAGTAAACATCCCGACCACGGGAATCCCCCGATTCGCCCCATTTCACAACCGCTCAAAAATCAGGTTTATTTTCGTCGGTTTTGTTCGTGTTTTCTTCGCCAATGTATGCGCAAGACTATACGTATCAATAAAGGCAATAAATTACTTGACTCATCCACAATAAATTGCTACAGTTTGGGCATGGAGAAAGCGGCCATGCGCGAACCGAAGAGCCTGCAAGAAGCAATCGTATACTTCTCGAATCCTGATAACTGCATTGATTACTTGGCGATACGGCGCTGGGAAAATGGTCGCGTTCTTTGCCCAACTTGCGGCTCGGACAAGGTGAAATTTCAATCCGACCGACGCATTTGGCAATGCAGTTCCCATCATTCCAAGCGCCAGTTCTCCATCAAGGTCGGGACCGTCATGGAGGATTCCGCGATCCCCCTGGACAAGTGGCTCACCGCAACTTGGCTGATTACCAATTGCAAAAACGGAATCAGCAGTTACGAGATTGCGCGGGACGTGAAGGTTACCCAGAAGTCGGCATGGTTCATGCTGCATCGCATCCGGCTCGCAATGCAGGACGATTTCTTTGGCTCCAAACTCGGGGGCGAAGTAGAAGTGGACGAAACTTTCATCGGCGGGAAAGCGCGAAACATGCACAAGAGCCGCAAGGCCCGCATGACTGGGCGTATTGACGATGACAAGTCTGTAGTGGTCGGATTCATGGAACGCGGCGGAAAGGTTCGCACGCAGATCGTTGATAAGCGGCGCAAGCATAACCTGCAACCGCTGGTTCGTGAACAGGTCAAAGCAGGCGCTGCGCTCTACACTGACGCGCTTAAAGCCTACACTGGCCTTGATGAGGATTACACGCACCAGATCATCGACCATGCGATTGAATACGTAGATGGCCGCGTACATACCAACACAATTGAGAACTTCTGGAGTCTCGTAAAGCGCGGATTGCATGGCACCTACGTTTCGGTCGAACCGTTTCATCTTTTCCGCTACCTTGACGAACAGATGTTCCGTTTCAACAATCGCAAAGACCTTGACGATGCTGGCCGATTCAATTTGGTCGCATCCCAGTTGGTCGGAAAGCGCCTTACTTTTGCCGAGCTAACTGGCAAGGCGGGAGCCGCCTCGCTCAACTAAGCCTTGGTCTTTGAAGCGCGGGAAGCGGGCGAAGTCTTAGCCCGCTTTTTCTGCGCTCGTTTTCTGTGCCATTCTTTATCTCGCTTCTGGATTTCCTCATGCGAGACAGAGAGCAATGTCCGCACAACGGCATCAAATTTCTCAGCTTCGCTTTCAGACATAATCTTTGTCCTTATTGAGAATATCCAAAAATTCTGGCGTGAATAACGTCGGCTGGTGGAGGCCATTCTTAGTCATAAGCGCATAAATTTTGGTCGGAGCGGCAGTAGGGTCGTGCTTCTTCATAATCATGAGATTGCGTGATTCGTAGGAAATCATATCTGCCGCCTGCAGACCTGGATAAGCGACATCATTAGCAAATGCTAGTTCTGAAATTCGATCACTAATCTCTCTAGGGAAAGCCTGCCGCATCGCACTCAGGAGACTGTAGTAGTTCTCGGACGATTGCTGATCGTCGTCAATGACTACGCTGAGAGTATGCATTGTGTGCAGAGCGTCGAGTTTATCTATCGCATTCCTGATCATGTTGTAAAACGACAGATAAAGCGGGTCTCGCATGTTTCTCTTGTAGTCGGTTTCCGGCATATTTTCATAATGGATGGCATCAACGGTATTCCCAACGCAGACCAAGTTTGCTCCATTTATGACGCGCGCAAATGCTAACAGCATTTCTTTGATACGATCATCCCATGTAGTTCCCCACTCCCTTTTAATTCGTGCCCAGTTACCCGATTCATCGCGCTCAGGATCCCTAATGTACGCCATGTGAATCGCAGGTACGCCCCACGTGAATCGGCAACTGTCCCACTCTTGAGCGAATTGTCGTTGCCGAGCGCCGGCCCGTCCGTCCGGCCGAGCCACGGCATCGCTCCCAGCGCCTCGCCCGGCGGCTGACGGTTTCGGCGGGCGTCGCCGGTCCGGGCTCGGCATGACCGTCGAGTCCGGCGGTAGGCGGCCTGAGCGGCGCCATCGCCGCGCCATCGCGGACGCGTCGGCCGGATGGGCGCGGACGCAGGCCGGGATCGGGCCGCTCGGCACGCCGACTCTGGCCGGTCGACGGCCTCCGGACACCAACTCATCCGCACTACACAGCCCCGTTCCGACGATGACCTAGCCCCTCTTGTGACCATCGTCCCATTGCCACCTGTCACCGCTGGCGGAGACTTTTCGGGCGCATCCAAGAAGCGGAGGTGCTGCGACATGGCGAGTGGGCAGACTCCCCGCCGCAGAAATCCAGAAAGCCCGGCCGAGCCCGTGACCGGCAAGCCCGAAGACCCAAATCCCGCGTCCAAATCGAGTGGCGCGGCGTCCCGAGGCCAGCCGCCGACGGGTCCTGCGAGCGCACATACGAGAGCAGCCGGGAAGTCCGCCGCGCAGAACCGCGCCCTGGGCGAGCAATAC
>CAWIQW010000010.1:0-447010 GCA_963838315.1 uncultured Acidobacteriaceae bacterium
GCCACACAGTCTGAAGTGCAGAGAATTCTTGCCGCAGTACTCTTGAAATCGCGTGAAATCGCCGCAATTTCGCGCGTTTCTGCTCTCGAACCGGACGGGAGAGAGTGGCGCTCCGGACAGTGCTGAGCGCCCGGACGCTCATTTTCTCTGGGCGTCGAACTGGCAGTCCCAACCACACTATCAGGCGAATGCATTGCGATGACAAACCGGTGGTCTGGCGAAACATCCTTGACTTTTATCCGCGTTCGAGAAACAGGCAAAGAGGAAAAGATAATGGCTCCAAACGAACGAGCGGTCAAGAACCACGAACAACTATTTCCCAATCATGTTTCGACGCTGGCCGTCACGGACCCCGAACTGATCGAGACGTTCGACAACTTTGCATTTGATGAGGTACTTCGGGAGAGCAGGCTGGATGCTAAAACGCGACTGATGATCCAGCTTGCCGCCATCATCGCGTGTCAGGCGGTAACCGAATATCGTGTCATGCTCGGAGCGGCGCTGAATGTTGGTCTCACCCAGATCGAGGTTAAAGAAATCTTGTACCAGTCCGTACCCTATGTGGGCATGGCCAAGGTGTTCGATTTCCTGCACGCAACCAATGATGTGCTGAAGGAGCGAGGTGTCGAGCTACCGCTGCCGCCTCAGTCCACAACCACGCCCGAGAACCGTATGGAAAAAGGCCTGGCGGCCCAGAAGCAGATCATCGGCAACGAGGCGGTCGAGAAGCTGTACGCAAATGCACAGCAAGACCAGATGCACATCCAGCGATTTCTATCCGCCAACTGCTTCGGCGACAACTACACGCGTAACGGCATCGATATCCGCACCCGCGAGTTGCTCACTCTTAGCATGCTGGCATCACTTGGTGGATGCGACCCACAGGTCAAAGGGCATGTCGCCGCGAACCTGAACGTCGGCAACGACCGAGCTCGTCTGATCGATGTCGTAACGCAGCTCCTTCCGTTTATAGGGTACCCGCGCACCTTAAACGCGCTGCGGGCGATCGATGAAGTTACCGCCGCGAATGCCGCTCCGAACAAGAAGGAGCCACAATGACAAATCGTAAGTTGAATCTGTTGGTAGTGGGTGCCACAGGTAGCATCGGAAGCCTTGTCGTTGAAGACGCAATGCGCCAGGGGCATGCAGTGCGCGCACTCGTGCGCAATGCCACGTAACGGATGCGACGGATGCTCTCAACGAGCTGTTCGGTCAAAGCCTGCAGATAGGCAGCCTCTTGGATACCGGGAAGTTGCTGCACTGTGCGATCGAATACGATCAGTGCCTCGCGAGGCCGCGCCCCGGTTTCTGGATAGTGTGCCCAGTCTTAATAACTCTAATCGGGCAATCCCCCAAGAGTCGACGAAGTGTTGTGCGCTCTTCCGAGGTCTAGTTGGAAATCCTAATTTGTCTACTTGCCTCGAAAAAGCCTGGGGCAATTCGCCAACCCGGGCGAGACCGGAAATGTGGACGCGTCGCTCAGTGGGAAGGCTGCAAACATGCCAGCGGACGCCGTGCACCCACCCATATGAACTAATTGCTTCGCACAACTTATCCTGTAAAGTTGTCATTGAATTGCAAGATTTTGCACGAATTACCGTGTGCGACAATTACTCGTTGACATCCTCTGTTGCGCGTTGTAACTTTCGATTCTATTTGCGGACTGAAAGCTTTTGTGCAGGGGGAGTTAACCATGTCTCCCAGTGCCGCGCAGTCCCACTCGCCCAGGAGGCTCAGCATGACTATCCAGACAGAGGGCACCGTCTCGTCTTCGGCTAGACCGCTTTCCGTCTCTCCTCATGACATGCTGCGCAACGGCTCGACCTGGCTCAGCCCATCCCGGACGAGGAACTGGGTCGCTTTCCGAAAACGAACGGGTCTGGCAGTATCTTCTCTTATTGTCGCCTGTGCCTCGCTGATCTGGATTGGGTCAGGTTGCTTGTTTGCCCAGTTAGCCGATCGTGCGGTTGAGTCCCAACACGTCGGCCAATACCCAAGTCTCTGGGCCGCTTTCCGCTTGGCCCGGCACCAGGTCAAGCCTGCGGGATCGGGATATGGTTTCCGAAATCCGGAGAACCAGTTCAACGCCGAGTTCCACGACGGCGCGATGACCGCTGAGCATCCCGATGGTCGTTTCGGATTGCGATTGGAGAGCTACGGCTACGGCGACAGGCTCGAGAGTCCAGCTCCGGCTTCCGTTCATGCCGCAGGAACGCGAATTGAATATCGGCGAGGTCCCCTAACCGAATGGTACGTCAACGATGTGCGGGGACTGGAACAGGGTTTCACCTTGAGCGCACGACCGGCGCGTCCCGATGGCGGACCGCTTGCGATCGAACTGGCCGTTACGGGAAACGTGAAGCCGACTCTCGTTGGCGATCACGTTGAACTCCGACGGGATGGCCGCGCCGTCCTGCTTTATACCGGTTTGCGCGCCTGGGATTCGATGGGACGGGAGTTGAGTGGACGGATGGCGGTACGCGAGGGCCGGATCCAGCTCTTAGTTAGCGAGCGCGAGGCCGCTTATCCGATCACTATCGACCCGTGGGTGCAGCAGCAGGAGATCACCGACCCGGGCGTCACCGCGGGCGATCTTTTCGGATCGTCGGTCTCGGTAAACGGAACAACAGCTGTCATCGGTTCGCCCGGCACCAGTTCCAGCCAAGGCGCTGCCTATGTATTCACCTATGCCGCTGGCACGTGGTCGCTGCAGCAAGAACTGACGGATCCGGCAGCAACCGCCGGCGACCTTTTTGGAGCTGCGGTTTCAACCAACGGAACTCTGATCGTCGTGGGTGCGCCGGGTACTAACACCGCGACGGGCGCAGCCTACGTTTTTACTTACTCCGGAACCTGGACCCAGCAGGCTATGCTGACCGCTTCGGATGGCGCGTCGGGTTTTGATTTCGGAAGCTCCGTGGCAGTCAACGGGACCACCGCCCTCATCGGCTCTTACAATTCAACCTACAATTCGAATACTGGCCAAGGCTCGGCTTATGTTTTTGTGCAGTCTGGAACCTCGTGGCTGCTGCAGCAAGAGCTGAAGGCCTCCGATGGCGCGCTCGGCGACAATTTCGGATCTTCTGTCACCCTCAGCGGCAACATCGCGCTCATCGGCGCCCCGAAAAAAACGGCCACCAAGACCAACCAGGGAGTTGTCTATCCCTTCATCCGTTCCGGAAGCGCGTGGACCCAGCAGACCGAATTAGTGGCAAAAACTCCCGCCGCTAGCGACAATTTCGGCTCTTCTGTTTCCCTGGATATCGTGTCAGGCACGCCCACCGCCGTCATCGGCGCTCCCCAACACAGCAGTGGCAAAGGTATCGTTTACGTCTCGACGGCCAACGCAACGGGAAGCACATGGACGCAGCAGACGACTCTCACAGCCAGTGATGCCGCGAATAACGACACGTTCGGCACATCCGTCTCGTTGAGTGGCACCGCGGCTGTTATCGGCGCGCCCGGACATGGCAAGGGAGCCGCATACGAGTTCACTGGCTCCGGAGCCACCTGGACTCAGCAAGCTACCGACCTGGTGGCTTCTGACGCGGCGACTAATGCGGTATTCGGTACGTCTGTGTCCGTAAACGGAACCTCGGCCGTCATCGGATCTCCCGGCAAGAAGTCGTCCCAAGGCGCCGCTTACTTTTTTGACTTCACGCCCTGGGCCTTCACGAGCCCTAACAATACGACCTTCACAGTGAACCAGGGGAGCACTTTCGCCGTCACGGTCACGGGCTCTCCGAGCCCAGGCTTGTCCGTGAATGGCGCCCTACCCAATGGTGTCACTTTCACCGACAACGGCGGCGGCAGCGGAACGCTCAGCGGAACGCCGATTCCCGGCACAGGGGACGCTTACACCATCACCCTTACCGCCAGCAGCAACGGCTACAACAGCGCGACGCAAACCTTCACGCTGACCGTCGACGAGCCCCCTACGATCAATAGCGCGAACACGACCACCTTCGCGGTCAGCACGCTGGGCACGTTTCAAGTGACGACGTCGCCGGTGGGCTACCCGGCCCCAACATTCTCAGAAACTGGTTCTCTGCCGAATGGTGTGACCTTGACCACGGGTGGCACCCTGAGTGGCACCCCGGCGGCGGGCACGGGCGCGTCGTACCCCATCACGATCACCGCTGGCAACAGCGTCTCGCCAAATTCCACGCAAGCCTTCACACTGATCGTGGATCAGCCTCCACAAATCACGAGCCAGCCCAACACTACTTTCATCGTGGGCACGAATGGCTCGTTCCCCGTCACCACAACCGGCTATCCGGCTCCGGCGCTCTCTACGACTACGGGAGTGGGTAATACTGGTCTGCCCAACGGCGTATCTCTCACCGATAATGGCGGCGGGTCGGGTACGCTCGGCGGAACTCCTACGACGGGACAAGGCGGCGTCTGGACCTTCAACATCAACGCCAAGAGCGCTGTGACCCCCAATGCGAAGCAGCTATTCACGCTGACGGTAGACGAGGCTCCCGGTTTCACCACCGCTCGGAGGGCGACTTTTACGGTGGGACAGAGCGGCACGTTCATCGTGATGACGTCTGGCTACCCACATCCTGCCCTGTCTGAAACTGGGAGTCTCCCATCTGAAGTCACCTTCAACGACAACGGCGATGGTACGGCCACGATCATGGGCATGCCCGTCCCAACTACGGGAGGCACCTACCCGTTCACGATCACGGCCAATAACAGCATCGGGCAAAACGCAACCCAAAATTTCATTCTTACCGTGGATGAGCCCCCGACCATCACCAGCGCGAGCGTCGCAACATTCAAAACGGGAAGCAGCGGTTCGTTTACGGTCACAGCCTCCGGCTATCCAGCATCGACTTTCGCCGAAACAGGAGCTCTGCCCAACGGGGTGACGCTCAGTTCCTCCGGTTCCCTTAGTGGCACGCCGGCAGCGGGCACGGGCGGCGTTTACGCCATCATGATCGATGCGACCAATGGCATCTCGCCCGATTCGCTGCAAGCGTTCACCCTTACCGTAAATCAGCCACCTTCAGTAACCAGCGCCAACAGCGCGACCTTCACGGTCGGGACGATGGGTTCGTTTCAACTGACCGCTGCCGGTTACCCCACCACATTTACGTTCACCGAAACCGGAACCTTGCCGAACGGCGTAACTCTTAGTCCGAGCGGGTTACTCAGCGGCACCCCGGCGGCTGGAAAAGGCGGCACGTATCCCATCACGATTACCGTTGCCAACGGCACCACGCCCAAGGGAACACAGTCGTTCACGCTTATCGTAGACCAGGCACCCGCCATCTCCACTGCGAAGAAAACCACTTTCATTGTCGGAACGCTCGGGACTTTCACGGTAAAAACGTCGGGCTACCCGACCTCTGCATTGTCGGAATCTGGCAATCTCCCGAGCGGAGTGACTTTCACCGACAACGAGGATGGCACCGGGACCCTAACCGGCACTCCGGTTGCCACCACGGGCGGCACTTACCCGATTCAGATCACCGCTAATAACGGCGTCCTACCGAACGCAACGCAAAACTTTACGCTCACGGTGGACGAAGCTCCCTCCATCACAAGTGCAAACAGCACGACCTTCACGACCGGCACGATGGGGTCTTTTGCGGTGATGGCATCTGGTTTCCCAGCATCGAGCTTTAGCGAAAAGGGTGCTTTGCCGAGCGGGGTCACGCTCAGTTCGAGCGGACTGCTGAGCGGCACACCAGGAGTGACCACCGGCGGGGTTTATACCTTCACAATCACGGCCAACAACAGCATCGCGCCCAACGCCACGCAAGCTTTCACGCTGACCGTGGACCAATCTCCGTCTATCACGAGCGCGAACAGCACGACCTTCACGACCGGCAAGTCGGGTTCATTTTCTGTAACGGCCTCGGGATATCCGGCTACGTTCACGTTCAGCGAGACGGGCGCCCTGCCTAACGGTGTGACCTTCACCACGGCCGGTGTGCTCAGCGGCACACCTGCGGCGGGGACGGGTGGAACGTACTCCATCACTATCAGTGCCGATAACACGATTGAGCCTGCGGGAACGCAGAACTTCACCCTGATCGTGGATCAACCTCCAGCGATCACCAGCGCGAACAGCACGACCTTCACGACTGGTATTCCGGGCTCCTTTAATGTGACAGCGACCGGGTACCCGGCTCCCACCTTCAGCGAGACGGGCGCTTTGCCGAGTGGCGTCACGCTCAGTTCGAATGGATTGCTCAGCGGCACGCCAGCAGCGGGTACAGGAGGCGTTTACACCTTCACGATTACGGCCAGCAACAACGTCCCGCCGAATGCAACGCAAAGCTTTACGCTGATCGTAGACCAGCCTCCCGCGATCACCAGTCTCAGCTACGCAGGCTTCGCCATCGGACAACCTGGTTCGTTTACCGTGACGACCACTGGCTACCCGATTTCCAGCATCACGGAGATGGGCCAACTGCCGAACGGGCTCACGTTCGTTGACAATGGGGATGGCACCGGCACTCTGAGTGGTACTCCCGCGGTTTTTGTCGGAGGTAATTTCCCCATCACGTTCAGCGCGCAGAACGGCATCGGTTCGCCGGCCAGCCAAATGTTTACAATAATCCTGGGCCAGGCGCCAGTCTTCACAAGCGCGAGCAGCGCAGCCTTCACCTACGGGGTTGCCAATACCTTTATCGTGATGACAACTGGATTCCCCACTCCAAGCCTGAGCGAGATTGGCGGGCTGCCGGCCGGGGTGACTTTCGTCGACAACGGAAACGGTACCGGCACGCTCGCGGGGAGCCCCGTCGCGGCTGGCAACTATAACATCGTCTTCGCCGCCGCTAATGTCGTCACCACTAACACGCAACCCTTCGTGCTCAACGTTACCGGACTCGCTTTCACGCCCTCCAGCGTGAACTTCTACACCGTGTATCTCAACAGTTCGACAACCGTCAATGTGAACGTCACCAACCTCAATACATTCACGGTCAACATCACCGATGTCGGTATTACACCGGGCACCGCAGACGCTGCTGCCTACACTTTCGTTAACAACTGCCCAGCGGATTTAGCGCCCAATGCGAGTTGCACAATTGCCGTTACATTCCTCGCTGACAACGTGAACACACAGACGGCCACGTTGAACATCACGGATAATTCGCCGGGCAGCCCGCAGCAAATCAGTCTGAGCGCCATCGTGATCGATCCATTCGCCCAATTCAACCCGGCTTCGGTAGCCTTCGGGAGCAAGGCCGTGGGCAGCAATACCAACGTGCCTGTGGTCCTGACCAATTCCGGATTGACACCATTGATCATCAGCAACATTGCCATTACAGGGACGAACTCCAGCGAATTTTCGCAGGTCAACAACTGTCCCCAGGTGCTCGCGTCGACTGTGGATTGTACGATCTGGGTTACATTCTCTCCCAACGTGAAGGGCGCGAGGACGGGCACTTTGACGGTGAGCGACAACATGGCAGCAGGCCAGAGCACGGTCGCCCTCTCCGGGACTGGCCATTAGCGGGCCGCACCTGTTTAACGGGAGAAAGCGTTTCGCATGTCGACCGCGGCATGCCAGCAGTCGGGGCGAGCCTGGAATGGCTTTATCCGCCGGCGTAACAGGCCGGATTTCTGCGCTGCTTCATTGTTAAGGCATGGTGAATTCGCGGGCGGGCGGATTGACTCTTCGAGTCTACAACTCTAAAGTTCTCCTGTGCGGATGCTTAACGATTGGGTTCAAAATCGACAATGAACACTCCTGATCGGTTTTTCCCTACCTTTACGACTGCGGCGCAGCTTGGACCGCTGGAGAGAAAAGTGCTCCAGGCTGTGTGGATGCGGGGGACTGCCACTGTTCGCGAGGTGCGCGAGGATGGCACGATCTGGCAAACGTATCCCACCATCATGACGACCATGGACCGCCTCTTCAAAAAAGGGCTCCTCGACCGTGTCCCTGACGGACGGGCGTTTCGCTATTCGGCGCGATATACCCCGAAAGAACTGGAGCGCTTAACTGCCGAAAACGGCATTCAGCAGATCTTGAACTCGGAGTATGCTTCACTGCACCTTTCCTACTTGGTAGAGGCGGTTAGCACGCAGGACGTCAAGCTACTCGAAGAGCTGCAGTCGCTCGTGGAGCGTCAGCGCGCGCAATTGAAGAAGGGAGAACCGGAGTGATATTCGCGGCGCGAGGCATCGTTGTCTCCCTTGCCTTCTTCGTCACCGTGTACTGCCCCCTGTCTTTGCTGGTCGTGTTCGCATGGCGTGGTGCGAAAAATATTGCCCTGTCGACTGCCGCGAAATCCGCCAGTCTATTGTTCGGGTTGCGGATTTTTCCCTTCGCTGTCTCCGCCATGGTCACCGTATTCTTCACGTTTCCCTCGTTTTGGCTGCTGGAGAGGAGATCGCCCGACGAGGACACCGCAACGTTCATTCTTGCCCTGTGTTCACTGCTCATCCTTGGCGCCGGGTTGTTCCGCTTGCTGAAAGTTCAAGCGCGAACGACCCGCGCTGTCGCTCGGTGGTCGAGGGGCGCGCCAACTGCCGGAGCTGATAACCGGCTGCCCAGACTCAGAGCTTCGGAGGGCGCACCCGCACTGATCCTTGCTGGTTCCTGGAAACCAAGGGTGATGATTTCCGACTTGGCGACCGCAGTCCTCACTGAGGATGAGTTACGAGTAGCAGTCCGGCACGAACTTGCGCACGCGCGGTCCTGGGACAATCTGAAGAAGGCTATGGTCAGTGCGACACCTTTTCCTGGAATGAGCGGCATCGAGAGTGCATGGCAGGAGTCGGCCGAACTGGCCGCAGACGAAGCGGCGGTGGCAAATCGTCAGGAAGCCCTGGATCTCGCGGCGGCGTTGATCAAACTCTCCAGATCTTCTCAGCAATGGCCCAGGCCTCTGCTCGCGACTGGACTGGTCGGAGGCTCGTGTTCGATCGACTCGCGCGTGAGGCGATTGCTCCAGTGGCGCACGGCTGGCCAGTGTTCCCAAGCCTCTGGTTCCTGGAGCATTCTCCTTCTGTTCGCAATTTTCGTCGGCATCGCTGGCAACTACGGTGCAGCGCTTGTGCTGACACATCGCCTGACGGAACTGCTTGTGCCCTAGTCGAAGCTTCCCGGATGAATCGTATCCCCAGACGTTTCGGAGGTGTCCATGTGCCGACGCGATGGTTCGAAATTGGATATCAGTCTGGTGGCAGGAATTCATTGGATGGGATGCAAAATGGCCAGTGGCAAAATTGTCCTGGTTATCGGATCGTGGTCGGTTGAGAATTTGCGGCCGTGAATCTTGCGACCTCACTACAGCTTCCACTTTAGTTTCTCGCCATGTCTCAGTCCTCGAACCGAGCCAAGCCGCAGCAAGTGGCGGCTCTGCTCGGATTAGCGACTCAACTGCTCGGGGCCGGTCGACCAGCCGATGCGATCGCGCCGTTGCGCGATGCGGCGCGTCTGCGGCCGTCCGATCCCATTATCCAGCACGACCTCGGACTTGCCTGTCTCGAGGTCGGTGACATACCGGATGCCATCGCTGCTTTGCAGCAGGCGGTCGTCCGCAACCCCCGCTATACCGATGCTTTTTTCCGCCTGGGGATCGCCTTGGAGAAGCAGGGCGACATCGGCGCAGCGATTGTTGCGTACGACCGGGCGACCCAACTGCTCCCGTCGCTGACCGAGGCGTGGTTCCGCGCCGGCGCCCTCGTCTACACCTTGGGCCATCGAAATGAGGCTATCGGCTGTTTCCGCCGCGCGGCGGCCACAGGGGGCAAGACCAGCTTCGGCCTCCTGGGCAAGGCGCGGGCGCTGCTGGCGGAGGATCGCAATCAGGAAGCCGAACAGGTACTGCGAAAGACGCTGGCGCACGATCCGGCGAACGCCATCGCGCATGATCTGCTGGGCAATCTGCTTTCTGAGTTCGGCCGTTTCGATGAGGCCCGCGAATGTTTCGAACGCGCAATCGCGATCGCACCGCTGCTGGCGGGAAGCTACTACGATCTGGTCCGCTGTCGCCGCGTTACAACGGATGACGATTGCCTGCTGCAGCGGATGGAAGCCGCCCTGGCCATGCCCGAGCTGGAAACGGCGCAACGGCACCGCCTGCACCTGGCAATCGGCAAAGCGGCCGACGATTTGGGAGATTACTCCTTTGCTATGAGGCATTTCGACGCAGCGGATGCGGTGCGCAGGGGCGCTGGCTCGTTCGACTCGGCCGCGTTCTCGGTGGAGGTCGAGCGTTTGATGGACCGCTGCAAGCCGGAACTGATGGGGCGGGCGTCCGAACTCGGCAGCCGCGATGCGACGCCGGTGCTGATCACCGGGATGCCGCGGTCGGGGACAACTCTGGTCGAACAGATCATCTCCATGCATCCGGAAGTGGAGGCTGGGGGGGAGTTGAATTTCTGGAACGAGCGCGGCGCGATGTGGCACCGCGGGGGCGCGGGTCAGCCGCCTTTTATCGCTAAAGAGTTGCAGGGTAATGACTTCGTTGATGGGGAGTTTCTGGCCAAGGCGGCGGCTGACTATCTGGGCGTGCTGCGGGGGATCGCGCCGAAAGCGGCGCGGGTGACGGACAAGATGCCGTTTAATTTCCTATGGGCGGGGCTGATTCACCTGGCATTTCCACGAGCTGTCATTATTCACTGCCGGCGCGCGGCGGTCGACACGGCGCTTTCGATCCATCAAACTCATTTTCATCCGAGCTTGGCGTTCCCCACCGGGGGCGCCGAGCTTGTCTCGTATTTCCATAGTTATAAACGACTTACGGACCACTGGCGGAGGGTGCTGCCGGCGGATCGTTTCCTGGAGGTCGATTACGAGGAGCTGACGAGCGCGCCCGAACCGGTCATCCGGCGGATGATGGCGGCTTGCGGGCTGGCGTGGGATGAGGCATGCCTTCGGCCGGAAACGAACCCGCGGGCGGTGAAGACTCCCAGTAAGTGGCAGACACGGCAGAAGATATACCGCAGTTCGGTGGCGCGCTGGCGACGCTATGAACCCTGGCTGGGGCCGCTGCGAGATCTCGTTGACGAAGACCCGAAAACATGAAGAATGGGATTTCTGGAGCGTTCCACATGGAACACTATGCATATGGTGTTGTACGTACATTAGCGTCATTACATTAGCGAATGAAATACGAACAAAACGGGCGAAAATAAATCCGGTTTTGGGGTGGTTGTGAAATGGGGCAAACCGGGGGTTTTCTTTGAGCGGGATGTTTACTGTGTGGTAATGATTCCAGCTTTCTTGGCCTGTGAAAAGGCTGGGGTTAGCGGGGATTGGTGGATCGCGCTTTGGAATGAGGCACTTACAGCGAAGTATCGGGGAATAATGGACTTACGCGCTCGAGGTTACATCGCTTTCCATGTTTTGCAGGGTCTGCGAGGCTGGATTTTGTCAAGTTGACAAGGTGTGCATTGAAGCCCAGATACTGAGAGCAGGGAGACGAGAAAGGGCGGTTTTTGCCCCAAGAAGATTGTCCGCATTTTGGAATCGACGGAGAAACACACTTGCAGTGTGGTTTCACACTACGCTGGGTCAAATGTCGCTAGCTTTGATCCGGATGGGGTGAAGGTCGCGTAAAAGTTAGTAATGGTTTCTGGAGCGTTGACCCGCCAATAACCAGATGTTATGTGCGCACTCATGAATCAACTGCGAAAATGATTGAGCTTACATACTCTGCCCACCGCCTGCACAGAAAATAATCTGTAGTAACTTCCGCGCCTGAGTAAGAAGGACTGAAAATTGCAGAATATGACTGCGAATCAGGAGGCGGTCAATGAAGGTTGTGACATCCACGAAGGCGGTGATCCGGGTTGCGGTGGTCGATAGCGATCCCCTTCGGCTAGTAGGTTTTCGCGCGCTCTTAGAAGAGGAGTCAGACCTCGAACTGGTTTCCGCTTCGCTCGCAGAGGTCGCGGCTCAGAACGACATTGACGTGGTGCTTATAAGCGACCGCCCCGGTTACAAACTGTTCGACACGATGGCTCATCTTAGGGCGGCGCGCTCCAGCATGCCGGTCATTGTGGTCAGTCACAGTGCGAGCAACGAGGTGATGCTCAACGCCATTGTTTCGGGGGCAAGAGGTTATGTGTTTGATGGAGCGCCCCCGAGCGAATTTGCCCAAGCCATTCGTGTGGTCCATCAAGGTTCGGTCTGGGCTCCCCGAAGAGTACTCTCGATGTTCATTGAACTTGCCGAGACGCAGCGGAAACGACCACTGGCCGGAAGCAGCGAGTCGATTACGGAGCGTGAGAAACAGGTTCTTACCATGTTGGTATCTGGACTGTCCAACAAAGAAATCGGTGCGCCGCTCGGGATTACAGAACGTACAGTTAAGGCCCACATCGCAAAAATGATGCGCAAGGTCGGAGTGCACAACCGTATCGAACTGTCGATCCAGGCGGTTGCCCGTTCGCTCGTCAGTTTGCCCGCGAATTGAGTCCAGAGGCTCGTCAGCCCTGGATGCGCCTTCATGGGCCTTCGATCACAGATCGAGGCCTGTCCGTAACGCCGCAAACGATGCCGCTCTCTGCTTGACATATCGCCGGAACTCAACCAAAATTGTCCCCACTGTTTGTCGTGGAATAGCTTCTTACGGTTCCTCCCGGTTTCCCTGTCGGCAACAGGGATTTTCAAAATCTCTCAGGAGTTCTCGGATATGAACAGGCATTTTGCGGTCATTGTTATTGCTGTGTCGCTGGCGGCGTGCGCCGGCATCGGGTCCGCGCAGGAAACCAGGCACCCGGATCTGCCCGATGCGAAGGCGATGTATAAAACGCTCCCGAATCACGTGGAACTGGCTCCCGAGGCGGGGAGCGGCAGCCTGGTGCAATGGAACGGGAGCTACGTCGATCTGACCAAAAAGACGATCAACTTCACGCAGGTCGGGACCGATCCGCACACCACGAATACTACGACCACCATTCCGGTGTACATCGTTCCGGTGAAGATGGTGTACCCGAAGTCGAACGGCAATGCGACGTTCGACCCGTACAGCCATGTGCTGTCGAATGGCAAGACGGTGATCAACAACATCATTGCCTCGCCGCTGTTTGTTTCGGGCGTGGACTTTACGCAAGGCGGCACCGATCTGGGCACGACCCAGTATGAAGATGCCTTCCAGCGCGGTAACTACTGGTCGGTGGTTTCCACGAACAGCAACTACCACGTGCTGCTGGGAAAACCGACGGTGTTGAAGGAGAAGACGATCACGATCACCAATTCCTTCCAGGGGCATGTCTACAACAATCCCTTTGGAAGCGGCATCATCGGGACGTACGGCATCAATGCGTTCGACGCGCAGATCCAGACCTGGATCAAATCGATCAAGCAGATCAATCCCGCGGCGCTGCCAATTTTCATTACCTACGATGTTTATCTGACCGGAGGCGGCGTAGGGCTGAGCGGCTGCTGCATCGGGGGGTACCACAGCGCGAACGGGCCGCAACCGGGCGGGCAGACTTACTCGGTGGCGACTTACGTGGACAGCCCGGGAGCATTCTCGCAGGATGTCTCGGCACTGTCGCATGAGTTGGGCGAGTGGATGGACGATCCGTTTGTGGACAATGCTGTGAACTGCACCGACAACAGCATCATGGAGGTGGGCGATCCGCTGGAGGGCACGTCGAATTATGGCGGATATCCTTATACTCTCGGCGGCTTCACCTACAACCTGCAGTCGCTCGTGTTTCTCGGGTACTTCGGGGCTTCGCCCTCGACATCCGTCAATAGCTGGCTGGCGTTTCAGAATGACGAGAGCCACGTCTGTCCGGGACAGTAGGCATAGGAGTCTCTTCAAAGAGTCCGCCCCTCCTCGGGGCGGGCTTTTTTTGCGCGGTAATCGCCATGCTTCGAAATGTCTCTTCAGACTGGAAGCCCCGCGCCGGATGGAAGCGATTTTCTGTTGCATTGCTCAGCAACGGGTGTTGTGAAAAGTTACGTCTCGCAACTTCGTTGCAAGTGATTGGTTCTTCGAGATCAACGTCTGAGATTTCGGGCTATTGGCGGAACTGTTCAAAAATCATTGATGCGATTCTCAGCAAAATGCTGTTTAGATTTTCAGCGGAATTTCCCGACGCGGGATGGCGATGATCGCGCAAATCCTGCATTGTCATTGGGTTGAGCGCGCATCCCGGATTTTCTTGGAGCGCCGCTGCCTTTGGCACGCGGAGTGCCTTTAGCAAAGGTGGCGAGCGGCCTAAAAAAAGAAAGAGCCCTCGAACTAAAGGTGGGTTATGACAGTCATCCTGGTTCTCTTCACTTTCGCGAGTTTCCTCCTCATCGATCACTTCCACAGCAACAAACAAGTTATTGTGCAGCCGGCGATGATCGCGGCCAAGTCGGAGAAAAAAGCTCCAGCGGCCCCGGGACTGGTGGGCGGCTTCAACGTCCCAGAGAATCTGCGCTATCATCCCGGCCACACCTGGGCACTGAGTGAGAGCCCCAGCCTGGTTCGCGTCGGCATGGACGATTTCGCCTCCAAGCTGATCGGCAAAGTCGAGCGGGTGGCGCTGCCGCAACGTGGACAGTGGATCCGGCAGGGACAGAAGATTGCGACGATTTTCCGCGACGGCACGTCGGTGGATATGGTTTCGCCGATCGAAGGCAGCATCGCCGATGTCAACGACAGCGTGAGTGCGGACCCGAAGCTGGCGCAGAAGGATCCCTACGGAGAAGGCTGGCTGGTGACGGTGCAGTCTCCGGATGCGAAGACGAACTTCCGCAACCTGATTGGCGGCGCGATGGCGCGGTGGTGGACGGAAGAGTCGGCGGGCCGCTTGCAGAGAAAGATGCCGATGTTCGCGGGCGCGCTGGCGCAGGACGGCGGCGTGGCAGTCGGCAACCTGGCCGACCAGGTTCCGGACGCGGAGTGGGCCACGATCGCGAAAGAATTCTTCCTTTCCTAAATTAGACAGGCTTACAGCAAGGCTCTCGCCAAGCAAACCACCGCCCGGGCTCATGACCCGGGCGGTGATTTTTTGTGCCCGAAGGGATGCGCCAGCGGGCATTCTGAAATCTGCTAGCGGGGGATTGTTCCGCCCAGCAACATTCCAAGGACCGCGAGTGCGAAAAATGCTGAGAATGCGATCAAGATAAGCGCGAAAAATCCGCAGAGAAAAACAAAGATGGGCGCTAAGAAGGAAACTAGCCAGGAAACAACCGGCCACCAGATCGGGCTCAACTTGGTCCAGATGAATACGACTAGAGCTATGACGAACAAAACCCCAAAATTAGGTGTCGCCGACTTCAATATCTCACGCAGCACACGCGAGTTGCGATGGTGCGTGATGGCCCCAGTGATCATGGGATTTTCGCAATCTTAGGCTTCAAAGAAGAGACAAGTCAATGGGAATGGAGAAGGTTTCGGCCAAGTCGAATAGGGTTGAGGTAGACCCCTCGTTACGCGAGACATTGATTTCTTACAAACAGCACTCGGGGCGCGGCTTCTCCGCTATGTGGCGCGAGTATGCGCGAAAGATAAGTCTCTACCCTCCTTAAAACCTGCGGCCTTTCAAAGCAATAGCCAGCCCATAGATGAACCTCGTCCACGAGAAACAACTATTAAAATCACGCATTGATCGTCGGTCGAGCTGAGGTGAATTGCAGTGCGAGGAGAAGGCGGAGCCTATGCCATCGAGTGGGCTCCGCCCCCCATTTACTGAATGCAGGGCAGGTTCTTGGTGGTATACGTGTCGTCCAGATACGTGTTGTAAATGCAGTTGCCGTTGCCATCGACGATGTCATCCTTGGAGTTGCCTGTGACATAGTTGGATTCGATTTCGTTGTAAATACTCTCTCGCTCGAGGGCAATCCCGTAGTTGTTTGCATGCGAGTCGTTGTGGGTAACGGTGTTCCCGGTGGTGGTGGTGATGGTGCACGGGATGAGAGGATGGATGTCTCCCTTGGAAGAGCAGCCAAGGTAGAAGCCGGCCACGGAGTTGCGTTCGGCTTCGTCCGAGGCCACTGTGTTTCCCTGGCTGCCATCGACCCAAAACCCGTATTGGGAGTTGAAGGCCGCAAGACTGTCGGTGATAGAGTTGCCCGATCCTCCCGCGATCTGGAAGCCTGTAGTGTTGTTTTGGGAGCTAACGTCCCAGACATCATTATCCGTGGCGTTATTGAGCAGCACTCCGACATTGTTGAGACTGATTAAGCCGTCCCTCTTGCCGGTCGAAAAGTAGACTTTGCTGCCTTCGCTCTCAAAGGCATAATTCCATCCGCAAATCGGGGCGCTGTTATAGACGGTGACGTTTTGCGCGGAGGGCAGCACGTGGATGCCGACGCCGGAGGGCGGCACAGGCTTCATAGGCGAGCCCGGACAGCTAACCGAGGGTCCTTCAAGGCCGGTTGGGGCGTGGACACAGCCGCAGCTGCCATCGTCTCCCGGGCCCACGATGGGGTAAGCCGCGTTGAGTTTGATGTTCTGTCCTTCAATGTCAATGCAGCCGTTTTTTACGGTCAGCCCTTGCGAGGCATCGAGTTCATTGGCTAACTCGTAAGTGCCGGGCGTTCCAATGGTGCAGCCACACTGATAGATCGTGTTCGCGCACTTAGGCGGCTGAGCGTGGGCGGATCCCGCAACGATGATGATCAGGATGGCGCAGGCCACGGCGGAGACGGGAAAACTGCTTAGGGTGATCTTCATATTTCCTCTCTTGATCTCTGGATGTGGTGAAGGCCATATGGGCCAGACTTTCTTTCCCCAGGGGCGAACAACAAGGTGGGTGCGGATTACACCGTTAAGCTTGCATCAATCTCGAAAGGACCACACCCCGCGTGGGGCGAATCGTCCTACGCGGTGACGCCCCTGTCAATAGTCAGATTGGCGTAATCCGGCTTGAGTTTTGGAGGTCGGGCAAGCCGTGGGCGGGACGGGCCACGCAATGGGCTCGCCCCTAAACGGACCCGGTAGTTTTCTTGACACGAATCTATAGTTCTGCAAGTATCGAAATATGACTGGGCCGCAAGCCAGGAAATCCGCGGAGAAGGTAGCCCAATATGCCGACATGTTTTCGGCCATGGGAACCGAGGCGAGATTGCGGATCATGCAGTTGTTGCTGTCGGCTCATCCGGATGGGCTGGTGGTGGGCGAGATTCAGGAGGAGCTGGAGATTCCGAACTCCACCCTGTCGCATCATCTGGACAAGCTCAAGGCGGAGGGGCTCGTCAAAGTTCAGAGAGAAAGCACCTTTCTCCGCTACACCGCAAACACGGACGCGCTCCAGGAATTGCTGCAGTTTTTATACGCGGAGTGTTGCACCCGCAACCGAGTTGTGAAGCCGGAAGAGATCGTTCCGATCCGCAAATAGGGAGAATGCATGAGCAGTCAGGACATCAAGGAAGTAGTCAAAGAAAAATACGGTCAGGCGGCCTTGCGAGCAGGCAGCGGAGGAAGTTCCTGTTGCGGGGGCGCGCCGGGCACGGGATGCAGCGACCCGATCACATCCAATCTGTATGACCGGTCGCAAGCGGAGCAAATTCCGAAGGAAGCGCTTTCGGCATCGCTGGGCTGCGGAAATCCCGCGGCGCTGGCGCAGCTCAATGAAGGCGAAGTTGTGCTGGACCTTGGGTCGGGCGGAGGCATCGACGTGCTGCTTTCGGCCAAGCGGGTCGGTCCGACCGGCAAGGCTTTTGGTCTCGACATGACGGAAGAGATGCTGGCCCTGGCGAACGAAAACAAGCGCAAGGCGGGAGTTGAAAACGTCGAGTTTCTGAAAGGCGAAATCGAACGGATTCCACTGCCGGATGACTGCGTCGATGTGATCATCTCGAACTGCGTGATCAACCTATCGGCGGATAAGGATCGCGTGCTGCGGGAGGCATTTCGAGTGTTGAAGCCGGGCGGACGCTTCGCGGTCTCCGACGTGGTGACGCGCGGGGAGATTCCGGCGGAGATTCGCAAGAGCGTGCTGCTCTGGGTGGGCTGCGTTGCAGGCGCGCTGGAAGAGAACGAATACCGGAGCAAGCTGGCAGCGGCCGGGTTTGGGGATATCGAGATCGAGCCGACCAGAATTTATCGCGTAGAGGATGCGCGCGAATTTCTTTCCGGCGAGGGCATCGACGTGGATGCGATTGCGCCGCAGGTGGATGGCAAGTTCATGAGCGCGTTCGTGCGAGCCGTGAAGGCGCGGGGTAATGCTCCGTGCTGCGGGCCGACCTGCTGCCACTAACACTGAAGGGCCGTCAATCCGGCCCGAGCCCCCTAACGTTCGTCCAGGCTACTTGGGAGCGGTCGCCGGGCCAGCGGCTTTGAAGGCAGCCATGGCCATGCAATAGTTGCCCGGTTTGGCGCCGGTGAGAGTGGGTTGATAGGTTCCGGGCGGGGCACTTTGCAGATATGAGAATGAGCGGGTAAAGGCCCAGCTGGCGGGGGTGATTCCGGCCGCTGGAGGAAAGTAAGCGGCCACGATGAAATCGCGGGAAGTGGTCGTAATGCTGGCGCCGGGGGCTTGTCCCGCGCCGGTTGCGGTTCCATCGCTGACGTGGGCGCCCGGGCCGTCGGTGACGGCGGAAGGCGCGAGGTCGGCAACTTCCAGAAACGAATTGAGACCCTGGGCGGTATCGGACAATTCCATCTTGATTTCGGTCACTCCGGCCTTGCAGTTTTCGCAGTACCAGATATCGACAAATTTTCCGGCGCAGGAGGCTGCGGCGGCTTCTATTTTGTGATAGACGTTGCCACCATCGGGGCCATCGTCACTGACTTTCAGGACCCTGATGTTGGGGGCGACAAACATCGGAATCGCGATCAGCACGCTGCCCTTGCGAGTGGGCTGTTTCAGTTCGATAAATGACCTGTGAACCGAGCCCTGGCTGAGTGAGGTAAATTGTTGCACTACGGTCTGAGCGGACAAGGACACGCTTGCCGGCAATAATAATGAGAGCAGTAAAAGGTTCTTCTTCATCATCAGGATTCCCCAGAAGACAGTGTTCATCAATTGCAGCGAACAAGGCAACGTTACCATAGGCGCTTGCCCCCGCGACGTTACCTTCTAGCAACACTTGCCCCCAACGTTTTTCCCCCGTCGGTCCCCCGATGCTCGCCCACAAGTGTGCTAGGTCTCGTCGGGGAATTTCGGGGGCGCGCGGAGACAACGAGGGCGGCCACGCGAGCGCGAACAGGAATGAGCGTTGGAAATCAGGCGCCATTCGAGCAAAGGTTTTGCGGCGGTCGAGAGCTTCCGGTCACTCGCAAAGTGCGGGAATGACTGGGGCACGCCCATTGTCTTGGGCACCCCGACTGGACGGGACAACATTGTCAATGAGAGCGGACAGGAGTGTTCGGCGCCACATGTCGTTGACGGAACTTTCACTTCATCTTCACAGTGCGTTCATATGCGGGGGTTAAGGTTCGGACCTATGATCGCCGATCAGAGGTTCAGCTTAATGTGGGACGGCCGAAACTGGTTGCGCGATGAGAAAGATCGGAGAAGGAGAAGGGCACATGTCTGGCAAAGCGTCTCGAAACAAGCCTAGAAACAAGTCTCGAAGTAAGTCTCGGATCAACCGTATGCGTCCGCTGGCGGGTTTGCTGGCGGCGGGGTTGAGTCTACCGGGGCTCGCCGCCGCGCAGTCCAAGGAATACCCGACTTACGTCACCGGGCCGCAGCCTAATGGATCTTGGGTCGTGGGGGATGGGCAGATTATTACTCCGGCAGGCACCCAGGTGGAACTGGGGATCCGGGTACGCGCCAAGGCCATTGCGCTGAACCCCTCGGCCAAGAGTCACACGGCCGCAGTGCTCACGCTGGGCGCTTCGGAGGCGGTCGAGGTAATCGACACCAACTCCGGGCTGGTGCTGCAGGACTACATTCCGTTCGGATCGGATTCGAGCGGCAGCTATAGCGGCATCGCGTATTCGGCGGACGGCAAGCACCTGGTGTTCAGCCAGGACAGCAGCAATGTCACGATCGCGAAGGTCAATGCACAGGGCTTGCTGGAAGACGACGCGCAGGTCAGCGTGCCGCCGAACAGTTCGTTTATCGCGTGCTTTCCGAACAGCCCGATTGGCGCTTATGACAGACCATGCGCCACGTTCTACACTCCGAGCACTTCTTATCCGGGCGGCGTGGCGCTTTCCAAGGATGGCAAGAGCGCGTATGCACTGCTGAACCAGAACGACACGCTCACCAAGATCGACATGACGGCGACTCCGCCGGTGCAGGGTGTGCAGATCCGCGTCGGGAACGCGCCGCACAGCATCGTGATCGCGCCAACGGCACGACCGCCTATGTCAGCAACGAGGGTGGCCGGGCGGCTACCGAGGCGGACTTCCAGATCTACTCGGCCGGGACGGAAATCGTCGCCGACCCGATCGTTGGCGCCGCGATCACCGGCACGGTTTCGGTGGTCGATTTGCCTTCGATGACGGTCACGGCTACGATTGAGACGGGGTTGCATCCGACGGGGATGGCGTTTTACGGAGACAACCTGCTGGTTGCCAATACCTATAGCGACACCATCTCGGTGATCGACACGGCCACGAACGTGGTGCGGCGGACGATCAACCTTGGGCTGCCGATCGGGGTGCCCGGGGCGGGCGCACCGGCTTATGGCGCGGCGCCGAACTCGATTGCCGTCGATGGCGCGAATGGGCATTGCCTACGTCGCGCTTTACAATGCCAACGCGATCGCGGTGGTCGACCTCAGCAGTAAAGCGAAGAGTCCGGTTCTGGGGATGATCCCGGTCGCCTATGCGCCGAGCTCGGTGGTGCTGGACAAGAACAACAACACGCTCCTGGTGGCCAACGACAAAGGGATCGGCGCGCGTCTTTCGAACGAGTGCGATCACGGCGTCTGCGGTTACAACACTCACCAGGATAACGGCACGGTCAGCATCGTGCCGGTGCCGGACAGCGTGAACCTGGCGGCGATGACGAACCAGGTTTTCACAAACAACCACTGGGACCTAACGCAGAATATCCAGTCGGCGAGCGGTGGCAGCCAGAAGACTGCGCCGGTCGCGATCCCGGCCCATATCGGCGATCCGTCGCTGATCAAGCATGTGTTCCTGATCATCCGAGAAAACCGCACCTATGATCAGATTCTGGGCGATGTGGCCGCCGGCAACGGCGACGCTTCGCTGGCAGTGTTCGGCGGGCAGGACACACCGAACGCACACGCGCTAGTGCAGCGCTTCCCACTGTTCGACAATTTCTACGACCCGAGCCGCCAGTCGGCGGACGGTCACCAGTGGATCACCGAGGGCATGGCGCCGTACGCCGACGACATCCAGTCGCCGGACTGGGTGCGCAGCTATCCGGGCGGAAACGCGGGCGACGCACTGGCTTATCAGAACAAGGGCTTCCTTTTCTCGGAAGCGGCGGCCGCCGGTCTGTCGTTGAAGATCTACGGCGAATACGTGGAGAACGATACCTTCCTGCAGCCGAACGGGTCGACCAGCGAGCCAAGCTGGACCGACTTTTACAATGACGCGATGAACTTCGAGTCTGGTGGGGAGAAGACGCTGTACTACCAGAACACGGTGCAGGCAGAGGCTTCGGTGCCGGCCGTGTCGAATCACCTGATCAAGAACTTCCCGCAATTCGACCTGGGCATTCCCGACCAGTTCCGCGTCGATCTGTGGGTGCAGGACTTCAACAATGACGTGGCGAACGGAACGGTGCCGACGTTGAGCATCCTGTGGATCATGGATGATCACACGGGCGGGCCACCGACTCCGGATGCCGAACAGGCCGATAACGACCTGGCGGTGGGGCGCATCATCGACTACATCAGCCACAGCAACGTGTGGAACACTTCGGCGATCTTCATCGAAGAAGACGACGCGCAGAACGGCGTCGACCACGTCGACGGGCATCGCAGCCCGGGCTATATCGTGAGCCCGTACGCGGTGCAGGGCGGACCCACCGACCACACTTACTACACGCAGGTCAACATGACGCGGACGATCGAGCAAATCCTCGGTTTGACGCCGATGAACCAGTTCGATCTGGTGGCTTCTCCGATGGGAACCGCTTTCGTCAAGGGCGCGCCGCCGGCGGGTAACTTCGAGCCGTGGACGCACGTTCCAAACCAGGTGCCGCTGAACGAGGGCGTTACGGCCGCTACAGACAGGCCGACGAGCAGCGCAAAGGCGAAGGCACTGAAGGCGGCGTGGCTGCAGAAGAAGGCGGAAATCTTCGCCGGAAAACTGACCAGGCCCGACTCGGAAGATCCGGAAACCGTGAACCACCTGAACTGGTACATGTCGACCGGGTTTACGCGGCCGTATCCGGGCGAGAGCACGGTTCGTCCACCGAGCGAATTCAACAAGCCAGCTCCGGACGGCGACGACGACTAAGAAACGCTTGGACTGTAACCACCCTCTCCCCGATTATTGGGGAGAGGGTTTTTTATTTCAGCCTCAAATGCAACGACTCTTATGCCACCGGGGGAAAGTGGGCTGGAATGGGTTTCACGCGGTGAGAGTTTGGCCGACGCGGAGCCTCTCCGCCATTTTTACGAGGTCGGCGAGGGAGTCAGCCTTCATCTTGTGCATCACCTGGCCGCGATGGGCCTTCACCGTAATTTCGCTGATGCCGAGTTCGAAGCCGACCTGTTTGTTCAGCAGGCCGGAGACGACCAATGCCATGACCTGGCGTTCGCGCAGCGTCAGTGACGCGTAAGAGTCGCGGAGGTCCCGCATCTCCGCCTCATGACCGAGGGCAGCGCGACTGCGTTCGAGGGCTTGGCGGATGGCGCGCAACAGCAATTCATCCGTGAAGGGCTTGGTCAGGAATTCGATGGCTCCGGCTTTCATGGCCTGGACCGACGTGGGCACGTCGCCGTGTCCGGTGATGAAGATGATGGGCATGTCGGTACGCTCGGAGGCGATGCGCTTCTGCAGATCGAGACCGTTCAGGCCGGGAAGAGAAACATCGAGTACGAGGCAGCTCGGCGCGAGCGTGCGGGGGCGGGCAAGGAATTCCCGGGCAGAAGCGAACGCCTCCGGCTGCCAGCCTTCGGAGCGTAGCAGCAATTCCAGCGATTCGCGCACAGAGATGTCATCGTCTACAACGAACACAATTGGCGTAGCAATCGGCATTGGTGATGACCCCACTTCATGACCAACGGCGCTGATTAAATTCATTGTATCTCCCCGGCGCGCGTCAGAGATTGCGAATTGATTAATTCACGCGAAGCGCCAGGTTGAGCGCATCCAGGAGCGCGGTATCGCTGAATGGCTTGAAGAGGCACTCGACTGCGTTCTGTTCGAGCGAACGAGAGCGAATGGTGACATCCCTTTGACCGGTGATGAATATGATCGGGATCCCTGCCCGGCGACTTTTTAATTCCAGCTGAAGCTCGGGACCAGTCATTCCGGGCATGGCGATGTCGAGGATCAGACAGCGAGTTTGTTCCAGGGAACCGGATGAGAGAAACTCCTCGGCGGATGAAAAAGCGCGGGCGGCGAACCCGAACTCGCGCAGCAAGTCAGGCAGCGACTCACGCACTGACTCATCGTCATCCACTACGCATACCAGAGGATGGTCGACCGAGTTCGCTTCCTGGGGGGACTTCATGGAGCAACGATGCGCTAACTCATAACAGGCGTCCATTGTACTTAGGTATTGGTCTTACTGACGAAATCGAAGCCGGGCTGGCGTTATGCCGCGCCAGCCATCGGATCAGTCTGGTTGAATCGGGGGTTGGAGGCGACTGGGTTGTCGCGCGTGCTGGGAATAGAAAAGGAGAAGGTGGCTCCGGGACCATCATTCGCCGTTGCCCAAAGACGTCCGCGATGAGCCTCAATAATGGAGCGGCTGATCGATAGCCCAATTCCCATTCCGTCGGTTTTCGTTGTATGGAAGGCTTGAAAAAGCTTGTCGGCGGCTTGTGGTGTGAACCCTACCCCGGCATCTTTCACGCTCAGGCGGACGCAATCGGCCTCATCGCATTCGGTTTTGATGAGCAATTCCCGGGGGCGATCGTCGACCGAGCTCATGGCGTCCGAGGCATTGCGTAGCAGGTTGAGAATGACCTGCTGAAGCTGCACGCGATCACCGGAGACGGCCGGGAGGCCGTCGGCGAGCTCATGCCGCACAATCACGCTCTTACTCTGGAGCTCACTCAAGGACAACGAAGTTACTTCGCGAGTGGCCTCATTCAGGTCCATGGGTTCGGGTGAAATATCCTTCTTGCTATAAAGCGTGCGGAGACGGGTGATCACGTCCGACGCGCGATTGCCATCGCGGATGGTGCGGCGGGCCGTTTCGCGGGCGCCCTCGACGTTTGGAGGATCGGAAGAGAGCATGCGCAGGCAGGTGCCGGCATTGGTGATGATGCCGGAGAGCGGCTGGTTGACCTCGTGGGCGATGGAGGCGGTGAGAACACCGAGGCTTGTGATCCGGGCGACGTGTGCGAGCTCTTCCCTGGCCTTGCCGAGAGCTTCTTCGGAGAGACGGCGCTGCGTGATGTCCTGAACGGCACCGATGTACTCCTGCCGATTCTGACTGTCCCGGCTGCCGTGAGCGATCAAGTGCAGGTATTTGACGGAGCGGTCGGGCATCAGCAACCGGTGCTCGTAATCGAAGTCGCTGACGCCACGATGCGCCCTTATGACCATGTCATACAGCAGGTGCAAGTCTTCCGGATGCATACGAGATGCAATCAGTTCGACTGTGACGGGCACACCCAGTTCAAACTCAAAAATACGATAAAGCTGTTCCGACCAGTTGATCTCGCCGGTCGCAACGAGCCAGGAAAAGTTGCCGACGCGACTCAGCTGCTGGCCTTCGGCGAGCAATGCCTCGCTGCGCCGGAGTTGTTCTTCGGCCCTTTTGCGAACGGCAATTTCATTTCTCAGCTCTTCGTTGGTCTGGGCAAGTTCGATGGTGCGCTGGGCAACTCTTTGGTCGAGTTCGCTGGCAAGCCGCTTCTGCTGGGTTAGAAGGCGTGCCTCCTGGAGGCCGATGGACGCCTGGTTCGCGGCTACGCTGAGAAGAAGCCTCTCGGTTTGGCAGGGGAAATCCGCACGCCGGCATCCAGCCAGGAGCAGGCCGATCTCACCCTGCAACCCCAGCCGCAGAGACATTACTGAAACATCCACATCTCCAATCGGCTGCCTTGCCACGGTGAGCCACCTTTGCGGGTCGTCGCCGAAGCGGCGGTTGAGGAGCACGCCGATCTCGGGCGGAGACATTGTCAGGTTCAGAGATGGGACGGTGCGAGCCATCTCGACGGGCGCCTCGCCGCCGGGGTCCGCCAACCGGAGATAGACGAGATCCAAGCAGAGCATGCCCAAGAGCGAGTCGAGGAGGGTATGAACAATCTGGAATGGCTCGGCACCGCTCCACATGGCAGGGAGCGCGAGGATGCTGACCAGGTCATTGACACAGCGCCGAAGGCGCCTGATCTCATCTTGCGGGGGCTCGACTGGCGGTTGCATATTACGCGGCCACCGGAGGGGACGCAGTCCGCGCCGTTCGCCGTTCGCGAACTTCACGCAGAAACTCGTCAGGCGGCACAAAGAACGGATTCGACTGGAGAATGCCGCCGATGATGATCATAGGATGCGTACGCATGATGTCAATCACCGTGTCGCCCCCAAATTTCTCGAGATGGTAGGTGCAGATTACGGCGTCGTCGTGGCGACGCCAAACATCGTTGACGCGGGATTCAAACTCGACGAGGTCGTCGACGTACGACCGGTCTTCAACCGCCCAGTCCATGCGGCAGCAGATGCGACTGCGCGGGAAACCTCCCTTGGCGTTGCCGCTTGCCAAGTTCTCGAAGACCTCGAGCATCCGGTCCTGATCGAAACGGCCATCGCGCAGGTAGGCTTCGGTATTGATGCGCAGCTCGAATTGCCCGCTCCTCTCGGCCGCGTCAGGGTCGATTCCGATCGCGGACAAGCGTTGGAGATGGTCGGGACGTTGATCGGGATTCACGACGTGAACCGCCTTGTCGCCGCACTCGAACCCTTCTTTAATGAAGGGAAGCAAGACGCGATACTCTTCCTCGACGTTATTGAAAAACGCGCAGACATGACGAACATCGCCGAGCTGGGCGCCGGCAAGAGAAATGGATGGGATGGCCTTCTTCATGGTGTATTCCTTCTTTGTGGAATAGCTTGGCCCAGGTCACTGCAACGGCTGTTGTTATTGAGCGGTTGAAAGAATGATTTCCGGCAGGTATGCAGCGCTGCCGGCAGGATTGCGGGAATCAGCATTGAAGGTCATGAGCAAACTCCGTTTTCTGCGGAATTCGAATGCGCAGCAAGCCATCCATGGCTCGACTTCCCGGTTGCCGAAAAAGAAGCGGTGTCGGAGGCCCCACGCCCCCAGTGCACAATAATTGTGCCATTTCAATGGCTTGACTGCAAATTGGGAGCCACCCGCCCCGCGGCCGACGCCCAGGTATTGACCGATACCATAGTCCAATAGATTCGTCTCTGCTCTTCTGGCTTAATCAACACCGCGGTTGGCATCCGAACGGACGGAAATGACAAATCCCACAACAAGGAGAGCCATGATGAGCGCGGACCAAACAAAATCCACGATAACGCCGATGGAAAAAGTGATTTACACGGCCAAAGCGCATACCACGGGAGGGCGCGACGGCGGAGCTTCCCGCACCTCCGATGGCCGGCTGGACGTGAAGCTCTCGATTCCCGGCACTCCCGGTACCGGCACCAATCCCGAGGAGTTGTTCGCGGTGGGTTGGTCGGCATGTTTTCTGTCGGCGCTCAAGATCATGGCTGCGCGAATGAAAGTCAAGCTGCCCGCCGACGTCGCCATCGACAGCGAAATCGACTTAGGCACAACCGGGGGAGGGTACCTGCTGCAAGCGCGGCTCAACGTCAACCTGCCAGGCATCGATCCTACAGTCGCGCAAGCGCTGGTGGAGGGGGCGCACAAGGAGTGTCCGTATTCCAAAGCCACGCACGGCAACATCAATGTGGTTACGAATGTGGTCGGGACGAAACCGGCCACGGCGGTGGCCTGAATGGAGTGATCGGGCGGGACCGGGGAGAACGAAATGACCGGAGAAATCGACTTCGATCGCCGCCGCTTTCTTGGCAGCGCGGCCCTGACGCTTGCAGCCGCGCCCATCGGAATGGCTGGGGGGGCCGAATCCCGATCCGGCAAAACTGGCGAGTTGGGCTCTCTCAACAATGCGAGCGCGTGGCTGAATTCACCACCGCTGACGGCGTCCGAGTTGCGGGGAAAGGTTGTGCTGATCGATTTCTGGACCTATTCCTGCATTAACTGGCGGCGTCAACTTCCGTATGTCCGCGCGTGGGCCGAGAAATACAAGGACCAAAGACTGGTGGTGATCGGGGTGCACGCGCCGGAGTTCTCATTCGAGAGAGATATAGACAACGTGCGGCAGGCAGCGAAGGAGATGAGGATCGACTATCCGATTGCGATTGATAACGAGCACGCGATATGGAATGCCTTTGACAACGAATACTGGCCGGCCCTGTATTTCGTGGATGCGCAAGGGCGCGTCCGACACCATCAATTTGGCGAGGGTGAATATCAACAGTCGGAATCGGTTATTCAACAGTTGCTGGCGGAAGCGGGAGTTCGCAGTGTAAGCCGCGAGCCGGTGCAGGTGGATCCTCAAGGTGCTGAAGCTGGCGCGGATTGGAACGACTTGCGATCGGGAGAAAATTATGTCGGCTACGAGCGCACGGAGGGATTTGAGTCACCGGGTGGCGCAAAGCGAGATAAGAGTCACGATTACGATTCGCCTGCGCGCCTGAGGCTCAATCACTGGGCTCTCTCCGGTAATTGGACGATCCAGAGGGAAGGCATTGTGCTGAACAGGGCGGAGGGGCACATCGCCTACAGCTTTCATGCGCGGGACCTTCATCTCGTCATGGGAGCAGCGGTACCAGGAAAGTCAGTACGATTCCGCGTGCTTATCGATGAACAGCCGCCGGGGAATGCGCACGGGGCTGACGTGGACGAACAGGGCAACGGCACGGTTATGGAACCACGGATGTACCAACTGATCCGGCAACCGGGCCCCATCATTGATCGGCGGTTCGAGATTAGATTTCTCGATTCCGGAGTGGAGGCTTTTTCGTTCACGTTCGGCTGAGTTCTCGCGCGGAGTAATGCGTGGCGCCGACAAGCATGAGTGGCACGTTCGGAACTTACGGCTGAGCCGGCATGTTGCAGAAAAGACAAGGAGGAACACGATGAAACGAATCGCTTTCGTGTTGTGTGCAGTGGTGGCGCTAACGGGCGTGGCCGCACTTATGGCCCCCGCATCCGGACAGGCCGAGGGAGAGGCTGACCCGCTCTTCGGGATCAGGATTCCTCCGGGATACCGCGACTGGAAGCTGATCTCCGTGGCCCACGAAGAAGGCAACCTCAATGATATTCGCGCCGTTCTCGGCAACGATGTGGCCATCGAGGCTTATCGCGAGGGGAAGCTGCCGTTTCCGGACGGCGCAATTATCGCGCGGCTGGCGTGGAGTTATGTTCCGTCCGAGGAGAACAACAAAGTCTTTGGCCGCGCGCAATCGTTTGTGGCCGGGCCCGCGACGAACGTCCAGTTTATGGTGAAGGACTCGATAAAATACGCCTCGACGGCAGGATGGGGGTTTGCGCAATTCACGGACGGCAAGCCCGCCGACACGGCACTGCTCAAAACCTGTTTCCCCTGCCACGTGCCAGTCAAAGCTCGAGACTACGTTTTCACCCAATATGCGCGCTGATGTCAAAGGAGCGAAACCGTGACAACCGGAACAACCGCGATACGGCCGCCTGTGCCTCCATTCACGCCCGAAAGCGCGACGCAAAAGGTGCGTGGGGCCGAAGACTCCTGGAACAGTCGCGATCCCGGGAAAGTAGCGCTGGCCTACTCGATCGATTCGCGCTGGAGGAACCGCTCGGAATTCGTCAACGGAAGAAGCGAGATCATCGCCTTTCTTTCCCGCAAATGGGCGAAGGAACAGGACTACCGGCTCATCAAGGAACTGTGGGCGTTTACGGGGAATCGCATCGCGGTGCGCTTCGCTTACGAGTGGCACGACGATTCGGGCCACTGGTACCGGTCTTACGGCAATGAGAACTGGGAGTTCAACGATGACGGTCTCATGACCACACGGTTTGCGTCCATCAATGACCTTCCGATCGTGGAATCAGAGCGCAAGTACCGATGGCCTCTGGGTCGCCGGCCAGATGATCATGCGGGGCTCAGCGACCTGGGTCTCTAGGGGTTCAGGGGCTGCGCGGCTGTAACCTCTCGATACCAAAGTCTGGGCGATACCATCGTCCAATTGTTTTGCCTTCCACGAGTGTGGTGTGATGCGCCGAGGGCAGCGGATGCAATTGGAGATGCGCGTCTGAGAAGAGGGCAATTCGATGAACTCAGAAGAACTGTTTAGCGATTCGGCTTATAACCGCGAGATGGAGATGGCGGAGGAGGAGCTATCTGCGTTCCTTAAGGCGGTGAAGGAGTTATATGGTACGGAAGAGGCCAGGTTGTCGGCGGAGGACTGGCTGGACGAATCGGATCTGATCGATAGCCCGCCTCTGTCCACAAGCAGGGACTGGAGGGCGGTCACGATTGCGGCGTCGGCGAGGCTGGCGCACCGGCTGACGGCCGCAGCGTGTCCTGCGCCGACGTTTGGAACTTCGCGCGGCGTGTCAACCAATACCAAAGTGTCGCCAATACCATCGTGCAATTGTTTCGCCGTCAAGCTCGTGGTGTGATGCGCTGATCGCAGGCAAAGGCGCGGTGAAGGTGTGAGAACTCCTCCATGGCTCACTGCGGCAGAAACAGACATATCCATCATCGATATCTCGAAAGGAAAACTCCATGGCTCAGACCCGTGCCAATCAAGGAGACAGCAACGCGGCCGATGACAAGAATGCAATTCGTCCGTTTCATGTGAACGTTCCAGATGCCGACTTGACCGAGTTGCGCAGGCGCATTAACGCGACAAAGTGGCCGGAGCGAGAAACGGTCGGGGATGCGACGCAGGGCGTGCAGCTCGCGACGACGCAGGCGCTCGCCCGCTATTGGGGCACGGAATACGACTGGCGCAAGGTTGAAACGAGACTCAATGCGCTGCCGCAGTTCATCACTGAGATCGATGGGCTGGATATCCACTTCATTCACGCCCGTTCAAAGCACGAGGAGGCCTTGCCGCTGATCGTCACGCACGGATGGCCCGGCTCGATCATCGAACAGATGAAGATCATCGATCCACTGACCAATCCCACGGCGCATGGCGGAATCGCAGCGGATGCGTTCCACGTGGTGATCCCGTCAATGCCGGGCTACGGATTCTCAGGCAAACCGTCCGCGACCGGTTGGGATGTTGCTCACATCGCGCGTGCCTGGGTCGTGCTGATGAAGCGCCTCGGATACAGGAAATTTGTGGCGCAAGGCGGCGATTGGGGCGCGCTCGTCGTCGATCAGATGGGCGTGGATGCGGCTCCGGAGTTGCTTGGCATTCACACCAACATGCCGGGCATCTTTCCAAACGACATTGACAAGGCGGCCGCATCCGGGGCGCCGGCGCCACCGGGTCTGTCGGCGGATGAAAAGATCGCTTACGAGCGTTTGCAGTTCGTCTATCAGAAGGGAATCGCCTACGGGTATCCAGATGGGGCTCCGACCGCAGACTTTGTACGGAATCGCGGATTCACCCGTCGGCCTGGCGGCTTATTTCCTCGATCACGATGCGCGCAGCTACGAGCTGATCGCGCGCATATTTGCGGGAAAATCCGAAGGCCTCACCCGCGACGACATCCTCGACAACATCACCATCGCCTGGTTGACAAATACGGCGCTTTCCGGTGCTCGTCTCTACTGGGAGAACTGGGGAAAGTTGGGGTATTTCAATGCCAAAGGCGTCTCCATCCCGGTTGCCGTGAGCGTCTTCCCTGATGAACTCTATCCGGCTCCCCGGAACTGGTCAGAGCAGGCGTATCCCAAACTCATCCATTTCAACAAGCTCCCCAAGGGCGGACACTTTGCGGCATTTGAGCAGCCCCAACTTCTTTCAGAAGAGCTTCGCGCGGGCTTTAGATCATTGCGATCGGGCGTGGCAACGGCTGCAGCATAACTTGATTGCTGCGAAGACCAGCCTTGTGCATAGCGCTGCCGGGGTGCGAGGACCGTGCTCTCCTGGCTTGTGCATGGGGATGCTAGCGCGACACAGGAGGAGAGAACATGGCAGATCCGAAAACTTCAAAGGAGCAGCTATGAAATGGATCGCGTCTTCAGTAATTGCAATTGCAGCGGTGGCGGGCAGTATCGCGTTTTCGGCCCCCGCATCTGGACACGCGGACGGAGCATCCGCGCCCTATGTGACCGAAATCCCCAAGGGATATCGCGACTGGAGGTGGATTTCCTCGGCCCATGAAGCGGGCAACCTGAACAGTTTAGGCGCGGTGCTGGGCAATGATGTAGCGATCAATGCCTACCGTGAAGGGAAGCTTCCGTATCCAGACGGCACGATCATCGCCGCTTTGCATTACCGTAACGTCCCTTCCGAGGAGAACAACAAAGTCTTTGGCCAAGCCCAATCTTTCGTTCCAGGGGCTCCCACGAACGTTCAATTTATGGTCAAGGACTCTGCAAAGTATGCGGCGACCGGGGGGTGGGGGTTCGGTCACTTTCAGGACGGTAAACCTGCCGACGCGGCTTTCATGAAACCGTGCTTCCCCTGCCACCAGAAGGCCAGAGGGACGGACCTCGTCTTTACTCATTACGCGCCGTGATGCTGAATGGTTTTTCAGTGGCGCTCGAAGATTCAGGGGAGGATTTATGGCAACAGCAGTCGCAATCGCAACGATGAAGGTGGCGCAGGTTTCCGGTCCCGGAGCAGATTTCCAGATCGTGGAGCGAGAGATTCCCGAGCCCGGCGCGGGGCAGGTGCGAATCAAAGTGCAGGCGTGCGGGGTTTGTCACAGCGATGTGCTCGCGAAAGACGGCCTGTGGCCCGGGATTCAATACCCGCGGGTTCCCGGACATGAAGTCGCGGGCATCATTGATGAAGTAGGAGAAGGTGTTTCCGCATGGAAGAAGGGGCAGCGCGCGGGAGTTGGGTGGCACGGCGGCCACGACGGCACGTGCCGCGAGTGCCGGCGGGGAGATTTCCGCAATTGCAAGAATTTGAAAGTGTGCGGCATCAGCTATGACGGCGGGTACCAGCAATACATGATCGCTCCGCAGGAAGCGCTGGTGGCGATACCCGACAGTCTTACTGATGTGGATGCGGCGCCTCTGCTGTGCGCAGGCATTACGACCTACAACGCGCTGCGCCATAGCGGCGCGGTTCCAGGCGATCTGGTTGCTGTGCAGGGGATCGGCGGTCTGGGGCATCTTGGAATTCAGTTCGCGAGCAAGTTTGGTTACAACGTGGCGGCTATAGGGCGCGGCTCGGAAAATGCGTCGCTCGCACGGAAGCTGGGCGCAAGTACGTACATCGACAGCCAATCAACCAGTGCGGCCGGGGAGTTGCAACAGCTGGGCGGAGCACAGGTAATTCTGGCGACCGCTCCCAGCTCGAAAGCGATGTCGGAGCTGATCGACGGTCTGGGGCCGAACGGCAAGCTCATGGTGATTGGCGCGGCGTTCGATCCTATTGAGGTCACACCCCTGCAACTTATCAGCGGAAGCCGGACGATTCAGGGATGGGCTGCCGGCACACCCGCGGCCTCCGAGGACACACTGCACTTCGCCGAACTGAAAGGCGTGCGGCCGATGATTGAAACCTATCCGCTCGAACGGGCGGCCGAGGCCTATGCCCGCATGTTGAGTGGCAAGGCACAATTTCGCGTCGTGCTGACGATGTGACATGCCGCGAGGGCCGGGTCAAGTCGGTGGCCGAGTTCGAGTGCGCTCATACCTCGTCAGGAAGGGATTGAAGATGTCCCCCCAACCCGTTTCTTATCGCACAGTAAAGGTCGACGGACTTTCAATTTTTTACCGCGAAGCGGGGCCGAAGGATGCGCCGACGATTCTGCTGCTGCACGGGCTACCGTCCTCTTCGCGCATGTTCGAGCCGCTCTTTGTCCGGCTCTCTGATCGTTATCACATGGTCGCGCCAGATTATCCGGGATTCGGACACAGCGACTGGCCGGACCCGAAACAATTTGCATACACGTTCGGTCATTATGCCGAGATCGTGAACCATTTCGCCGAAACGCTCGGGCTCTCCCGTTACACGCTTTACATGCAGGATTACGGCGGCCCGGTGGGCTTTCGAATGGCGCTGGCGCATCCGGAGCGGGTCGAGGCTCTTATCGTGCAGGACGCGGTGGCGCACAACGAAGGGCTGGGAGCGAATTGGAAGACGCGGCGAGCCTTCTGGGCGGATCGTGCGGAGAACGAAACCGCGCTGCGCGCAAATCTGTTTTCGCTCGCGGCCACGCGCACCCGGCATGTCGGCAACGATCCGAACGTAGAACGCTACAACCCCGATTTGTGGACCGACGAATTCTATTTTCTCAACCAGCCCGGCCAGGCGGAGATCCAGAGCGACCTGTTTTACGACTACCGGACGAATGTGGACGGTTACCCGAAATGGCAGGCCTGGATGCGAGAAACGCAGCCGCGCCTGCTGGTGATCTGGGGGAAGTATGAACTCTCGTTCGATTCCGGGGAACCGGAACGCTACCGCAAAGATGTGCCCAGCGCTCAAGTTCACGTGGTGGATGGCGGCCATTTCGCGCTGGACACGGCTGCCGATGAGATCGCCGCACTGGTCCACGGCTTTGTCCGCTCTTTACCGCGAACCCTGGCATCGCGGCGCGCCGGCTAGGCGTGGCATAGAGTAAGTCCTCCCACAGAATATCGCCGGTCCAATTTTGAAACCCGCCCGCGAATTCTGCGCCTCTTCGCCGCGCTGGGGCGGGTCCATTAGAATGAAAGTTCTCGTGGACACATCCCTGGCAGTCCGTACCGCAAACCTCTCGCGCCATTACCGGATGGGCGAGGCGCTGGTGCGCGCGGTGGACGGCATTTCCGTCGACATCCGGGCCGGGGAGTTTGTGGCGCTGCTGGGGGCGTCGGGATCGGGGAAGTCGTCGCTGCTCAATCTGGTTGCGGGTCTTGACAGTCCGACCTCCGGCGCCGTGACCGTTCATGGAAACGATCTGGCTGCGTTGTCACGGGAGCAACTGGCCAAGTACAGGCTCCATACAGTCGGCATGGTGTTTCAGTCATTCAATCTGATCCCGAGCATGTCGCTGCTGGAAAATGTCGAACTCCCGATGCGCTTTGCCAAAGTTGACCGCCGCGAGCGTGCCGCGCTGGCACGCCAGTCGCTGGAAAGTGTGGGTCTGGGCGGACGGCTTGCTCACCGGCCGATGGAACTCTCGGGCGGCGAGCAGCAGCGCGCTTCGCTGGCGCGTGCGCTCATCAACAAGCCCAGGCTCCTTCTGGCCGACGAACCGACCGGCAATCTTGACAGCCGCACGGGCACGGAGATCATGGAGCTAATTCGAAGTTTCAACCAGTCGCTGGGCATGACGGTTTTGATGGTGACGCACGAGCAGGTTCTGGCGGAGAAGTATGCCGGGCGCATGTTGCATCTTGCGGATGGAAAACTGGTCGACGATTTATCCAATCGTGGCGCAGGGGAGATCCCTATGCAGCCGCCTGCGCTGGGGAGAAAAACAGAGTGAAGTTTTACGATGTCGCCGACCTTGCGGTGCGCAACCTGCGCGAGTCGATTTTTCGCAACTCGCTGACCACGATTGGAATCTCGGTGGGAGTTGCCTCGCTGGTCGCCATGCTTTCGCTCGGCATTGGCCTGCAGCAACTGGCTTCGCGGAGGCTGCAAAAGTCCGGGCTGTTTGACACGGTGGTAGTCACCTCGAGGCGCGACCTTCACAACTTCCGCGAGCAGCGCGAAGAGGGGCCGCCGCCGGCCGAGAGCCCGGTGCTGGATGAAGGGGCCAGAAGCAAGATCGCGCAAATCCCGGGCGTGGTCGAGGCTTATCCTGATATTCGGTTTGTTACCGACCTGCGCATGGATGGCAAGACGCACTTGACGATGGTGGCGGCCGTGCCGTTTTCAGCCAAAAATAATAATGATGCGTTCGACAGCCTGCAGGGGAGTTTTTTCTCGTCAGCGGAGGCTGCGGAAGCGATTCTCCAGAAGTCGTTTGCCGAAGAGTTGTTAGGGATCACTCCGAAGCCGGGTACTGACAACACAAGTCTTGCCGAGTTGGCTGGGCCCCTTCTGGGCAAAGAGTTGACGATGCGTTATGCCGAACGCGCGCCTTCTTCACCTTTAGCTACGCCTACATCTTCTTCATCGGCTGAGGAGCAGAGCGATCGGGCCGCCTATTCCGTGAGCTCACGTGAGCGTGCGTTGAAAATTGTCGGGCTGACGGACCTCGATCCGGACAGCTTGCGAGGCGGGGCCAGGGCACGCGTCTTCCTGCCCCTCAAACTTGCGGAGAGCCTTCACATCATGCAGCCGAACCTGCGCGACACCTCGACCAGCGATGCGCCCAGCTATACATCACTCAGCGTGCGGGTGGAGAACCCTAATCAGGTTCCGGCGATTGAAGGCGCAATCAAGAAGATGGGATTCGGCGCTTTTTCCCTGGTCGATGCGAGTCGCAGCATGCGCCAGTTCTTCAGCGTGCTGGACGCGTTCCTGGCGATCTTCGGCAGCCTGGCCCTGGCGGTTGCTTCGATCGGAATCGTGAACGCGCTGGTCATGGCGATCCTCGAACGACGGCGCGAAATCGGAATCATGAAGGCCCTCGGGGCCAGCGATGCCGACGTGCGCGGACTTTTCTTTGCGGAAGCGGGCGCGATGGGACTGGTCGGGGGCGCTGCCGGAGTGACGCTCGGTTGGTTGATCGGACGAGCTATCAATTTCGGCACGAACATTTATCTCAAGCGCCAGAATTTTCCGATGGCACAGATCTGGTCGGTGCCGCTATGGCTTGTTCTCGGCGCAATCGGTTTCTCTATCGTTGTCAGCTTGCTGTCGGGACTTTACCCGGCGGCGCGCGCGGCGCGTCTCGATCCCGTACAGGCGCTGCGCTACGAGTAATTGTTTCTGCTTCACGGTAAAGCAGTTCTGCGCGGGCTCGGCAAGCAGGGTCGCCTATAAATTGAACCTCCCTTGCACAGGGCGTGTCTAATCAAACATGGTGAATCCTCATTCGACGGCCGGGGCGGCGGGCTCGCGCCCTAAACTGCGCGCGGTTCTGCCCCTGGTGTGGGAACTGGTGCGCCCGCGGCGCGGATTGCTGGCGGCCGGTTTCGCCTTGATGGTGATCAACCGCGTCGCCTCTTTGGTGCTTCCTTACTCCACCCGATACCTGATTGATAGCGTCGTCATTAAGCGCAACGTTCACTTGCTCAAGCCTCTTGTTCTTGGAGTTCTGCTGGCGACGGTCGTTCAGGGAATCACTTCGTTCTCACTCACGCAATTGCTCTCCAAGGCCGCGCAGCGGCTGATCGCCGAACTTCGGCAGAAAGTGCAAGCTCATATCGGACGCTTGTCGGTCTCATTTCATGATTCGACCAAGAGCGGAGTCTTAGTATCGCGCATCATGACCGACGTGGAAGGGGTGCGCAATCTGATCGGGACAGGCTTGGTGGACCTGGTGGGGGGACTGCTCACTGCCGGAATCGCTTTGGTGGTCCTGTTCCGCATCAGCACGCTGATGACGGTTCTCGCGTTCGGGTTCCTGTTGTGTTTCGGGCTCGCTTTGAAGAAAGCATTTCAGACGATCCGGCCGATCTTTCGTGCTCGCGGCAAGATCAATGCCGAAGTCACCGGACGTTTGACGGAATCCCTTGGAGGCGTGCGGGTGGTAAAGGGCTACCACGCTGAGGAGCGGGAGGAAAAGGTTTTTTCCCAAGGCGTGATGCGGCTGCTCGATAACGTGATGCGCTCACTGACTGCGACTTCGGTCATGGGGCTTTCAGCGAGCGTACTACTCGGCGTGGTGGGCGCGGTCATTATGTTTGTGGGCGCGAAGCAGATTCTGGCCGGATCGCTGACGATTGGCGGTTTTTTTACCTACACCTTATTTATGGGCTTCCTGATCGCTCCCATCATGCAGATTGTTCAGATCGGCACGCAGATCACGGAAGCTCTGGCCGGACTGGAACGTACGCACGAAATCCTGATAGAACCTGCGGAAGACAGCGACCCTCGCCGGGTGGTGACTCTGCCGGCGATTGAAGGCAAGATTGATTTTGAAGCCGTCAGCTTCAGTTACGATGGCGTTCGGCCGGTGCTGAACGACGTGTCGTTTCACGCTGCCTCAGGCACCGTGACGGCATTGGTCGGGTCGTCCGGATCGGGCAAATCGACGACGATCGGGCTGATTTCCGCGTTTTACGTGCCGACCCGAGGCAAGGTGCTGGTGGACGGGATTGACTTGAGCACGGTGCGGCTCGACTCGTACCGCACCCAACTTGGAGTCGTATTGCAGGAATCATTTTTGTTCGACGGCACCATCCGCGAGAATGTTTTTTTCGCGCGGCCCGACGCGAGCGACGAAGCCGTGATGCGCGCGTGCAAAATCGCGCGGGTCGATGAGTTTGCGGAGAGCTTCGCGGATAAGTACGACACTATTGTGGGAGAGCGGGGCGTGAAGCTGTCGGGCGGACAACGGCAGCGGATCTCGATTGCGCGCGCCATACTGGCTGAGCCGCGCATTCTGATTCTGGACGAAGCCACGTCCAGTCTCGATTCCGAATCCGAGCAGATGATCCAGCAAGGCCTCTCATACCTGATGCAGGGCCGCACGACGTTTGTGATCGCGCACCGCCTGTCGACCATCCGGCGTGCCGACCAGATCCTGGTAGTGGAACAGGGAAAAATTGTCGAACGTGGCACTCACGAAGAACTCTATGCATTGCGCGGACGTTACTTCGAGCTCTACACGCGGCAGCATGGCCTGGAGAGCAATCTGTTTCTGGCACCGGGGGAAGGCGATGCCACGCCGGCTGGCGATGACGCGGGGACATCGAAACAGAACGGGAATGACCCGGCGGTTAGTGATGTAATACGACTTGTGCGTTAATAGGGAGCTGGTCTTTATAAGACGCGAGCGAGAGTTAGCCAGGAAACGAACATAACGTTTCCACGCACACGTTTTCTGTTATCAAGTACCCTCGCATCCTTGTGCTAAGTTGCCTTAGTGGATGCAGTTCGGCTGTTTTGTTAGGTAGGTATTTTGCTTGTAAGTGTTGTAAATGCAGTTACCCGTGCCGTCGACGATGTCAATTGTTTGGTTCCATAAGCCAAACGCCTGGTCCGCCGTCGTGTTTCCTTTGACGACGTTATAAACTCCGCCCCACTCCACCGCGATACCGTATCCCGGCGTATAGGGCATGTCCCCGTTATCTCCGGCGTTGTTATCGAGCACCGTATTGCTGTTGGTGTGGCATCTCTCGGAGGTATCAAACTGACCGATTGGCGAGCACCCGAGATAGAAGCCCGCGATGGAGTTGTAGTTCGCGAAATTGTCCGTGAACTTGTTCCCTGTAGTGTTGAAGAGCCAATAGCCGTACTGGTAGTTGTTGTCGCCCGAACCATCCGTAAACGAGTTGCCCGACCCGTAGTAGACTTCGACGCCCGTCATGTTGTACTCGGCATCGCAATAGAGGCAGGTGTTAGCCGTGGCGTTGTTGAGCATCACTCCTACCTGGTTGTCGTAGGCGCCCACCTCATTGATGCTGACCTTTGAGCCTTCGCTCTCCACTCCGTAAGTCCACCCGCAAACGTCCTCGCCGCCGAAGTTGATCGTCACGTTGCTGACGCCTGCCAGCACGTGGATCCCAACCAGGTTGCCCTGATTGTCATCGGGCTTCTGGGAAAGAATTCTTTGCAACGCGGATGGCCAGGCTTCTTTCGTACGCAGTTGCGCGGCGCCGCGAGTAAGTGGCGAACCAGTGTTGGGGCACGAATTCACGTTTGGTCCGACAATCGCGCCGTTGACCGTGAGTGTGACCTTCGACGTATTAATGTCGATGCAGTCATTTTTCAGCGTCAGGCCCTGGAAGCCGTAAATTTCCGTCGCCACTTCGTACTTGCCGGGCAGCGTAATTGTGCAGCCGCACGTGGTAATCGTGTTCGCGCACTTGTTGTCTTGGGCATTGCCCTGTACCGTCGCGCTCATGATCGAAACCGCGAGTAGCATCGTTGTCGCCGCAAACCGACTTAAGGTGATTTTCATAATGTCCGCTCCATTTTGGTCGATCTTCGTTGCAGCCAAGCGCGCGCGGCCCGAGGCTTCGTCCTACGATTTCAACTACGGCAACAATCTCTACAGTGCTCTTTGCCGAGACCCGAAGCACTCATGGAGAGCAACGGAGGCTGCTGACCGTCCCCACAGTCCTTGACTTGATTCTCTGACGTGCTTCTGGCGATCGCCTTGGTGGCAACCGGCCTGATCTCTTGAGAACAACAGAGACAGGGATTTTGCTCTCAATCCACGGTCGTGTCAATGTGAAAGAATTTGCCACCGTAATTGGGTCTTAACGGAGGCCGCCGGTGCGCGCGCCGCCAGTACTTAGTAGATAGGATTCTATCCGAAAGGTGTAGTTATCGATGGCTAAGTCTTTAGGCTAAGCCTAAGGATTACTAAGTCAGTTCTATGACTCAAGTGTAGTCTGTCCTACATCGGCAAGCCGGGGTTGCTCCCGAGTTTTGTTGCAGGCGCTTGAATGGCGCAACGATTTGCACCTCGAAGAATACTTTACATCTTGACAAAGGCACGACATCAGTATAGTTTTGCGCGACAGTTTCCCGGGTGGTTGCGAGCTGGGTGATCCGGCGACCGGCTCCTTCCCAAACGCCGCCTGAACGTGCACGTAAGCCTGAATCAATAGGGTGAATTGATGAAAACTTCTAGCAGATTTCTGCGCACCGTCGAATTGACCCTGGTCATGTTCCTTTGCGCCATTCCTTTCGCCAACGCGCGAACGCATTCCCGGTCGGCCGGTATTTCTGCAAGATTCCAGATCTCGAACGCGCGGGTCCAGGCGCATGTGGCGGCGGCGCGGCACCAGAAGCTTTCGCAGGACGACGTATCGACATTTCAGACCAACGTTCAAAGCCTCGTCAGCTACCTTGCTCAGGCACCGACGACAAACCCGAACCAGCAGGCAATCGTGAATGATTTGCAGACCCAGCTCAACACCATGACCCCCGACGAGGTCAGTCAGATGGCGAGCTCGGCCGACGTGAACGCCTTTAATACCGCTGTAACGACATTATTCTCAACTCCGCCGGGAAGCCCGGTTTTACCCCCGACGGATCCTCCTGCGAACCTGGTGGCTCCGCAATACGGAATCTGTACGCCGACAGCCGGGCCGCCTCAAATTCCTTCGGATGCGGGCACCCAGAGGGCGCTGCTCATCACGATCGAGGTGCTGGAGGCGCTGGATATCGTCGCCGACGATTTGGCAAACCTCGACATTGAAGTAATCGGAGAGGGTGTCAACATTCCCCTCGTCATCATCGCCATCGTAGCCGATGAAATCGTGAATGCCGTGCAGATTGTGATCGACCAGTTCACATTTTGTGACATTAACGTAGAGGCCTCGCAAGTTACGTCCACCTGGCAGAACAGCATCGTGATCGACACTGACATTGCAAACCTGCAACAGGGCGTCGACAGCGGTTTTAGCGCGATCGCCAATCAGGTCACCACCGTCGACACCGACGTCGACAACCACATCGCCAGCATCGCGGGCGTCACCAGCAACCAATACACGCAGATCAACAACGAGTTGATCGCCCTGGGCACGAATTTCGCCAGCCAGGTTACGGGACTCGATCTCGACGTCGATAACCACATCGCATCCGCCAACATTGCCCTCAACAACAGTCTTGCCAGCCTCGATGCGGATGTGAAGAACACCACCACTACGCTCGGGACCAGCATCGCGAACGAAATCACGAAAGTCGATAACGACGTGCTCAACCAGGCGGCTCTGACGGGCGCGGCTCTCAGCGGCTTCCAGACCCTGGACATTCGCATCAAGATCGAGCTGGCCATGGCTCAGGGCCTGAACATAGAAAGCTTCATTCTGCCGAACACCAGCGGTGGATACTTGCAAACGGTGCGCGCCATCGTCGCCGACATCATCAGCAAGATGCAGACTGACAAGATGACGATTGGAACGGCTACCAAATGGCTGGCGCAAGGCGATACAGCATCCGCCGCCAAACAGTACATCACTGCCTATCAGGATTACGTGTCGGCGTACCAGGCTGCGTCGAAATAGATGAGGTGGGGCCCGGGAATCCTGGCTCCGAGCGAAGCGCGTTGCAACGGGTGAAACGATGAGACTGCTGGCGAGCACAAAACTCTTAGCGAGAAGGAACGTTATGAAGATTCAAAATCGCTCGAAAAGAAAGGCCTGGGGACAGCTCCACCGCACAACAAGCGTTCGCGGTTGGCTGCCGGCTCTGACGCTCGCTGTTCTTGCGGCATTGTGCGTTCTCCCTTCGGCAAGTGCACAAACCCGGAGCGCGTTTCCCTATATTCCTTCGAGAAACCTGCGCGCCTCGGACGCGCAGATTCGCGCGCACATTGCCCGCGCCAAGGGTCAGGTGCTTACGCAGGACGATGTCAGCACTTTCCAGACGAACTTGCAGAATCTAGTCAACTTCCTCGTGCAGTCCCCGACCGGCAACCCCAACCAGCAGGCGCTGGTGAATGATCTTCAGACCCAGATCAACGGCATGGACTCGGTTGAGATGACCGGGTTGGCGAACTATACCGACGTGGCCGCCTTTAACAACGCGGTGACCATGCTCACGACCACCGTGCCACAGCCCAAGAACCTGCCGCCGTCCGATCCTCCGGCGAACCTGGTTCCTCCGCCGTATGGATACTGCCAGGAAACGGCCCCTGGGGTTTTACCCTCGATTCCATCCGATACGCCGACTGACAGAGCCCTGCTGATCACGCTTGAGGTCCTGCAGGCCGTTCAAATTGTGGCCGACGAGAATTTGAATCTTTTCATCTCGATCCTGGGTGAAGATAACAACCTTCCGGATGTGATCGTTGCCATCGTGATCGATCTCGTCGTGTTTGCCATCCAGACCACGAGCGACGAAATCCAGTTTTGCGATCCCTACACCGAGGCCGCAGAGGTTTATGCCGGCTGGCAGAACTCCATCGTCATTGACACCGATATCGCCAATCTCCAATTGGACGCCGGCAATCAGTTCACGATCCTCGAGAATCAAATCACCACCATCAATGACGACATCGACAGCCACATCTCGAGCATAGCGGGCAACACCAACAATCAGTACATACAGATCAACAACGAGATCACGGCGCTCACCAGCAATTTCACCAACCAGGCTACGGGCGTCGATCTCGATATCGACAATCACATCTCGTCCCTCACGGTGGCGCTCAACAACACCATTGCCAGCGTCGATGCCGACGTAGAGAACATCACTACTTCGCTCAGCACCAGCGTCAATAGCGAACTCACCAAACTCGATAACGATGTCCTCAACCAGGCTGGTCTCACGAACACCGCGATCGGCGCATTTCAGACCCTGGACATTAGCCTCGACATCCAGCGTGCCTTGGCTGCCGGCTTGAGCGTTGGACTCTTTGAATTGCCCTCTTCGCAGGGGGGCTATATTCAGACCCTCCGCGCCATCGTCGCCAATGCCATCAGCAGCATGACGGCGGCCGGACAGAACGTTGGAACGGCCGCTAAGTCACTGGCGCAGGGCGATGCCGCTCTCGCCGCCAACCAGTACAAGACCGCGTATCAGAACTATGTGGCCGCGTATCAGGCCGCCAAGTAGCGAGCGGAAGAGAAGTGAAGTTCGGATCGAAAAAGTGAAAGCGCTTGGCGGAGACGGGAGTCTCCGGAGGCCAGTTTGAGTGACCCAAACCAACTCCCGAAGAATAATTCGAAGACTGGGAACATGACCGACAAAGGAAGAGAGGGTTCGATGAAAACCACAAACTTTACGAGCGCGAATGCGTGGCACAAACCAGGTTCCAGCACGGCTCGCCGCCTCCTCGTGCTCGCCATCATTCTCATTCTCCTTCCTTGCCTCGCCTTGGCCAAGACAACGTACGCTGTGCCTTCGATCCAGCAAGTGAATCCCCCTTCAGTGGCGCCGGGCAGCACTTTTGTCGCGCTCATCATAACCGGCGCTAACCTTGACACGAACAGCGACCCCGCCGTGGAGGTGCAGGAAGTAACTGCGAGTGGCGTGCAGCCGCTGTCCATCTTTTTCGAGAACAACACGGAGATAATCGCGTATCCGTTTACCGCGCCCGCCGCCGGCGAGGCGGTCTTCATCAGGGTGCACACTTCCGGTGGATATTCGAACCCCATCCCTTTGCCCATTACCAGTAGCGGCGCAGTCGTCTTCGGCAACACCGACATTCAAGCTGGCAATGGACCGCAATCGATCGCGCTGGGCGATTTCAACAACGACGGCAAGCTGGACATGGCCATCGTCAACTCCACCGACGACTCCGTCTCCATCCTGCTCAACAACGGCAACGGGACGTTCGCGGGTCCGGGCGGAGCGACATTGCCCCTGGGACCGCCTCCGGGGCCATCGACCCCCACGTACCCCGTGGGGCACAATCCGCAGTTCATCATCGCCGGCGATTTTAACAACGACGGCAATTTGGACCTCGCCGTCGCCAACGAGAACGACAATACGGTTTCGATCTTGCTGGGCAACGGCAATGGCACTTTCCAGGGGCAGACGACTGTCACCTATAATCCCAATGCAGCCGGACCGATTTCCCTGGCGGTGGCCGACTTCAATGGCGACGGAAATCTCGACCTGGCCGTGCTGAACCAGACCGACTCGGGCTGCGGTAACAATGGCAACGATGGCTCGGTTGCGGTGCTGAACGGTGACGGCAAAACTCCGCCCACCTTTACCACGAATTTCAATACCTGCGTGGGCATCCTCCCCACTGCCATGGTCACGGCCGATTTCGACGGAAACGGGCAGCCTGAACTGGCCGTGGTCAACGAGGGTGGAGGGAACCAAACCTGCCCGCCCGCCAATGGCACCGTTACTTTCATCAATAACGGTGGCGGAACTAACAATTATTGCGCCGGCAAGGGCCCGAGCGCGATTGTCGCCGGTGACTTTAATAATGATAGCGTGCCTGACATTGTCGTCACGAATGCGACCGCCGCTCAAATCTCCTTCCTCGCGGGTAGCACCAACGGTGGTTTCCATTTTCTAACGCCCGCGAACTTTCCCGCCGGTGGTCTCGTTCCCAACTCCATTGTTGCAGGCGACTTTAATGGCGATGGTATCCTCGATGTCGCCATCGCCGACCTGGGGAGCAGCCAGGTTTCGATCCTGCTGAGCGATAACAACGGCAATTTCACGCCCGCCTCCGGGTCTCCCTATGCCACAACCACCGCTTATGGGGGCAGAGGACCTACGTCTCTGGTAGCAGCCGACTTCAACAACGATGGCAAGCTCGATGTTGCGACTGCGGATAACAATGACAACTTCATCACAGTCATGCTTCAGTCCCCAGCCATTCAGTTCAGTCCATCGAGCCTGACCTTTGGACTGGTGCCCGAAGGCTCGGCCAGTCCGGCGCAGACGGTCAAAGTCACCAACACCGGTACTATTTCAGCCTCCGTTACATCCGTCACCACCAGCGGCCAATTCAAGTTGGATGCTACGTCAACAACTTGTGCCTCTGCTCCGTTCACCCTGTCGGGCGGTCAATCGTGTTACATCGGCGTAACTTTTGACCCCACGTCCATCGGTACGGCCACCGGCGCCCTGACGCTGCAGACCAGCACGGGCGTAGCGGTGAATGTCTCTCTCGGCGGCTCCGGCATTGCTCCGGTGCTCAATTTCTCCCCCTCGAACGTAACGTTTGGCGGTGTCCTCGTCGGCACTGCAGCCTCTACCATGCCGGTGACGGTTACCAACGTCGGCGATTACGCCTCGACCATCACCTCGATCTCGATTCCTGGCACCGAATTCAGTGAGTCAGATACGTGTATCGGCGTCAGCCTGGCGGCTGGCAGCGGCACCTGCACGATCACCGTCAGCTTTACGCCCGCTGCTTCAGGCCTTCGCACGGCCCCAATGAATATCCTGTTCAACGTCACTGGCGGCGGGACGGGGATCCCGGCAGTCATTCCTTTGTCCGGCGACGGCACGGCTCCGATAGCCTTCTTTACGCCGACGCCCTTAACCTTCGCCAACCAGCCAGTCGGCACACAAAGCGCCGCGTCAACCATCTTCCTTTTGAACGACGGAACCGCGCCGCTCACCATCAGCAGCATTGGTCTGACCGGGACCAATCAGGGCGACTTCTCGATCCAGAGCAATAACTGCCCGACGTCACCTTCAACGCTCGCGGTGAGCAACAGTTGTTCGATTAACGTGACCTTTGCACCGTCGGCCGAGGGCACACGCACCGCAGGCCTCCTGGTTGCTGACAATAACAACGCTGTGCCCAGCACCCAAACGGTAGGATTGTCTGGCAACGGCGCAGGCCCGCTCGTCAGCCTGGTCGGCGGTCCGGTAATGTTCGGAAACCAGCAGGTGGGAACCACCGGCGGCCCGGCCACGGTTTCTCTTACGAACCTCGGCAGCGGACCGCTCACCATCACCAACGTAGCTCTGGGCGGCGCGAACCCCGGCGACTTCGCTCTGACCCAGACTTGTCCGATTGGTCAACTCCCGCAGTATGGCACTTGCTCGGATACCATTACCTTCACGCCGTCCGCCGTGGGCACGCGTACCGCGACCCTCACCTTTACCGACAACAACAACGCTATACCGGGCAGCACCCAGACTGTGACCATCAGCGGCTCAGGCTTAGCTCCGAATGCCGGATTGTCCACCGGGTCGGTCACATTCGGCCCGCAACCCATCAATACCACCAGCCCGCCCATGAGCTTCATGATCACAAACACGGGCACGGTACCGCTTAACATCACATCCATTGCGATCAACCCCACGGGTGAGTTCGCGCAGACCAACAACTGCATCGGACTGCTCGCCGGCGGCACCAACTGCACCGTCACCGTTACGTTTACGCCGACAGCGACGGGGCTCCAGACGGCTAGCCTCACAATCACCGACAACAGCGGCGGCTGTCCGACCTGTTTCGTGACGCAAACCGTCGCCCTCAGCGGCACGGGGACGAATTTCTCGATCTCCGTCTCGCCGGGCTCTGAGACAGTTTCGCCGGGCAAAGTCGCGCTGTTCACGCTGACCCTGACTCCGATCAGCGGATTCAGTGGCAATATAACCCTGGGCTGCAGCGTGTCCCCGATAGTTGCTGGGGTCACGTGCAACGTTCCCGCCGGTACAGTAACGCTAAGCGGCAACGCACAGAAACACGTAGCGGTATCGATCAAACCGAAGAAGGAAAAGAACCCTTACACGCTAACCTTCTCCGCGACCTACACCGCAACGCCGCCGTCGGTAGGCACCATACAGTACACGACAACCGCCACGGTAATCAGTAAGTAGAGAAAGAAAACCGCTCGCCGCCGTCCAAACCAACGGCGTCCATCGCGAGGGAAGGAGCAATGCTCCTTCCCTCGTTCAACATGATTTCCAGAATTTCTCCTGTTCGATTCCGGCAGCATCCCGACAACAAGTCCGGCTCTTAATGGCCGGGAAGAACTCGCGCCGCGCAATGGCCGGCAACAACGGGCCACAAGTTGTGCGAGCCACCGTCCCGCAGTAGAGTATTGAGTTCGGCGAAAATAAGGCAAACCATGAAAGCTCTGGTAAAAAGCAAAAGCGGCCCGGGTCTGTGGCTGGAAGATGTTCCCGAGCCAGAAATCGGCATCAACGATGTAAAAGTCCGCGTTCTGCTCACCGGCATCTGCGGCACCGATCTTCATATCTACGAGTGGGACGCCTGGGCGCAATCGGCCATTAAAGTCCCCATGGTTATCGGCCACGAATTTGTCGGCAAGATCGTAGCGGTCGGCTCGAACGTTTCCGACTTCCACGTCGGAGAACTAGTCAGCGGGGAAGGTCACGTAGTCTGCGGACGCTGCCGCAACTGCCTCGCCGGACGCCGCCACCTCTGCGCTCACACCCAGGGTGTCGGCGTAAGCCGTCCCGGAGCCTTCGCCGAATTCATCGTGCTTCCCATGTCCAACATCTGGAAGCACAGCGACAAAATCAAACTCGACGTCGCCTCCATCTTCGATCCGTTCGGCAATGCCGTTCATACCGCGCTCTCGTTTCCCGTTCTCGGAGAAGACGTACTTGTTACCGGAGCCGGCCCCATAGGAATCATGGCTGCCGCGGTAGCCAAACACGCGGGCGCGCGCTACGTAGTCATCACCGACGTAAACCCGTACCGTCTCGACTTGGCCAAGAAAGTCGGAGTCACGCTCGCCGTCGACCCGCGCGAGACCAGCCTTTCCCAAGTGCAGCAGCAGCTCGGGATGCGCGAAGGATTCGACGTCGGCCTCGAGATGTCCGGCAATCCCGCCGCCTTCCGAGACATGCTCTCCAACATGAGCCACGGCGGAAAGATCGCGCTGCTCGGCATTCCCTCCGAACAAATCGCGATCGACTGGAACAAAGTCATCTTCAACATGCTCACCATCAAAGGCATCTACGGACGCGAGATGTACGAGACCTGGTACAAGATGACCGTGATGTTAGAGAGCGGCCTCGATATCGAGCCCGTGATTACCCACCATTTTCCCTGGCACCACTATGAGAAAGGATTTGCCATCATGCACACCGGCAATTCCGGCAAAGTAATCCTCGATTGGCGCGACCTCGCGGGAAAGAACTAGTGTCGTTCTGAGGATCGGTGATTGTTTGAGTCGCAGCTTCGGCCGGGCCTCGGCTGGCGCGAACCTGCGCGCGACTCCGGTCGGAGCGCTACCAGATTCACTCTACCCTTTGCGCGTGCCCCCGGTAGCCGGATTCCATAAAATATTGTAGAGACCATCCCTGCCCCGCGCTCCCGCCTCTAATCAACTGCTTCGATCTGGACGAGGAGCCTATATGAGCCGTGACGAAATTATGAAAGCCGATCTTCTGAGCGAGATCCTCCTACTCAGCAGTGGGGTAGTCGTCCTCCTTTCGCTGTTGATAGTTTTGGCCGGGGTATTAATGCATGCCTCGTAAACCAACGGACTCCTGATCAGGGCGGGGAAGCGTGTCAGCCTGACTACTCGCTGGTCTTGCCCAATTCGCCGCCTTAGTGTGATCTTCAGTTCCTCCGTTCGCTCACAACGCTTCGCGCACCCATGTCATCCAAAGCGGTTTGAAAGCAGACTCGCACGTAAGCGAAAACCGAAAGGGAAACTAAAATGCCAGACGAAAAGTCCAACAAGTGCGCTCATCTCTCCTGTGTATGCATTGCCCCCGAGGGAGAGAAATATTGCAGCCAGTTCTGCCAGGATGCGGGCTCCGACGAAGTTGAAATCGCCTGCGATTGCGGCCATCCAGCCTGCGAAAAATAGTCGTTGTGGGAAGGCCAAGGCTTTTGCGGCGATCCCGCAAGAACGATTCCCAACCTATGGAGGAAAAGAATGCACAGAACATTTAGACAACGCCCGTGCGCCTGGAAGGGCCTGGTAGCAGGCCTCGCCGGAGGCGTGGCGGCCACCGTCGTGATGACGCAATTTCAGAACGCGTGGAATAAGGCCTCCGCGGCTCTGCAACCCACAGACCGGGGCGAAACTAATAACGGGCAGAATGGCGATAGTAACAATAAGGAAGACGCAACCATGAAGGCCGCCGGCAAAGTCGCCGCGGTTGCCGGGCGTACACTCTCCCACGAGGAGAAAAAGAAAGCCGGTCCGGTTATTCATTATGGTTTCGGCACCGCCGTAGGAGCGCTTTACGGGCTCGCTTACGAGTTCACTCCGCGTCCCGTAAGGAGCCTCCATCCCGCGCTCGCCGGCGGCGGATATGGCACCGCTCTTTTCCTGGGAGCCGACGAAATCGCCGTTCCCGCCCTCGGTCTTTCGGAAGCGCCCTCCGAAACCCCATGGAGCGCCCACGTTTGCGGCTGGGCCTCTCATCTGGTCTACGGCCTGACTTTAGAAATGGTCCGAAACACGGTTCGGGAGAGTCTGTAGCTTTTGCCCCGCAGGCGCGGGGTTATCAGGGGGGAGTCTGTCAGGAGAACTACCTTCAATTCCGGGGTAAAACACATCGCCGTCTCCGCTGCCGACTGTATTGCTGTTCATGGCCCCTCGGGCGACACTAGCCGCGGAGATAAAAGCGCCATGGCCAATACTTTCAAATCCGGGGATCGGGTTCCTGATTCCGGCGTCTACACGGTTCTGCACTCGACCCCGCACAAGTTACTTGACCGTCAGATCTTCGTCGAAGGGGCACACATTCGCGGATGCCGCATCTGTCCGCTAGGTGTGCTCTATCGCCTGGAGGAACCCTGCGTGCCAAAAGTGTTTCCGCTGATGGCGACGCAGCGTTGGGTGACTTGCTGAAGGGCCTTTTGACTCCACGATGGGCGATCTGGCCGATCCACTGTTCGTACATAGATTCGTAAGGAGGAACTTCACATGCGACACCTTTTGTTGATTTCCGTGCTCCTGCTGGGGGCGTCCTGGGCCGTGGCGCAAAGCGATTCAACCAACGCGCAGAGCCCTGCCGCTCGACCCTCCACCAGCGGCCAAAATGACGCCATGCCCGCCAGTTCCGGTGGCAGTACCTCGGTCCAGGGATGCCTGACCAGCTCCAATGGAAAATTCACCTTAACCGGCGACGACGGCAACACCTACCAGTTGAGCGGAGACGCCGCGACGCTAAGCCATCACGTCGGCCATGAAATCAAAGTCACGGGCAGCGTGAGTTCGGAAACCGACGCCATGCAACCTCAAGGCGGAGGCAGCGAAAGTGGAAACATGGGCACAGCCAAACAAAAGCTCGAGGTCACATCTGTAAAACACATCTCGAAGACCTGCCAAAATGGCGGATCCATGTCTCACTAGCAGGCTGCTTGTGAGGTGTTTCGCGGGCGTCAGGGCGACCTCAGCAGCTAAACCGGGGCTGAAGGTAACCCGGTGATGGTAGTGCTCTGACGCCAAAGCGGGGCAGGGAGACTTTTTCGACGGTTAGCAGAGTCAGAAATCAAATGGTCCGGCAGGGGAAGGCTTTGAATTCCGGAAAGCCTTCCCCGAATTTCTTTCCGGTCAGAGTGGAGAGAGTTCATCCTGTTTCTGTTTTCTCTTCGCGAGTCGCGATTCGAGGAATTCGCGTGCCAGATCCTGCCCTCCGAGGCCGAATGCGATTGCCAAGCCCAGCATCACCGCGCCAAATGCGGTGCCAAAGGCAATCATCATGGTACGTTCCCCGACTCCCAACACTTCGAAGACCATGCTGAGCGCAAAAATGCTGATAAACGCGCGGACCGAGATACTGAGCAAACGCGGCGAGTGAAAGTTGGCATTGACGGCCGCCAGCAAAGCGGCACGGGATAAAAAGCTGGCCGCGATCAATCCACAGAAAAGAATCACGAGAGCCGCGAAGAGCCGGGGCAGAAAGAGAAAGAAGCGAGCGGTGTATTCCTCCAACCCTACAATGCCGAGCACGCTCACGCCCAGCAGAACGGAACCGACCCAAGCCACCCAGAACACCAACCGGCTCAATAGCTCGGTCGACGAGGGGAGAGCGGCCTGGTGCAACAAATGTGCGGCACCCGTGTTTTCCGAAAGCCTGGAAAACCTGGTGACCTGGAGGATGCTGCGAACGAGCGCTTTCAGCGCGTATGCGATCAGCCAGCCCAAGAAAGCGATGATCAGCAACACGACCAGCCGCGGCAAGTAGTGCGCAAAACCTCGCGTCAAGTCCTGTACAGCCTGGGTCAGTTCCGTAACAATGATTTCCCGCATGTACGTCTCACTTTCTACCGGCCCAGACTTCGAGCAGGTAAGGCTTCAGTCGTTCGAACTCGGCGCATAAAGACTCCACACTGTTCTCGAGTTCGTCGACGGATGCGTTCTCGTTTTCCATCAAAAACGCCAGGGCCCTCCCGCGGTAAAGGGGAACCAGGGCCTGAATGATGTGGTCGCGGTTGATGACCGCTTTGTGATAGGAAGCTGCGAATTCGAACACAGTTCTGGCCCACACGTCCGCGGGATAACGAAAAGCGCTGAGTTCGAGAGCTGCAATTTTTTGCAATTCGGAAAGGGTCGCAGGCGAAAGAATGGAGCGGAAGACGGGCTCCAGTTCAACGATCCCCGCGCCAAACATTTCCCTCAACCTTGCGCGGTCCACGGCGACCGGTTCGAGCGTGAGTTCGGATTGTGGACCGATGGAGGGCACGGGTTGGCAGCCGGAAAGCCCACTCCATCGTTCATAATCGCGGTCAAGAGAGAAGAACAAGGATCCCACCGTAATTCGCATGGCTTCGACCAAATCCGTCGCACTTCGGTCTTGCGCGGGCTTTGCGCCCAGAAAGGATTGGCATACGCGGTACTGCCCCGTCAGGGCCGTGACCGTCAGGAGAATCTCGGCGCCATTCCTGCTCCGTTCGTCATTCCAGTCTTCGTTGTTCAGGAAATCGGTGGCGAGGCGGCTGGAAAGCGCAAATTCGGTGGCATAGGGCTCGCGAATCCCGTAGCCGTAGATGGCGCGGATCATCGGGTAGAGCAAATTCCTCATGAGAACGCCGGCAAATTTTTGGCGCCGATAGGTAGGGGAAACGAAGTCGAAGTTGTCGTTATAGACCGGACGGGCGAGCCGCTGGAGCCAATCAGGTTCTATGGTCGTGGAATCAGGCGAGATTATGACGCAGGCCTTGGCTTGCAGCAGATCGGCAGCGGCCAGAATCGTTCGCAGGGCAACTCCCGGCTCGGGACTGTGCGCATACTGAGTCGTGATCGCGTGCAGCGTCCGTAGCGCATAGACTTTGGAGGCCGTCCATATGTCATCGATGGAGGCCCCCGTTACGAGTTGCGGGGTTCCATCCTGAGATCCGCCATCGACATTGATAATCACCGCTCGTTCGCGCGGGAAGCATTTGAGAATGCCGGCCTGAATGGCGTGGAGAACGGGCTGAATGGTAGCGGCATTGTTACAGGTCGGAAGGCCTACCAGAATGTCGACCTCGCCCACCGTGATGAGCTGGCGAAGAAAATCATCGGTCAAAAGAGTTTCTTCCGCCAAAATGTCTCCTTAAAAACCTCAGAGCAAGCTTGGTCAACGGCAATGCAATGTCAGATGCGGCGGAGCCGAAACCAGTAAAACTGGTATGGCCCCATGGTCAATAAATAAGGGAGTTCACCGATGCGAGGAAAAATGTTTTTGCCGAACATCTCAATCAGAATGTTTCCCTTGTAACGTCGCAAGTCCAATTCGACGGCTTGCGCAGCGCTGGAGAGATTGTTCACGACCAGAACGGTTTCTTTTCCCAATTGCCGCACATAAGCGAGCACCCGGTGATTGGCGGGATAGATAAATTCGATGGAGCCAGAGCCGAACACCGGAGTCGAATGGCGAACCCGTATGAGGTGCTTCATCCACGAAAGCAGAGAGTGTTCGAAGCGTTTTTGGGACAGGACATTGACGGCCTGGTACCCATAGACGGGATTGAGAATCGGCGGAGAGTAAAGGCTTTCGGGATCGGCATCGGAGAAGCCGCCGTTGGCGCCGCCGGTCCACTGCATGGGGGTGCGGACTCCATTGCGATCGCCGAGATGGATGTTGTCTCCCATTCCAATCTCATCTCCGTAGTAAATGATCGGCGTGCCGGGAAGCGACATCAGCATGCCATTCATCAATTCGATGCGACGCCGGTCGTTGTCGAGCAGAGGAGCGAGGCGCCGGCGTATGCCGAGATTCAGCCGCATGGTTTTATCGCGGGCATAAATGTCATACATGTAATCGCGCTCAATATCCGTAACCATTTCGAGCGTCAATTCATCGTGGTTGCGCAGGAAGATGCACCACTGGCAAGACGGTGGAATCTCCGGCGTCTGCTGCAGAATTTCCGTGATGGGCTTGCGATCTTCCAGCCGAAGGCCCATGAACATGCGGGGCATGAGGGGGAAGTGAAAAGCCATATGAAATTCGTCCCCATTGCCAAAGTAGGGACGGAGATCGGCGGGCCACTGGTTTGCCTCGGCCAACAGCATTCTGCCGGGGAAGTGGGCGTCGAGTTTCTGGCGGAATTCCCGGATGACCTCGTGGGTCTCGGGCAGGTTCTCACAGGACGTTCCCTCACGCTCGATCAGGTAGGGAATTGCGTCGAGCCGGAAACCATCGACTCCCAGTTCGAGCCAGAACTTCATGACATCCCACATTTCTTCGCGCACGGCTGGGTTGTCGAAATTCAAGTCCGGCTGGTGACTGAAAAAGCGATGCCAATAATAGGACTTGGAAATCGGATCCCACGCCCAGTTCGACATCTCGGTATCAAGAAAGATGATTCGGGTTCCGCGATACTTGGTATCTGTATCGCTCCACACATACCAATCACGCTTGGGATTGTTCTGCGAACTGCGCGATTCCTGAAACCATGGATGCTGATCTGAAGTGTGGTTTGCGACCAACTCGATTATGACGCGGATGCCGCGATCATGAGCGATCGAGAGAAATGTCTTGAAGTCCTGTAGCGTTCCGTACCGGGGATGAACGGAGCGGTAATCGGCGATATCGTACCCGTCGTCGCGTAAAGGGGAGGGGAAGAAAGGCATCAACCAGACTGCATTCACGCCCAGCTCCTGTACGTAGTCGAGCTTCTGGGCTAGACCTTGAAAATCGCCGATGCCATCTCCGTTGCCGTCGAGGAACGTCCGCACATGAATCTGATAAATGATTGCGTCCTTGTACCATCCCGGTTCGAGTTTTAATGGCAAAAGGATTCTCCCACTGGATCAGCGGCTCGGGCGCCTTGCCGACGAGTGCCTGGACCCGCCTATTGATGGAGCAGAGCGTTAGATGCCCGACCGATGGTTTGTGTGCGCTACGGTTGGGACTTAAAGTTCGTTAGCCAGGAAAAATGCCGATACAGTGTTCTCATTCAACTTCTCCGGCAACCACCCGATTGCTGCCGGAGGACGTGGCGACCTTGGGACGTGGTTGCGGGTGCGTGTATGATTTCCTTCCTGCCCGGAGGTCCCTGGGGTGGCATCAAAAACCATCGTCATGCAAGCTCGACTGAAGCGGGCCGTGGCGGCCGCATATCAGGACGTGATCAAGCATCACACGCTGCAAGTTGCGGCGGCGTTGTCCTATTATTTTGTTCTCGCCGTGTTCCCGGGATTGATATTTCTTTCCGCGGCGATGGGGTCCATCCTGTTCAGTGACTTTTTCACCCCCACCTTGAAGTTCCTGGGCCGGGTTCTGCCGCCCGACACCATGGGTCTGTTTCAATCCGTCCTGTTCGACGTGCTCAATTCGAATCGCAGGACCTGGCTCTCTATCGGCAGCCTGGGGATAATCTGGGTCGCATCCTCAGCTTTCGATGCAATCATTGAGGCTCTCGACATTGCCTATGATGTCAAGGACAGCCGCCCTTTCTGGAAAACTCGACTGCTCGCCGTCGTACTGGGGGGCGTATGCACCGGTTTGTGGCTCTCGGCGCTCGCGGTCATGATGGCGGGGCCTCGATTCGGAGAGTGGCTGGCCGCGAGAATCCCGATCTCCCGAGCCTTTGTCATCTTCTGGCCGGCGATTCACTGGACCGTGGCGATTACTTTCACAGTGGTGGCCGTGGAAGCTGTGTATTTTCTCGCTCCGAATGCGAAGCAACGTTTTCTTGCGACTTTGCCGGGCGCCCTTCTAGCTGTGACTTGCTGGATTGTTCTCTCGTACATGCTCGGAATTTATTTCCGTCATTTCGCCAACTTCAACCGGACTTACGGAACCTTGGGAGGATTCATCGCCTTGCTGACCTGGTTGTACTGGAATTCTTTCGCTCTGCTACTGGGAGCCGAACTTAACCAGGAACTCGCAAAAGAAAGCGTCGCGGGGAAACTGCGGAAGAGAAACTAGTCTCGTGTGCTGCGGTCTCGTTCATTTTCAGATTGAGCAGCGTGGCTTGACGACCTTTCCGAAGGCGCGTTCAGAACTTCGTATGCAGGCGTCCATCCACCGAAACTCCACCTACCTGATCGCGGGTCACGCTGACTGACCACCGTTTGTTGATCTGGTATTCCCCCTGCACCAATTCTTCACCGGGTTGCGAGACATCCGTTGAGAATGTGAACAAAAGATTCCTGGTCACTCTCTGCTGCAGAGCGATCTGGGCAGACGGGTTTTGGCTGTTGCCGCCCAGGAGTGGGTTGATCTGCAAGCTGGAAAGCCCGGCGAACTTCTGGATGCCGCTGCTGAGCCCGCTGCCAATCGCGCTTGTTGCTCCCGAGGCAATCATGGAGTCGGTGCTTTGACTGCTGCTGGCCGCCGACTCCGATGTGGTCTTCCCAAACGCGATCAGATTGATAATGTCGGCGGTGGCAAGCGGAGGATCCGAAACGTAAGAAGTTGTGAGGCGATCGAGCGGACCCCGCAGGGTGATGGTCAAGTTGTATTGTTCAACCTCGGTCTTTACGGAGACATCCAGATTTGGGTTGATCCGGTCTGGATCGTTGAAGGTGATGATGCCACGCTGCAGTTGATAACGGTTGCTCCGATAAAAGAGTTCTCCGGAGGTGAGATCGGTGCGACCTGTAATGACAGGATTGGCAGCGGTGCCGCTGGCGCGCAACAGAACGTCCCCTTCGAGGCTGACCTGCGAACTGCGGGCGCTCAAGTTGGATTTCGACTGCACGCCGATCGCAAGCTGGACAGTGTCGGCAAAGCCGGGCTGGGCCGGGATCGCGGCATTGCTGCTGAACTGATCGCTGAAACTGGCGAGATCGAAGTCGGGCGTGAACGAGAGCGAATCGATCAGTATCTGTCCGTTTAATGACGACGCCTGCATATTGCCAGAAAAGGTGAGATTGCCATCCAGGATAGTTCTCAAGCCTTGCGGGTACCGGACGCGGATGGAGGTGCCTTGCAAGGCAAGGTTAAATTGCAGGCTCGGGCGAAACACGATGGATCCGCCAAGCGACATGTTCCCGCCGCCCACCTCGCCAGTCATACTGGCGATCTGCAACCGGTCGTTGTTTACTTCGAGGGTGCCATTCAATTTCTCCACTCCGATTGGCTCGTCTGCGGTAATCAGGGCGACATTCTTCAGTTGCACCTGGCCTTGAATCGAGGGGCTTTGGCGCGATCCTGAGGCGTGAAGGTCGAGAGAGACAGTCCCGGAACCTTTCAGGTCAGGCCGCAGAATGCCGAGGACGCGTCCGTCAAGTGTTCCGTTGGCGGTCAGACTTGGAGCAGAGGAGCCTTGCAAGGGAATTTGCCCCTGAATGCTCAAAGACGTGCCTGTGCCGCGAAGCTCCGTGGGCTGCAAGGTCACGATCGAATTGGCGTAATCCGCATGAATCGGCCCGGCCGCTGCAATCTGCAGTTGCTGGTAGCTTGCAGTGAGGGTGGGAATTGTTATGTGCGCTTCGAGGCGCGCTTTGTCTTTCAGTGGCCCTTTGAGGGTAGCGTGGAACTCGGTTTGTCCCTGAAATCCTTGGGGCACGGTATTTGAAAAGCTCGCCAGCAGCGTGGAGAGCGGGACGGCGCTGGTATCGATCGATGCGTTGGCCTGGTAATCACCGGTAAGATCAACGTCTCCGCGTGCGCGAATTGTAGCCTCTGCCACTTGCGAATTGAGTGTGAAGGTAGCATGTTTGCGCGCGACGTTCGCTTGAGCACGCAACGCACCGATGGAGCCCTGCCGCATATCAAGTTTCGGGATCTGGATCTCGGCTGTGAGTTGCGGATCATCCAATGTTCCTTCGCCATTTGCGGTGGCAGACAAGGTTCCTTGCAGGTCGGGATTGTTTTCCTGCAGGGTATGCAGTTTTTGGAGAACGATGGCCGGCGCATCCAGCTCGACCTTATAGCTGCGAGTCCTGGGAGTGTATCGCAGGCTCGCGCTAGCTTCCCCGGCGGTGGCCGCTACGCGCAGGCGTGAGTTAATCGTTCCGTCCGAACCCTCGAAAGTCAACGCAAGCGTCTGGAGGGGCTCATCATAGGCGCGAGCATTCGTCAGCGTGATTGAGCCTGAACCGGAGGGGTTGAGTTGAGATCCCTTGAGCGAAACAGTGGCGGAGAGTTCTCCGCTAACGGGATATTGAACGTGAGCCAGGCGTTGGAGATCAATAAGGGACAACTGCTGGGCCGACAGATTGGCATGAATCGGATCGCTGGGAAGATAAGACCAATTTCGCAGCGCTATGGTCGAGTCAAAGGTCGCACGTCCTCGCGTTGAGCTCACCAGAACTCCCTTGGATATGGCGATCTGGGAGGAGCTGGCAGTGACTGAGAACGCAGCGCTCTTCCATTCACTGCCTTGCACCCGCAAATTCCGGGCGCTCAGCTGCGCTGAGACCTGAGGCTTCTGAAAAGAACCATGGACGGTAGCGTCCAGCTTAGCTGAGCCAGAAATCAAAGGCAGGGAAGCAGCCTTTGGCGTGAATGCGGAGGCCAACGTCATCAATTGGTGAAGGTCATCGGATTGAGCATGAACCTGCAGATTGGAACGCTGGCCGACGGCACCCTCGGCGGTTAACGTTGTGGCAGGGACACGCAGAGTAGTCTGTCGAACCGTGAGCAGGTTGTGCGGCCGGTCGTACATCACTTGGACGGCGCCATCCACGGGAATTTTAGTGGCAGAACCAGGCGACGTATTCGCGGCTGCGCGAATTACTAAATCTGAATGGGCGCGGACATTGTTGACGCTCCCGACCCAAGATGCGCCGGCTGTGCCATCCACTGCGCCGGCCACCATGACTTGTTTCAGTTCCGTCGCGCGGATCGTCCGCTGCACGGCATCAAGTGAAATGTCTTGCAGGGCTGCATGCACGGTAAAACTCGGCGTCGCAGCCAGATTCTTGACTTCGATGGAAGCTCGAATCTTCCCGCCCAGTATGTTGCCGCTGATCTCTTGGGCCTCCAAGGTGCCACTTCCGAGGTGATACCTCCCCGAAAGCCGCTGGACCTCAAGGCGCGTATTCTCTTCCGCCCCCGAGAATTCTTCGCTCGCGACTTGGCCAGTGAGAGTTAGGGCTTGCAGCAATGGTTGATCCCTACCGTTCTGATAACCGAGTTTGCCCGTGAGGGAAAAATCGCCCGCTGGTTTGATGTCAGGAGACAGGGCCGCGAAGTCCTGGGCATGGACATGGATGGAGTAATCTCCGGCGACGACCGGGTGGGGATAGTTTGTGACATCGGCCCTTAGAGAGGCTGTGGAGGAGCCGATTGTTATTACGGCGGACTCGAACGAGAAAAGCGAACGAGTGGCAGAGAACTTTGTGCTGAAAGCATGCGGCAGAGGTGCGTAACCGGCATATTGCAACTGCCCATTGTTGTAGGAGAGCGCTCCCGTGTAGCGGTTTGCCAGGGGATCGAACCGGATCTCAGTTTCCAGATCATAGAGGTTGGCGCTGAGTGGAATTTTCCTGTCGTTGTAATTCACCTCCCCGCCAGTGAGCGCAAAATGTCGCACAGCGAGGTCAAAGACATTTGTGTGGGCATTTGAATCATTCGACGGAGGCTGGGGGAGATTGCTCGCGCCCAGGCGATCGACTTCGAGGTGCACAACGGGTTGCTGAATCAGAATCTCGCTCAAATTAATCGTGCGATGAAAGACAGATTGAATCTTCAACGCGACCGTCAATTCTTTCACCTGGAGGAGCGGCGCCTCGCCGGGTAGCTCAGTTCCGTGAATGATGATGTCGTGCAGATGCGCAGTGAGCGTGGAGAGGCTGAAGTCGAGGCTTCCAATTTGCGCGCGTCCACCGGTTGCCTTGTATGTTCCTTGCTCCATTTTCCGCACGGCAAACTGGCGAAAGCTCGCGCTACTTAAATAGAGATATCCCCCGATGATTCCGGTCACGAAAAGAAGGGCAACCACTACGAGCGTCCACGGAATTATTTTTCTCCACTGCATGGTTGCTCCTAGAATGCCTGGCCCAAAGTGATGTAGTACTGGATGGACGTTATGCCCGGAACCGGGTTCAGGTTCTTTCCGATATCGAGGCGCACGGGCCCGATCGGGGTGGCGTAGCGCAGACCGAGGCCGATTGTGTTGGTATAGTTGTCGGCGAAATTGCGCAAATTGATCGCGGTGTCGACGTTGCCTCCATCGTAGAAAACGACCCCGCCCAGCGCCTTCATAATCCCAAGTGGAAAGCGCGCTTCGGAATTCAAAATAAAGAGCTGTCGTCCGCCCACCGGAACCGTCACATTCACGCATCCGGTCTGCCCTTTGAGTACGTTGCAGAATGGGACCAGGCGCTGGGGGCCCGCCTCATCGATGGGAAAACCGCGCAGCGTGGTACCGCCTCCTGAAAAAAAGAGTTGGCTGGTGGGCACGAAGCTTCTGCTGAAAGATTTGAGAAGTCCCAGCCGAACGCTGTTTGCGAACACGATGGAATGCACTGGTTTGTAATAGGCGTATTGCGCGAAAAGTTTCGCAAAATTGGCGCTGGAGAAAAAGGCCTCGGGCGTCATCGCGAGGTTGAGCGTCGCGAACGCACCACGATGCGCATCGAGAGGTTTGTCCCGCGTGTCTCGCAGCAGGGTTCCGGAAAATGTGGAGAGATGGACATTCCGGTCTTGCGGTAACACGAGAGCGGGAACGAGAAGATGAGACAGCTGAGTCTTGTTGAAGTCGTAACGAATTTGCAAGCGAGTATTGCTCTTGCGGCTGATCAACCGCTCCAATTGAAAAGAGAGATCGCCGAGGCCCGCCGCAAAAAGGGGGTTCTCGGTGGTGCGCTCAATTGAAAAGCTGGTTAGCGATTTCCATTGCGAGCCGATGAAGTGGGGCTGGGCGTACGTGGTGAGCGCGCGCTGGTCAAGGCGCGAGAAAAGGAGCGCAGCACCCACGGTTTCGCCCAGGCCTCGCATGTTGTGCCGGTCGAACTCAATCGAACCGCGGGGACTGGCAAAGGTCGACTGGCTAGGCGCGATCTGATTGTTGCCCAGTTGCACGGGGGGAATTCCCGGTACGGCGACAGTTCCAGCCGGAATATTGCCGCCGCGATGCGACACTTCAAACCCGAATCCGTAGGTGATTTCGTTGCGCTTCGCTTCATGCACTTTGACCATAGCTGCTTCTTGAGTCTGGTTTGTAATGGGTTTCTTCGGACCCACACTGGCCCAATCGAAGATGTTCAAGTCGTACAGCCGGCTCTCCGCCTCGAGCATTTGACCTCGCTGCATAGGAGATTCAGGACGGAGGCGAGCGGCTTTCTGAATCAGTGACAGCCTGGTGCGCTCCTGGCCCAGATAGATCACTTCACCGGTGCGTACCATTTGATGCTCCACCACGGCATACACGACATCCACCCGATGTGGGTCGTTCGCGCTACGCTTGACGCTGGGCTTTACTTCCGCGTTCAGGTAACCGCGATTCTCATAATTCGCCGTAATGCGGTTGCGGTCGTCTGACAGCAGCCGCGGGGAAAAAGCCTTGCCGGGCTGGAGTTGAAAGCCGACAGGCTTGGTGAGGTCAGTCTGCGAGACGCTATTGTTGCCAGTGATCGCCACCTTGTCGACGAGAGTCTGAGAGCCCTCTTCAATGTTGAATGTCACCTCGACCCCGGATCCGCGCTCAACGGCTTGCGGGGTCACCTTCACTTCTTCGTATCCGTGGTCGCGATAAAAAGCCTCCACATTGTTCGAGCTTTGCTTCAGCAGCTTCTGGCTAAAAGTTCCGTGCGAATAGAAGTGGGCGCGCTTCACCGCGACTTGAGCGAGTAGCTCTTTCGAGGGGACCGCGTGATTACCGTTGAAAACGATGCGATCGAGCTTGTGTTTTGTGCCCTTCTCGATTTCGTAGGTCAGGAGGATCTTGCCAGGCTGGCGCTGAAAATCGGTCTTGACCTTCACATCGAAATAGCCCTTCCGCTGGAAATAATTGCCGATGTTCTGTTCTCCTTCGGCCACGAGATCCCTGTCGACCGTGCCCTCCGAGTAAATCGGAATCAGTTTCCTGATCTCCCTCGCGGACAGGAACGGTATCCGTGAAAGGCGCGCCCCAGTGGTGGTGACGATGACGATAGGACCCTCCTCAATCTTGAACGCCACGTCAACGCGATTGTTGTCGGCGTGGTATTGGGGAGGGAGTTCGTGAACTTTACTCGCCAAACGATGGTCCCGAGACAACTGGCGTTGGATTAGCGACGTGGCCTGTTTGATGCGCTCCGAGGCATAGGGCTTGCCGCTCTTGAGCAGGCCTCCGGTCAAGCGCGCGCGGAGAGAGCGTACGGAATGCGCCAGCTGGGCCTGGTCGCTACCGTCGACACCTTGGAAGGTCACCTTGCCGAGACGAGCCTGTTTCCCCAACTCCACCGCAAATTGAACACTGACGAGTTGATGGGCGTCGTCGATTGTGAAGCTGGTTCGAATCGATGCCTGAAAATATCCGGCATGTTGAAAGAACTCGTTCAAGTTTCTTTCGGATCCGGGGAGCCGCGCTTTGTCGAACGGATCCTCGTCGGGCAAATTGACGACCTGCAAGAGTCGGGTATACGAGAACGCCCTGGTGGCTCCGGGAAACGTGACGATGCCGAGATAGTAGGCAGGCTCGAGCAGGAAGTTCAGGCGCAGTCCTGTGAGATCGGGGATTACGTTCACTTCGACTTTGGGAAATTGCCCCGATTGTTCGAGAGCTGCAATGCTGGCTTCGATACTGGCTTGCGAATATGGCTTCCCGGCCTTTTGCGTTACCAGGGCACGGAACGGTTCAATGTCGCGGTGGGGGTTGGCGATGAGGTCCACCGCGGAAACGTTCTGGCCGTCGTAAATTGGCTGCGGTCCCTCCGCGGTGAGTTGCGCCCATGAAGCCGCCCCAAGAAGCGCAAATGACAATAAGTAAATTCGCATCAAGACTCGTTTGTCGTCGCCGTGGTAGCGGAACGTTTGGGATGCCGAATGACATGCAGGAGTTGTCGCCAGTGGCGCTCGCGGCCTGAATCTGCGCGGGACTTACCGAAGGCAAAGCGAGGCAACCCGCGACAAAAGCCTCAGGCCGCGTGTGCCTGGGTCGCGAAAAGCGCCACTCGTTGAAGGTCGTTGACGAACAGACGCCGCTGCTCGTGGCGGGACTTTTCATCCGGCGCTCTAAGGACCGAGGACGGATGCACGGTGGCTATCGCGAACGGGGCGAGCGGAGAGCCGATCAACTGGCCTCGTTGGCGACTCACACTGAAACTCGCTCCGAATAACGCCTGAGCTGCAGTTGCTCCCAAAGCGACGAGTACTTGCGGCCGGATCACGCGAAGCTCCGCTTCCAGCCATGGCCTGCAGGCTTGAATTTCGGAGGCGCGAGGCTTTTTGTGGATGCGCCGCTTGCCGCGCTCGGAGGCGGTCCACTTGAAGTGTTTTGCCGCATTTGTGACATACACCCTGGAGCGGTCAATGCCCGCCTCGGCCAGAGCCGCATCGAGCAACTTTCCCGCTGGCCCGACGAACGGATGACCGGCGCGGTCTTCCTGGTTTCCCGGTTGTTCTCCAACCAGCATGATCGTCGCCCCGGGTGTGCCTTCCCTAAAAACCGTCTGAGTCGCAGTTTTCCATAGTTCGCAGGCCTTGCACGAGGCGGCCTGCTGGCGCAGAACCGGGAGTGAGCTCGCCGTGGCCATTGAGGAGCGTTCCGGGTTTGCCGCCGCCAAGTTGTGCCGTGAGGGCTCGTATTTTCCCTTAGACCAATGCTTCATAAAATACGCCTACGGCAGCCCGCGACAAACGCGCGGCGTGCGGGTTGAATGCTATGAGACTCGCTTGCGATCAGCCGTGCGCCTGGGGTTCTACCATCGGGATGCGGCTCCCCGTGAGCACAATTGAGTTCATGTACGATTGCATTTGATTCCCAAATCGCTTAGAACGGCTATTGGAAACAATGCATTCCGGCTGACTTGCGAGAGTGGAGCCCTTTGACAACGTAAACGCTGTGAAGTGCGTCTAACCTCGTCACACCACAATCAAAGGCTATGAACTCGGCAATGACCGAGAGCGATTTACTTCTGGACTGGAGAAAATTCCCTATGACACAAACATTCAGCAGCAAGCTTTTATGGGTCCACGGGTTGCTCGTGCTGGTGCTGATGACCATGGCCCAGCAAAAAGCAACGGCGCAGGATCAGGATGATCCCCCCGGCCGCGTGGCGCGCCTGGGCTATTTGGAAGGTTCCGTTTCATTTGAGCCCGCGGGCGAACAGGATTGGGAAGAAGCTACGCCCAATCGTCCAATGACGACGGGCGATCAACTCTGGGCCGACCGGGATTCCCGCGCCGAAGTGCAACTCGGGTCCGCCTCGATCCGTCTCTCTTCAAATACCGGGATGTCGTTTCTCAACCTCGACGATCACACGGTGCAGATCCAACTCACCTCCGGTGCTTTGAACATTCGTGTTCGACGGCTTGGGAATGACGACTTGTTTGAGATCGACACACCAAACCAGGCGTTCTCGGTTTATGAGCCCGGCAAGTACCGCGTTGATGCCAGCGAAGATGGAACCTACACTGTGGTTCGCGTCCGGGAAGGCGAAGGCGAAGCTACCGGAAATGGAGAAACCTTCGCCCTCCACTCCGGCCAGCAGGGGACGTTCAGCGGCACTGACCGGCTTTATGCGGACGTGGTGGACATCGGCGATCCCGACGATTTTGACAACTGGGCGTACGGCCGCGATCGGCGTTGGGAAGGCTCGCGTTCGGCCCGCTATCTTGCGCCCGATGTCGTAGGCTACGAAGATCTGGACGATAACGGAGACTGGCGGCCCGATCCGAGCTACGGGAACGTCTGGTTTCCCAATCGAGTCGATGCCGGTTGGGCGCCATATCACGAAGGTCACTGGGCGTGGATTTCACCGTGGGGCTGGACCTGGGTTGACGACGAGCCCTGGGGTTACGCGCCCTTTCACTATGGACGCTGGGTGACGATCGGCGGACGCTGGGGCTGGGTCGCCGGTCCCGTCAATGTCGCTCCTGTGTATGCGCCCGCGTTGGTTGTATTCCTTGGAGGCGGATTCGGAGGGGGCGCCGATGTGGGATGGTTCCCGCTCGGACCGCGTGAAGTGTATGTTCCGACCTACGGCGTGAGCCGCGAGTACATGACTCGCGTGAACATCAGCAATACAACGGTCAACACCACGACGATCACGAACGTCTACAACACAACCATAATTAACAAAAGCACGACGATCACCAACATTACATACGTGAATAAGACGGTTCCGGGCGCGGTAACAGCGGTCTCTCGGAATACATTCACGAGCGCGCAACCGGTGGCCCGAGCCGCGGTTCGAGTGACCCCGCAGCAACTCGCTGCCGCGCCCGTGGCTGCTAGAGTGGCGGTAGCTCCGTCTCAACAGAGCGTTATGGGATCTCATGCGAACACGGCCAATCGTGTGGCCGCGCCTCCCAGGGCCGTGGCGATGCGCCAGGTGGTAGCGAAAGCTCCGCCGCCCCCCCCGCCGGTGCCGTTTGCGCAACAGCAGAAAGCGCTCGAAGCGCATCCGGGGCAGCCTCTTGCGAGACAAGAAATGCGGAGCCTGCGTCCGGCGGCTACAGCTGTTCAGGCACATCCAATGGTAAGAGTGGCTCCTCCGGGAAAACCGGCAACTCCAAATGTGGCGCGTCCTGGCAGCCAGCCGAATCAACCGGGTAACCGTCCAGGTGGGGAAATGCCGGCCGCTCCAAACCGGCCGCAACCGAATCAGCCAATGCCGGGCAACCGTCCGGAGCAAGGTCGCCCGGAGCCGAACCGTCCGGTGGCTCCGCCCGAACGGAATGATCGTCCGTCGCAAGCGCAGCCGCCGAATCGGCCGGAACCGATGCAGCCGGGGAACCGTCCGGAGCAAGGCCGCCCGGAGGCGAACCGACCGCAACCGAGTCAACCTGCGCCGCGGCCGCAAACCCCACCGGTAACCGAACGGCCTCAGCCGCAACGGACGCCTCCGCCGCCCGAGCGTCCACAACCGCAGCGGACTCCGCCCCCAGCGGAGACGCGGCCTGCTCCAAGAGCGGAACCGCAGAAACCTGAGCCCAAGAAACAGCAGACGCCTGAAGAAAAGAAACGCGAGGAGGAGAAGAAACCTCCTGTTTTTTAGAAGCTGTATTCTGCTGTTCGGGATTTGTTTAACGAAAACAAGAGTAGGCTTGATGCTCGCATCAGCCCTACTCAAGATCATCGAGCCAGAGGCGGGACGCCCTGGCTCGGTTCACTTTCCTGTTAGACAATACTCTCCAATTTTCTTATCGCCCGCTTCCGGATTGACCGAGAGGTCGGGATAGACTTGGACGTCGCGGCAGTCGTACATGCCGGAATTACTGGGCAGCTCGATCATCTGATATTTCCCGCTCTTGAGTGGAGTACAGTTCGGTGCTCCCTCGTTGCATTGAAGTTCGTATCCCTTCCCTGCCTTCAACACCTCCACAATCAGAACGCCATTGTTCAGTTCACTGTTTTTCACCGTGATGGCAGACCTTTCCTGCGCCCATCCATTCGCCGGGAAAGAGACGAAAAGGGCCACCAAAAATAAGAACATGAATCCTCTGTTCATACGCACCCCCGTGTTGGTTCGAAGCAGCCTTGCCGGCTTCGATCCTGTCATGTCTATGATTTCGCACTGGCCATTGCCTGTCTGTGACGGATGATCGTGTGGGACGTGACCGTTGGCGAGGAAAGACGCATGCCGCAAGACCCCATGTGGAATCGGGCTTCCCCTTTGCGTGCTATGGGTTAGAATCCGGCAGGAGCTTGATGGTGGATCGCCGCGATTTCAATTCCTCGATTCTGAAGACCTCGGTTGCCGCACTAATGGTGCCGCGCATGCTCTCGCGGGCATTACGGGGCGCTACCAGCGATCTACCGCAAACGCTGGGCGCGGGGTATGCGAACGCCATTGTCATTGATTCGTTGTGCGCTCCGTTTAACGACATGGATGCTCCGCCCAGCGCTGACGTTCTGGCGGCGGTGCGGGGATCGGGGATTACCGCGATCAATTTCACGATCTCAGCGCCCAGCTTTGAAGAGACAATCAACAATCTTGCGATGCTTGAGGAACTGGTCGAGCGTTATCCCGAGACATTCGTGATCGTGCGCCGCCACTCCGACATTGTTCGCGCCAAGCGCGAGAAGAAAATTGGGATCATTCCCGGCTTTCAGTACACGGCATTTCTGGAGGAGAAGCCCGAGCGCATTGCGACATTTCGCAAGCTGGGAGTGCGCATCATGCAACTCACTTATAACAATCGCAGTATCTTCGGCGATGGTTGCCTTGAACCCGGTAATGCCGGCCTCAGCAAAGCCGGAATCACTGCCATCACGAGGATGAACGAACTAGGCGTTGCTGTCGACCTGAGCCACAGCGGGTATCGCACGACAGCGGAAGGCATCACGCAATCTGCCAAGCCGGTGTTGATCTCGCACGCGGGATGCGCCGCCGTATATGCGCATCCCCGCAACAAACCTGACGAGATTCTCAAATCGCTCGCCGATCGCGGAGGCTACTTCGGCGTCTACCTCATGCCATATCTCGTTGCTTCTCCGGTGGTCCCCACGCGCGAACACGTGCTCGATCACGTTGTGCATGCAATCAACGTCTGCGGGGCCGACCATGTTGGCATCGGCTCCGATGGCGCGATTGAGAAGACGGTGCTGACCGCTGAGCAGAAAGAGGCTTTCGATAAGGACATCGCACGCCGCAAACAACTTGGCATCGGCGCCCCGGGAGAGGATCGTTATCCTTATGTTCCCGACCTGAACGGTCCCGATCACCTGGAGATTATTGCAGCCGGGCTAGCCAAACGCGGCCAGCCCTGGGGCGTTATCGACAAAGTGCTGGGTGCAAACTTTCAGCGCGTCATAAGGGAAGTGTGGGGCGAGGATTAGCATCGATGGCAAGAGCGGCAAGATCCGGAAACATCAATGCCGGCAGAAACTCTGTCGATCAGCAGCGGCTCGCGTATTTCCGGGAGCGGCGTGAAGAGATGGTCTCTACGATTCGGGAGCTGGTCGAAATCGAGTCGCCCAGCGACAACAAGTCCGCGGTCGATCGCATGGCCGAAACCGTCGCGCAAAAATTCGCCACGTTGGGGGGACAGATCCGGTTTCATCATGCCCCCGACTTCGGAAATCATCTGCAGGTAGATTTCCCAGGCAAGTCGAGCGGCAAGCCTGTGCTGCTGCTCGGGCACTACGACACTGTTTATCCGCTCGGCACACTGGCATCCATGCCGTGCCGCATAGTCGAAAACAAGCTGACTGGTCCGGGTGTGCTGGACATGAAATCGGGCATCGGTCTGATGCTGTATGCGCTCGCAGGCCTGCGAGGCTGGGATGGCGCTTTGCCGCGTCCGATCACCGTTCTGCTGGTTTCCGATGAGGAGGTCGGAAGCGACTCATCGCGCGCAATCACCGAGTCGCTGGCGAAAAAGGCCGCGGCTGTGCTCGTCCTCGAACCTTCTTATGGACCTGAAGGTGCGGTCAAGACGGCGCGCAAAGGTGTGGGCGAGTACGCGCTGAAAGTGACGGGCAAGGCTTCGCATGCCGGACTCGACTTCCAGAAGGGAGTGAATGCAATCCTCGAACTCGCGCGGCAGATCGAAAGAGTCTCCAATTTCACCGATCTTAGGAAGGGCTTGACGGTGAATGTGGGGATCGTCAGCGGCGGGTCGCGCACGAACGTGGTTCCCGCCGAAGCCGCGGCGCAAGTGGACGTGCGAATTGCCCGGCTGAAAGACGCGGATGGCATCGACAAGAAGATGCGCAGCTTACGTCCGTTCAACCGCAAGTGCAAGCTGGAGATTACAGGCGGCATTAACCGTCCTCCGATGGAGCGAACCGTGGGCGTAGCCGCGCTCTATACCAGGGCGGTCACAATCTCTCGCGAGCTGGGCTGGAAACTGGGCGAGGCTGCGGTCGGAGGCGGTTCGGACGGTAACTTCACGGCTGGCTTGGGGATACCTACGCTTGATGGTTTGGGTGGAGTGGGAGATGGCGCGCATGCCGTTCACGAGCACATCCTGATCTCGGAACTCCCACGGCGCGCAGCACTTATCGCTGGGCTGATCGAGTCGGTGTGATCGGAATCACGTCTCGCGGTGATAGACAGTACGGGCGTGCTTTGACGGGCGTTCTACACTAACCTAGAATTGAGGTTGGGGAATTCGTCCTGGAAGTGGCCTGAACTGCGGCTATTCCGGCGAAGTCCTGACACTTCTTGATCGGATGCGATTTCCGCGTCCGCTGGGTTGTAATTGGAGGAAGTCATGGGTGAGGGTCTGTTCCAGCCACTGCATATCATATTGATTGTGGGCATCGCGCTGTTGCTGTTTGGTCCGAGTAAGTTTGCCGACTTGGGTAAAGGTTTGGGCGAAGGCATTCGGAACTTCAAGTCCGCCGTGAAAGAAGGCGACGAGAAGAAGGACGAGAAGAAGTCGTAGTCTGTGGAGCGCGGACACTCTTATCCGCGCATGTGTTTCCAGTCTCTCGCGCGGGTTGCGTTCCTCACTTAGCTGGAGGCAACACTAGATCACATCTGCCTGCCACAACATTCGATAGACCAGCGCGATCGGTAAACCTACTACATTGCTGTAATCGCCTTCGATGCGGGGAATCCATCGCGATGCGATTCCCTGGATCGCGTATGCGCCTGCTTTGTCCATTGGTTCGCGAGTCGCAACGTAGGCGGAGATTTCCTGCTCTGTTATCTCTGACATCTGGACCGAAGTGGTCTCACTCGCAACGGACGGCTGACCTTTGACGATTAAACACACGCCTGTGATCACCTGATGGGTGCGTCCGGAAAGCAGGCGCAGCATGCGAATCGCATCGGCGGCGTCGACCGGCTTGTTGAGAATCTGGTTGTCGATTACGACGACTGTGTCGGCTCCGAGAACGGGATCTTGCGGGTGCTTTCTGGAGATGGTCTCAGCTTTCTCCCGCGCCAAGCGTTCTGCGCAGTCCTTCGCGTTCTCCCCTGGAAGCGGATCTTCGAGGATGTCTGCGGGATGAACTTCGAAGGAGATTTCCGCGGCGCGCAAGATTTCCTGACGTCGCGGCGATGCAGAGGCTAGGACTAGCATGGAAATCCGATTCTATTCTCAAAATTGTCGCTGGAACGAAGCGGGATCTGTACTTGATTGAGGGAAATGCAGATCCCTCGCCTCGCTTCGCTCGGGCTCGGGATGAAAAGAATTTGAATTGGGAAAAACACTTACTCCAGCGCTTCCGGTTCGATGGAAATATTTTTCTCGCCTTTGGCGCGACTCTCCCAATATTTTTTCACCCAGGCTTCGTAGCTTTTTCCGGCGGCGGTGTCGCGTCCGGTGAAGGCGATGGCGGCGATATCGGAATATGGGATTGCGGGGCGATCCTTGCTCGCCGCCAAGATCAGGCGGACTAGCGAATCGTCCAGCGTTTTTCCGATGCGGCGATCGAAGAGATAGCCGTCGAGCCTCGAGCCGTCTTTGCGGGTGATGGTGATGTCTCCGCGATAATCGAAGGCTTTTTCGATGACGGCGCGGATGTCGGCTTCGGTCGCCAGTTTTGGAATCCAGCCTTGCAGATTTTCGCGCTCGAAGCCGGGGACGACTTCCAACTCATCCGTCGAATGCGATTGCGCGGGCGCTACGGACAATGCCGTGTGATGCGGCGGAGCTTCGTGGCCATGTTCGCGGCCGCTCATGCGTGGGTTTCTTGCACAACGGAAGCGTCGCTCGACGGAGCGGCGATTTGGGCGTCGCTAATTTGAGCTTCGCTGATTTGAACCAGCGGATTATAGGAGTGAACCGGGCGCACCTCGCGCTCCAGATCCTGCAGCGCAGATTTGTCCGGGTAAAGTGAGAAGGTCGCTTTGATCGTGTCCGCGAACCCGCGGAGCGAGCCGAAGGTGTCATCGACCGACGAAGGCTCGTATCCGCAATGGACCATGCAATTGGCACACTGCGGATTGCCGGACTCGGTGCCGTAGCTCGACCACTCGGTCGATTCCATCAGCTCTTTGTAGGATTCCGCGTAGCCGTCCTGCAGCAGGTAGCAGGGTTTCTGCCATCCGAAAATGTTGTAGGTGGGCATGCCCCAGGGGGTGCATTTATAATTCCGCTTGCCCATCAGGTATTCGAGGAAGAGCGGCGACTGGTTGAAGCGCCAGGTCTTCTTGCGATTGGAGAGCATGGCCCGGAACAGGCGGCGGGTGCGGGCGCGGCCCATGAAATGTTTCTGGTCGGGCGCCTTGTCATAGGAGTATCCGGGGGAAACCATCATGCTCTCGACCCCGACTTCCATCATCTCGTCAAAGAACCGGCGCGCGCTGTTGGGATCGGCGCCATCGAAGAGAGTTGTGTTGGTAGTGACGCGGAACCCGGCGGCAATGGCGGCGCGAATTCCATCGAGGGCGATTTCGTATCCGCCTTCGCGGCAGACGGAGAAATCGTGGTGCTCTTTCTGTCCGTCGACATGCACGGAAAAACTCAGATACTTGCTGGGCTTGAAAAGGTGCAGTTTTTCCTTCAATAAAAGAGCGTTGGTGCAGAGGTAGATATATTTCCTGCGGGCCACCAGGCCTTCGACAATTTCGCCGATCTGCGGATGCATGAGCGGCTCGCCGCCGGGGATCGAAACCATCGGCGCGGGACACTCGTCGACCGCCTTGAAGCAGTCTTCCGGGGAGAGATCCGTTTTCAGGATGTGGGCGGGGTACTGGATCTTGCCGCATCCGGCGCAGGCCAGGTTGCAGCGGAACAGCGGTTCGAGCATGAGGACGAGCGGGTAGCGCTTGCGCCCGGCAAGTTTCTGGCGCAGGACATAAGTCGCCACGGTCCACATTTGTGAGACAGGTACAGCCATCACCCCTCCGTTGTTTTTCTATGATACCGGAAAATCGGTTGCCAGTTGCCGGTTGCCGGTTGCCGGTCCCTACCCCGGCACTCTTCGTTGCGCCGCTGGTCTTTTTTTGGGCCACCCCTTCCCGTTTCTGACCACCCTTTTCCGACTACCCCAGGGCGATTGCCCGCGAAGTGCGCCTAGAATTTTCGGGTCTTACCGGCGGCGGGGCCGACCTCGCTCTCAGCCGCAGGGACGGAGCACAGCATCGCACGACTGGATGGCCTTACCCCTACCCCCTCGGTATATTAGAATGATAGACTTAGCGAGAAATTTTTTGTAAAGTATTCATTCTTAGATAGTTAAATGCAAAGTATTGAAAAAATTAGAGTTAAGCTCAAGAATGGCTGCTGTTGAACGCAAAGTATTCAAAATAGACATGTTATATGCAAAGTATTCATAAGTAAGGACTTGCTTTTATACGCAAGAGCGGCGGGTGCCACCTGCTGCCAAGTGGACCCTTGCTTCCAGTTGATTGCAATGGTCGGCTTTAAGTCAAGGTTTTTGTGGTCGAAGAGAGATCAAGAAAGCAGAGCCGGGAGAATCCACGTTCCGGCTCAGGGCCTAGCTCTCGCAAGGGACGGATGCAGGAATGCGGCGGTTGTTGGTGCTGTGGCGATTTATCGACAGTTAACCACTCTTATTTCGGTGGTGGGTAGTTGGGAGGGAACGCAACCGGATCACGAAAGTTTTCGCTCCAAGTCCACGCCCCTTGGAACCAGCCCCCTAGCACGGATAACAACACGAATTTCTCGACCACGGCGATCCAGCCATGAGACTGTTGTGCTAACAGATCGATAGTGGTGATTGCCAATCCCATCGCGACTCCAAAGCCAAGCACTCCGTAGATCAGGATGTACCGCAGCTTGCCCATCCGCTTTATCCGTTCTCGGCGACGGGCTCGATCTTCGGGCTGTCGCATGAAGACCGCAGAGAATGCAATACCGAACAGATGAAGGCAATAAGCCCAAATTGCCATCCAGGCAAGGGCAATCGCAATTGCGCCGACGATGTCGATAAACCACTGCACGCCCAGATTTTACTCTGAACTGACAACCTTAGTTGACGAAAACTGGCGTTTGCAGTTGTAACTAATTGATTACAGATAGAATGGATCGGTGGCCCATTCAAGCCGTCTTTTGGCTTGAGTGGGAAACCCCGACCGCTGGACGCAGTTTTCCGTCCCTTCGTTCGCGCTTTCTTGCGGTCCACTCGGACTCAATCTCGACGCGCCCTTCCGCTCCCGTTGCGTAGTGGCGAAAGCTGCTCCACTCCCAGTCTTCCGGACGTTCGCACTGCGTGAGTTCCCCACTCAAGCCCAAAAACGGCTTGAATGGGGCACCGGGCTCATTCCGTCTAGTGGGCCGTAAATTCAACATGGCATAATATCGGGCGTAAAATTGATTGAAACGACGGCTTTGGCTCACATGAAATGCAGATGACCGATTCCCCCAATCATTCCGATTCCCGCGCTGTTGTGCTTCTTAGCGGGGGGATGGATTCCTGTGTTTGCGCGGCGCTGGCGGCGCGCGACTATCGGACGGCAGCCGTCCATATAAGTTACGGGCAGCGTACTCAACTGCGGGAGCGGCGGGCCTTTGAAGGGATATGCGACCGGCTTGGGATCACTGACCGTCTGGTGGTGCGGAATGAAGCGCTGCGCGCCATCGGGGGGTCGGCGCTTACGGATGCGAGCATCCGCGTGCCTGAGGGGCATATGATTGGCGGCGGCGTGCCGGTCACTTATGTTCCGTTCCGCAACGCGCATTTTCTGGCGGTGGCAGTGAGCTGGGCGGAGGTTTTGGGCGCGGGGAAGGTTTACATCGGGGCGGTGGAGCAGGACAGTTCGGGGTATCCGGATTGCCGGCCGGAGTATTATCGGGCGTTCAACGAGGTGGTTCGGGCGGGCACGAAGGACGGCTTGATCCAGGTGGTGACGCCCTTGATCGCCATGCGGAAATTCGAGATTGTGAGGCTTGGCCTTGAACTAAGTGCACCCTTCGATTTAACGTGGTCATGCTATCAGCGGGAGGATCGGGCGTGCGGCGTCTGTGACAGCTGCATATTGCGGCTGCGGGCGTTTCGCGAGGCGGGCGCGGAGGATCCGATTCCGTATGCGGAGAGTGCGGCGCGAGGTTGAGTTTTGCCGGGGTAGGGGGCCTTCGATTCCGCGGAAACCTCGCTTCGCGACGTTTACGCTCGCTCAGGATGACACGGTTGGAGGACATGGTTCGTCAAACATGACCCGACAAATGGTGGAGTTGTTAAAGCTTTCTTGAAAACGTCGGTTCGATAGAAAATTCGATAGAAAAAACTGGTTTTTGCCGGGAGGCTCAATCATGAAGAAATATTTCATCCTTCCTGTTCTGCTCGTACTTGCGGTGGGGCTGATGGCTCCGCTGGCGTTCTCGCAAACCACGGGCAGCGTGAAGGGAGTTTGCAAGGATATAGACGGAAAGCCGATTACCGGCGCCGAGGTGGAGTGGGCTTCGACGGAAACGGGCCACAAGTACACGCTGAAAACCAACAACAAGGGCGAGTATTTTTCGCTTGGGGTTGTCCCCGGCAAATACAACATCAAGCTGAGCAAGGACGGGAAGGAAATTTATCACTTCAACGGCGTTTCGGTGGGACTCGACGAGACGACCCTGGACTTCGATCTGAAGAAGGAACAGGTGGCGCAGGCGGCGGGCCAGGGGAAGACTCCGGAGCAGATCAAGGCGGAGGCTGAGCAGCGCGCGAAGGCCACCAAGGAGCAGACGACGGTCACGTCGCTGAACGCGAAGTTGAAAGAAGCGATTGCGGCCTCCGATGCGGGGGATTATGACAAGGCGATTGCGACCTTGAACGATGCCAACGCGATCGATGCTACGCGCGATCCGATCTGGGCGAAGCTGGGCGATGCCTACCGGCTGTCGGCCTCGAAGCAAACCGATCCGGACGAGAAAAAGAAACGGTACGACATGGCGGCCACGGATTACCAGAAAGCGATTGAGTTGCGGAAGGCTTCCGAGCAGGCGCAAAAGGATCCGGAGAACAACAAGAAAATCGCCAGCTACTACAACAACATGGGCGAAGCTTATTCGCGGGAGAACAAGATCGACGATGCGATCAATGCCTATAACCAGGCTGCCCAGGCGTATCCGGAAGGCGCGGCCGTGTACTACTTCAACGAGGGTGCGGTGCTGACGAACGCGGGCAAGGTGGATGATGCGATTGGGGCGTTCAACAAGGTGATTGCGGCCGATCCGAACAAGGCGCTGGCTTACTACTGGAAGGGCATCAACCTGATCGGGAAGGCGACGGTGGGCAAAGACAACAAGATGGCCGCGCCGGACGGCACCGCTGAAGCATTCCAGAAATATCTGGACCTGGATCCCACCGGGCCGATGGCGCAGACGGCAAAGGATATGTTGGCCACGATCGGCGCCACGGTGGAGACGGGATTCGGAAACAAGAAGAAAACGGTGAAGAAGTAGGCGACATTCGCTTCTCAACGAATTGTTCAGAAAGAGCGGCCTCATCGGTCGCTCTTTTTGTTTCTCCGGTTACCTAGGTCTATGGCCTAACTGTCCTTCGCTCTCCGGCGCGCACGCGTTAGAGTCAAAGCATAGCTTCTCCGGGCGAGTCTGCCCTGTCTCCCCCTGTGGCCTATTGTGCTTGATTGGAGTGTGTGGCATGGCGGCTCCGGGGAATTCTCCGATAGTCAGTGGCGGGAGGGGAAGCGGGACGATTCCGACGCCGGTTCTTCTCGCCGGGATGTTGCGCGCCTCGGAAAAAGTAAGCGATCTGATTTTCTCTCCGGGACGGCCTCCGCAGGTCGAGATACACGGGCAACTCACGGCGGTCGAGATCGCCGGAGTGGGGATGCTTTCGGCGGACGATACGCGGCGGATTGCGGCTGACCTGATCGGCACCAACAAGCAGGCTCTCAGCACGCTGCGCGAACAGGGGTCGTGCGATGTTTCCTACGGATTGCGGGGCACGGCGCGCTTTCGCGTGAATGTCTTCATCCAGCGGGGAAGCTGCGCGGTCGTGATGCGCGTGATTCCGACGGCGATTCCAACTCTCAGTTCGCTGCGCCTGCCGCCCCAACTGCAGGACGCGGCCAATGTGCGGAGCGGGATCATTCTGGTAGCCGGCGGCACCGGATCGGGCAAGTCTTCGACACTGGCCGCGCTGGTCGATCTGATCAACAGCGAGCATTGCTATCACATCTTGACGGTCGAAAATCCGATTGAGTTTCTGCACCGGCACAAGAAATCGACGGTACACCAGCGCGAGCTGCACAGCGACGCGCCGAATTTTGCGCTGGCGCTGCGGGCGGCGCTGCGGCAGGCGCCGCGGGTCATTATGGTGGGAGAAATTCCTGATCGCGAGACTATGGAGATTCTGCTGGAGGCGGCGGAAAACGGGCACCTGGTGCTCTCCAGCATGAACGCCGTTGACGTTTCGAAAGCGGTGGATCGGACCATCGGTGTATTCCCGGCGGGGGAGCAGCAATCGGTGCGCGAACGCTTTGCGAAAACTTTCCGCTATATCATCGCGCAGCGTCTGATTCCCTGCGCGGATGGGGCGCAACGAGTCGCGGTGGTTGAGATCCTCAAATCAAACTCGCGGACGCGCGACTGCGTGGAACAGGGCGAACGTCCGGGGCGGACTCTGCTTGATTCACTGAAGGCGAGCGAATGCGAAGGCATGCAGCACTTCGATGCCGAGATTGCGAAGCTGGTGCACGCGGGGACGGTGGACTCCGAGACCGCGCTCTGCTTCTCGAGCAACGCCACGCTGCTGGGCCAGGAACTGGCGAGAAGTTAACTCTTAATTTCTGCTGTCACCTCGTACTGCTGGGGGATTACTCGTGGCAGGCTTCACGCGGGGTATCATTTCTGCATGTCTCCCACAGGGGTTGTGGATTCCGTCGTCAGCTTCGAAGAGGCGCGGCATATTGTGGAGCAGCACGCTGCCCGTGTGTGCGCGAGTGAGCCGGAACCGGTTGAGCTGCTGGCGGCGCGTGGCAGGGTCTTAGCCGAGCCCATTCTGGCGGATCGCGACTTTCCTCCTTTTCCACGCGCTACGCGGGACGGGTATGCGGTGCGGGCGGCCGATGTGCAGCGAGCACCGGTGCGGCTCAGGATTGTTGGAGAGATTCGGGCTGGGGCTTGTCTCGAGTCCGAGGGCGGTTCTGCCAGCATCAACCGCGATGAAGCCGCTTCGATCATGACGGGTGCTCCGCTGCCAGCGGGGGCGGATGCGGTTGTCATGGTGGAGTACACGGCGGAGATTTCCCACCCTAACGCCGCAAGAGACGCGGCGTTAGGATGGGACACCCGCAGTGCGGATTTGAGTTCGGGCACCCACGGCGCCGAGGTAAATTCGGGCACCGTCGGCGGCGATTTGAGTTCAGGCGCCCTTGAGAGGTTTGTCGAGATACGGCGGAGCGTGCAAAGTGGAGAGAATTTTGTTCCGCGCGGAGCCGAGGCTCGGGCCGGGAAGGTGCTGATCCCCCAAGGCCGGAGTATGGACCACGCGCTGATCGGGATGGCGGCGGCGGTGGGCAAGAGCCGCGTGAACGTCTTTCGTAAACCGCGTGTGGCGGTGCTCTCCACGGGCGATGAACTGGTAGAGATTGATGCAGCTCCGGGGGAAACGCAGATTCGGAATTCGAATTCGTATTCGCTGGCGGCGCAGGTTGAAGAGGCGGGGGGCGAGGCGGTGCGGCTGCCGATCGCTCCGGATGAGCCTGTGCGGCTGCAACAGTTGATTGAGGAAGGACTGTCGCACGATTTGTTGCTGCTGACAGGCGGAGTGTCGATGGGGAAGTATGATCTGGTGGAGCAGGTGCTGGGCGAACTCGGGGCGGAGTTTTATTTTACCGGGGCGAAGATTCAGCCGGGAAAGCCAGTGGTGTTTGGGTCGTCTGGGGCAGACACTCTTGTCCGCGCAGACAGTTTATTAGCTACGGGCACGCGGGCGGGGGCGCCCGCGCCACACAGGCCGCCGCATTACTTCTTTGGGTTGCCGGGGAATCCGGTTTCTACCATGGTTACGTTTGAACTTTTTGTTCGGCCGATGGTGGCGGCTCTTGCCGGGATGAAGCCGGAGCCGCTTGTGTTTCTCAAGGCGCGGCTGAAGTCCGAAGTTCGCACCAAGGCAGGTCTCACGCGATTTCTGCCCGCCGTGCTTTCGGGAGAGTTTGAAAACGGCGAGGTTGAACTGGCGGCGTGGCAGGGATCGGGCGATATCGCAGCGCTGGCCCGGGCGAACTGCTATCTCGTCATTCCTCCAGACCGGGAGCGACTCGAGGCGGGGGAAGCGGTTTCAGTGTTGTTGCGGTAGTCTGTTCTCGATGGCAAAGAAGAAGCTCTCGCACTACGACGCCCAAGGGCAGGCCCGTATGGTGGATGTGTCTGCCAAGCGAAAAACGGTGCGCGAGGCGGAGGCGAGCGCGCTAGTTTTGATGTCGTCCGAGGTCTTGGCCGCGCTGCCTTCCAATCCCAAGGGCGACCCGCTGGAAGTGGCGCGGACAGCAGGAATTCTGGCGGCGAAGCGTACTTCGGAGCTGATTCCGATGTGCCATCCGGTGCCGCTGTCGCACATTGCTGTGACCCTACGCGTATGCGAGAATGGCGTGGCTATTGCCACAAAAGTAAAGACTACCGCGGAAACGGGCGTCGAGATGGAAGCGCTGGTGGCGGCGAGCGTGGCGGCGCTTACCGTCTACGACATGTGCAAAGCGCTCGATAAAGGGATCGAAATCCGCGAAGTGGTGCTGCAGAAGAAATCGGGCGGCAAGAGCGGAGATTATCGCCGGGCCGCAAAGCGTAAGCATGCCGAGTAACGTAAGAATCCTGCTGGTGGATGACAACCCGATGGTTCTCGGGATGCTGCAGCAGGCGCTCGCTCCGCTGGGGGAAGTTTCGACTGCGGGCGATTCGGCGGACGCGCTGTTGAAGGCGGTCGAGGAGATTCCGGATCTGCTGATCAGCGATTACCGGATGCCGGGGATGGACGGACGGCAATTGCTGGAAAAACTGAAAGGCCGCAAGGCCACTGCGGGGATCGCCGTGATTCTGATGGCGAGCAAGGCGGACATCGCGGAACGGCTCTCGCTGCAGGATCCGATTGAAGATCATCTGGAGAAGCCATTCTTCCTGAAGGACGCGGTGCGGAGAATCAAGCGCGTGGTGGACCGGATTGCGCTGGAGAAACTGGCGAAGGCTCCGACAGCGGATGGCGTGTTGCGCGGCAGCCTGGCGCAGATGAACGTGATTGACCTGGTGCAATCGCTCGAGATGGGGCGTAAGAGCTGCCTGCTGACGATGACCAACGCGGGCGACAAGTGCGAGATTTATTTTTCGCAGGGGCAGGCGAAGCATGCAGTCTACGGAGCGGTGGTGGGAGACGAAGCGGTTTTCAAAGTGCTGCGCTGGACGGAAGGAAACTTCCAGATTGATTTTGAAAAGAGTACGGCGCAGGAGACGACGACTCTGAATACGCAGGGCCTGCTGATGGAGGGCCTGCGGCTGCTCGATGAAGCGCAGCGCGACGCGGCGGCTGAGGGTGAAGATGTCCTGCTCGACACCTGAGGCTTCGACGGCAGCCAAGGGAATGCTGGCCGCGGTCGTCACGGTGAGCGACTCGTGTTCGCGAGGCGAAAAGACGGATCTCTCCGGTCCGGCGGTGGCTGAGGCGCTGCTACGGCGCGGGTTTGAGATCGTTGAGCGCGCGGTGGTGCCGGATGAGCGCGACCTGATCCAAAAAAGACTGATTGCTTTGTGCGGGACGGCCCGGCTGGTGGTGACTACGGGAGGAACGGGCATTGCTCCGCGCGACGTGACCCCGGAAGCTACCCTCGCGGTATGCGACCGTCTGGTGGAAGGGATCGCGGAGCAGATGCGCGCGGAAGGGATGCGGAAGACTCGTTTTGCGGCGCTGAGCCGTGGAGTGTGCGGAGTGCGGGGCACGAGTTTGATTCTGAATCTGCCCGGCAGTCCCGCAGGGGCAGTCGAGTCGCTGGAAGCGGTGATTGATTTGCTGCCGCATGCGCTGCAGTTGCTGGCAGGGAAAACGGAGCACAATGGGCCCAGTTTCCGGTGAGTGGCAACTCGCTTCTTGCTGGTTGGTGAGAGAAGCAGGCGCGTGCACAAGTCCCGCAAGAATCCTGGACACCCAGGCCGTAAGCCCCCAAGCGGGCGAGGGCGCCCGCGCCACACAAGCATTCGCGTAAACTGATCGTGTCCCGATTGAGCGCTTTCATTGAACAAACTCAAACATTTTGTCCACGCTTATGCTGAGTGGATCAAGCATGTGCTCGCGCCGCTGGGGCCGTGGGGGATGCTGGCATTTGCGGCGGTGGACGGGTCGTTTCTCGGGATGCCGCTGGACGCGATTTTTGTCGGCTATGTTTACAACGACCGGTCCCGGTTTTTGCTTTATGTTTTTTTTGCGTCTCTGGGTGGGACGCTGGGCAGCATCGTCTGGTATCTGATCGGGTATGCGGGCGGCGAAGTGCTGCTGCGCAAACGACTGTCGCCAGCGAAGTTCGCGAAGATTCATGCGTCATTCGAGAGACATGAATTCTGGGCGCTGATGTTTCCGGCGATGCTGCCTCCGCCGACTCCCTTCAAAATTGTCGTGCTGGCGGCGGCCGGGTTCGAGATGAATTTCGGACACTTCCTGCTGGCAATTTTTGCGGGCCGGTTTGTGCGCTTTCTGATTGAGGGGTTGCTGACGCTGTGGTTTGGTCCGCAGGTGGTCACGCTGACGGGGAACCTGTTCCGGCATCATTTTGTGGCGATTCTGATGGCGGCCGCGATACTCGTGGCTGGTTGGCTACTCTGGCGGCGCGCAAAGCGACCGAACAAGAAGATCGAAGATGGGTCAGAGAATGATTCCACGCACCCGCTCGAAGGCGGGAATTAAGGAACCACCGTCACGGTGATCGTGTTCGACTTCACCACGCCATCTTTCGGATCGTCGGAAATCGCGCGCGACAGTTGGACCGTGTATTGGCTCATCTGGCTCAGGTCAAAGAGGCGGCTGACGAAGTCGCCCGTAATATCCATGCCCTCGCCCGGCTTGAGGATGCGGGCCGGCCAGCCATGCGCGGTTGAACCCATTGAGCGATTGATCTGGCGCTTCTCGACGAGGTTGCCGTTGCTATCGCGAATTTCGTACTGATGAGAGAAATCTATGTTTGTTCGGTAATCCTTGTCATAGCCAAAGGACAGTTTATGTTGGGAGATGTTCGTCAAATGGACTTTGATGAACAAGTCGGACCCGGCCTTGATGGTATAGCTGTCGGGGCCGGTCTGGGATGCGGGGCCTTCCACGGCGATGGTCGCGGCAAATGGCGGATTGGCGGTCTGCGCCGGGATCGCGGTGGCCGCGAACGACAGCAAGATCGCAGTCCGGGAGATAGCTACGGTGGCCTTCGCGTGCATGGAAAGCCTCGAGCGTCAGGCGATGGCGGAGCCGTGGCTCTCGCCGGAGCGGGACAGCGCGGCCGCGAGGGCCGGTAATCCGAACATGACGGCGGTGAAGACGAGGTCGCCGGCAACCGTATGACGGAAGAACGGGAGGCCCGCGTCGTAGGAAACCATCAGTCCCGCGAAGGTCTTGGGATACATGGACCAGCAGGCCCAGACGGCAAAATTGCTGACGATGAAGAATGATACGGAACTGGCGAGCGCGGCACCGCCTACGCGGAGCCAGTCTATCTTCTTGAGGAGGCCAGTGTTTGCCCGGAGACCGGTTCCGAGCCAGAGAATGGCGGCGTACCAGGCCCAGGTCACGAAGTGATCCCAGGAAAACGGATAGGAGTAGACAAATTTTGTGAGCAGAACGTCAGACACGGCGAGCAGGGCGAAGGGGATCCAGAGCTGGCGGCGCGCGCCGCGCGCGCCGAAATAGAGCAGGGCGGCGGCGACGGGAGTAAAAGCAAAAGGATGCGGCGTGACTCCGAGAATCAGGAACCGGACCGCAACCGCCAACAGGATGAAGAAATAAGCCAGCATGGTCACCTCAAAAAGTAAGACACTAGGATTGTTGCGCGCCAGACGGGAAATGGTCAAGCCGAGGCTCGCGCCGATGGTCCCGATCAGGGCAGGAGTTTTTCAGGGCAAACGATGATTGGCGTCGCTGTTTTTAACGTGGTGATGTTCGGTCTCTGCGCGGTGGTCGGGAGCGGAATTGTGCCGGCGAATCCGATGCGATTGGCGCTGGACTGGATGCACAACACGATCGGGATTACGTCACCTCCGGAGGAGAAGGTGCGGATGGTTGCACTTCTCTGGCTCGGATCAATCATCGTGATTGTCGATGGAGTGCTATTCATGCTGGTGTTCTTTACTTCACTTTTGATGTAAGGCGGGCGCACTCCTGGGCCGGCGGATTCCCCATTGCAGGGCTGATCGAATGGAGATCATCGTCTTGAGATCATGGCTTCTGTGGATCACGGTCTCGGCTCGGGCGCATACCCATCTGCTCGTCGAGCACATGCAAGTCGCGGCTCAGGATCACACGGGCGCCTAGGGGCGTGCGCGTAGTCTGTCCGGGATAAGAGTAGCGCAGGTCGGTCAAGCGCACGAGGTAAGCCGCACGACCTGGCTGCGCCGGGTCGGTTGCGAGTTCTTCGGTTTCGGTGATGGGATACGCGGCCCAACTCAGATAAACGCGGCCCAGATAGCTCTTCTTGGCGGCCAGCGTGATGGGTGTTTCCTCGGGCTTGTAGCGAATTTGCATGTTGCCCTCGGGATCGACTTCGGGCACGGATGAACCCAGTTTCATCGCATCGACGTTCATCATCGCGAAAAACGCTGGGGTCTCCGCGATGCCATACCAACGGAATGGATTGAACGGATAAGGGTAGGCCGAGATGCGGATGGCGTCCACGCTTTGGTAGGTTCGCGCGTCAAGCGCGGCCAGGGCGCGGCGATGCTCGAAATCGCACAGTCCCCAAAACGCGAAGGTAGCCAGCAACGCGACGGTGGCGGCCACTCGCCCGGGCGGGTGTTTGTCTTTGCGGCCGGAGCTGATTTCCTGATTGATCAGGGAAAAGAGCAATGGGACGGTGAGGCCGAGAAACAGCACCACGAGCAAGACCGGCTCGACGATGTAGACGATATCCCAGGAGATCCAGCGTTCGGAGAACGGCCAGAACGGGCGGATGCCATAGCTGTTTGTATAGTCGAGGAGAATGTGGCTGAGGCCGGCGAGGCAGGCATACAGAAAAAGCAGTCCCCAGCGCGGAGGAAGATTGGGATCGCGCATTTTGCGGCGGCGGAGGCGCCAGATTCCGTAGACAAACACGACCACGGCTGCGGCCATCAGCGGTACTCCGAGAAAAGAATGGGTAAAGCCACGGTGGTGATTCAACCCGAAGGCCGGACCGCCGAAGCGGCTAAGGACATCGAGATCGGGGGCCTCGGCAGCGAGGGTGAGGGTAAGCGTTGCGAGCGCGGTCTTGCGATTGAGTCCGGCGCGGCCCATGTTGGCGCCGAATAGGAAGTGAGTGACAGGTTCCAAGTTTGACGAGTTTAGCAAAAGTCAGAAGTCAAAAGTCACAAGGTAGAAGGCAGAGGTCAGATTGAAGAAGTGGCGGCTCCGGCAATTCAGTGTGCGGCAGGATGAGTTCGACGGACTGCCTTGCTGTCAGGAGAGAATCAGATCGAAACCAGAAATCGTGACATAGGCGCGGAAATCGCGATCTCGGGTGATCAGCGGGATGTTGGCATCGATACAACTCTGGGCGATCAAGGCATCGCCGAGCCTGGCCTTCCGGGTCCTCGCCAGCACTTTTGCGCGCAATAACCCGGCGCGCTGCCAGTAGTGCGAACCGATCTCTATCAGGGGGACATCCTTGAGAGTTTCGGCAACGCTGGACGGCAGTTTCGGATCGCTCAATAATTCCGTGAGCACAGCCGGAACCATGACGACCTGGCGGTCTTCGAGTGCGCGGTCCAACAGACGCGTGTCTTCGCCCTCGTCACCGTGGAGAAACGCGATCCAAGTGCTTGTGTCAGCAGCGATCATCGTTTTGGCGGATCGTATTTGGAATTATCGACGCCGCTTATCGATCCGCTTTCAATTCGACAAGGGTTCGACTGAAGCGGACTTTGCCTCGAAAGCGGCGAAGCTGCTCATAAGCCTGCGAAGCCGCGACCAGTTGGAGGCCGGTGCGGACAGTTTGAGTGATGCCGGCGCCGGTAGCTCTCTGCGCCTTGCCGAGCAATTGCTCCGGAATTTCGATTGTGATCTTGCGCACCGTCGCCATAAGATCCTATTTTACCATATACGATACTGGTATTGGTTATGGTATGTGAGAGAAGTGCCTGAATTCCTCGCCGAGCCTTGGACACTCATTTTCTGGCAACGGGCACGACCAGCGATAATGCGTCCTGCTCCATCGTCATACGAGCGGGGAGACGGCCGAGGAGTTCTCCATCGGCTTCCACGTAAACGCGGTCGGCTGCATCGCCCTGCTCGGGCAAGCGGCAGGCCAGTTCCGAGCAGTTGACGAGGTCGATGCCAGAGACTTTGCGCTTGCGCCATCCGAGAACGGCGGCGGCGACATACTGCAGATAGGCATTGCGGCTGGAGGTACGGCACATGACCGTGCGGAGGTCGCGGCAATCGAGCGAAGCTCCGGGCACAAGTTCGCGCAGGATATTGCCGAAAAAGCGAATACGCACGGCGAGCAGCTCGGTAAGAACAGCTTGCTGCTTGTGACCTGAACCGTTGGAGTATTCGACTTCGAAGCGGCGCATGCGATGCGTGGCCCAGAGATTCCAGGCCTTCAAGTAATAGGCGGCCATGCCGGAGCGGTTTTTGAGTTCGGCGGTGAGCTTGTAGAAGAGGTGGGCATCCACGCCGATACCGGCGGCGACCGTGAAATAGCGGGCCACGGACTGGCCGGTGAAATCCTGATATTCGATACGGCCGAGCGGGATGCGGCGGACGGCGCCGCTCACGAGAGCGCCCGCGGCATCGCCGGGGCGCAGCGGGAGCGCGAGATCGTGGGCGAGCGCGTTGGCGGTCCCAAAAGGAAGAATGGCGAGAGCGACGGGCGTGCCGGCTAGTCCTTGAATGACGTCGTGGATGGTGCCATCGCCTCCGCAGGCGAAGACGGTGTCACTGCCGGCGGCGACTGCGAAACGAGCGTGGACCGTGGCTTCCTGACTGGAGCGGCAGATCGTCAGTTCGGTGTGAATGCCCGCCGACTGGATGATGCCGATGGCGCGATCGAGTTCGGCATCGCGCTTTTTTCCACGGCGGCCGGAATTGGGGTTAAAAAGTATGGTGGCTTTGCGCATGCTCCCACATTGCTCTGTGAAGAGTTTAGCGCACGAATGTTTAACATTTGGTTAACGAACGGCCCACTCCCACAAGCCGAACATCGAGCAGGGCCTCATTAAGAACGATTCATTTAGACTCGAATCATGGTGGAGATGGGCCGTTTGCTGGTCGTTGTCGGGATTGCGCTCCTCGTGATTGGCGGCATCGTTATGCTGCTGGGGCGGACTGGCGTGCCGTTGGGGCGGCTGCCGGGCGATATTGTGTATCGCGGCAAGAACACCACTTTCTATTTTCCGTTGGCCACTTCGATCCTGCTTAGTGTCGTGCTGTCACTTTTCTTCTTCCTCGTTGGGCGCTTCAGGCGGTAGAGGCCGGGAGGCGTCCCTACGGCAGCTCTCTTCCAGCAACCTGCAGATCCCTGGCATCCCTTGAGTCCCCGCATGTCTTGCAAGCCCGCGATACACTGATGCTTCGATGGATGCAGCCGATCAACTCGGTTTCCAGTTTCGGCCCCCGGAGCGGCGCGTCTGGCGGGTGCGGGCGCTGGTTTCGGCGGTGCGTACGCACCTCGAGAGGGAGTATTCCGATTGCTGGGTGGAGGGCGAGATTTCGAATCTTCGCATTCCGGATTCCGGGCATTTGTACTTCACGCTCAAGGAAGAAACGGCACAGATTCGGGTGGTGATGTTCCGGTCGTCGGCGAAATTGTTGCGTTTTCGTCCCGAGAACGGCTTGCACGTCACGGTGCGCGGGCGGATCACCGTCTATGAAGAACGCGGCGAGTTGCAGATCACGGCTGATTTCATGGAACCGCAGGGCGCGGGAGCTCTGCAATTGGCCTTCGAGCAACTCAAGGCGCGGCTGCAAGCGGAGGGGTTGTTCGAGGCATCGCGGAAAAAGGCGATCCCTGCGCTGCCGCAGCGAATCGGCGTCATCACGTCTCCGCAGGGAGCGGCGCTGCGTGACATCCTGAACATACTGGCGCGGCGGCATCACTCGGCGAATGTGCTGATTTATCCGGCGCAAGTGCAAGGAGACACCGCGGCGGGTGAGGCGATCGCCGGGCTACGCTATTTTCAGACCCAGAAACTGCATCCGGTGGAAGTCATCATCATTGCGCGCGGCGGCGGGTCGGCGGAGGATCTGGCCGCTTTCAACCATGAAGGACTGGCTCGGGCCGTGGCGGAGTCGAGGATTCCTGTGATCTCGGCGATAGGGCACGAGACGGATTTCACGATCGTGGATTTTGTCGCGGATTTGCGGGCGCCCACGCCGTCGGCAGCGGCGGAGTTGGTCATCCGGTCGCGACAGGACATTGAGGCACAAGCGGAGGAATTGAACCGGCGGCTGGAACACGCGGTCCGCTACCGTCTTTTGATGGCGCGCCAGCGACTGATGGAACTTGCCCGGCACGGGGCTTTTGCGAGCATGATGGACAGCATCCATCGCGGCCAGCAGAAGCTCGATGAACGGTGCTACCGGCTGGAGAAGGCGCAGTTGCGGCTTATGGAACTGAGCCGGCGGCGCCTCGAAACCGCGTCTGCCGCGGTGCGGCATTATGATGCGCGACGCCGGTTGGCGGCGATCCGCAAGCAGCTCGAGACTTCGACGGCGAGCCTGACGGCGGCCACGCGGGCACGTCTGCTGGCATCGCGGGCGGGGCTTGAGCGGCGGACAGCGAGTCTGGAAGCGCTTTCGCCGCTGGCCATTCTAAGCCGTGGATATGCGCTGGTGTTCGATGCAAACGGGCAACTGGTGAGCGATGCGGCCCGCCTGGCGATGGGCGATGAGATTTCGGCGCGCCTTGCCCACGGACGGTTGCGCGCCCGCGTGACCGGTAGCGAGGGGGGGAAAGAGTAGACGCAAGGTGGCTTTGCGGCGCGTGCATTAAAATGAAGGCAACGCCGCGGACAATGTGAGGACGGAGTGACAGCAGCGATCGCGTGGCCGCATATCACGCTCATTTCGGTCGTGGACATCGCGCTGGTCGCGTTCCTGATCTACCAGTTCCTGACGCTGGTGCAGGGAACACGCGCCGCGCCGATGCTGCTGGGCGTGGCTACGCTGGGGCTGGCGTTCTATTTTGCGCGGCTGGGCGAATTGCGGACGCTGAACTGGCTGCTGAGCACGCTGCTTCCCTATGTTGTCTTCGCGCTCATCGTGGTGTTCCAGTCTGAAATACGGCATGCTTTGGCCAACCTGGGGAGCCGGGTATCGCTCATGCGGTCGTCGGCCTCGGCGGCAGACGTGTACGACGATATTGTTCTGGCGGCCAATCTTTTTTCGCAGAATCAAACCGGCGCGCTGATCGTAATCGAGCGGGAGATTGGTTTGCGGACCTACATCGAAAGCGGGGTGGCGCTGGATGCACGGCTCTCGTATGACCTGCTGGCTACGGTGTTTCGTCCGAGCGCTCCGTTGCATGACGGCGCGGTGATTGTGCAGCGGGACCGGATCGCCGCGGCCGCCTGTTTTCTGCCGCTGTCGATGAATCCGGTTCTATCCACGCAGCTGGGAACGCGCCATCGGGCGGGCATCGGAATTACCGAAGAAACGGATGCGGTGGCGGTGATCGTGTCCGAGGAAACGGGCGCGATCAGCGTCGCCGTTTCCGGGAACATTGAGCGCGACCTTACCGTGGAGCGTTTGCGCGAGCGCTTGAGCAGCCTGCTGCGGCGCTATGCTCCGGCTCCGACGATGCCTACTTCCGTGGAAGAAAACTTTATCGAAGATGAGCCGTCTGGTTCGCAATCTTCGGCGCGCCGGCACGATTCCGCTTCGCGGTCGGGAAGGGACGACTGATGAGCACCAGTTGGTGGCGGCGCTTGTTCCTGGATAATCTTCTGTTCAAGGTGGTCTCCCTGCTTTTGGCGATCGGCCTCTGGCTGACGGTGGCGCGCAGTCCGATTGCTGAAGTTGAGATGAACGTTCCGATTGAGTTTCGCAACCTTCCGGACCAACTGGAGATTGATTCCGCGAGCTTTACGGAAGCGCAGGTGCGGGTGCGCGGACCGGAGCGTGTGATCCATAGCCTCGTTCCCGCCGACATACGCGCGGAGGTTGACCTGAGCAATGTTCGACCGGGGGAACGGACTTTTGATCTGACGGCGCGCCATGTACATGTACCGGACGATATCGAAGTGGTACAGATCATTCCCGGGCAGTTTCATCTGTCATTCGATAGCCGGGCGACGCGCTGGGTAGAAGTGCGGCCTCGTGTTACGGGAAATTTTGCCAGCGGCATGCGAGTCGCGGAGGTTACCGCGGACCCTCCGAACATCATGATCACGGGCCCGCGCCGGAGAGTCGAAGCTCTGGAGGCAGCCAGCACTGATCCCGTGGATGCCAGCGGAACCATGACGCGCGATTCCTTTCTGACGCAGGTATTCGTTGCCGATCCCCTGATCCAGGTCGTTCATCCCCGGCCGGTGCGGGTGACGGTTATCATGGAGGGCGGCAAGGAAGAGAAAAAGGCGAAGTAAGCTTGCTCACGAAAGCCGCCATCAACCAACATAGGAATTATTTCCTCCGGAGTTCATGACACAGACGAGACAGCTTTTTGGGACCGACGGAATTCGCGGCGTGGCGGAAGAGTTTCCGCTGACGCGCGACAGCGTGTACTGGATTGGGCGGGCCCTGGGCCATGACCTCGTGCGTGTGAACCCGAAGGCCCGGGTTGTGATCGGGCAGGACACGCGGGTTTCGAGCGGGTGGATTGCCGACCGGTTCCTGCAGGGCCTGGCTTCTGTCGGGGTCGGGACGCGCAGCGCGGGCGTGATCACCACTCCGGGAGTAGCATTTCTGGCGCGTTCGCAGGGATTCGATGCGGGCGTCGTGATTTCGGCTTCGCACAATCCGTGGACCGATAACGGCATCAAGATTTTCTCCGGCGACGGATACAAGCTGCCCGATTCGCGCGAACTGGCGATCGAGAAAGAGATTTTTGCCCAGTTGCAGGATTCCGATTCGACACCGGCCCCGGAAGCTGCGCCCACGGTTTCGAGTCTGCCGGGGGAGTCGGCATTGAGGGAAGCGTATGTGCGCTCGCTGGCGGCGGGAGTTCGTGCCGATTTGACGCGGCTGCGCGTGGCCGTCGATTGTGCCAACGGGGCGGCTGCTGCTGAAGCTCCTGAATTGTTTCGTATGCTCCAGATCCAATCGACTTTCCTGCACTCCGCGCCAGACGGGGAGAATATCAATGCCAGTTGCGGGGCGCTGCATCCGGAGACGGTGGCTCAGTTTGTCTCAGAGAGTAAGGGTCAATTCGATCTTGGGGTGACCTTCGACGGCGATGCCGACCGCGCTCTTTTTTGCGATGCCGAGGGCCGCGTCGTGAATGGAGATGCGGTGCTACTGCTCGCCGCCCGCGATATGCTGGGCCGCGGCACCCTGTCGAACGCCACTGTGGTGGCCACGACCATGTCGAACATGGGATTGGAACTGGCGCTGAAGGGCTCCGGCATTCGCATGCTGCGCGCGAATGTTGGAGATAAGTACGTGCTGGAAGAGATGCAGCGGGTGGGGGCGACTCTAGGTGGGGAGCAGTCGGGACATATCCTTTTTCGCGATGGCGACGCTACAACCGGCGATGGCCTGATGACGGCGCTGCGAGTTCTGGAGATCATCGTGAGGACCCGGAAAACTCTGGCCGATCTGGTGAGCTATTTAAAGGTATTCCCGCAGACGATCCGCAACGTGCGAGTGCGAGAGAAGGTGCCATTTGAAAAGATTCCGGCGGTGCAGGCCGCCATCACGTCGGGCGAACGTGAACTGGACGGCAATGGCCGCGTGGTGGTTCGCTACTCCGGCACCGAGGCGCTGGCCCGGGTGATGATTGAAGCGGAGTCCAAAGAGCAGATGGACCGGATCGCCGAGTCGATCTCGGTTGCGATTCAAACGGCGCTGGGAGTTTAGTCCGACCAGAATTTCAGCTCTATCCTCAGAAGCAAGACCGATCGGCCTTTTCCCCCTAGAGGCCTTCGAGCGCCGTAGTCATGGGCGTTAGTCACATCCAGTGGCATCCACGTCCAAAAGTACGGACGGGTTATCTTGTCGGCGAGAAGCGATGGGCCCAAAATCAGAGTCGATTAGATCTTCACAATTAAGAAGCGACTCATGAGAATTCTTGTGGTGGAGGACGATGCCGCGCTGGCCAGTTTTTTGCAGAAGGGACTGGAAGCGGAACATCATGCGGTGGATGTGGCGCGCGATGGCGAGCAGGGCCGTTCGATGGCCCTGGGGATTGACTACGATCTGGTCGTGCTCGACCTGAATCTGCCGGGCGTGGACGGATTATCTGTGCTTCGAAGTTTGCGGCAGCGCAAAGCGCATTTACCGGTCATGATCCTGACCGCGCGGGCGCGAGTGGAAGATCGCGTCCAGTGCCTGGACTCCGGAGCGGATGACTATCTGATGAAGCCATTCTCGTTTCTCGAGCTATCCGCGCGGGCGCGTGCGTTGTTGCGGCGCAGCCACTCGCCTTCGGAATCGCTGCTCCGGGTGCGCGATCTGAATATGAACCGGGTGGAGCGGAAGGTGGAGCGGGCAGGGCGTCCGATTGAGTTGACGACCAAGGAATTCGCGCTGCTGGAATACATGATGCGCAATGCCGGGCGGCGCCTGACGCGCGCCATGATTATCGAACACGTCTGGAACCTCACCTTCGATTCAACGACAAATGTGGTGGACGTCTACATCAATTACTTGCGGCGCAAGGTGGACGACGGTTTTCCGACAACCTTGATTCACACCGTTCGTGGGGTGGGGTACCAGTTGAGCGCGGATGGGGCAGTCGCATGAGTGCGAGCGCGCATTCTTACTCCCGGCCGGAACGCGACCAGAAACTACTCGGCGATTTGCTGCATTCTTTGAGCCAGCCGCTTACCAGCCTGCGCTGTAACCTGGAACTTTCGATCGACGGAGTGGCAGAGCAACAGCAGCAAAGTGTTTCGGCGGCACTGCAGCAGACGGAAACCGTCATCGGAATGATCCAGTTGATGCGGGAGTATCTGGATGTCGAGCCCGATGAAGTGGAGCATGAGGCTGCGCTGACGCCAGCGTTGAAGAGCATGGAAGAGGACTTGGCATCGATCGCGGCGGTCCGCGGCATCCGCTTGCGCATGTTGGGAACAAGTGCCGCGAAGGTAGGGGCGACTGAGGCCCGGCTGCGGCTGGCGCTCCAATATCTGATGGTGGCTTTAATCGATCGGCAACCGTCTGGGAGCGAGATTACGCTGCTTCTAACCGAGGGTGCGGCGGGAACAGTCTTGCGAGCGCAATGTGACAGGAGCTTTCTTGATCCAGAATCGAGGTCTGCGGAGAAGGGGCGGGATCGACCAGCGCAGCGCGATTCCGTGAGAGCAACGATGCGACGTGTGCGTTTGGCGATTGCCAGCCGCACCCTGAATGCAGCCGGCGCCGCGCTTTCTCTGGACGATGGCGCTCCCGGATTTGTTTTGCGGATTCCGCGGAGGCATTGATCTCGGGCCGATATCTCCCGCAGATCACACCTATTCGCTCCCGGAGTCGCTTGCGCGGGGATTCACTGGCGAAGGCATTCTGGAGTTTACCGTTTATATCTGACCTTTTTCCCGCTGGAATTTGGCGGGTGAATTTTTCCGCGCCCGGCGTGCCGTTAGGAAGTACAATCCAGCGTTCCGGTAATCTGCCTGGAACGCTGGATCGTGGCCGTTGCCCCGAGCGTGTTTCGCTGGCCTCAGGGCAGCAAGGGGTGCCAGTTCTCAAGCCGGTGACGGTGATCCGAGCGGGAACACGGATGGATGGTGTCTCGAATTCCGCGCTCCGCTTTGTTCGCGGCAACGTAATTACTATGGAAAAGTCTTCAAAATGATCTGTCGAAAAAAAGGTGATCATGAAAATTCTAGAGATGTGTGATTCGGAAGCGGCTTCGGTTCCGATGGAAGCGACTGCGGAACGGGCGATCCAGATGATGCTGGACCGGCATGTGGGCGCAGTCGCGGTGGTGGACGAAAAGCAAAGAGTCGCGGGAATTTTTACGGAACGCGACGTGTTGCGGCGGCTGGCACTCAGCGAACGGAACCCACGGACGACTTCGGTGCGCGAAGTGATGACGACTCCGGTGGAGATGGCGACTCCGGCAACCACGCCGGGCGAGGCGCTAGCGACCATGGTGGAGCGGCATTATCGCCATCTGCCGATCGTGGAGGAAGACGGGCATTTGCTGGGGATGCTTTCCATCCGCAACGTGCTCGAAGCGCGCGTCGACATGCTGACCTTTCAACTGGACCAGGCGCGGTCGGTGGTTCTTTGAATTTCACGCGACGGGCTGCCTGAGCGCTACTGGTGCGCGTGGGGGCTTTGCGCGGGGTTGGGCGCGTGGGCTTTCGGGGCGTGCGCGATCTTCACATCAAAGCTCACGGGCAAATTCTTCGGCGGGTAGCAGGCGGTGTTATCGCAGGCCTGGTACTTCAGGCTCCCGTGTATCGCATACTTGCCGGGTTCAATAATGTGCAGGGGATGTACGACGAGATCCACCTTGAAATCTCCGCTGTAGACGTTAAGTTTCTCGTCGGGCGCGAAGGCGAAGCTCGTATCCTGACCTGCGGGATAGATGGTCTTGCCGATGACGATATCGGTAGCGGGCTCGATTTTGAGCGCGGTTGGAATGAGGAACTCGGACTTCGGCTGATTGGAGTTAATGTGGAAGCCGTTAGCGACGTTGAAAGACAGTGAGACGGTCACGGGCTTCCCCTGGACAGCGTTCACGAGCGGTACGGGCGCGATTTTGACGACCGGACCTTTGGGGCCGAATTCTTCCTGGCTAAAGGCGAGGGCGGAGAAGAGGAAAAGCGCAATCGCGAGAGTAGTTTTCATCATTGCCCTCAGCGGTCCCAGCCGCGGGTAAGTCTACCGAACAATCTGCAATCTGGCAGAAGCCAGGGCCCGACACACCGCAACTTAATCACGAACCGCACAGCATAATCCAGTGGCGACGCAAGTTCGTAATTATTTCTGAGCCTGAACGCTGCCGCTATTGCCGAGAGCTTCTTTTATGTGGTCGACGAAGACGCTGCGGCTCTGCAGTCCAAATTCGCGGGCGACGACTTTGCCGTTGCGGTCCAGGAAAAAGGTAGTGGGAAGGACGTTGACGCCGCCATAGCTCAGGCCGACCGCTTCCTTGCCAAGCAGAATCGGGTAATTGACGTCCATATCTTTCGCGAATCTGGTGATGTCATCGGTACTGGCATCATCCATGGCGACGCCGACGATCTGAAAACCCTGCGGACCGTACTGCTTCTGGAGTTCGACGAACCAGGGCATCTCGACCTTGCAGGGGCCGCAATAGGTCGCCCAGAAATTGAGGAGAACAGCCTTGCCGCGCAAGCTGGAGAGCCTCAGGTTGCCGCCCTGGAGGTTAGCGAGTTCGAAGTCGGGAGCGATGGCGCCCATGAGTTGTCCGTCAGCGGGACCGTTGGCGCGACTGTTGCGGGCGATGCGAATACCAGCGAATAACATGACGGCGACCAGGGCGCCGACGAAGAACAGAATTAAAGGATTTCTTTGCACCGTGACCTCAAAATTCCCCGGAGATAACGCTCCACTTACCTCGATTTTACATCCTCATCCCAGCGGGTGCGGACTGACCAGGGTCTTATGACTTTCGGCGCCTAGACCGCCGAAAATGGCAATCCGTGGGCAAGCGAACGGTCCACGACCTCCGAATAGACATTGGAAGCAAATTGGAGATCGGGCTGATGTCAGGGACGAAATCGCCCCGCACCTGGGCCGCGTTCTCCCTGCTCCCCGTCGAGTCAATCCCCGGTGCTTCCAGCGGCAGCGTAGTTCGCGGACTCAGCCTCGTGAACGGTCCGGAAATGCTCCCGGAACTGGATCTCGAGCGTTTGTTTGCCGCTGGTAAAGCCCTTGCTGCAGGGGGTGAATATCACGTCCTTGCAGGACGAGCAGCCGCCCTTTACGGGGTTGCCTGCGACTTCCTCGATAATTATCAGGCGCGGTTTGTTCATGGGCATAGTCTCCCACAGGTCGAATTCAGCCTCAAGGCCTCGACGTCAACCGAGAGTAACCTACGGTAAGAGGGCCGAAATCGGAATTACTGTCGGTGGAGAGGTTCATGACTTCCTCAACCGGCCGTCAGAGAGCAAACCGGTTCAAAAAGGAAAAATAGCCGGAAATAATGGCAAACCGGCCCATAACCAGCAAAATACCCAAAACGATGAGCAGGCCTCCGCTGGCCACTTCCACGGCGTGCATGTGGAACTTGAAGCGGTTGTAGAACTTGAGAAAACGCTCGATGCCGAGCGAGGTGATCAGGAACGGAACGGCGAGTCCGGCGGAGTAGATGGCCAGCAGGAAGATGCCTTTCCAAACCGTGTCCTGAGTGGCGGCAAACCCGAGCACGACCGCCAGAATCGGGCCTACACAGGGGGTCCAGCCAAAGGCGAAGGCGAATCCGATGACGAATGCTCCCCACGGGGAAGCGCCGCCTTTGAGCTTGTGCAGGCGCGTATCCGCGAGCAGGGCCTTGATCTGAAAGATTCCCGTGAGGTGAAGGCCAAAGAGAATGATGATGACTCCGGCAACCCGCGCCAGGAGGGATTTGTACTGCGCCAGAACCTGGCCAACCTCGGTGGAGATGGCGCCGAGCGTGATGAAGACGATGCTGAACCCGATGATGAAAGCGGCGGAGTTGAGCATCAGCTTGCGGAGCAGATGCCCTTCGGTGGACTTCAGCTCTTCAATGCCGGCGCCCGAAATCAGGGAAACGTATCCGGGCACGAGCGGAAGCACGCAGGGCGAGAGGAAAGAGATCAATCCGGCGACGAAAGCGGCGAGCGGTAATGGCAAACTTGTCATTCAATTCCTATGGCAACGGTGATCTATTGTAACGGCGGCGGCGATTTTGTCGCCTCGCTGGAAGATGCTGGCCCTCCAGGTTGGGCGCTCGCGCAGGTGCATTGTCAGTTCCCAGTTCTCAGTTCCCAGTAAGCGCCCTGGCATAGGGATTAATCTATCTACTCTGGGGGGTACCCCCCCTCGGTCTAATGGAATCTTGGACTTAGCGACAATTTCCCGCCAAAGTATTGAGGGCCCGCGACTTAGAGGTAAAGTATTGATTCCATGCTAGTTATTTTCGGAATTTCCAATTTGACACTCCTCGCCCTCACTTTCGACCCGTACTGTCAGTCATTCGGCATGTTTCTCTCAATGGTGACCACAGTTGGAATTGAGGTCAAGGGAAAAGTGCCCGCGACTGTTCGCGTTCGGGCGGGAATTAGGGATCCTTCGACTTCGCGGCTGCTGCGCTTCGCGCACCAGTCGCTACGCTCAGGATGACATCGGTGGATGGGCACCACGGCGCGCGAACCTTTTCGCTTCGCCACCTTGCGGGCCGCTACATTACGGTTCGCTCCCGCTTCACCTCACTTCACTTCACCTCACTCCGCTTCACGTTACTTCACCTCACGTCACTCCACTTCCCCGCACTTCACTTCATCACGCTGGATCAGGATCCGACTAGGGCTGGGTTGGTTGCTTCGGGGGTGTCGCTGGATCGGGCGCGGCATCCGACAGGACTTTCTTTATGAATCCCTGGGGGATGGTTGCGGTCAGGATGGCATGGTCGTGAGAGCGCTCTACTTTGAGACTGTCGAAAAAGGCTTTGACGTCGGCGTCGGTGCCGTGCGCGCCGACGCTGCCTTCGGCGGCATGAAAAAGGCTGAGAAATGTGCCGACCTTGTCGACCAGAGACTGGGCTTCGGAGTCGCTGCCGGTGAAGGCTTCCGCCTTCAGGTGGAGGGCGCGGAGGTAGCGCGCGGAGATTACGACGGTCGCCGGATTCTGAAAGAGGAAGCTCCAGCCACCGAATTCGCCGAGAGAACGCACGGCCGCTGGTTGCACGCGCAGGATCGCGAAGGAGAGACTCGCGATCGGCACGTGGTGGTAGAAACGCCGCAGCAGGGAGGGCCCTCCGAAGGGCGAGGCCAGCTTGCGCGAACGGTCGACGATGCCGCGAATCACGTCGGGATTGGGATGGTTGGAGACGGCGATGGTGTCGTAGGAAAGAACGGTGACGCGCACGGTGCGGCCTTCGAGCGGGATGTTATAGATGTCGAAGCCGCGGTGGTTGTCGATCGAGGAGGATAGCTTTTTGAGATAGGGGAGGACGCGGGCGGAATCGAACTTGCCGACGAAAATCTCCGAGAAGCGGGGCTCGGAAGCAGCGCCGGCGGTGCCGTCTCCCCAGCTTTGGGGATAGTGGATGGCGAAGGCGGCCTCGTCGAGATCCCGTTCGAACAGAAAGCCGGTCTGCTCGACAAACTTCTGATATTCGGGATCGCGGGAGACGGGCGGCAGTTGCGCGGTGGCGTTGAAGGTGCGAATCCACTTGAGATTGATGTAGAAAAACCCGTCGGCTCCGGGGAGCAGGCGGGCGGCTTCCGGAGGAGCGTTCTTGCGAAGGGTGACGACCAGAGCGACCGCGGCGGCAATCACCAGGACGGCGACGATGATCGGAACGCTGCGTCGAATGCGCATCGAAGATCGACGGATGCCAGTGGGATCCTAATGGCATCCGAGGAATTTGCATATCATAGCATTGCATGAGCACGGCGGGGATTGGCTGGAGGGACTCAACGAATCATCGGGGCTGGCATCATCTCCCACTTTTTCTTCGGGACGTCAGGGCCTCCCGGGTTCCGCCTGCCCGCGCCTGCCAAACGGGACGGCCCGCAACGGGAGAATGCGCTCCCGCAAGCGTTCCGCATCGAAGCTATGAACTCTGGCTTTCAGGAGGTCATCGAGTGCGACTATGCCAAGCAGCTTTTTCGATGCGTTGCGCTCTACGACCGGAAAGCGTGTGAGACCGGTTTCCGCCATCCGATAGACGACCACTCGCAGCGGCTCGTCGGGATAGGCGACCTTCGCGTCGTGGCGGATGACGTCCTGCAATCGCTGGCTGTCAGGCGCATGGATCAAGCTCTGCAACTCACTGCGCGGCACGACGCCGATCAACTTTCGCTCCGCGTCGACCACTGGATAGAGCCGCTGGCGCCGGGGGCTGTGCGCGTCGCGCAATGACTGCGCGAGGCCGGAGACGGGGGTGTCCGCGGAAATCGCCGCGATATTCGATCTCATTACTTCGCGCACGAATAGAATTTCCAGCGGGTCGACTGAATACTCGCAGCTCAGGTGATAGCCGCGGCGCGCCACTTTCTCGGTCAGAATGGAGCGGCGCATGGTTAACACCGAAAATGCGTGGGCTATGACTGATGCCAGCAGCAGCGGAAGGATGGCATTCGTGTCATGCGTGACTTCGACGGCGAACACGACGCCCGTAAAGGGCGCGCGCATTGTGCCTCCCAGAGTCGCGCCCATCGCGATGAGAGGCCAGAAACCCAGGCCCTCATTGGGCAGAAAAGAACTTACTAAGCCTCCCATCGCTCCGCCCATCATCAACAGGGGAGCGAGAACGCCGCCCGATGTTCCCGATCCGAGCGAGACCGCCCAGATGATCGACTTCACCAGCAGGATGCCGGCGATAGTGGTGAGCACGACGTGGCCCTGCAACAGGGCACCGATGGTGTCATAGCCGACGCCTAAAGCTTGCGGAAAGATCACGCCACCCACGCCGACGACGAAGCCTCCGATGATCGGCCACCACATCCAGTGGATGGGCAGCTTGTGGAAAGCGTCTTCGGAGGCATAGACCGCCAGCGTGACTAGCGCCGAGAGCGCTCCGGCGAGGAGCCCGACGAGGACGCAGCCCAACAGTCCTTCAGGGCCGAGAAAGGCCGCGTGGGGAGGGGTGGGGAACAACGGGCCCATACCCATGATGTAGCGGCGGGTGGCGGCAGCCGCCGCGCTGGCCATGGCGACTGGAATCAGGCTGCGCGGCTTCCACTCGAAAAGAAGCAACTCCACGGCCAGCAGAACGGCGGCGAGAGGAGAGGCAAACGTGGCCGACATTCCGGCGGCCGCGCCCGCTACCAGCAACGTTCGACGCTCCAGGCTCGTGAGATGGAAAAACTGCGCGATCATCGAGCCGAAGGCCCCGCCTGTCATGATGATTGGACCCTCGGCTCCGAACGGACCGCCCGAACCTATCGAGATGGCCGAGGAGATGGGCTTCAAGAGCGCGACTTTAGGCTCAATCCTGCCGCCTTTGAGCAGGATGGCCTCAATGGCCTCGGGAATGCCGTGGCCGCGAATCCGGTCGGAGCCGTAGCGCGCCATCAGGCCAAACGATCAGGCCGCCAATCATGGGGACGAAGACTTCCCACCAGCCGAGACGGTTATTAGCGGGCGAAACCAGCGCCGTTCCCCAGCGCTGGAAGAAGAACAGGTTGGTGAAGATACCGATCAGCCGTAGTAGGGCGAGCGCGACAAATGCTGCGAATATTCCGATGGCGGTCGCGAGCGCGGCGATCGGGATCACGTTCCACGGGGTGGTGAAGTCACCGAGCTTCTCGGACAGGCGGGTGGCTTTGACTGTGCCATCTTCAGGCGTGTAGGAGCTACTTCTACGGAGTTTCATCATCGAACTCGCCGCTTTCTCTCCCGGGCGGTACGCGGGGCCGACTTGCGGGCCATGACGCTCCGCAACGCAACTACCAGCGCGGAAGCAGCCGAGCGCAATTCGGCCCGCGTGTGCAGGGTGAGCTTCTGCAAGAGGCGCTCGCCGCGCGGAGTGAGTCTTACATGCACCTCGCGACGGTCAAGCGAGCTGCGGGTCCTTCGTATTAGCCCTTTCTTGTGCAGACGGTCTACCAGTTCGACCGCGCTGTGGTGCTGGATCTGGAGCCGTTCGGCCAGGTAAGCGATGCGGGGAGTTTCCCCCGCCGGAATTCCTTTTAGAGCCAGTAAGAGCTGATGATGTTGCGGCTCAATGCCAGCGTTCTGCGCCACTTCCTCGCTGAAGCGGACGAAGCGGCGGATCTGGTAACGGAAATCGGCAAGAGCCCGGTAGGTAGCGATGGGCACGACACTGGAATCCGGCATATCTGATCCAAGTATATTATATCGTAATACGATATATAGATGCCGGTGCCGACGACCCGATTCAAGGAGCAACGGATTCCTAGACTCCCTTGGCGGCGGGATCCCAGATCAGTTTGTGGATTTGCAGGCTGAGGCGGGCGGGGAGGTTGTCGGCGAGGATCCACTGGGCGAGTTGCCCGGGATCGAGCAGGCAATGAGAAGTGTCACGCGCGCCGTGCGCTTCTTTTCGGAAGGCGGGGGAAAACAGGATGGCATGGACGCGCCCGGCGAGGCTATGTTGTTCGACGAAATCGCGGGCGAATTCGTAGTCTTCGCGATCCGTCAGCACAAACTTGAGTTCATCGTGCGGTTCGAGCGCCTGGAGGTTTTCGATAGCAAACGTGTCTGGCTCGCCGGAGTGCGGGCATTTCACGTCCACGATTTTGATGACTTGTCTGGGGACGTTTGCCAACGCGCGCTCGCCGCTGGTTTCGAGCAGAACCTTGTAGCCCCTGGCAATCAGGCATTCCATGAGAGGAACGACTTCGCGCTCCTGCAGCATGGGTTCGCCGCCGGTGATTTCGACCAGGCTCTCGCGGGCGGGGGCGCCCGCTCCACACGCGCTCGGGCTGAGCCGGGTGACTTCTTCCAGGACCTGTTCAAGGCTCATCTTGCGTCCGCCATGGAAGCTGAATTCGCTATCGCACCACGTGCAGCGCAGGTTGCATCCGGTGAGACGGACGAACACGCAAGGAAGGCCGGCGTAGGTGGATTCACCCTGGAGCGACTTGTAGATTTCTGAAATCTGCATGGGAATCAGCCGTCAGCTCTCAGCCGTCAGCCTCAGGAAAACCGGGGTGCTATTCCGAGTATCTCGCGGTCGTCGTGTCCGTCTCGAAGACAGTCACGTCTTTCACTCGCACCCGGCCGTTCGTCACGTTTCTTAGACGCTGATTGGTTTCGTCGTAGAAATATTTGGACAAATTTTCGGCGGAGGGGTTGAGGACGGTGAAGGGTTCGATGTCGTTGATCATCTGGTGATCGAGACGGTCGATGACGTTCTTCATGACTTCCTTCAGGTCCTTGAAATCGAGCAGCAGGCCGGCCTTGTCGAGGTCCGCACCGGCCAGCGTGACGCGAATCTTATAGTTGTGGCCGTGCGGGTTCTCACACTTCCCCTTGTAGTTGCGGAGGTAGTGTCCGGCGGCGAAAGTGTCTTCCACGGTAACTTCGTACATGAAATCAGGCGGCCTCGGCTGGCTTCATTGTACATTTTGAAGCCGGGGGAGACACATCGTTTGAATTTGCGGCGCACCTGAGACGACGAGCCACGGTTTGGTCCCCGCTTCCAGAAAATATTCATGTGGAGTATACTGTGGAATGAGTTCCACATATGGAAATCGTCCAAATCGTGCTGGATAAGAAGTTGTTGCAGGCCGCCGACCAAGCGGCGAAGCGCACGCGGCGAAACCGGTCGGCGCTGGTGCGCGATGCGCTGCGGGAACATCTGCTGCGGTTAGAACTGCGAGCCAGCGAAGAGCGCGACCGGCAGGGCTACTCGCGACAGCCGCAGGAGGGCCCAGAGGCGGGGAGTTGGGAAGCGGAGGCCGTGTGGCCGCAAGAATAGCTCGAGGCCAGATTGCCCGAGGCGAGGTCCGGCTCTACCAGTTTGCCGCGCCCGACAAGAAACGGCCGGCGCTGGTGCTCACCCGCAACAGCGCGATCGCGTATTTATCCACGGTCACGGTTGCGCCTGTCACTTCAACGATTCGCGGGGTGCCGTCGGAAGTCGTTCTGAATGAGGAGGACGGCATGAAGTCTCCGTGCGCGGTGAACCTGCACAATGCCGTTACGGTGGCGCAGCAGCGCCTAGGGAAACGCGTGGCCCAGCTCAGTTCCGCACGAATGAATGAAGTGTGTGCTGCTTTGCGGTTCTCTTTGGGGTGCGATGGGAATTAGTTAGTCGGTAACCCTTCGTCTGTCCGTCGGATTTCTCTGTCAAGCTCTAGACTGCCCCACTCAAGCCAGAAGCGGGCTTGAATGGGCCACCGTCGGTACGGGAAAAATGTGATGAAAAACCGCCTCGCCCCTTCGTCACTTTCGGCAGCAGTAGCGCTGGGATTAGGGCGTCAATACTGCCCACACCTGGGTTTCGTTGTCGGTGGCTCCGTTGCCTTTTCTGCCGTAAATCACAACCATGCAGTCTCCGGCATTCACCGTGACCGGAGTTGGGAAAATTCTCTCGACCCGCCTTTGCAGTGCTGCCTCACCCGTTTCGTCGGGCGGAATTTTATACTCCAGCGGGACGCTCTCGATGTGGATGGCGTTTTGCGGAAGCCAACTGTAGAGCGTCGGAAGCGGCACGGGATTCGGGAAGCCCTGGCTGTTGAGGTTCTCGCCAAATTCTCCGCAGCCTCCGGGAAGCAGGTAAAAATCGTTGACCGCGCCCCATGCCTTGCCGGTGGGGAGCGGGCCGAAGTTCTTTGTGCCATCGAATGTGCTGTCGGAAATGTTTCCGAAAAGTTCTACGAGATGCCCGGCGGGCATGGTGAACGGAACGGCGAATCCTTCTGTGTCGTGGGTGGTGGCGTTCTGGCAGCCCTAGTTCTGGCCAAAACAATACTCGCCGGAGAGATAGATTACGGCGTTCGGGTCTGAGTTCGACGGTGCGTAGGTCAGGTTCAGGTCGGCTGACATCGTAACCTTGCCTTCTACCAACGTCCCTCCGCCGAAAATAAAACCTATGCAGCCCGTCATCGGCAAGGGATGCGGAAAATCAAGATTGACGGGAAAATTGGAAGTCGACTGCGAGGGGTTTTTCAGAATGTCGCTCCAGATAATAGTCGCCCCCGCCAAACTCTGGTCATTGACCGGGCACGCACCCTGCCAGTAGGCCAGTAACCACAAGACCTCGCTGAAATTCGAAGTGTAGTTCTGCAGCGAAATCGTACCGGTAAGCGCGCGCGCTTCGGCGGTCGATGTCGCTCCGTCCAGCACGTGATACATGTAAAGAAACTGCGGGAAGCCGGTTTTCGAGGTGGTTACAGACTGCTGGATGTGCAGAACGGAAGGTTGCGCGGTGTTGTCCTGCGCCTGCAAGTCGGAGTTCCCTAGAATCGAAACAAGAAGGGCCGCGAGAATCGACACTCTGCGATAAGGACTCATCGGTGAACGGCCCTCCTTCGGGCAAAAAAGTTGGACCTGGAAGCAAACCCGCTCGCGGCCGTGAAGTTGCGCCGCGCGGCGGATTCCTCTCAAGCATTATGGCTCAGAGGGTCAGAGTTGTTAACGACGATTACGGCTATAAAGGGAAAATGCGAGATATTGGGAGGCGACGATAGGTCGCCGACGCAGTCCTATGAACAAATCACGCTGCGGCTGCGGATCTTTGAGTCTGGATGGGACAGCCGCATTTCGGGCGAAGTGCAGATCCCTCGCGTTGCCCGGGATGACGATTCTTAAAGGGGATTCATGAGCGATGACACACCCTGACATTACGATTCGAGAGGCGGGCGCCGAGGAACAGGCGATCATTCTGCATCACCGGCGATCAATGTTTCGCGACATGGGCGAGGGGACGGTCGAGGAACTGGACCGGATGGTGGAGGTGGCGCGTCCCTGGCTGGCGCGGGCGCTGGCCAATGGATCGTATCGACATTGGCTGGCGATCGACGGAGCGGGGCGCGTTGCCGGTGGAGGCGGTGTACTGCTGTGTCCGTGGCCGGCGAATCCGCATGACCCGTGCACCGAGCGAGCCGTGATACTGAACGTCTATACGGAGCAGGAGTTCAGGCGGCGCGGCGTGGCGCGGCAGGTGATGCTGGCAATTTTGGCGTGGATCAAGGCTTATGGATTGCGTGGCGTAAACCTGCATGCCAGTGAAGAAGGGCGGGCGTTGTATGAAAAGCTGGGGTTTAAGGCCACAAACGAAATGCGGTTGAAGTTTGGGGATAGCGTGTGAGGGCGATTCCAGTTGATCGGGAGAGTGCCTTGCGGCAGCGGTAAAAGGGTATAGGGGGCCTTCGACTTGTTCGGCTCGCTTCGCTCACCTCACCGCGCTCGGGATGACAGCCGGCCAGGAGTTAACCCAGCGGCTCGAACAAGTGCCCTTCGGTCCGGTCAGCGACCTTGACCAGATCTTTTTTTGCCAACTGCAAGAAATGGGTCGTGGTGCGATGCGCCTCGAGGGCGGCATCGTCCTTATATTGTTCGTAGATGAAAAACCGCCGCGGATCCGTCTTGTGCTTGTGCACCTGATACATCACGCACCCCGGTTCCTTGCGCGATTCGCCTGTAAGTTTTTCGAGGATCGCGGCCGCTTCGGACTCGCGCCCCACTTTCGCCATCCAGGTTACAGCCAGCACTACCATCCGTCGCTCCCTCAAATTATTTAGTCATTGAGTCATTTAGTCATTGAATCATTGAAAAACCTGTTGCGCCGAGTTCCCGGTTTAATGACTAAATGATTGACCGATTTACTTCTTTTCCAAGCCCAACTCCTGCACAAAGTCATCCACCAGAATCGTCTGTTCACGATCCGGCCCGGTCGAGATCATGCCTACGCGCGCGCCCGTCTCTTTCTCGATGAACGAGAGGTATTCGCGCGCTGCTTTCGGCAATTCTTCGATCGTCTTCATGTTCTGCGTCGGCGTCGCCCATCCCGGCATGTTGCGGTAAACGGGATCCATTTTCTCGTAGCCGCAAGCCTGAGCGGGCACCTCATCCGTTTGCTTGCCGTCGACGTTGTACCCCACGCACACGGGAATCTCGGTCAGATGGTCGAGCACGTCCAGCTTGGTCACCACCAGCCACGAGATTCCGTTAATCATGCCAGCGTAACGAAGAAGAGGCAAATCGAGCCAGCCTGTACGTCGTGGACGTCCGGTCACGGCACCGAATTCGTTCCCGCGTTTGCGCAGATCTTCCCCTTCCACGCCCAGCAGTTCGCTGGGGAACGGGCCGCCGCCGACACGCGTGCAATAGGCCTTGGTGATGCCAATCACCGTATCGATCGCCGTGGGCGGGACGCCCGTACCCGTGACCGCTCCGCCGGAGGTCGAACTCGACGACGTCACGAAGGGATAGGTTCCATGGTCAATGTCGAGCATGGTGCCCTGCGCGCCTTCAAACACGATCGACTTGCCTTCCGCCAGCGCGCGGTTCAACAGCAGGGCCGTATCGCGGACGAACGGACGGATCTTCTCCGCTGCCTCCGCGTACTCCTTGAACATCTTGTCGGCGTCGAGCGGGTCGGAGTTGAAGAGCGCGTGCGCGATCATGTTCTTCTCGCGGCAGGCATTTTCAATGTGCGTGCGCAGCAGCGCGGTATCCAGGAGGTCGGCGACGCGCAGTCCGCGCCTGGCAATCTTGTCTTCGTAGGAGGGCCCGATACCGCGCGATGTCGTCCCAATCTTTACGCGGCCCGGAGCGTTCTCCGAACCTAGTTCCATCATGCGGTGATACGGAAGGATCACCTGCGCGCGGTTGGAGACGAACAGGTTGCCGTCGACCTTCACTCCCGCATCGCGCAGCGAACCCACTTCTTTCAAGAACGCGAGCGGATCCAGCACGACTCCATTGCCGATGACGCTGGTACATTCGGGCCGGAGAATGCCGCCCGGCACAAGCTGGAGAATGAATTTCTTGCCGTGGATGATGACCGTGTGTCCGGCGTTATGGCCACCGGCGTAGCGGGCTACTACCTGGAAGCTCCGGGTGAGTACGTCAACGATCTTGCCCTTGCCTTCGTCGCCCCACTGGGCGCCGACTATTACCGCAGTTCTGCCTCGCTTCAATTCGCGCTCCGCTTGAAAATTATGCGGCAGTGGGCCGCCCCGGGGTCGCACACACCGATCACGCTTGCACAAATATCGGGAATAACTGATTCCTGATTAATGATCCCAGAATAATGACCGGTCGAGCGTGGTGTGTACGTCCTAGGATACCGAATCGCACTGCGCAGGAGCAAACCTCCAGTTCTCGTCGCCGCTTCCCGCTCATGCACCTCGACCCTTCAATACAGTGTAGGGAGGCTCTATGAATTTCCACTGCTGTTTGACCCTTCTTTTCTCGCGCCTGTAAGATCAGAAGTTCATCCCTCAGCTGACGAAGCACGGGGTTTGCCCGTTTGGACAGCCGGGGCCGGCTCTGCTTTGCAAGCCAGGATGCCGAGAGCACTCGGCCTGACCGGGTCCAAAGATCGGTCCCACGAAAGACATGCCTCACGAATTGCCGAAAGCTTACGAACCGGGCGCTATCGAAACGCGCTGGGCCGAATACTGGGTCAACGAAAAGCTCTTCCACGTCGAGACGCCCGCGCCGGGCGAGACGCGGCCCGTCTTCACGCTGCTGTCTGCCTCCGCCCAACGTCACCGGCCGCCTGCACATGGGCCACATGCTCAACCAGACGCAGATGGACATCCTCGTGCGCTGGCATCGCATGCGCGGCTTCATCACGCTCTGGCTGCCGGGCACCGACCATGCCGGCATCGCGACCCAGATGATGGTGGAGCGGCAACTGGCCAAAGAAGGCAAGAAGCGCCGCGACATGGGCCGCGAGAAATTCGTCGAGCGCGTCTGGGAATGGAAGCGCGAATACGGCGGCGCCATCCTCGACCAGATGAAGCGCCTCGGCGCCTCGGTCGATTGGGGCCGCGAGTATTTCACCATGGACGAAAACCTTTCGCGCGCGGTGCGCGAGGTGTTCGTCCGGCTTTACGAGCAGGGATTGATCTATCGCGGCAAGTACATCGTCAACTGGTGCCCGCGCTGCGAGACGGCGATCTCCGATCTCGAGGTGAAGCACGAAGAGGTCGCGGGAAAGCTGTGGGAGATTCGCTATCCGGTGGTTGGCACGCCTCCGAAAGAGATTCATCACCGTGGCGACGACTCGCCCGGAGACGATGCTCGGCGATACCGCGGTTGCCGTGAATGCCGCCGACGAGCGCTATACGCATCTGCACGGGAAGAAAGTTCTGCTGCCGCTGATGAAGCGGGAGATCCCGATCATTCTCGATGAGATCGCCAAGCCGGAGTTTGGCACCGGCGCGGTGAAAATTACGCCCGCGCACGATCCGAATGACTTCGAGGCCGGCAAGCGCCATAACCTCGAGCAGATCGACGTCATGGATCTGCACGCCCGCATGAACGAAAACGCGGGCCCATATAAAGGACTGGATCGCTACGAAGCGCGCGAGGCCGTGCTGGCCGACTTGCGGGAGCAGGGATTTCTGGTCGCCGAAAAAGATTACACGGTTCCGCTCGGCAAGTGCGACCGCTGCGGCACGGCGGTCGAGCCGCGGCTTTCCGAGCAGTGGTTCGTCAAGATCGCGCCACTGGCGAAGAAAGCGATCGCGGCGGTGGAGACGGGCGAGATCCGATTACTCCCGAGAATTACAAGCAGATTTATTTGAACTGGATGTACAACATCCACGACTGGACGATCTCGCGCCAGCTCTGGTGGGGACACCGCATTCCGGTGTGGTATTGCGGAGGCTGCGCGCAAGTGATCGTCGCGCGCGAGACGCCGATGTCGTGCCCGAAATGCGGCGGCGCAAAACTCGAGCAGGATACAGACGTCCTCGACACATGGTTTTCCTCCGGCCTGCTGCCGTTCACGACGCTGGGCTGGCCGGAGGAGACGCGCGACCTGGAAGTCTTCTATCCGACGACGCTGTTGATCACCGCCTTCGAAATTCTGTTTTTCTGGGTCGCGCGCATGATCATGTTCGGCTGCCAGTTCATGGAAGGCCACCAGCAGGACACCGCCATCAAGCAGGCGAGTGGCTGGGGGGATAAGAAGGACGACAGCGTCCCGTTCCGCAATGTTTACATTCACTGCTCTGGTACGCGACGCCGATCGCCAGAAGATGTCGAAGACCAAGGGCAACGTGCTCGACCCGATCGACATCATTGAAGTTCGGCACCGATGCCACGCGCTTCACGCTGGCGGCCATGGCGGCGCCGGGAACGGATATCGCGTTTAGCGAAAGCCGCACGGACGGCTACCGCGCCTTCGCCAACAAGATTTGGAATGCGGCCCGGTTCATGTTCATGAATGTGGACCGAATCGCTCCGGAGTTACGGCCTGATGTCGGCCGTGTGGACACAGGACTTCGATCCGCAACGGAAGGGGCGAAGCCTCATCTCCACAAAGGCATCGCGGGTTTTCAGCCCCAGACTCTCGAAGACCGCTGGATTCTCTCCCGCTTCAATCGCGCCACGCAGGACGTGAACGAGTCGCATTGCGACCTATCGCTTTCACGAAGCGGCCAACCGGATTTACGACTTCTTCTGGGGCGAGTTTTGCGACTGGTACATCGAACTGATCAAACCGCGGTTGGCGGAAAGCGCCGATCGCCGGAAACGGCGCGAGCCGCCTGCGCGAATCTGGTCAACCTGTTTGATGCCGCGCTCCGTCTGCTCCACCCGGTGATGCCCTTCATCACCGAAGAAATCTGGCACGCGATGTACTGCCGGGGAGCCGCCGCTCAAGTCGATCGCGCTCGCGGCCTATCCGGCAGGCCGATGATGCGCAGATTGACCTCGCGGCCGAAACGGAAATGGCAATCCTGCAGGACCTGATCGCCAGCGTCCGCAATCTGCGCGCAGAACTCAAGGTCGAGTCGAAGGTGAAGGTTCCGATCGAAGTCTTCGCGCACGAGCCCGAGGTTCGCCGCATGATGGAAGATAATCGCGGCGCAGTCTTCCGAGCGCTCCGCAACGTCGAGAAGATTACTTTCGTCGACGGTTCGCTGGCCAAGGCGGCCGGGGCGCGCAGCACGGCGCGATTCGATGTCTATGTCGTGTACGAGAAGAAAATCGACGTGGCCGCGGAATGCGAGCGTCTGAAAAAAGAGCTGGAGAAAATGGAAAAGGAAATTGCCAATGGGCAGCGGCAACTGTCGAACGAGCAGTTTCTGGCGAAGGCTCCGGCAAAAGTGGTCGAGGGGCTGAAGACGCGTGCGGAGGAGTTGAAGACGCTGCGCGAAAAAACTTTGGCGCAGATGAAGGAACTGGGCTGCTAGAAGCGTCGTCGTCACCCGCACCCGGAGAGTGGAGAACGACGACGCCGCGAATCAAGGATTGCCGGCGAGGTGCCGGCGCTAGACATGGACTGGAGTTCACGACGCATTACCGCGATAATCGAGAACGCGCTCACCGAGGATCGGGCGACGCGCGACGCCACCAGCTATGCGTGTGTCGATCCCAACCAGCGCGCTTCGGGCACGATTATTGCCAAGCAGGAATGCGTTCTTGCCGGGTTGGGCTGCATTCCGCGCATTCTCGACGCGTATGCCGCGCTCGATGGCGCGGTCACTTCGCACTACGAAGTCACGAGCCATCCGTCGATTTTTGACGGTGTTCGCGTTCATGCGGGGCAGCAGATCGCGGTCATACGGCATAACGCGCGGGTACTCTTGTCCTGCGAGCGCGTGATCCTCAATTTTCTCCAGCGTATGGCCGGGATCGCAACCACCACGCGCCGGTATATGGACGCGGTCGCCGGCACGCGCGTCCGCATCCTCGATACCCGCAAGACCGCGCCGGGATTGCGTGTGATCGACAAGTACGCGGTGCGCTGCGGCGGCGGCCAGAATCACCGGCTCGACCTCTCCGATGGCGTGCTGATCAAGAACAACCACATCGCGCTCGCGGGAGGCGTGGTTCCCGCGCTGCAGCGCGCGCTGCACAACCGCCGCGGCAACCAGCCGATCGAGATCGAAGTCCGGTCGCTCGAAGAGTTGCATCAGGCGCTGGCCACGGGAGCCGACGCCATTCTGCTCGACAACGTCAGCGTCGAAGAAGTACGGCAGGCGGCGGAGATTTGCGCGCGTCAGCCGCGCCGTATTCCGCTGGAATGCGCAGGCGGAATCAATCTCGAGAATGTCCGCGCCTATGCGGAAACCGGCGCAGACTTTATTTCAGTCGGCGGCCTGACGCATTCGTTCTCTACCGTGGATATGAGTATGCGGGTCACGCCTGCGTAGACACGTCGTGCGCTGTTCGTCGTTCGCTACTCGCTCTTCGCGAAAAGCGTCTGGACTCGAGAATGGGAATCCCGGAAATCATCACCAAACTGGTGTGTCGACCATCATTCCCCATACTCGCTTCAGTGAGTATTCTCGCTGAGAGAGGTTGCTGATGACGAAAGGTTTTTCTTTTCGAGACCTGCGGATTTGGCAAGAAGGGGTGGAGTTGGCTCTTGCCATTTATCGCATCACCGGGGCGTTCCCAAAGCACGAACTCTACGGCCTGACGTCGCAAATGCGGCGCGCAGCGGTATCCATTTCGAGCAATATTGCCGAGGGCAAAGGCCACCACTCTGACGGGGATTTCAGGCGTTTTCTCTTCCATGCCCGGGGATCGCTCCTTGAACTCCAGACGCAGATCGTCATCGCACAAGGGTTGGAATACCTGACCGAAGGCCAAGCTACTAAACTGACCCAGCGAACCGACGATCTAGGGCGAGGATTGAATGGACTGATTCAATCCGTTCACAATACGCTCCGAAACTCCGCGCCGGCGAACGGCGAGTAGCGAACGGAGAACAGCGCGCGACTGGTTTTCGCCAACGACGAATAGCGAACCGCGACCGACGCTTCTATAATTCCGACCATCGTTGCTTCTTCAAAAACTCGACGCGCGCCTTCTGTGCATAAGGCTACGGATGCGCGCCTCGGCCGCATCGTTCGCCTGCTGATGGACCACGCCACCGTAGTCGCCAGCGGGACCAAGATTGCCGAGGAGATTGGCACCAGCCGCTCCGAGGTCTGGCGGCTCATTCAGCAGTTCCGCGGCCTGGGCGTCGATGTTGCCGGGCATCCCGCGACCGGCTACCAATTGCGCGCCGTGCCCGACCTGCTGCTGCCGGAAATGATCGCGCCGCTCGTCAAGGGAACGATTTTCTCCGCGCCCGAAGGCCGCCACGACGCGAGGTTTCATCATTACTACAAAATCGGCTCGACTAATTCCGAAGCTATGGCTGCTGCCTCCGGGGGCGCGCCCGAAGGCAGCGTCTTCTTGGCGGAGGAGCAACTTGCCGGCCGGGGGCGTGGCGACCATGCCTGGCATTCGGAGCGCTCGGCGGGGATCTATTGCTCGGTGATTCTGCGCCCCGAGATTCCGCCATCCGACGCGCTGCTTCTCTCGCTTGCCGCGGGACTAGCGGTTCGCGCCGCCGTTACCGACATCGCCAGCTTGCCTGTCGATCTGAAATGGCCCAACGATCTGCTGCTCGGCGGCAAAAAGTTCTGCGGCATTCTCACCGAGATGAACGCCGAGGCCACCCGCGTTCGCCATCTGGTCGTCGGCGTGGGCATCAACGTCAACCAGACAAAATTTCCGGGCGAGCTCCGGGAGATTGCGACTTCGCTGCGGATAGAGTCCGGCACCGAGTGGTCGCGCGTGGAACTCTGCGCCGCTTTGTTAAAATCGCTTGACCGCGAGTATCGCGCACTGGTTGAAGGTGGAGCGGACGCGCGCACTTCGGTGCTGAAGCGCTTCGAGGAGAATTCGTCATCGGTCCGTGGCTGCAAGGTGCGTATGGAGAATGACGGCCGGCCTCGACGGCGATCACCGAAGGCTTGGATGCACGTGGCTTCTTGCAGGTGCGAACAGCGGAAGGCGTGCGCACGGTCCTGAGCGGAACGGTAAGAGCAATTGGTAATTTGTGATCTGTAATTTCTGATTCGTAGAGCGGCGAAGTTTTCAAATTACCAATTACAAATTAATTTTTCCTATGCTGCTGGTCATCGATGTCGGAAACACGAATACGGTGCTCGGAGTTTTCGCCCGGGCAGACACGGTTGCATCCCGGCGACGATGTCACGTCGGAGCCCACGCGCTACGAACGGCTGGTCGCCAACTGGCGCGTCGGCTCGCACCTCACCCGTACCGTCGATGAATACGGAATCATCTTCCGCAACCTGTTCGCCATCGATGACCTCGAAGTGTCGCGGCGTCCACGGCATCATCGTTTCGTCGGTCGTGCCTCCGCTTGACCCGGTTCTGCGGCAGGTTTGCGAGCGTTACTTCAAGACTCAAGCCGCTGTTCATCGAGCCCGGCATCAAGACCGGGATGCCGGTGCTCTACGACAATCCCGCCGAAGTGGGCGCCGACCGCATCGTGAACGCGGTCGCCGCTTTTGAGAAATACGGCGGTCCCTGCGTGATCGTCGACTTCGGCACCGCCACCACCTTCGACTGCGTCTCAAAAAAGGGCGAGTACATGGGCGGGGTCATTTGCCCCGGCATCGGCATTTCCGCCGACGCGCTCTTTCAGCGCACTGCCCGCCTTCCCCGCGTGGAAGTCCGCAAGCCCGCGCGCGTTATCGGCTCGACCACCGTGGGCAGCCTGCAGTCCGGTCTTTATTATGGCTATCTCGGACTGGTCGATGGGATCCTGGAGCGACTGGTCGATGAACTCGGCCCGGAGACACGGGTGGTCGCCACCGGCGGCTTGGGCTCGCTGATCGGCACCGCGTCGCACTTCATAAAAGATGTCGACGAGTTGCTGACCCTCGACGGCCTGCGCATCATCTGGGAGCGCAACCAGCCGTTTCGCCGTGAAGCCGCGCCGAGAGCGGGGAAAGCAGCGGTCAAGCCCCCGGCTGATGGTGCAAAGCCATGGCCAGCGGCGTCTCTAAAGATCCCAAAGGCGCGGTGAGGGCAGAGGGCCCACTCAAAGTCTCCACGCTGGGAATCAGGATGTATTCTTGCAGTCGACTCGTGGAAAACTACTTCAACTACTTCACCGAAATCGAGGAGCACTATCAGCGCCGGCGGGGCACGCACGCTTCTGCTCTCGACCCTCGACTGGGCGTTGATCGAAACCTGGAAAAATGCCGGTATTCCGCTCGAAGCCGTGCTGCGCGGCATTGACGACGCTTTCGATAAATACGACCAGCGGCCGACAAAATCGAAAAAGGTGAACAGCCTGACCTATTGTTCGCAGGCCGTGCTCGCGGCAGCCGAAGATATGAAGGAAGCGGCCGTCGGCGCAGCCTCGGTCGAAAAGGCGCGTCCCGAGCCGGGATTCGATGCCGTGCAGATTGCAGCTTTCTTGCGGGAGAACGCCGTGAAGCTGGAGAAAGCAAGGCTGCCGGAGTGCGTGGGGATCTCCGTTGGAGCTGTGGGCCGCGAGACGGCTGCTTCATTGTTGGAAATGGCCGACGTCATCGAGCGCGAACAGAAACTGCCTCGGCTTGAAGATCTTGAACGGCGGTTGACGGTGTTGGAGGAGAAGTTATTTGCGGTCCTGATGGCGGCCACTCCCGATGACGACCTGGTCGACGTTCGCGCGCAAGCGGATCGCGATCTTGCTCCGTATCGACGCAATATGACGGCCGAACAGATCGAGCAGTTGCACAAGCAGTACGTGCGCAAGCGCCTGCTGGAGCGCAGCGGTGTTCCGAGGCTGAGTTTGTTCTACATGCATTAAACGCCGCGCGGCAGTAGTCGAACCGGCACCGGCCGTTTTGTGGCGGGGCCTTGCCTCGCACGCTGTGCGGATCCCAGGTACTACATCTTCCGCGGCGCTACACTCAAGCGATGCTCCTTTCCATCGAAAAACTAATCTACGGCGGCGACGGCTTAGCTCGTACTCCTCCGGCTGCCGACGGCCGCAGCATGACGGTATTCGTGCCCTTCGTGCTTCCAGGAGAGCGCATCGAAGCGGAGATAAAGCCGGGGAAAGGCGGGTTCTCGCGCGGCGCCGTCACACGGCTGGTGGAAGCATCCAAGGACCGAATCGAGCCCTATTGCCCATATTTCCAGCAATGCGGCGGCTGCCACTACCAGCACATTCCTTACGAGCGCCAGCTTGAATTCAAAGCGCAGATACTTCGGGAGACCTTGCAACGCATCGCGAAGATCGAACTGCAGAATGAAATTCGCCTGCATCGTTCCCCACCGTGGAATTATCGCAACCGCACACGCCTGAGGGTGCGAACGGCGCCTGAATTCGCGCTCGGCTACTACCCCTTCGGATCGCACGAATTTCTGCCCGTCCGAGAATGTCCAATCAGTTCGCCGCTCATCAATCGTGCGCTCGCTCGACTCACAGAACTCGGCGGGCTGGACTGCTCCCCGGCCATCGAGGAAATTGAACTCTTGGCGGATGCCAGCGACGAACAGATGCTGGCGTGGTGCTTCTGCCGCAGCGATGCGCCCGAAAAGGACTTATTGCGGTGGGCGGATGATTTGTGCCGGGAGCTACCTATGGTGGCCGGCTTGAGTTTCTTTTCTTCGCGCCAGCGCACGGAAGATGAAGCACAGTTCGACATGAAGTTACTCGCGCAAGCGGGGGCAACGGCGATCCGCTACCGAACCGCGGAGGGCGAATATGGGGTTAGCGCCGGCGCTTTCTTTCAGGTCAACCGCCATCTGATCGACGAACTCGTTTCGGTCGTGACTGGCGACGCTCGTGGAGAAACAGCACTCGATCTCTACGCGGGCGTGGGGTTATTCTCCGTCCCGTTGGCGCAAAACTTTCATCACATATTTGCTGTAGAGGCGTCACATCTTTCCCTGCCTGATTTGAGACAGAATGTGCCTGCGAGCGTGAAAGTGGTGGGCACGCGAACCGAGGAATACCTGAGAAGCCGGGCGGTGCGCAAGCGTCCTGACATGGTTGTCGTGGACCCTCCCCGCACCGGAGCCGGCAAAGCGGTGACACGCTCTCTGGTTGAACTTGGAGCGCGGCGCATCCGCTATGTATCGTGTGATCCAGCGACCTTGGCCAGAGACCTTCCGACCCTGACCGGCGCGGGTTATCGCATCGAGGAGGCACACCTGTTCGATCTGTTCCCGCAAACGTTTCATATCGAATCGGTGATCGAGCTAGCCTGCTGACCACTTTCACGGCCGCCCAATTTTTCCTGGAAGACGGGTGGGTGCTGGAGACCGACGCTAACCAAGTGCGCGGTACCATGCCTCCACCCGTTTTTTGCCTGGATCATCTTTCAATGAGATTAAATCAATGATTCTTCAACGGAAGCCGCCTCGCCAGCCGATGTTCTGGGCGGCCTTAGCGCTTTCGTTGGGCCTTTGGATCGGAATCCGAGCCTGGCGTCCGCCTTCGTGGTGGTCCGTTGCAATCGCGGTCTTCGTTCTCGCAGCGTTATGGTTTCTTTCCCGGCGATCATGGCTGGCGAGGATGCTTGCGCTCGCGACCTGGTTTCTGTTTGGTTGCTTTCTGATTCAGATCCGCGGCAGTCCTGTCCAAGATCCCCGCCTTTTTCTGCTCTCCGACGGACGTTCCGTCACGCTGATCGCGCACGTGATTCGCGAAGGATACGCAAACGCAACCGGTCCGCGCGATGTGCGGGAGTCCATCGACGTGGAAACCGAGGCGATCGAGAGCGATGGCCAAAGGTGGCCGGTGCGCGCGGGAATCCGCCTTTCGCTTTACGAGCGCGCCGAGAGTTCCGCAGTTTACGTTTCGAGGGCAAACGAAACGGCCGCCGGTCCGAACGCTTACGACGAGCGGGGGAGCCTTGCCAAGCTTTCGCCGGCCGATCCATCTCGAGCGCTGGCCTACGGCACCCGTATTCGTCTTCGCGCCAAACTGCATCCCGCTCGCAACTTCCGCAATCCCGGAGCCTTTGACTACGAAGGCTACCTGCGCGACAACGGCATCCTCATGTTGGGTACGGCTCAGTTGGCCGATGTTCAACGGCTGCCAGGATTTTCAGGCAGCCGAATCGCGAGCTGGCAGTCCCGTATTCACGAGTCGATCATCCGCAAAATTCACGAGCTCTGGGCTCCGGAGCAGGCCATGCTCATGGATGCGATGGTGCTAGGGGAAGAGTCTTTCCTACGCAACTCTACCCGCACCGAGTTCCAGCGCTCGGGCACCTATCATCTGCTGGTCGTATCCGGAATGAACCTGAGCATTCTTGCCTTCGCCATATTCTGGTTGCTGCGCCGGCTTCGATTCGATCCCGCCTGGGCCGCAGTCACGACCGTCGGCGTCACATTCGCATATGCGTTCGTAGTCGGAGTAGGGCCGCCGGTCTGGCGCGCTGCGCTCATGTTGGCAATCTATCTGGGAGCGCGCCTGCTCTACCGCGACCGTAATATGCTCAACGCCATCGGGGCGGCCGCCGTCGGAGTGCTCATCGCGAATCCCAAGGCTTTGTTTGGCGCCAGTTTCCAACTCACATTTCTGGCCGTCTTCATCATTGGCGCCATCGGGGCGCCGCTGCTCGAACGTGTCACACTCCCCTACACTCGCGGCCTTCGTTCCCTGTATGCGACCAGCTATGATCTGCATGTCGCGCCCAAGGCGGCACAATTGAGACTCGATTTGCGATTGATCTCGGCGCGATTAGCGCGTTTCATCGGACGCGCCCCCGGACGAATTCTCCCCGTGTTGTTCGTTCGCGTCACCATCCATCTCGGAGAACTGATTTTCATCTCTGCCCTCATGCAGGCGGGTCTCGCGCTGCTGATGGCCTACCATTTTCACCGCGCCACTACGATGGGGATGCCCGCTAATCTGGCGGTGATCCCGCTCACCCAGGTATTGATGCCGGCCGCGGCAGCCGCCGTCGGGTTCGGGTACATCTCGGTAGCCCTAGCCAAGCCCGCTGTCTGGATCTCCGGTCTTGCTTTGCAAGGGATCACCGGAACGGTGCACTGGCTCGGCGGCGCACAAACCCTGGGCTCATCCTTGGCCGACCGGCGCGTGGCCATGCCATCACTCACAGTGATATTGGTTGCCGTGGCAGCACTTGCGCTGGCGATGGTGGGTGCGCGGCGGAGGAGCGCGCTTGTCGCGGCTTCCCTCGCCCTTGTGGGAGCGGTTTCATCCTGGATCGCTTTCGTTCCCTCTCGGCCTCACATTCACGCTGGAGTTATGGAGATGACCACGATCGATGTCGGGCAGGGGGACTCCATCTTGCTCATCACTCCGCAGGGCCGGGCGATGCTGGTCGACGCTGGAGGCCTGCCACAATGGATGAACTCCGACTTCGACATTGGAGAACAGGTGGTCTCGTCCTATCTCTGGAATCGTGGCATCGATCGCCTCGATACGGTCGTCATCACGCATCCGCACGCCGACCACCTGGGAGGCATGCCGGCAGTCATGGCGAATTTTCATCCCCGACAGCTCTGGATCAGCATCGATAAACCGGTGGGACAGCTCGCGCCCATCGTCGCCCAAGCTCTAGGCCTGGGCATGGATGTGTCGGTAAAGAAAGAAGGAGATGAGTTCGATTACGGGGGAGCACATTTCCGGATGCTGGCGCCCGGGCGGGATCAGATTACCGGCTCCATGCGTCCCAACGATGATTGCCTGGTGTTTACGGCCGCATTCGGCGCAACCACCGCTTTGCTCGAAGGAGACGCCGAGCGCCCGGCGGAACAGCGCATCGTGGCCGAGCATCCGGAGGCTATGCTCTTGAAAGTCGCGCACCACGGCAGTGCCAGCGGAACCTCCGCCGATCTACTCGCTACCCTGCACCCGCGCTACGCGGTGATTTCCGTGGGCACGAGGAATGTGTACGGACATCCCCGCCGCGAGGTTCTGGAGCGCCTGCAGCGTGCCGGAGTTCTTACCTACCGCACCGACGAGGAGGGCGCAGTCAGCTTCTATCTGGATGGCAAGTCGGTAACGCCCGAAGTAGCGCTCGTCGAATAATCCCCGGTATGCATGATTCGCCGGTAGAGTCGGTGCTTTCCGTCCCTACCAGCGAAGGAAGGCTTCTTACGCTGAACAAGTGCGAGCTGCTGGAAGCCTTTTCTAACCGCTGATGTCGGCGGTCTCGTCATCGAGAGGCGGCAACTTGCGGTAGGCGTCGATGATCTTTTCCGCCTCGCTGGCGTCTTCCTCGCGCACGAGAATGATCGATCCCCCCACACCAGGGAACGTCTCCTGTACGGCATCGATGGATTTGAGATCGGTTTCAATGCCTGCCGAGTCGAGCAAGCCTTTCACGACGATGGCTTCGGTCTCCTGCTCGGTATCGAAGATCTTTACGAGCTTCTCATTGGGTTCCGGTTGACGGCGAGCCGATGGATCCGCCGGGGTATTGAAATCTGCCATGCATCCTCCGTAACAACCTGATACCAGATTACGGCAGTCACTGCGTCCTTGTCTCTCAGGCGAGAAGGGCAGATACCGGGAAGTCCAGGGCCAACGGTACTTGCATCGTCCGCCGAAGCTGGCACAATGGCAACAGGGGCGCAACGGTCGAGGGTGGGTTTACATCCAATCTGTACGCGCAATGGCAGTATCTGCCTTAGAGGGAAGCATGAGTTTTCGGGCCGAGCCGGATGGGGAACACGACCGGGACCATGGTCATGACAGCGATCGCGAGGATGAGGCGCGAAGACTGCGCCGCCTGCAACTGATGATGAGCATGGTCATGTCGGTCATCAGCCAGGATCCCGATCTTACCCTCGAAGAGGCTGCGGAGCTGGCAGCGAATGCCCGCCGGGCCGCCCTGACGATGTTCCCCGACAAGGCTCTCGCCTATGACATTCTCTACCGGCCGCGCCTGCTCCGCCTGATGAACGAACGCTTCCCGCTGCAGTGAGTTCGCTTATTCTTACAGATCGGGCTTGCCTGCTCCCAAGCGAGCCCGCTGCACCGTTCTCAACTGACTCATTCGTCGAACTTCTTCAGGGAATCGCTGGACTAATCGTGGTGTACTGATTCATGGTGGCGCTGCCGTCGCCTCCAACCATAAACGTGAGACCATAAACAACTACCGCGCTGGCACTGCTTACCGGCGCGGGCAAGACGGGGAGCGTTTTCCATTTATTTTTGAACGGATCATAGACCTGGACGGTCGCCACGTCGGCTCCATTGCTGCCTCCGAAAACATAGAGCTCACCGTTGAGAGCGACGCTGGCGGCTCCGACGACGGCCGCGGGCATAGGAGCGAGGGTGGTCCAGGCATTGGTCGCCGGATCGTATACTTCCACGACCTTGGTGAGCGCCCCGCTGCCATCAAGACCGCCGGCCACGTACAGCTTGCCATTGATCACTCCGATGGCAGGACTGGCGTGCGCGCTTGCGGATCCGGGAAGACTGGTCCAAGCGTTAGCGACGGGATCGTAGACGTCCAGATAGTTGGAATACCCGCTGTAACCATTGCAGGCAGTTGTCACGTAGAGCCTGCTGTTGATGACGCCGGTGCCGCCGCAAGCGCTGAGATGCGACATGCCGGAGAGGGTCGTCCATGAGTTCGATGGCGGATCGTAGCGCAGGAGCACATTGGTGGGCAGATAGCCGTTCCAGCCTCCAGTTAGATAGAGCTGGCTATTAATGACTCCGGCCCCGTCGCCTTGGTAGAGCGTAAGTGGCATGCTAGCCAGAGTGGTCCAAATCTTTGTCTCCGGATTGAACGATTGCAGGGCAGAGTTCTTGGTGCTGGCATAGTTGCCCCCGGCCACGTAGATAATGCCGTTGATTGACTCCGCAGCCGCGGAGCCGGTTGGAACAGGCAGAGAAGCCATCAGCTTCCAGGTCTCTGCGCCAGCTGGCAGGGTTAGAAGGGCGGCCACCAACCCAGCTACCATATAGTGAATAAGTGCCGGTTTCAGTTTCGGTGCATTCATTACTGCTCTCCTCGGAACAGGATTCGTCGAAGGGTCGGGCAATGCGTTCCCAACAGTTGTGAAGGCAATTGGCCGTCCATACCCGGTAGGAAATGATCGTTCTTGTTATCACCAGGTTGCGATTATTGATCACGAATCCCAACCTTGTGTATGCACTCCACTGCACGCGGCGAGCCTCGGTTTTACCTCAAGCACACAGAAACTGATCAGCCTGCTTGGTGCTTGCAACCTATCGCGAACTGCACGTCCGCGAGTATGACGTCGTTAACCTCGATTCCCTGAGGTTACTTCCGCGTGATTACCAGAAGGGAGCGCGACTGGCTTAGCCGTCCGTCTTTGGCGGGTTGCTGCAGGGGCCGAATCATCACATACGCTATCGACGGGCGTCACAGACGAACATGACGACAATTGGCGAATCTGTAATGGTAAAGGCAGAGAAGCGCTCGACAGGTGGCAGATCATGAACCAAGTTACTGTACTGACCAAACGAGTGGAGTCGAAAATCGTGGTAATGCGCGGGCGGAGGGTGATCCTCGATAGAGACCTGGCGGAATTATATCGAGTCGAAGTCAAACGGCTGAATGAGCAGGTCAAACGCAATGCGGAACGTTTTCCTGCGGATTTTGTGTTCCGCACGAGGGAGAGAGATTTGAGGTCGCAAATTGCGACCTCAAAAGTGCGCGGGTGCCAAGAGGAAAAGGAAAAGTCGGAAGGCCGAGGCGGCCGACGGTATCGACCCTATGCGTTCACTGAGTATGGAGCGATTATGGCGGCGACGGTACTCAATTCAAAGCGAGCCGTGGAGATGAGTATTTTTGTGGTGCGCGCATTCGTGCGCATGCGCGAGGCCCTGGCCGCGAATCAGAAGATCGTCGCAAAGCTCAGGGATCTCGAAAACAGAGTGGGAGACCATGACGCCGAGATTCAGGATATAGTTGCCGCGATTCGCGATCTCATGAAGCCCCCGGCACCGACTGGCGGGAAGATCGGATTTGCGATACCGGCAAAGGTTTGAGGTCGCAGATTGCGACCTCAAAAATCGCTACGGCTGAAGGCAGGATAAGAATCGGAGGTCGGCCGGAAGGGTAAATGCTAAATCTTCTGCAACCGCTGGACGTCGTGTACGCCCGGGATCTGGCGGACTCCATCGATAATTCTCTGCAGGTGTTTGAGGTCGGCGATTTCGAGAACTACGTCGACGTTGGCTTGGCCGTTTTCAGTGCGGGCTGAGATGTCGCGAATATTCGTGTGGGTGTCGCTGATCACGGCAGTAATCTGTTTGAGCATTCCGAAGCGGTCGTCGCAAAGCAACGTGATTTTTACCGGGTAGGAAACCGGCTGACCTTCCTTATCTCCGGCCCACAGTACGTCGATGCGGCGTTCAGGCTCATAGAGAAGGTTGGTGACATTCGGGCAGTTGATCGAGTGCACTGCGATGCCTTTACCGCGGGTGACGTATCCAACGATGGACTCTCCGCGAATGGGATTGCAACACCGAGCCCGATAGACGAGCAGGTCGCCTTGCCCCTTCACCACGATGGCATTCGAGTCCCCTCCGAAGACACGACGCACCACGCTGGTAAAGCCGTGGGAGGCAGCCTGCTCTTCGCTCTCTGACATCGGCTCGGCGCCCGGAGGAGCAAATTTCGCGAGCACCTGCCGGGCAGAATATTTGCCGTAGCCAATGCCCGCCATGAGGTCGTCGGGACGCCCCAGTCCGTATTCGCTCGCGGCTCGCTGCAAGTCGGCGTCTTTGATGTCTTTGAGCGAGATGCGATATTTGCGCGCTTCTTTTTCGATCAGCTTGCGCCCGATTTCGATGGCGCGCTCCCGCTGATGAACGTTGAGCCAGTGCTTGATCTTGTTGCGGGAGCGTGACGACTTGACGATGGCGAGCCAGTCGCGGCTGGGCTTGTGCCCGGGCTGGGTGATGATTTCAACGATGTCGCCGGAATGCAATTTGTGGCGAAGCGGGACCATGCGTCCATTCACCTTGGCTCCGGTGCAGGAGTGGCCGACTTCGGTGTGAATGGTGTAAGCGAAGTCGATGGGCGTGGATTCGCGCGGGAGCACAATCACTTTGCCCTTGGGGGTGAAGGTATAAACCTCTTCGGGGTAAAGATCGACCTTCAGGGTGGACAGAAATTCGTTGGGGTCGGAAACGTCGCGCTGCCACTCGACAACCTGACGAAGCCACGCCAGCCGCTGTTCGTCCTGAGCCGAGACCGGGCCGTCTTTATATTTCCAGTGGGCGGCGATGCCCTCCTCGCACATCTTGTGCATTTCTTCGGTGCGAATCTGGATCTCGAACGTCTCGCCGGTCTCGGTGATGACCGAGGTGTGCAGAGACTGGTAGAGGTTAGGGCGGGGCATGGCGATGAAGTCCTTGATACGGCCGGGGACGGGTCGCCAGAGATTGTGAATGATGCCGAGGACGGCGTAACAATCCTGCACCGAGTTCGTGATCACGCGCATGGCGTACAGGTCGTACACCTGATCGACGCTGATGCGCTGGCGCAGAAGCTTTTTGTGAATGCTATAGAGGCGCTTGACCCGGCTTTCGACGCGACCGGTGATGCCGGCTTCTTTCAGTCCGTCGCGTAGAGTGGATTCGACGCGGGCCATAAAGGCTTCGCCCTCTTTGCGGCGGGCCTCGACGGCGATGCGGACTTGTTCGAATCCGATGGGATCAACGTATTTGAAGCCGAGGTCTTCGAGTTCGCCCCGGATCTTGCCCATGCCGAGGCGATGGGCGATGGGCGCGTAGATATCAAGCGTCTCGCGGGCGATTTTCTGCTGGCGCTCGGAATCCAGATGCTCGAGGGTTCGCATGTTATGAAGACGGTCCGCGAGTTTGATGATGACGACGCGGATGTCGTCGACCATGGCGAGCATCATCTTGCGAAGGTTTTCCGCCTGGGCTTCTTCGCGCGAGGAGAAATCGATCTTGCTGATTTTGGTAACGCCTTCGACGATGTGTGCGACCTGCTCGCCGAATTCCTGCCGGATCTCGACCGTGGTGACGGAGGTGTCTTCGACGGAATCGTGCAAGAGACCGGCCGCGACCGAAACCGAATCCATCTTCATGTCGGCGAGCACGTTGCCAACTTCGAGAGGATGAACGAGATAGGGCTCGCCTGAGGCGCGATGTTGTCCGGCGTGGTGTTTTTGGGAAAATTCGTAGGCGCGCTTGACGAGATCGAGATCGTCGTTGGGTCGATTTTCGCGCAGCTTCCGCATCAACTCACGGAAGCGGGTCACCGTGAGCACGCTGGTCGCGACTTGATCCCGCAACGTCGCCATGATGGATTTTACAACAGCGGAAGGGGGGACGGTGAACGCCGCCGTATGGGTCTTTCCGTATGGTCTACGCGCCTAGGCAAATGATTTGTCGCTGGGGACGACGTGTTCGCGGGAGCACGGTCTGGCTGGTAGAGTACGAAAAGGAGTAATCGATATGGAACGGGTTCTGTTGAGTGGGGCTTCGGGACTGATTGGCGCCGCCCTTTTACCTTCGTTGGAGCAGGCGGGCGCGGAAGTTGTGCGGCTGGTGAGGGGACCGGCCGGAAATGCGGGGGAGATCTCGTGGGATCCCATGGCGGAGCCCGGGACAGGCCTTTCGCCGGCAAAGGTTTCCGGTTTCGATGCAGTCGTGCATCTGGCCGGCGAAACTATTGTTGGGCGCTGGACAGAGGCAAAGCAAGAAGCGATCCGCGACAGCCGCGTGCGTGGGACGCGCAATCTTGCTACCGCCCTGGCCCGAACCGCGTCCAAGCCAAAGGTGTTTGTGTGCGCATCGGCAATTGGGTTCTATGGCGATCGGGGTGAGGAAGTACTGACCGAGGAGAGCACGACAGGACAGGGGTTTTTGCCGGAGGTTTGCCGCGAGTGGGAAGAAGCCAGCCGGATTGCTGCCGAAGGCGGCATCCGGACTGTGAGTTTGCGGACCGGGCTGGTGCTAAGTGGGAAAGGTGGAGCACTGCAAAAGATGCTGACTCCTTTCAAACTGGGCCTGGGCGGACGAATCGGGCCGGGGAAGCAATGGTGGAGTTGGATTCACGTCGACGACATGGTGGGCGGAATCCAACATGCATTGCGCACGGAATCGCTGGCGGGGCCAGTCAACATGGTCGCGCCGAATCCAGTAAGGAATGACGGGTTTACGAAGGTGCTGGCTTCGGTGCTGGCGCGGCCGGCATTTTTCCCGGTACCGGGATTTGCACTGGCGATTGCCTTTGGGGGGATGGCGGCGCGGGAGCTGTTTTTGTCCAGCCAACGGGTCAAGCCCGACCGGCTGCAGGCTAGCGGGTATGGGTTCCGGTTTGAGGATTTGCGCGCGGCTCTCGAAAGCCTGGTTTGAGGAATGGCCGTGAACGGCAATTTCGGCGAGTCTGGACACATGCGCCTGTGATCCCAGTCACTGGCCAGCGCTTGCTGGTCTGACAAGATCAGGGCATATGAGGAAGAGGGCGACAGTCGCGGTTTTGCTGTTCGTCATCGCGGCTTGGGCCGAAATGACGATGGCGCCGGTATTTAAGGAGATCCTATGAAATTCAAGTTGTTTGCCATCGTCCTCGCCCTCGCGTTGGTCGCGTGGGCGCAAGAGAATCCAAACGCTGCTACACCCAATGCTTCTCAGGCGCCCGCCAAGAGTTGCTGCCATCACGGAGGGGACGGCAAAGACACCAACTCATGTGGCCATGAAGCTAGCTCCGATGCCAAAAGTGCGATGGACTGCTGTGGCAACGACAAAAGCGAGAAAAAGGACGCGAAGTCATGCTGCTCCGGCAAGGAAATGAAAGCCTGCATGAAGGCGTGTAAGAAGGAAGGCGCGTGTAAAGACGGCAAGTGCTGCGGCGCCAAAGGCGAGAAGTCCGCGATGAACTGCTGTGGCGACCAATGCGAACGCCATCAGCACACGTCGTCAGGCAGCTAGTCGGCAGCGAACGTCCCACACGATTGACAGAGAAGCCCCGGCAGGAATCGGCCGGGGCTTTTTGGCTCCCGCCAGGAAATGCCGGAGGGTTGCGCCATCCGGCATGCGCGAAGATTGTTATCTGTTAATTGATATTTACAGTGACAGGATTGGACGCAATGCCGTTAGTAACAACCTCCAACTGGCTGGAGCCTAATTCGATTCCGGCGGGAACCGCGAAGCTGACGCTAACCACGGTTGAGCCGGTGGCCACGCCCATGGAACTTGGATTGTATGTGCGAGCATAAAACACATGTCCGGTGCCACTGTTGGTAATGCGGATGAGCGGATAATTGCTGGCCATCTGGGCATCGTCACCGTAAGCACCGCCCTGCGAAAGCCCATTGAGTTGCGTGCCGCTCAAAATCGAAGTCTTGCCATGGGTGAGCGTTGCCGTGAACTTGGTGATCGCTGGGGCCCATGAGGGATCCGGGCTCCCCGTGGGGTTGTACAGTTCTACGTTTCCGGAGCCGTCAGTAAACAGAATCTGTCCGGTGGGAAGTTCGAGCATGCGGCCATAGTAGGACGGATCGCTGGCCGCATCAGGAATGTTGACGGTCGCATTGAAATGGGTGCCATCCCATTCGAAGAATTGTGCGCCAGGCAGGTACACGCCGGGACTGGTCATGCAAAGAACATTGCCGTTTGGAAGCAGAGCCGCGGGCCCGTCGGCGATGTCGAGTTGCTTGCCCTTGCTGTTCAAAGGGAAGTCCGGTGCAGCCGACCACTGGCCGGTGACGCTGTTGTAGATGGCATTGTGGCCGGTTGCTCCCATGTAGATCACGGTGCCATCGGGACGCAAAACGGCCGGACCGAGTTCGTGAGACTTGGCATCGACGAGTTCCACAATCGTGCTACCAGCGCTGGACCAGGAACCGGTCGCGGGATCGTAAACCTCGGAATTGAGGCAGGAGTTGCAATTGGCGTCGACGGTGAGCACCTGGCCGGTCGGCAAAAGAGTCCAACCTTCTTCGTCGTTTTCGTCGTTCTTGCCCGTGCCTGTGGCCTTCCACTTAAGAGTCTTCGCATTGAGGAGAGCTTCCTGCAGGCTGCAGCAGTCGGCGAGCATCATGGTCCCGTTCGCAAGGATGATGCTCTGCGCATCGCCGATGTTGGCCCATCCGGTGGGAGCGTTTAGCTTCGCCCAGACATTCGTCTGCGGATTGTAAATCGCGCCCAGCTTGACCCAGGCTTCTTTGCCGAAGTTGTATTCCCCGCCCATCACGACAACCCGCCCATCCGGCAGAACGGCGGATGCGTAGTAAAGAGGACTGTATCCGGCGGGAAGCGAGGCCACCTGAGTCCAGGCGCCGTTGGCATAGCTTCCGGTTAGATCGGGAGTGAGTGTCCACCAATCCGCTCCGCCGGAATCCTGTACCAGCACGCGGCCGTCGGTCAGCAAAAGGGCTGTGCCCGGCGAAAAGGTTGGTTTGGTTTTCACGGCAGACCAGGTCTGAGCGCTGGCGGCACCGACAGTTGCCATTAGAACAACACATATCATGGAGACCGGACGCAACAATTTCATGCTTATCCTCTTCTGACGAACCGCGGGTATTGTGTGGTTAACAGAGCTGCCGGGCGTTGGCGGGTAACACCGGAAACCCGGACGGACCATTCGGGAGTTTACCATCGGATCCGGAGAGTGCAACCAGTGTTTTGGTGAGATGAGGAATCTTCAGCGAACAAAATCTGTCGGATGTGAAATAGTTTGCATTCGAATCAGGAGCGGGAAGGCCTTTCCGTATGATGCCGCTCAAAGAGGAGGCTTGGCGATTGGGTTCGGCTTCGCCGTTAAATGAGTGCGAGTAATGCGGTCGTGCCAGCAGAGTGAGTCCTGATCGATGAAGCACCAGAGGTAGCCAAGTCCGGCAGAAAAAGCGGACAGGAATGAGGCGAGCACACGCCAGCGACGGACAGGACGCTGGACGGGATAGCCATCAAACCGGGCCAGTGTGAGGCGAGCGGCACGGAGCCCGGGCGTTGAGCCCGTGTAGACAACAAAAACAAACTGGTAAGCCATCCAGAGCAGTACGGCAATGGCCGCGGCAGGTCCAGCGAGAAGCGTGACGGGCCCGCGGACAGGATTGAAGCGCAAGAAAATTGCAGCGTAGCCCGACAGCGCAACGCCCAGGATCAGGGCATCAATCGCAGTGGCAAGCCATCGGCGCGCGATCGTGGCCGACTGGAGTCGCGGCTCACGGTCGGCCTGTGGATCGGGGACGGTAGGTGGCGCGGGCTCGATAAGAATTCCACCGAGCGCGGGTGGGGGCGGCACGACCTCCGGCGCTTCGACGATACGGGGGCGATCGAGAATTGGATCGGCGAGCGGGCTCGAATGAAAGATCGGAATCGCGGCGGAGCGCGGGAATTCGATGATCTTAGCCAAGTGCTCGGAGCTTGGCTCCAAAGAGGATCCCAGATCAGCGAGGTATGGAGAAGGCAAATCGGAGGATGGGACGAGACTTGCGCCTTGCTGACTCCCGGAATCCGGGTAAGTGAAGTCCTCGTCAAAAGGTGCTTCGAGACCACTGTCCGTTCTTGCGATGGCACCGGCCGATCTGGGCCGGCTGTCAGAGGACTCGAATGGCAGGAGGAGCGAAGGGTAGCGCGGGGGCCGGGGCTTCCGGCGCGTGCGATATCGGGCAAGGCGAGCGGCGACTTCGCTGCGCCAGGCATCGGGATCGGGGGGGAATTCGGGGGCCAGCTTCGGGTCACCCTCTGCAAGAGGGACGCGAAGATGAGGCTGGAGATCTGAATCTCCTTCCGATGCTGTATTGATCAATCCGGTCATTACTAACTCGACCTTCTAATCGGCCTGTCAAAACGGTCGCGGGAGGGTGCCAGCAGCCAGAGTTGGATTGGGCGCAAAATGGGAGATCAAGAAATTGGGCGGAGCTTTGCGTCATTCGCGCCTACGTGCTAAGGTCAACTCTTCCCGTTGCCAGACTGGCTCGCGGAGCGCGCTTGCAAACCACCCGCTCATGATCACCCGCTCTCGAATCATTATCACGGCGGCACTGATCTGTCACCTGATTCTCGCCTCCCGGATAGTAACCAGCCAGACCCCGCCCCCCGTCCATGCGACCACGCAGATCTTGCCTTCAGCTCCGGCCAGCCAGATGCAACAAGACGTTACCATTCGCGCGGTGGAGCAGGAGAAGGATGGCCCGGTGTACCACCTGCGCGGCAAGGTAGAGATCGACTATCGCACCTATATTCTTCAAGCCGATCAAATTACCTACAACTCTGACACCGGCGACAGCGAACTGGAAGGGCACGTTGTCCTCGATGGCGGTCCCTACGACGAGCACATCGAAGCCAGCCACGGGACTTACAACATCCAGACGGAAGTCGGAACGTTTTACGATGTGGTCGGCACGCTGGGATTCAAGGGCAGGCGCTCCCGCTATGTGCTCACAACATCCAACCCATTTGCGTTCACGGGGAAGGTCGTGGAGAAACACGGGCCCGACCATTACCTGGTGCGGCAGGGAACCGTGACGACTTGCCAGTTGCCGCATCCCAAGTGGCAGTTCAATGCGCGTGAGGTCTCGGTGGACGTGGACAGCACAGCCAAGATCTATCGCAGCGACTTCCGGCTGATGGGCATTCCGGTATTTTATTTTCCGTATGTGACGCATCCGGTGCAGCAGTCGCGGCAGAGCGGACTGCTGATTCCTAGCGTGGGCAACTCGTCGATCAAGGGATACATTGCAGGCGACTCGGTGTATTGGGCGTTCAATCGCAGTACAGACGCGACCGCCGGAGCGGAATACTATTCCAAGCGGGGCTGGGCGCAACAGGGACAATTCCGGATGCGGCCGAGTGATAACTCGTTCGTCTTTTTCAGCTACACCGGCATGGTGGACCGCGGCATCGGGTATCCGCCGCTCGATCAGGGTGGCGAGGACGCGCGCTTTCAGGGCGAGCATCCTTTCGGGACGGTTCGCGGAGTGGCGAATATCGATTATCTGAGCTCATTCGTGTACCGCATCGCGTTTACGGATGTGTACGCGCAGGCGATCGATTCGGAAGTGAAGTCACAGATCTTTCTGTCAAACAGCACAAACGGTTTTCACTTCAACGGGTTGGCTGAGCGCTACCAGAACTTCGACGTTTGCGTCCCGGAAACCGGTACGAACACGGGTTGCGCGAACATTACGTCGACAGAACTGATTCGCGTCCTCCATACTCCAAGCGTTTTCGCTGGGAGTGAAGAACGTCAGGTAGGAAACACTCCGCTTTACTGGTCGTTCGAGAGTGCGGCGGAGGGCTTGCAGCGCAGGCAACTCGGGTTCCGCACAGCTGCCCTGGTGGGAAGGTTCGATCTGGCTCCCACCCTGGCGATGCCTCTGCAATGGCGGGGATGGTCGTTGCGGTCCGCACTCACGGTGCGGGATACGTTCTATACGCAAGAGTATGACGCGGCTTTGGCGCGGGCGGACGGGCGAGCCGCGAACGACGTGATTAATCGCAAGTCATTGGAAACTTCAGTCGAATTGCGGGCGCCCGCGTTGTCGAAGATCTTCGAGCGCGAGTGGCTGGGGCGGAAATGGAAACATGTGATCGAGCCGCGGATGCGCTATGACTATGTTACCGGTGTCAATAATTTTGCCGACATCATTCGCTTCGATTCGACCGACGTGCTGACCAACACGAATGGGATCGAATACTCATTCGCGAACAGGATCTATGCCAAGCGATCCGATCCCAACGCCTCCGACTGCGATAGCCAGGGGATGAGCACCTTGACAGTAGGAGGACCTCCACAGGTCGGCGCGGTTCCATGGGAGGCTCCGCCGCTACCGACTTCACAAACCTGTGCATCGGGTCCGCGAGAGGTTCTGAGTTGGGAAGTCGGGCAGAAATATTTCTTTGACCCGACATTTGGAAACGCGGTCGTTTCGGGAGTACGCAATGTGTTTACGAGCACCGCGGACTTTACGGGAATCGCCTTTCTCAACGGTCCCCAGCGATTCGCACCCATCATTTCCCGATTGCGAGTGGAGACCAGTCCGCGCACGACCACGGAGTGGGATCTGGATTACGACACCAAAAAGGGTCAGATCAATGGCAGTACAGCTCTGGTGAACTATCACTATGGGCCCTTCACCGTGGGAGGGGGCGATGCCTTTCTGCGGGTGATCGACGCCGCAGCCCTCGGAGTCAAATCAAACAGCGATATCCACCAGTTCCGGGTTCTCGCGGGCTACGGACAACTCGAAAAACCGGGACTCAGCGGGGCTGCAAGCTTTGGTTTTGACGCGAATCAGGGGAATCTGCAATATGCAACCGCCCAGACCAGCTACAACTGGGACTGCTGCGGGATGAGCCTGGAATACCGCCGTTTTGCCCTGGGAGAAGTCCGCAATGAGAACATGTACCGTTTCAGCTTCACGCTTGCGAATGTGGGAGCCTTCGGCAACCTCAGAAGGCAGGAACGACTCTACTAACAGAAGAGAGGGTGTTTGAAAGGACGCAAGCAAGATGAAGGTCATGCAGGGATTCGGTAACCTCGGAGATAAGATGGCACGCTTGCAGGGGCTCATCGCAGCGCATCCCGGCTTGATCGTGGCTTATTCGGGCGGCGTTGACTCGGCTTTCCTGGCTTGGACTGCACGCCAGGTGCTGGGCGATAACATGCTGGCCGTGATCGCAGATTCCCCCAGCCTGGCCCGTACCCACCTTGCCGACGCTGTCGCCTTCGCGCGCGAGCAAGCCATCCCAATTGAAGTAGTCGAGACTCGCGAACTAGAAAATCCCGCCTATGCGCGCAATGATGCGACGCGCTGTTTCCATTGCAAGAATGAGCTGTTCTCGGTGCTCGAGCCCTTCCGCGAAGCCCGCGGCTTTCAGGCAGTCGCGTACGGGGTGAACGCCGACGACCAGGGCGATTTTCGGCCGGGCCAGCAGGCCGCGCGTGATCATCATGTGCTGGCACCTTTGCTCGATGCCGGACTGACCAAGAATGAAATCCGGGAATTAGCGCGGCGGGCAGAACTGCGGGTCTGGAACAAACCGGCGTCCGCTTGTCTTTCTTCGCGCATGGAATATGGGCGGCCGGTTACGACTGAAGCTCTGAGCGTGATCGAGCAGGGCGAAGATGCGTTGCGGGCGCTGGGATTCAAACAGTTTCGCGTGCGCCACCATGGGGAAATCGTCCGCATTGAAATCGCGCGTGACGAGATGGCGGCGGCATTGACCCAAGAAATGGCCCGACAGTTCACTGAAATTTTCAAAGGGTTGGGGTTTAAGTTCGTTGCTCTCGATCTGGAAGGTTTCCGATCGGGATCCATGAACCAGCTCCTGACGACCGCCGAACTGATGCGCGGGCAGGACCATAGAGTCGGTTAGCGGACCGTTTCCCTCGCGGCGCCATGAGATAATCAAGCTAACTCAACATGTTCAGGTGGTTTTTTCTCATGATGGTACGTCGCGTTTTTGTGGTTCTTTTGATGATTTGTCTCGGCTGCTCGGCGCAAACGCCGCAGCCCCCCGCTCCGACGCTTTCGCTCGCGCAAGGTTCGCCTTCGGGCCCTGGTCTGCCGGCTGACGTTGTTCAGCAGGTAGAACGGCAGGTGCGCTCGCACTACTCCCTGCCGCCGGATGTGAAACTTACCCTGGGAACGCTGAGGCCCAGCGAATTCACCAACTATGACGCTCTGACGATCACCTTCGACAACGCCCAGAAAAAGCAGGCATTCGATTTTCTGCTCTCGCGGGACCACAAGACCTTGGTCCGCATCACGAAAATGGATCTCGGAAAGGATCCCTATGCCGAGACAATGAGCAAGATTGATGTGCACGGGCGTCCTACCCGGGGCAACAAGGATGCGAAGGTTGTGCTCGTAAACTACGATGATTTCGAGTGCCCGTTCTGCTCGCGCATGCATTCGACGCTTTTTTCGGAAGTTTTCAAGGAGTACGGCGATCGTGTCCTGTTCATCTATAAGGACTACCCGCTCGAGGAAATTCATCCCTGGGCCATCCACGCTGCCGTTGATGCCAACTGCCTGAACGCACAGGCGGCCGACGCCTACTGGGACTACGCGGATTACCTGCACAACAATCAGCATGTGGTAAGCGCCGCCAAAGGCCGGGAAGGCCAATTTGAGGAACTCGACAAACAGGCGATGCTGGAAGGACAAAAACATAAACTCGACGAGCCTAAACTCCAGGCGTGCCTGAAGGCTCAGGACCAGAAAGCGGTCCGCGCCTCCATGAGCGAAGGAGAAACAGTGGGAGTGAATGCCACTCCGACCGCCTTTGTCAATGGGCAGAAACTGGATGGGGCGGTGTCAGCGGACGAGATTCGGGCCGCGCTCGATCGGGCTTTGAAGGATGCGGGAGTTGCACCGCCGGAACACAAGCCCGCGAACGCAGACGCAAAAACTGCCGTGCCTGCACCGTCAAAGTAGACCTCAATCGAAGATTGCGCGGATCGTGCTGGTGGATTGATTCGCCGTGGGTTGGAGGGGAGAAATTGATAAATCGTAGCTTCAGGAAAGTCGAGCGAGCCAGCCTTATTCTCGCGAGTGTTTGTTTGTTGATGGGGTTGTGGGCCTGTAGCCGCGATAGCAGCGGCGGCGATGTAATGGCCTCGGTCAACGGTAAGAAAATCTTCCGCAGCGAAGTGGACAAGTATTACTCCAACCAGACAGCGGGCTCCGATCAGCAACCGAGCGGCGAGCAGGCGGTCAGCCTGCGGCTGAGCATCCTGAATGAACTGATCGAAACCGAGATCCTGATGCGGCGCGCTGAGAAACTGGGCCTGCTGGCGACGGACGAAGAAGTAGACCGAAAGCTGAACGAAGCGAAGGCTCCCTACACGGCCGAGGAATTTAACAAGCGGCTGGCGGAAAAGAAAATCACGCTGGATGATTTCAAACGCGACCTGCGCCGTTCGTTGACGCGGGACAAAGTGCTGAACAAGGAAATCACGTCGCGTATCAACATCACCGACCAGGACGTGTCAAATTATTACAATGAGCACAAGGCAGAATTTAACCTGATCGAACCGCAATACCACCTTGCGAAGATTATGGTCACGGGGATTGTGAATGCGCAGGTGCGGAATATGCAGAACAAGGCCCAGAATGACGCGGAGGCCCGCAAGAAAATCCAGCTGATCGCGAACAAACTGGATAGCGGGGACGATTTCGCCACGCTGGCCATGAACTATTCCGAAGACCCGGAGACCAGCAACAACGGGGGCGACCTGGGAATGGCTCCGGAATCGGCGTTGAAGAGCGCCGATCCCGCCACGCGCGATGCGGTGATGAAGCTGAAGCCGGGGCAGTACACGCCGATCATTCCCCTCCTGAACCCCGCTAACCATCAGCCTTACGCGTACATGATCGTAAAGCTCATCGCGAAGGAACCGGCGGGACAACGCGATCTGAACGACCCGCGGGTGCAGCAAGCCATCCGGCAGCAACTGCGCGACCGTCGCGAGCAATTATTGAAAGCGGCATATTACGAGACCCTGCGGGATGATGCCAAGGTCACGAACTACTACGCGGATGAGATTCTCAAGAACGCCGGAGCGGCGAAATAAAGCCGAAAATAAAGTGCCATATTTATGGCACATTGTGGTTGCGAGTGTGCTATGTAAATAGCCGTCTTTCTCGAAAGACGGCGTTCGGGGAAAACGACCACCCGGGTGTGAGAGCTCAGCCGTCCCTCCGGCACTTTATCTAAATGTGAGCCAGCACCCGGCGCTGAAGCGCCGGGCTATTGTCGGGCGTCCCTGCGGGACTTGAACCTACACATCCCTGCGTAACTTTCATCTACACGTCCCTGCGTAACTTTCATCTACACGTCCCTTTGGGACTTTATCTCGACGTCTGCTATTTTGTTCAAAGTGCGCGCAGGAGCGGATTCAGGCTAGGGTTCCAGTTTCTTGGTCAGGACTTCGTTGACCAGTTGGGGATTGGCTTGGCCTTTGGATGCTTTCATCACTTGTCCTACAAAAAATCCCAGCATGGTTTTCTTTCCGGCGCGGTATTGTTCTACCTGCCTCGGGTTGGCTACGATCAGTTCATCGGCCAGCTTTTCGAGCGCCGACGTGTCGCGCGACTGCGCGGGCCTTCCTTCTTCTTCGTAGACGGCGGGAAAATCTTTCCCGCGTTCAAAGCACAGGTCGTACAAGTCTTTAAGCATTTTGCCCGAAATTGTGCCTGACTCAACCAGATCGGCGGAAGCCGCGACTCCAGCCATGGTGACGGGAGACTGATCGAGTTCGAGGGATTGCGCTTTGAGGCGTCCCAGCAACTCACTCTGCACGAAGTTGGCTACGCGCTTGGGATTCTTCGCAGTGCGGGCGGCGGATTCGAACTGATCGGCGCGGGCGCGGGTCACGGTCAGGGTGTAGGCATCGCCTTGTGTAAGGCCATAGTCGGCGATCATGCGCTGGCGGCGCGCTTCGGGAAGTTCGGGCAATCCGGCGCGAATTTCGGCTTGCCACTTTTCGTCGACCACCAGAGGCAGCAGATCGGGCTCGGGGAAGTAGCGGTAGTCGTGTGCCTGCTCCTTGGAGCGCATGCCGTAGGTGCGGCCTTCGTGGGAATTGTAGAGGCGAGTCTCCTGGGTAATTCTGGCTCCGGATTCGAGCACCTCGATGTGGCGCTCTATCTCGTATTCGAGCGCCTGCCTGATGAAGCGGAACGAGTTGACGTTCTTGACCTCGGTCTTGGTGCCGAACTCTTTCTGTCCGCGGGGACGGACGCTGATGTTGGCGTCGCAGCGCAGGGAGCCTTCTTCCATATTGCAATCGCTGACGCCGGTATAAAGGATGATTTCCTTAAGACGGGTAAGGTACTGGTAGGCTTCTTCGGGCGAGCGCATGTCGGGTTCGCTGACGATCTCAGCGAGTGGAACTCCGGTGCGGTTGAGATCGACTCCGGTTTTTGTTGCGGCGTCGGGGAAACCTTCGTGCAGGCTCTTCCCGGCATCTTCTTCCAGATGGAGCCGGGTAATGCCGATTTTCTTTCTGGCGTTAACACCGTCGCCTATGATGTCAATCTCGATGAGCCCGTGCTCGGCAAGCGGCTTGTCGTACTGCGAGATCTGGTAGCCTTTGGGCAGGTCAGGATAGAAATAGTTTTTGCGCGCGAAGATCGAGGTTTGGTTGACGCGGCATTGCAGGGCCATGGCCGCGAGCGAGGCGAATTCGACGGCCTTGCGATTCAACACGGGCAAGGCGCCGGGAAGTCCCAGGCAGACGGGGCAGACATTGGTGTTGGGCGGATCGCCGAAACGGGTCGAGCAGGAGCAGAAAATCTTGGAGGCGGTCAGCAGTTGGACGTGGACTTCGAGTCCGATGACAGGCTCGTATTTGGCGAGGAGAGATTCGGAGATGGCTGGGGTGGTCGCCATACGGTGAGATTATAGCGGGGCGCGCGGCGGGTGCGAGTCGCCCGTGAGGGCAGCGAGTCATCGCAGCGCTGAAAGCACTGCGCCACCCAAAGTCGGGCGCGCTCAGTACGACGGCTTCTTCGATTCCGGGGCGCTCAGGTATTTTTCCAGAGCAATTTCGAAATACATCAGCTCGGTGCCGTTTGCGTCGCGGACTCCGGTCAGATAGAAATGCGCCCCCGCCAGCGGATTCGAGATACCGGAGACATCGAAGAACAGGAAGCCGCGGGCAGTGGAGTGGGGCTCTACTGCTTTGGCTCCGAATTGCGAGCGATCGATTTCGTCCATCGCCTTTTCGCTCATGCCGCCCTTTACTTTTTTGCCGGGGAGCGGAACCGGGAGGGGACTGGGCAGATCGCTATGCGAGGGATGGGAGATGCGGCGCACGAGATCCTCACTGTCCAGGGACGGCAACTTGCTGCGATCGACGGTGTTCAACTGAGCCTTCATGCCGGCAAGCGCAATGGGCTGATCACCGTCGTTGGTGATGACGAGAAAGATGGGCATGAATCCGAATTTGCGGTAGTTGACGGTGAAGATTGAGGCTTTGTACTCGACATCATAGGGATCGGCCGCGATGGTCACTTTCTCCATCGGGTGCTCGTCGTGGGCGGGGTAGGTGCGCGCATGATGAGCCGCAGGCATGACGAAATCTTTCGCCGCGGATGCGGCCACGCAACCAAGCAGGATGAGAGCGAACAGAACGGCAGAATTGCGCGCGTGCGGACGCGCCTTGCGACGAACTTCTTGCATATGTGGATTATAGGATGCGCGCCGCGTCCCTGAGGACCGTCTGAGGATTGGCGGCCGGCAGTTAGAATGACTGCATTCATGTATGCGGTTTACAGTGCGCTGCTCGGGTTGGTGCTGCTGCTCACGCTGCCCTACTGGCTGCTGCAGATGCTGCGTCATGGAAAGTATCGCGCGGGGTTGAGGCAGAGGTTCGGAGCGGTGCCGCAACGATTGCGCCGCGATCACCAGCGCACGATCTGGGTGCACGCGGTTTCGGTGGGCGAAGTGGTGGCGGCGAGCGCGGTGGTGGAGGCTCTGCGGCAGCAATTCCCGGCGCATCGGGTGGTGATTTCGACCACGACCAGCACGGGGCAAAAGCTGGCGGCGAAAAGGTTCGGCGCGGAGAACGTCTTTTACTTTCCTCTCGACTTTGCCTTTGCGGTGCGGCCTTATGTGGAGGCGCTGCGGCCGGAGCTGTGCGTGATCGCGGAGACAGAATTCTGGCCAAATTTTCTGCGGCTGGCCAAAAGCGCTGGAGCGCGCATTGCCGTCATCAACTGCCGCATCTCGGACCGGTCGCTTCCCGGCTACCGGCGGTTGCGTTTCTGGCTGCCGAGAGTGCTGGAGCCGGTCGATCTTTTTCTGGCGCAAACGGACGAGGACGCGCGGCGGCTGGTTGAAATTGGCGCGGGGGAAGAGAAAGTCAGGGTGAGCGGGAACCTGAAGTTTGACGTGGCTCCGCCGGCCGCTCCCGCGATTGTGGCGAGCCTGCGCTCGGTGTTCGATCCATCGAACACGAAGTCGGATGCCGCGGAGCAAGCGTGCGCTGGGCCCGTGCTGGCGTGGCCGGTCCTGGTATGCGGCAGCACGCTTGAAGGCGAGGAAGCGACGCTGCTCTCGGCGTTCCACAACATTCTGGCGACCTATCCTAAGGCGGTGATGCTCCTGGCGCCGCGGCATCCGGAGCGCTTTGCGGAGGTCGCGACGCTGGTGGAGCAATTGGGTTTTCGCATGGAGCGGCGATCGCTGTGGAGTGGCGAATCTCTGGCGGGCGGCGTGTTGCTGCTGGACAGCATTGGAGAACTGGCCGCGCTCTATGCAGTGGCGACGATCGCGTTTGTGGGCGGAAGCCTGGTGCCGCGCGGGGGACACAACATTCTGGAGCCCGCGCTTTATGGCGTCCCGATCGTTACGGGGAATCACTATGAAAATTTCCGCGACATCGTGAATTTCTTCCAGAGCCGCAATGCGGTGCGAGTGGTGGGGCTGGCGGAGCTGCCGCTGGTTTTCATGGAGCTGATCGAAAACGACGGGGAACGCGCGACGCTCGGGCGCAACGCGCTGGCTGCGCTGGAATCGCAACGCGGCGCCACGGCGCGGACTGTAAGTTTGCTGGTGGAATTGATGAACCGGCGCGTGCAGGTTCCGGCGGCCGAGGCGGAGAAATGAATCCGCTGAGCGGAATTTACGGGGCAGCGAGCGCTCTGCGGAACACGCTGTACGATCGCGGCATGCTTCGGTCGCAGCGCTTAGAGCGACCCGTGGTTAGCGTCGGAAACATTTCGACCGGAGGATCCGGCAAGACGCCGTTTGTGATTGCGTTGGGGGAACTACTTGCGGCGCGGGGCATACGCTGCGATGTGCTGTCGCGGGGATACGGACGGCGAACGAGGGGCGTGCTGGTGGTTGAGCCGAATGGGAGCGCGAGCGAGTTTGGAGATGAGCCGCTGCTGATTGCGCGACGGTTGGGCGTGCCCGTGGTGGTTGGCGAGACCCGTTACCAGGCCGGGCTTCTCGCGGAAGCGAAATTCCAATCCCAGCTGCATATCGTGGATGATGGATTTCAGCACCGCTCGCTGGCGCGCGACTTCGACATCGTATTGATGACGGGCTCCGACTTCGACGACCAACTGCTGCCAGCGGGACGATTGCGCGAGCCGCTGGCATCGCTGAAACGCGCGGATGCGATCGTACTGCCGGCAGAAGTGACCAGTGTGGCCGCGTTACGAGACAAGCCGGTATGGCGGATGACGCGGGAGATCACGATACCTTTGGCGATGGAGTCTCCGGTTGTGTTCTGCGGGCTGGGGCGTCCGGAGCAGTTTTTCGCGCAGGTGCGAGGGGCCGGGATTGCTCCCGCCGCGGAAATGGTTTTTCGCGATCACCACGCTTACGGGCGAAGGGATTTGGAGCGGCTGCTGGCAACGAAAGCAAGACTCGGCGCGGATGGATTTGTGACCACCGAAAAAGATGCGGTGAATCTGGGCGCGCTGCGGGACGAGTTACAACCGCTTGCCATTGCGACGCTGACCCTTACGCTCGACGAAGCGGCTGGCATTCTAGATTCGATCCTGAAGAGAATCGGAAAGTGAAGGGCCGGGTCGTGAGAGAATCTTGGTTTGATGCCGAAGCACGCTAAAGAAAACGATCGTTTGCGGAAGCTGGTCGAATCGTTCCCCAAGGTGACGGTTACGGTACTGGGGGATCTGGTCGCGGACGAATTTGTGTTCGGAGAAATTTCGCGGGTCTCGCGCGAAGCTCCGGTGCTGATTCTGAAACACCGCGACCGGAAGGTCTTGCCGGGTGGCGGCGCGAACGCGATCTACAACCTCGCCGACCTCGGCGTGAATGTTCTGCCGGTGGGAATCGTCGGGCTGGATGAGCCGGGAAAACTTCTGTTGCGCGCTTTCCGGCACAAACAGATTCCGGTGAGCGGAGTTCTGAAGGACAAGACTTATCCGACGGTGACGAAGTCGCGGATCCTGGCGGGATTCGCGCACACGGCGGGACAACAAGTTGTGCGGCTGGACCGGGAGCCGGTGGAGGGTCCGAATTCGCATTTGCGGAGAGAACTGGTGCTGGCGGCGCGCGAGTATGGCCGAGCGTCGGATGCGTTGCTGATCTCCGATTATGGATACGGGGCGGCTACGCCCGCTTTGCTGAACGCGATCCGTGAAAAGCGCGGGCTGGAGAAAGTTCCAGTCATGCTCGATTCGCGACACCGCATGATGCAATTTACGGGGATCACGGCGGCGACGCCGAATGAGTCCGAGGTGGAGCACGCGCTTGGCATCCGGATTGGAGACGACTGGAACCGGCTGCTGGCGGCCGGAGAGCAGATTGTGGGCGAGATGAATCTGGAATCGCTGCTGATCACACGCGGCAAGGATGGGATGGTGGCGTTTCCGCGGCGGCACAAGGCGGTGGATATTCCGATTTATGGGAGCGACGAGGTGGCGGACGTTACAGGCGCCGGCGACACGGTGATTGCGACGTTTACCGCCGCGCTGGCCGCGGGCGCGACGGCCGAGGAAGCGGCTCACCTGGCGAATTACGCCGGCGGAATCGTGGTGATGAAACGCGGGACAGCTACGGTCAGTCAGCAGGAACTGCTCGCGGCCATCGAAAAGACGCCGCCAGTTGCGCGCGAACACTAAGTGTGGACACAGTCCGATTGCCACACAGTCAGACTTGAGAGCTTGAGCATACCAATTCATCTTCATTCAAAGATCGTGTCGCGGCCGGAACTGCAGCGGCTGGTGGCGATCTGGCGGGAGGAAGGGTATCCCATCACGCTGGCCAACGGATGCTTCGAACTGCTGCACGTCGGGCACGTACGCTACTTGCACGCGGCGCGGGAACTGGGCGGCAAACTGGTGGTGGCTGTGAATGGCGATGATTCGGTCCGCGCATTGAAGGGCGAAGGCCGCCCGCTTATGCCCGCCGAAGAACGCGCGGAACTACTGGCCGCACTCGCGGACGTGGATGCAGTCGTGATCTTCACGGAAAAGGACGTGCGCGCGATTATTCGCGACATACGACCCGACTTTCACGCGAAGGGGACCGACTACACGGCCGAGAATGTTCCGGAGCGCGAGCAGGTGGAAGCGTGCGGCGGACGGGTCGTCATCGTGGGCGATCCGAAAAATCATTCGGCGAGCGAGATCATTCGCAGGCGGCTGAGTCCGCCAAAATCGTGAGGCTGCGGGGATGACGGCAACTGCCCCCGACCTGGAGCGCACGCCACGAATCGAAAGCCTGCTGGTGGTGCGGCTCAGCGCCATGGGCGATATCATTCACACGCTGCCGGCGGTGGCGGCGCTACGCGCGGCGTTCCGGCATGTCACGCTTGGGTGGCTGGTGGAGGAGCGCTGGGCCGAGCTTTTGTGCACGCTGCGTTATCCGAGATCGGGGCGCCGGTCGCCCGAGCGGCCGCTGGTCGACCGCATTCACACGGTGAAGACATCGGAATGGCGCCACGCGGTGTTTTCGTTCAATACATGGCAGCAGATGGCGGTGGGCTTGAGCGAGTTGCGGGGCGTGCGATATGACGCCGTGATCGACTTCCAGGGAGCAGTCCGCTCCGCGTTGCTGGCGCGTTGGTCGGGCGCCCCCATCATTTTCGGAGACGCGCAGCCGCGCGAGAATGCGGCCAGCATGTTCTATTCGCGGCAGATCGAGACGAATCGCAGCCACGTGGTCGAGCAGGCACTCGATTTGGCCGAGGGCGTGATCGCAACCTTGCCGGCGGGCGCGCCGCCGGGAAATCGGCCCGAGACCATCGTCGAGTTTCCGGTGGACGCGGATGCGGAGAAGAAAGTCAGCCAACTGGTGGCGGATGTGGCTAGGTTTGCGATTCTCAATCCGGGCGCGGGCTGGGGAGCGAAGCAATGGCCAGTGGACCGCTACGGCACCGTGGCGAAGGCGCTCGCCAGGGATGGAATTCGTTCGATCGTGAACTATGGTCCTGGGGAAGAAGAACTGGCGACCGCGGTCGAGACGGCGAGCGACGGGACGGCGCGCAAGGTGTCATGCTCGATTGCCGAGTTGATTGCACTCACCCGCCGGGCCAGTCTCCTGATTGGCGGCGATACCGGTCCCCTGCACTTGGCGGCGGCTTTGAAGATTCCCGTAGTCGCGATTTTCGGGCCCACGAACCCGGCGCGCAACGGGCCGTTTGCTACGCGGTCGATCGTCTTGCGCAGCGCCAGCAGCATGACGGACCACTCGAGACATCGCGAGCCCGAGCAAGGGCTGCTGGAGATCATGCCTGAAAAAGTGATTGCCGCCGCGCAGACGCTGTTGCGGGATGGTCCGTGAGCGACGCTTTCCAACCCGAATGGCGGTCGACGCACAGCCGCTGGTCGCTGGTCGCCCGCCGGATCCGCATCCCCGTGGGCTTTTCGGCGGCGATTCTCTTCGTATGGCTGGCCCGCCCGACCGCAATGTCGCTGGTCGCCGGAAGCCTGGTGATGATACCCGGCCTGGTTCTGCGAGGGCTGGCGTCGGGACATGTGCAAAAAGATAAGCAACTGACAACCAGCGGACCTTATGCCTACACGCGCAACCCGCTTTATCTGGGCTCGCTCATGATGGCCGCGGGCTTTGCGATTGCCGCGCGCAACTGGTGGATCGTCGCGGTAATGGCGCTGATGTTCGCCCTGATTTATGTGCCCGTAATCGCGGGTGAAGAGCGTTTTCTGCGGCAGGCGTTTCCCGAATACGATGATTATGCGCGCCAGGTGCCACGACTATTTCCCCGCCTCACGGCGTACGGCGGAGGACAGAGTTCCTACTCGTCGGCTCGCTTCTGGAAGCACCGGGAATACCAGGCAACCCTTGGTTGCGTGGTAGTGCTGGCCATCCTTATCATGAAGCTCATCATCAGTAGGCAGTAGTGTGGTAGTCTGCCGTGGGATTTCGCTGAACATCAGGAATTGGGCCCCTCTTGCTGACTCTCGAACGCCGGTATCGTGTTCTCTCCGTGCTCGCGCTCGCCGTGCTGTTTTGCCGCATGGCGAATGTTTTGTATGGTCAGCAGGGATCCTCGCAAGCATCGATCGGTCCGGCTCCCAGCCGGGTCGCGCCGCCTCCGCCAAACTATCCGTTTCCCGATGGAAAATCCTATGTCTATGTGGCGGAGTGGCATTTGATCTCGGCCGGAACGGGCGTGGTGCGGATGGAAACGGCCGGGAACCAGCGAAAGGTGATCGCGACCGCGGAATCGCAGGGAGCGGTGAACGTCATGTTTCCGGTGCACGATCGTTTTGAGGCGCAGTTTGATCCGCGCACGTTCTGCTCGCTATCAATTTTCAAACATAGCGAAGAGGGAGCGCACAAGCGAGAGACTTCGATCAAATTCGATTACGAGCGCAAGAAGAGCGTGCTCGACGAGAAAAATCTTAAGACCGGCGAAACCAAGAAAGTGGAAAACGATCTGGAGGGTTGCGCGACTGATGTGATCACGGGGTTCTATTACCTGCAATCGCTGCCGCTGCAACTCGGCGCCGGATACGAGTTTCCGATCAGCGACGGGAAGACCACCATGGTGCGGGCCACGGTGGAGAAGCGCGAGCAGATCAGGGTTCCGGCGGGAACGTACCCAACGTTGCTGGTGACGGCGGAAGCGACTTCGGGGCCGCTGCAGTCCAAGGGCAAAGTGTGGGTGTGGTATTCAGAGGATGCGAGTCACACTCCGGTGCAGATGCGGGCGAAGCTGGGATGGGGCACGCTTTTGTTTCGGTTGCAGAAGATCGAAAAGTGAGGTGCGTGCGAACTCAGTCGTCCCTCCGCGACTTTATCTTGTTTTGCTTGACTAATCCCAGCGCTGAAGCGCTGGGCTATTATCGGTCGTCCTCATTTCCCGAACCATGAAAAAGGGGCCCGGCCCCCTCGCCGAGCCCCGCTGGCCTGCGGTCCACGCGCAGGCACTCATCGCTATTGCATGTTCATGCCGCTCATCACGTAAGAGGAGAAGTAGAGGAAGAAATTGGACGGCGCCTCGAGCGCTGCTCCCGCTTTTTCCGCTGCCTTCAGCTTGGCGTAGGAGGTGATGCCGGTGCTGCCATCCTGGTTGGGCCAATCGCTCTGCTTCAGGACAAGCACGGGAATCACCTGCCACCAGATAGGTTTGATGTTAATGTCCTGATTTAGCAGGACGTGGCTATGATTCGGGCTGGGCACAAATACGTTGGTCGCCGGGGGCGGGAGATACTTGAGAGCCACGAGGAGCTTTCCCAGATCGAGCCGCGAGGCGTGCATGGTGCAGGTGCCGGGAGGCAGCCCGGGATCGGGGCACTGGGTGTACACCGCGGGCTTGATCTTGAAGGCTTCCGGAATCGCGCCGAAGAGCGCGACGAGGGTTTTGCCCAACGCCGGGCCACACAAGGTTCCCGGAACTACGTTATTGCAGGAGATGGCGTCGTTCGGATCCTTGTCGCCGTCAACCGAGAACATGGGGACAATCACGTAAACCGGTTCGGTTGTTACCTCGGCATTGCCAACCTGTCCGGGCGGGTTGATGGTGGGGTTGGTCGCGACCTGGCAAATCGGAATCTGAAATTCTCCGGGGTCGGACTGCGCCTTGATCCCGTTGAAGTTCAAGTCATCGTAGGGTTGGTCGACGCAATCAAAATTTTGCGTGTAGTTGAATTTGAGGACCTTGTTATCGCCATAGCCCTCGGTCTGATTGGGCTTCAGCGCCTGGGCAAATAACGTTCCAGTAGTGAACACGACGGCTGATGTCAGCACCAGTCGGAAAATCACAGCTCTTATCTTCACTTCACTTTCCTCCAAGGCCCGGAGAGGGCCATTTGCCTGGGTACGAATCGGGCGGCGCATTGGATTGAGGATGGAGCGAAGAAGTTGATTTTCAGGGGTAGAAAATTTAGAGCGAGGCGCGAAGTGGTCGATAAGCAACGACAGGATTGATTCGCGCATCACAAGCGACGCGCGAAGTTGTGCTCGACGAAATTACTTCGACGCCAGCACGGCTTGCCGGGCGCGGGCAAGTTCGGGGCGCGTGGAATTTGATCCATCGCAGGTCCTGACTAGCAAGGCATAATACTCGGCTGCGTCGGAGGAGCGGCCCGCCATCTCGGCTGCACGAGCGGCGCCATAGAGTCCCTCAAAACGATTCGGGTTGAACTTCAGATCTCCCTGATACTCGGCGAGGGCCGGCTCGGGATGGTGCATCTCGAGGAGCATGTCGGCGAGCATCTCGCGCGCGGGCATGGATGTCTGTTCCGGTCCGACCGCGTCTTCGTGATCGGCGGCTTTGCGGAGAAGAGCGGTCGCCTCTTCGTCTTTGCCGTCGCCGTGCAAAACCCAGGCGGAGGCCTCCTGCTGAAGCTGGTCGGTGTAGTCAGCACGATAGGTTTTCTGGCTGGACACGTAGTCGGCGTGAATCTTCTCGATTTCGGCCAGGTATTTTTTTGCGGAGCGCAGATCGCCGCTGCGCACCGCGCCGATCGTCTTCGCCCAATACGTATAAGCGCGATCGCCGGGCGTGGCACTGGGGATCACTTCGAGGGCCGCGGCCTCGGTCCAGCGGTGCATTTCGAGGGCGTACATGGCGGGGAACTTCGACATGGCGAAGGCGTGCATGTCGCGGCCGGCCATTTGCATCTCGGGCATAGCTCTGACTCCGTCGATGACTTTTGCGGCTTCGTCTTCGCGGCCGCTTTGAAGGTAGGCGTAAATCAGAAAGTCCATGGCGTGAAACTGGTGGCCTTCTCCGCCCATGTGCATGGACGCGGCGTGACGTGTGGCGGCGATCGATGCCAGGTTGGATTTGATGGAATCGGGCCAGTCGCCTACGCGGGCGAAAATGTGCGAGGGCATGTGGACCGCGTGGGGAGCGAAGGGCGCGATCTGGGCGTAGCGGCGGGCGGCGGGCAGTCCGAGGGCCGCGAGTTGCGGCTTGTCGTAGGCGTGAATGAGATAGTGCGCGATGCCGGGATGGTTGGGCTCCTGCGCAAACAGCTTTTCGAGAATCGCGCCTGCTTTCTTGCGATTGTCGAACGTGGTGTCGTTGTCGGGCTCGGAGGCGAGCAGCGAGAGCGCGTAGAACGCGGCCGCCTCGTGGTCGTCGGGATATCGCTGGTAAAGCTTCTCCATGGCAGCAGAGTAAGCTCGCGCGCGAGCCTCGTGATCCAACTTTGCGCTGTTTGAATAGAAGGCGTGGGCGGCGGCGACGTAATCGCGCTCGCGGGGAGTCTCACTGCGGGAGTGCGACTTGTCCGCCTTGTGCAATTCCTCGGAGGCACGCTGGATAGTAGCCGCGTCGGGCTGATCCCAGAGTTGGTGCCACAGGCTCATGGCAACTCCCCAGTGCGCCATGGCACACTTCGGGTCCTGCTGTGCTGCCTGGAGAAAAGTCTTTTCTGCCTCTTCGTACCAGAAGGAGTGGAGGAGGGCGACACCTTTTTGAAAAGTTGCCTGAGCCTCCGGTTTGCAGGAGACGGGGAAATGAACGGTCCCGAGTTGCTCTTGCGTCAGTTCGTCGTGGTGGCCTTCATCGGCGAGCGCGCAGCCGCAAAACAGTATGGCTATACATAACAGGCAGATCGTACGCATGGATCACCCCGAAGGGAGTCTAGTAGGGCGGTCCGCGGAGGGTCAAGGCGGGACCGGGGCAGACCGCGAGCGCCCGAGCCGGGCGGACGCGAAGCAATATTTCACGTTTGTTACGGCTACTTTCCAAGGCCAGGGTTCTGTCTTACAATAGCGTGCACTGGCAAATAGGCGGGTTCCCCCGGCAGTTAATGAACCTGCAGCCGCCCTGCCGTTTCGTCCGCTGTACCTTCGATTACGAAGGTCACTTGGCCCCGACACTGGAAGTTCGTAGCATGATCATGAACACCGAGAGCCGACTCATGCACGGGATCGCTGTCGCCATCCTAACGGAGGATCGCGAACAATCCGTCGTACTCAACACCCGCCTTGAAAGTACGCACCTGGCGCGCACGGTGATGAGCCACGTGGGATTTCCACCGGGACCGGGCGACGCGCTGCTGCGTCAATTGCAGGACCAGCGGGCGGAAGTGGTGCTGGTGGATATCGATCCCCGGAATCCGCAGCGGGCGATCCATACGATTGAGATTATCCACGCGAGCGTTCCCGACATAACAATTTTCGCGGCTGGGGAGATGAACCAGCCGATGATGATCGTCTCCGCGATGCGTGCGGGCGCGCGGGAGTTTGTGGACCGGGCGTCGAGCCATGAAGCTTTGATCGAGGCCTTCGCGCGCTACACGGCTTCGTTGAGCCGGGCGCAGCGGAGTTCCAGCAAGGCGCGCGTTTTTACTTTTCTCAATGCGAAGGGCGGAGTGGGCGCGACCACTACGGCCGTCAACACCGCGGTCGCGTTGCAGGAAGCGCACGGGCGGGTGGTGCTGGTGGATTTCGCGCCGATCGGGCATGCTTCGCTGCAACTGAACCTGCGCCCGCAATTCACGATTGTGGATGCGCTGCAGAACCTGCATCGGATGGACGTTTCGCTGCTTGACGGGCTGATGACGCCCTTTCGGAATGGCATGCATCTGCTGGCCGGGGCGCAGCAACCCACCACCGCGATTCCGACCGCTGCCGAACTGGCGCGGCTTTTTGACCTGCTGGTGAGCCAGTATCACTTCGTGGTGCTGGATTGCTCGGGCAGAATGGACGCGACGATCCAAACCCTCTGCGATCTCTCGAATGCCGTGCTGCTCGTCGCGCAGACGGACGTGGTTTCACTGTGGAGCGCGGGGCGGATCCACTCTTTTCTGCAAGAAGGTGCGGGGCGCGACCGGCTGCGGATCGTGCTGAACCGTTACAAGAAGATTCCGGGCTTCAGCGACGAAGATGTCGAAAAGGCCACCAGTTGCAAAGTGCTGTGGAAGGTTCCCAACAACTTTCAACTGCTGGGGCCGGCGATCGATAAAGGAAGCCCGGTGGCGATGCAGGGGAATCATGAAGTGGGCCGCTCCTACCAGGGACTGGCGGCCGAACTGGCGGGCGCTACGGCTTCCACAGAAGGGTCTCTCTCCTTGATGTACCAACACGAGAAAGGTGACGGGAAGAAACGTACGCCCGGCCAACTGATCGTGTCGCCGATTCGCGCGGGACAATAAGAACAAATTGGAGAAGTCAGAAGTCAGATTGCAGAAGTGCGTGCAATCTTTGATCGCAGGACTGCGATTGTGTACCCTGCTCGTTGCTGCGGTTTTGGGATCCAGCGCGGTTGAGAGGAGCGGACGATGCGCGTCTTTGTGGCAGGAGCCAGCGGAGCGATTGGCGAGCCGTTGATTGCGGAGTTGTTGAAGCAAGGACACTCGGTGGTGGGGATGACGACGAGCGAGGCAGGGGCGAAGAATCTAAAGCGCCAGGGAGCGGAGGCGGCGATCGTGGACGCGTTCGATGGGCCCGCGGTGGAGGCTGCGGTCCGGCGGTCGAAAGCGGAGGCGGTGATCGACGAATTGACGTCGCTGCCGAAAGAGCAGAACGATATGCCGAAATATGCCGCGGGCGACAGGAAGGTCAGAATTGAGGGTGGCGGGAATTTGTTTCGCGCGGCGATTGCGGGCGGCGTCCGGCGGTATCTGCAACAGTCAAGCGGATTTTTTCTGAAGGCGGCGAAAGGGACGCTGGCGGACGAGTCGTCTCCGTTGGACGTCGATGCCAGCCCGAGCGTGGCGGCGAGCGCGCGGACGTATACGGAACTGGAGGCGCGAGTGTTCAGCTCGAATGCCATTGAGGGAGTGGCACTGCGATATGGATTTTTCTATGGTCCGAAGACGTGGTATTACCCGGGCGGGGCGGCGGCGAACATGGTGATGAAGCGACAAAATGCCGTGGTGGGAAAGGGCGAGGGCGTGTCGTCTTTTGTGCATATCAACGATGCGGCGATTGCGACCGTGGCCTTGCTGGCGGCGGAGCCGGGCGTATACAACCTGGTGGATGACGACCCATCGCCGCAGAGCGTGTGGCTGCCGGCCTTTGCGAGGTTTGTGGGTGCTCCGGTGCCGCCACATATGACCGAGGCCGAGGTAGTGGCCATTGCGGGAGAGGATGTGGTTTACTACGCGACGAAGTTGAGCGGGGCCTCGAATGCGAAGGCGAAGCGGGTTCTCGGGTGGAAACCGCGGCGATTGGAGTGGCTGGGGTGATGGATGGCGGCGTTCGCCAATGAGCCGGAAATTTCCTCAGAGATCGAAGGGCTGCGGGCACGTCAGCGGGGTCCGAGCCCGTGCTACTTCTGCACTCTGACTTCTGCCTTCTGCATTGCTTTTCAGCTCCTTTGTTAGAATCAGTGTTTCGCCATGTCGCCCAAAATCATCGAAATCCTTTACCAGATGATCGCTTTTCTCTTTGCGATCAGCGTGCACGAGTCGGCGCACGCCTGGACTGCGTCGCGATGTGGCGATCCTACGGCTCGGATGCTGGGGCGTGTCTCGCTGAATCCGATTCGACACATCGATCTTTTTGGCACGATTATTCTGCCGGTGATTGCGGCAATCAGCGGGATTCCGTTGCTGGGTTGGGCGAAGCCCACGCCCGTAGATACGCGCAACTTCCGCAATCCGATGCTGGATGACATTCTCACCTCGGTGGCCGGTCCGGTGAGCAATTTTCTGGTGGCGACGGTTGCGCTGCTGCTGCTGGGTTGCATTTCGCTTTCGTCGCCCGCGGGGCACGCGCTCATCATGGATCTGCCCGCTGAACTGGATGGACCGGCTTCGAACTCGGCGCTTACGCCCATCGCGATGCTGCTTTATGCGCTCATGGTTATTAACATCGTGCTCGCCGTGTTCAATTTAATTCCGATTCCTCCGCTGGATGGCAGCCACGTGCTGCGGCACTTTTTGTCGGAGCCGGTGCGAGCGGTCTATGACCGCATTGGATTCTTCGCGCTGCTGGCGCTGGTTTACCTGGGCGGAGGACTGCTGTGGAGCCTGATCCGGCCGGTAAGGGATTTCTACCTGACGATTCTGGGCAAATTCTGAATGACAAATTCTTCGAACAAGAAACGCGTGTTGAGCGGGATGCGCTCGACTGGGAAGCTGCACCTGGGAAATTATGTGGGCGCGCTCGCAAACTGGGTGCGGATGCAGGAGCAGTTCGAGTGCTTCTACTTCATCGCCGACTGGCACGCGCTGACGACGGATTACGCCGACACTTCGCGCGTGAAGGAAAATTCGGTCGATGTGCTGCTCGACTGGCTGGCCGCGGGACTCGATCCCGAGAAGTGCGTGATTTTTATCCAGTCGCACGTGCCGGCGCACGCCGAGTTGCACCTGCTGCTTTCGATGATCACCCCGCTGGGGTGGCTGGAGCGGGTGCCGACTTATAAAGAGCAGAAAGAAAACATCAAAGAGAAAGACCTTGGAACGTATGGCTTTCTGGGCTATCCGGTGCTGCAATCGGCGGACATTCTGATCTACAAGGCCGATGTGGTTCCGGTGGGGGAGGACCAGGTCGCGCACGTGGAACTGACGCGCGAGATTGCGCGGAGGTTCAATGGCTTCTACAAAGGCCAGCGCGGCGAGGTGTTCCCGGAGCCGCAATCTCTGCTTACGCCGACTCCGAAGCTTCCGGGGACGGATGGGCGCAAGATGTCGAAATCGTATGGCAACGCGATCATGCTGACGGATCCGGAGCCGGTGGTGCGCCAGAAACTGAAGACCATGGTGACCGACCCGGCGCGCATCCGGCGCAGCGATCCGGGCAATCCGGACCTTTGTCCGGTGGGCGACCTGCACAAAATATTTAGCTCCGCGGAAACGATGGCGAAGGTCAACGAAGGGTGCCGGACCGCGGGGATTGGCTGTATCGAGTGCAAAGGGTGGGCGGCGGACGGATTGGTGAAGATCCTGAATCCGATGCAGGAGCGGCGGCAAAAATACGCCGACAATCCGCGCCTGGCTTGGGATATTCTGGAAGCAGGCTCTTCCCGTGCCCGCGATGTGGCGGGCGCTACCATGAACGAAGTCCGCGCTGCGATGGGCATTTCGCTCGAGTACGAGCCTCCGAAGGATTCCGCGAAGTGACGGATTTGTCTCAGCCAGTATCCGGAGAAACATCCGCGCCGGTGGCGACTGCGCCGGGCGCGGGTGAGCCCAACCCCGCGCAGTCTTCGCTTCAGACGGGGGCGGCCAACGATTTCCCGTTCGCCATCGAACTGGGCGAAATCTATGAAGGGCCGCTCGACCTGCTGCTCGACCTGATCCGCAAGCAGGACATCGATATTTACGACATTCCGATTGCGAAGATCACGGCGCAGTATCTCGCTTATGTGGAGCGCATCCGGCAACTGGACGTGAATGTGGCGTCCGAGTTCATTTACATGGCGGCGGTGCTGATTCACATCAAGTCGAAGATGCTGCTGCCGCGTGATCCGCTGGCTCCGTCGGGCGTGCAGGACGATCCGCGGAATGAACTGGTCAACCGGCTGCTGGAGCATGAAAAATTCAAATCGGCGGCGCAAATGCTGCTGCAGAAGCAGCAGATCGAAGACGCGGTGCTGAGCAATCCCGCGATCCGCGAGTTCATGGACGCGGAGGGCACGGAACCGGAACTGGCGGCGGATGTAATCGACCTGGTGAAGACCTTCCAGCAGATTCTCGATCGCGCCCGCAGCCGTCCGGTGCTGGAAGTCAACGAAGAGACGGTCACGGTCGGCCAGATGATCCAGTATCTGCATCGCCGGCTGGCGCTGGAAGACCGGCCGATCCGGCTGAAGCAGATGCTCCGCAACGTGCCGTCGCGGCAGACGCTGGTGTGCATGTTCCTCGCGATGCTCGAACTGGTGCGGCTGCAGGCGATCCAGGTGCGTCAGGACCACGTGTTCGGAGAAGTGCTGGTCCGGAAGCACTCGCACTTTGAGCAGGTCATGACCGAACAGGCGGCAGTGCGAGACGATTGGAAGTGAACTAAGTTCCCGGTTCCCAGTTCGCAGAAGATGCCAATCGACAGCGGGCTGTCTGCCAACTGAGAACTGGGAACTGGGAACCGGGAACCGGGAACTGATTTATGAGCCTTAAGCCCCAACTCGAAGCCATTATTTACGCTGCGGAAACTCCGATTTCTCTCGATCAGATCGTGTCGCTGGTGAAGGATTCGGTCGTGGCGGAAACGCCGGAGATTGACGCGGCCGGAATCAAGTCGCGGGTGCGCGCGGCGGTGGAAGAACTGGTCGCCGACTATTCGGCATCCGAGCACGGCATTGAAATTCGCCAGGTGGCGGGCGGATACCGGATGTCGACCAAGCCCGAGCAGCACGACGTGGTGCGCGCTTTTGCCAAGAGCCTGAAACCTCCATTTCGGCTGTCGCTGCCTGCGCTGGAGACGCTGGCGGTCATTGCCTACAAGCAGCCTGTCACGGTGCCTGAGATCAGCGAAATCAGGGGCGTCGATTCGGGCGGTGTGATCGCGACTTTGCTGGACCGCAAGCTCATCACGACTGCGGGCAGAAAAGCTGTCATTGGGCGTCCCATTCTCTACAAAACCAGCAAAGAATTTCTGCTGCGGTTCGGGCTTAAGGACATCCAGGAACTGCCGAGCATGGAGGAGTTCGAAAAGCTGCTGGCGGAATCGTTCCAGAGCGACCTGCTGCCGGGGGAAGGCGCGCCTGCCGATGGCGCGACCCACGTGCCCTTTTCGAGTGACGCGGCGACCGCTGATTTATTCGACAGCGGCGCGGCGCGCGAGGAGGAGCACGGCGAAGAACTTCCAGAAAGTTTGTCCGAAGGTCTGCCAGAAAGTCTTTCTGAAAGTCCTTCGGAACGACACCACCATGAGGGCGAGGTTCTGAGCCCTGAAGCCGAAGACGACGAAATACCAGCCACCACAGAGCAGGAGTAAATATGCCCGCGGAACGTTTACAGAAAATTATTGCCGCTGCCGGTGTGGCGTCCCGCCGAAAGGCGGAAGAGCTGATTACATCGGGGCGCGTGCTCGTCAACGGGCAACCGGTCACGCAACTCGGGAGCAAGGCGGACGCCGAGCAGGACCACATCCGGGTCGATGGCAAACTGCTGCACGCGCCGGAACGTTTCTCCTACATCGTGCTGAACAAGCCGAAGGGCTACGTGACGACGGTGAGCGATCCGGAGAACCGGCCGACCGTGATGGACCTCATAAAAAGTGTCAAGGGGCGCGTCTATCCGGTGGGACGACTCGACTGGGCCAGTGAAGGGCTGCTGCTGCTCACCAACGACGGAGAGCTGGCGAATGCATTGATGAAAGCGGCATCGCACGTGGCGAAAACTTATGTGGTGAAAGTCGCGGGCGTGCCCGAGGAGGCGAAACTCGACAAGCTCCGCCATGGAATCTCTATTGCGGAAAAGGGCGGCCGGCGTGTGCGCACGGCTCCGGCGCAGATCAGGCTGATTCGCGAGGGCGATAATCCGTGGCTGGAAGTGATCATCATTGAAGGGCGCAACCGGCAGGTGCGCAAAATGTTCGAGGAAGTGGGACATCACGTGGAAAAAATCCGGCGCGTGCAATATGGCCCGCTGTCGCTCGACGTTCCGCCGGGAGAGTTCCGCAGCCTCACGCTGGAAGAAGTCGCGAAACTGAAAGCGGCTGCGTCGGGGAAAAGGCCTGCTCGACCTGTGCTCGTGCCGCATCCGAAGGCCGCATTCGCCAAAAAATCGTCGTTTGGCAAAAAGCCGGTGTTCGGTAAAAAGCTGGGGTTCGGCGAAAGCCCATCGTTTGGCACAGGACCGTCGTTTGGGCAAAAGCCCACATTTGACAAGAGAGGGTTCGACAAAAAAAGGACGTTCTCTACCAAGCCGTCAGCTCGTCCGGAGTCGGCGTTCAATCAGGGGCCCGCGTCATTCCCATCGTCGCCGTCATCATCGTCCTCATCATCATTCGGCAAGAAGCCGTTCTCTAAAGATTCCGGTTTCGGCGGACGGGCGGCTGCCAGGCAGAAGCCGCCTTTCGCAAGAAATCGCGTCCAAAGAAATCCAGTCGAAAGAAACGCACGCGAGGGGAATTCGGCCGACAGAAGTGCCGGCGCGAAAAGCCAATTTGACAGGAACGCTGCGCGTCCGCAACGGCCGTCGTTTGATCGAAAGTCCGATGGAAAATTCGAACGAAACGCGGGGAGAAAGTTCGAACGCGCGCCCGGGGCGCCGTTTAGCGGGAACGCTGCGCGTCCGCAAAAGCCGGCGTTTGACAGAAAGCGTCCGGCGACGCAGAGGCCGGCGCGCTTTCAAAAGCCTGCTCACAAACGAAGCTAGCGTTTGGAGTCGCTAATCATGGGGAGGCGGGCGGCGCCATAAAGTCCGGCATCGCTGCCTAAGAGCGCGCGCGTGACAATGGTCTTGAACCCTGAACCGGGCTCGACCTGGGACGATGCGCCCTGTCCGGCGGCCAGGATATCGCGGGGCGCGGTCGCGGCATAGACCATGGAGCGCTGCCGCAACTCCTCAAAAATTGAGGGAGAGAAAGCCTCCCAGGCGCTGGATACGCCGCCTCCAATCACGTAGATCGGCAGGTTGAGCGCATTGACGAGCGCGGCGAGCAGGATGCCGAGGCTGCGGCCGACGCGACGGTAAATCCGGCGGGCGTCCTCGTCGCCCTGGATGGCGAGGTTGTAGAGCGATTTGGCGCTGAACTCGGCATCCGAATGGGCCGCGCGAGCCAGCGCCGATGCACTGTTGCGCGCGATCTCTTCCTTGGCCATGCGCACGATCGCGGTCGCCGAGGCGTATTGCTCGAGGCATCCGCGATTGCCGCAATTGCAGGGATGGCCTTCGGGTTCGACGGTGGCGTGTCCGAATTCTCCGGCCATGCCGTTCATGCCGTGCCAGATGGAGCCATTCTGAACGAGGCCTCCCCCGACGCCGGTGCCGAGGGTGAGCATCGCCATGTGGTCGAAATCGCGGCCGGCTCCCAGCCATTTTTCTCCGAGCGCGGCCACGTTGGCATCGTTTTCGAGGATCACCACGGTCTTCAGCCGCTGCTCGATCTCGGCGCGCACGGGATAGTCGGCCCAGCCGGGAAGGTTCGGCGACTCGCGCAGCAGGCCGCTTTGCATGTCGATGATGCCGGGCACACCGATGCCAATGCCGAGGAGCGCGCCGGAATTTCTGTATTTGGCGATCACCTGGTCGATGGCGCCGCACATGTCGTCGATGACGTGATCGCGACCGAGCGAGACTTTTGTGCCCAGGGTCACTTTTTCGACGAGCGTGCCTTGCTCATCGACGGCTGCGATGCGCAGGTTGGTGCCGCCGAGATCGACTCCGATTGCGAAATTTTTCATGATGATGACTCGATAGACTGTTTGGAAAAGCCCTAAGACTCCAAGTGGTGGTTTTACCGCGTAGAGGCGGATTCGTCAATTTGTTTCACCGCCGGGATGCCGAGGGCGCCGAGAAAGGCTTTGGGGGACTTCGAGGTTCTACGTCAGGGATCGCTTCTATTTTTGACAATTCTTGCAATAGTGGCTGCTGCGGCCGGCCAGCACGATACGGCGAATCGGAGTTCCGCAGGTCAGGCAGGGCTCGTTTTCGCGGCCATACACGCGATGCTGCAACTGGAAAAATCCCTCTTCTCCCTCGGCGTCGACGTAGTCGGAAATGGACGATCCACCGAGAGCAATGGCCTCACGCAAGACTTCGCGCACGGAGGCGTAGAGCTTCGCGAGCTGGAGTCGCGGGATCGAGGTAGCGCGCCTGCGAGGACGGATGCCCGCGCGAAAGAGCGATTCGTCGGCATAAATGTTGCCCACGCCGCGCACCAGTTTCTGATTCAGCAGCGCGCTTTTGATGGGAGTTTTGCGGCCGCGAAAGAGGGCGATGAATTGTTCTTCGCCGACCTCGAGCGGCTCGACTCCGCCGGGGTCGAAACCGGAGGTGTGGACACTCAGTTTCCCAAACATGCGCGGATCGATAAAGCGCAACTCGCGTCCCGAAGCGAGGCTTGCGATCAGGTGTGTGTGCTTGGCCAGAGCGGCCCCAGGCTCGCAGACCACCATGCGGCCGGTCATGCCCAGATGGACGACCCACTGCGCCGACACGGATGCGGGGGAGGGTCGCCTCCGCGACGGCCGGCGAGTCGCCCGCGCTACGGTCAACTCGAAAACGATGTGCTTGCCGGCGCGGCGGACGGCGTCGATGCGCTTGCCCTCGAGCGTGCCGGCGATCAGCGCCGCGGGCGATTTGAGGGGCTGTTTCCGCGAGCCAATCCAGACCGAAGTGATCGTATCGCCGAGAACGCGCCGGGCCAGGCCGCGCACGATGGTTTCGACTTCGGGGAGTTCGGGCACGGTAGTCAGGATACAAGATCCCGGCCGCCAGCCTGTTCGCCTGTGGATTTCGCGGACGCCGCGGCGCGGTCAGCGCTAAGGTTCGGGCGCCAGCAACAACTCTTCCATTTCCTGCTCGCCAATCACACTTACGCCCAGATCTTTCGCCTTATCCAGCTTGGAGCCGGCGTCGGCTCCGGCGACGACGTAATCCGTCTTCTTGCTGACGGAACCTGAGACACGGCCGCCGGCATCTTCGATCATTTTTTTCGCTTCGTCGCGCGTATGGCGAGCCAGCGTTCCTGTGAGGACGAACGTCTTGCCCGCAAGCTTTGTGCCTTTTTCTTTTTTCTGGCCAGTGAAAGTCAGGCCGGCTTTTTTCAGGTCTGTGACCAGCTTGCGATTATGGACGTCGGCGAAAAATTCCACGATGCTCTCCGCGATGCGCGGGCCCACTTCGTTGACTTCTTCGAGTTGCTCGGCGGTTGCATCCATGATGGCGTCAAGCGAGCCGAAGTGTTCGGCTAGAAATTGCGCGGTGCGCTCCCCCACAAAGCGGATGCCGAGGCCGTAGATTACGCGCTCGAGTGGGAGTTGCTTGGAGTCGGCAATCTCTCGCAGCACATTTTCCGCTGATTTTTCGCCCATGCGATCGAGCTTCAGCAGATCGTCTTTGGTCAGACGATAAAGGTCGGCTACGTTCTTCACCAGGCCGCGCTCGGTGAGTTGGTTGACCAGGGCATCGCCCAGGCCATCGATATCCATGACATGGCGCGAGGCGAAATGCAGAATCGTGCCCTGCAACTTGGCCGGGCAATTGGCGTTGACGCAGCGATGATCGGCCTCGCCTTCGGTGCGGACCACGTTGCCGCCGCAGACCGGGCAGTGCTCGGGCATGTGAAACGACCGGTGGCCGCGGGGATGGTCGGCATCATCGACGACCTTCACGACCTTGGGGATCACGTCTCCGCCGCGCTCGACCTCAACCCAGTCGCCGATTTTTATGCCCAGTTCGTCGACGAAATCCATGTTGTGAAGAGTGGCGCGGGAAACGGTCGTGCCTCCGATGGGGACGGGCTTTAACCACGCCACGGGAGTTAACTTGCCGGTGCGTCCGACCTGGGGCACGATGTCTTCGACCTGGGTGATCGCGCCGTGGGCCGCGAACTTGTACGCGATGGCCCAGCGCGGCGCTTTGCCGGTGAAACCGAGCTCCAGCTGCAGGGCGGTGCGGTCGACCTTGATGACGATGCCGTCGATCTCGTAGGGAAGCGATTCGCGCTTGCTCTCCCAGCTCCGAATAAATTTCCAGACTTCTTCGAGATTTTTTGCCAGCTTGCGATTGGGATTGACTTTGAACCCGGCCGATTCGAGCGCGTCCATGGTTTTCGACTGGCGGTCGAAAAACGTGCGGCCATCTTTCAGCAGCATGTAGGCGAAATAATCCATGCGGCGCTGGGCCGTGATGCTGGGCTCAAGCTGGCGGACGGTTCCGGCGGTAAAATTGCGCGGGTTGGCGAAGCTGGCCAGGCCTTGCTGCTGGCGCTCTTCGTTGAGCTTGCGGAAGGCGGCGACCGGCATCAACATTTCGCCGCGGGTTTCGAAGTCCGCGGGGATGCCGGCTATCTTTAATTTTTCTTTCGAAACCGAGAGTGGGATCGAGCGCACGGTGCGGACGTTGAGGGTGACGTCCTCGCCGACCGTGCCATCTCCGCGCGTGATGCCGCGTTCGAGCCGGCCATCGCTGTAGACGAGCGCCAGCGACATGCCATCGAGTTTGAGTTCGCACATGTACTCGACGTCGGTGCGGCCGCTCAGTTCGTGCACGCGCCGCTCCCAGTCGCGCAGCTCTTCTTCGCTATAGGCGTTGTCGAGGGAGAGCATGGGAGACGAATGTTTTGCCTTGACGAATCCTTCGCGCGGCTTGCCGCCTACGCGCTGCGTGGGAGAATCGGGCGTGACAAGATCGGTATGCTCGGCTTCGAGCTTTTTCAGCTCGTTCATCAGCTTGTCGAATTCGGCGTCGGTGAGTTCGGGAGCGTCCTGAACGTAGTAGAGATACTCGTGATGCCGGATTTTGTCGCGCAGGGAGTCGATTTTTTTCTGGAGCGCGGTTGGGGGCATGACTGGGAAATTATAGGGCAGGGGGCAGCTCGCAGCTCCAGGTCTCTCGGCTCTCGGCTCTCGGCTCTCGGCTCTCGGCTCTCGGCTCTCGGCTCTCGGGTTTGGAATGTCCCTGGCGAGCGGTTTGGTTGCTTTGGGGCTACTGTTTTTTTGCTTTTCTGATGCGGGTGGTGGCGGCTCCGGCGCGGCCTACGCTGGACGGGGGTTTTCTTCCTCCGTCCAAGAGTTCTTTCAGCACCGTGGCGTTATTTTTTGTCTGGTTGCGCGAGGCGTAGAGCAGGGTGAGATTTCTTTTTGCTTCCGCCAGATCGTGCAATTGTTCGAGGGCTTCGGTGGCCTTGGGCGCGGCTAACTCCTTGAGATAGCGCTTGCGGAAGAGCGTCCAGGAGTCGGGGTTGGCGTGGAACCACTGCCGCAATTCGTTCGATGGGGCGAGGTCGCGCAGCCAGAATTTCAGAGCTGCTTCTTCTTTGGTCAGGCCGCGGGGCCACAAACGGTCGACCAGGACGCGCACTCCGTCGGCTGCCGCGGCAGGGTCGTACACGCGTTTGAGGAGCACGGTCATCTCGTCCGTATTATCCTACTTCTGATCGTCCGCGGGTGTGGCTCGGATATGATGCGTATCCTCAATTGTCTTTTTGTGGCTCTGTGTACCTCGGTGGTTTTGTGCGCGCTCGTTGCCTGCGACGTCGAGCGCCGAAAATCGGATGCGGAACTTGGACTGAACCCGCAGCAGGCCGTGGGGCGCAAGCTCTACGACAACTATTGCGACCGCTGCCACGAACCGTATTCTTCGCGCGGCAAAAAAGGGCCGAGCCTGAAAGGCGTATTCAAACGCCAGTATCTTGAACTCAGCGGGCTTCCAGCCAACGACGATCACGTCGCGGACATCGTCAAGTATGGGCGCGCGAAGATGGAAGGCTTCGGGCAGGTCATGACCGAGCAACAAGTTAAGGATTTGCTCGCCTACCTGCACACGCTCTAGCCAGGCACGAGGTGAGTGGATGCGCATCACGACGCTGTCCAGGCCAGAGTTGCCGGGTTTGCTAGAATTATTGCCAGATCGTGTCTACTTCTTCTCAATTCGCGGCTTCCGACCTGGTCCAGATTCAACTTGGGCCCCGAATTCCCAGCCCCAAGCCTTCTTGGCTGAAGGCGAAGGCGCCAGTCGGCGATAACTTCCATGATCTGAAAAAGCTGGCGCGCGGGCTCGGGCTGCATACGGTTTGCGAGTCGGCGCAGTGCCCGAATATCGGCGAGTGCTGGAATCACAAGACGGCGACGTTCATGCTGCTGGGCGACATCTGCACGCGGCGCTGCGGGTTTTGCGCGGTGCCGAAGGGGCGTCCGGAGCCGATCGATTGGGACGAGCCCCGGCGCGTGGCCGAGGCGGTTGCTACGCTTGGACTGCGTCATGCGGTCGTGACCAGCGTGAATCGCGATGACGACAACGTCGGCGGCGCGAAGATTTTTGCGGAGACCATCCGCCAGATTCGAGAACTTGTGCCGGGCTGCCGGGTCGAAGTGCTGATTCCGGACTTTCAGGGGCTCGAAGAACCGCTGCGCATTGTTGCTCGAAGCCAAGCCCGACGTGCTGAATCACAATACCGAGACGGTGCCGCGGCTTTATCGGGCGGTGCGATCGGGGGCGCGCTACGAGCGCACGCTGGATCTGCTATCGAATGCCAAGAAATGGGATCCCGCTACGGTTACCAAGAGCGGGGTGATGGTCGGCATTGGCGAATCGCAGGAAGAATTGATTGAAGTGTTTCGGGACCTGGGCGGACGGGGCGTCGATATTTTGACGATCGGGCAGTATCTGCGGCCTTCGAAAGACCATTTGCCGATGACGCGCTTTTACACGCCTGCGGAGTTCGCGTTTCTTAAAGAAGAAGCATTGAAGTTCGGATTCCGGCACGTCGAGTCCGGGCCGCTGGTGCGGTCCAGCTACCACGCCCATGAACAGGCGGATGTGGCGGCCCGGTAGCGCATAATTGGCGGGGGCGAGGCGCCCCCGCGACTGCCGGCGGGGCGCCGGCGCTACTCTCCGACTGCCTTTAGCAAATCAGACTCCCTTTAGCAAATCAAAAGGCCAGACGATTTCGTCCGGCCTTCGAACCGAGAAACTGTCTTGAAGCCTGGTTGAGCTGGGCAGTTTCTGTCTAACGTCGTTGTGTCGAGCCCTACATCACCAGGGCCAGACCTTCGAGCTCGCGCTCCAGCACGGGCAGAGAGCAGCCGGCCATTTCGACTCTTCCCGCAGCGTCAAAGGCTGCCTGGGGAGAGACGCCGTAGCCGCGGCCCATGAGGAAAACCTGCAAGACCTCGGCAGCTTCCCGCAAGTCCAGATTGGCGCCCTGGAGCAGGTCGTTGCGCAAGACTGATAACTCCGTCACCGAAAATTTGTCTCTCATGGCCGCCCTCACCTTCCGCTCTTGACTCATTAGACTCATCGGCATTCATCTTCGTTGCATGCAATCGTATTGCCGTAACGTTGGTACCCCAGCCAAGGTCATTGTCCAGTTGCCTCATGTGTGTGAACCCGATAGTTTGCAGATAGTTGCGGGGAAGCGGCGATAGGAGGGCGACTGGATGTTTTTGTGGCCGATGAGGCCAAAATGACACGATGTGGCATTCTGTCCCGCCCGAAAATGGGCGTGAGAGACGATTGAGTGGAGGTGGAGGCGTCCGCATCCGCCTCCGGGACTCCGCCGCCAGGGTCGGCGATTACTCGGACGCTATCTTTTCCGCGTCGAAGCTAGCGGCGTCGATCAGCATGATCGGGATGTCGTCCTGAATGGGGTAGACGCGCCGGCATTCGGAGCATTTCAGGCCGGTGCCAGCCTGGTTGGGAGACACCGGCTTTCTGCAAACCGGGCAGACCAGCATGTCGAGCAGATCCTTGGGCACCATGGCCCATCATTGTAGCGTGAAGAGCGCTTTCGAACCGCGGCCCAGAAACGCGAATTCGAAATGGAGATCGATGATCCACATTTGACGATGCGATAAAATCGCTGTTCTTCTCCGAATGTGTTTTGACCGAGGAAGATCAGAAAAGAGAGGCTGAATGCCGGCCAGGATTCTTGATGGCGCCAGACTGGCGAGTGAAATCCGCGGGGAAATGGCTGGCGAAGTGAAAGCGCTGGCAGAGGGCGGGGTGCGGCCGGGGCTGGCCGTTGTGCTGGTGGGGCACAATCCCGCATCAGAGGTTTATGTGCGCGGCAAAGTGAAGAGCTCGCAGGAGGTGGGACTCTATAGCGAGCAGCACTCACCTTCCGAATCGGCTACAACCGAGGAGTTGCTGGCTTTGATCGAATCGCTCAATGGACGCGACGAGATCGATGGCATCCTGGTGCAACTGCCGCTGCCGGCGCATGTGGATGCGAAGAAAATTCTGCTGGCCGTCGACCCCGCCAAGGATGTGGATGGATTCCATCCCATGAACGTCGGCTACCTCTCGACGCAGCGGCCGGGGCTGGTGCCGTGCACGCCCGCCGGCGTCATGGAAATTCTGCGCCGGAGTTCGATTGCAGTTGCGGGACGGGAAGCGGTGGTGGTGGGGCGGAGCGATATTGTCGGCAAGCCGGTGGCGATGCTGCTGCTCAACCAGAATGCGACGGTTACGGTATGCCACTCGAAAACACGCGACCTGCCGGGCGTCTGCCGCCGCGCCGATATTGTGGTGGCTGCGATCGGACGAGCGGGCATGGTCACGCGCGACTACGTGAAGCCGGGGGCAACGGTCATCGACGTCGGCATTAACCGGGTCACGGACCGCGCGGAGTTTGACCATTTTTTCCCGGGGACGCAGGCGAATGCCAAGCGGCTGGAAAATTTTCTCGCCAAGGGATCGACGCTGGTTGGCGACGTGCATCCCGAGGTGAGCGAAGTGGCGGGAGCGATAACTCCGGTGCCGGGCGGCGTCGGGCCGCTGACGATCGCAATGCTGATGGCGAACACGGTGAAGGCGGCGAAGTTGCGGAGAGGAAAGACAGGTCAGAAGTAAGAAGTCAGAAGTCAGATTGCAGAAGTCGGAGGCATCCGGTTTCGACGGCGTCGCTAGTTGCTAGCTCTTTTAGATCTGTTGCGTCGCGATTTCTTGCTCAAACTGAGAACGGTGGGTTTGGAAACTTCTGCAATCTGACCTCTAACTTCTGACTTTAAAGGTGACGTTCTTTTGCTCAAGGTTGGCCTGACCGGCGGGATTGCGAGCGGCAAATCGGCGGTGGGCGAGATGTTCGTTCAACTCGGAGCTCATCTGATTCAGTCCGATGCGATTGCGCACTGGCTGATGGAACCGGGGCGTCCGGTATATGAAGAAGTGGTCCGGCACTTCGGGTCGGGGATATTGAATTCCGACCACACGATCAATCGGGCCAGACTTGCTGAAGCCGCCTTCGGAACGTCACCCGCGGAACGCGGCTCCGCCGAAGCCGCGGGCCGAAGCGCAACTCCTCCGCGCGTGCAGGAACTGAATGCGATCGTCCATCCGGCCGTGATCGCGCACGAGAACGAATGGATGGAGGAGATCGGGGCGCGCGATCCGGAGGCCATCGCCATTGTGGAAGCGGCCCTCATTCTTGAGGCGGGTAGCGGCGCGCGCTTTGACCGCCTGATCGTGGTTACGTGTCAGCCGGAGCAGCGCATTCAGCGGCTGGCGAGCCGGCTGGGGATCCCGGAAGATGCGGCGCGCGCCGAAGTTACGCGACGCATGGCGGCGCAGATTTCCGACGAAGAAAAAATCAAGGCCGCCGATTTTGTGATCGATAATTCTGGGTCGCTGGAGTCAACGGAAGAGCAGGTACGCAAGGTCTTCGCCGCTCTGCGGCAGGGCGCGCGCTAATGCTCCGCGTACCATAAACAAAACCCTCTGCTGCCAATAAGAACTTTCCATGGGGAGGCTGCGTCGCACGGCACGCGGCCGTGATCTATTGTTCAGGTTGTCTTTCGCTTTCCATTGGGAGCACGGAGCGTCTTCATGAATTCGGCACAGCGTCCGTCTACCATTCGGATTTTGCTGGGGTACGCGGCGATTTATTTCATCTGGGGTTCGACATTTCTCGGCATCCGCATCGGGGTGCACGAAGTCCCGCCCTTTTTGTTCGCGGCCATCCGCTTCTCGCTGGCGGGAATCATTCTTTACGTCTGGATGCGCGTTAAGGGCACGCGGTCGCCTACGCGCCGCGAATGGGTCTCGGCGTCGGCCGTCGGCCTGCTGATCTTTGTGTTCGACTACGGGCTGCTGTTCTGGGCCGAACAGCGCGTGCCATCCGGCATTGCAGCGGTGATGATGGCGACGATCCCGGTTTTCATGGCATTGTCTGAAATCATTTTTCTAAGGACGCAAAAGCTCACGCTACGGCTGGGACTGGCGCTGCTGGTGGGGAGCGGCGGGGTGGTCGTGCTGGTGAGCCGGTCGCTGAGTTTGAGCGAAGCGCCGGTCGATACCGCCGGGGCCATTGCGCTGGTGATTGCGGCCATCAGTTGGGCGCTCGCGGCGGTGCTGATCCGCAAACTGCCTTTGCCGCCGGTCAAATCCATGAGTTCGGCGGCGCAGATGCTCGCGGGCGGCGCGCTTTTGTTTCTTGCTTCGGGCGTTCTGGGCGAGTTTCGGGGATTTCATCCGCTCACGGTTTCGCGCGGAGCCTGGATCGCGCTTGCCTACCTTACTTTTGCGGGATCGATTGTCGCCTTCACCGCTTACGTCTGGCTTCTGCACTATGAATCGCCGACGCGGGTCGGCACGTACGCCTATATCAATCCGATTGTTGCGGTCGCGATTGGATACTTTCTGGGCGGCGAAGCGGTCGGCCCGCGAACCTTGCTCGGAACACTGCTGGTTTTGTTGAGCGTGATCGTGATTACTACCACTCCCGCGAAGAGGCCCGCGACGGCCTGGCGTGAGAAAGATCCTCAGCTCGCCGACCAGGATGTCTGCCCTCGCCGGGAGCCCGCGTCAGACGCGCAATGATGCCGGTGGCCCGCTGGCCCGCGCAGACAAGGCAGCGGCGATCCCCTGTTAGAATCGTATTGTCCTCATGGAAGCATCCCGCATTCGAAATTTTGCGATCATCGCGCACATTGACCATGGGAAATCCACGCTTGCCGACAGGCTGCTGGAATTGACCGGGTCGCTCGCCATGCGCGAAATGCAGGAGCAGGTGCTCGATTCGATGGACCTGGAGCGGGAGCGCGGCATCACCATCAAGGCGCACGCCGTTCGGATGGAATACCCGGCGCAGGATGGGCAAATCTACCAGCTCAACTTGATCGATACTCCGGGGCACGTGGATTTTTCCTACGAAGTCTCGCGTTCGCTGGCCGCTTGCGAAGGCGCGCTGCTGGTGGTGGACGCATCGCAGGGCGTGGAGGCGCAGACGCTGGCCAATTCCTACCTGGCCATTAATCACGGTCTCGAAATCATTCCCGTCATCAACAAAATCGATCTGCAGAGCGCCGACATTCCGCGCACAAAAGAGATGATCGAGAGCGCCGTCGGACTGGACGCCAGCGATGCCCTTCTGATCAGCGCGAAAACCGGGCAAGGCGTGCCGGATGTGCTCGAAGCGATCGTCAAACGCATCCCCCCGCCAAAGGGGAAGCCAGAGCGGCCTTTGCAGGCGCTGCTGTTCGATTCGTGGTTCGATCCTTATCGCGGCGTGGTGGTGCTGGCGCGCGTTTTCGAAGGCACTTTGAAGGTCGGGCAGAAGATCCGGCTGTGGTGGAACGGGCGCGTGTTCCAGGTGGAAGCGCTCGGCGTGCTCACGCTCAAGCCGGTGGTGATTGGAGAACTGGTCGCCGGCGAAGTTGGATTCATCATCGCGAATATCAAGAACGTCGCCGACACCAAGATCGGCGACACGATCACCGACGACGACCGTCCCGCGCTTGAACCCCTGCCCGGGTTTGAAGAGATCAAGCCCATGGTGTTCGCCGGACTTTACACGGTGGACGCGCACGAACATACGCAACTGCGCGAGGCGCTCGAAAAACTGAAGCTCAACGATTCGTCGTTTTTCTTTGAGCCGGAAAGTTCAGTGGCGCTGGGATTCGGCTTCCGCTGCGGCTTTCTGGGCCTGCTGCACATGGAGATCATCCAGGAGCGTCTGGAGCGCGAGTACGGGCTCGACCTGATTACGACGGCTCCCGGAGTTCGTTACCTTATCCACAAGACGGACGGCGAAGTGATTGAGGTCGATAATCCGTCGCGCTGGCCGGATACGAGTGAGATCGCGAAAGTGGAAGAGCCGGTCATTCTGGCGGTCATTCTGACCAACGAAGAGTATGTGGGCGGCATTCTGAAATTAGTGGAAGAAAAGCGCGGCAAACAGAAGAGCTTCGAATATGTGAGCTCGGCGCGCGTGATGCTGCAATACGAACTGCCGCTGAACGAGATTGTGCTCGATTTTTACGACCGGCTGAAATCGGTCTCGCGCGGCTACGCTTCGCTCGACTATCACCTTTCGGGAACGTGGATTTCGCCGATGGCCAAGCTTGACATCATGGTGGCGGGCGAGCCGGTGGACGCCCTGTCGACGATCATCCATCGCGACTTTGCTTATGAACGCGGACGGGCGCTGGCGGCGAAGATGAAGGAGTTGATCCCGCGGCAGATGTTTGAGGTGGCGATCCAGGCGGCGATCGGGGCGAAGATTATCGCGCGCGAGACGGTGCCGGCGATCCGCAAGAACGTGCTGGCCAAGTGCTATGGCGGCGACATCACGCGTAAACGGAAGCTGCTCGAAAAGCAGAAAGAAGGCAAGAAGCGCATGAAGCGCATCGGGCGCGTGGATATTCCGCAGGAAGCGTTCCTGGCCGTGCTGAAGGTGGGCGAGGGGAGCGGGTAATTGAAGAAGTCAGAGGTTAGATTGCAGAAGTAGAAACCGGGTAGCGCACACCTGAGGAGTATTTATGATGAAGATTTGCTCGGGGATCCTAATGCTCGTGTGCTGCACGGCGTTTGCTTTCACCCAGTACACGAGCGGCAACGACCTTCCCAAACAGCAGGCCACACCGGTGGCCGCGAAGCCTCTCAAGATTCGTGTTGCGGGCGGAGTGATGCTTGGCATGGTCGAGCGGAAGACGATGCCGGTCTATCCCGATAAGGCGATGCTGAATGGAATCCAGGGCGATGTGCTGTTCAATATCGCAATCGACGAAACTGGTAAGCCTGTGCTCGCGGTGCCGGTGGAGGGAGATCCTTTGCTGGTCGCGGCTAGCGTGGAAGCGCTGAAGGACACTCGCTTCCGTCCCTACCTGCTGAACGGAACCGCGGTCAACGTGGAGACGCAACTGGGGTTCAGCTTTTCGGTCATCAAGAAAGGCGCGGAAAGCGAAGGAAAAGTTGAGTGCATCTCGTCGCTTCCGAACCGGCCGCCATTTCGAACCGGGGTTGAGACTGACGCCGGAGTTCTGATACTCCAGCCCGAGAAAGTTTCCGGAGATGAGCCGAAGTTGCCTCCGGAATTGGCGGGAAAGAGCGGGTCGGTTTACCTGATCATCACAGTGGGCGTGGACGGAAAAGTTCAGGATGTGAAGGTGGTTGGCGGAGATGAACCGTTTATCGCGCCGGTGGTGGATGCGGTAAAGAAGCAGGTCTACGAGCCGCGTCTGGTGAATGGGCAGCCTTCGCCCGCGAGAATTGAGGCGAGCTACCACTTTGGACCTCGACACTGAGAGTGGTTGGAGGCTGGATTGCACGGTTGAAAATTGAGGAACTTCGCTTCCGGCCACAATGAAACGCTTCTTACGCTGCACTGCGATTGCAATGATTGCGGTTTCGCTTGCGCCGCTGATCTCCGATAGCGGCGTTTTTTCTTCCAACAAATCGTGTGCGGGCGGCGACACCGTGTGTGCGGCGACACGCGGCATGGCGGCCGTGCCTCACCTTGTGCTCTGGGCGTGGGAGCGGCCCGAGGACTTTCGCTTTATCAATCCAAGGCAGACCGGTGTGGCGTTTCTATCGGGCACAGTGCGGCTCGGGCCGGATGGCATGAGCTTTCGGCCGAGGCTGCAGCCGCTGCGTGTGGTGCCGAAAACGCGATTGGTCGCTGTCGTGCGTATTGAAGTGGCGGCAAACTCCGTGCTCGACGCAACCCAAGCCGACAAAGTCGCCGCTGCCATCGCGCGCGCCGCGGACGCTCCGCAGGTGGTCGCGGTGCAGGTGGACTTCGATGCGACCGCGTCGGAACGCGCGTTCTACCGGGAGCTGCTGGTGGCCCTGCGCCGCCAATTGCCGGCATCGACGCCGATTTCCATTACTGCGCTGACGTCCTGGTGCATCGGCGACCGGTGGATGGCGGGGCTGCCGATTGATGAAGCCGTCCCCATGCTGTTCCGAATGGGCACCGGGCAGAGCGAGGTTGCGAACTGGATGCGAGCGGGGCGCGACTTCCGCGAGCCTGTTTGTCAAACCAGTCTCGGAATCTCGCTGGACGAGCCGTGGCGGGAACTGCCCACGGGACGGCGCGTGTATGCTTTTTCTCCTTCACCGTGGACGGAGCGCTCGCTCCAGACGCTTTACCGGGAGATGCAATCATGGCGATGAAATTCTGGGTGATGAAACGCAGGACGATGAAATCCAAGGCAGGATTCCGTGTTCTGGCCAAACAAGATTTGGCCGAGCAAGATCAGGCCGAACGGGCTCAGGCGAAATCTCCCTCGAAGAATAAAGTCGCGCCGAAATTCGGGCCGCTCCGGTGGGCGCGCTACTTCGTGATCATCAGCGCAGTCGCGCTCATTCTGGCGATGCCGGGGGCGATCTACAGCTGTGGGCCGTACTTCGATGAGGCGATTTTCGTCCCGGGAACTGTGCCGCAGACCGCTCAGCCGGAGTTCGCGGCCGGGAAGCTTGGGATTGTGCTGCCCGCGCTGAGGCGCTCTTACTTGATCGTCGCCTATCGCTACCTGAGCGGGCTCAAGCTCAACGGCGAGCAGCAACGCGATGCGATCATCGTGTGGGACCGCAACATGGGCGCGGCAGGTCCGGTGTATGGGAGCGAGCGTCCGGAGTCGGAAGCGTGGGCGAAAGCCCGCGAGCAGGTAGCGGGCACGGGGCATGTCGAGCCGGTCGAGACCTATGCCCAGGTCTCGAGTGATCAGCGGTACGAATATTTTCTGAATTGCCCTGGAGACGCATTCAAGGCCGCACAGGCGACCCTGGCCGCGCGCGTGCAGAAGTACGGAGCCGCTAGCGCGGCGGTGAAAAACTGGCTCACCGCCCAGGACGAGGTGTTCTCCAATTGCGATGGGAAAGCATCCGTGGTGCCATCGGTTCTGGAATCGCCGGACCCGCTGCTGCGGGCGGACCGGAACTACCAGATCGCGGCGGCCAAATTTTACTCGCGGGATTTCGATGCGGCCGCGGCTGCCTTTCAGGCGGTCGCTAAGGATCAGTCCTCTCCGTGGGCGCCATCTGGCGAGTACCTGGCAGCCCGCGCGCTGCTTCGCAAGGCAACGCTGGGCGCGGCAGAGTCGGAAAAAATCAATTCGGACGCCATGAAAGCGGCACAGCAGATGCTGGATGCAGTACTCCATGATCCCCGTGCCGCAGGTTTTCATGGCCCGGCGCGAGGTCTGCTCGACTACATCCGCTTTCGTACCGAGCCGGCAAAGCGTGTCGCCGAACTGGAGCAACTCATGCTCCAGTCCGATCCGGGCCCGGGATTCAAGCAGCACTTGTGGGATTACGTGCTCCTGCTCTCGCGAGGCGAACAGGCGCAAGATCTGAGCGATTGGTTGAAGACGTTCTATGTCGAGCCAACTTCGGCGCAACCGCTGGGGCTCGCTTGGCCCGCCGATCCGGAAAACGCCCGGCACGCTTTGGCGCAGTGGCGCGCCGGGCATAGGCTTCCATGGTTGGTGGCGTCGCTTAGTCTGGCCGACCCGAAGGACGCCAGCGTACCGGAACTGCTGGAGGCGGCAAGCAAGGTGCCTGCGTCGTCGCCCGGTTATTGGAGCGTCCGCTACTATGCACTGCGAATCATGGGGCGCGGCAAACAACAGGAAGCAGCGCGGAACGAACTCGACACACTGCTCCGGCCGGAAGGGAAACTTCCGCGCGGCACGCGCAATCTGCTGAACGACGAGCGGCAAGAATTGAGCGTGAACCTGGCCGACTTTCTCGCGCATGCGACGGAAGTGCCGGCCTCGATCGGAACGGCGTGGCCGGACGGGGAAGAAGCTTTCGGCGAAGAGCCGGGCGAAAGCGAGGGGAGCAAGCACGGAAAGGAACAGGCCCTCTTCACCGACTACTCTGGGCAGGTGCTGGCGCAGAAAATGCCGCTTTCCCTTCTCGTGGAGACGGCCAAATCGCCCGCTCTGCCGGCCTCTCTGCGGCGCGAAGTTGCGCGCAGCACGTGGACGCGAGCGACCGTAATTGGCGACTTGGACGCTGCCCGCGAATTGCAGCCCGTTCTCGCCGAGCTCGACCATCCGTTATGGAAGTCGATGGAGCGGTTTCGCTCCGCAAGAGATCCCGAGGACCAGAAATTTGAGGCGGCCCTGGTGACGCTGGAGAATTCCGGGCTGAGTCCGTACGTGCGCACCGGGCTGCTGCGTTCGGCGAAGCTGGCGGAGATCGATAACTACCGCGACAACTGGTGGTGCGAGCCGAGCGCGGACGGAACCACCGGCTTCCGGAGGGACCGCAACCCGGAAACGCCACCGCCGGCGTTTCTTTCGCCGAATGACCTCGCCGCATTAAATAAAGAGAAGACGAAACTGGCGGCTCGGAGCGTCGCACCGAACTACCTGACAGCCGAGGTGCTGGCGTTCGCGAAGCTCCATCCCGAGGACGGGCGCGTGCCGCAGGCGCTGCATCTGGCGGTGCGCTCGACGCGCTACGGATGCTCGGACAAGGAGACGACGCACTGGTCGGAAAAGGCTTTCCGGCTGCTGCATGAGCGCTATCCAAAGAGCGAGTGGACAGAAAAGACCAAGTATCACTTTTGAAGGACTAGCGCCCAATCACTCATGGAAAAGCCCCCGCCCTTGCCGCAAGAGAGCGGAGAGAACGAGGGCTTTTTCGGGCTGCTGCCTTGGTAATTGTTCGCCGCTTATTGTGCCGCGAACATATCGGACATGGTTGCGGTGCTCGCATCGCAGGCGTGATTCAGACAGGGAATGCCGAATCCACCTTCCATGGAACGCAGCAACGAGAAGCTGACATAGAACTGGTTGCTCTGGACGCCGTGCACACCGTAGTTCGTGTCCACGATGGTTACAACCTGGTTGATGATGGGCTGGACGGAATAATCGTTTTCATCCCAGGTCACGACGATGGCGTTGTTGCCCTGTTTCCAGACCGGGGAGTTGTGAATCGCGGTTACGATTTTCTCCACGGCCTGGTCGCCGAGGATGATGAGAGCCGGGTTGAGGCCGGACTGCTTTCCGACGTCGTTGGGATCGTAGTTGCAGAAGGCGGTGCTGTTGCCGCGTCCGTGCTGATCGTTGCACTGGTTGGGCACGATGTAAGAGAAGTTCGGGACGTTTCCGGAAGCGAGATCGGCCCACAGTCCGCTGGAACCATCGAAGGGTGACATCTGGGCAAAGCTGAGACCGGGAGTGGTGCCCTGCTGCACGTTGCGGAAATAAACAAACGGGTTGTGCTTCGAGGCGTAGAGCTGCACAATGTCTCCGCTGTTGAGTGGGGGATTCTGCTGGGGATTGATCTTGGTGAAATCGGTGTTGTTGGTGAAATTTCCATCGCTGTAATTAACGCGGTTAGCCCCTGTTAGAGGCAGCGATTCCTGGTAGGTCTTCCAGTTCAGGCCGGCCGTCACTAACTGGTCGGCGATGGTAATGCCAAGGGTGGTTGAAACCGCCGGATAACCCAGCTTGCCGTCAATATTGATTTCGCAGGGGGGGCCGGTAACCTCGTTGGTGCAATCGAGAATCGGCGTAGCGGCATCGGTTCCGGAACCGTGAATCGGGCAGATGTTGGGACTGGGGGGATTGTCGGTATTGGCAAGTCCGGTCTGCAGGTTGGTCTGGCAATCGAAATTGTGCCAATCGGGCGGATTGTCGCTGTGGATGCCGAAGTTCGATCCGCCGACTTGCTCGAGATAATTGGTCAGGCTCGGGTGGGCCACGGCAAAGTAGTTGGTGGCGAGATTGGCAGTCTTGGCATAGCTGTTGATGAATTTTGCGTTGGGGTTGTGAAGAATCTCGTTGTAGCCATGGTTTTCCATCATGATGAGGAAAACGTGGTCAAGGTGCGGGATACCGGTAGGAACGGATCCCTGCTGCGCGAAGATGGGAGCTGTGGTAGCCATAAACAGCCCAAGAAGTAGCATCAGCTTTTTCATTTTGATCTCCTGGTTAAATAGAGGAACAACCCTGGCAAGCGGCGGTCCCGCTAAACCAAAGTCCGCCACAGGCAATGGATTCCGTCGTCACCCCGACGATCTGTCCGATTGCTTGTAAGGGTGAAGTTAAGGGCAAATTGTTACAAGTTCCTAACAACCACGTTAAGATCCGATGAATTTCCCGAGCCACTAATTCTGGTGGCGTCCTTTCGTAAGGGGGACTGTGTTCGGGGCCTGCCGAAGATCCCTTCGAGAGCTTTTGTCGCAAGCCCGCCTCGACCGGAAGCTTGGGCTGTCTGACCTTGGGAAGCCGTGACAGCGACGCAAGTGGCGTCGCCCCGGGATTGGAAGAGGGATGGAAATGAGATTGACACTGGCAGGGAAGATGGGAATGAGTTTTGGCGTAATTGTGTCTCTGATGGTTTTCAGCGCAGCCATGGCTTATTTCAAGTCCACCGGCATCCGGAGCCGGGAAGACGGGATGATGGAAGAGAGGTTCCCGGCCGTTGAAACCGCCCGAAAATTGCAGCGGGACCTGAACTATACGCAGTCGAAAGGGCGCCAGGCGATTCTTGCGGGCACGGACTCCGCACGCTGGGGTGAAGCGAAGAAAGCATTCGTCGGGGTCTGGAACGCGATTGGGAAAGACTCTGCAGCACTGGATGAACTGGCGTCCGCATGGCCCGAGGGGCGACGGGCGCAGTTGACAGCGATCAAGCAGCAACTCCCGATACTCCATGAGACGGAAGAGGCGGCGATCGATCACGCGCGAAGCGGGGAGCGGGATGCAGTCGTCAGGGCGGGCAACGAGAATGCCGACAAAGTGACGCCCGCCAACGTAGCGGTCAAGAGATCCCTGGACGGCCTGGCGGAATGGCTGGATACCGAGTTGGCGAAGGATAAGGAAGACCTGCATGCCGCCCACCGCTCGCTCAATATTGTGATGTCGGCAGCGACGTTTGCGGCGGTTGCAATTGCGATGGTCATCGCATTCCTGATGAGCCGAGGCATTTGCCGTACGACGCGATCCGTTCTGATGCAGGCGGAGAAGATTGCGGCGGGGGAATTATCGGGAGACGATCTCCGGGTCTGCGCCCGGGACGAACTCGGGGATTTGACGATCGCGATCAACAAAATGAGCGCGAGCCTGAAGGGGATGATCGTTGGCATCGCGGAGGATGCGGTGCAGGTCGCGACGGCGAGCCAGCAACTGTCAAACACGAGCCAGCACATCGCGGGGCACTCCAGGACGACCTCGGAGCAGGCCAAACTGGTTTCGGACGCGGCCCAGCAGGTCAGCAACAATCTGCAAACGGTCGCGACCGGGGCCGAGGAAATGGGCGCGAGTATCCGGGAGATTGCCAAGAATGCGACGGAGGCGGCGCGGATCGCCACTTCGGCGGTGAAGGTGGCGGAAGAGACCACCACGACCGTGGCTCGGCTGGGGGAATCGTCGAATGAGATTGGGGAGGTAATCAAGGTCATCTCCTCGATCGCGCGGCAGACCAACCTTCTCGCCTTGAATGCGAGCATCGAGGCGGCGCGCGCGGGGGAAGCGGGGAAGGGTTTTGCGGTGGTTGCGAATGAAGTGAAGGAACTGGCCAAGGCGACGGCGAACGCGACCGAGAACATCACCCGGAAGATCGAGACGATCCGTGGGGATACGAAGGCTTCGGTGGCGGCGATAGCGGCGATCAGCGAGGTGATCCACCAGATCAACGGCATTTCAGCGACGATCGCAGTGGCGGTTGAAGAGCAGGACGCCACTACCAACGAGATGGCGCGCAATGTGAGCGCGGCGGCCAGCGGGAGCGGCGAGATCACGCAGAACACCGTGGGCATCGCGCAGGCGGCGGAAGATACGTCCGTGGACGCGGGGGAGACGCAGGAGGCGGCCGGGCAATTAGTTGCGACCTCTTCCGAACTGCGGCGGTTGGTCGAGCAATTCAAGGTCGACGCCGACGGCAACGGTCGAGGCGCGGGGACGGATTCGGGGGAGAGAACTCGAGCGCACGCGGCCTCGTCAAACTGAGTGGTGGGCGGGGAATGAGAGGAGCGGGGGCTTTAGTCCGCGGGAGGACGCCCGCGAAGCGCGCTTCCACCTGCCCGCCGGAACTTCATAGTCTGAAGGATTGTCTGGACCCCGCGAGATGGCCTGAAATGGAACCTCCAGTCCGCCCGCGCCGCGAGATCCTCCCTGGAGGAGCCAAGAAATCACGCGGGGCCTTTGCGGTACAGGCTTCTCAGTATGTGCAAATCTCACATTTTGTGACGAAAGTACTGATCTGGAACGGGTTGGGTAGCCGCTCGGGCAAGCGAAGTTAACCAACTTAGAAACATAGCCTTAGCAGGGCCGAAGGGTTTCGGGAGGTCCGATTCGTGGGCTTTTCGGGCGGAGTTTCGCAAGGGGGGGCCTACTCATCCACAATGTTTTCCACAGGTTGGAGATGGTCTGGGGGTTACGGGTGAAAAGAACCTGGCCTGCATGGGCTCCGGCCTGAACATCTCTACTGGCGCGAACAATTTCCTTCCGAGAACATCCTCCCCGGTCTGTTTGCAGTTGCAACACTCATCCTTACTTTGCCAGTTATTGAACCATGTCGCCGGGTTCGTTGTTGCCGTCCGCGAGGTTGGCGAAGCGGGTGGAATTATGCATGAACGCAAGATGGAACTTGCCGATCGGGCCGTTGCGCTGTTTGGCCATGATGATCTCGGCGCGGCCCCTTAGCTCGAGGTCGTCGGGCTTATAGATCTCTTCGCGGAAGATGAACATGACGACGTCGGCGTCCTGCTCGATAGATCCGGACTCGCGGAGGTCGGAAAGCTGGGGACGATGGTCGCCGCCCCGGCTCTCGGGAGCGCGGCTGAGCTGCGAGAGAGCAATCACCGGCACGCCCATTTCCTTGGCAATGGCTTTCAGTCCGCGGGAAATCGCGGAAACTTCCTGCGTTCGATTTTCGAAGCGCTTGCTGCCTCCCGACATCAGTTGCAGGTAGTCGACGACGATGAGATCGAGGTGGCCTTGCGACTGCTTGAGGCGGCGAGCCTTGGCGCGCATTTCGCTGAGCGAGATGCCGGGTGTGTCGTCGATGAAGATGGGAGCGTTGGCCAGCTCTTCCATGGCGCGCACAACTTTTTTCATATCGTCGGCCCAGAGGGATCCGGTACGCATTTTGTGGGCGTCGACGATGGCGCGCGAACAAAGCAGGCGCTGGAGGAGAGCCTCACTCGACATTTCGAGGGAGAAGATGCCCACGGTTTTGCCGTCGTCGATGGCCGCGTTCTCGGCGATGTTCATCGCGAATGACGTTTTGCCCATCGAGGGGCGGGCGGCGAGGATGACAAGGTCGGCTTTCTGAAAGCCGCTGGTCATCTCGTCGAGTTCGGTGTAGTGAGTGGCGAGCCCCGTGATGCGCTGGCCACGCTGGAGCAGGGCGTCTACCGACCCGAAGGAATTTCTAACGATATCCTGAATGTCCTGAAAGCCCTTGCCGATGCGCTTCTCGGACAGCGCAAAGATGGCGGCTTCGGCATCGTTGAGGATGTCGTCGGCAGGGTCAGCCTGCTCGCTCGCCTTGGCAATTGCGCTATTCGAGACGCTGATCAGGCCGCGCAGGATCGCCTTGTCGCGCACGATGCGGACGTAGTGGTCGATCGACGGCCGGTCGGGTACGCCGTCCAGCAGGCTGGAGATATATCCGACGTCGCCGATCGCCTGCAGGTCTTTTTTCTGCTCCAGTTCCTCGACCAGCGTGATGTGGTCGATGGGCCGGGAAGATTCGGCGAGGTCCATCATGCGCGCGTAAATCCGGCGGTGCGCGTCGATGGAAAAATCCTCGGGCTTCAGGTGTTCGGCGGCATCGTTGAAGGCGTGGTTATCGAGCAGGATCGCTCCGAGGATAGAGCGCTCGGCTTCGATGTTTGCCGGCATACGTCCGATGCTGGTGTCGATAGTGGCCACGATGTTGAAGTGAGTGCGATGCATCGTAATTTGTTTTGCCTTGTGGAAGTGAGCGCGTGGGCTCGGAAAACGCGTCCTAAATTATTTTTTTTCGGCGCACGGCATGCGTGGGCGGGGAGTGAGTCCTGAAAAATCTCTCCGCCTGTTCTTCCCTGCCGGGCCAGTATCCCACGATAGCGAATGAAAAGCGAATATCGGGAATGATTCCTCCCGTGCGTGCAGGGCCAATCCCGCGTTGGGTGAGGCTTCAGCGGTCCCCCGGCAGTACAGTCTTTTTGAGACACTGACTGGACGGTTTCCTGTATCGACAGGCGCGGGGAACCCAGCGAAAATCCGACAATGCCCTTAATTCCGATCACGAACCCAGACGGCAATCCGGGCGCCGGAAGTTCCAATGGCGCGTGGATGCAACCCAGCCAGAAAAATGAGGAATTTGCCAAGTGGTGGGGTCGATGGCGATCCAGGCTGCAGCGCATTGCGGCGAAGACCAGCCAACCGCGTGCTCGCAGGGCCAAAATTGAGAGGACTCCTGCTCCGCTGGAAGGCGATCGCAAACCTCCAACGGACGCGGAACTCAAACGTTACTTGTGAACGCGGGTTACTCTATGGGTTTGTCATTTGAACTGCGTATACCGAGCGACCCTTTGCGGCCGCCGGGGCCGTTCCCCTTCCCCGAACCCGTGCCCACTCCGGGCAGGGGGCCAGCGCCCGACGGCCCGGAAACTCCCGACGTGCCGTTGCCCGGACCGGATCCGATAGAGCCGAGCCAGATCTGAGCTCAATATTTTTCAAAGGGCAGTGCGCCGGTTTTTGACAGTCCTCGGAGATACGCCCCTGAAAAAAAACAAATGCGGCCCGGGCCAGCCACCCAAGCCGCATTGTTATCGCGGACGCTTCCTACGGCCACTGCCATCTTTCGCCAAGGGCGAAAGATCATCGCACATCGCACTCCGAAGAATGCGGTGCGTCGATGCCACCCGAGGTTTGCGCCCCAGGGTTGCCATTCAGCGCTTCCATCCGCCTTGGAAGGCGAATGTTGGAGGAGGCCGCAACGTCCGGGCACCGGTTCACTGGACATGAACCGGATTTCCCCGGCAATTCACCCTCGAGGGAATCACCGGCGCGCTGAATTCTGGTCGGCAGCGCTTCAGGAACATACTCGCGCTTTGACTGCAAGCACTGTGCCGCAGACGACATCTCCCCTGCAACGAGAAAGTACCGGGTTGCTGTGTATAAGCTGTGGAGGGGGCAACGTTCTTGTGGACGATGGTAGGAAAACTGGCTTGGATTTGAGCCCGGAGCCGAACGGGACCGAATTGAGTCGACTTGGTTCCGTGATCTGATCTCTCCTTATCCCTTTCACCCAGCCTCTTCGGCCGTGCCGTACAATAGCGCCGATGATCGCGCATCTTCGAGGAACGCTGCTGGTGAAGCATCCGAACCAGGCGATCGTGGAAACGCACGGTGTCGGCTATGACGTGGTCATAAGCGTACCGACATTTTCTGAGATGCCGGCGGCCGGCAGCGAGGTCGCGCTTCATATTCATACGCACGTTCGCGAAGATGCACTGAGCCTTTACGGATTTTTGCGGCTGGCAGAGAAGCATCTGTTCGAAAAGCTGCTGACCGTGAGCGGCATCGGTCCGAAGCTTGCGATCACGATTCTGAGCGGCATGCCCGCCGATGAGATGGTGACGGCGATTCGTGGTGGCGACCTGGCGCGGCTCACGCGAATCCCCGGAATCGGAAAGAAGACAGCGGAGCGCATGGTGCTGGAACTGCGCGAAAAACTGGCTGCCACCACGGGCACTGACGTGGCGGGACCGGTGCAGACCAGCCCGGTGGAGGAAGATGTAGTTTCGGCGCTGGTCAATCTCGGCTACCAGCGGGCGGCGGCTGAAAAGGCTCTGTTGTCCGCGCGCGGGACGGGCCCGGTTCCCGCGAAGGCGGGGGAAAAGAATTTTGACACGCTGTTCCGCGAGGCGCTGGGCGCGCTCTCGAAATGAAACCGCTGTCGGGCGATCCGGGATTGCGTGAGCAAGGCCGGGTGGCGGCACCGAACCAGGGAGGCTTGTGAGCAATCGTTGGATTTCGATTTGTGTTCTCGTGGTTTGCATCGCGGCCGCGTTTTTCACGCAGATTCCACGGCTGGTGGATGAAAGCCAGAATAAGGTCTTGGCCAAGCCGCCCTACAAGGCATCGGCGGCCGCGCTCACGTTGCACAAACAGCTCACCATCGTCGACCTGCATGCCGATTCGCTCCTGTGGGGCCGCGATCTGCTGGAGCGCGGCGAAGATGGGCATGTGGATATTCCGCGTCTCGCGGATGGCAACGTCGCATTGCAGGTATTCTCGCTGCCAACCAAAAGCCCGCACGGACTGAACATCGAGAGCAATGACGACACGAGTGATGACATCAGCCGCCTGGCGATCGCGGAGCGCTGGCCCTTTGCGACCTGGAAAAGCCTGACGGAACGCGCCCTATATCAGGCTCGCCGTCTTCATCAATTCGCGAGTGGATCGCGCGATGGCTTCGTCGTGATTGGGAGTGCCGCCGACCTCTCCCGCTATCTGGATCGCCGCCAGCAGAACCATCGGCTGACGGCCGGACTGCTCTCGATTGAAGGGGCGCACGCGCTCGATGGCAAGCTTGAAAATCTCGAGGTGCTCTATCGCGCCGGTTATCGCATGATGTCGCCCAGCCATTTTTTCGACAATGATATCGGGGGCTCGGCGGCGGGCGTCCACAAGATCGGCCTCACTGACAAAGGCCGCGAGTGGGTGCGGCAGATGGAAGCCCGGCACATGATTGTGGACCTGGCTCATGCTGCACCGCAGACGATTGAGGATGTCCTCTCCATTGCCACGCGTCCGGTAGTCGTTTCGCATACCGGCGTCAAGGGAACCTGCAATAACAACCGGAACCTTACCGACGACCAGATTCGCGCGGTGGCCGCCAAGGGAGGCCTGATCGGCATCGGATACTGGGACACCGCAACCTGTGGCACGGACGCGAAGGCGATTGTAAAAGCGATGCGCTATGTATCCGATCTTGTGGGCGTGGAACATGTCGCGCTCGGCTCCGATTTCGATGGAGCTGTCACCGAACCGTTCGACACGACTGGCTTGGTCGAGATCACCGAGGCGATGCTGAACGCAGGCTATTCCGAGCCGGACATCCGGCTGATCATGGGAGAGAATGCAATCCGGTTCCTGCGAGAGAATCTGCCGGAAAAGTAGTTGAATGGTTCGGACGGGAAACGTTAGTTGCCGACAAAGCGCAGGTAGAGGTCGCGGTCGTGGCGGCAGGCCTCGGCCATCTCTTTCACTTTATTCCACGCTTCCATTTGCGACTCGTCGCGGGCTCGTTCCCTGGCCCGCTCCCATTCCTGCAAAAACACCTCCATTTGCAGGTGATTGAAAACGGTCTTGCCAAACGGATCGATGCCCGCCAGCATGATGAACTTGGGGTCGGTAGCGCCGGGGATGACGCCGTTCAGAATGACCCATTCGCTGCGTTCGCCCAGGTCATCTTCGAGCTTTACCACCATTGACATCATGAACCCCCGCAAAACATGCTGGCCGAAATGTAACAGCGTTGGGAGTGCTTTCCAAGCGGCGCGAATACCAAAAGTAACACAAAGCGGTGACGACTGGAGCAACAGCCGTCAGCCATCAGCGGTCAGGTAAGGCGTCGCCGTTCTCGGCTCGACCTAAGGGCTTGCTTCAACCTCCCGCTAACGACGAAACTAACGGGGCGGCACAGGAACCATCAGCATGAACATTGGGTTTTTCGGCGGCAGCTTCGATCCGATCCATCGCGGACACATTTCACTGGCCCAGGCGGCGGCCGAACGCTACTCACTGCGGCAGGTGCTGTTTGTGCCTAATAACGTCCCCCCGCACAAACAGAAGCAGCCGATCACCGCGTTCGTCCATCGTTATGCGATGGTCGCATTGGCCACACAAGAAGAGAAGCAGTTTGTGCCCTCGCTGCTGGAAGCGCCGGCGGAGCCTGGCCCCGGCCGCGCGAAAGACGCAGCGAACTATTCGATCGATACGATACGGCGGCTGAAAACGTCGCTGAGGAGGGCGGATCGGATCTTCTTTCTGATCGGAGTCGACGCCTTCCGCGACATTGCCAAGTGGCGGGAAGCGCAAGCCCTGCTGGCGGAATGCGAGTTCGTGGTGGCGAGCCGTCCGGGATACTCTCTGCGCGATGTGGCCGAGGCCTTGCCGGAAAATTTGCGGCCTTCGTCGTCGGTGACTCGTCCGTTCCACAAGCAGCCGGCCACGGGTGACCTCGTTCTGCCGGGAGTTACGCTGCATCTTCTGGAAGGCGTGAATCAGAATGTAGCTGCGACCACGATCCGCGCCGCCGCAGCGCAGGGCAAACCGCTGGCTAGATGGCTGGATGCGCGCGTGGCGGATTATGTTAGGAAGATGGGACTGTACCGAAAGTAGCCACGAGCCGCGAGCTCAGTGGCGACGCGAACGTCGTTTTCTCGATTGCCCGAGACTCGCAACTCGCATCTCGATACTCGCTCCTCGCTCCTCGCTCCTCATTTACAATCATCGAAGTCGTCTATGCCCAAAAATAACTCCCTCAAGCAGCAGGTCAATGAAGCCATCCTCGCCTGTCAGGATAAGCAGGCGGAAGAAGTCACTATCCTCGAACTGGAAAAAGATTCCGGGGCATTCACCGATTATTTTGTGATGTGCAGCGGATCGAATTCGCGGCAAATCCAGGCGATTGCCGATGCGGTCGATGAGCGCCTCGAACAGATCGGCATGCGCGTGACCCACAAAGAAGGCTACAAACAGGCCGAGTGGGTGCTGCTCGACTATGTGGACTTCGTCGTGCATATCTTCTCCGAAAAAGCCCGTCAGTTCTACGATTTGGAGAGGCTTTGGAAGTCGGCCAGACGCATTGAGCCGGCAGAATTCATCGCAAAACCAAAGAAAGCGCGGGTTGCGAAAGCCGAATCCGCCGCCGGCGCGCCGAGCGCTGCCCGTAAGAGTCCGCGCAAGAAGAGAGCCTGAGATGACCGCGCCGCAGACCGCCCCCTGGAGTTCTACCTACCGCATGGTCGCTGCCGAGAAGTGGAAGGCGAAGTCGGCGGCGATGGGCGCGGCTGTGACCGAAGCACTGGTGGAATATGCGCGTCCGTTAGTCGGCATGGGAGTGCTGGATCTGGCAAGCGGAACGGGTGAACCTGCGATCAGCGTGGCTGAGCGCGTGGGGCCGCAAGGCTCGGTGGTCGCAACCGACCAGAGTTCGGAATTGCTCGAAATTGCCGCCGAACGGGCGCGCCACAAAGAGCTCGCAAACCTCACCACGCAGCAAGCGGACGCGCACAAGCTTCCTTTCGCCGATAAGACCTTTGATCTCGCGACCTGCCGCTTCGGCGTGATGTTCTTCGCCGATGCGAAACGCGCGATGACCGAACTGCGCCGCGTGTTGAAGCCGGGCGCTCGCGCCTGCTTCGCCGCCTGGGGTCCGGTGGAGCAGCCCTACTGGCAATCTACGATGCAGATTGTGCATCGTCACGTGGGCGGTGAGATGCTGCCCGCGGGAGGCGCGACTCCATTTCGATATTCGGAGCCAGGCTCGCTTTCTGAAGTGTTACGCGCTGCGGGATTTCAAAGCGTAGAGGAATCGACTCGCAATCTCCCTTGGACGTGGCTGGGTGACTCGAAGGAACTATTCGAGTATGCGTGCGCCGTCGCCGCCCCGTTTCGGCCCATGCTGGAGCGCGTTCCGGAAGAGAAGTGGCCGGCGATCCGCGCGGAGGCTAAAGCCGCGATCGAGCGCTACCGGGTCGATGGCGAGATCCGCTTCGGCGCGGATGTGGTTCTGGCATCAGGGATCGCGTGAACGCGCCGTGAAAATCAAAGTCGCATGGATCGGAAAAACCAAAGAGCCTGCGATCCAGTCCCTGACCGCCGAATATCTGAAACGAATTTCACACTACGCCGAGGTGGAGGGCGTCGCCGTAAAGGATGAGGGCGCGATTTTGTCGCCGGCCAGTGGCGAACGGCGCGGCGGCAAGAACGAACGCCACAAACTGGTGCTGCTCGACTCGCGCGGCAAGCAGTATTCCTCCGAAGAGCTGGCGGCGATGCTGGGGCGCGAACAGGTCAATGCCGTTCCGCTGCTCTTTGCGATCGGCGGCAGCGACGGCTTCTCTGAAGATGCCCGCCGGCAGGCTGGCATGACGCTATCGCTCGGAAAGATGACGTTGCCGCATGAGCTGGCGCGGGTTGTCCTCCTCGAGCAGATCTACCGCGCTTTCACCATTCTGCAGAACCATCCTTATCATTTGGGCCATTAACTAACGAATAACGGGGCACCGGCCGTTTAGCCTGCCCGAAACCCGGAACAACTCGCCGCCGCAATGCACCTCCGGCAGCTTCCCAGCGGCGCCGAGTTGGCTTACTGTGAAACTGACAGGCGTACTTAGTCTGAATTTGCAGTGAGGCCCTTCCCCGATGAAAAACCCGTACGACGTCCTGAAAATCAAAGAGCAGGAACTGATCCGCGTTCGCAAGGAGATGGACGCTTTGCGGATCGCGGCGCGTTTGCTGGGCGCCGAAGACAAAAACGCCTCGCCCAGCGGCGAGCCGCAGCCACAGCTGACACGCGTTGTCGAAATGCCCTAGTTCGACCCGCAGTGCACCTCCCCTTCCTCGCCGGCGGACGACAGCTCGATGTCGTCCGCCGCTCCTCATCGAAGCGCTGGAAATGCCATTACTATGCGAGCCTCTCAGGCTCCACGCGCAACTCCGTGCCGCTGAGCTGGGCGCGCATCATCTGATTTGCCAGGTCCAGAATGCGGTTAGCCGCCTCGGATGGGCTGACTCCGCGCGCATGAATATTCGAGATCAAATTGTCGCCTACCACGATTCCTGCCATCTGCAGCACGCGCAGGGCGTGCGCCTCCAGCCGCGCCAGGTGCTGACGATGATTCCTGAGCTGGAAGTTCTGGAGGTCCCGGACGCCGCCATCTGTTGCGGTTCGGCCGGAATTTACAACCTGGTACAGCTGGATACGGCAACCGAACTGGGCGACCAGAAAGTGGAGCACTGCCTCTCCACCCTGCCAGATGTGCTGGTATCGGCGAATCCCGGGTGCCTGGTGCAGCTTCGCAGCCGGCTTGAAGCGCGCCGGGAAGAAGGTTCCCGTGCTGCACATGATCGAGGTGATCGACGCTTCTATCCAGGGCAAGCCGGCCTCAGCCCTGCAAGCGCCGAAATAATAAAAACGCCGTCGGGTTCAGGCTTCGCCCGTTGGCTAGAAGTTCGGCCGCGATTCGCTCGAAGTTCCCCCCGCCGCCGGCACGTAGCACTGCAGCGTGTAATCCATCACCATGCGGTCGGCATTAAACCGCCAGCCCAGCGTGCGGATGGTGCGCTTCATGCGTTTGATCCAGCCCCGCGGCAAGCCGTCGCGATCGCGATGGTAATAGAGCGGAATCACTTCTTCTTGCAGCACGCGCATCAGGTCTTCGGCATCGCGCGTGTCGTGCACGTTCATATCGGAGTGCGTCCTGCCCGTGCCAATGGCAAATCCGTTCATGCCGTCGTAAGCCTCGGCCCACCAGCCATCGAGCACCGACAGGTTTAATCCGCCGTTCAAAACGACCTTCTGTCCGCTCGTTCCCGAAGCTTCCAGCGGGCGCCGCGGATTGTTCAGCCATACGTCGACACCCTGTACAAAGTGCCGTCCGACGTTGATATCGTAGTCTTCGATAAAGACAAACTTGTCGGCAAATTGCGGATCGCGCATCAGTTGTGCGACCTGTTGCAGCACGCGCTTGCCCGGTTCGTCATTCGGATGCGCCTTACCTGCGAAGACGAACTGCACCGGACGCTTCGGATCGTTCACCATGGACGCGATCTTCTCGAGGTCGGCCAAAATCAGGTTCGCCCGTTTATAGGTGGCAAACCGCCGCGCAAATCCGATGGTCAGCGCATCCGGAGTAAGCAGCCTTTCCAGCCGCTGCAATTCCTCGCGCGGTTCGTCCCGCCGGGCGGCCTGTTTTACCGCGCGCCGCCGGATGTATTCGATCATGCGCGACTTCAGGCTCAGGTGCGTTTCCCAGAGCTCGCCGTCGTCCACGCTTTCAATTCCATCCCAGATATGGGATTCGCTGCTATGCAGGTTCCATCCTGTACCGAGATGCCGGTCATAGAGCCGGAACATCTGCGGCGCCAGCCACGTCGGCACATGCACACCGTTCGTGATGTGGCCGATGGGCACGGAATCTTCCTGCATGCCCGGAGTGAGCCCGGTCCACATTGCGCGCGATACTTCTCCGTGGAGCGACGAGACGGCATTGGCCCGCCGCGAGAGCTTCAGCCCCAAAACCGTCATGCAGAAGCGCTCGTCGCTCTCCGGATTCTCGCGTCCCAGAGCCATGAAGCGTTCTTTGGAGAGTCCGAGCGCCTCGCGCAAAGGCCCAAGGTGCTCCTCGATCAGGTCCGCATCGAAGCGGTCATGCCCTGCCGGCACGGGAGTGTGCGTGGTGAACACGACTTCGCGGGAAACCCGCGGCGCCGCTTTCTCAAAGCAGATCCCTTCCTCTTCCATCCGCATCCGGATCGCTTCCAGCACCGCAAATCCGCTATGCCCTTCATTCAGGTGCAGCACGCCCGGAGTGATGCCGAGCGCCTTCAAGGCGCGCAGCCCGCCCACTCCCAGCAGCAATTCCTGGTGGACGCGTACCCGCCCGTCGCCGCCATACAACCGCGACGTCAGCTCGCGATCCTCGGGAGCGTTGCCTTCCACATCCGAGTCGAGCAGAAACAGATCGCAGCGTCCCACTCGCACGCGCCACACTTTCGCGCGGATCGAGCCATGCCGCGTATCGAGTTGCACCACCACCGGCCGGCCATTTTTCCCGATCGCCGTTTCCATAGCCAGTTGGGTAACATCGTTCTTCATGTACTCTTCGCGCTGCCAGCCGTCGCGATCGAGCCGTTGCCGGAAGTATCCTTGCCCGTAGAAAAGCCCGACTCCCACCAGCGGAATTCCCAGATCGGAGGCGCTCTTGATGTGATCGCCCGCCAGCACTCCCAGGCCGCCCGAATAAACCGGCAGCGACTCGTGGATCCCGAATTCAGCCGAGAAATACGCCACCGGACGCGGTCGCAGTACGCCCGCCCGCCGCGCGCCCCAGGTCCGCTCGCTCTCCTGATATTCGCGCAGGCGGCGATACGCGTAGTTGATGCGGCTGTGCAGTCCAAGTTCGGTGGCGCGCGCTTCCAGCTTCGCCAGCGGGAATTCGTTCAGCAGAGAAATCGGACTGTGATTGAGCTGGCTCCAGCGGTGCGGGTCGAGGTCGCGGAACAACTGCGACGAGTCGTGATCCCAGCTCCACCAGAGATTGCGGGCCAGCGCCCACAAGCGCTCCTGTACCGGAGCGATAAAGCGATCCAGCGTTCGCGCCTCGCTCACCACCGGCGCCACGCGCTTCGCGGCCTCGGCCAGCAACCGGATCTCATTCTCCGGAAACGCCCGCGCCTCGACCGTCTGCACCACCAGCACACCTTGCAGCACGCCGCGATCGATCAGCGGCACTCCCAGAAACGACTGGTAGGGATCTTCGCCCGCTTCCGGAAAATACTTGAAGCGCGGATGATTCCTCACCTGCTCCACCGCGACCGGACGCACCTGTTCCGCCACCAGGCCGGTGAGCCCTTCACTGACCGCCATCCGCAGCTTGCCGATGCACTCGCGCCGCAAGCCGAGCGTAGCCGCCAGCACCAGGTTGGCGCGATCGGGCTCCAGCAGGTACGCCGAACACACATCGGTGCCGAACCGGCGGGCAATCAGCGCGACAACATTCATCAGGGTTTCAGCCGGCTGCCCAGGCTCCGCTGTCAAATTCGCGATTTCGCCCCACTCCAACACATAGTTTGCGTCCAGTGAGCAAGCGGCATGCTCTTGCGCTACATCCAAGCCATTAGTTCGTTCCAATTTACGACCTCTCCCTGGAACAGAGTTATGAAGCGATGGACCGAGCGGAAAGCCCACCCTCGCAAGACCTATTCTATCGGGTGAAACCAGTAGTCTTGTGCGCGGTATTTTGAATCGATGATTACTAATGTTTGGATCGAAGTGCTAAACGATTGAAGGCATTAGGTATAGCTCGGATTCCTGATATGGTACGCGGGGCGCTGTGGCTTCGCTGTTCTTTATGAAGCCTTGGAACCTGTGGCTACGCTAAACCCTTGGCATTGAGGAACTGCACATACTCGCTATCTGTTTTCAGGGTGTGCTCTGCGATCCAGTGCTGAAGGCATTCGAGGAGTCGTTCAGCAGCGTCCGGTTTCTTCTGCTCGTGTTCCTCCTGAAAGCCGCATATCTTCAGCGTCAGCTCATTGTGCTCGATGCGGTGCGCGGCGAGACCTGGAAATCCATGTTTTTGCATCAATTCTTCTTCGGCGGCAAAGTGGTAAATGGTGTAGGTGACCACCTCAGCCAGGACGGCTCCGATGACGTGTTCTCCGCGCATGGCCTGCACAGCGCCTTGTAGGTTCTCAATGATCCGAGTGAGGTTCTGATGCTGGCGGTTGATTTCAGCCAGATTGACCTCGGGTTCAGCGTGCCCAAAGAAGTGTCCGGACATTTACCCAGACTCGGCCTAATCTGGCGAGCCACGATGTGATGGGGATCACAATGCAATGGTCGTCGCAGTCCGGGCGACAACACCGGCTGCGCCTGCTGCCCGCGTGAGGTACGAAAATTGCCAGGAAGGCAATCGGGAGGGCCTTCCTGCACGCATAGCCTCGGCCGCAGGGATCTTCGTTCCTGTTGTATTCGTTGAAATTCGGCTGCAACCTATGTCACGCCAAGGCTTCCCCGGAGATCTCTCCGACTTCGGGCGCACGCGGATGGTGCACCAGGGAAACCAGAATAAAACTGATAATCATCAGCAGCAGCCACGAGCCGTACTTTCCGAAGCGCACTAACTGCCATCCGTTTCTCTGGTGGGGATAAACCCAGACGGCGGCAAAGGTGCCGACATTTTCGGCGGCCCAGATGAAGAGGGCGACCAATCCGAAGCCGAGCAACAGCGGCATGCGGCGGTATTTCTGGTACGGACGGTAGTAAACCCAGGTCGGCCCAAACACGGCCACCACCGCGCCAAAAAGCGCGAGCCGCATATCCGGAATGAAGTGATGCGTAAAGAAATTGGCGTAGATCAGAATCGCCAGCGCCGCCGTTACATGGACATTGGGATAGCGCGTGTATCGCATGTCAAAGATGCGCGTAACGCGCGCTATGTAACTCCCCACCGATGAGTACATGAACCCGGAAAAAAGCGGCACATGGCCGATGCGGAAGAAGTTGCTCTCCGGATAGGTCCAGGAACCGGCGCTGGTCTTGAAAAGCTCCATCAGCGTTCCCACGATGTGGGAATACCAGTATGACTTTGGCCTCCCGCAGCGTTTCCATGCGTAGAGCGAGCAGCAGAACCTGGATGCCCACCGCCGCCAGAAACAGAAAGTCATAGCGCGCGAGCCACGCATGCGCAGGCCAGAACCATTTCGTCAGCAACACCAGGGTCAAGACCGTGGCTCCGAAAAGGCAGGCCCACGCCGACTTGAAGCCAAACAGAAAGAACTCCCACAAAAATGCATTCACCCGGCTCGTCGAGACATGCTCTTCGAGCCGGATGCGGATTTCGTGAAAGCGGGTTTTGGTGTAGCTGAGCACCGATCAGGAAAGAATGGAAGCGCTCATTGTAGCGCGGTCTTCCGAGCTCCGAACCGGCGACGGGTATAGCCATAACAAAAACATTCCGTATCGCGGCGCACGGTGACAATGCTGATTCCGTCAATGGAACATCCACAACGCGTCTGGTGTCTGTTCTAATGAAGCCACTCACCGAGAGAATGCGGTTTCCCCATGCCCGGAGCCTGTTTAAACTCGTGGCGAATAGACGGGTGCGAGTGGACCGTAAGATATCTATGGCGCTGGATGGACTGGATTACCCGCCTCGATGTAATCGTCCTCGCGCTCCTGCTCGGTTACGTTGTCGTTGTTGTGTTCTACGGTTCGCGTCGCTACCACTTAGCTCGCCGCGCGGGAGAAATTGGCGACGACACTCCAGCAACCCATCGCAATCTTAGGGAACTCGTCGCAGATTTGAATTTTAAGGCGGGCAACATCAAATCAATTGGCTCCGCCGCCCCATACCTCGGACTTGCCGGCACATGCGTCGGCATGCTGGGCGCATTCAGGGGCATCGGCATGGAAAAACATGCGGCAATGGCAAGGATCACCACTTACATCGCGGCTTCGATGATTACATCTGCCGCTGGGCTGGTCGTGGCTGTTCCAGCAGTGTGGTCATACAACTACCTGCGAGTCCAAATAGAAATCCTCGAAAGTGAACTCCCTCGTCCCGCAAAACGGGACATCCGGTGCTTTCAAATCGCGGCGAATCTCCCGCTCGCGAGACGATTCTCACAACTGCCGTTTGCGATTATCGCAGCGCCCGCGCTGGCTATTCTTCTTGTGGCGTGGGCGCCGTTTTTTAATCCTCGAGTACCAAAAGGTTTGTCCATCGAACTCGCTTCTCCCCGTTGCTACGGCGGCGACGGCCTTCCCATCGTTCTGTCAATAACCGATGCAGGCAAACTGTTCCTCAACACCGAGCAAGAAAGCCAGAGCGCTCTGTCAGGTCATCTGTCAGAGATATACAAAATGCGAGCGCATCGAACGCTCTATCTGCTTGCCGACGATGGGGTTCGCTTCCAAGCCGTGGCTGATGCACTAGACGCCGTGGAAAGTGCTTCCGGTATGGGGACAGACAAGCTAAGCACCAGGGTGCAGCTGCTAACTCCGGCGTTGAGCGCTGCCTGTCCTTCCCCTATCGTGACTATTCCCCGACATCCGCGTGGGAAAGAGCCTTAAGACCAGACCGCAGCTCGCCTTCGCCCGATCATAGAAATTCCTTGACTTAGACTCCACTCCAGCAACGGGACGAGGCAAGCTCGACTATTTCTTGGCCGTCGGAGGCGTCAGCCCGTTCAACCGCAGATACATGGCGGCCTCGGCATAGTGGTCGGCCCAGTTGCTGGCGATGCCCAGGGCGAAGCGGGCGCGCGACATCTGCTGGCCGCCATGGCCCTCGGTCAATTCGCCCAGCTTCGAATCGTCCATCTTGCCGATCGCGTCGCCGCAGAAATCAAACGACGCCTTGAGCGCGGCAACCAGCTTTTCCTTGCTGTCGGTATCTTTGGCCTCGTCCACCTTGGGAGCCGGGACCGCCGCGGCGTTGCTGCACAGCGCGTAGTTCGCTTCGACCATGTGAGCGACGAGGTGCGCGAAGGTGATCTGGTCGGCGGAAGGTTTGTAGCCGAATTTGTCGGCGGGCATTTCCTCGACCGCGGCAATCGTATTTTTCTGGCGGGCGGGGAGAGTATCTTTCAGGGCGGATGCAATTGGATTCTTGACTTGAGCGGTGGCGGATGCGGCAAGCAATAGCAGCGGCAAGGTGCACTTGAGTTTCATGGGCCATCCTCCGAGGGCGTTGCAAGGATAACGCGGGCAAGGGCGCCCGCGCTACACGACGGGCATCTTGCTGGGATCCGGTCGCGACCGTATTCTTAAAGAATGCACAGCCACGGCGCGCCCCGACATTCGCATGGCGGCCATTCGCACTCGCACGGCACAGGCCGCGTGCTGCGGATTTCGCTGGCGGTCACCGCCGTCTACATTGCGCTGCTGGTGGTCGCGGGCGTCCGCGCGCATTCCCTGGCCCTGCTGTCGGAGGCGGGACATAACCTATCCGATTTTCTGGCGCTGTTGTTGTCGCTGGCTGCGGTCTATCTGGAAGGACGTCCTCCGAGCGCGACCAAGACCTACGGCTACCGGCGAGCGGGAGTTCTGGCGGCGCTCGTCAATTCACTGTCGCTGGTGGTCGTATCGTTCTTCATTTTCTATGAGGCGGTTCGCCGCATCCAGAATCCCGAGCATGTGCATGCCGGGCTGATGATCTGGGTCGCAGCGGCGGGCGTGGCCATGAATGGAGCGATTGCTCTGCTGCTGTGGCGCTCCGGACGCGACGTGAACGTGCGCAGCGCGCTGCTGCACGAGGTGGGCGACACGGTTTCAACCGCGGCCGTCATCGTCGGCGGATGGGCGATTTTGTTGACGGGCCAGTACTGGATCGATTCCGCGCTCTCCATCGGAATCGGCGCGCTGATTTTGTGGTCCAGTTTCGGGATCGTGCGCGAGACGCTGAACATTCTGCTTGAGGGCACACCGCGCGGGATGAGCCTCGAAGCGGTAGAGTCGGCCGTGCGGGCGATTACCGGAGTCTGCGACGTGCACGACCTGCACGTCTGGAGCATCGGGTCGGAGAATCACGCGCTCTCCGCGCACGTGAAAATTGCCGACATGCCGACATCGGAAAGCGACACGATTCTGCGCGAGATCAACGAGAAGCTCGGCCAGAACTTCGGCATTCAGCACACTACGATCCAGTTGGAGCATGTAGTATGCGAGACCGCGCACGCCTGTGTGATTGCAGTGCGTGCCGATAGCGAGTCCGCCGAACACATTCATTCCGGGCACGAGCACGGGGACGGCGGCCACACGCACTGAGATCGCGGAACCCGCCTCCGAAGTGGAAGGATTCCTTCCCCGAAATGCCTGGGGCGAAAATTGTGCGCGCTGCTGGAACGCTCTATGGTTGCTTGTTTTGCCGCTGAAAAATCTCTCTAACCGTTTCGATCGTGTCGGCATCTTCCGCCAGTTTGTCGGGGCGAAGTCGCACGATGCGGGGAAAGCGCAGTGCGTAACCGCTTTCGTGGCGGGAAGAGAGCATCATGTTATTGAATGCGACTTCCAGAACGATCTTGGGCTCGACTTCGAGTCTTAATCCATGTTCGCTGGTCTGGTGCGCGAGGAACCACTTCGTCATTTCGGCAATCTCGGCATCGGTGAGACCGGAATACGCTTTGCCGATGTTGACGAGACGCTCGCCATCCCAGACCGCAAACGTGTAATCGTTGAGCACGCCGATCCGTTTTCCGTGTCCGTACTCGACGGCCGTAACGACCGCGTCGAGAGTCGCAAGCTCGCGCTTCATCTTGAGCCACGACTTGCCGCGCCGGCCAGGCGTGTAGCGGGAATCCAGGTCCTTGATCATGAGGCCTTCATTGCCGCGATTACGCGCGGCGATGAATAGCCGTTCCAGGTCTTGCGCGGTGTGTGCGTTTGCAACCGGTGCGCGGGTCACCGCTGCGGGCGAAGGAACCTCGGCGGCGAAGTCAAAGAGCGACTGTCCCGAAGTTTGTTCGGCCTGAGAATGAGCGGCGGCGGCTCGCGCTGCATCCGGAGCAAGAAGGCGGTCGAGAATCAAGGCGCGTTCGCGCAGTGGGCAGTCAAGGAGCAGATTGCCGCCCGCATAGAGAACGTCGAAAACCAGGTAAGCGACTGGAACCTCCTGCAACAGCTTGGCGCCGACCTTCTTTCGGCCGAGGCGCTGCTGCAAGGTGCTGAAGGGAAGCGCGCGGCCGCCGACTCCATCGGCATTGCCGTCTTGTGGCGCTCCTTCACGCGCGAGAGTGTCCGCGCCAGGCAACCAGGCGACGATTTCGCCGTCCAGGATCGCGTCTTCTGAAAGCGCTGCCAGCGCGGGAGGAATCTCGGGGAAGGACTCGGTGATTTCGTCCCGGGTGCGCGAGAACAGCCGCACGTGCCCCTCGCTGATGTGCGCCTGCGCACGAATGCCATCGTATTTGTCTTCGACTGCGGCGTTCTCGAAATAGCTGAGCGCCTCCACGGCCGACTCGACGGGGCTCGCGAGCATGAAGTCGATGGGATGAAAAAGGCGGAGACGCGCTTCTCCAAGCTTCCCGGAGGCCGCGAGCCGAAGCGTCTCGCCCAGATCGCCGACCAGCATGTTGGCGCGTTTCACCTGGTCCAGCGGCGCGTCGAAGGCGCCGGCGATAGCTTCTTCGACCAGGCTCTCCTTGAGGCCGATGCGCAGATCTCCGCTGACGATCTTGACGATGTATTTCGCTTCCAGAGGAGTTGCACGCCGGAGGAGTTCTTGCAGAAGGTGTGCCTTATTCGCGGTGCCGCGCGCAGCGGCAATCTCGACGAACGCATCCTGCACATCGGCCAGCGAGAGCACCGACCCGGACTTTGGCGGAAGGGCATCGGCGGCCACGGATCCAGCGTCTCCGCGGCGCCGGTAAATCTCACCAAGTTCGTCTTCGGACTTGCCCGAAAGCTCGGCGATCGCCCGCCAGAGCAGAGCTCCCCCCACTTGCAGAGTCCGTTCGTCATCGGCGGCGAAAGGGCGTCCGGAAAAAAAGATCGCGGCAATGGCAGCTGGATCGACGGGCAAGCCGCGAAAATAGGCAGCAACCAGAGCCGTCTTGGCCAGTTTGCTGTTGGTGGCCGCGATTGCGTCCGCTGTCTGGGCGAATTGGAGCATGGTGCTCAGAATTCTACGTTGGATGAGGTTGGGTGGCGGCGCGGCTCTGGCTCGCATAGCGGGAGGAAAGTCCGGTCCCCGCGCATCTCTAACTATCGACGATTCAAAAAGATACGGACCGCAAACGCGGCGCTGCAATCCGCCCTCGGTATGGTAACCTAGTGATGGAAGGTCGAGGAGTCGTCCCACCCCAAAGCGACATCCAATCTACTATGAGAAGTTGGCGGACAATTCTGCGTTTTTTGGCGGCCGTGCAACTGCTGCCGGCTCTGGAGAGCGGCGAAGAGACCACTCTGGTGGGTGGCCAGGCCGTGCTCGAAGGCGTCATGATGCGTTCCCCGCATGCCTGGGGGATTGCTGTCCGCAAGCCTACTGGAGAGATTCTGACGCACAGTGAGGCGCTCGACCGTCCTTCGGAACAGCATAAGTGGATGGGCTGGCCGGTGGTGCGCGGTGTTATGACGCTCGGCCATGCCATGTCTTTGGGATTCCGCGCGCTCAAGTTTTCCGCAAATGCGGTGCTTGACGAAATTCCCGCCGACGAGAACGGCAAGAAGATGGAAATCAGCGGTTGGATGGCCGGTCTCAACATGGCTTTCTCCGTCCTCTTCTTCATCTTCATGTACAAGTACCTTCCGCTGCTGGCGACCACCGAGTTGAAGCGCGTCAATCCAGTTTTCGGGCAGCAGTTTGTGTTCAACCTGGTGGATGGCCTGATCCGGATTGCTATGTTCCTGCTGTTCGTGTGGGGCATTTCGCTGTGGAAGGATATCCGCCGCGTTTACGAATATCACGGAGCGGAACACAAAACCGTGTTTGCATTCGAGAATGGCGACCCGATGGAAACCGGCGCGGTGCAGAAGTATTCGACGTTCCATCCGCGCTGCGGAACCAGTTTCCTGATGACAGTGATGATCCTGTCGATGTTCGTCTACATGGCGATTCCGGTTCAGACGTTCTGGGCCCGATTCGGGATCCGGATTGCACTGTTGCCCGTTATCGCGGGTGTGTCGTATGAGATCATTCGCTATGCCGCCAAACATCGCGGCTCGCTGTTTGCGCTGATGACGGCTCCAGGACTGTGGTTGCAGCGGATCACGACGCAGCCTCCTGACGACCACCAGGTCGAGTGCGCGATGATTGCCCTCAATGAGGCCATGGCGCTCGAAAAGCAGCATGGCGGCGAACTGGTGATTGCTTAGCGGGCATTAGTCGCTGGTCTCTGGTCGTTGGTCGTTCGGGACTTGATTCAGTCCTCTGCAGCATATTTCTTGACCAGCTTCTAAAACATCACAATCTCACTGGTCATCGGGCACTGGTTTGTACCGATTATCTGGCTATCCTGATCACAGAGGTGCTACCGTGCCATCGACTTTTCAGGATCTGGGGGTTTGGCAAGATGCGATGAGCTTTGCGGAGGAAATCTATCGGGAGACCGCTCATTTTCCGCGACAGGAGATGTATGGCTTAGTTTCGCAAATGCGGCGCGCTGCCGTTTCTGTTCCGAGCAACATCGCGGAGGGCAAGGGGCGTCATTCCGATCCCGATTTTGTGCGCTTCCTCTTGCATGCCCGGGGTTCGTTACTTGAGCTTCAGACGCAGGTTTTAATTGCCCGGCGGTTACAATACCTGACAGTGGAAAAGGCAAATGCTCTTTGCAGGAACAGCGATAGCATAGGGCGGGGGTTGAATGCCCTCATCAACCGTTTTCGCGCAAACGCGGCCTAACGACGAACGACCAGCGACGAACGACTTATGTTTGAACGCCTAGACCAAATCGAAGCGCGTTACGAAGAACTGACGCAGGCGCTCGCATCGCCCGGCATCACGAACGATTCGATGAAGTATCAGAAGACCGCCAAGGCGCACAGCGAAATCGCGCCGGTCGTCGAGAAGTATCGCGAGTTCAAGGATCTGACGCGCGGCATTGCCGAGAGCAAGGCACTGCTGGCCGACGAAACCGATGCCGACATGCGCGCCTACGCCGAGGAAGAACTCGCGAAGCTGGAGGCGCGCGTCGGCGGCGTCGAGGAAGATCTCAAGGTGCTGCTGCTTCCCAAGGATCCCAACGACGAGAAAAACGTCATTCTGGAAATTCGCGCCGGCACGGGAGGCGACGAGGCGACGCTGTTCGTGGCGGAAGTGTTCCGCATGTACACCCGCTATGCGGAGAGCCAGAAGTGGAAGATCGAAGTGCTCTCCACTTCGGAATCGGGAGTGGGCGGCCTGAAAGAAGTCATCGCGCTGATCGAGGGCGACCGCGTGTACTCGCGTATGAAGTATGAAAGCGGCGTTCACCGCGTGCAGCGCGTGCCCGCGACCGAGCAGCAGGGGCGCGTGCACACCTCGGCCATAACGGTCGCGATCCTGCCCGAAGCCGAAGACGTGGACATCAAGATCGAGGCCAAGGACCTGCGTATCGACACCTTTTGCTCCTCGGGCCCCGGAGGACAATCGGTCAACACGACCTATTCGGCAGTCCGCATCACGCACATTCCTACTAATACTGTCGTGAGTTGCCAGGACGAAAAGTCGCAGATCAAGAACCGCGAAAAGGGCATGCGGGTTTTGCGCTCACGACTGTATGAAGTCGAGATGCAGAGGCAGCAGGATGCGCTCGCCAAAGAACGCAAGCAGATGGTAGGGTCGGGCGACCGCTCGGAAAAGATTCGCACCTACAATTTCCCGCAGAACCGGCTGACGGATCATCGCATCGGCTTCACCATTCACCAGCTCGAACAGGTGATGGATGGAAAGATCCAGCCGCTGATCGACGCGCTCATCACGCACTTCCAGGCGGAGAAGCTGAAACAGGAAACGGCAAGCGTGGTGTGACGCGGGTCGCAAAGTATACGACAGATTGAAGAAGTAGTCGTTGGTCGTTCTTCAGGTAGTAGGCGCATGGTTATTTATCGGTTGTCTTTTGCGGTTCTATGCGGGTTGCTCATATCTTGTACTGCGCCACTGCTGACAAATTGTCTGTTTTGGATCGCCCTCCCCGCTGTTCTAGTTTTGTTCCCTGGTGGCTTGGTGGCCGCAATTGTTTTTCATTCTGACTTGCCTTCGACCATCATCGCTTTAAACTCAATCATTTATTCGGGACTTACGTATGTCGCACTAGCCTTCCGACGCGATCTCAGTCTGCGGTTTCTTCGGATTGCCTCTATTTCCATGGTGCTTCCGGCTGCCCTTGTTGTGGGCCTGGCTTCCGTACCCATCCTTGATCCTCTTTTCCCCAGAGGTGTGACTGAGCTAGGACGACAAGAGAGTTCTCTGCAGAGTGATTTTCCCGACAGGATAAGTATTGAGAAGGCGCGGCAACTGATGAGATCGAAGGGTATCCAATACGATGAGTTCGCGCCGGCGGCGGGCTTGGTTCTTGAACGCGAAAATACGATGATGGTCGCATCGTCCGGCGATCGGCTCATCCACAGCCGCTCCCCAACTACCGCGCGTGAATTCCTGTGCAGCTACGATATGGAGATTGACCTCCTGTTCGACGCGTCAGGGAACCTGAAGCAAAGGTATATCCACCGTTTTCGCATCTGCCCTTAGGATGTCCATCTGGCCGCAATCCTCCATCAATCTGAGTCGATAACCTCCAGCTAGAGTGCGCCAGAAGGTGAAACGCCGGGAACCTTGTCGGGACAGGTGTTATCCTGTAACGGCCCTGTTATGATGGCCCGCGCCCAAATCAAATTAGAACCAGAAACTGACCGGCGGGCGCGCCAACGTGCCAACGAACTTGGCGTTTCCCTCGCGGAGTATGTGCGCCGTCTGGTCATGCGCGATCTCGCGAGTCCTAAAGCCTAGGCGGATGTCGGCTGTGTGTTCGATCTCGGCGATTCTGGCGGTTCCAGCATCGCCAGAAATAAAGATGCAATGATCGCCGATGCCTTTCAGTCGCTGCGGAAGGAATCGCGGCGCGCGTGATTTCCGGCAGACTATAGCTATCAGTTTTTGCGTGGACAACTCCGCCTGGTTCGCCGCCGTCTGTCCCATATTGCATTTCGTGTTGAAATAGACTCGTGCAACTGCGATCGGCTCTGAACGAGGGAATCGAACGGCTCACCGCCCAGCGTGTCCCCTCGCCGCGCATGAACGCCGAACTTCTCATCATGTTCACGCTGGGTTGCGACCGCGCCTATCTCTACGCCCATCCAGAGCGGGAGCTTACGGCGGACGAGGTCTCCCGTTACGACGCCGCACTCGCGCGCCGCGCCACTGGCGTTCCCGCGCAGTACATTACCGGCCATCAGGAATTCTGGGGGAGGGATCTGATTGTGTCACCGGCGGTGTTGATCCCTCGCCCTGAGACCGAGCATGTGGTCGAGGCCGTGCTGGCACTCGCTTCAGGCGCTGACTCGATGCAAAAGCAAGATCAACGGCCGCGGACAGGAGTGTCCGCGCCACACCAACTGCGCATTGTCGATATCGGTACCGGCTCGGGAGCCATTGCACTGGCGCTGGCAGGGGAATTTCCAGCTGCGGAAATTCACGCGATCGACAACTCGGAAGCGGCGCTCGAGGTGGCCCGCGCCAATGCGGCGCGTCACGAACTCAGTTCGCGAATCAGGTTTCATCACGCAGACTTGCTCTCTGGCCTGCCGCTCGAAAAGTTCGATTTCGTAATTTCCAATCCGCCGTATGTGGGCGAGTCGGAGGAAGAATCGGTCCAGCTTGAGGTGCGCAAGTTCGAACCGCGCAACGCGGTGTTTGCCGGACCGACGGGTCTCGAAGTGATCGAGCGGTTGATTCCGCAAGCGTGCGCGGCGCTCGCTCCGGAAGGCTGGCTGGTATTCGAAATCAGCGGGACGATTGCCGATCGCGTTCTGCGATTGTTATCCGGCTGGGAGGAAGTTGCCATCAAGAACGATTTGCAGGGAATCGCGCGGGTTGCGATTGCCAGGAAGGCGACGGGTCCCCGGAGCGACTAGCAGTGTGTGGACCTGTCTCGGCTCGTCCAAGCGGGGGAACGCCCGCCACCACGCGCTTGATTTCTGAACCTTACCGCTAAAAAGTCACGCGCACGCCCAATTGCGCCGCGAATGGAATTCCCACCGTCGTTCCCGGTCCAAAGAAATCTCCCAGCCCGCCTTCCGGTATTTCCAGCTGTTTCAGGCTGGTGAGGGGCACGGCGGCGGCATCCGCGCAGGTCGTGGGGCTCCCACCTGGACAATAACTGCTGACGATGGTTCGGCCATACTGATCTGGCACCATCTCCTCGGATGGAACTGGAAGCTGCCCAACGTTGACCGCAAAATTCGCACCGGGGTTGTTCCGATTAAAGACGTTGAAGAACTCGGCGAAGGGATAAATCTGCAATCGTTCATTGATCTTGATCGGACGGGCGACGCGCAGGTCGGATTGGATGTAAGGGGTGCCACGGAATATATCCAAGCCGGTATAGGCCGGGTTCTGCTGGCCGCTGAACTGAACCCAAATGCGGCTTACGTTGGCTTGGTCGGTAATGGTGATGGGGCGGGCACTCTCGACCTGGGTAACACTGCTCAATTCAATACCGCCTGGAATATGCACAGTCCCGGCGAGCACGAAACGATTACGAACATCTTCGCCCGAGGGACCGTAGTCGCCGGGGCCGAAGGCATTCAGGGTTCCGGCATTCGGATAGCCATATGGGACCGGGCAGACGCCATCGACGTAGTCAAAGAGTTCGCCCAACAGGCATCCCCAGGTTTGCGCTTTCGAGAGCGTGTAGTTCGCCACCACATTGAAACGGCGCATATTGCCCTGCGCATGCAGCATCAGCGCGTTGTAGCTGGAGCGGTTGTCGGATGCGAACACGGTCGCGGTTGGATAAGGAAAGGCGCGGTATCCGTGATTGCCCTGCTCGTGGACATAATCGGCGCTCATGAGCCAGTGCTCGTTGAAGGCGTGCTGGGCTCCTCCGGTAATGTGGATGGAGTAGGGCGTCTTGTAATTGGGGTCGATGAGCGCCGCGGGCGCTGCCGATGGATTCTCGATGGAACCCTTGTTGACCGCCTGGAACGCGGTGGCCCAGCCATTTTGTGCGAGATCGTCGTAGTAGAGTCCGAAACCGGCGCGGATCACGGTTTTCTCGCTGGAGCCCGGAGCGTAGGCGATTCCCAGACGAGGCGCGATCTGTTTGTGGTAATCGTGGGGCACGGCCTCCGGATACCCCAGCGACGGCAAAAGGTCAAAACTAGGGTTGGCGGCCTGGCTCAGACCCGAAGCTGTGAAGAGTCCGAAAGTTGTCTGGTAACGCAGGCCGTAGTTAACGGTCAGGTGATGCGATACCCGCCACGAATCCTCGGCGTACAGTCCAAGCCGCTGCACGTTCTGCGAAAAACCGCCATCTCCCGCGGGCGTGTCCGTACAAGTGATCCCGGGGTTCAGAACCGGGTCCGGCATCGGATCGCACTGCGCTGACGGGGGCACGAAATAAAACTGCGAGGGATTCGCAACGTAATAAGAGGGATCGTTGGGATAGGTGATGAACTGCTCCGCCGTGGCTGCGAACGCGCCGCCCAGCACAGGTTCGTGAATAAAATCGACTCCGAACTTGAGCGAGTGTTTCCCCATGATGTGGCTCAGGTCATAGCGAAACTGATACTTGTCCTGATTACGTAGATCGGGGAAAAGGGTAATCGGCGTCGCGAACTGGTTGTCGCCGAATGTCTCGAAGCCGGACACGGTCAGCGCCGTCACGCTGAAAGGGAATTGAATCGCGAAACCGAGGTTCGAATTGCGCGTCTGCGTCAGATGCAGCAGGCTGGCGTCGAGCACCAGCGTGCCCACCCAGGCCGGGCTGAAAGTATAGGTATTGCTCAGCGCCACGTTCCAGTAGTTGTTGTGCGTGATCAGTCCGGTCGAAGGCAGTGTTGCCTGCTGCACGAGCGCGTTATGAGTCAGGTAGCTGTCTTCGGAGGTACGCAGAAACCATTGCGATTTGGAAGATTGCCCCCAGTCAAAGCGCACCGAGGCAAGGTAGTCGCGGAACGGGATCGGAACCGTGGCGGGGACAGGAATCGAAGGAGTGCCGGGAATCAATCCGTCCGAGGCCAACTGGGAGAGCGCGTCGAATTGCGAAATGCTGGCCGGGCTGTATGCGATGCTGGCATTTTCGTGGACATTCTCGAACGAAGTGAAGAACCAGACTTTATTCTTCACGATCGGACCGCCCAGCGTTGCCACATAGTTCTGGCGGGAGAACGGCTGCTTCGGGTTGTTCACGCACACGCCATCCGTGCATGTCTGGGCCGGATTCTCGATTGGGAAACGTGCATTGAGCGCGGCCTGGCGGTCGTAGAAGGATGCACTTCCGTGCCAGACGTTGGTGCCGGACTTGGTCGTGATCACGACCGATCCCGCCGTGGTCCAGCCCGTATCGGCATCTTCGTTTGAGGTGCGCACGGCAAACTCCTGCAAGGCGTCGGGCGAGAAATTCTGTAGAAAGCCTCCAATCCAGTCGTCTGAGTTATCGGCGCCATCCACTGACAACTCGTTGTTCAATCCCGAGCTTCCGCCTGTGGATACCGCGGTAATGCGCGCCTTGGTGGGATCGGAAGGCTCAACCGGCTCGGTCCCGGGCACAAGGTACGCAATGTTCGCAAAACTCCGCGCCGGGAGCGGCATGTCTTCCAGATCCTGGCTGCCCACCGCTCCGCCTCGCACGGCGCTGGCGGTATCAAGAGCCTCGGTGGTGATGGAAGAAGCTTGTCCCTGCACGTTCACCGTTTGCGGGGCACTCCGGGGCCGAAGCGTAATCGAGACGTCGCGCACCATGCTAACCACCACTTCCACATCCGCGGCGGCATCGGCAAACCCTGCGGCACTGGCCACCATGTGGTACCGCCCGGGCAGCAGGCCCTCCATGCGGAATTCTCCGTGGTCATTCGCAGTGGCGTCGCGGACGATCGATGATCCCGCCGACTGCACTATGATGCGGGCGCCTGCAACGCGTGCGTCGCTGCTGTCCTGGATTTCTCCGCGCAGCGCGCCGTACGGGTTTTGGGCTGCCAGATTCGAGATCATTGACAGGAATGCCAAGGATAAGACGATACGCAACTTCCCCAACTTGCAGAATGGCAACGCCATGAATGAACCGTCCGATGAACGCGGAAATTACCGCCTGAATCGCCAGAGAATTTTCTGGGAGCGGCCGAGCGCTCTTGCTTGAAGCAGCATAGAGGGGCCAGTGTGATTACTACCAGCAGTAGTCGTGCGGGGAAGCGATTCCAACACCGGAGAGACGAGGGCAGAGGTGCTTAGCGAACCAGCCACTCCGTGACTTCGTGAGTGAGAGCCAGGGCCGGACCGTACGTCGCGAAGGCGCAGAATAAAGCGATCCCCGTGGGCAGTATCACCGTCCATCTTGAAAGGCGGCGGAACTCGGCTTTCTGATCCCAAGCCAGGAGGCGGGCCACGCGGGAAGTGATGGATCCGGTCACGAAGCCCACGGTACACGCGGGCGCAGGCTCCAGCGGAACCAGGCGGGAAAGCTTAACGAGAGCCGCAGCCAGGTCAACCGCATCGTTGATATTGGAGACAGCGGCATCATCGGCAGCCAGCTCGGCGGCCTCACACCATGCAGATTCCAGCAGGCCCAAGCCCGGAAATGGCGAAAAGCGGAACGCAAGTTTCTTCAGATTATCGTACGAATGGATGTGCGCAAGCTCGTGTTTCAGCGCAACGCGCAACTCGTCACCGCTCAGAAGCTCAATGGCGGCATCGGACACGAGCACACGCGGCCTGCGCGTACCGACCAGCATAAGGGGGGGCGTCTCACGTCGCGAACGAAAGGCGATCCCCTCGGCGTCGCTCTCGAGCGGGCTAGCGTGCTCCAGCCACTGGGCAACAATGCGAGAAGCCCGTTTCTGTGCGGTGATTCCGCGACAGACTCCATAAGCGATGAGCGCAAGCGCAGCCGAGCCCAGCGCGAGCGGCAAAGTGCCCAGGCCTTCATTAATCGAACGGGGCTCAAGAATTTGGAACGAAGGCACAACAAAAGCGGCCGTAATGACAACGGAAGTAAACAGGGGCAGGACTCTCAACGCGAAAAGCACGTTCGCGACACTTTGTTCGGTGGCGCGCCCCCACTTGATCCAGCGCCAGGAAATGGCCACCAGGGTCGACAGGGAACAGTAGATCAGGACAAAAAACGTGAGCGAAACCGCGACTCCACGCAAGGCGAACATTTTAGTGCCGCTCCTTCGCCTTCGATTCAGGTGCCTGCTGGCCCCCGGTCTGAGCTGTTGCCTTAATCTCCTGTCGCTTCCGTTCAATTAACAACTGAAGTTCGTCGAGCAACTGTGCATCGTGCGCGCTGAGCGCTTCCACCAGGTAAGAAAGCGGCAGCGAGCGAGCATCGCCCGAAGCCAGCAATTGACGGATCCCATCGATGGCAGCGCCGCGCTGGATTTCTTCCGAGGTGAGCCGGGGAGTGTAACGGAAAGCGCGTCCTTCCGCGACGCGGTCCAACATTCCCTTTTTGTAGAGCCGGTCCAGCGTGGTCATGACGGTCGTGTAAGCCTGGTGAATCTTGCCATCGTCGATGAGGTCGCGCACAGTCGCGTTGCCGCGCGCCCAGAGTTCATGGAGCAGTTGCTGCTCGAAGGGCCCGAGGTGTGGCGTGGAACTCGATCCGAAAATGGAAAACTTCCCGTTCATTGCGTTGCAATCCAAAACCGCGCGTGCACTAAGGGCCGCCCGGCCGAGCTTTGAGGATACCACGCCCTTGTGGTGCCGGGCCCATGGCCCGTTCAGGCAAAGGAAAGCTCCGACACAACCCGGTCCCCATTGTTCCGGTTATTGCTCGGCGCCGACCGGAAGGATCTCTTCCACGTCGATTTTGGTGGGATAATTTCCGGTGTAGCAGGCAGTGCAATAAGTCGTTTTTTCGCCGTCGGCGCAAGCCTTATTCAAGCCTTCAATCGAAAGATAAGCCAGCGAGTCCGCGCCAATGAATTGCCGAATTTCCTCGATCGACTTGTTGGCGGCGATCAGTTCTTTCTTCGAGGGAGTATCGACCCCGTAGAAGCACGGAGAAATTGTTGGCGGGCAGGAAATCCGCATGTGCACTTCTGTCGCTCCGGCGGTGCGAATCATGCGGACAATTTTGCGGCTCGTGGTGCCGCGCACAATCGAATCGTCGACCAGAATCACGCGCTTGCCTTCCAGCAGGCCATGAACGGCATTGAGCTTCAGCTTCACGCCGAAGTCGCGGACCGATTGCTGCGGCTCGATAAAAGTCCGGCCGATGTAGTGGTTGCGAATCAATCCGAGACGAAATGGAATGCTGCTCTCGGCGGCGTATCCGATGGCGGCCGTGTTCCCCGAATCCGGCACGGGAACCACGATGTCCGCATCGACCGGAGCCTCGCGGGCAAGCTGGCGTCCCATGTTGTCGCGACTCTGATCGACGGAGCGGCCGAAGACCACGCTGTCCGGACGAGAAAAATACACGTGCTCAAAAATGCAGCTTGAAAGGGCAGGAGATGGTGAATAGAAGCGCGAGCTGATGCCTTCGGGCCCGACAATGACGAGCTCGCCGGGCTTCACGTCCCGTTCATAAGTAGCGCCGATCAAATCAAATGCACAGGTCTCAGACGCGAAGACGACCGTGTCTTTCTTCTCACCTGTGAGAGCGGGAATGCGCCCCATGGCAAGCGGCCGAAAGCCGCGCGGATCGCGCGCCGCAAAGATGCGGTCGCGGCTGATCATGACCAGTGAAAATGCGCCTTCCACTCGCCGCAGCGCGTCGGCAATAGCGTCCGGCAGGGTTTGTTCCCGGGACAGAGCAATCAGGTGCACCAGCACTTCGGTATCGCTGTTGGTCTGGAAGATCGATCCCTGGCTTTCGAGCTTGCGACGAATCTGCAGTGCATTGACGAGGTTGCCGTTGTGCGCAATGGCGATCGTGCCCTTATTCGACTGCACCATAATGGGCTGCGCGTTCAGGAGCGCCGAATCGCCCGCCGTGGAATAGCGCGTATGCCCGATGGCCAAAATTCCGCGCAGGGAGCCCAGCACTTCTTCGTTGAAAATATCGGCAACCAGTCCCATGGACTTATGCTGCCGCAACCGCTCTCCGTCGGAAGTCACAATGCCCGCCGACTCCTGCCCGCGATGCTGCAAAGCGTGGAGTCCAAGATAAGCAAGTTTCTCGGCCTCGGGGTGCGCATGGATAGCGACCACTCCGCACTCATCACGAAATTTATCGGACATCGCCATCAGCTGCTCGTCTTAACTCCCGCCTCCGTCCGCAACGCCTTCTCCAGCGCCCCTTCATAGGCGCCACGGAATTCCGTGATGCTCGCAGAAATCACGGGCTGGCCATCGATGGAAATCTCGACCCGGTCGGAGCCGGTTTGCCCGAGTACATCCGTGGAAACGTCGAACTCTCCCGCTACTTGTTTGATTCGCGCCAACTGCGCGGGGTCGCAGCTTATAACCACCCGGCTGGCGTCCTCTCCAAACAGGCGAAACTCGGGTGCCAGCTCGTGCCCGGGCAAGTTGACAGTCAGTCCAATGCCCGCCGGCAGCGCGGATTCCACGAGAGCGACTGCCAGGCCGCCATCCGCGCAATCGTGCGCGGACTCCACCAGTCCACCCTGAATGAGCGCCACCAGAGCGCGCTGCAAGGTCGCTTCCTTTTCGATATCGAGCTGCGGCGGATATCCCCAGACCGCGCCCAAAACCTCTTTCGCATACTCGGACGAACCGAACTCCGACTGCGCGTCGATCGCATCTCCCGGATCATTGGCGCGCAGCAGTACAACCGTCCGTCCCGGCTTCGCGAAGTGCATCTTCACAGCCTTGTGTACATCTTCGAGCAGGCCAACAATCCCAATCACCGGCGTCGGATAAATTCCCTCGCCCAGAGTTTCGTTATAAAAGCTGACGTTGCCGCCCGTGATCGGAGTATCGAGTTCCTCGCAGGCCTTGGTGATTCCGTCGATCACCTGCGAGAACTGCCACATGATGTGCGGTTTCTCAGGATTGCCAAAGTTCAGGCAATTGGTAGCGCCAATCGGAGTCGCTCCGGCGCACGCCACTTTGCGCGCCGCTTCGGCAACCGCGTGCATCGCGCCCAGCCGGGGATCGAGATAACACCACCGACCGTTCCCGTCGAGCGCCATCGCCAGCCCTCGCTTCGAACCTTTGATGCGAATCACGCCCGCATCGCCCGAGCCCGGAGCGTCGACGGTATTGGTCTGCACCATGTGATCGTATTGCTGCCACACCCAGCGCTTTGAGCAGATGTTAGGACTGGCGAGCAGGCGCTTGAGTTGCGCCGTGAAATCGCCGCTTTCTGCCAGATGTATGTGTTCCGGCATGTCGCGTTCCACCGGCGGCTCCCAGCGCGCCAGCGGACGCTGGTAGACGGGCGCATCATCGGTCAGCGCGGCATTCGGAATTTCCGCGACAACCTCTCCATGCTGCAGCACGCGCATCTTCGCATCCCGGGTGACGCGGCCCACTTCCACCGCATCGAGTCCCCACTTCTCAAATACGCGGAAGACCTCGTCTTCGCGACCCTTTTGCGCGACCAGCAACATGCGCTCCTGCGATTCGCTCAGCATAATTTCGTAGGGAGTCATTCCCGTTTCCCGCTGGGGAACACGATCCAGTTCAATCTCGATGCCTGTGCCCCCTCGAGCTCCCATTTCACAGGTGGAGCAGGTAAGCCCGGCCGCGCCCATATCCTGAATGCCAACAATGGCGCCCGTCTGCATGGCTTCCAGGCAGGCCTCCAGCAAGAGCTTCTCGAGGAACGGATCGCCCACCTGCACATTGGGACGCTTGGCCTCGGACCCCTCGCTGAACTCTTCGCTCGCCATGGTCGCGCCGTGAATGCCGTCGCGTCCGGTCTTCGAGCCAACGTAAATAACGGGATTGCCCTCGCCCGCCGCGCGCGCATAAAAAATCTGGTCGCGCCGCACTAATCCAAGCGCAAAAGCGTTCACCAGAGGATTGCCGGAGTAGCAGGGCTCAAACTTAACTTCGCCCCCGAGGTTAGGGACGCCAAAACAGTTCCCGTAGGATGCCACTCCGCTGACCACGCCCTCCATCACGGAATGATTCTTGTGAATCTCAGCTTGAGTGGAGGTGGTTTGTGTGGCGGCAGATCGAGTAGCAGCTCCATCAGAGATCGGGCCGAACCGCAGGGAGTCCATCACCGCGACGGGTCGTGCGCCCATCGTGAAGATGTCGCGCAGAATTCCACCCACACCGGTCGCCGCTCCCTGAAACGGCTCGATAAACGACGGATGATTGTGCGACTCGATCTTGAAGGCGCAAGCCCAGCCGTCGCCAATATCGACGATTCCGGCATTTTCTCCGGGGCCCTGCAGCACCAGCTTGCTGCGCGTTGGCAGCCGCTTAAGGTGCACGCGCGACGACTTATAGGAGCAGTGCTCGCTCCACATCACGCTGAAGATGCCGAGTTCGGTCACGGTCGGCTCGCGCCCGCCCAGGAGCTGTTTGATCTTTTCAAATTCGTCAGGCGTAAGCCCGTGCTCCCGGATTATCTCGGGTGTAATGGCAGAAATCGCTGCAGTGGTCATGGTGGGAACTTCTATTGTCGCATCTTGAGTAGATTTTTACATGGGGAACCTCGGGGATGAGTTGATGTATATATTTTACGGTCGTGCCGCGGCGCGGCCACCACCCTGAAAATTGGCCCACCCCTTTGTCACGGGATCAGAGCCCCGACCAGACGAATCTCGTAGTATGAACAACACCATGATTGAGTCGGCGATCACACGGCCCGTACCTGTCGAGGAAGGCTCCCAAAGCAGCGGCATGCTTGCCGTCTGGGGAATCGCTCTTGCCGGCTTTGTGCTGCACGTGATCTGCAACGGCCGCTATGGCTATTTCCGGGACGAATTCGATTACATCATCTGCGGCCGTCATCTCGCATGGGGCTATGTCGACCAGCCGCCACTGCTTCCCGTACTCAGCAGGATATTTCTTGCGATCTTCGGGGACTCCCTCCGCAGCGTGCGGCTCTTGCCAGCGCTCTCCAGTGCCGCACTCATTGTGCTGGCCGGCGTGATCGCCCGTGAACTGGGCGGCAAACGGTTTGCCATGGCCCTGACCGCGATCACCGTCCTGATCGCGCCCATCTACTTGTCAGGGGGCAGCCTGCTCACCTCCAATTGTGATCTTGAAGTGCTGCTCTGGACGGGTTGCATTTACTTCGCAATTCTGGCCGCTAAATACGACGAGCCGCGGTACTGGCTCTGGTTTGGGGTTGTGGCCGGAATCGGATTACAGGAAAAGTATTCCATCCTCGTGCTCGGTTTCGCCATTGTGGTCGGCCTCCTTCTGACCGGCGAGCGCCGGTTCTTGCTCAGCAAGTGGATGTGGCTCGGGGGCCTGGCCGCGCTTCTCATCATCTTGCCGAACCTTCTGTGGAATATCTTCAACGACTGGCCCTTTGTCCAGTTGATGCACAACATCAAGGCCGAAGGACGCGATGTTGTCCTTTCGCCCTGGCAATATTTCTCCCAGCAGATTCTGCTCCTCTACCCTGGCTCCTCGCCGATCTGGATCGCGGGCGTCATCTCGTTCTTCGTTGCCCGGCGCTTCCGGCAATATCGTTTTCTGGGATGGGCATATCTGGTTGGCTTCGCGGTTTTCGTTGTGCTCAAAGGGAAAAATTACTATTTCGCTCCGATATATCCCGTCTACCTGGCCGCTGGCTGCGTGCTGGTCGATGATGGCATCAATCGTATCCGTCAAGGTTGGCTGAAGCCCGCGCTGGTTGGCCTGTTGCTGATCGGAGGAGCCGTCTTCGCACCATTGGCAATCCCCATCCTTCCGGTCGATCAATTCATCCCCTATATGAACCGGCTGCCGATTAAAGTGCCGCGCAGTGAGCACAGCCACGAACGCGTGGCGCTTCCGCAACATTACGCCGACCAGTTCGGATGGACTGAGATCGTACAGAAGACTGCCGACGTCTGGAACAGCATCCCGGCCAGCGCTCGCAAAGACTGCGGGATCTTCGCGCAGGATTACGGCCAGGCCGGAGCCATCGATTTTCTGGGGCCCAGATACGGCTTGCCCTCCGCGCTGAGCGGGCACCAGTCATGGTGGCTGTGGGGGCCTCGCGGATATGCGGGCAACTGCCTGATCGTGCTCGACGACGAGCGCGAACGCCTGGCGACTCTTTTCCAGAGTGTCGAATATGTGGGCGACTCGCCCCATAATCCCTACGCGCTGGAGGATGGCCTCTCGTTCTATATCTGCCGCGGTGCGAAATTCGGAACCCTGGCAGACCTGTGGCCGAGGCTCAAGCATTGGCGATAAGAGGGACCCAGCTCCGGCCCGTCTATACTGTTTGCGCGTGAAATCCGTAATCGTAGGCACAGCCGGCCACATTGATCACGGCAAAACGTCCCTGGTGAAGGCTCTGACCGGCATTGACGCCGATCGCCTGGAAGAAGAAAAACGGCGCGGCATCACCATCGACATCGGATTTGCCCACCTCGAATTGCCCGCGCCCAACGGCGAGATCCTGCGCCTCGGTTTTGTCGACGTTCCCGGCCACGAGCGTTTTGTGCGCAATATGCTCGCCGGAGTCGGCGGCATCGACCTCGTGGTTCTGGTGATCGCCGCGGATGAAGGCATCAAGCCGCAGACTCGTGAACACTTCGACATCTGCCGTCTGCTGGCCGTCCGGCGCGGCCTCACAGTTCTTACTAAATCGGATGCGGTCGATGCCGATACGCTCGAGGTCGTGCGCCTCGAGGTCGCGGACTTTTTGCGCGGGTCGTTCCTCGATCCGGCGCACTCGCCGATTGTGGCCGCCAGTTCGCTCACCGGCGCCGGCCTGGACGACGTGAAGACAGCGCTGGCACGAATCGCTTCGGAGGTGAGCACCAAAGATTCGGCCGCGCTTACCCGGCTCCCGGTCGATCGCGTGTTCACCATGAAAGGTTTTGGAACGGTCGTGACCGGAACCCTGGTCGCCGGAACGATAAAGAAAGATGAAGAGCTGGAAGTATTTCCCGCAGGCCATCGCCCACGAATTCGCGGTGTGCAAGTCCATGGCTCGCAAGCCGAAACCGCGATTGCCGGACAACGCACCGCGTTAAATCTCGCCAGCGTTTCTACCTCAGAGCTGGCGCGGGGCATGACGCTGGCGAGTGTCGACACGTTTAATGCAACTTCGCGCCTCGACGCGCAACTCATGCTGCTCGCCTCGGCAAACGCGTTGAAAGACGGCGCGCGCGTCCACTTTCATGCCTACACCATGGAGACGATCGCCGAAGTCCGCCTGCACGCGACCCGCCAATTGAAGCCGGGCGAGGAAGCGTTCGCGCAGCTCAGGTTGGCGGAGCCGGGTTTGCTGCTCCCCGGCGACCGATTCATCATCCGCCAATTTTCACCGGTGATAACAATCGGCGGAGGAATTGTGCTCGACTCGTCGCCACCGATCCGCAGGCGAAGCCGCGAACAAGTCACCAAATTCTTGCAGACAATGTTGCAAGCTTCACCAGAACAAGCCCTGCTCGCGCGCGTGGCGCGGACTGGAACCGAAGGCTTTGCCCTGAACGCAGCCACCGCGCAGATGAACCTTCGGCGGACGCAGATCGAGAAATTAGCCGCCCCAGCGGGCTTGCTGCGCTGTGCCGGAGTGCTGATTTCTCCGGAGGCATTCGCGCAAGCAGGCGCGAACATGCTGCAAGCCGTCCGGAATTTTCACGACGCGAATCCCCTGGTCGCGGGCATGAGCAAGGAAGAACTGCGCGACCGCGTCGGCCTCGGCCCGGAGGTGTTCGCAGCCGCGCTAACCAGATCGACCGCCGACAAGGAGCTGGGGCTCGCGGGCGAACTCGTACACGCGCCCGGTCGCGGAGTCTCGATGAAAGACGATGAATCCGAGTCGAAGAAGACGATCGAGCATGCATTCCACTCCGCCGGCCTCAAGGTTCCAGCCCTCAAAGATGTGCTTGCAGGATTAAGGGTGGACAAGGTTCGCGCGCAAAAAATCGTAACCCTGCTGCTCCGCGACAAAGTGCTCGTCAAAATTTCAGAAGAACTGGTTTTTCACCAGGAAGCGCTCTCCGCCCTGCGGCAGAAAATCACGGCGCTGAAGCCCGTAACGCCAAAAATCGACGTAGCCCGCTTCAAAGACATCACCGGAGTCAGCCGCAAATACGCCATCCCATTACTCGAATATCTCGACCGCGAACGCGTAACCAGGCGAGTAGGAGACGAACGACTCATCCTCTGATGTGAGCGAAGCTCGTGTCGTGACGGCGCTCTGCCCCGACCGAGGCCGCTGTGCGACTATCATTCATAGAAAATGGATTCCGTGAGAGCAGATACGAGGAACAAAATCCGCATTGTCGGCGCTGGCCTGGCCGGATGCGAAGCCGCTTATCAATGCGCGCGCCGGGGCATCCCCGTGGACCTTTTCGAGATGCGTCCCAAGCGCGCTACTCCCGCCCATCAGACCGCCGACTTCGCCGAGTTAGTCTGCTCGAATTCCCTGAAGTCTGACAGCGAAAACACCGCGCCCTGGCTTCTCAAGGAGGAAATGCGCCGCGCTGGATCGCTGCTGCTTGAGATCGCCCGCGCCACAGCCGTTCCAGCCGGCCACGCGCTGGCGGTGGATCGCGCGGAATTTTCCGCTAAGGTGACTGCCGCAATCGCGAACCAGCCCTTAATTGCGATCCGTCGCGAAGAAGCAGTCGAAATCGATTCCCACCGCCTAACTTTAATTGCCACCGGCCCGCTGACCTCGGACGCTTTAGCGCGAGAGATCGCACGGCTTAGCTCAACTTCGGCATTGCAAGCCGATTCCGCAACCAGCGACACGCGGTCGGGCGCGCCCGCGCCCCACAACCTCTATTTCTTCGATTCCATCAGTCCCATCGTCGAAGCCGATTCGATCGACATGAGCAAGGTCTATATGGCGGCCCGCTACGACAAGGGCTCCGCCGATTACATCAACTGTCCCATGTCGAAAGAAGAATACGACGTGTTCTACGACGCCCTGATCGCCGCCCAATCGGTCGAGCAAAAAGATTGGGAGAACCTGAACTATTTTGAAAGCTGCCTGCCGATCGAAGAAATCGCGCGCCGCGGCCGCGACACATTACGCTTCGGCCCCATGAAACCCGTAGGCCTGATCGATCCCCGCAACGGCAGAAGGCCCTACGCTGTCGTGCAATTGCGCCAGGAAAATCTCCGCGCCGATTCCTACAACCTCGTCGGCTTCCAGAATCACCTCAAGTTTGGCGAGCAGGCGCGCGTCCTCAGCCTGATTCCCGGCCTCGAACATGCGCGTTTTTTGCGCTACGGACAGATTCACCGCAACACTTACATCAATGCTCCAAGCCTGCTAACCCCGACCCTCCAGATGAAGGCCCACCCGCAAGTTCTGTTTGCAGGCCAGATCTGCGGAGTCGAAGGCTACGTTGAATCGATCGCGACTGGCCTGATGGCAGGCATCAACGCGGCAGCCTTGGCCAGCGGGGCGGAGCCGATTGCGCCGCCGCGGGCCTCGGCCTTCGGATCGCTCGTCCATTACATCACCCAGGCGGATAGCCGTAACTTTCAGCCGGCAAACATCACCTTCGACCTTCTGCCCGCGCTCGAAAAGCGCGTCCGCGACCGCAAAGAGCGCCATCGCCTGCAGTGCGAGATCGCTCTGCGTGAATTCGATAAGTGGTCAAGTCGCATCAACAGCGCGAATGTTCCCGCCGCCGATTAATGCGGCGTGATAAGGTTGGCTTGACCTGAGAAGCGCTCCCCTTTCGGGGTGCAGGTGTCCACCGAGGATTGCGCCGTGCCTACTTCCGCCGTCGATTGCGTCCAGCCCGCCATTCAGCACACTCGCGATCAACTCTTCCGCCCCTTTCGCTTCGGACAGTGGGCGCGCCTCGCGCTGGTCGGAATTCTGGCCGCGGAACTGAGCTCCGGCGGATGCAGTACGGGCAAGTTCCACTTCCCGCTCTCCACTCATCCGCACAAGAGCAACCGGTTCATCGAGACATCTTTCTCACAGATCAACCCGTCACACTTCGATCCCGCCCGCATCGCTCAATTCGCCGGTCTGATTCTTGCCCTCGTATTTATTGCAATCATTCTCTTCTTCATCTTTCTGTACATCAGCAGCGTCTTCCGCTTCATCCTTTTCGACTCCGTTCTCCGCAAGCGCTGCTCGATCTCCGAAGGCTGGCAACGCTGGCATCGCGTGGGCCGGAAATATTTTCTTTGGAAAATCGTCTTTCTGATCGCGCAATTCCTCTTCCTTGGAGTCCTGATCGGGGTGCCTTTGGCGGTCGCGGCCGCGCTCGGCTGGTTCCACGATCTGCAGCAACATATAGCGCGGACGATCCTGGGAGCACTTCTGCTCTTCGGGTTGATTCTTGTCTTTGCGCTGCTGGCCGGGGCTGTTCAAATACTCGCGAAAGATTTTCTCGTGCCCGTCATGGCGCTGGAGGAAGTCGATTTCGCCGATGGCTGGAGCCGTTTGCTCTCCCTGATCCGCCCCGAGCCCGGGAGATTCGCGGTTTACCTGCTGCTGAAATTCGTACTCGCGATCGCAGCCGCCATTCTGTTCGGCATTCTCGCGATCATCCCAATCGTGATCCTGGTGGCGCCGGCGGTAGTTGCTGTCATCGCAGCCCATGCTGCGGGCATGGCATGGGACGTGGCCACCGTAAGTCTCACAGTGATTATCGGGAGCGTGCTGCTGGTCTTCCTGATTTATGTGATCGCGCTGGTGAACGTGCCTGCGACGGTCTTCTTCCCCGCGTTTTCGATTTATTTCTTCGCAGCCCGATATCCCCGGCTGGACGTGCTGTTAAATCCCCCACCTCCTGCCCCTCAATTGCCCCCGGTGCTCGAGTCTTCTACTTCCGGACCTCCGCAGTCCGAGCCGCCGGCGCCTGAGCCGCCGCTACCGCCGCCAGACGCGGAACCCAGAGGTTAAGAACGTAGCGCCGGCGGGGCTCGGCTCGTGAGTTGCCGGGGCTCGGTCCCTTCTAGCGGGTCAATCCGCTCGCCGGGAACTCTCAGCGTCGACGGGGTGTCCAATCCATTCAAGACACGCGCGTGCCGATTCAACGAGGAGAAATTTCCATGGCATTCTCGGCAGGCGGTGGCCCCAACTCGCCCCAAATGAACGTCACGCCTCTGATTGACGTTTTGCTGGTGCTGATCATTATTTTCATGGTCGTGGTGATCGAACAAAGGCCGACGGGCCTGACCGCGGAGGTCCCACAACCCGCTCCTGTAACGCCTAAGAACATTCCTCCGCCCGATCGGACCATTGTGATTCGAGTCCATCAGGCCAAGCCTGGAGACAAGGATCTCGACCATCCGCGCGTGACCGTAAACGAAGAAACTGTGGAATGGGATCGCCTGCGCGACCGTCTTCGGGATATCTTCGCGATCAGGGTAGAACGCATTGCTTTCATCGAAGCCGACGACGACACCGACTTCCAGGACGTGGCCGACGTAATCGCGCTTGCTCGCACCGCCGGAGTGGATCGCGTGGGACTGCTGACCGAAGACGGGAAGCATGCGCCGATGGCGGGCTAGCGAAAGAAACGGAATAGAACTGCACCCCTTAGGCCGCGTGATAACGTACTCTGCACGTGGTGAAGAGGCTCGGCCTTGTCAAACAGCGCAAAGCTCCGCTCCCGCACAACCTCAATTCCGAGCCCGGTTCTTGATCCAGATCGGCGACCCCATAAATCCAAACGCCGCCCGAATCTGATTCTCAAGAAACCGCTCATAAGAAAAATGCAGCTTCACTGGCCGGTCGGTAAACAGCACAAACGTAGGCGGAGCCACTGCCGCCTGCGTCATGTAATAAATCCGCACGCGTTTGCTCACCGGCACCGAGGCGCGGTCAAAATCGATCGTTCGCAGGAACCGGTTCATCTCTCCGGTCGTCACGCGCTTGCGCCGTTCGGCCGCGACCTTCTCGATCAAAGGCAGAATTTTCTCCGTCCCCCTGCCCGTGTGCGCCGAAATAAAAACGATGGGAGCATAACTGAGAAACTTGAGCCCGTAGCGTAGCCGCTCCTCATACAGCTTGCGATCCTGGGGACGTTTCGCATCCTGAATGCGCGCCGCCTTCGACTGGCTGATGGCGCGCTTCTCGCCGGTCGTCACCAGGTCCCACTTGTTGACGACGATAATCACCGAGCGCCCGCTCTCGTGCGCGTACCCCGCAATCGTGGCATCAAGGCCGCTGACGCCTTCGGTCGCATCGACCATGAAGAGCGCGATGTCGGCCGCCTCCAGGTGCCGCCGCGACATCACCACCGAAAGTTTCTCGGCCATCAGCCGGGTCTTGCCCTTGCGCCGGATGCCCGCCGTATCGATAAATCGAATCTGGCGACCGTGGTATTCCATCACTTCGTCAACCGCATCCCGCGTGGTTCCCGGGATCGGTGAGACGATGGAGCGCGATGTGCCGGTAAGCTGGTTCAGCAGCGTCGACTTCCCGACATTCGGATGCCCGATGATGGCAACCTTGATCTCACGAGTTTGAGCCTCTTCGGCTGCGTTGTCGCCCGCGTCTTCACCTTCTCGTGAATCTTTCCCTGGGAGGCGAGTGTTCTCGTCGACCGGCTCGCGCGCAGAGTCATCGAGATCCGCAGCCTCCGCATCTTCCGGAACCTGAGGCAGATCAACGCGCGTTCGCGAAGCATTCCTGCCGCGGGCGGCCTTTGCGGGCGCATTCTTCCGCCGCGCACTCATCGCAGGAGCGTCGGCCCACGCGGCGTTTTCCCCGGTGTCCCCAATGTTCGTGCTGGCGGCCGGGAGCACCTCCAGAAGCGCATCCAGCAAATCGTCCAGCCCGCGCCCGTTCTCGGCGGAAATTGGAAATACCTGTCGAATGCCCAGCCGGTGAAACTCGCCTGCGATGCCAAACTGCCTGTCGGAGTCCGCTTTATTCACTGCCAGGAACAGCGGTTTGCCGGTCCTGTTCAGGTGCCGCGCCAGCTCCATGTCGGGAGCGGCGATCTCGGTACGCCCGTCCACCACCATCACAATGGCGGCGGCCTCCTCGAGCGCAACCCGGGCCTGTCGAAAAATTTCCGCCGGAATAAATTCCTTGTCGTCGGTGACAATGCCGCCCGTATCGACAACCCGAAACTCGCGGCCACGCCACTCCGCCTCGCCATAGAGACGATCGCGCGTAATCCCCGGCTCATCGCCAACAATCGCGCGCCGCGACCCAGTCAGCCGGTTAAACAAGGTGGATTTCCCCACATTTGGTCGCCCGACGATAGCGAGTAGAGGCGATGTCATCGAGTTTGCGGAAGCCTGTTTCACTGGGAACTGCGAACCTAGAACTGAGAACTAAACAACGAAGAACTGAGAACTGTTTATTATAGAGACTCCGTGGCCTCTTCCTCGCATACCGCCTCCAGCGCCGGATTCTCGCTCTACCAGTTTTTCGGTCCCGGAGGTGTGCTCTCCAAATCCCACCCCGCCTACGAATTCCGCCGCGGCCAATTGCAAATGGCGCAATCGGTAGAGGAAGCCCTCGGTGAACGGCGCCACCTGATTGTCGAAGCGGGCACAGGCACCGGCAAAACGCTGGCCTATCTGCTGCCAGTAATCCGCTCCGGCAGGCGCGTCATCATCTCGACCGGAACGAAAAATCTTCAGGAGCAGCTTTACTACAAAGACGTTCCTTTTCTCGAGCGCGCCCTCATCGGCGACCAGGAGGGCAAGCTCTCCGTCTGCTACATGAAGGGCCGCAACAATTATCTCTGCCGCAAGAAGCTTTACGACCTCACCGACCAACCGGTACTGAGCGGCCTTGACGAGATCGAACAATATCGCGCCATCGCCGCCTGGGAAAAAACCACGCACACTGGGGACCGGGCCGAACTCGCCGAACTGCCCGAGGCGAGCGCCCTCTGGCACAAGCTCGACGCGCGCGCCGACACCTGCCTCGGCCAGAAGTGCAAAGAGTATGATCGCTGCTTCATAACCGAGATGCGCCGCCGCGCCGCCGAAAGCGACATCATCATCGTCAACCATCACCTCTTCTTCGCCGATCTCGCCATCAAACTTGAGGCCGACGGCGCGCCCGACGCGGGAGTTCTCCCCGAATGTGGCGCGGTGATTTTCGACGAGGCCCATGAGCTCGAAGAGGTCGCTGGCAACTACTTTGGCATCTCCGTCAGCAACCTGCGCATGGACGAACTGGCCCGCGACTGTGAAAATCTGCTGCAGCGCGAGAAGCTCTATACCCCGCAGATGTCGGGCGCGATCCAATCCTTGCGCGAGCGTTCGCAACTATTTTTCTCGCTCCTGCCATCCCAAGAGGGACGCATGGCCTTCGATACTCGCCCCGAATTCCTCGAAGAAAATGGAGAAGAATTCCTGGCGCTGAACCAGGCGCTCACCCGGCTGGTCGCGGAGTTCGAGCAACTCCCGCAAAAGCCGGACGAAGTCTTCACGCTTGCCCGGCGGGCCCAGCAACTGCAGGTGCAACTCCGCTTCGTGATGGAAGACGAAAATCCAAACACGGTTTTCTGGATCGAGCGCCGCGGCTTTCGCTCTTCTGCGAATACAGGCCGCCGCAAATCTGCGGACGACAAAATGTCGGGAGGTCGCAGCAACGTCTTTCTGCAAGCGACGCCCATCGAGGTCGGCCAGATTCTGCGCGAGTGCCTTTGGTCAAAAATGGAAACGGCCGTCCTCACTTCCGCGACGCTTGCGGTTGGCGGCGGCTTCGATTACATCCGTCAGCGACTCGGAATCGACCACGCGCACGATCTGATCGTCCCTTCGCACTTCGACTACGCAAGCCAGGCGATTCTCTACGTTCCGCCCGATCTCCCCGATCCGCGCACGCCGCAATTCGCGCCGCAGGCGACCGCCGTAATCCGCCGCCTGCTGGAAATTACTCGCGGCCGCGCCTTCGTGCTTTTCACCAGCTACGCGCAGATGAACGACATCTACGACCGGCTGCTCGGAGTGATTGAGTTCCCCATGCTCAAACAGGGAGACGCGCCCAAGTCGGCACTGCTCGAGGAGTTTCGCCTGACTCCGCACGCCGTGCTTTTCGGCACATCATCGTTCTGGCAGGGCGTCGATGTGCAAGGAGAGCAACTGAGTTGCGTGATTATCGATCGCCTGCCCTTTGCCGTGCCCAGCGACCCGGTGGTAGCGGCGCGTGTCAAGATGATCGACGGCGCGGGCGGCCATGCCTTCAGCGACTACCAGGTTCCCAGCGCGGTCATCACGCTGAAACAAGGCTTCGGACGCCTGATCCGCTCGCTCCACGATCGCGGCCTGCTGGCGCTGCTCGACAACCGCATCCTGAAGAAATCGTACGGAAAAGTGTTTGTAGAAAGCCTGCCGAACTACGCCAAGACAACAGATCTGAGAAAAGTAGAGCGGTTCTTCGGACTAGAGAGAGATTGATGCGGACCCTGCGGAAGGATGCGAGGCCTTGCGTCGTCCAGGGCGGGGCGACAGAGGGACGGGCAGTGTGCCGGTCCCTCGATCAGACCGGCTATTCTTCCACTGGTTCCTTCGCGACGATCACCTTCAAATGCGTGGTCACATCCTTGTGCAGCTTGATCGGCACAATAAACTCGCCTACGGTTTTGAGCGGCTCGTGCAACTGGATCTTGCGCCGGTCGATGTGGAAGCTCTTTTTCTCGAGTCCCTCGGCAATATCGCCCGCCGTCACCGATCCGAACAGCTGATCGTTCTCGCCCGACTTGCGCGTAAACGACACCTCGAGGCCGTCAAACTGCTTGGCCAACGCCTCAGCTTCGGATTTCTCCTTGGCCGAGCGCCGCACTGCGGCAGCCTTCATCTGCTCGATGACGGTCTTGTTCGCAATCGTGGCCTCGATCGCAAGCTTCCTGGGCAGCAGAAAATTCCGCCCGTATCCTTCGGCGACTTTTACCACTTCGCCGCGATTGCCTAACTTCGGCACATCTTCTTTGAGAATGACTTCCATGAATGACTCCGTTTCGTAAGAATCTCGTCGTTCGTCGCTAGCCGTTGGTCGTTCGCAAGTCTTGGCAGCTCACAGTGCCTTACTCTGGCAATGCACCGCGAACGACTAACGACGAACGACCGACGACGGTCTCCATTTACTGTGCGCGTCCTGCAAACGGCAGCAAAGCAATGTTGCGCGCCTGCTTGATCGCTCTGGACAACCGGCGCTGGTGCGGCGTGCATACGCCCGTCAGACGCCGCGGAGTAATCTTGCCGCTCTCCGCCACGAACTGCGCCAGCAGACGTACGTCCTTGTAATTGACCGCTTCGATTTTCTCGACGCAGAACTTGCAGACTTTCTTGCGCCGGAAATACTTGCGACCGCCTTCGCGAGGACCACCCGGTCCACCGCCTGGCCGTGGACCGCGAGGTCCTCCGCGATCACTGCTGCTGCGCTCGGGCCGTCCTTCCGGCCTGCTGGATCCGCCGCTGGATTCCGCCGACGCGCCTGGTGCTTTCGTTTCTTCTGCCATATAGCTCCTTAACAAAAACTCTGGGATCTCTAGAACCGCTCGTGGGGTAATGGGGCTCTGCCCCGTCCGGCACGAGCTAAAACGCCGTCACTAAACAATAGTCGGAGCGGGTGCCGTTTCCGTCCCCACTTCCGGCGTAACCGGAACTGGAGCCGGGGCAGGAGTTGGAGCCGTTGTCGCGACCGCTGGAGCCGTGCTCGTCTTCTTCTTCGCGTCCCGCAGCTTCTTGATCTTGTCCAGCCGCTTCAGCTCTTCGTCGGTCCGCACGCTCAGGAACTTGATCACCTGCTCCGTCACGCGCAAGCGCCGCTCCACTTCGTGGATGATGGCGCCCGTGCCCTCAATCATGAGCAACACAAAAATCCCGTCGTTGAACTTCGAGACCTTATAAGCGAGCCGCCGCTTGCCCCAGACTTCCGCCTTGGCCGTTCCACCCGCTGAGGTCACAGTCGACTCCAGCGTCGAGACCAGCTTGTTCAAATCCTCATCGACCATGTCAGGCCGGACGATAAACATCAACTCATAGCTACGATTCATTCGCTCTCTCCAAAACTTCTCTGCTGCCAAACTTACCCGGACCGCTGCTCTTCCTTGCTATTGCTCTGCCGCCGGATCCTCTCCCGCCTCATTCTTGCGGTTGAAGCGGTTCATTGCCGCCGCCGGGCCTTCTTTCAAAATCACTTCTACCGCCAGCGCCGCTTTGTCGAGCATCTCGTCGACCAGCGCATCCTGCGCTTTGCGGAAAGGCGCCAGCACATACCTCGCACCATCGCCCACCTTGTGATCCGGCGCAATTCCGAGCCGGATCCGCAAAAACTCATCCGTCCCGAGCGCCCCCAGAATGGACTCCATTCCGTTGTGCCCCGCCGAACTCCCCCGTTGCCGGATACGCATCGTCCCCAGCGCCAGATCAAGCTCGTCGTAAATCACCAGCAGGTCGCTCTTCACTTCGACCTGATGTTCCGCCACCAGTTCCCGCACCGAAAGCCCACTCAGGTTCATGTAGGTTTCCGGCTTGGCCAGGATCACCGGGACACCCGCAATCGCGGCCCGCGCAGTGAGCGCGCGGCATTGGCGATTGCGAACCTCAATCCCCAGGTCATTGGCGATGCGATCAATCGCCAGGAACCCAAGATTGTGAGGCGTGAACTGGTATTCGATTCCAGGATTGCCCAAACCGACGATCAGTTTCACGCAAGTCAGCTCATAGCTTCCAGCTGTTGGCTCGTGGCTCGCGGCCCGTGGCTCGCAGCTTTAGGACGGGCGATGGCGCCCGTCCCTCCACTATTTCTTATCTTTCTTCTCAGCCTTGGGCTCAGCCTTACCCTTGCCCTTATCGCCCTCGGCCGCGTCTTCACCCTCAACTTCCTGCTTGCCCTTCTTGATGACCTCAGGCTCAGCCGGAGCCGCTCCCGCTTCCGCAGCCGCTGCCTCGGGTGTTGCCACCACTTCTTCCTTCACCGAAGTGATGTGCGCAATCATCTGGTTCTCTTCCGTCAGGAACTTGAGCTTGTCGCTGTGCGGCAGATCCTTCACGCGCACTTCCACGCCAAACGTCAGATGGCTGACATCGACCTCGATCGATTTCGGAATATCGGCCGGGAGACATTCAATTTCGATTTCACGCAGAATCTGCTCGAGAATTCCGCCTTCCTGCTTCACGCCTGCCGCTTCACCCTTCAGCACCACCGGGACGGTAACGGTCAGTTTCTTGTCCATCGCGATGCGCTTCAGGTCGACGTGCAGCAACTTGCCCTTGATGGGCTCGAATTGCCAATCCACGATCATGGCCTTCACCCGATCGCTGTCGAGCGCCAGGTCGAAAATCGTGTTGTGTCCGCTCTCCGACCTCAGAATGCGCAGCACTTGCCGCGGATCGACCGCGACCGGCGCAGCATCCTTGCCCGCGCCGTAGACTACCGCGGGAATCTTCCCCGCCACGCGCACACGCCGCGCTGCGTTCTTGTTGCCCGGTTCGCGCTTCTGCGCTTCCAGAATGCTGGTATCCGTTGCTGTAGCCATAATTCCTTTTCCGTCCTTCGTTTAATTCGTCGTTGGTCGTTCGTCGATGGTCGCTAGTAAACACTCTGCGTCGCGAATCGCGAACGACCGACGACTAACGACCTTCCTAAATGAATAATCTGCTCACCGACGTTTCTTCGTGGATCGACTGAATCGCCCGCCCAATCAGCCCGGCAATCGATCGCACCTTGATCTTCGATACCTGCTTCGCTTCTTCGCTCAGCGGAATTGTGTCCGTCACCACCACTTCGGTGATCGGCGAGTTCACCAGATTCTCCACTGCCGGCCCCGAGAGCACCGGATGCGTGCAGCACGCATACACGCTGCTCGCGCCATTCTGCACCAGAGCCTGCGCCACCTTCACCAGCGTCCCCGCCGTGTCAATCAGATCGTCGATGATGAGACAAGTGCGTCCGTGAACATCGCCGATCACGTTCATCACTTCCGCCACATTCATTTCCACCCTGCGTTTGTCCACGATGGCCAGCGCCGCATCGACTTTCTTCGCGAAGAAACGCGCGCGCTCCACGCCACCCGCGTCCGGAGAAACCACTGTCAGATTCGGCAGTTCCAGCTTCCTGAAATAATCCACCAGCACCGGGGACGCAAACAAATGATCCACCGGAATATTGAAAAACCCCTGCAACTGCGGAGCGTGCAAATCCACCACCAGCGCGCGATCCGCTCCTGCCGTCGTCAGCAGGTCCGCCACCAGCTTCGACGAAATCGGCACTCGCGGCTTATCCTTGCGATCTTGTCGCGCATACCCAAAGTACGGAATCACCGCCGTAATACGCCGCGCCGAAGCGCGCTTCAGCGCATCCATCATCAAGAGCAATTCCATCAGATGCATGTCCACCGGCTGGCAGGTGGGTTGCATGACGAAAACGTCGGCCCCGCGCACATTCTCCTGAATCTGGACGTACGCTTCGCCGTCCTTGAAGCGCGTTACCAGTGCCTGCCCGCGCGTCAGACCAAGAAACGCGCAGACTTCATCGCACAACGCCTCGTTGGCGGTTCCACAAAAAACTTTGAACCGGTCGTCGACCCGGGCCCGCTGAGGCTTGCGTTCTGTCTTCTCGTCCGGAGTGGGCTTTTTTTCCATCTTCTCCGCAGTCGTGGTCGCAGTCGCCATAATGAAGTTCTCAGTTCCTGATTTTCAAAAACCCTGCTGTTTCAAAACTTTTTGTTCAAAGCGTGGTCTTCAAAAACTTGGTCTCGCTCGAAGTCCTCAGTCCTGGGGCTCCAGTGTCTCGACTGAGGACTGAGAACTGGCAACTGAGAACTACTTTTCTGGCTGGGCCGCTAGGATTCGAACCTAGACAAAGTGCTCCAAAGGCACTTGACCTACCATTAGTCGACGGCCCAAAAGCCTGTGGTGAGTGGCTAATGACTAGTATGCCGAATCCAAAACGTTCCGCAAACAAGAAACTTGAAAACTCCCGCACCGAGAGACCAAAGCCTACAGCCGAAAGCCCGATTTCCAATGCTGGCGCCGCGTCAACGTCCGCGTAGCGACCGCCCGCAGCCCCTGCTTCCGCAGCCGCTTGGCCGCCGCAACCGCCTCCGCCGGAGACCGAAACAGCCCATACAAGCTCGACCCAGACCCGGAGAGCGCTGCGTATCGCGAGCCCGAGCGCTCCAGCGCACACTTGATGTCTCGTAATTCGGGAGATTGCGGAAAGACGACTTTTTCGAAGTCGTTTTCAATCCCGGTACGGACAAGGTCGGAGAGCAGGCTCCCGGCCCGGCTTCTGTGACTTCCAGAAGCACCGGTGTTAGGTGGAACTTTGGGTAAAACTTCAGGTAACCCAGTCAGCCATGCCGACAATGCGCAGCCAACCTCAAACAGTCTATCGGACGATCCCGCCTCAGTCAATTGGTGCTTCTGCGCGGAACGTGCTCGTTTGGTGACTGCAAGGGGGGTGCCTGTTCGTATGGTGACAGGGCTAGGCCCCGCACCCGAGCGCCGCTCGCTCCGGACCAGCGCATCCCAATCCGCGAACGCCTGCGGAGTCGACACCCCCACTTCCGGCGTAACCACGACCATCGCCGTCGAGGCCAGATCCGCCAGCGGATACACCTCTTCGCCCCGCCCCACGCCCAGCACCGTCCCGCCAATCAGAAACAGCGGCAGATCCGAGCCCACGGAAGCCGCAATGCGCAGCCGCTCCACCGCGTTCAGCGGCTTTTTCACCACCCGCCATTGTTTGAGCGCTGCTTCCAGCCCGACCAGCGTAGCCACTGCGTTGGATGAAGCTGCGCCCAGACCCCCCTGCACCGGCAGCCTCTTCTCAATTTCAATCGTGACTTTGCCCCGAGCCTCCATCGCCTTCATCACTAGCGACGCCATGCGATGGCAGGTGTTCGATGAATCGAGCGGCACCCGGGGATCGTCGCACCGGATCTCAATCCCGCTCCCGCGTCCGACGCTGACCCGAATCACGTCATGCAGCGCGATCGTCTGATACACCGTGCGCAGCTCGTGGAACCCATCCGGACGCAGAGCGCCGATGTAGAGTCCGAGATTAATCTTGGCGAATGAACGCACTGAGACTGTCATAGGATTAAGGAAGGGAATTGTACGCGATTTCGCTGTTCGCGATTTACTTTAAGTCTTTTCGGTGCGCCATCAGTGCTCGGCGGTTGGGGCAAGACTTTGCGGTGGATGGTGATTCGGACCTCCTTCGCGTCGACATCGTACGAGTTTGCGGCAATTTCGGCGAACTGTTGTATGCAGCCCCCCATGTGATCGAGGATTCTTGGCGAGACCTTAGTAGTGCCCTCAGTCGGCGTCGCGACCTGTTCGTCGATAGTTGGCATTCGATTCCTCAAGCCCTCTCAAAGGGCAAATTACTAGTGTCGCTGCATATTGCCTCGGCTAAGCGAGCGTCTCTCGCGTGCCCTCGGATTTTCCAACAATGAAACAGCGCGCGCCTCGATTCGCAGGCCTTGCCGATAATTCTTGACTTGGCCACAAACACTGCCGACAATTTAAGAAAGCAAAGCCACTTATTGACGTTGCCCAGCCGTCGCCCAGGGGACGATAGGGAGTTCGTTGAAAATCCAGTCCGCACAGAGGAGCCACGCGAATCGGCTATCGACGCTAACCATCACGCGCTCAATACTTTGTCTATAAGTCACCAAGAATCAATACTTTGAGAGGAAATTTCCGCTAAAGTATTGATTCTATTATACCGGAGGGGGTGGGGGGTACCTCTACCGCGCAATCAGAGCTCAGCCAGGAGGCTAAGAAGCCGCGTAGGAACGCAGGAAGCTGGAAGCCAGTAGCTGGAAGCTGACTTTTGCTACACTCCCCCAATGCCGACCCTGACTTACCTCGAAGCCATCCGCCAGGGAATCTGGGAGGAAATGGAGCGCGACCCGACCGTCTTCTGTCTGGGCGAGGATATCGGCATTTACGGCGGCGCCTTCAAGGTCACCGACGGTTTCATCGATCGCTTCGGCGCCGAGCGCGTGATCGACACGCCTATTGCCGAATCCGCCATTGTTGGCGCTGCTTTTGGCGCGTCTCTTACCGGAATGCGTCCCGTTGCCGAATTTCAGTTCATGGACTTCATCGGCTGCGCCTTCAACCAGATCGTCAACATGGTCGCCAAGGCGCATTACCGCTGGGGAGCGCCCGCCCCGCTCGTCATCCGCGGCCCCAGCGGAGGCAATGTGCACGGCGGTCCCTTTCATTCCCAGAATCCGGAGATGTGGTTCGTCCACGCTCCTGGCTTGAAGGTCGTCTGCCCGGCTACGGCTTACGACGCGAAAGGATTGATCAAGGCCGCGATTCGCGATAACAATCCGGTAATTTTTTTCGAGCACAAATATCTCTATCGCCGCATCAGGGAAGAAATTCCGGACGACGATTACATCGTGCCCATTGGCAAGGCGCGCGTAGCGCGCGCGGGCCGCGATCTCAGCGTGATCACCTACGCAGCCATGCTCTACACCGCGCTCGAAGCCGCCGAGATTCTAAGTAAAGAAGGAATCGAACTGGAGGTCGTCGATCTGCGCACGGTCTCTCCGCTCGATCGCGAGGCGATAGCCGCGACCGTCAAGAAGACGAACAAGGTCATCATCGTTCACGAGCACGCGCGCACCGGAGGACTCGCCGGAGAGATTTCCGCCATCATCCACGAAGAGGCTTTCGACGCGCTCGATGGGCCGATCGTCCGACTGACTTCGCTCGACACACCGGTTCCATTTTCTCCGCCGCAGGAAGAATTTTTTCTCCCAAAGGTAAGCGACCTGGTACGCGAGGCGCGCCGTCTGCACTCTTATTGACGCGACCTGCTGACGCTGAATCCTGAACAACACATTGTGCTCTCCGCGCATCTTCTGCCATGCACACCAACACCTGTTATATATAAAAGCAGAACGCATGGCTGGGGGGCTGCAATGCGGAATTTTATCCTCGGAATTCTCTTTACGATCGCATTTCTGCTGCTCGCAGGAATTGGCCTCGCGCTGCTCGGCTTTCTTCCCACCCGCGCCAACAAGCCGCCATCGAAGTGGGAAGCACAAATCGCCATGAGCGCGCTCGACAGTTCCGTCGAGCGCCACGCCTCGCGCCAGAACAACCCTGTCGCACCGACCGACGAGAACCTGATCGAGGGCATAAAGATCTACACGATGAATTGCGCGCTCTGTCATGGAGGCATCGATCGCCAGCCTTCCACGCTCGCCAAGTCTTTCTATCCGCCACCACCGAATCTCATCCTCGATCCGGACACCGATCCCGAATGGCATGTTTTCTACATCATTCACAGTGGCGTGCGTTACGCTGGGATGCCCGCATGGGACAAGACGCTCTCCGATGCCGACATGTGGAAAGTCACCGCATTCCTGTCGCGCATCGAGAAGCTTCCCCCGGCAGTTCAGGATTACTGGAAGAAAGCAACCGGCTCGGCGCCTCCCGCCGAGAGCCCCGAGCTCAAAGGCGACCACGAACGTTCCCGTTAGATTGAATCGGCTAAGGTGAGCGGCCAGCGCGAAGAAGACAGCTCAGCCGGTTCAACTGGCCGGATTGAAGTCGATCGTGATGACGGTCTGCGTCTGTGCGGCCCGGCCGTTGACGCTATAAGGTTGGAAATGCCATTGCTTGACTGCGGCGATCGCCGCTTTCCCGAGCAGGAAATATCCCCGAACGATTTTCAGATCTTCGACCTGACCATCGCGCCCGATGATGGCCTGCAGAACGACTGTCCCATGCAGCTTCTGCGCCGCCGCCTCCGGCGGATACTCAGGTTTCACACTCTGGATCAGCAACGCCCGTTCCGTGGCTTCGCTGACCGGCACCGGCTCGTTGAGCGACTGGGTGGAAACTGGTGGAGTCGATGGCGCTGAGACCGGCATGATTTGCGCCGCGTTCGTGGTCACAACAACTGGCGGAGAAATAGGAGCCGATCCGCGCAGGCTCTCCGGCACGACTGCGGTGCGCGTATGCGCGGGTTCCGGATTCACTGGCGCTGGTTGCGGGAAGTCCGACGCCTTGCGTAATTCGATATGCGATCCCTTTAGATCACTCGCATCCTCTACCACCCCGATCTGCGGCTCTGGTCCCGTCGCGGTATCGCTGTTCGCGGCAGGCGCTTCCTGCGGTGCCGGCAACTTAGCCACCGAAACGGGAACCGTCTCCGCTGGAGGCAGGGTGTAGAGCGTTGCGATCGACTCTCTCAGAACGTTAATCCCGCCCTCCGGCGTACGCGCTAGATAAAGGATGGAATCGCGTGCCGACCACAGAGCCAGGGCAGCAGCCAGTACCAGCGCCGCCGCAAATGCCCTGACGAAAGGAGACACCGGCGTATGCTCGCCCGGCTCCGGTTCGGCGATCTCGCTCCCATCAACCGGCTCGTTCTCGGCCGCGCGTTCCGTCGGTTCGGTGAACTCGTTCTCTCCACCCTGGTCATCCTGCTCCGGCGACTTGATGGGAACGGGCGTTATCACCGCTTGGCGAGGCGATGGGTAGACCGCGGGCGGAGATGCCAGGTCTTCATCATCCACCGCTTGCATTTTCTTGATTGCCTGGGCGAGGATTTCCTCCGCCTGCGCGGAAACAATGGGACACGAGATCAAGAAATCCAATCTGTGGTCGCGAATTTCGGCATCAGCAGGGTTTTTGTCCACGACGCCGATGGCCACGATCAGTTTGTTCGATCCCGATTCCCGCGCCCTTTTCACCAGGAAGGCCGCATCCGGCTGATCCGACCAGTCGGCGAGCAGGCACGAAAAGCGCTGCTGGGTCGCTTTCTTGATCGCCGTGAAGATGTCGCTGTAAATTTCGGGGTGCACGCCCGCATTTATGCAGGCGCTAGTGAGTGCGGCATTCGTCTCGGGCTTTCGGGAAAACAACAGGGCGCGGAAGGCCATGGCATCTTCAGCTTAACCACACTTTGGTCTTCGCGACAGGTAACTGCCGACTGATGCACCTGTGCGGAAACCGGCCAGCCGCGTTTCGGCCACAGGAAGTGATCGATCGAGGGAAAGTTCCAAGATAACGGAGAAAAGTGCGGTGGAAGCCAGTTCTCGGCCTTCAGACAGCGTAATTCGTTACGCGGTGCAGCTCGAACAGTGACTTTCGTAATCAGTCCATCCTTAGAAACGTGGTGGGCAGGCGGTCGCCCGGGGGAAAGGTCAGGTCTTCAGTAGAGCCCGATCCTCCTGTTTCGGATCGAGATTTTCAGATCTCAATCCAGTCCCCCGAGCTCTCGTGCTTCAGCTTCTGCTCGCGATCTTGCATTTTCTTTTGCAGGTCTTCCAGATGCTTCTCCATTTCCTTCTGGAGTTGCTGCGACTGCTCGCCGTAGCGCTGCGCCTGCTTGCCGGCCTGGGCTATTCTCTGCTCCACTTTCTCCAGGATGTCGGGGCCCAGTTGGGCGAGTTCTGCCTGAGCGCGCTGAATGGCCAGTTGCGTTTCTGTCGACAACTCGGGCAGATCGACAGTTTCCTCCATGAGCAGTCCCGACTTTTTCTTCTCGGGAAGAGCCAGAGTCAGATTCTGCTCTTTCTTGTCGCGGACGATGGTCACCGTCGCGGGGTTGCTGGTTGACGTTCGCAAGGCGTGCGCAAAGTCCGGGGCATCGCGCACCTCCTGATTGTTGACTTTGATGATTACGTCGCCCGCCCGAAAGCCAGCCTTTTCTCCAGCGCTCGCTTTGTCCACTGATCGTACGAGCGCGCCGTTCTTGCCTTTCAATCCGAAAAACTCGCCGAGCTGCTGCGTGATGTTTTCAGTTACCAGTCCGGTGCGCAAGGAGGTATGCGCGATCACCATCGGGGTGGGCACATCGACATCGGGAATCAGGATATTCGGCATTTCGAAGTGAAATTCGTGGTTGGATGGCTCCCAATCCATCGACTTGTGCCGATCGGCGAGTTGCACCTTAACGGTGAGCGGCTGCCCGTCACGGCTGATTCCCAGCGTAACGACGCGGCCTGGTGGCGTTTCCTTGATCATCCGCCGCAACTGCGCCGCGCTTTCCACGGGGGAACCGTTCAGGCTGAGGATCACGTCGTGCTCGCGCACATCGGCCTTGCCCGCGGGCGCGTCCTTATCGACCATCGTGACCTCAGCGCCGTGCTCTTCCTTGAGCTTTAACGCAGAGAGCCGCTCCGCACTCACGTCGGCGATATCGACTCCCAGATAGGAAGATCCCCCTGCCCCTTCGTCGGTGCTGAAGTTCCAGCTTTCTGCGTTTTCGTCATAGGCGCGCTCGGCGGGTTGCGCGCTGGCCACCAGCGACAGAAGCAAAATGGAAAGCAGAAAACGATGCATAGAGCCTCCCCAAATCACCCGTCCCCGCTAACGCGATGCGCGGAGAAAGCTGATATTTCCTGAACTTGTCCGGACTTTCAAGACCGGTCCGCCGCCTTTCAACTGGCCGTCGGCGGTGACCGTCTTCGGTCCCCAGGTACTACCTTCACTGGTTACGTGGATTTCGTTGAACTCGCTCCGAATATTGTGGCCGTTGGCCATCTCGATCGCCGCCCGGATAGTAATGGGCAGGTCATTCGCCAGATATACCGTGATGTCACCGGCAGTGGTCTCGAGCGTGGAATTGCTGTGCAGATCCGATGACGAGAGCAACTTCACGATGATGCCTCCCGCGGGCGTCTCCGCTTTCACTGAAGTGGCTCCATCCAGCTGAATGCTGCCCCCGCCGGTTTCAGCCTCTACTCGCCCTTTCGCCGACGTCAGCCGGATACTCCCAGCACCCGACTGCACCCTTACCGGGCCCCCGATTTCTCCCAGATCGACGCTGCCGCCGCCCGTGGTCGCTTTCACCGTGCCGCTGCAGCGATCGAGGCGAATGCTGCCCGCGCCCGTTTGCAACACCGCGCCCTGCAGGCCCGACAAAACAACCACGCTGCCGCCGCCCGTGTTGGCCTTGATGTCTCCCTTGGCGGATGCGATTTTAATATTTCCTCCACCGGTCTGCAGGTTGACACCGCCGCCCACCGTGCCCACGTCGATCGTGCCACCTCCGGTTTCGGCAATCACTTCACCGCCGATATCATCCACGGAAATCGAGCCGCCACCACTTTCGATTTCGACCCGCCCGGCAATTGCGGAAGCATTCACATTCCCGCCACCAGTTTCAATCCTGGCGAGATCGACGTTGCGCGGGATATTAAGAACCAGATCGTCCGAGCACTTGTGATCACGGCCGCCCACTCGTTCAGCAACCAGCCAGGCGGTATCTCCGCGCACGGATGCGTTGACATGGGTGGACCTGAACTCCTGCCGAGCCGACTGTTCCGATGAGGTATAGGCGCGCCGATGAATAACGTATGTAATGCCCGTTTGCGATCCGCCCTGAACCCGTACCGATCCAGCGTCCAGCTTTATCCGAACATTTCTTGCCGCACTTAATTGGCCCGTGACTTCCTGCACCCAGTTACTGCCTTCCCGGTAGATCCGGCCTTCCTGGCCGGAAGCCAGCGATGCAAGCGCCATTGTGCACGCTGCCAGGCCGGCCAGTTTTATCGCTTGCTTCAATGAATGTTCCTCCTTGAATACCGGTGAATCGTTATGTGGTGGCCTGCTATGACCCGCCTTACCGCCGTTCCATCTCGTCGTGCTCCTTGATAGTTCCACCCAAAGCCGAAAGCCAAGGGCCGAAAGCCTAGAGCCGGGAGCCCAGAGCCGGATTCCCTAATCCATTTCCGGCGTTTGCGCCAGCATCGTCTTGGCCTGCGACCGGATCGACCGATTCTGATCCGTTTGTGCCAGCCTTGACAACACCGCTCGCACATTGCTGTCTGCCTTCATCGGTTCTACCAACCGCAGTGCCTGCAAGCGCACGCCGGAATTGGTATCGCTGACCAGAGCCAGCAGCACCGCATCCCGCACCTGCCCATCCTGGCTCACAAATCCGCTCAGCCCGTCGAGCGCCTTCAGGCGCACGCCCGGATTGGTATCGTTCTGCAAGGCGTACATCAGCGCTTCGCGCACCCGCGTATCGCTGGAAGCTTGCGTCAGCACGTCCACCGAGTCCATGCGCACGCCCGAGTTGTAATTGTTGCGCGCCGCAAACAACAGCAATTGCTGGATGCGCTGCTCGTTCAGCGACCCTTGCGCTTCCTGCGTGGAAATCGTGTCGTATTTAATGTTCACCTGGTTCGATCCCGGCTCCTGCGTAACCGAGCGGATGCCGGCAATAGCCGACGCTTCCACCGGAGAGGCAGGGTTACCCGAAACTACATGCGCGATGGAGTTGCCGTCGGAGCCTCTGGTCAGGAAGTTGTAGGTCGACCCGATTCCGCCGCCGAATCCAACGATGAAAATAACCGCAGCCAGAGCCGGAGACATGCGCACCTGCCGCAACCAGGTAGTCGGTTCGAAAATCAAACGCCGCCACCACCCGCCCTGCGCCGTCGTTTCGAGCGCTTCCTGCAGCCGCATTCGCGACGACGCCAGCAGATTCGGAGAAGGTTCCGCCACCGGACTCTCAGACATCGTCGCGTGGAACTTGCGCGCCGCCTTCAACTCGGTGGCGCATTCCGGACAACGGGCCAGATGCTGCTCCACTTCGTACCGAGCGTCATCCTCCAGCTCGTTGTAGACGTAGAAAAGAATATTCTGCCTTACCCAATCGCATTTCATTCGCGTACCCCATCGAGCTTCGAGTCTTGAGCCACGATCCGCGAAACTTCCAGGACCTGCTTGCTCGCGGCTCGTAACTCGAAACTCGTAGCTTCCTTCATCGCATCTCCGCCAGCGCGCCGCGCAATTTCTGCGTGGCGCGGAACAACGTATTCTTGGCCGTCTCTTCCGTCGTATGGAGCATCTCGCCGACGGTCCGCAGCTTCAACCCGTGATAGTGCTTCAGCTCAAAAACCATGCGCTCCCGCGGCGTCAGCCGTGACAACGCGGCCCCAATCTTTTTCCCCAGCTCCCGCCGCATCAGGTCGCGCTCCGGATTCGCGCCCGGCCGCGCATCGGCAAACTGCTCCAGCACGCTGAATTCTTCGCCCGAGGAATCGGTGACGACCGGAGACTCTTCCTTGCGCACATTCCGTTTTCGCAGTTGGTCGAGGCAGAGGTTGGTAACGATGCGGTAAATCCACGTATAGAAGGAACACTCAAACCGGAAGCTGCCCAGATTCTTGTAGGCCTTCAGAAAGGCTTCCTGGTAGACGTCCTGCGCGTCGGACTCCGACCCGGTCAGGTGGAGCGCCAGCCGCAGCACCGACTGGTCGTAATGACGCACGAGCACCTCGAAGGCGGCGCGGTTGCCCTGCTGCGCCTCCCGGATCAAACTGGTATCGTCAATGCGGTTGCCCTGCGCCGCCAATGCGCCCCTCATATTTCCATACAGCGTGGGGTTCTGGGTGTCGCTCTCGCGTTCCGCCCGCCTCCGGCGGTCTAAGTCGCCAGCCGGAATTGCTACAGTGTAGGAATCGGCCGGCATTTTCGGTTCCTGTCCTCTACAAGTGAACCAACCTCGTCTTGCACAGAGATAGACGGAGCCGATGCCGGAACGTTAGCAGATTACAGGATTGGCCAGTGGTTTGCTTGACGCTCAAAACCAGGCATTTTCAGGATCGGACACCGTGCAAATGGCCGTTCCGTCATCGGGGACAGTATTTGAGGACAATATTCGCTCTGTCATCTTGAGAGGAGAGGGTCTTAGGTCGCCGTGAATGCCGGTGGATCGCTGGCGAAGACACGACGCAGCGGCCTGCCGCCGAGAACCACTTCTGCAAGCCTGGTTCAGCAGGATTGCAGAGACATTATTATTCTCTACTGCTTGTCCGCCATCAGCACGCCGCCTGAAGCGTAGCTTTCCTTCGATAGCTCAACGAAGGTGACGACGATCGCCTCGCGCTTGGCGCCCGCTTCTTCGACCATGGCATCCGTGATGCGCTTGGCAATCTTGCGTTTCTGATCGGGCGTGCGGCCCTGCAGCATGGTCACCTGGACTAGAGGCATTTTGAGTTCTCCGAGCGTCGTGCCGCGAGCCGCGAGTTTAGAGCAGCTTATGCTCGTAGCTCGCAGCCCGGGGCTCAAAGCTGTTATTGCGCCAGTTCGTATCCCGCGAAGAAGAAGCTCAACTCGAAGCGGGCAGTATCGTCCGCATCGGAGCCGTGGATCGCATTGTGCTCGATATCGGTCGCCCACTTCTTGCGGATGGTGCCTTCATCCGCGGTCGCGGGGTTGGTCGCACCCATGAGTTTGCGCAGATCGGCGATTGCATTTTCTTTTTCGAGCGCCAACGCCACGATCGGACCGCTCGACATAAACCGTGTGAGCGAACTGTAAAAGGGGCGGCTGGCGTGGACGGCATAGAACTGCTCCGCCTGATGCTGGGAAATTTCCAGCATCTTCATGGCCAGGATATGGAAGCCATTCTTCTCGAACTGCTCGATGATGTCTCCGACAGCGTTTTTCTTCACCGCGTCGGGCTTGATGATGGTGAGTGTGCGTTGCAGTGTTTTCATGGATTCGTCGTTTATCCTTGGTCGTTCATCGTTGGTCGTTGGCTGGAGCCTCTTTCGAGCCGATCCCCCGCTTCAAATGAGGGGTAGCGATCCTTGGACTCCGCGGTTGCCGCGCTGCGCATGCCAGCCGCCCCGCTCAGGATGACGCTTCTTGTAAATCATGCGCGTGCGCCCACGCCCAGCACGGCGGCTAGTGTTTCACCGATGTCGGCCGGAGACTTCGCTACCTTCAGGCCGGCTTTTTCCATGGCGGCAATCTTTTCGGCGGCGGTGCCTTTGCCGCCTGAAATGATCGCGCCGGCGTGGCCCATGCGGCGTCCCGGAGGCGCGGTCTGTCCGGCGATGAAACCGACGACCGGCTTCCTCATGTGCAGCTTTACGTACTCGGCCGCGGTTTCTTCAGCGTTGCCGCCGATTTCGCCGATCATGACGACTGCTTCGGTCTGCGGATCGCGATTGAAAAGCTCCAGCGCGTCGACAAAATTTGTGCCGATAATCGGATCTCCGCCGATGCCGATGGCGGTTGACTGTCCGATGCCGCGCTGCGTGAGCTGGTGGACCGCTTCGTAAGTCAACGTGCCCGAGCGCGAGACGATGCCGACGTTGCCCTCTTTATGGATGTGTCCGGGCATGATGCCGATCTTGCATTTACCCGGAGAGATGATGCCGGGGCAGTTCGGGCCGATCAGGCGCGAGCGGCGGTCCTGCAAGAATTCCCAGGCGCGCACCATGTCGAGGGTCGGGATGCCTTCCGTGATGCAGACGATGAGTTCGATTTCCGCATCGGCGGCTTCCATGATGGCGTCGGCCGCGTAGGGCGGCGGCACGAAAATCACGGTGGCATTGGCACCGGTCTTATCGACCGCTTCTTCGACGGTATTGAAGATGGGCCAGCCTTCGTGGGTGGTTCCGCCCTTGCCGGGCGTGACGCCGCCGACGATCTGTGTGCCATACGCCGCGCACGCCTTGGCGTGGAAGGTGCCTTCACGTCCGGTTAAGCCTTGGACCACTAATCGAGTTTTCTTATCTGCCAGGATTGCCATGATTGCTCGCTTTCAAAAATCGTTGTTCGTCGTTTGCAATTGGTCGTTCGCATTTTGCGCTTAGGCGGCGGCGCCCTTGGCCGCAGCTACTACTTTGTCTGCCGCGTCCTTCATGGTGTGGGCGATTATGAAATTCAGGCCGGAGTCCTGCAGGATCTTACGGCCTTCTTCGACGTTGGTGCCTTCCAGTCGAAGCACGACCGGCAGCTGGATGTTGGTTTTCTTCGCCGCCTCGACCACGCCCGTCGCCAGCATGTCCACGCGCAGGATCCCGCCGAAGATGTTGATGAGCACGGCGCGCACGCTCTTGTCGCTCAGCAGAATCTCGAACGCGTGCGCGACCTGGTCGGCGCTGGCGCTGCCGCCCACATCCAGAAAATTCGCCGGCATGCCGCCCGCATACTTAATAATGTCCATGGTGGCCATGGCCAGGCCCGCGCCATTCACCATGCAGCCCACGCTGCCGTCAAGCTTGATGTAGTTGAGGTTGTATTTCGAGGCTTCGACTTCGAGCGGATCTTCTTCGCTCTCATCGCGCAGTTGCTTCAGATCGGCGTGGCGGAACATCGCGTTGTCATCGAAATTCAGCTTGGCATCGAGCGCGAAAAGGCGTCCATCGGTACAGCTGACGAAGGGATTGATTTCGACCAGCGAGGCATCCGACTCTAGGAATGCCCGGTAGAGGCTGGTGAGGAATTGCACAGCAGAATTGATCTGCGAACCCTTGAGGCCTAGCGCAAATGCGATCTTGCGCGCCTGGAAGGGTTCGAGTCCCAAGCCGGGGTCGACGTACTGCTTGAGGATGGCCTCGGGGCGTTCAGCGGCCACTTGCTCGATATCCATGCCGCCAGCTGCCGACGCCATGAAAACGGGCTTGCCTTCTGCCCGATCGACGAGAATTCCGAGATAGAGTTCCTTTTCGATGGGTAAAGTTTCTTCGATCAGCAGACGGCGCACGACACGGCCTTCGGGGCCCGTCTGGTGCGTGATGAGCGTCATGCCGAGAATTTTTGCAGCGAGGTCGCGGGCTTCGTTGACCGACTTGGCGATTTTCACCCCGCCGCCCTTGCCGCGGCCGCCAGCATGGATTTGCGCCTTCACCACGACGCCGGTTGCGCCCGCGTCGAAAAGCTCTTTGGCTGCGGCTTCGGCTGCTTCCACAGTGGTGGCCATCGAACCGCGAGGAACGGCGACGCCATATTGTTTCAGAATTGCTTTTGCCTGGTACTCATGAATTTTCATAATGATTTCAAGTCCGTCGTTCGTCGTTGGGCGTTCGCCGTTTGCATTGACTGGAACGGAAACGACCTTGCTTTATGGACACCTGAGAGGATCTCGCTTGCGGCTTTATTTAATGGGCAGCAAACCACTGATTTTATAAGAGCACGGGCCAATCGGCAAAGCGAATGGGAACACACAAGGGTGTGACGTTCATCACAATGGGCGCAACCCGGGAAAATTGCATCGTGTCCCGCAACGACCTCGTCATATAACTTACATGAAACTTGTCTCCATTAATGTTGGCTTGCCGCGGCTGTTTACATCACAAGGCCAGACGTTCAAGACCGGAATTTTCAAGAAGCCCGTCCCCGGACGAGTGATGCTGCGATGGACGAACCTCGATGGGGACCGACAGGCCGATCTTTCCGTGCATGGCGGACCAGACAAGGCGGTCTATGCCTACCCATCGGAGCACTACGCTTATTGGAGAAAAAAACTTCCCGCCCACGATTACGATTGGGGAGCCCTGGGCGAAAACTTCACGACCGAGGGCCTGCTCGAAACGGAAGTTTCTATCGGCGACCGGTATCGCGTGGGGTCGACGGTCGTCATGGTGAAGACGCCGCGACTTCCCTGCTTCAAACTCGCCGCCAAATTTCACCCGGACGAAATTACCGAAGACTTCCTGCGCAGCGGATATTGCGGTTTTTACTTCTCGGTCATCCAGGAAGGAGAAGTGGGCGCGGGAGACGAATTTGAGTTTCTGGGCGGCGAGACGCCAAAACTCACTGTGCTGGAAGCGTTCCGGCTGTACTTGCACAACTCCGCGGACATTGCCACGCTGCGGCGGGCTACACAAGTGCGAGCTTTGCCCGAAGGTTGGCGCGAGCGCTATCAGGCGAAGCTCGACGCCCTCCCGCCCGATTCTCGTCAATAAAGGCCAAGCGATTTGAAAGGAACTCGCAGGTGCGGTAGCTTGGAGTTCCAGAGATGATCCTCGACGCGCTCCATCGCCTCGCCAACCACCGCCAGTCGCTTTCGCGCGCGGACGCGCGCGCGGTGATGACCGAGGTTCTTACTGGGCAGTGCACGGACGCGCAGATTGCTGCGCTACTGGTCGCGCTGCACATGAAGGGTGAGACAGTCGAAGAGATCGTTGGATTTGCGGAGGCCATTCGCGCCGCTGCCACTTCGCTTGAACTTCACACGGATTCTGTGCTCGACGCGAGCGGCACGGGACGGGACGCGCTGGTCGATACCTGCGGTACTGGGGGCGATACCAGCGGCACATTTAACATTTCGACAGCGACCGCATTCGTAGTCGCCGGGGCGGGCGTACGCGTGGCAAAGCATGGCAATCGCAGCGTCACCTCGAAGTGCGGCTCTGCCGACGTGATGGAGGCGCTGGGGGTCAACATCAACCTTCCGCCCGAGCGCGTGACCGCGTGCCTGGAAGAAGTCGGCATCGCCTTTCTTTTTGCTCCCGCGATGCACTCGGCGATGAAATATGTGCAGCCGGCGCGGCGCGAATTGCGGCTGCGCACGGTGTTCAATCTGCTTGGGCCGCTGACGAATCCTGCACGCGCTACGTGCCAGGTAGTGGGCGTGTACTCGGCGGATCTGGTCGAGAAACTGGCAGAGGCGCTCAGCATGCTGGGACTGCATCGCGCGCTCGTCGTGCACGGCAGCGATGGACTCGACGAAATCACGATCGGCGGATCGACACGAATTGGGGAAGTGCGGGAGGGCCGAGTACGCACGTACGAAGTAACGCCGGAAGAATTTGGGCTGCAGCGGGCGAATCTCGAGGATATTTCGGGCGGCGATGCGACCCTCAACGCAAAATTGATTCGCGAAGTGTTAGCGGGAGAGAAGTCGGCGCGTCGCGATGTAGTGGTGCTGAACGCAGCGGCGGCTCTGGTGGCAGCTGGGCGGGCCGACCATCTGAGAAACGCGGTGCCGCTCGCAGCGGAAGCGATCGATTCCGGAGCGGCGGCAGCCAAGTTGGAGGCGTTGATCAGCTTCTCGACGCAGCGTTAGTTCGCCAGGCAACGTCCTAGTTTACCCAGCCCGATTTGCCGCCGCCGTTCGTCTTCTTGTCGTCCTCGGGAGGGATGTAGTTGCCGTGCTCGTCGAAGGTGACTTTGCGGTCGTGCTGCTTCATGTAGACTTCAAATTTTCGCGCGGCGCGCTTGCGCTTCCAGCGGTAGTAGGAGTTGCGGACGCCGAAGTACTGCTCGGAGGCGGCAAAGGTCAATCCACGGGAAGGCAGGAACTTGACGAACAGGAAGCCGAAGAGGAGGCCGCCGAGGTGGGCGAAATTGGCCACGCCGTTTTGCGTGGGATCGAAAACCGCCACGATGGCGACGATGATCCAGATGCCGACCAGGTATTTCGCCTTGATCGAGAAGGGGAGCGGAAATAGCATCATTTCCTGATCCGCATAGAGGATGCCGAAGGCCATGAGGAGGCCGAAGATGCCTCCGGACGCACCTACTGTGCCGACGCGCGGGTCCATCCCGAGAAAGTGTGTATAGGCGACGGCGATGGTGACCAGAGCCGCGCCCACTACGCAGAACAGGTAGCACTCAAGGAAACGGCGCGAACCCCAATCGCGTTCCAGGTAGGCGCCAATAAACCAGAGGGTGAGCATGTTAAAGAAAACATGGCTCCAGCCCTCATGCAAAAACGAATACGTCACCAGTTGCCAGATTTCGCCCTTCAGGACGTCCACCGGGATCAGCCCGAACCATTCATTGAGAAAGTTGCGGAGGTCGATTCCGAAGACGCGCCCCGCGATCAACTCCAGCAGATAAATTGCCGTGCACGCGAGGATGATCCGCTTGACCCACCCGGCGAAAGGCGGAAAGCTGAACGAGATGGTGCCGCCGCGTCTCATAAAAAATGATTACCTCTCCGGCTCGGGCAGGACGGGCAGGCTGCGATGGCCAGCGGCGTCGAGCGCGCGGACGGCGAATATCTCATTATCCTTTGAAACCGGCAGAGTTGCACGCGTGATGATGGCCGGCGGCTCCATTGTGTTCAGCGTGGCGGCTACTTGGACGTGCTCCCAATCGGGCGCGCTGGTCGACCGCCAGATTACTTCGTAGGCGGTCGCGCCGGTCGACGGATCCCAGGTCAGAGTCGTGTCGTTTTCGAGTTGTTTGGTCAGAATCTTCACGTCCCCAGGCGGAGCGGGGGCTGAGGCAAGCGAGGCCAAGGTCGCGGCATTCAGGCGGGCGACGTGGGCCACATAGTCGAAGTTGACGAACTTTGGCAGGTCGCCATATTCGACTCCATTTTCGGTGCGGACATTCTGATGCTGGTGGTCAAAGTCCTCGCTAAATTCGGTGAAACGAACGGCGGCGAAGCCTTGCTGGTTGAAAGAATAATGATCGCCGCCCCGCAGAAAGCGATCGAGACGGAAAATGAGCAGCGGGTTGACGCCGGATTGGTAAGTGCGTCCGACATCTGCGACGTAGCGGGCGAGTTCGCGCGAAGGCGAGTCGCTCTCGCCGCCTAACATGCGGAGACGGCGGATTTCGGCTTCGCTCGCGGCGGCCGGGATGCCTTCGGAAAATACGCGCACCACGGTGGGGTCCTGCCGCGGATTGCGGTCTCCGCCTACGATGTCGTTGTTCAGAACGGCTTCCAGTTTCCAGCCTTGCTGTTTGGCCATCTGTGCGAAGTGCTTGCTGCCGTTCAGGCCCTGCTCCTCGCCGGCTACGGTCAGGAAGAGGATGGTGGCGGGAAATTTGTATTTGCTCAGGACGCGGGCGCATTCCAGGCTGACGGCGGTGCCGCTGCCATCGTCGTTCGCGCCCGGCGCGGGATCGGCGCCATTGAAGGTATCGCTGTTACGGGAATCGTAGTGTCCGGTAACGAGTACGATGCGATTGGCTTGCGCGGGATCGGAGCCGTGAAGGACCGCATAAATATTGGTGATCTCCGTCGGCGTCTTGATGCGGTCTCCGGGCTGCTCGGTGAACGCGTCGGTTTTGACCTCGAGGCAGCCGCCGCAATTCTTGGAATATCGCTCAAATTCGGACCTGATCCAATCGCGGGCGGCGCCCACGCCCTTGCCTGCTTTGATCGATTGGTCATCCTGAGGGGAGATGGTGGAGCGGTTCCCAAAGCTGACCAGTTTGTCGACGGTCTGCTTTATGTGGTCCGCGGAAACCTGCTTGATCGCCTCGGCGATGCGGGGATCGGCCTTGTGCGCATCGGCGGAGACCGGAGCGGACACGGCCTGCGCCAGGGAGAGTAAAGATGCGCTGGCCAGCGTCAGGAGGGCCAATTGAGCGGTGCGGCGGACCCGCGAGCGCGAACTTTTCTGAGGTAAATCCTGTATTGGGCCGCTTCGCTGAGCGAATTCTAATAATTCAGAATTTTCTACGTATGCCACTTGACCTTTTCCTCGCGAAGAAACTAAATATAACAGGGGCACCCGAACCTGGAGGAAAGCAATGGTGTACTGTCCTGAATGCGAGACCGATCTGGACATAGATGAAGATGAAGTGGATGAAGGCGCGGTGGTTTCGTGCCCGGAGTGCGGCTCGGACTTCGAAGTGATCACGGTGAATCCCATCGAATTAAAGATGGTCGGTGAAGACGAGATCGACGAGGAAGACGAGGACGAGGAAGCCACCGTCAAGGAAGAGGCCGAAGACGAGGACGAAGTTTAACGATGGGGGAGAATCGAGGGCTTTTCTGGCGCAGTAGACGAGTGGCTTGCGTGCTGATCGCGCTGGCGGCTTTGGGTGCGTCCGGCAGGGCGAAAAGCGAGGAGGCTCGGAAGCCCAAGCCCTATGCGCTGATTTTCGGGACCGTGTGGGATCCGGACGGACACGCGCTTTACGCCGTGACGGTGAAGATCCGGCGGGCGGACGAGAAGAAAGCCCATTGGGAGTTGGAGTCCAACCACACGGGCGAGTTCGCGCAGCGGGTTCCGGTGGGCCCGGGCGATTATGTGGTCTGGGCGGACGTAAAGGGGTATAAGCTGCCGGATGGCAGGCGCGTGCACGCCGGTCCGGAAGTCCCGGTGCACATCGATGGAGACGAGCGCCAGGACATCGGTATTCACCTGAATTGGTAGTAGTCTTTGCGGCATAAAACCGTCACAATGGATTTATGAAAAAGGCAGTCGTTGTCATTGTCCTTGCCGCCAGCCTGCTCGGATTACTGTTCGTGGGAGTGCTTTCCGCGCCGGCGATGGCCGCGCCGCAATTGTTCGGACGCGAAAAAAAGCAGGAAGATAAAACCCGCCTGCTCACCGGTAAAGTGATGGATGGCGGGGACAATCCTCTGCCGAATGCGGTCGTCTACCTGACTAACACCCGCGATCATTCGGTCAAGACTTATATCGTGGGTCCGGAGGGGACTTACCGGTTCCCGGCCCTGCAGCCGACCATCGACTATGAAGTGTACGCGCAGTTTGAAAAGCGCCGGAGCCACACGAAGACGGTGAGCCAGTTTGACGACCGGCAGCAGGTGTATATCGATTTGAAGGTGGAAGTGAAGTAAAATTAGGTTTCGCCATAAGAAAAGGCCCCCATTTCTGGGGGCCTAAATTTTTGCTCTTTATGCTTTGTGTGGCAGCATGGCCACAACACCAGCCAATAACAGGCTAGTTGCTATCACCGCCAGCGCGCTTCCAGGAGATCAAGTCTCCAATGGTCGTGCTGGTTGAGGAGGATGATGCCGGGTGCTTGTAGGACTCCACTTCCTGGCGTGAGGCTTCTTCGCCTACCGCCTTGATGCTGAGGCCGACTTTTTTCTCTTCCTGATTCATCTTGATGATCTTGAAGTCGAATTCGCTGCCGGCTTCGAGATGCATGGGCTGGCCGTTGCCGTCGATGGCTTCCGAGTTGTGGCAGAGGCCTTCGATGCCTTCGGCGATTTCGACGAACGCTCCGAAGGTCGCTACGCGCAGGACCTTGCCGTGCACGATGTCGCCGACGCGGTGCTGGGCGAAGAAGGAATCCCAGACATCGGGTTGCATCTGCTTGACGCCGAGCGACAGGCGGCGCTTGTCGGGTTCGATGGCCAGAATGACGGCCTTCACCCGGTCGCCTTTCTTCAGCACCTCGGAAGGATGCTTGACGCGGGTCGTCCAGCTCAGGTTGCTGACGTGGACCAGGCCGTCGATTCCGTCTTCGATTTCGATGAAGGCTCCGAATTCGGTGAGGTTGCGAACGCGGCCTTCTACGGTCGCGCCCACGGGATACTTGTCGTGCAGCGTATCCCAGGGATTGGAGGCCAGTTGGCGCATGCCGAGCGAAATGCGGCGCTCGGTCGGGTTGACGCTGATCACGACGCAATCGACCTGATCGCCGACATTGACCAGCTTCGAGGGATGCTTCATGCGCTTCGACCAGGTCATTTCGCTGACGTGGACGAGGCCTTCGATGCCCTGCTCGAGTTCAACGAACGCGCCGTAGTCGGTGACGCTGATGACGCGTCCGTGAACGTGCGCGCCCACCGGATAGCGGTGCTCGGCATCGAGCCAGGGATCGGGCGTGAGCTGCTTGAATCCCAGCGAGACGCGCTGCTTGTCTTTGTCGTACTTGAGAACCTTGACCTGAATCTGGTCGCCGACGTTGACGAGGTCGCGCGGGTGCGTCAGCCGTCCCCAGGACATGTCGGTAATGTGCAGCAGGCCGTCGATGCCGCCCATGTCAACGAATGCGCCGTATTCGGTGAGGTTCTTGACGATGCCCGTCAGGATGGCACCCTCTTCTAGATGTTCGAGGGTCTTGCCGCGCTTTTCGTTCTGCTCTTCTTCGAGCAACTGCTTGCGCGAGACCACGATATTGCCGCGCTTCTTATTGAGCTTGATGACCGCGACTTCGATGGTCTGGCCCTTCATGCCGTCCAGGTTGCGAATCGGCCGCAGATCGACCTGCGAACCGGGCAGGAAGGCGCGGGCGCCGTTGATGTCAACGGTCAGGCCGCCTTTGATGCGCTCGACGACGACGCCTTTGATCGGCTTCTTCTCGTTATGGGCGCGCTCGATGTCGTCCCAGGCGCGGAGGCGCTGCGCCTTCTGGTGGGAGAGTTTGGGGTAACCGTCTTCGGTTTCGCCCTTCTCGCGCATGACGTCGATCTCGTCGCCCGGCTTGAAACGGGGCTGGCCCTCGTGATCGAGAACCTCGCCGATCGACACCATTCCCTCGGACTTCGACCCGAAGTCGACCACGACATGAGTCGCCGTCAGCTTGACCACGGTACCTTTGATCACGTGGTCGTCGCCCACCGATTCCTCGGTCTCGGTGGTGAAGTTTTCGAGTGCGGCTGCGAAATCGTCGCTGGCAGCGGGAGCGGGTGGTTCCGCGGCTGTTGCGTCAGGAGCGGAAGCCACTTCGCTTTCGTGGGCGGCAGGGGCCTCGATTTCGTGGGCGGAAGCGTCCGCTGCGTCATGGGCGGATGCTTGAATCTCCGCGGAAGAAGGTTGTACGGGCTCGGGAGCGTCTACTACGGCCGATCCGCCGGTGTGCGTGTCGTGTGCAGTTGTCATGGTTTGGGTGGTGGAATCGTTGCGATCGGTGCTGTCTTCGTACAAGATCATAGCCTCTGTGGCGCGTACGCGGGTACGTGACCAATACGGGACGCTGCGTAGCGGACTGCTGGCGTGGTCTTCAGGTTACGTTGAGGCCGACCTGGCGGACGACCTAGGACAATTCCAGCTGGTTCGAAAACGGCGTCCAATGGGGACTCATCGACTATAACAACCGCCTCCGAACAGTGTCAAACACGATTCTGGGCATTGGCCTAATAATTTACACAAGGGTCACACTTTTGAGTCACTAGCTTAGAGCCACGAGCTCCGAGCCGCTAGTTGTACCCAATTCACCACAGGGAGGGGTTGTTCGCAGAGGCTGCGACGACCAATCCCCTGTGGCTCGCGGGCTGCTGCTCATTTCTGCTACCCTCGCCGCATGGACTACCTCTTCACCCCGTGGCGCTATGCCTTCGTCAGTGGCGCTGAGCCAGCGACCCGTTGCATCTTCTGCGAGGCTCCCAAGCAGACGGACGAGCAGGCGCGCATTGTCCTGCGGGGAACGCACTGCTATGTGATTCTCAATACTTACCCCTACACCAACGGACACGTCATGGTCGTTCCCTACGCTCATCTGGACGAACTCCAAAAGCTGCCGAAAGACGGCGCCGAAGAGATGATGGCTCTAACCCAGCGGCTGGAGGGTGTGCTTCGGTCTCTTTACCACCCCGACGGCGTCAATCTCGGCATGAACATAGGGAAGGCTGCCGGCGCTGGCGTGGCAGGACACATCCACATGCACGTTCTGCCGCGCTGGGTTGCGGATGCCAATTTCGTGAGCGTGATCGGGGAGACGCGCGTGCTGCCAGAGGACCTGTCCATTACCTGGGAGCGAATCCGCCGAGCCCTGAAGCAGGTGTTGTGAAAGGCGGGGCTACACGCATAAGCAAATCCAATCCGGAAGATAAATAGTTTCGATTTCCGAAAGGGCTCCGCAGGGACTACTGTTTATAAGGCGGCCCTCGAGCGAGATTCACGACCCAGCCCCTGAGGGGCAGTTTACCTGCAAGGCTTGACGGTATCGCTGAAGCGATATCCTGATACGAACCGGGATGCGAAACGGAAAAACATGACAAAGATCGAAGCGATTATTCAGATCTCAAAACTGGATGCTGTGAAGGACGCTCTGCACGAGGTGGGCGTCGAAGGCATCACGGTTTTCGAGGCGCGTGGTCACGGTCGTCAAAAAGGCCACACCGAATTTTACCGGGGAAGGGAATACACCGTTGACCTCATTCCCAAGGTAAAGCTGGAAATTGTCCTCGCCGACGACATGGTGGAAAAGGTTGAGCAAGCCATCATTACTGCAGCTCGCACGGGGAAGATTGGCGATGGCAAGATTTTCCGTTCGCGCATCGACGAGGCGATTCGGATTCGCAATGGCGATCGCGGCGACCTCGCGCTCTAGACGTTGGGTCGGATGAGCTTTCGCAGCCCCGGAGAATTGACCTCCCTCCTCCGCAAGATTTTTTAAGGACTCGGGTATGGACTTGGGACGCATCCGGAGGGAGTGCCGGAATGACGATCGTGGCCACCGTGAGTAGTGAGTTACGGGACCTGTACGCCCGGGAATCCGCCGCCATCCAGCAGGAGTTCGCCGAAACCGGCGATGGGCGCTCGGCGGTTGCGCGACGAACCGCGCTAGTCGACGTCATTGTTGTTCGCCTCTGGGATGAAACAATCGCCGCCGATCCGAAAGGTTCGCGGAACCTCGCTCTGGTAGCTACCGGAGGCTACGGGCGCGGCTGGCTCTTTCCCTTTTCTGACATCGATCTCCTCTTCCTGCATGCCGGAAGCAGCAGCGAGGAGGAATTCAAAGATTCCATCCGCCGTTTCTCGCAAGAGTTGTGGGATCTGCGTCTGAAACTCAGTCCGATGACGCGGACTCTGGCTGAATGCGAACGCCTCGACCCGAATAACGTCGAGTTCGCGATTTCGCTCCTCGATTGCCGCTATCTGGCCGGAGATCGCGAGCTTTTTTCGCGGCTGCGCGAAAAATCTGTTCCCAGGCTGGTGGGGAGCGAATGCCACGCCCTCATTCAAAACCTGGCGGAGCTGACGCGCACGCGTCATCACAAGTTTGGCAACACCGTCTTTCATCTGGAACCGAACGTGAAGGACGGCCCCGGCGGCCTGCGCGACTATAACGTCGCCAACTGGCTGGCCCTGATTTCGGCCATGGAAAAGCTCAAGATGTGGCCCGATCCGGGCACCCTACTGCCGGTCTCTTCGCGGCGAGCCTTCGACGCGGCGCTGGATTTTCAGATGTCAGTCCGCTGTTTTCTGCACTTCCGTTACGGCCGGCACGACAACACGCTCAGCTGGGAGGCGCAGGATGAAGCCGCCGCGCGCAAGATCGGAACCAGCGACACGGAAATCGCGAACGCCGCCGACTGGATGCGCGTCTACTTTGGCCATGTGCGGGGAGTGCACCGCGTCTGCACCCAGCTTCTGGAAGAGATTCCGGCGGCTTGGTCCTCTTTATACCGCCAATTTCAGGGCTGGCGGACCAAGATTTCGAGCAATGATTTTTCCGTGGTCGACGGCCTGATCTTTCTGCAACAGCCGAGCGTGCTGCAGGATACAGAAAAACTCCTGGGCCTGTTTCACTTCATGGCCGAGCACGGGCTGAAACTCAGCACCACCACGGAATATAAAGTCGAGCAGGCTCTGCCCGCGCTCGCGTCCACGCCTCCGCGGGGCGGGGAGCTGTGGCTTTACCTGCAGGAAACCCTGCTTCAGCCGCACGCGGCCGATGCCCTGCGCGCCATGAACGCGCTTCGCCTGCTCACACTTTTGCTGCCGGAACTCAAGGGCATGGAAGCGCTCGTGGTTCGCGATTTTTATCATCGCTACACGGTCGACGAGCATTCCTTTCTCGCCATAGAGCACCTGCACAACCTGAAAGAATCGAAATCGGAATGGGACCGGCGGTTTGCCGATCTGCTGGCAGAACTCGAGCAGCCGGAACTCCTCTACCTCAGCCTGCTGCTGCACGATTCGGGCAAAGCGGTGCCGACGGAGAACCACGTCGATGCGAGCCTCCAACTCTCCGAGAGCTGTGCCGAGCGGCTCGATCTTGATCCCGCGGATCGCGAGACGTTGCGCTACCTGGTGGCCAGCCACCTGGAAATGTCGGCGGCGATGCGTCGGGACGTGTTTGATCCATCCAACGTGAAAATGTTCGCCGACAAAGTCGGCGAGCCCGAACGTCTGAAAATGCTTTGCCTGATGACCTATGCGGATATCAAGGCGGTGAATCCCGATGCCATGACGCCGTGGAAGACCGAGAACCTGTGGCAGCTCTACATCGCGAGCGCAAATTACTTGAACCGCAGTGCCGATGAGCGAGTTCACACTGGAGATGACAGCAGCAGGCAGGGCGAATCTTGCGCATCTGCGGTCCCTGGCCCCAGTCGCGGGCAAGAAGATCAACATCTTTCTGGAAGGATTGCCGCAGCGCTACCTGCGCATCCACGGCGCAACCGACGTGCTCGCGCATACGGAGATGGCTTCGCGGGTGGGGCAGGACGGCGTACAATGCGAACTGCGCCAAGTCCGCCACTGGTACGAGCTGACGCTGATCACCACCGACCGTCCCTTCCTGTTCGCATCAATTTCGGGCGCGCTCGCCGCGTGGGGGATGAATATCGTGAAGGCCAATGCATTCTCCAACGCCGCCGGTATCGTGGTCGACACTTTCTACTTCACCGATCGTTTCCGCACGCTCGAAATGAATGTGCAGGAGTGGGACCGCCTGAAGAAGAGCATTGCCTTGGTGGTGAAAAAAGAAGCCGACGTGGAGCGCATGCTGCGCGACCGGCTGAAATCTGAGAAGAGCAACGGCACCAAGGTGAAGGTGCCGACCCAGATCGTATTCGACGATGAGTCTTCCACCCACAGCACGCTGGTCGAGGTCATCACGCAGGATCGTCCGGGCCTGCTCTACCAGATGTGTTCCGTCATGTCGAAGCAGGATTGCAACATCGAGATTGCGCTGATCGAAACCGAAGGCCAGATGGCAATTGACGTTTTCTATCTGACGTCGGCGGGCGCCAAGTTGACTGCCGAGCGGCAGGCGGCGCTGGGGAAGTCTTTGGGTGAAGAGCTGGCGGCGAAATAAAACTGATGATGCCAGATGCACTTCCGTCGTCTTTCAAAGCGCTATACGAAATCGCGCTTTATCGGAAACGTCTAGCTCTCCCCGCCCGCGTAATAGCCCTCGCGAGTCTGCACGGTCATATCTTTCTTCTTCACTTGCAGCGAGAGGTGGTGATATCCGCCGCCTGAACCTTCTTTATCCGGCGTGAATCCCATGCTGTACTGGGTGCGGAGTTCATCGACGATGCTGGTGTAACTGTCGCCGACCGTCTGCTTCTTGGAAACCTCAAAAAAGCGTCCGCCTGTCTCTTTCGCAACCCGCTCTAGAATCTTCTTGCCATCGACGCGCGGCTCATCCGAGGGACGCTGTCCACCTCCGCGCCGCCCGCCGCCACCACCGGGATAGCCTCCGCCGCCCCCGGGCCACCCACCTCCGGGCCAGCCGCCTCCGCCACCACCACCGCCGGGATAACCACTCCCTCCACGACCCATGCCGTCACCGCGACGGTCGCGGTGTTCTTCCTGACCTTTGAAGTAGATGCAATACACGACCGTATCCGCGCGCTGGGCCGATTCAATCGCGCTTTCGAGCGTCGTCTTGCTTCCGCGATCCACGCCATCGGAGAGGATGATGACGGACTTGCGTCCCGGCTGCTTCTTCATCAGTTCGTTCGAAGCCAGATAAACGGCGTCATAGAGTTCAGTACCGCCATGCCGATGGTTAGAGCCCGATTTTGAATCTTCATTCGGATCGTTGGAGCGGCTGCGGTCGTCGCTGGGAGTCTTCAGCAAATCGAGCGCCGATCGCAGCTTTTCGCGGCTATGCGTGAGGTCCTGCAAAAGCTCGACTTCCCGGTCGAAATGGATGACGAAGGCCCTGTCCTTCGGCTGCACCAGCATCTGATCGAGAAAGCTGCGGCTGGCGTTGCGCTCCTGGTCCAGAACCTCTCGCTGGCTGAGACTGGTATCGACGAGCAGGCCAAGCGTCAACGGCAGATTCGATTCCTGCGAAAAATACTTAATTGTCTGCGGCCGGCCATCTTGCTGCAGCGTGAAATCGTCTTTCGTCAGATCCTTGACGAGGGCGCCATGCTTATCGCGCACGGTTACAGGAAGCGTGACCACGTTGACGTTGACCGCAATCGTGGAAACCGCGTCCCGCGAATCTGCCCCTTTCGCATCTTTAGACGAATCCTTGGAGTCCTGCGCCTGGCCAAATCCCGGGAGAATACTCAAAGCGAAACTCAGCATAAACACCAGCGCGCGTGTAGCCAGCCTTTCGGAAATTGCGCGTTGCAAATGGATCTCCTCCCTGCGGTGGGACATTCAACCAGAACCTTCTATATTATCGGGGACGAATTCGCGGAGCGCCAAACCTGGAGTAAATTGCCGAGGCCGCCATGAGGGCGCCCGCCCATGATGGAAAAGCGACCGTCAAACGATAAAAAAAATTAGCCGAGGCCGGCATCACGGGTTCTTCGGGGATTCGGTCGTCCCTCGCGATTGTTTCCCATGAAATCATGGTCGTTTTACCCGCTTTCCTACCTTTGTCCGGACCACGTCACATGCACGGCCAAAAATTTGCGTTCGATAATGACTGGATGCACGTAAGCCGACCCATAGTTGCCAGCAATCGTGTAAACGCCCGTCAATGCGGGTAAAACTTCGTAAAGCCTGAATTCGGGCGTGGTGCGCGATGCTAGAGTGAAAGCGATGCGATCTTTGTCCAATATCTCGTCAAGCTTGCGGATTCCGTTGTGGGTGCTGGCTTCGGTCGTTGCCATGGCGCCGACCGGCCCGTGCCGGCTGGCAGCGCAAGCAAAGGCCGCGTCTGCGCCGGGCGACGCCTCAATCGCGAAGGCCGTCGGAACGATCAAGACCGTGCAGGCCGATTCCGTCACCATCGCCGCGGAATCCGGTGGCGACATAACGGCCACGCTCACGCCCGCCACGAAAATCCTGCGCGTGCCACCCGGGGAAAAAGATCTGAAGAATGCAACGGCACTGCTGGCGCAGGATCTGCAGCCCGGTGACCGCGTGCTGGTGCGCGGGCAGGCCGGGGGTGACGCCCACACCATCGCCGCACTGGCCGTGATCGTGATGAAACAGTCCGATCTCTCCGCGCAGCACCAGCGCGAGCGCGAGGATTGGCAAAAGCGCGGGGTCGACGGAGTGGTCGAAAAAGTTGACGCGTCCACGGGCACAATCACCATCTCGTCCGGGGGACTCGGGGTGAAGAAGAGTATCGCCGTTCATGCCGTCAAAGACACCGTGCTGCGTCGTTACGCTCCAGACTCGGTAAAGTTCGATGACGCGAAGCCGGCTCCGCTCGATCAGATCAAGATGGGCGATCAACTGCGCGCGCGCGGGACACGCAGCGCCGACGGGAGCGAACTGACCGCCGAAGAAGTCGTCTCCGGGACTTTTCGCAATATCGCCGGAACTATCACGTCGATCGACTCCGCCAACAACGCGATAACGGTCCACGACGTGATCGCGAAGGCCCCGGTGGTAGTCAGGATCACATCCGATTCGCAAATCAAGAAGCTGCCGCTAGAAATGGCGCAACGCTTTGCAGCGCGACTCAAAGGCGGTGCCGGCGCGAATGCAAGTGCGAATGCGGACCAACCGGCCAAGGGCACGCCGCAAACTTCGAGCGATGCTGTGCGCGGTTCCGATTCACAATCGGCGCACAGGCCCGGCGCCGGATTCGGAGGCAACGGTCCGCCCGACTTGCAGCGTCTCCTGAGCCGCCTGCCGGATAGCAAACTCGGCGATCTGCAAAAAGGCGATGCCGTCGTGATCCTGTCAACGGAGGGTGGCAACACCGGGGCGGTTACGGCAATCGAACTGGTAGCTGGAGTCGAACCGATTCTCACCGCGGCCCCAACCCGGTCATTGCTTTCTCCGTGGTCGTTGAACGCATCGGGTGGAGAAGGGGAGTCTGCCCCCTAGAGCGAAACGGTCCTGAATGAGATCTCCCTGGAAAGAAAAGGTGTGGGTGTGAAGTTTTCTTCGTTAATCGTTCTGCTGATGCTGGGCGTCCCGGTATGGGCCCAATCCGCGGGAACCGGTACTCTGCGCGGCCAGGTTGTCGATCCTTCGGGAGCCGTCGTTTCCGGCGCGACAGTCGCCGTTCTGCAATCTGGAGGTTCTCCGCGTTCGGCCAGGACCAGCAATACCGGTGCCTATGAGATCGGCAATCTGCCTGCTGGCAACTATACAATCACAGCCAATGCCAGGGGATTTACGGCCTTTATCAAGAATGACGTGCAGGTCGCTCCGGGCCAGACCGCGCAATTCAATATCTCGCTTGAGATTCAGGTGGAGCAGCAAAAAGTCAATGTCGAAGAAGAAGGTCCGCAGGTCGATGTGAACCCGGCCAATAATGCGAGCGCGATCGTGTTAAAGGGCCAGGATCTGGATGCCCTGCCCGATGACCCCGATGAACTGCTGGCCGATCTTCAGGCTCTGGCTGGACCGTCAGCCGGCCCCAACGGTGGGCAGCTCTACATCGACGGATTCACTGCGGGCGAGCTTCCCCCGAAGTCGTCGATTCGCGAGATTCGCATCAACTCCAATCCGTTTTCTGCCGAATATGACAAGCTGGGCTACGGACGTATCGAAATCTTCACCAAACCCGGCACGGACAAATATCACGGACAGTTTTCCGTCCAGGGCAACAGCTCGGGCCTGAACACCCGCAATCCCTTTCTGGGCGACGCGGAGCAGGAGCCCTATGACTCGGTTATTTATCAGGGCAACATCGGCGGCCCCATCAACAAGAAGTCATCGTTCTTTTTCAACATCCAGCGCCGCAACATTGACGAGATTGCCGTGGTGGACGCGCCTGCGCTCAGCCTGAACGAGAGTGTTGGGAATCCTAGAACGCGCACCAATATCGGACCGCGCCTCGATTATCAGGTCACGCCTTCCAACACGCTAACCGCGCGCTACCAGTATTATCGCGACACGCAGCAGAATGCCGGCGTCGGCGGATTTGTGCTGCCGGAGGCAGGCTACGACACATTGTCCACCGAACATACCGTGCAGATTAGTGACACGCAGGTGTTCGGTGCAAAGGTCGTCAATGAAACCCGCTTCCAGTACCTCCGCGACAACAGCTCGCAGAACCCGCTCAGCACAGCCGTCAGCCTGAATGTGCTGGGAGCTTTCACGGGCGGAGGCGCCAGTTCCGGGACCGAAACCGATCACCAGGATCATTACGAACTACAGAATTACACTTCGTTATCCCAAGGCAAGCAATTCGTGAAGTTCGGGGTGCGTCTGCGCGATGTGCACGAGGTCAACACCTCGAATGCCGGCTTCAATGGCTCCTACACCTTTTCAGGCACTTCGACCGTGTCGTCGTATCAGAACTACCTGGCAGGCATTCCCAGTCAGCTCGTCATCGATGGTCCGGCGGGTGCGAAGCCCACGGTACCGGTCAATGTAGTGGATGTAGGGTTGTACGTACAGGATGACTGGAAGGTGCGTTCCAATCTCACGCTGAGCGGCGGCCTGCGCTTTGAGACGCAGAACGAAATTCACGATCACGCCGACTGGGCGCCCCGCCTGGGCTTTGCCTGGGGCATTGGCGGAGGCGGCAAGAGCGCGCCGAAAACCGTGCTGCGCGGGGGATTCGGCATTTTCTATGACCGCTTTGCCAACACCTATGTCCTCAATGCAGACCGGCTCAACGGCATGATCCAGCAGCAATATGTGGTCGACAATCCGGCTTATATTCCCAATCCAATTCCACCCACGTCTTCGTCGGCCCAACAGTCGATCTACCAGATCAGCCCCTCTCTGCACGCGCCCTATATCCTGCAAAGCGCCTTCAGCCTGGAGAGGCAAGTCACAAAGGTCGCCAATGCCACGCTTACCTACCTGAATTCCCGCGGCGTGCACCAGCTTTTGTCGAACGTCGTCAACGCCCCGCTGCCCGGCACGCCCGATTACCCTTACTCGGGGCTTCCCAACCCGGCGATCTTTCAATACCAGTCGGCGGGAGTTTTCCGGCAGAACCAGTTGATCGCGCAGTTCAATGTGCAGGCGGGAGCGAAAGTCTCTCTACATGGTTACTACTCACTGAATTATGCCAACAGCGACGTCTCCAGCGCTGGAGGCTTCCCCTCCGATCCACACGATTTGGGGCTCGACTACGGGCGGGCCTCCTTCGCTATTCGGGAGCGGCTGTTTACGGGCGGCACGATCTCACTGCCGCGCGAATTTCGTCTGAGTCCCTTCATGATTTTCAACTCGGGTTCGCCCTACAACGTCACCGAGGGTGGCCAGGATCTGGCTGACGATTTGCAGTTCAACGTCCGTCCGTCGTTTGCCACGAATGTTACCGGTTCATGCCTTTCGCCGGCGGCGGCCTGCCACTATGCGGCTCCGACCAGTCCGTATTCCCAGATTCCCGTCAACTATCTGACCGGTCCGTCGCAATTCACGCTTAACGTGCGGCTCGCCAAGACCTTCGGATTTGGGCCGGAGACCGGCAGGGGCAGTGGCTCACCGCCGGGCGATGGTGGGCCAGGAGGCGGCGGTCATAGTCCCGCTGCACACGGCGCAGGCGGAGGCGGCGGAGGCGGCGTCGGCTTTGGACGTGGCCCCGGTGGCTTCGGCCCGCCGACCAGCAATCATCGCTACAATCTGACCTTCAGCGTGAATGCACGAAACGTACTGAACAAGGTCAATGCAGCAGCTCCGATCGGAGTCCTGAGTTCGCCGGATTTCGGCAAGTCAACTTCGCTGGCCGGCGGCCCATTCTCGAGCGCTGCGGCCAACCGGAAAATTGAATTGCAGGCGACGTTCAGCTTTTGAGGCTCCGCCCGGTAGACACCGCTAGGTAGAATAGTCCGCATTGATTCGTACATACTCAGCGGTCAGGTCAGTTGTCAGGAATCTTAACGACTGCCGCCCACGCCCCAGCAGCACCCGCACCTCGCAAACCGGACGTGCCAGAGCGCGATGCGCCTGCTTCTCATGGAATGCGCAAGCGACTCCGTTGCGGCAGACCTGCTGGGTGCCGATAAAAATCTGCACCCGCCACGGATCGACAGCAATGCCCGAACGTCCTACCGCCGCCAGAATACGTCCCCAGTTCGGATCCGCACCTGCCCATGCCGTCTTGACGAGCAACGAGTGCGCAATCGTGCGCGCGACAATCATTGCCTCGTTCCTGCTGCGCGCTTCCTCCACACGCAGACGAATCACATGGTGGACGCCTTCCCCGTCGCTGATAATCTGCTCCGCCAGCGACTGGCAGACAGCGGTCAACGTGGCACCGAACGTTTTCCTGGCGTCGCCATGTCCGACGCGCACGCCACTCGCTCCACTCGCCAGCAGCAGTGCTGTATCGTTAGTGGACGTATCTCCGTCAATGGACATGCAGTTCAGCGACTCGTCGCAAGCATCCCGCAGGAACCTCTGCAACTCGCGCGGCGTGGCCTCAATATCAGTCAGAAGGTAGACCAGCATCGTGGCGAGCTGGGGATGGATCATGCCGGCTCCCTTGGCGATGCCCAGGACGGTCACGTCTTTTGAAGCTGCATGGAAGCGCGCCGAAGCGATCTTGGGCCGCGTGTCGGTGGTCATGATGGCGTGAGCAAAGGCAAGGGCATCCGGCGCGCTCGCCGATCGCGAGGCAATCAACTCCGGCAACTTCGCGCGGATTTTCTCGTCCGGCATCGGAACGCCGATGATGCCCGTGGAAGAAGGGAAAATTTGAGTTGAAGATACACCAAGAATTTCGGCAGCCTCGCGGCACACCCGTTCGCAGGACTGAAGGCCTTTGCGTCCGGTCGCGCAATTCGCGTTCCCGGAATTCACGATCACCGCGCGCACCCGTCCTCCGCTCGCGGCCAACGATGCCCGCCCCACTTCCACCGGAGCAGCCACTACCCGGTTCGTGGTAAATAACGCCACGCCCGCGGCACCGCCAGATGCCTCAACCAGAGCCAGATCTGGACGACCGCTTACCTTAATCCCCGCGGCGAGCGCGGAGAAGGAAAATCCGAGAGGCACGCGAATTGTTTCAGGAGTACGGCGCAAGGTGCAGGAGTTCATGCCTGAATCTTAAACACCCAGTTCTTTGGTGGCGGCAGAATCGCAAACGCGGGCACCACTCCCCGAATCATGGGCACTTCATCGCAGTGGGAAAGCCGAGGACACTGGTAACAATCCTTGTGGATTTTGTCCGGCAGGTCCTGATGAGCCGCAGTGGTGAATCCCAGACGCGCGAAGAATTCCGGAATGCGAGTGAACAGGCACACGCAAGTGACCTTATGTTTTTCGGCTTGCGCCAGCAGCGCCTTGACTAGCCGGCGCCCTCCGCCATTACTTTGCCGCGTGGGGTCGACGGTGATCGACCGGATTTCCGCCAGGTGCACGCCATACAGGTGAAGCGCGCCACAGCCGACGATGCTTTGTCCTTCCTCGAGCACGACAAAGTCGCGAACGTTTTCGCAGATCTCCGCCAGCGTGCGCGGCAAAAGAGTCCCATCGCCCGAGTAGTTCGTGATCAGAGCGTGGATCTGCTCGGCGTCCGGCAGGACGGCTTCACGCGTGCGCATACTGGGCCTCGCGTCCGAGGGCCGCGCGCCGTGCCCGGGTCGACCCTCGCTCTTTTTTTGGTTTTGCTCACTTTTGCCAACCCGCCGCCCCGTTCCTATCTTCTCACCCAGCGCCCGGTCGAGCGCCGCGATCAGTTCGTCCACATGCTTCTTTTGGATGATGTACGGGGGCAGAAAGCGCAGCACGGTCTCATGGGTGCGATTGATGATGATGCCATCCTGCAGCAGTGTCTTGACAACCGCCTTCGCGAGGTCGGCCGAGTCCAGTTCGATCGCCTGCATCAGTCCGGCCCCGCGCACGTCCTGAATCGAGCTGTGTTTTCTGTCGAGCCCTTGCAGCGCAGCGTGAAAATAGTCGCCGATTGTCCCCACGTGCTTCAGCAGATGTTGTTCTTCCCGCAGGAATTCGATCGCGACCGCGCATGCGAGCGGACCTCCGCCAAACGTGGTTCCGTGCATCCCGGGATGTATGCGGCTGCGACCCGCTCGGTGGTGAGGATCGCTCCCAGCGGCAGTCCCGCGGCTAGCGGCTTGGCGACTGTCACCACATCGGGCAAAACTCCGTAATGCTGATAGGCAAAATGCCGCCCCGTGCGGCCCAGCCCGCATTGAATTTCATCGAGCAACAACAATGCCCCGGTGCTGCTCGGTCAAGTTTCCTCGACAGCGCGAGAAAATCCGCACTCACCGGATCGACGCCGCCCTCACCTTGAATCGTCTCGATGCACAGCGCACATACCGTCGAATCGAATTTCCGTTCCAGGTCGGCTCGCGGTCATTAAACTTGACGAATTGCACGCCCGCCATCAGCGGAGCAAACGGCATCGCGATATTTCTTCTGTCCGGTGGTCGCCAGCGAGCCAAAAGTTCTTCCGTGAAACGAGTTGTCCATGGCGAGAATGCGCCACTTCGGCGGGTGTCCATTCGCGAATATCTGTTTTCGCAAAGGCCCGAGCCAGTTTCATCGCGCCTTCCCACGCCTCGGTGCCGCTGTTGCAGAAAAAAGCGCGGTCCAGCCCGGAAATTGTTGTCAGCCGATCCGCCAACTCTGCCTGATACTCGTGAAAGAAAAGGTTGGAGATGTGAATAAGCCGCCCAGCCTGGCGTGTGATCATCGCTGGATCGCCGGATGGTTGTGCCCCAGCGCATTCACCCCGATCCCGCTTAGGAAATCCAGATACTTTTTGCCGGTTGAATCCCACACATGCACGCCCAGCCCGCGTTCCAGCAGAATCGGCAAACGATCGTAGGTGGAGAGCAGCAACTTGCTCTCCCTTTGCGATACGGAAGCAAGGCTCATGCGCGCAGTACCTCCGTACCGCACTCGATGCGCGTGAAATAAAACAGCGGCAAGACTTCAACCTGCGAGGCCGGAAGAATGCGCACACGTCCCACTCCGCGTTTCAGCGCCTGAATGCAAGCCTCGAGTTTGGGCATCATGCCTCCGCTCACGACCGATCCTTCAATCAGCCCCGCCACGTCGGTGGTATTCAGGCGCGCCATAACCGATCCATCCGCCTGCTTCACGCCGGCGACATCGGTGAGAAAAATCAAAGCATCGGCCTGACACGCAATCGCGCAGGCGGCCGCCATCTGATCCGCGTTCACGTTGTAATACTCGCCGTCTCCGCCCAGCGCCACCGAAGAGAGCACCGGAATACCGCCCTCGGTCCAGATCGCCTTGATCCAGCGCGGTTCCGAAAAACAAATTTCGCCTACGAATCCCAGATCGTGTTCCGCATCCTGCTTCTTACGCGCGCGAAAAATTCCGCCATCGCCGCCGCACAGGCCAATCGCTGGCATGCCCGCGGCGGCAATCGCCGCCACCAGGCTTTTGTTGACGATCCCCGCTAGCACCATCAAAGCTACGTCGCGCGTTTCGGCGTCGGTGACGCGCAGACCGTGTATGAACTCGCTTTCTTTACCCATCATTCTCAGGGTGCGCGTCAGCGCGCCGCCGCCGCCATGGACGATGGCGACCTGATGCCCATCCTGCGAAAGACGAACCACTGCCTGCGCGCATTTCTGCAGCGTGGGCTTGTCTTCCACCGCTGCCCCGCCGATTTTTACGACAATCTTCACTGCAATCCCTCGCTCTCATCCCACCCATACATCAGGTTCATGTTTTGTACCGCCTGCCCGGCCGCGCCCTTCAAAAGGTTGTCGAGGCATGAAACCACCACCAGTCGCCGTCCATCGCGCGCCAGGCAAAAACCAACATCGCAGTAATTCGTATGCAGCGTAAACTGGATCTCCGGCAAAGTCCCCGCCGGATAGACTCGCACCCACGGCTTGCCATGATAAAAGTCGTCAAAACAATGCTGGATCTGCCCCGCCGTCATCTCGCGTTTCAGGCGAACATAAATGGTCGACAGAATCCCGCGCGGGATCGGCAACAGGTGCGGGGTGAAAGTTAATTGGCCCGCATCCAGCCGCAACTGCTCGAGGATTTCTCCCGTATGTCGGTGGCCGAAAACCGCATACGCGGAAAAATTATCGGCCACCGACACAAAGTGCGTACGCGCGGTCGGCTCCTTGCCCGCGCCCGACACTCCCGACTTCGAATCGGAAATGACGCCTCCGTCGCGATCCACCAGGTCCGCCGAAATGAGCGGGGCCAGGCCTAGAATCACTGAGGTGGCGTAGCATCCGGGGTTCGCAATCAGCGGAGCGCCGGAGATTGAATCCGCATTCAACTCGGGCAGCCCGTAGACCGCGCTCGCGTCGAGCTTGGCCGCGACTCCCGCATCGGCATCGTTGAATCCGTAAATGGCGCGATGCTCAGCCTGTTTCAGCCGCCATGCCCCACTTAAGTCAACCACCCGCAACCCGCGCGCCAAAGCCTCCGGAACAAGCTCGCGCGAAACGCCATGCGGAGTGGCCAGAAACAACAACTCCACTCCATGCTTCTGTAACGCAGACCACGAAAATGGCGCTTCGGCAAAGCTGCCGCCCCCGGTTCCATATGCGGTTGGGACTCCCGCGCCGCCTTTCGGCTCATCGCTGTCGGCCCGTCGGCGCAACAGAAGAGGCGTCTCCGCGCGCGGATGCCGGCTCAGCAGGCGCGCCAGTTCGAGACCGGAATAACCAGTCGCTCCCAGAATCGCAGTCTTAAGTTTCGCCAGCATTAATTCGGTGCTTTTTCCGGCACGCGCCACCCTCAATTTTCCGCCAAAGCATATTTATCCAGAATAATGAATAATTATGCATGTACCCGGCCCCCGCTTGTCAAGGGGAAAAGACCAGATACTCCTCTCTCAATCGGACCGCCGAGGATTCGCGCCAAAGCCGCTAAAGTCCGATAGCCTGCCGAAAACTTTTCTGATGAAGGCAAGAAGAAATTTCTATTGGACTCCCCCGTCCCCCGCATTTACTGTGAAAGTCAGTTTGCCAATTGCGCGTTGGAGACTTGCGACTGAATTTTCATGCCCTCCCCGTAACACGCGAGTCCACAACCAGTTTGCCGGGTTTTTCTTTCATCACGATGGTATTACCGCACTCAAAGAGGAGCATTCGCATGACGAAGCAAGCTGAACGGCGCCGGCCGCGCGGCCCGTCCCTTCTGCTCATTGTAGTTGTCGGCCTACTGACTTTCCTGTCCGTTTCGAGCTTTGCCGACGAACCCAAGCCCGATCCCTCCGGCCTCGCCACCGGTGACCGCACTGCCGCCGCCGACGCTGCGGGCAACTCCTTCGTGGTCGCGGAACCGGCTGACAAAAACGCCCCCGACTATGCCAAAAATAAAAAGGACTTCGACGACTATCAGGCGCAGGTCGCGAAAGAGCCTTTGGCCGCCAAACTCGCCGACAACGTCGGCCATCTGCGCGTCGCCACCAATTTCGCCTGGACGCTGAACACCGGGTACCTCGTTCTCTTCATGCAGGCCGGATTCGCGCTCCTCACCTGTGGACTGGTGCGCAAGAAAAATGCCGGCGCACCTGATGATGCTGAACTTCGCGGCTTACGTCTTCGCCTTCCTCGCCTATTACGCGGTCGGATACGCCTTCCAGTTCGGAGCCGCTGGCATCAACGCCGTCGCCCGCCGAATCTCGGAGGCCTGCCCACTGCTCAACAAGTTTCTGCTTGGCAGCGGACAATGGGGATTCCTCGGCGGCAAGGGATTCTTCTGATCGGGCCCGCCTATGACGCCTCCAGCAACGTCTTTGCGCTCTTCGAAGTTGTCTTCATGGAAACCGCCGGCTACATCATCGTGGGCGCGGTCTGCGAACGCATTACGTTCTGGCGCATTTCTGCTGTGCGAACTTTTCATCGGCGCGATCCTCTATCCCGTTTATGGCTGCTGGGTCTGGGGCGGAGGCTGGCTCTCGCAAGTTGGGTCGACGCATGCACCTGGGCCACGGTTACGTTGACTTCGCCGGATCGACGGTCGTGCACGCGGTGGGCGGTTTTTGCGCCATGGCGCTGGCCATCATTCTCGGCCCGCGCCTCGGCAAATACGGGCCCGGCGGCAGGATCCGAGTCTTCCCCGCGCACAACGTCGTCTACGTGGTCACCGGCACGCTCATCCTTCTTTTCGGATGGATGGGCTTCAACCCCGGATCGACTCTGGGCGCCACCGATCTGCGCATCTCCGGGATCGCGATCAATACGAATCTGTCGGGAGTCGCCGGAGCCGCTGCCGCCATGATCCTCTGGTATTTCGTTTTCGGTAAGCCCGACATCACCATGGCCTGCAACGGCATGTTAGCCGGACTCGTGGCTATCACCGCTCCGTGTGCATTTGTGTCGCCCACATCATCAATCATCATCGGAGCGCTCGCCGGCTTGCTGGTCTGCGGCGGCGTTCTCTTCAACGATCGCGTGCTCAAGATCGACGACCCGTGCGGCGCGATCTCGGTCCACGGCTATTGCGGATGGTTTGGCGCCATTTGCGTGGGCATCTTCGCGGATGGCACCTACGGCGCGGGATGGAACGGTATGGGCACAGGCAGCTATCTGGGGCGCGCCGGCCAGGGAGTTACCGGACTAATCCATGGGGACTCGAGCCAGTTTCTCTGCCAGCTATTCGGAGCGACCATCTGTGCGGCATGGGCTTTCGGCGCGACCTTTATCGTATTCTGGTCGGTCAACAAGGTGCGCTCGATGCGGGTTTCGCCCGATGCCGAAATCGAGGGCCTGGATATGCCCGAGTTCGGCATGCCGGCATATCCCGAAGATGCGGTTGTGCCCGCGTCCTATTGAAAGGCGCAGGTTTCGTCAGGCGGCGGGCTATCCTCGTTCGAACGCATGCTTCTGCTCGAGTTGCCGCAAAGCGTCCGCCATCTCGCGTTCAAACCTGTCTTTCTCATCCATGAGAGCGGGCGAGGCTGAGGCGTACCGGCGCGCCAGGGTGAACAGGCCTTTCTGAGCCAGAGAGGCCGCGATCTCGGCGATGTGGTCGGTCGTGGTTTGCATGTAGAAAGCTTCCGTCGGATCGCCCAGCCAAATCTCTCCGCCCGCGAGTCGCGTCTGCCAGTAAACCTTGCGCTCGATCATCCGCCCCATCTCGTCGTCGTCCGCCTTTCCGAAACTCCAGTGGCCGCGCTTGAAGTCGTAGTGGCGGCTGGAAAAGTGCAACGGCACCAGCTTGCCGGACTTCACGAATTCAATCTGCTGGTTGTCGATTTCCTTGCGCAGCGCATTGATGACCAACCCTTCGGTGTCTTTTTGATCGAGCGAAGGCAGCACTTCGCGCAGCGTTGCCGATAGATTTATGGCGACCAGCGCTCGCAGGTTCTCCGAGTTTTCGAGGACGATTTCGGAGTGCAGGACGTCGAAGTCGGCGCCCGAAGTCGCGCGCCGGAAGGGCCACTCAAACTTGAAGCTGACTGGCAAACCGGTCCGCGTTACGTAGATAGTCTTCGTTCTGGAATCTTGTTTGGAAGCGTCCATAGTCAATCCGAGAGTGTTACAGGCTCTATTCTAACGCGCCGGATTTAAGCGAGTGCCCGATGAGACTTCAACCAAGACGGGCCAGTTGGATCAAGTTCCATAGAGCGCCCGCGCCCAGCAGTCCGCACAGTGCCGCCGTCACGAAGAGTTTTTGGCGGGTCTCGATCAGATCCGCGAATATGCCGGCGACAAACACAAAAAGGAAAGGCATCAAAACCAGATGAAATCCCTGGCCGGGAAAGCCGGGGGAACCGGCCGCCAGCAGGAATAGCAGCCCTGCAACCAGGAGCGGCGCGGTATTCCCGAAGTAGCGAGTCCGCTTCCACCCGAAATACGCGATCAACGTGACTGGCAAGGCCAGCGCCAGAGCGGGACTGCCCTGCTGAATCATGTTCAGCGTCTGCGAATACGAAGCGCCCATCCGGAACGCGGAGGGTTGAAGGTCGAACCAGCGCGCCTGCAGCATCGCATGCCAGAAAAGCGCGGGCAGAAAGAAATAAAAGGCGAGGATCAGCACCGCGCCGACAGCGACCGCCGTTGCCCAGATCGCGATCACGGCCTTCGGCCGCACGGGCGCGACCCAAAGCATGATGGGCAATACGAATAGCGCCAGCATCGCCAAGGAAAACTGGTTGCCCGTCGATATGGCCACCGCTAGCCCGAGCAGAAGAATTCGGCGCGAGTTCCACAGGATCACCTCCCGCGGCGCATACAAGGTATGCGCGACCGCAATCCCGGTAAAGATAACGCCGAACGCGCCCCACACTCCCGCCATCTCGCCGAAGTTCTCAGCGCCTGCCACGCCGAGAATCATGGCCGGCGAAAAACAATAGAGGCCCAGCGCGATATATCCGCCGGAATCGCCGTAGAGACGGCGGGCCACGTACCAAAGTGAGCCTCCCAGCATGACCCCAAAAAACAGGTAGGGCGCAGCCTCCCAGATTTGTCCCAGCGGCGAATCGGGCGGAATGAACTTCAGCGGGACAAGAACCGGCGCGGCAGCGGTCAGATAATAAATAGGAGAGCGGTCCTCGTCGTATCCGTCGCGCACTCGCAGATGCCCCGCCCGTCCCACAGAAGGCAGGCCCGTAGCCGCTTCTGCTGTAAGCGCTCGAGGAGTTCCAGCGATGGCGCCGCCCTTCCACTGGGCGAGCCCGTCGTAGATGCAAAGTGCCCGGTTGGAATCGGGCAGCGCACCGTGCAAGGTTTCCACCCGGATCAACCACGCACACTGCAATAAATAGACGAGGAGGAGCGCGGCCGCGATGAATTGCGGCCTGGCAATCGAAGCGGAATCGAGAATTCGGCGTATCAAGGGCAGACCGAGTGTTTTACCATGGCGGAGACTCAGATGGATAACAATCTACCGCCCACGCCAATTTTGCCGCCCGATCCGCCGTCTCCGCATAAGGATGAATTGTCCGGGCCGCATGCTTCTTCGCCGGATTCTTCGGCACTGGCGGTGTCGACGTCAGCAGCTTATTCGAGGTTGACGGACTCGAGGCCGGAGGAAGCGCCACGTGAAACCGCTCTCTCCCCGTTCGCGGAAATCTTCGGCGGCCGGGACGGCCTTTATCCCGGTGCACGCTGGCTCATCTATGTGGGCATGGCGTTTCTGCTCATGGGGTTGTTCACTTCTGTCATGAACAGCCTCCGGCCACAGCCTGTGCCGCTCTGGTGGACCATGGTCGGAGAACTCCGCATGATGCTGGCCGCGGTTCTTCCAGGATTCGCAATGGCGCGAATCGAAGGCAGGAGCTTTGGCGACTTCGGACTCCCCGCCAAAAGCGCTTTTGGGCCAAACTTCTGGACTGGAGCGGTTTGGGGAATCGCATCCCTCAGCGCGCTGATGGTTGTTCTTCGCATCTTTGGAGCTTTTTCGTTCGGCTCGCTCGACCTGCACGGCGCGCGCATCCTGGAATTCGGTTTCTACTACGCGCTGTTTTTCCTGATCGTGGGATTCTTTGAAGATTTCCTGATGCGCGGCTATTCCCAGTGGGTGCTGGCGCAGGGAATGCACTTCTGGCCCGCTGCCGCCACGCTTTCGGTGATCTTCGGCCTGATGCACCTGGCCAACCCTGGCGAAGCGAAAATTGGCATCGCCGCCGTAATCGCGATTGGCTTGTTCTTCTGTCTGGCGCTCCGCCGCACGGGCAATTTATGGTGGCCAATAGGATTTCACATGTCGTGGGATTGGGGCGAGAGCTACCTCTATTCGGTCCCCGATAGCGGAGGCGCCGCCCCCGGCCACTTACTCAACTCGTCCTTCCACGGCCCGGATTGGCTGACCGGAGGCTCGGTTGGGCCCGAAGGGAGCTATCTGCTCTTCGTCCTGATCGCGCTGCTGTGGTTCCTGTTCGACCGCGTGTACCCGGAAGTCAAATATAAGGTGGGTTAGTGCGGTGCGGACATCCCCTGCCCCCGCAAGTGAATATAGTCCAGATTTCCAATCGTGCTAAAATGTGTTCATGGCAAACACACGGAGCGCCACCCTCAGCATTCGTCTCAAACCGGAAACCAAGAAGCGGCTGGCAAAACTGGCCAAGGCATCGGGGCGAAGTTCGAATTTTCTGATCGCAGACGCGGTGGAAGTCTATGTCTCCGACCAGGAGAGAATGCTGGCCGAGGTTCGCCAGGCGGATCGGCAGGTCAAGTCGGGACACTACATCAAAAACCAGGATATGAAGGCGTGGCTGCTGTCGTGGGGAACCAGGCACGAGTTGCCCGTCCCGAAGTGTGTGTGCGGCAAGGCCCATGATGATGAGGCGCTGTGTCAGTAGAGATTGTCTGGTCCGCCCTGGCGCGAACCCGCCTGCGGGAAATTCGGGCCTATGTTGCGCGAAACAAGCCCGAGGCAGCGGAGCGGCTCGCCATCCGGATTGTCGCCATGGTCGAGGCGCTCAGAGATCATCCCTATCTAGGCCGGGCCGGGGCCGAACCCGAGCTTCGCGAACTCGTGATCGGCGGTACGCCGTATATTGTGCTATATCGCGTGCAAGGTTCGCGCGTTGTTATCAGCACGGTCTGGCATGGAAAGCAGCGACCAGAAGGCTAGATCTCCCGTGTGCAATGGGGACCGCTCAGGAATGCCCGCTCCACGCGAACTGATTAGATGTCTAGATTCTTCACATCCAGCGCGTTGTCTTCGATGAACTTTCTACGAGCTTCCACGTCTTCGCCCATGAGCGTGGTGAAGATGGTTTCGCACTCCGCAATGTCTTCCAGTTTCACGGAGAGCAGGGTGCGCCGCTCGGGGTCCATCGTCGTCTCCCAGAGTTGCTCCGCCGTCATTTCACCCAGGCCTTTGTAGCGCTGCACGGTGTACTCCTTGCGGCCTTCGTTCAGGACGTAGTCGAACAGATCGCGCGCCGTGTTCTTCTCGACGATCTGCGGTTCCTTGGCGCGACGCGCGGCGGGCTTCGCAGCTTTCCTGTCGGCCTTCTCGGCGTCAGTCATTTTCGAATTAGCTTCAGCCTCGGCGGAATCTTCTTCCGCATCGGCAGCCTCACCCTCGCCACTCGACTTGCTGGCTTTCGGCACGCTCTCCACCATGAAAGGCGGCTTGAGATATTCCTCGATCTGCTTGAACTTCGAGATCAGCTGGCGGCACTCGGGGGTGGAGGCCAACTCCCAATTGATAACGTGCTCGGCGCCCTGGGAGTTCACGTAGTGCGCTTCCCACAGGTTGTGTTCCTCGTCGAAGCGGCTTTCGACGCTCTTCAGCTTCAGGTCTTTCTGCAGCCGCTTGAGTTCTTTCTCCAGCTTTTCAATCTTCTTCGGCGCGGTCTTCTTGTCGCCTTCAAAGTCGGCGCGCTTGGCAAGGTCGAGCTTCGGAAGCAGCTCCGTAATCTGCTCCTCGCGCAGGCGCTTGTTGAGCTTGTCGAGGAATCCAAGATACTCGTTAAGCACGGTAATGAACTTAGTAAGTGCTCCACCTTCAAGCTTGGCAGCCCCTTCTCCGTAGCGAATAACGAGGCCGTCGGAGGCGCGCTTCACCATGACCTTGACGAACTCATGCTCGTTCTTGATGTACTGGTGCGTCTTGCCCTTCTTGATGCCAAACAGTGGCGGCTGCGCGATGTATACATTGTTGCGCTTGATCAGTTCCTGCATGTGACGGAAGAAAAACGTCAGCAACAGGGTGCGGATGTGCGAACCGTCCACGTCGGCGTCGGTCATCAGGATGATCTTGCCGTAGCGCACTTTGGTGGGATCGAAGTCTTCCTTCGAAATGCCGGTCCCGAGCGCGGTGATCATCGCGCGAATTTCTTCGTGCGCCAGCATCTTGTCGTAGCGAGCCTTTTCGACGTTGAGAATTTTTCCCTTAAGCGGCAGAATCGCCTGAAAGCGGCGATCTCGGCCCTGTTTCGCGGTCCCGCCTGCGGACTCGCCTTCGACCAGAAACAGCTCGCAGCGATTAGGATCTCGTTCGGAGCAGTCGGCAAGTTTGCCGGGAAGGCCTCCACCATCGAGCGCGCCCTTGCGACGGGTCAGATCGCGAGCCTTGCGGGCGGCCTCGCGAGCGCGGGACGCATCAATTGCCTTGTTGATAACTTTTCGTGCTACGGTCGTGTTCTGCTCGAAAAATGCACCCAGCTTTTCGTTGACCACGGCCTGTACGACGCCGGCTATGTCGGAATTCAGCTTGCCCTTGGTCTGGCCTTCAAACTGCGGCTGCGGCAGCTTTACGCTGATCACCGCCACCAGTCCTTCGCGGACGTCGTCCCCAGTAAGGTTTTCCTTAACGTCCTTGAACAGCCCCATCTGCTGGCCCGCGTAATTGATCGTGCGCGTGAGCGCGGTGCGGAAGCCCGAGAGATGCGTTCCCCCGTCTACGGTGTTGATGTTGTTGGCAAAACTGAAAACCGACTCGGAATACGCGTCGTTATACTGCAGGCCGATTTCGATATGTACCTGATCCTTGTCGGCCTCCATGTAAATAGGTTTATCGTGCAAGGTCTGCTTGCCGCGGTTCAGGTGCTTGATAAATTCGACGATGCCGCCGTTGTACTTGAATTCGGTGCGCTTGGCCTCTCCCGTCTTCGAATCGGTGTTTCGTTCGTCGGTCAGCGTGATCGTCAACCCGCGGTTCAGGAATGCCAGTTCGCGCAGGCGCTGCGATAAAGTGTCGAAGTTATATTCGGTCGCGCTGAAAATCGAGCGGTCGGGCAGAAAGTGAACGCGTGTACCGCGCTTCTTCGTGGCCCCGGCTTTCTTGAGCTTGCTGGTAGGTTCTCCTTTGGAGTAAGTCTGCTCCCAGGTAAGTCCGTCGCGCCAGATTTCCAGATCGAGTTCTTCGCTGAGCGCGTTCACGCAGCTCACGCCCACGCCGTGCAATCCGCCGGATACTTTGTAAGTTGACGAATCGAACTTACCGCCCGCATGCAAAGTGGTCATAACTACTTGGGCAGCGGGAACCTTCTCGCCATCGATATCCATGTTGTCGACGGGAATTCCGCGTCCGTTATCCACAACGGTGATCGAGTTATCGAGATGAATCGTAACTTCGATCTTGTCGGCATGACCGGCGAGCGCCTCGTCAACCGAGTTATCGACGACTTCATAAACCAGGTGGTGCAAGCCGAGGTCCCCGGTCGAGCCAATGTACATCGCCGGACGCTTCCGCACCGCCTCCATGCCACCAAGCACTTTGATGGAGTCGGCGTTGTAATCGCCGTTCGAGGCTTTGCCATTCTTGTTCTTGAGGTCGGCATTCTTCGCGTCGACCAGTTCGGCGTTCAGTTCTTTCGTGGCCATTCTGCTCCGTTGGAAAAGGCCGGCTCGGCGCTTAGGCTGGAGGGCGCTCCCGGGACTACTCGGGTGACTTCAAATCATTGAAATATCGGATACTTAGCGCTCACCTGAGTGATTTTATTTTACCACAGAAAGGGCAATTTCGGAGCAGCACCCGGCGCCCGTAAGCCCTGTCTTTTGTGCCTGTTAGCGGCTCAACTTTCCCACCAATTCGGGGATTGCCAATCGCTCAAGTTCTCCCCCAGCGATCCGCTTACCGCTTCGGCTGCGTTCCAGAAAAATGAAGTCCTTCGATCAGGTCGTCAACCTCGTCCGCGCTGCCCGCGATAAAGGTAAACGACACGATTTGTGCCTTGGCGAGCAGCACAAGCGTGGTCTGGCGCATGGTCAGCGTTTCGGAGAGCGTCTTCGTAAAATCGGCGCGGATGAGTTGATGCCCACCAATCTCCGCTATATCGGGATCGCCCTCAGGCTTGAATCCCTTCGCCGTGGCAAGCTCGGTGAGCGGCCCGAGATAATCCTCCGCCTTCTTTAGCCCGGGATAACCGGTCGCGCTTTCTGAAGCAATAACCACCGCGGAATTGATCGTGTCCCCAATCGCTTCCGGCGGCCGCTCGAACACCGCGAGCAGCACTTCGCCCGCGGAGCTTTGTTTTGTGTCCTTTGCCCCCGGATTGTTCCCCGCGTCCTGCTCGCGCATCTCTCGTGTGCGATTGACCCACGCGTAAGGAATCTGGAAGCGGAAGCCGAAAGTCGCATTGCGATAAAGCCGCGAGTCGTCGTTCAAGGCGCCCTTGGACGTAGAGGCCGCCGATTTATGCTGCGTCTGCGAAACCGCGACGACGCAGAGGCCAAGCAGCAGCGCGAACGTGAAAGCGCGAAAAATCATGAGCACCTGACTCAGTTTACATGCCTTATTCTGTCAGTACCGTGCGAGCGCCGCGCCTTTTCTATACCGACCGTTACGAATTACCGCTTCCGGAGGGACATCGTTTCCCCATCGAAAAATACCGCCTGCTGCGCGAACTGCTCGAAGCGGACGGTGGCTTTACCTTTGAACCTGCGCCCCTGGCCGACATTTCGACGATCGAACTGGTGCATGATCCCCAGTATGTGCGCGCATTTGTCGAGGGACGCTTAAGTGAGGTCGCCATCCGTCGCATCGGCTTTCCGTGGTCCGAAGGCCTGGTGAAACGAACGCTGGCGTCGGTGGGCGGCACGCTCGCGGCCACGCAAGAGGCCCAGCAACATGGATGGGGCGGAACCCTCGCCGGGGGGACGCATCACGCCTTCCGTAGCGAAGGATCCGGCTTTTGCGTATTCAACGACATCGCGGTTGCGATCGCGTGGTTGCGAGCCGAGCGTGGAATGTGCCGCGCAGCCGTGGTCGATCTCGATGTGCACCAGGGCGACGGCACGTCAGCGATTTTCCGAAATGACGAGCATGTGCTGACGCTCTCCATACACTGCAAGAACAACTTCCCGCTCCGCAAGCAGCAGAGCACGATCGACCTCGAACTGGAAGCCGGAACGGGCGATGACGCTTATCTCGTTGCGCTCGCCGGTGTGCTGCCAAGAATCGTCGAGTTTCGTCCGGAAATAATCTTCTACCAGTCCGGCGTGGACGGCCTTGCGGAAGACCGTCTCGGCAAACTGGCGCTCACGGAGGCCGGCTTGATTGAGCGGGATCGTCGGGTGATGAAACTGGCCGACGCCAACGCCATTCCCCTGGTTGTCACACTTGGGGGAGGCTATGCGCAGCCCATCCACCTGACCGTCGGAGCTCATGCCAACACCTTCCGCGCGGCCCGCGAATTTCTTGATCGTGACGATGAAGTCCAACGTTGACTCGCAAGTCCCGGTACAATTTTGTCGTCTCCCTCTGAGATAGAAAAACCTATGGATCTGCTGCTGACGGAAAACGAGGTTCGCGTGCTGGGCGCGCTGATCGAAAAGGACAACACGACGCCCGAGTACTATCCACTCTCGCTGAACGCGCTGGTGAATGCCTGCAACCAGAAGTCCAATCGCGATCCGGTGATGCAGCTGAATGAGAACGCCGTCAGGGATGCGCTCAGCGGTTTGCAGGAACATCGCCTGGCCGGCCCCGCTGGCGGAGCCGATAGCCGCGTCACAAAATACGAGCACCGCACCCAGGAAGTCTTCAACTTCACCCGCGGAGAAGTGGCCGTGCTCTGTGTCCTGTTGCTGCGCGGCGCGCAGACTCCCGGTGAACTCAGAGGCCGCTCCGAGCGCATGCACCATTTCGAGAGCCTGGATGACGTTCAGTCGGCCCTGCAAAAGCTTATGCAGCGCCAGCCCCCGCTGGCCAAAGTTCTGCCGCGCCAGCCCGGCACGAAAGAGTCGCGCTACGTGCACTTGCTGTCCGGAGATATAACCCCGGCGGATATACCGCAGTCGCCCGCCGCAGCCACCCACGATCAAGGCAACGGCGAGAGGATGGCCCGCCTCGAAGAAGAAGTAAGCTCCCTGCGCCAGGAACTAGCCGAGATCAAAGAGCAACTGGAAAAGTTCCGGAGGCAGTTCGAGTAGCCGGCGCCAGTTGTAACACCGAAGTCTCCAGGGCGGAGTGACCGGTGCGCGAAACGCACCAGTCATGGACTCGAAGCATCCCTACCTGACAGATGCGCTAAGCGAACTCCCACCGCCGCGCCACTCTCCTCGCGATCGCAAAAAGCACCACCGCAATCCCCGTCAGAACCAGCACCTGGGGCCAGAGGTGCGAGATCGGTTCGTCGCGCCAGAAGATTTTCGTGAAGCCGTCAATCGCCCATGCATTGATTGTCAGCAGACCCGCCTTCTGCATCGCTTCCGGCATCAGGAAGCGCGGGAACATGCTGCCGCCAATGGATGACATTACAAGAATGACCAACGTAGAAAGCGCGCCCAGTTGCGCCCGTGTCTTGCAGATGCTGGCCAGCAACATGCCGAACGCCGCCACCGCGACGGACGTAAAAACTCCCATCACGACGAACCCCGGAATGTGCGACCAGAAATCGAGCTTGAAGACCGCCCATCCCCACAAAAACATGATGAGCAGCTGTGCGAACGCGAGGACCGAGTTATAAGCCAGCTTGCCCAGCATCAGCGAAGTCATGGTGACACGCGATGCCAGCACGCGATCCAGCGTCCCGCTCTCCGCTTCATCCAGCAGCGCGCCGGCCGCGCCGCTCGCCGTAAACAGCAGGAACATCACTCCAATCGCAGCCGCATAAAACGACACCATGGGATTGTTTTTGTTCTCGCCGACCACCGCCCGGGATGAGACGGCGATAATTCCGCCGCCGCCGTTCCCCGACCCCGGTGCAGGGGTTCCGCTATCCTGCCGATCGCGCAGCGCGTGCAGGCTCGCCTCGACTCGAGCGTGCTGCTCAGGGGTCAGGCCTCCGGCAAATTGATCGAAGTATCTGGAACCCTGCTCAGCCATCACATCGGGCATGGCCGTCATGGCGACCTTCTGCAACAGTCCTCCCACCATCTGCGGAGCAATCATGTCGCTGCTGTCCTCGAGCATCTGGAGGGTAGGACGGTTGGCATCCGCCGCGCCGAAGGAAATTGGATTCTCGCTGAACCCGTGCGGTATGATCAGCGCAACCGGAGCCCTTCCTTCTTTCACAGCCGATTCGGCAGTCGCCGCGGTGTACTCGGGTTGTTCGACACCCTTCGCGGGGGCGGGACGAGTCTTCACCACGAGCGAGCCTTCGCTCTGCAGTCCCTTGACCAGTCGTTGCGATGCCGCTGTCCGGTCTTCATCGACAACAATTACGCTGACCTTCGGAGTCGTGTCGCGTCGGCCCCCAAATATCACGGCGAAGATGCTGAAGAAGACAACCGGCAGAACGAAGCTCAGCGCCAGCGCGCCCCGATCGCGCTTGAGTGCAACTAATGCGGTCCGAATGATAGCGAGAATCATCATAGTGAAGTCATCTTCGTCGTGAGGTTAATGTCCTGAACATAATGCTGTAGCCGTATGTCGAAATCAGTCGCGCAGCTCTCTGCCCGTCAGGTGCAGAAACACAGATTCCAGGTTCGGCTTGCGCAGCGATACATCGAGCAACTCAAGCCCGGACTTGGCGGAGTCCTCCAGCAATCCCGCGATCTCCGTCGGATGCTCAATCGTGAATTGCGCCGCACCATCCACCGCCTGTCCGCCGTGCTGCGCGATCCACAAAGCAACGCGCTCATCGACTCCGGCAAACCGTGCCAGCACCTGGCTGCGCGACCCGAAGGCATTCCGAACGAGCTCCGCATTCGTGCCCAGCGCGATGATTTTCCCGTGATCTACAACGGCGACGCGATCGCACAAACGCTCGGCCTCTTCCATGTAATGCGTCGTGTAGATGATCGACATGCCTCCGTCCCGCAGCTTCTCGATCATTTCAAAAATGTGATTGCGCGACTGCGGGTCGACCCCCACGGTCGGTTCATCCATCAGAACAAGCTTGGGCTGGTGAATCATCCCGGCCGCCATATTGAGGCGCCGCTTCATTCCACCGGAGAGATTCTTGACCAGTTCCTCGGCGCGATCGGTCAGCGTTGCCCAGCCCAGGCAGCTGTCGACGGCTTGCGTGAGCGCGCCGCCGCTCATGCCGTGGTAGCGTCCAAACGATTGCAGGTTTTCGCGGCAAGTGAGTCGCGGGTAGAGCGCGAGTTCCTGCGGAATCCATCCCAGCACATTACGCGCCGCCGCGGAATCGGCGGGCGCGCCGAATACCTGGATGGTGCCCGCATCCGGAATAACGCGCCCGACGATGCTGCGAATCAGAGTGCTCTTTCCGGCGCCATTCGGTCCCAGCAGCCCCAGGCATTCTCCGCGGCGCAGTTCGAGCGTAATCCCATCGACGGCAGTCAGTGGCCCAAAGCGCTTGACCAGCCGATCTATCTGCAAAGGTGGCAAAGAGGTTGAAGTGACGGCTAGCGTTGGCAACTGTGCGATCTCCTGGGAGGTTTCCACCATACTATGATTACGGTCCTCAGCCCGCGAACGTTCCGTGAGAAAATGGTTCTGACGATCACGAATTTGAGGAGGCGCTAGAGCACCCGTTCATGCGCGTATCCAGCCGCTCCCAGCGCCGAGATGATTTCAGCAATGTGATCCGGTCCCCGCGTCTCCATCGTAATTTCGATGGCCGTCTCCCCCAGGTTCACGCCATGGTAGGCGCGGTCATAATCAGTCTCTACGATGTTGGCGCGATGTTGCGCCAGGATTGACGTCAACCGGTGCAGCGCGCCGGGAAAATCGCCGAGATGAACGCGCAGCCGCACCAGCCTGCCATCCTTGACCAGGCCGCGTTCAATGATCCGCGAGAGCAGGGTTACGTCGATATTGCCTCCACACACCAGCACCGCAACTTTCTTTTCGACGCATGGTAGCTTCCGGTTCACCAGCGCCGCGATGGCGGAGGCTCCGGCGCCTTCAGCCAGAGTTTTTTCGCGCTCCAGAAGCAATAGAATCGCGTGCGCGATCTCCTCTTCCTCGACAGTCACAATGTCATCCACATACTTCTGGACCATGGGAAGCGTCCGCTCTCCGGCCCGACGTACAGCAATGCCGTCGGCGATGGTGGACGCTGCATTCACCGTGACCGGCTTGCCTTCTGCCAGCGCAACTTTCATCGAGGGCAGCCGCGACGGCTGCACTCCGAAGACTTGAATCTTTGGATTCATTTCCTTCACGGCGCAGGCGATTCCACTAATCAGGCCGCCCCCTCCAATCGGCACGACGACCACTTCGAGGTCCGGATGCTGTTGCATGAGTTCAATCCCGATCGTGCCCTGGCCGGCGATCACGGCGTCATCATCAAAAGGATGTACGAACGTAAGGCCGCTCTCCTGGCCGCGGCGCATCGCCTCCACGCATGCTTCGTCATAGTTCGCGCCGTGCAGAACCACATCCGCCCCAAACCCGCGGGTCGCGGAAACCTTGATAAGAGGAGTGGTCAAAGGCATGCAGATCTGCGCCCGGATTCCCAGCCTGCCCGCATGATAGGCAATGCCCTGCGCGTGATTCCCGGCTGAAGCAGTAATCACTCCGCGTGCGCGTTCGTCCGTGCTCAGCAGCAGCAACTTGTTGAGCGCTCCGCGCTCCTTGAACGCGCCTGTACGCTGCAGGTTTTCGAGTTTCAGATAAACATGGTTGGCCGTGGACTGCGAAAAGGTTTCGGAACGCGCGCAGGGGGAAAGATAAATCGAACTCCGAATGCGGCTCAGCGCCGCCTGGATGTCTGCCAGATTGATCATTCTTTCGGATGTAACCAGGGTAACCGGGTGAAGACCCTCCTATCTTACTGGAAAGCCGTGCTTGGAGGCGCCCAGCGCAATCGAAGGACATACAGTCGGCACGTCCAAGTCCCGCCTTCCGTGATGTACCTGCCGACCCTTGGGTACGCCCTTTCGAAATCTTTGCAGGCGTGAGATTGCCCGTCAGAATGGGCTTTCGAGGCATATCGCCTCGTGGATTAATAACTATGTCGACCGGTACTGTCCCCGCTCTACCGAGTCATCGAAAATCGGTTGCGAGCGTTGCACTTTTTGATTTGCCGGATAATTCGGAAGCCTTGCTGGCGGAGTGCTTCCGGCAATTCGGAATTGACACTATCCGCCTCGCGCGCGAAGATGCCCCGCGCCTGCAAAGAGAGAAATTCGAAGCCTGCGTCCTTCCCCTGGATACGTCCGCGGGCGAGATTATCGAACTGGCGCGCGGATCGAATTCCAACAGCCGCATGGTGATCTACGGCCTCGGCGGGACCGCGCAGGACGCTCTTCGTTATTCCCGGCTATGTCTCAATGCCGTTTTTCATGAACCTCTGGAACGCTCCGCTGCGCTCAAGTTAGTGCGCTCCAGCCGCACCCTCATCCTGCATGAATTCCGTCGCTACGTGCGCATCCCGGTGATGACGGAGGTGCGCATTGCGGTAAATGAAGGCGGCCGCGTCACCGCCACCAGTCAGGAAATCAGCACCGGCGGTATGTCGTTAAAAGGCAATCACCCGCCCGAACCCGGCAGCATGGTGGAAGTCTCCTTCTCGCTGCTCACTTTGCCCCGCGTCTGCGTGCGCGGCAATGTTGCCTGGAAGAAGCCCAACAACAAGAGCTTCGGCATCCGTTTCGATGCGAACGACGATCGCCGTCAACGCCTGAAAGAGTGGCTGGTAGCTTATCTGGAAGCTTAGCCGCTTTCTCATGAGCTTCCTCGGTGAATGAAACCTCTGCCGCCCCGGCTACAATGTCTGCGTGAATTCTCCTCCGGCCGCTCAGCCGAATCCTGTTGAGCCCAATCTTTCCGCGCCGCCCTCTGCTTCCCATTCGCGCCGCTTCTCCCTCCGGCAGGAGATCCTTTTGTGGCTCATCAGTTGGGCCAGTTACCTCGCCATCGCGCTGATCGGTCCCACCCTGCGCTACTCCATCTCATGGGAGGAGCCTCCGTCGCCGCCCGACGCGATCTTCGAGAAGCCGATCATCTATTCCTTCTGGCATCGCGCGGTCTTCGCCAGCGCCTGGTTCTGGAGAAAAACTGGCATCGCGATCATGGTGAGCCGCAGCTTCGATGGAGAATATATCGCGCGCACCATCCAGAAGCTCGGCTATAAAGCGGTACGCGGATCCAGCAGTCGAGGCGGAGCCCCGGCTCTGCTAGGGATGAAGAAAAATCTCGAACATGGGAGGGCCGTGGTTTTCACAGTGGATGGCCCCCGAGGACCCAGGTCAGTCGCCAAGTCCGGTCCTGTCCTGCTTTCGCGCGCCAGCGCGCTCCCCATGGTGGCTTTCTATGCCGCTGTTGCCGACGCCTGGGTTCTCAATTCATGGGATGCCTTGATGATTCCGAAGCCGTTTTCCAAGGTGCTGGTGCGGATGAGCGCAAAGATCCAGGTCCCCCCCGATGCCGGCGGGGCACAAATGGCGGATTTTCACTGGCAGTTGCAGTCCGCGCTCGAGCGTGTCACCGCTTTTGCCGAAGCCAACGTCGCCCGCGTCGGATCCTCCGAGTTTCCGGTTCGAAGTGTCTAAGGCTAGCGAGATAGCTGTTCCGCGGTTTGACTTGTTCCCACCGCCCCGCTAGATTTGGCAGGCCGCTGTTCTTGCTCTTTCTCAACCCTAGGTTTGCGCATGATCGTAGACCGGCACCACGCCGGCGCTATGGGAAGCGGGTGCAAATCCCGCGCTGCCGCGCAACTGTATGCGAGGACACTCGCGGTCGTTCACTGGGAATCACCTTCCGCATCTTTGGAAGGCCTGGGAAGGACGCCGCTAAGGCCCGGACTCGATTCGAGTCCTTACTCGCAAGCCAGGAGACCGGCGCAAACCGTCACCAACAACCCTTTCGCGTGTAAAGGAGATGGTATGCGCTTCTCTGTCGCCGTTTTTCTCGTCCTGCTTTTCGCCCTGCCTGCTGCCGCCGATGTCAGATCCATCAAGGTCAAAGTTCTCGATCCCCAATCCGCCGCCGTCGCCGGGGCGCAAGTTTCTCTTCTACATAAGAACGAAACTACAATCCTGGCCACTCAGGCCACCTCTCCCGAAGGCGACACGACCTTCCAAACCAACGCGTCCGGACGCTTGCAGATCAGAGTCCTCGCGCCCGGCTTCGCTCCAGCTACCGTTGATGTCTCCACCGAATCCGAGGTCGCCGTGAACCTCCACCTCTCAACCGCCTCGGAAACCGTGGTGGTGAGTGCAACCCGGACTCCGGTCCCCGGTGAAGCCGCCGGCGCAGACGTGGATAGCCTCAGCAACGCGCAACTTGACACCATGCGGCCAGTTGCCGCCAACGATGCTCTACGTTTTCTACCTGGCGCGGTCGTCAATACCGCTGGACAGCACGGCGGCTTGTCGTCTCTCTTCGTACGTGGCGGAGAATCCAACTACAACAAAGTGATCGTCGATGGCGTCACCGTCAACGAGCCCGGTGGGACCTTCGACTTCGGCACTTTATCGCTCGCGCAAGGCGACCGCCTCGAATTCGTTCGCGGCGCTCAGAGCACTCTCTACGGATCGGACGCCATGACCAGCGTGATCCAGCTTTGGACGCGCACCGGAAGCACGCCCGTACCCGAACTCCGCTTCGCCGCCGATGGTGGGAACCTCGCAACCGCAAGCGGCCATGTTTCGCTCGCGGGAGCGAACGGCCTTTTTGACTACAACCTTTTCGGCGACCAGTTCAACACCAGCGGCTCCGGCATTAACGATGCCTATTCAGATTTGCTCCAGGGAGCGAACGTCGGTGCCGCGCTCAGCAAGGATGTTTCCCTCCGCGTGCGCGTCCGCCACTCCAACAGCCACACCGGCCTGCCCGGAGAATGGAATTTCAACGGCTACGACCCTCTTGTCCCGGCCAACGGATCAACGCAGCCCTTCGTCCCGCTGGCGCCTGATCCAAGTGCCGAGTCGCAGCTCAATAACATCCTGGGAAGTGTGGAACTCACCATAGCCGCGCCCCGCGGATGGCAGCATCGCGTCACTGCCTCCGACTACCTCTACCGCTACAACGAGCAGAATCCAAATGGCGATCCGGCGCGCGTCGACGAAGGGGGCAATCTGATCGACTATCCGACACTGGAAGTCGATCACATCAACCGCCTCGCCTTCGAATATCAGGGAGACTACTCCGAGCGCACCTGGGCCCACACGACGTTCGGATACCGCGTCGAAAACGAAAATGGATTTGTCGGCGATCTCGAGTACGGCCTGCAAAACCACGGCCAGCGCCTCAACCAGGACACCTACGCCCAGCAGCTGCTCACCTTCGGCAGGCTGGGCATAATTGCCGGGGGCCGCTTCGTGCACGACAGCGCCTTCGGCAATACCGGAGTTCCCCGCATCGCGCTTACCCTGCAAGCCCTGCGCGGCAACAACGTATTCTCGGGAACCCGTCTCCGCTTTTCCTATTCCACAGGTTTCAAGGAGCCGCGCCTGGAAGAAACTTACAACGGACTCCCCGGTCCAGACCCCTACAACCTCCCCAATCCCGGACTGAAGCCGGAGCGAGTCCGCGCCTTCGAGGCGGGCTTCGCACAATCATTCTTCAACAGCAAATATGAATTCAGTGGGACCTACTTCAACAATCTTTTCAAAGATCAAATCAATTATGTGACCTTGGACGATCCTCCCAACTACCCGGGCGAATACGTCAATGTGAATCAGGCGTTCGCGCAGGGCGCGGAATTCGCGCTGCGGGCGAAGCTCATGACCCGCCTGCTGCTCAACACCGCCTACACCTACACCTCATCGGAATATCTCGACAACCCGACGCCGTACGACGTGGCGTACGACCCCGGCATGCCCCTGCTTCGCCGTCCTAAGCATTCCGCGACGGCCATGTTTTCTTACCTGGGGACGCGCTGGGGCGCGAACCTGGGAGGCAGTTTCGTAGGCCGCCGCGCCGATTCGGATTTCTATGATTTCGGCATCAACCATGCTGCCGGATACGTTCGCGTCGATGTGGGAGGATGGTACGCGATCGATTCGCGAATCACCGCCTACGTAAACGTCGAGAATGCCCTGAACGCGCACTACAACGAAGTCGTAGGCTACCCGGCGCTGGGGACAAATTTCCGCGCCGGATTCCGCTTCAGGATTGGAGGAGAATAGACAGCGCGGAACAACACATGAAGACAATTCACTGGCGGCTGCTGGCAGTTTCCTTTGGTTCGTCGTCGCCTTGCAGATCGTCCCCAGCCACCGGTCGTCGCCCCGCCACGGCATCCCGTAAGCGGAGTCGGACTTCATGGAGCTTCTCCACTTCTTTCTCTCCCAGCGGCTGCTCGTTGCCAAGCAGGTGGGTCACCAGGGCGATCTTCGCGAAGTGCTCGACCGTCTCCATCTTCATGTAGGCGCTTTCGAGGGACGAACCGAACGTTACCACTCCGTGATTCGCCATCAGAATCGCGTCATGGTGAGGGATCAGCGGCTCCAGCGCATCCGTCAACTCGGGAGTTCCCGGCGTTCCATAACGCGCGAGCGGAATCGAGCCCAGCCCCACCACCACTTCGCACACTAGTGGGCGGTTCAAGCCAAGTCCCGAGGCCGCGAATCCGGTCGCGGTCGGAGGGTGCGCGTGCACGATCCCCTGTACATCGGGCCGCAGGCGGTAAATCAGCAGATGCATCCCGATTTCGCTCGATACCCTCCGCTTGCCCGCAATGCGCCTTCCTTCGGTATCGACAATCACCAGGTCGGAGGGCCGCATCTTGCCCTTGCGAATGCAGGTAGGAGTGACCAGCAGGTGCCTCGCGTCCAGACGCACCGAGAGGTTCCCGTCCGTCGCCGCGACGAATCCGTTGGCGTGCAGCAATCCCCCGAATTCGACGATAGCTCGACGGTGCTGGCGGTCGCTGGGCATAAAAACCTTGAGCCGCCATGGTACAGCACGCATCCGAAACGTGACAACAATAACTCTGCCCTTTGCTACACTTTCCCTGCGTTTCATCGCGCGTTAATAGGAGACCTCATGGCCGACGCACCTCAGTCCTATGCCCATCACACTCGCTGGGACCCACCCTTTCATTTCTTCATCGCGCCCGTCTTCCTGATCACTTTCATCGTCGCGATCGTCCATTTCGTCATGAGCCTGATCCATCAGCACCATCCAATTCATGGATTTTTCATGGTCGTGCTGTCGCTAGCCGCCCTCATGGCAGTGTTCAAGATTCGTATTAACTCCTTGAAGGTGCAGGATCGCGTGATTCGCCTCGAGGAGCGCCTGCGCATGGCCACGCTGCTGCCCGAGGCCCTTCGGCCTCGCATTCCTGAACTGACCGAGCGCCAGCTCATCTCTCTGCGCTTTGCCTCCGACGGAGAACTACCCGCGCTGGTCCAGAGAACGCTGACCGATAAGCTGTCCCCCGCCGACATCAAGAAGTCCATCCAGAACTGGCGCGCCGACAACTTCCGCGTGTGAAAAAGCAGGTAAGAGGTAAGAAGTCAGATTGAAGAAGTACCGGCTTTCGCTTTGACGTCCATGAGTGGCGCGCCGGTTTGCAAAGCTGCCTGAGCACGCTCAATCTTTGTCCCATGCTGGTTTCAGATTTCAATTTTGATCTGCCTGCGGAACTCATTGCGCAGCAGCCCTTGGCGGATCGCGCGGGCTCGCGACTGTTGCATCTTCATCGCCGTAATGCAGATCAGGAGGAAGACGGCCGATTTGAAGATCGCTGGTTCCGCGATTTCCCCGATCTACTACGCCCCGACGACCTGCTGGTCCTGAACAACACCCGTGTCTTTCCGGCGCGGCTCTATGCCCGCCGCAGCGGTGAGCGCGCCCAACCCCTGAGCCCGCAAAATCCCGCAGCCCGCGATGTTCTCCGCGGACAAGTCGAGGTCCTCCTCACCCGCCAGCTCAGCGAAGTCCCCAACGAATGGGAGTGCCTGGTTCGCCCCGGCCGCAAAATTGGAATTGGGGAGACGCTCTACTTTGGAGCTCCGGAATCCCGCGATCCTCAGCCGCCCGTCGCCGCAACCGGCCGTCCCGCACCCCAAGGCCAGGTCGAACTCCAGGCCGAAGTCGTCGCCCGCGGAGACTTTGGCGAGCGCACCATCCGTTTTGCACCCGTCGCCGATTTTTTCAGCCTTGTAGAGCGACTCGGACACGTCCCCTTACCGCCCTACATAGATCGCGAAGACCAGCCCGATGACCGCGACCGCTACCAGACCGTCTACGCAAGAGCCCGCGGATCGGTTGCCGCGCCCACGGCCGGCTTGCACTTCACTCCCGAAATTCTCGAGCGCATTCGCCAACGCGGAATCGAAATCGCCGAAATCACCCTGCATGTCGGCCTGGGAACTTTTCAGCCCGTCCGCGTGGAAAAAGTCGAAGACCACAAACTGCACCGCGAATCCTACGAGATTTCACCGGCAACCGCCCAGTCGATTAACAAGGCGAAGAGCGAGCATCGGCGAGTTGTAGCCGTCGGCACAACCACGGTCCGCACTCTGGAGCACTCCGCCGCCCAGTCGGATGCACACAGGAGTCGCGTGGCATCCGCGCTCATAGCCCCGGGCCGAGGCGAGGCCGATGCCTTCATTTATCCCGGATACCGTTTTCGGGTGGTCGATGCCCTCCTGACCAACTTCCACCTGCCCCAGTCCACGCTGCTCATGCTGGTCTGCGCCCTGGGTGGGCAGCGACAAGTCCTCCAGGCGTATCGCCACGCCGTCAACGCAGGCTACCGGTTCTATTCCTACGGCGACTGCATGTTCGTGGAGTGAGAGCGGATGCGAGACTTCGTCGTAGAGAGAAATTCGCCTCCCCCGCGAGCCGCTAGGGAATGCCCCCGCCGCCCACGATATATACTCAATAACTTGCCGAGAACCGTATGAGCACCTTGACCACACCGTCGCGGGTCCCCGTCCAAAATTTGATCGCGAAGCTGCGTGCGCTCCCCGCATCCGCTTTCGACCGCACGGATGTGGTTCAGGCGCTTCTCGCCGAGGCCCCCGTCGACGAGGCCAGTCTCGCCCCTTATTTGACCTGGGACCGCCAGCACTACACCCGCAACCTGATCGACAAAACCGACCTGTACGAACTGATGGCCATCTGCTGGGAGGTCGGCCAGTCGAGTTCGGTGCATAATCATCGCGACCAGAATTGCTGGATGGCAGCTCCCATCGGCTCGCTGCTGGTCGAAAATTTTCATCTCGAATTTCAGGATATCGACGCGGGAAGGTGCCGCCTCACCGCATCTAACACGGTGGAGTTGACCGCGGCTCATCCCTGCGCGGTCGATCCGCAAGACCCTGTCCATCGCGTCGTCAATCCGCGGGAGTCGAACCAGCGAGCCGTTACCTTGCACGTCTATTCGCGTCCGTTCGACACCTGTGTGGTCTATTCGCCCGAGCAGGGAACGTGCGGTGATATCCAGCTTCACTACAACACAGTTTTCGGAAAGCCCGTATCCGTGAGCTAGTGAGGAGCTGTCAGTCACTCAGTTGTCAGTTCCCGGTTAGCACATGAAGAACGAGAGCTGACAGCTGGGAACTGAGAACTGTTTTCAAGGAGGAATCGTGAGGAATTGTCTGGGAGTTTGGATCGCTGGCGCAGCACTGTGCGCGATGTCTTGGGCGCAAGCCTCCGCGCCCGCCGCACCGCCGGCTCCAGCTCCGCCCTCGTCTTCGTCGTCATCATCATCATCATCTTCGACCCAGGAAGCCACGCTGCCTTCTGCGCCCACTGCTCAGGAGAGCAGTTCCAATCCTCCCATTCCGCCCCGCCCTATGCCCAAGTTCGCGCGCTTTGAAATGTTCGGCGGCTACACTTACGCGCAGATGGGTCCGTTCAATGCCGGACATTGGGCTGACCTGGACGGATACAACGTCTCGCTGGGTGTGAACGCGGTCGATTGGCTGGCCCTCATTGTGGAAGGCAGCGAATACTTCGGCACTTCGAAAATTCCCACTACCGTGCAAGCTCCCTTTCCCAATTGCGGCAATCAGGGAGTTTCGTTCTGCCCGCCCGGCCCGCTGTTCAAAGTCGATACTCGCGAGTACAACGTGCTGTTTGGCGCCATGTTTCCCTACCGCAAATACGAGCGCTGGGTTCCCTTCGGCGAACTCATGTATGGCCATGGAGGCACGCGCGGCGAGGCCATCGCCAACGGTCTCGATGAGGTGGAAATCAGTTCCGGCAGAGCACTGCTGGCCGGAGGCGGCGCCGACCATGTGATCAGCGAGCGATTTGCCGTACGCTTCAAAGCCGACTACCTGCAGACCGCTACTTCGTTCGCCACGCTCGGCAAGAAGAAGCAGGATAACCTTCGGCTGTCGGTCGGCATAGTCATCCGCAGCGTCCGCAAGAAGAAGCGCAGACTGGAAGACGAGACCGAAACCGCTCCCTGACGGGCGATTAGGTTAATGATTGTAATGTTATCTGCGGTGTCGGGGCCTCGCTTCGCGGATAGCCGCAACATAAGAAATTTTAAGAATAACCCGTGGCTCTCCAGCCGCGAAGGGAACCTGGCCGCCCGAGAGTTTCTCCGGAGTCTTTACGACCGGCGCAGCAAGTCGCTAAGCGGCTCAGCCTTCGCCCGCAACTCGTCCGCGAAATCCGATCCTTTCTCGATCGCATCCTTGAAGCGCCCGCGCGCTTCATCCGTCCAGTCGGAAACCGTGTCCAGAGCGTCGTCATAAGAGCGCCGCAGGTCCTTTCGCAACTGCCGCCCAGCCTTGGGAGCAAGCAACATCCCGACCGCCGCCCCCACGCCAAGCCCAATCAGCAGAAAAGCGATCGCGGTTCCCGCTGTGCTGTCCGAACTCTCATATTTTCCAATGCGCATAAGAACCTCCAGTCCCTGCTCCAATTCTAGTCCACAAACGAGCCCTGTCCAGCCCACCAGCGGACCGTGCCTCATCTCGCTGCTGCACTGGATTTTGGGTGGCGCAGCGGTTCACCGCTGCGATTGTCACGAGGTCCCGTTGCTGACTGGAAAGACTCTTTCCGCCGCCTGGCAAGCCGCAGGGTATGTGTGGAACTGCCCCAAGCTAGCCAGTGCCCGGATTCCAGGCAACCACGTTCACCCAAGGCCGCGCCCTCAGTTTGCGCCCCGCCCACTGACCAAGTAAGATTTTCTCCACTCCCATTCGCGGTGCAGAAGAATGCCTGAAGTGATTTCGCCCGAGCCAATAACGTCGCAGCCCGTTTCCTCCTCCGCCCCTTCCGTCGAGGTCTTTGCCGTCTACGGCGTCGAGCCGGAGATCCAGGCCTACGCCATGGCCAAGTATTCGCGCTCTTCACTCTCCATGAAGGAGTCGCTCAAGGAAATCACCCTCCAGAAAGCCGAGAAGTTTCTCAACACATTTTATTTCCAGTACGGCCACCGCTCCATCGCCGACCTCGCGCACATCGCTCTCGCCATCGAGCGCCTTTCCATCCTGGCCGCCATCGTGGTCGCGGACGAGCAGCGCTGGGACGGCCAGGAGCGTTCCACCCGCTACCAGGATTTCAAGAAAAGCGGTTACTACACTCCGAATTTCGACGATGCCACCGCCACCGCCCTGTATCGCGACACTATCGACTCCCTGTTCGTCACCTACGAAAAAGTTTCGCAGGCGACCTTTGAATATCTCGCCAGCATCACTCCTCGCCCCGGCGACATGAAGCCGGACGCCTACGAGCGCACTTTGCGAGCCCGCGCCTTCGACGTCTCCCGCTACCTCCTGCCGCTTGCCACGAACACTTCGCTGGGAGAAATCGTCAATGCCCGCACCCTGGAAACCCAGGTAGCCCATCTTCTCGCGCAGCCGCACCGCGAGGTGCGCGAACTCGGGGCGCTCCTGAAACGCGCTGCCACTTCTCCCGCCTATAACGCGAACGAAGAATCGCTCCACGCGCTGATCACGGCGATACGCGAAGTATCGCCGGAAATCGCCGACCGCGCAGAACGCGAACTGCTGCGCGAAGTCCGCGTAGCCCCTACGCTGGTCAAGTATGCGGACCCGAACCTCTACGAAATAGAATCTTGTCGCGAGCTCCAGCAAGCCGCCGCCGATCTGATGAGAGGCGCCGCCATCGCCCCGGCGCCCTTGGTCGACCTGCTCGACAGTGACTCGCGCAACGGCGATCCGCTTGAGATCGAACTGGCATCCACTCTCATCTACGGCCAGAGCCATTATTCCTACCGCCAGATTCGCCAGGCGGTTGAGGCCGCAGGCGATGCCCGCCGCCGCGAGATCATCGACCTCGGCTTGCGCCATCGCGGCAAGCACGACGAACTGCCGCGGCAGTTCTCCGCCGGACAGCAGTTCCGCTTCGACATCCTCATGGACATCGGCGGCTTCCGCGACATGCACCGCCATCGCCGCTGCGTCCAGATCATGCAGGACTTCACTACCGCCCACGGATACGAGACCCCGCCCGAAGTCGAAGCCGCTGGCATCCGCGCCGAATACGATAGCGCCCTGCAGCGCTCCGCCGCTGCCGTGCAAAAACTGTCCGCATCGGCAGGCGCCGAGGCCCGGGAGAACGCGCAGTACGCCATCCCCCTGGCCTTTCGCAAGCGCACCCTTTTCAAGATGGATTTCGCCGAAGCCGTCTATATCTCCGAACTCCGCACCACGCCGGCCGGACACGCCTCGTATCGCAACGTCGCCTATGCCATGTATGAAGAAGTGGCGAAGAAACATCCAGCCCTGGCAAAATATTTCCGGGTAGTAGATGTCCGTGAACCGGTCGACCTGCTGAAACGCTGAGGCCGTGTGGCGCGGGCGCCCCCGCCCGCGAAAGTCATGCACCCGGAACAAACTCTGAGGGATTGACAGTGTGCGTATCTCAATCGGGAGCGTTGCCACCAAATTGACGCCGCTCAATCGCAAACTCTAAAATCACTCTATCCATGCCCCTCTACGAATATCAGTGCAAGAAATGCAAACACCGTTTCGAAAAAATCCAGAAATTCTCCGATAAGCCCATCACGAAGTGCCCCGAATGCGGAGGCCCAGTCGAGAAACTGATCTCGGCCTCGGCCGTCCAATTCAAAGGCTCGGGCTGGTACGTCAGCGACTACGGCCGCAAAGGTTCATCCGGCCAGTCTTCCTCCGCCTACGAAAGCGATAAAGCCAAGTCAGAAGGCGACGGCGGCAAGAAAGACTCCAAGGATTCCAAAGACACAAAAGACACGAAAGAAACAAAAAAAGAGGAAAAGCCCAAGACCGAGACTACGTCGAAGAAAGCCAAGAAAGACTAGCAGGCAGCCCCCGAGCGCAGGAACTTCCTGCTATCCAATCCCCCTCTCAGGGTGCAAGCCCACGCCAAAATCACCCCCTATTGTGATCGCCGTCACAAGCCCGCCTGTCCTTCCCATGCTATCTATTCGGCTCGACGCGCCCATCTCTGGCAGCCCCCGTCGAATGGAGCACTACTATGGCGCAAGCCATCAATACCCTCCCGGTTAATCCCAATCCCGGTCGCCCCCAGTTAGCCATGGTTCGCGCCGAATCTGCTCTTTCCCGCGATACCAAGATGGCCATGACCTCGCAGTTCCTGGGCTTCATGCTTGACGCCTATGACATGGCGATGGTCCTCGTGATGGCGCCCATCCTCGTCAAAGTGTTCGCCTCGCCCAAGGGAAGCGCGGCTTGGCAGTACATCACTATCGTCTTCACTTATTCGATCACCATGGCCGCCCGCCCGGTCGGTTCGGCCATCTTCGGACACTACGCCGACAAAATTGGCCGACGCTTTCTCCTCGTCCTCACCATCGGCGGAGTCGGTGTCATGTCGCTGCTGGCCGGCTTTCTGCCCACCTATGCCCAACTCGGCGCATGGTCGTATGTGATCTTCTGCGTGCTCCGGTTCATGATGGGTGCATTTTTCGGCGGCGAATACGCGGTCGGCCACGCCTTCGCGATCGAACACGCTCCGCAGCCTCGCCGCGGCGCGATCGGCGGTTTCATTCAATCCGGATTCCCCCTCGGCTACGTCCTCGCCTCCTTGGTCTTCGCCCTGATTTCTTTCCTCGTCAGCAAAGAAGCCATGGCGCAATATGGCTGGCGCATCGCCTTCATGACCGGCGTGGTCCCGGTTTTTCTGGCTCTCTACATCCGCCGCAATTTGCACGAATCGCCGGAATTTGAGAAGGCGAAAAAGGAAGGCACAATTGAGAAGGCCCCGTTCTTCAGCCTCTTCAAGCCTCCGCAACTGTGGGACTTCCTCCAGGTCTTCTTCTTCATGACCGGACTGTTCCTCACCGATTACTCGGTCTATGGCTTCCTCCCGCAAATCCTGACCCTGCGCGGCCGCGGCTTCGACACCACCACCTACAGCCTCATCTACGGCTTTGCGCTCTTCATGGCCTTCCTCGGGTACAACTTCTACGGATGGCTCTCCGACCGCACCGGCCGAAAAATTCTCACTCAATACTATTGTGTGTTCCTCGTAGTCTTCGGAATCCCCGTCTTCTACGTCCTCTACCACGCGGCGCTCGCGCGCAACATCTGGCTGGCTGTGCTCGGCACCTGCATGGCGGCCATGCTCAAACTAGCCTGGGGAATCGTCCCCGCATATTTGTGCGAGCGCTTCCCGACAAGCCGGCGCGCCGCCGGGGTTGGTTTCGGCTACTCCTCAGGAGCCCTGATCGGAGCCTGGTTCGGCGTCTACGTCTGGTGGGCCCACAAGATCCCCTTCATCGCGACCATTGAAAAACAGGACCTGTGGCTCTCCCCGGCGGTGGTGTTAACCGTAGGTTCCATCATGACTTTTGTCAGCCTCCTGTATTCTCCGGAGACCAAGCATCTGGAACTGGACCAGGTAGGCGAGATAGAGAAGTCGAAAGCATTGGCGGAACAGCCGGCAGCCGTGTCCGCCGATTAGTTCTCACGGCTGCGAAGAAAGTCATCGTATGCACCAGATCTTCGGCCTGGCGGTTCACCGCTGCGATGGCTTTTTTACGGACTATCGCTCTCGAATCCCAGCCGCGCCCATCATCCTCCCGGTAACGCCCTTCTCCGCGCGATAGCTGAACAGCAACTTCGGATGGCACACCGTGCAAGGCGCGGTTGTATCAATGCTCTTCGCAGATAATCCGGCGTCGAGCAATTGCCGCCGGTTGGCCTCGACCAGATCGAGAAATAATTTACCCGGCAATTCGCTGTGCCCCGGCGCCCGGGCCGTCAAAAACAGCAGAGGATACTTCTCCCGCACCGGGTCCGACTCCTTCGCCTCGCGAAACAGGCTCGCCCCATAAGTGAACTGCGCCGCGAACCGCGTACGCACTTCTTCGCCCACATCGTAGCAACACCCCCGCACCCCCGGCCCAATCGCCGCCACCAGGTTCCGCGAATCGCTCCCAAAGTGTTTGCGCATCTCGCCTACGCCTTTTTCGACGATGCGCTTCACCGTCCCGCGCCACCCCGCATGAAAAACGCCCACGGCCCGCCGTTTGCGGTCCACAACAATGACAGGAAGACAGTCGGCTGCCTGCACCGCCACCAGCAGCCCCGGAGTATCCGTGATCAACCCATCCCCAGCCAGCGGATACTCCGGTACCCCGTCAACATAATGGATCAGGTCCGAATGAATTTGCCGCACCGTGGCGAGAGGCCACTTCTTGCCCCTTGTCGCCACGCGCAGATTTTCAAGAAAAATCGTCCGGTTCCGTTCCACCGCCGCGCGCGAGTCATGCGCTGTAAACCCCAGGTTCAGAGCCTTGCCGCCATACAAGCGCGACGTGCCCCCAACCCGCGTGGAGAACGCATGCACCAGCCAGGGCACTCCAGCCAGCTTTTCCGAATGCAAAAGTTTGATTTTCGTCTTGGGGATCGCTGTGGCCGCCACCTTTGCATCATACTGGCGCCGCATCTTTGTATCAAAACATCCGCGTCCAGGTCCGCGCCGCCGCCCTGTAAGAGAATTCTGACCGGAGCGCCGGCGCCCCGCCCCCACCAGCGTGGGCAAGCGATAAACAAAACACGCACAGCAACCGTCGCAACGGCCCGCTGTGCGCTTCATTTCGTTCCCGGACGCTGGCGCGCAGCCATCTTACTTCTTCTTCACCAGCTCCGCGTCAATCTGAATCTTGACCACGTCACCCACCGCCGCTTCCCCGGTCTTCAGAAGGGTGTTGTAGACAATGTTGAAATCTTTACGGCTGATGGTCGTCGTCGCTGAGAAGCCGCGCCGCGTGTTGCCCCACGGATCGCTGATCTCGGGCGTGATCGAGTCCACGTCGAGCGTGACCTCGCGAGTCGTTCCGTGAATCGTCAGGTCGCCAATCAACTTCAGCTTGTCCCCGTCTTTCACGATCCGTTTGGACTTGAATTCAATCGTGGGATATTTTGCGACATCGAAAAAATTAGGGCTCTTAAGATCTTTGTCCCGCATCTCGACCCGCGTATCAACGGAATTCACATCAATCGACGCGCTTACGTGAGATTGAGTAATGTCTTTTTCATTGAGTGCGACCGTCCCCGACACTTTCGTGAAACTACCCGTCACGTTCGAAATTCCAAGGTGGCGAACCGTGAATTGCGCCGTTGAGTGGGCGGGATCGATATTCCAATCAGAGGTTTGCGCGAGTGAGGAGAGAGTTGCGATGAGTGCGAAAGTGGAAATTGCACTAATCCGGATTGCTGCTTTGAGCATGTAGCATCCTTTCAAATGAAATTCTAAAAATCAGGATAGAGCGAAGTCTCCGGCTCTCACTGCCACAGACCGCGCATGAGAAAGAGATGTCAGGGTGCGGCTAAGGATGCAAAAAACAGCGCCCCGCTTGTGATCGTTCTGGGTCCCGGTCGACGGTTTGCCCATCACCGCCAGCGGTAATATCATAGAAAGGTTCCTGATTGAATCCTATGTATACGGACTTCTCAGCCACAGATCGCTGGACCAAGAAGAAGGTGCACGTCTTTTATCAGGCACTTATCGTGGCCGTAGCCACTCGCCACGCCGACGCCGTCGACATCAAGTTTCTTGTCGATGGCCGGCCGGTCTGGGTCGCCCTGCCTCATCCCGCCTGGGTCGAATATAACAAGCGCAGCGGCAAGATGATCACCGACGGCCTGGCCAAAGAAATCGCCGGGCATTTTCTCAAGACGGCCCTGGAATCGGGAGAAGGCCTGGGGCGCGAGATGTACTCGCTTACGGTCGGGGAAACCCTCAAGCACCTCGATGCCATCGTATCCGACTTGGAACCGCTGGCTGCAGCCTCCCGCTAGCTGACCGCCCGCCCGCGGCATCCAGGCCGGGTGTATTTGTCACAACGCGTTGTGATCTTTGACACATTCGGCTCCTCACGGGACGAAGATAATCAACCAACCGTCCCGGCGGGGGACGGCGCTCGTTTGGCGGGTGGCAAAGACTCGACTTGGAAATGGGCCCGGAAAGAGGGACAATATTCCGCCTGTCCTATGGGCTGGGCACGCTCTTTTCCTTCGCCATTCATTTCTGCCCGCAACCACCGCGAGGGGCGGCCGCGGACTTGAAAAATTCGCTGTTGCTCCCGGTTCGATGAGAGGATTCTTATGGCCAGCCATACATTAGATACGGAGCTCGTCACCGACTTGAACGGTTTACCGAAGCATAAGAACTTAGTGGCCTGGGTCGAAGAGGTCGCGCAACTCTGCAAGCCCGATCGAGTGTTCTGGTGCGACGGCTCCGACGACGAATACCAGGCGATGATCCGTCTCATGGTCCTCGCCGGCACCGCGATTCCGCTCAACGAAGAAAAGCGCCCCAACAGCATCCTCGTCCGTTCCAGCCCGGCTGACGTAGCCCGCGTCGAAGAGCGCACTTTTATCTGCGCGCGCACCAGGGAAGATGCCGGCCCCACTAACAATTGGGAAGATCCCGCCAAAATGAAAGCCCGGCTCGAGCCTCTTTTCGCCGGCTCCATGACCGGCCGAACCATGTATGTAATCCCCTACAGCATGGGTCCCATTGGCTCACCCATCGCCAACATCGGAGTAGAAATCTCCGACTCGCCTTACGTCGTCGCCAACATGCATATCATGGCCCGGGTCGGCACCCGCGTGCTCGACGTGCTCGGCGAAGATGGCGAGTTTGTGCGCGGCCTGCACTCCCTGGGTGCTCCCCTCGGAATCAACGAGCAGGATGCCGCCTGGCCCAACAACGCCCAGGAAAAGTACATCTGTCATTTCCCTGAAACCCGCGAAATCTGGTCTTACGGCTCCGGCTACGGCGGCAACGCCCTGCTCGGCAAGAAATGTCATGCCCTCCGCATCGCCTCCGTCCAGGCTCGCGACGAAGGCTGGTTGGCAGAGCACATGCTCATCCTCAAGATGACCAGCCCCAGCGGCGAGGTCAAGTACATTACGGGAGCGTTCCCCTCCGCGTGCGGAAAAACCAACCTCGCCATGTTGATTCCGACTATTCCCGGATGGAAGGTCGAAACCGTAGGCGACGATATCGCATGGATGAAATTCGGCGCCGACGGCCGCCTCTACGCCATCAATCCCGAGTACGGCTTCTTCGGCGTGGCTCCCGGAACGAGCATGAAGTCCAACAAGAACGCCATGCTCACCATCACCAAGAACTCGATCTTCACCAATTGCGCGATCACGCCCGACCGCGACATCTGGTGGGAGGGCATGACCGACGAAAAGCCCCCCGAGTTGCTGGACTGGCTCCGTCGTCCTTGGACACCGCACTCGCTTCGCAAGGCCGCTCATCCCAACGCCCGCTTCACCACTCCCGCGCACCAGTGCCCCGTGATCGCTCCCGAATGGGAAGACCCGCGCGGAGTGCCCATCGACGCGATCCTCTTCGGAGGCCGCCGTGCGGGCGTAGTTCCTCTCGTCACCGAAGCCTTCAACTGGCAGCATGGAACCTTCCTGGGGGCGACCGTCAGCAGCGAGACCACCGCCGCCAACACCGGGCAGGTCGGCCAGCTTCGTCGCGACCCCATGGCTATGCTCCCGTTCTGCGGCTACAACATGGGCGACTACTTCGCGCATTACCTCAGGATCGGTGAACATCCAGGCGCAAAACTCCCCCGGATTTACTACGTCAACTGGTTCCGCACCGATGACGATGGAAAGTTCCTCTGGCCCGGCTACGGAGAAAACAGCCGCGTGCTGAAGTGGGTCTTCGAGCGCTGCCAGGGCACGGCTCACGCCGTCGAGACGCCGATCGGTATGCTGCCCCAGCCCACCGATCTCGATACCGAAGGCCTGAAGCTCAAAGAAGAAGATATCCGCGACCTGCTGAACGTGGATGTCGACGGCTGGCTGGCCGAGATCCCGCTCATCCGAGAGCACTTCGCCAAATTTGGCGATCGTCTCCCTGAAGCCTTGAATAACGAGGTCGAGGAACTGGATCAGCGCCTCCGCCATAGCATCACCAGAACCGGAAAGATGAGCCGTTTCGCGAAAGTAAGCAAACTAGGCAAGAAAGCAGAAGACTAGCAGCACGCGAAGCATGCGTCGGATTACCAGAGCCCGGGAGTCCATCCCGGGCTTTGCCATTTCAGAACTCGCGTGTGCCCCGCTGAATCGTCAGGCTTCTCGCCGCGGCGGCGATCGATTCGCCGCCCACAGAAATTCCATTCCACTTGCCGGATAGTCCCATTCCGTATGTGGTTAAATCAACTTATGTTTGCCCGCAAAGTCCGCGTCCAATACGAGCAAGATGGAGCCTTCCATCTCTGCCCGCAGAAGTGGCTCGACAACTTCAGCATGCGTAACTTCACTAATGCGTCTGTCTTTGACGATACCCTTCCCATCGCCGACGGACTTCTCGAGATCGGAAATAACGTCCCGCTGGATCAACTCCGCGACGCCATGGAAGACTGGTTTCGCCGCAAGACCTACTTGCCCAGGAATGCCACTCTAGTAGTGGCCATGGTGTGAATGTTCGTGGGGACCAAACGGCTACCGGAAAACTCTAAATGAAGCCATGTGAGTGTTCAGATTGCAAAAGCCGGGGAGGTTAACCTCGGCAATCTGTCCTTACCCCCCCCACGTCCCCCCGCCCATAATCGACGATCTCTCCCGCTTTAGCAGTCGCGCAAACAGGCGCACGATCATTCCATCAAACCGTGTCCCGCTCAGTTTTTCCAGTTCCCCGATCGCCTGCTCGTGCGTCTTCGCGGGAGCAAACGAGCGCTCGCTCATCATGTTCACGTAGGTATCGACCACTGCCAGAATGCGCCCCGTAAGTGGAATCCCTTCGCCCTGCAACCCAAACGGGTAGCCGCTTCCATCAAATGCTTCGTGATGCGCCAGTACCGCCTGTGCCACCCGCTCGCTGTGCGGAATCGCCCGCAAGACCTCCACTCCTGTCTGCGGATGAGTCTTGATCACCGAAAACTCCTCATCGGTCAGCGGCCCAGACTTGTTCAGTATGCGCTCGCTGATAAACAACTTGCCCACATCATGAACGCGCCCGGCAAAGACCATATCTGTTATTTCTTGCGCGGACAGGTTCAGCCCGGTGGCGATGATGCCCGCATAGTGCCCGCATTGCTCCCCATGGCCTGAGGCGTTGGCCTCCCGCATTTCGGTCGCCTGCGCCAGTGTCTCAATGGCTTCGCGAATCGCCACCGCGTCTGAGTCCCCCGCCGTCCCGGAAATTTTTCTCAGTCTGCTGACCAGTTCATCCAGATCCTCCGGCCCATTGTGCTCGCGCCGCAGGAAGCCCTCGATATAAGACGAAAGCAATTGCCCTTGCACAGCCGACCCTTCGCGAAAAGGTTCCGACGTTGAAACCTGGTTGCCCCCGGCATGCTTCGACACGTACATCCCCGCATCCGCCACCCGGATCAGATCCTCGATCGCAAATCCATGCACCGGGAAACTCGCCACCCCGAAGCTCCCCGTAATCTTGTGCTCTTCCAGCATCGGATCCGTCGCCAGCCACAATCGCAGCCGCTCCGCCAGCACCTGCGCCTGCTCAATCCCGGTCTCCGGCATCAGGATAATGAACTCGTCTCCGCCATAGCGCGCCACCACGTTCGACTGCCTGCACTTCTGTTCCAGCAGCCGTCCCACCCGCGCCAGCACCAGGTCGCCCTCGAGGTGGCCCAGCGAGTCGTTCACTTCCTTGAATTTATCCAGATCGACCAGCACCACTGAGAATGGACGCCCCGACCGCGACGCGCGCTTCCACTCCGAACTCAGAGCCTCCCAGAAAAACCGCCGCGTCTTGATCCCCGTCAACCCATCCGTGATCGATTGCTGCTGCAGCTTCTGAAACACAAACGAATTATGGAGCGCGGTCGCCAGAAGATCGGCCAGAGTATTCAGAATCAGAACATCCTGCGGAGCGAACGCATTCTCGTCGCGGCTCTCAATATTGAGCACGCCCAGCAGCGTCTCCCCGTAGCTGATGGGTAGGCAGAGCACCGCGCGTGACTCCGGCAATATACCCGCGAGTTGTCCCGGGCCGGCATTTTGTACCAGGGCGCTCGCGCCTGTGCGCGCCACTTTCCCCAGCACGCCGGTGCCCACGGCAATCCGCCGTCCCAGCGTGTGCGAGGTTGATCCTGCCTCCGCCTTGATCTCGATATCCTTGGTGGCATAGTCCATGATGCCGATGCCGATATGATCGAAGCGGAAGTTCTTCTGGATCTCCCGCACAATATCGATCATCATCTGCTCGGCATCCTCGCTCGAGATCGCCATCTTCGAAATCGTGTTTAGAAACGCCAAGTGACGCGCGCGCCGTTGCTCGCCGGAAAACAGCCGCGCATTTTCGATCGCCACTCCCAGTTGTCCCGCCGCCGTCTGCATGACCTGCAGGTCGCGCTCCTGAAACTGGTATTCGTGCTCGATGCTCAGCGCCGCCATCACGCCCGCCGGCTTGCCACCCAGCATAATCGGCACCGCGCAGAAGGACCGTGCCGGACGCGCGGGGACAAAATCAACGCCCAGCTTGGCGCGCACCTGCTCCAGGTCCGTCTGGATCAGCAGCGGCTGTCCCGTCCTCAGAATGTGCTCCGTCAACCCATTGCTGACCGGCCGCGAGCGCTTTGAGAGTACCTGCCCATCCTCGATCTCCAGCTCGAAATGAATCGCATCCTCCTCCTGAAACGCAATATAAAAACTGCTGGTATCGAAAATCTGCCCGAGCTCGACCTGTACCGTGCGCAGCACTTCATCCTGGTTCAAATGGGAACTGATGGCCTGCCCGATCTCCGTGAGCAGTTCGTATTCCTTGGTTCGCCGCTGCGCCTCGTGCATCACGACATAATTTTCCAGCGTCAGCGCGATCTGCAGCGCCAGCCCGATCAGCAGCCTCAGGTTTGACGAGCCAAACATCCGCCGCTCCGCATGCGGAAACAGGATCACCCCGAAGTTGTGCTCCCGCGTCTGCAGGCTCACCGCCATCAGGTCGCTGGTGTGCTCGGCCAGCAGGGTCTGTTTGAAAGCCTCGAACTTTCCGCCGGATAGCGCCGGTAGCGGCTCCTCCAACTCTGCCAGGTTCCGGAACGTAACCACGCCGCCGCGACGGTAAGCGAGTTCGCAGATGTAGTCGGCGGCCTCTGTCTTCTGCATCTTTTCCAGAAACTCAGCCGAGAACCCTTTTTGCACCGACGGCACGGTCCCTCGCCACTGTGATGAAATCAGAACCACAGCCCGCCGTGAAACCAGCGGAGCCACCAGTCGGTCCACAAAGGCCTGCAAACTAGGCACCAGATCGGCAGGGGAAAGTAGTCGCCGCGGGTCAATCCCCAGAGTAGAAAACGCCAGCGCATTCTCCTGCACCGCATTGCGCTCGTTCTCAAACAGCACCATCACCATCGCGATGGCCAGCAACATCTGTGGCACCGGACCCAGAACTCCGCCCAGCCGTCCAGCCGACCCAAGAAATGGTTGCCGAAACTGCCCCTCGCCCATGAGCGCTGCCCACAACGCCAGCGAGAACGCAAGCGCGCGGAAGGCGACCGAATTCCGCCGGTATGCATAGCGGTAATAGTGGAACGAGGCATAAAGCATGACGGCCGCCAGCCCGACCTCCAGCCGCAGGTATTCCGGAACGGCAGCTTCTTTCTGACTGTACGTCCCACCCGCGATATGCGAGACCAGGCCAATGTAGGCCAGCACAATCCCGCCCAGCATGAGCACGACGTCATACCACTTCAGTTGGAAAGGTTCCTTCATCAGCCGCGTTGAAACGAAGATGCAGGTCGCCATCGCTACCAGCGTGAGCGAACTGATGAAATAAAGAAGGGCCGAGGGGCCGCGGACAAAGATGGCCGCGTCCACTACATAATGCAGCGTGTAGGCCGCCCATGCCAGTTGCCACGCGCGAAAGTAGCTGTGCCGGTTCTGCTCGTACAGGTACGTGAAGACCAGCAGCACCAGAAGCGCGACCGCTCCCGGAACCTCAAGACCTGTGGCAACGCTATTCATCGTCTCCTCAACCCTCGGATGCAGGCCAGTATGAACCGAAGCTGAGCATCATCGTGCCATGGCAACCAAATCGAAACAACCGTTGTCTTCTGCAATGCCCGCGCTATGTCTGTTCCCGTTCACGGTGTATCGCCGGAGACAAGCGCAAAAAGTTGCACTAAGTATCCTCTAATGGGATGCCGTCCCGCCACCGCTCATCGTCCCACGGAAGTTACCGAGGTAATACCCGAAGTAACCTAGACAAAGCCAAGAATCGACACTTTGGGTGGAAAGCGAATTTGAAGCCCAGTAGTCGGAAGCCGGGAGCCGAGAGCTGACAGCCGGGAGACCAGAGCCCAGAGCCTATATACTCAAACGTTATGCCCCGAGTCCGTTTTGCCCCGTCCCCCACCGGTTTTCTCCACGTCGGCAGCGCCCGCACCTTCATATTCAACTGGCTCTACGCCCGCCATAACCGGGGAACCATGATCCTCCGCCTTGACGATACCGACGTCGAGCGCAACACCGAAGCCAGCGTCAACTCGATCTTCGATGGCCTGCGCTGGCTCGATCTCGGCTGGGACGAACAATATAAGCAGTCTGAGCGCCTTGCCCTCCACCGCCAGATCGCCGACGCCATCTTTCAGAAAGATTTGGCCTACCGCGACTTCACGCCCGCCCATACCGGCGACACCGAGAAGTCGGGAGCCAATCAGACCTGGCTCTTCAATCCCGGCATGCGTGAACTCTCCCGCGCCGAAAGCGATCGCCGCGCCGCCGCCGGAGAAACCTTCGCCCTCCGTTTCCGCGTCCCGCGCGGCCAGGGACAGCAGGTCCGCTTCACCGACGCCGTCTACGGCATGCAAATCAAAGAAGCCGACGACATCGAAGACTTCGCCCTCGTCCGCAGCGATGGCATGCCGACCTATCACCTCGCTTCCTGCGCCGACGACATCGACCTGAAGATCAGCCACATCATTCGCGGACAGGACCACCTTTCCAATACCTACAAGCACGTACTGATCTTCGAGGCCGCGCAATCCGCCGGAGCGTCCTTGCCGCAGTTCGCCCACCTGCCCCTGCTCGTGGCTCCCGATGGATCGAAGCTCTCCAAGCGTCGCCACGGCCCTGTAGTCAGCGTCACCACCTATCGCGATGCCGGGTTCCTCTCCGCTGCCTTCATCAATTTTCTGTGCCTGCTAGGCTGGTCTCCCAAAAACGACCGCGAGCACATGACGATAGCCGAGCTCACCGAAGCCTTCTCACTGGAGGGCATCAACCGGGCCAATGCGGTAGTGAATTTCAAGGAGACCCCCGCTCCCTCCGATGCTGTCATCGCGAGCGGATCCACGGCTGTCCCGGGTGCATCCACTCCTGTCATTGCCGAGGGGGCCACTCCTGTCATCCTGAGCGGAGCGGGAAGTTCACGAAGTGAAGTTCCCGCGCAGTCGAAGGATCCCTACCCCGAAGACACCTTCGACCCTAAAGCCCTCTGGCTGAACGCCGAGCACATCCGCGCGCTCCCCATCGACGACCTTAGCGCCCGGTTGCTCCCCATTGTCCAGGCAGCCGGATTCCAGATCACCTCCGAAAAAATGCTCGCCATCACGCCCCTCATCCGCGAACGCATAAAGCTTCTCCGCGACGTTCTGACCGCCGCCGACTTCTTCTTCGTGGATGAACTCCCGCCCTACGATCCCGCCGAACTGATTCCGCAAAAGGGAGATCTCGCCATGGCCCTCAAAGCCCTGACCCGAGCCCGCGAAGTCCTCCCCCAGATCGAATTCCAGCACGATCCTCTCGACAATGCCATGCGAGCCGCTGCCCAGGAGCTGGGCCTGAAAGCCGGACAAATGTTTCAGCCCATCCGCGTAGCCGTCTGCGGCCGCAAGAATGCCCCCCCGTTGTTTGAAACACTGCAAGTATTAGGGAAAGAGAAAACGCTGAAGAGAATCGACCAGGCGATCCAGAAGGCCCAATAAGGCGGATGGAGCTGATACACAGGGAGTAGTAGACGCACCCTCCATCGCCTTGCTTGCGAACCATTGACAATGGTACCATATATGTTACCATGAAATTTAGGGGTCCTCGAGTACCTCGACGCAGCTGGCCATAGTCCCTATGCTGCCTGGTTCAATCGGTTGAACGCTCCAGCCGCAGCCAAGGTGGCGATCGCCCTTACCAGGCTGGCGCAAGGCAACTTTTCGAATGTGAAGGGCCTCAGCGGCGGCGTTATGGAATACAAGGTTGATTTTGGTCCGGGCTATCGCGTTTACTTCGGCAAAGTTGGAGATCGGTTGATCATTCTACTCGGCGGTGGCACGAAGCATCGGCAACAAGACGACATTCGCACCGCGCAAGCGCGATGGGTAGATTACAAGCGAAGAAGGGAGTACTTGTAATGCCGCTAACGAGCGATTTCAAGCAGACCGTCCAGGCTCGCGTCCGCCGGGACCCTGCCTTTCGCAAGGCGCTCTTGCGCGAGGGAGTGGAGTGCTTCCTCTCGGGAGACGTTGAGACCGGCAAAAGCGTGCTGCGGGACTACATCAACTCCACCATCGGATTTGCCGAACTCGCCGACGCCACCGATCATTCTGCCAAGAGCCTGATGCGCATGTTGAGTCCGTCCGGCAATCCCCAGGCGCGGAATCTGTTTGAAATCGTGGAATTTCTGCAGCGCCGCGAACGAATCCGCTTCAAGATCGCGACCGCGAGCCGGTAATTCGCTCCGCAAGCAGACTTAGTCCTTCTTGGTAAACTCCGCCGCCTTCTGCCGCGCCGCATCCGCTTCTTTCTTCATACCCTTGGCATCGTAAACCGCAGCCAGCAGGTTCTCGTTGTCGGGATCGTCTGCCGCCTCCCGCTGCTTCAACAGTGACGCGATCGCGTCGTCGCGCCGGTTCAACCGCGCTTCCATCACTCCCATGTTGAAGTTCACGCCCGGATAGAGCGAGTCGATGTCCGCCGCTCGCTTGTACTCTTCGAGCGCTTCTTCGTTGCGGTGCTCATCCGCCAAAGCGCCCGCCAGCCCTGCATGTCCCTCGGCGCTGTTAGGATCGACCTTCAGCAGACGCGTAAAAACATCTTCCGCCTTCGCCGGCTGATTCTGCGAAAGATAAATGAGTCCGAGCTGGCTGTATGCGGTTTCATTTTTCGGATCCAGTTCGATCACCCGCCTCAACTCGTCAACCGCGTGATCGTAATCCTGTTTCACGATGTACGCATGAGCCAGCGCAGCGTGCGCGGGCGCGAAATCAGGCCGTTGCCGGACTGATGTCTGCAACTCCCGGATCGCGTCGTCCGCATTCCCGGCAGTGAGGCGCAACAGTCCTCGTTGTCCATGCACGAGGTACGAGCGCGAATGCGCGAGCCCCATTCCGGCTCCCCCTACCAGCAAGATTCCCACGAGCAGCACGGAAATTCGGCGTCCAATGTGGTCTTGCATCGGCGCAACCTTGGCGATCAGCGCCCCCAGGATCAGCCCCATCACCAATCCACCGACGTGCGCGGCATTGTCGATACCGCTAATCACGGCCCCGAAGAACAGGTTATATCCGACGAATGCCACCACGCTGCGCAGCATTCCGCTAACCGCGGAGCGCGGCAGCGAGAACTCACCCAGATAAAATGATGCGATAAGCGCGCCAGCAATCCCAAAGATTGCGCCCGAAGCGCCCACGCTGGACACCGGGTGAGCGGAATGCCAGGCTATGCTCATCAGGCTCGCCGATAGGCCGCAAAGCAAATAGACGATCGCAAACGTCCAGTGACCATAAACCGATTCCGCCAGCCGGCCCAGATCCCACAGGCACCACATGTTGAACGCGAAATGCAGCAGACCCCATGAATAAAAACGCTAGTCAGCAACCGCCACCACTGCCCACCGAGGGTATAAGGGCCATAATTGGCCCCCAGTCGCAGGGTGAGTTCGCTCCACGCGGGACTGCCAAAGAGGGTGACGCCAACCGCTAGCGACATGCCCAGAAAAACAATCGCAGTTCGCGCCAAAAATAAGCTGCGTAACGACCATCGACGACGACTGTGGCCGCGCCCACGGCACCGTCTCCACCCGCTGGTACGGAGAATCCTCGCCCCGCTGTGCCGCTTCGTGCTGCTTGCACCACTGGCAGATCTTCTTGCCGAACGTGAACCCCGGCATCTGCCGCCCGCATTGTTCGCACTGCGCCATAAGACATATAGAATAGCAAGAGCATGAGCTCTGCTAAGTCACCGTCGTCCGGCCCCACCACCAGCGAAGTTGCGGACAAATCGCCCGCAGATCCTCGCCCTTCGAACTTTATTCGCGATGCCATCATCGAAGATCTCAAAACCAAGAAATACGGAGACGCCGTCATCCAGACCCGTTTTCCGCCCGAGCCCAACGGCTATCTGCACATCGGACACGCCAAAGCCATCTGTCTCGACTTCGGAGTAGCCGACGAATTCGGCGGCAAGACCAACCTCCGCTTCGACGACACCAATCCCGAAAAAGAAGAGCAGGAGTACGTCGACTCCATCATGAAAGACGTTCGCTGGCTGGGCTTCGAGTGGGAGCGCCTCTGTTACGCCTCCGATTATTTCGACCAGCTCTACGAGTGGGCCGTCAAATTAATCAAGGATGGCAAAGCCTACGTCGACGACCTCAGCGCCGACCAGATCCGCCAGCATCGCGGCACGCTGACCGAGCCGGGCAAGGAAAGTCCGTACCGCAACCGCTCCGTCGCCGAGAATCTCGATCTCTTCGAGCGCATGCGCAAGGGAGAGTTCCCCGACGGCGCCCGCGTTCTGCGCGCCAAGGTCGACATGGCCTCGCCCAACCTCAACATGCGCGACCCGGTCATGTACCGCATCCTGCACGCCGAGCATCACCGCACCGGCAACAAGTGGTGCATTTATCCCATGTACGACTATGCGCATGGCCAGTCCGATTCGATCGAGCAGGTCACGCACTCCATGTGTACGCTCGAATTCGAAGACCATCGCCCGCTCTACATCTGGTTCATTCAGCAACTGGGAATTTTCCCCTCCATGCAGTACGAATTCGACCGCCTCAGCCTCACTTACACGCTGCTCAGCAAGCGCAAACTGCTGAAGCTGGTGCAGGAAAAGCTCGTCCACGGATGGGACGATCCCCGCATGCCCACCCTCTCCGGCATTCGCCGCCGAGGCTACACTCCCGAAGCCCTGCGGAATTTCTGCGCCGCCATCGGCGTTTCAAAAACCAACGGCACGCTGGAACTCGCAATGCTCGAACATTTCGTGCGGGAAGACCTCAACAAGCGCGCCCCGCGCGTAATGGCCGTGCTGCGCCCGCTCAAAGTTGTGATTGATAACTATCCTGACGGCCAGGTGGAAGAAGTCGAAGCGGTGAACAATCCCGAAGACGAAAGCGCCGGCAAGCGCAAAGTCCCGTTCTCAAAGGTTATCTTCATCGAGCAGGACGACTTCCGTGAAGAGCCGCCCAAGAAATATTATCGGCTCTCTCCCGGCGTCGAGGTCCGCCTCCGCTACGCCTACTTCATTACCGCGAAAAGCGTGGTAAAGAATTACCAGGGAGAAGTCATCGAAGTCCATTGCACCTACGACCCGGCAACCACAGGCGGCAACGCGCCCGACGGACGCAAGGTGAAGTCCACCATCCACTGGGTTTCCGCCCAGCACGCCGTCGATGCAGAGGTCCGCATCTACGACAAGCTTTTCACCAGGCCCGATCCCAACGATGTCCCCGAAGGCCAGGAGTTCACCGCCAACCTCGATCCCAATTCACTCGAAGTAATCCCCAGCGCGAAACTGGAACCCTCGCTAGCCAACGCCCCGGTGGAAGCCCGTTACCAGTTCGAGCGCCTCGGCTATTTCTGCGTAGACCCGGATTCGAAACCTGGCAACCCGGTTTTCAACCGCACGGTCGCTCTGAAAGACACCTGGGCGAGAATAGAAAAACGCGCGGGTTGAGGGATCCTGAGCGGAATCGAAGGACCCGTCGCCGACGAAAAATTTAGCCTCACAGACGCGTCGCGGAGCATCTTCGCATTTGTCCCGCCCCAAAACAAAACGGCCGGGAAGGTTCCCAGCCGTCTAAGTCATGAATGCAGCGCCCAGCTATTTCTTCAAAGTCCGAATCCACTTCACCAGATCGCTGATCTGATCCTTCGAGAGTTTGCCATCGTAAGCCGGCATCTTCCCTTTGCCCTTGGTGATGATGTCGGTAAGTTCCGCGTCCGACTGCTTCTGCACATCGGCAGAAGAAAAGTCGCGGATCTTCATATTTTTTCCCATGACAGTGTCGCCGGCCCCGCTGGGCCCGTGGCACATAGCGCACTTCGCCTTGTAGTCCGCACCCGCATCGGCAAAAGTGTAGGTCGTAGCAATTAGCGCCAGCGCCACTAACGCCAGGGTCGCTCTAAGAATCGTCTTCATCGTTTCGTTCTCCTATGAGTAAGTGATTAGCGCCCCTTGGGGCGCGGCTACCCGTGCACCAGAATGACGACGACGGGCGAAATTACCCGTTCTGGGAGCAATAATTCCAATGCAAAGGTTTGCGGCAGTGACGATATCACAATTCCGCCGCTTTCCCCATCCTTTTCCGCAAGGCATTGGGAGCAAAGGCCTTCGCAGCCATGACCCACAAGTCGCCAGCGAAGACTCCCAATCTCCCATTTCGGAATCTGTCCAAACAAACAGATCACTCTTTGTGTGGAATCGCTCCGCCATCCCGACCTCCTCCGTGCCAAAAACCCAAACGCGGGGTGATATCCCGCACCTTACGCAGTTCTCCTCGCTGTTGCGAAGTGCAACACTGCACGTTAATCAACATAATTTCATACGCTTACGCGACGCCCTTCACACACCCCACTTTGGCCCCTCCAATGCCTTACACATAGCGAAGTCTGTGCGTGGAGCGTGTGTCTTGGAACCGACATTAGTCGTAGTCGGGCTAAATCACCGGACCGCCGGTGTGGAAGTTCGCGAACGCTTCTGGATGAGTGGATGCCGGCAAGCTCAAGTCCTCTCCATGTTGGCGCAAGGCGAAGGTATCGAGGAAGTACTCGTCTTCTCCACCTGCAATCGCACCGAATTCGTCGTCTGGGGTGATCCAACTCTTGCTGTCAATTCCATCCTCCGCCTCTTGACCGCCGAGTACGATCTCAAACTCCAGGAATGGAACTCCTTCTACCGCTTGCTCGATGAACAGGCTCTCGCCCACGCCTTCCGTGTGAGCTGCGGGCTCGACTCCATGTGCATCGGCGAAGATCACATCGCCCGCCAGGTCAGCCTGGCCTGGCAACACGCCCGTAACGCCGGCTGTACCGGACGCTTTCTCGACACCATATTGCGGCAATCTCTATATGTTCGCCGGCGCGTCCGCAAAGAAACATCCATCGGATCCCACTTCATTTCCGCCCCCTATGCGGCCGTTCAACTGGCGGACCATATCTGCGGTTCGATCGCCCAGAAGAGGATTGTCCTCTTTGGCGCGGGCCAGATGATCGCCACCACCCTGCAAGCCTTGCTGTCACGGGGCGCCCAATCGGTGTCGGTCATCAACCGCACCGATAGCGCGGCACAGAAAATAGTGCGCAGAACAGCCGCCCAGGCTCCCTCATTTGAGGCCATCCCTTTCGAGGATCGCTGGCAGCACATAGCGAAAGCCGATTTCATAATCACAGCTACCGCGGCCTCGCGATTTATCATTACCGCCGACGACATGAAGCGCCTGGCGATCGAGCGCAAGGGCCGCAAGCTCGTCCTCGTCGATCTCGCTCTCCCCCGCAACATCGACCCTGCCCTCCGTGAGTTTGAGGGCGTTCTGCTCTACGATCTCGAAGACCTCGAGCGCGCCGTCGAGCCCCGTTTCGATAACCGCGCCGGCCGGGACGAAGCCGAAAAAATCGTGCAAGCCGAAGTGCAAGGATTCAGAAAACGTCTGACTGCGGGAGGTCCTGGCCCCGAAGTAACCGCACTCCGCCAGCGCCTCGATGAAATCTGCCGCCAGGAACTCGACTCCTTCCGCCTCGAGCAAGGCCCCTTCCCCAAAGAGCAGGATCGTCTCATAGCCACACTCGGGGCCCGCATCACCCACAAAATCGCCGGATCCCTCGCCCGGGAACTGAAGACTCCCAAAGATCCCCGCCCCTCCCGCCGCATGAGCGCCGGCCTCTAGAATCAGGCTCCGGGCTCTTGCACCCCGGTGTTGTCTCCCCCTTCTCTCTTGCTTTGACTCCCAATTTAATCTCACGAAGATCACGTGACCAACATCACTTCCGGATTCCCATCGAGAACAGTAGGCTGCACTCAGGTGGATCTTTGGGCGGCACTTATCACGATCTCGAAGTGTGGCAAGCAGCAATGGATCTTGTCATGAAGATCTACACCGCAACCCGAACTTTTCCCTCGGATGAACGCTACGGCCTTACTAGCCAAGTCCGCCGGGCCGCCATTTCCGTAGCCAGCAACATTGCCGAAGGAAAAGGTAGGATTTCGGACAAAGAACTGATCCAGTTTCTGAGCCGGGCCCGCGGCTCTCTCTATGAAGTCCAGACCCAACTACAAGTCGCGGCGATGCTCGCCTACCTCGCCGATTCCGAGAAGTTGAACCTGTTCAAATCCAGCGACAGAGTAGGGTGCCTACTAAATGGGCTGATAAGGTCCCTGCGGGGCCCTCGGGAATAAACGCAAAACAGGCTCCCGGTTGAGAGCCGGAAGCCGAGAGCCGAGAGCCGAGAGCCGGAAGCCGATCCTACCAGTTCAATTTCAACGCAAACTGAAACTGCCGCGGATCATACGCCGCCGTAGCCTGTCCCGCATTGCTCAGCAGCGGACTCACCGCCGCCACGTTATACACATTCGCAATGTTAAACATGTCCGAGATCAGATCCATGCTGAACCGCTCGCCAAAGTTCACCCGCTTCGAGATCCGTATGTCATTGAACACATTCCACGGCGTAGTTCCGGCATTTCGGCCCAGGTTCCCGTCAAGCGACGCCAGTGTTCCCGTGAAATTTCCGCCTTGCGATACAGGAAGGAAGCAGGGCTCCTGGAACAAGCCCGTCGGAGAAAACTTCGATGGCACCGCCGGATACCCGCACCCGTTCGTCGTCGTTCCCACGGGCACCACATTCGGACGCCCCGTCAGCGACGATAGCTGGAAGTTGTCGTCGCCGCTGGTAATAATGTTGAACGGACGCCCCGCTCCAAACTCGATCAGCGGAGCAAACGTCCAGTTGCTGAAAAATTTGCTGGCGAAGCCCGACCCGCCCAGCTTTCCACTCTGGTAAACGCTGTTGAACACAAATCGATGCCGCTGGTCGAACAGCGACGTCGAGCGGTCCGCCCTCGGGTAATAACTGTCCTCCGGAGTCAGTGTCGACTGCAAGTCCGTCGAGTCGTCGATCGCGTGCGACCACGTGTACGACGCCTGGAACTCGTAGTGGTTGCCGAACCGTTTCCGCAGATTCGCCGTCAATCCGTGGTAGTCGGAAGTCCCATTCGAATAGTTGGCATCCATATCCCCGAACGGCACGCAGCCGGAATAAGTCGACGGATCGCAATTGGCATTGAATCCCTGGCTAGCCAGGCTGGTTTCGATGCTCTGCGCGAGTCCCACGCATGAGCCCGCCCCGACCGCGTTGTAGAACGCCCCAAACGATGGGTTGAGCCCACCCGGACGGAAGAAGTTCATCAGCGGCGCACTGACCCACGGCCCCGCAGGCCCCACTCCGCACGGCACATTCCCCGTACCCACCGTGAACGGGCTGCTCGATACTTGCCCCGCCGCCGCCGCCGCCAGGTAGTTGTTCACCAGCAAATCGCCCCGCACCGTGTTGGCGTTAATCGGCCGGTTCAGGTGCCGCCCGCCGTTAAAGTTGTACGCCAGGCTGAACGCATAACCCGAGCCCAGATCGCGCTCCACCGTAAGGTTCACCTGCTGTGAGTACGCATACACAAAATTCTTTCCCTGCGGATATCCAAACGGCTGGAAAGCCAGTGGCAGGAACGTCGCCGGATTCAGATAATTCTGGTTGAGAAAGATGGAATTCGCCGGCGACGCCACGCCGCAGGTCGGATCTCCAGTCGCGCACGAAAACCGTTGCTGGTTCGGCGAATAGTTCAGCAGTCCCAGCGCAGCCGTGGTCGTTGCAGGCGAACAGGGCGAAGCCGGAGAGCCGTTCGCCGCCGGTATCAGCCCTTGAAAGATCGAAACCGCATTCAGATTGCCCGGGTTCCCGGCTCCGCCGCACGGAGCTCCCGGCGCAAATGCCAACTGTCCGCTCGACGAACCGTCCGATGCATCCCCCAGAAAGTACAGCCCCAGCAATGGATGGTCATAGAAAATTCCGTAAGAGGCTCGCACCACCGTCTTGCCATCCCCATGCGGATCCCACGCCAGTCCAATGCGCGGCTGAACGTTGTTCTTGTCCGTCTTGATTCCTTTCTGTAAGCCCAGCAGGTTATAGGCGGACGCCGCCAATCCTTGCGGAGGCGTGAACTTCGGTGCAATTTCCACGTCATAGCGCACGCCATAGTTCACCGTCAGGTTGTGCCGCGCGTGCCAGCTGTCCTGCCAGAACACCCCAATCGGAATGTTCGTGAAACTATCCTTCGGGCTGCCCAGCCCCTGAATAAAATCTTGTGGAGCCCCGAACCCGTAAGCCTGCACTGAACTTAGTCCAGGCAATTGCGGCGCGCCGGGAATGCTGGAAAGCACGGTATAGAGCGGGGTCGGCAAGGCCTGGTCCGCAGTCACTGAGCCGAAATCATAGACCCCCCCGTAGTTAACCGTGAAGGTTGCCGTCAGTGGCAGGTAGTTGAAATCGCCGCCGAACTTCGTATCGTGCCGGCCCTTCGTCCACGCGAAGTTATCCATGAACTGGTAGCGCTTTTCCACGCGCCGGATGTAGGAATACGGCTCGCGCCCGAAATACGCAATTCCCGGAATGTTGACCGCCGGGTCCGACCCTCCCGGAATTGCCGTGTTGTAGAAGTATTGCAAGCCGCGCCGCGCAAACTGGAATCGCACCTCATTCACCTTGTTATTGCCAATCGTCCACGTATCCTGCGCGGTGCCGGAAACGTCACGATAACTCTGTTGCGACGTGCGCGAGTATGCATTCTGCCCGAACGGCTGATCCTGACCGCTCACTTCGATGCCCGTCACCGTGCTCGGACTGGCATGGATGTTCAAACTCAGCCGGTTGTTGTTATTTACATTGTGATCGATGCGGAACGAGTACAAGCTCGTGCCTTCAAATACCGGGAAGTTGCCTTCCTGCGATGTCAAGGTTTGGTACGACCCCGGCACAAAGCATGTCCCCGGAGTCTGGCACGATGAAATAAATCCCGGTTGCCCGCCCAGCGCCGCCGGCCATGCGCCGTTAATCGCCATCCCCGACGATGCTCCCAGAATCCCCGCGTACTCTCCCACCGCCGCGCCCACGATCGCCGGGCTGCCGATCTCCGCGCCAATCACCGCCGGACTCGTCAAGAATCCAATCTGGTCTGAAGTCAACTGCAACACGCCCAGAGGCAGTCCCACCACCGAAGTGTCAAACGGAGTCAGCCCGAAGTTCCCCTGCCCAATGCTCGAGAACCCCGTCTCATGCCGGCGCGTCACTTCATACGAGAAGAAGTAATAGGTCTTGTCTTTCTTGATCGGTCCCCCGAACGCCGTTCCCCCCTGCACCCGCGTATAGGCCGGATTCGACGTTGTGCTGAACGGATTCACCGCCTGAAAATTCCGGTTCCGCAAATAACCAAACACATCGCCGTGAAATTCGTTCGATCCCGAGCGCGTAATAATATTGACCACCCCGCCCGCCGCCCGCCCGTACTCGGCCGCATAGCTGTTCGTAATGATCTGGAACTCCTGCACGTCCTCCTGGGAAACCGTCGACCGCACCCCGTTCACCGAGTTGTCGGTTGCGTCCGCGCCATCCACATTCACCAGGTTCGAGCGTGCCCGCTGCCCGCTGATGTTCAACCCCGAAGTCGGCGCCGCCCCCGTATTCGGAGCGTTGTCGCGCTGCACCTGCGAATCCGTGAGCGTAAAGTTGATGTAGTTCCGCCCGTTGATCGGAAGATTATCAATTCTTCGCTCTCCGATCGTGTCCGTTGTCGAAGTCCGCGTCGTCTCCACCAGTTCGGCCTGCGACGTGACTTCCACCACTTCTTTCCCCGTCGCCACCGCCAGCGCGATCGGCAACTCCGCCACCTGTCCGACCGTGATGTTCACGTTCGGATCCTGTACCGTCCCGAAACCAGGCGCCGACACCGACACCGCATACGTTCCCGGAGCCAGTTGCCGCACACTGTACCCGCCCTGCCCGTCCCCGCTCCCCGTCCGCTCAAGGCCTTTCGCCACATCCCGCACCGTGACGGTGGCGTTGGCGACCGCGCCGCCCTTCGCGTCTTTCACCAAAAGGTGGAGATCGCCCGTGGCCGCTCCCTGAGCCATTGCCATTTGTGCCACCAGCAGGAACAGGACGACAGCAAAAAACACACGAAGCTTCGCGTTCATAAGAACTCCTGGAAATCTACCGCCCTGTGGAGGCAGGCGGAAATCGAAGTGCGGTTTCTAGAGCTACTGCGACAGTCTGCACGTTGTATGGAATTAGTTGCCGCATGATTATGTACATCAGAGGAGGCCATCTACGCAAGCGAAACGTGATTACCTGCATCTCAACACACAAACCGCCATTGTTTATATTTGCAACATCCTTCCGGCTCGCCGGACCAACTATGCTCGTGAAAGTGTGGGCCGTCGCCGCTTCCCCGTCCCACGGCAGGTTGGCAACCACCCATACCCCCATTTACAACAGTAAAGATCCTGGTTCGCCCTAACGGATACCCCATGCCAGAAAGCAGGCTCCCCCGACGATGAATGCCCAAGAATCGCTAGCCACGCAAATCGAGGCCCCAAACCACATTCAGACCATGACCGCCAATCTCATCCGCGTCCTCGTCTGTTCCCCCCGCAACGCCGGATGGGATCGCTCCGACAAAGCCGCTGCCTGGAGCGATCTGGGATTCCATCATCCGCCCGCGCTCCCCCCAGCCCAGTCCCAGCACGACGCTCTCTGCCAGTTGCTCGCCGATGCCGGAGCCGAAGTCATCTACCTCCCGCCGTCCGAAGCTCTCACGCTCGACGCCGTATACACCCACGACGCCTCGCTTCCCACCAACCACGGCCTGATCCTGATGAACCCCGGCAAACCGAATCGTCGCGCCGAAGCCCGCGCCCATGCCGCTCACCTGAGCCAGCACAGCGCGCCAACCCAGCAAAGCGCGCAACCAGGTGCGAATGCGCAGCAAGGCGTAAACGTCTTCGGAGAAATCACCCCGCCCGCCACCACCGAAGCCGGAGACATACTCTGGCTTGACCTCCAAACCCTGTTAGTCGGCCACGGCTACCGCACCAACAAATCTGGCATCGATCAACTCCGCGCCCTGCTCGCTCCCAAACAGGTCGAAGTAATTTCCGCCCCGCTCCCCCACGGACAAGGCCCAGCCTGCTGTCTTCACCTCATGTCCCTGATGAGCTTGCTCGATGAGCAAACCATCCTCGTCGATCTGCCATGGCTAGCCGTAGAAACCGTGGAACTCCTCCGGTCCCGCCACTTCCGCTTGATAGAAATCGATTACGCCGAGCGTGACTCGCTGGCCTGCAACGTCCTCTCGCTAGGCAGCCAGCGCCTGATCGCCCTCGAAGAAAACACAAGAACAAACCACCGCCTGCGCGAAGCCGGCTTCGAAGTCCAGACCTTCCCCGGATCCGAACTTTGCCTGAACGGCTCCGGAGGCCCCACCTGCCTGACCCGCCCGCTACAACGCCAGTGAAACAAAGCCGATAAGAAAACATGGATAAAGAGCTTCGAAAGTAGCGTCGGCGCCCCGCCGGCAATCAAGCGGCCGCCCTCGCCCGCCTCATCCCCGAATCCTGATTCCGGACAGAAGCCATACAGCAGAAGTCATGCAGCCCCAAGTCATCCAGGCAGAAGTCATCGTGAGCGAGCAGGCCGAGGAGCGAACTGACTCGGCCCGCGAAGTCGAAGGACCCCTGCGTCAATCACTGCGCCCGGGCCACCGCAAGTGGTAAAATCCGCCTGCTTTCAGGACGTTCGCCAAAGGAGCATTCCATGAAACGGATAACCCTGGTGTCGCTGATGTTGCTGCTCGTCGCCAGTCCGTCGTTTGCAAAGACCCACAAGGAAATGTATTCCGTGTCCTGCGGCACATTGTGGCCCGCTGTAAAAGACACGCTCCGCAACTCCGGAAAATACGGCATCCTCGGCATCGAGAACTCCGAGATGACCGCCTCATTCGTGATTGGAGGCACGCTCACCGGCAAGCGCATCAACTCCGTCGTCCTCAACGCGAAGGGCGACAACTCCTGCGAGATGCAGGTCCAGACCGCCTATAGCGGACTGGTGAACAACGACGAAGGCGATTTCAAAAAGCGCGTCGATGCATCGCTAGCCAAGCTGCCACCGCCCGCGCAGCCTGCCAGACCAGCCGATTCCATCAAGTAACAGCATCCCCGAACGCGCGGAAGTAGGATTGGGAAGTAGTAGGGCGCGCTGCACAAAGTAGCACCGCTGCCAGTCTCGTAGCGCCCTCGCCCGACTAATCCCCGAATCCTGATTTCCAACCAAAAGTCATGCAGACCGACCCCTACTCGCGACTCGGCCGCTGACTCCCGCATGAACCCTCCGCCGAACGCGTCCCCACTGCCAACTGCTAGAATACTTCCAGCATGCTCCTACCGTTTGTCCGCGAGATTTTCGCGGAGGTGGAACTACTCCCAGCCTTCCGGCGTGCGTCCTCCCATCTGCGCGAGAGCACGGGGCGGATCAGTGTCACTGGACTCTCCCCCGCCGCCAAAGCCCTCATCATCGTTCTATTGCAACGCCGCCTCGAGCGCCCGTTCATCCTCGTAGTCCCCGACAACCGCGCCGCCGAAGACCTCCTCCCCGTCCTCGGAGCCTTCGCCGAACTCACCGGCTCCGCCGATCCCGACAGCATCGTCACTCTTCCCGCCCGCGATGTCCTCCCCTTCCAGAATCTCTCTCCCCACCCCGAAATTCAGGAAGAGCGCGCCACCGCTCTCTGGAAAATTGCCACCGGACGCGCCTCCATCATCATCTCACCGGTCACCGCGACGACGATCCTTCTCCGTTCGCCCGACTACTACGCCGATCTCGCCCGCATTCTCCGCCGCGGCGAAACCTTCGACGTGGAAAAACTTCTCCAGCACCTCAACACCGTCGGCTACACCTCGACGGACGTGGTAGAAATGCCCGGCCAGTACGCCGCTCGCGGAGGCATCCTCGACGTCTACTCGCCGGAAGCCGACCGCCCCGTGCGCGTAGAGTTCTTCGGCGACGAAATCGAATCGATGCGCAAGTTCGATCCCGCCAGCCAGCGCTCCTCGAATCCAGTCGATGAAGTAGTCCTTCTGCCGCTGACCGAAACGCCCATCAACGAGGAACTTCTCGGCTCGATCAACGCCCGCCTCTCCGGCAAGCGCATTACCGGATCGCCCGCGGCCATCGAGCAAGCCGCCCGCGACTCTGGCGCCGGAGTCTTCCCCGGCTGGGAGTTCTACGCCCCCGTAGCCGGAGCCGATCGCACCATCTTCTCGCTTCTCCCCGACGCCCGCGTAATTCTCGACGAGCCCGAATCGCTGGCGCAGGAACTCGACAAAGTCTGGACGAGAATAGCCGAAGCCCACGAACGTAGCGAGATCGGCAACCTGGTCCGTCCCGAAGACCTCTATCTGACTCCCGAAGCGTGGCAAGAACTAGTAAAGACAATCCAAGGAGCAGATTTCGAATACCTCTCGATCACCCGCCCCCACGAAAACGCCGCCCCCATCCCAGCCTCAAATGACGAAGTCATCCTGAGCGGAGCAGAAAGTTCGCAAAGCGAACTTTCCGCGGAGTCGAAGGATCACTACTTCCGCAACGAATTTGGCATCCCGGGTGAAGCAGCCGCCGAAGCCGCCCGCCCCGAGGCCGCCTTCCAGTCCCAGCCCGCCCCGCGCTTCCACGGCGCGATGAACACCATGACCGAAGCCGTCCACAAACTGACAACCAACGGCACGCGCGTGATCCTCGCCGCTCCCAACACCGGAGAAGTCGAGCGCCTGGCCGACATCTTCACCGAATACAACGCCAGCTACCGCCTCGGCAGCCGCACCCGCGGAGGCGAAAGCTACGCCGACGAAACCGCCTACTTTGCCGGAGAAATTTTCACCACCACGCTCCTCAAGGCCTACATCCCCGACGGCTTCATCCTCCCCGACGCGCACCTCGCCGTCTTCGGAGCCCGCGACCTCTTCGACGAATCCGACCTCGTTGCGTCGCGCCCGCAGCGCCAGAAATCCAAAGTCTCCGCCTTCCTCTCCGACTTTCGCGACCTCCAGGTCGGAGACTACGTCGTCCACGTGGAACACGGCATCGGCCAGTATCAGGGCTTGAAAGAAATCAACCAGGGAGACGGAGCCGCTGAATTCATGCTCCTCGAATATGCCGACGCCGCTCGCCTCTACGTCCCGCTGACCCGTCTCGATCTCGTCCAGAAATACCGGTCTTCAGAAGGGGCCAAGCCAGTCCTGAATCACCTCGGCACCCAGGCCTGGGACAAGACAAAAGCCCGCGTCCGCAAGGCGATGAAAGACATGACCGACGAGCTACTCAAGCTCTACGCCCAGCGCCAGTCCGCGCAAGGTCACGTCTACCCCGCCGACACCGAGTGGATGAAAGAGTTCGAAGACGCCTTCGAATACAACGAAACCGACGATCAGGCGCAGGCTATCGCCGACGTAAAGCGCGACATGGAATCCCAACTCCCCATGGATCGCCTGCTCTGCGGCGATGTAGGCTACGGCAAGACCGAAGTAGCCATGCGCGCCGCCTTCAAGGCCTTAAGCGACAACAAGCAGGTCGCCGTCCTAGCGCCCACCACCGTCCTCGCCTTCCAGCACTGGGAAACCTTCAAGCAGCGCTTCGCCGCATTTCCCGTCAAGATCGAAATGATCAGCCGCTTCCGCACCCCGAAGCAGGTGAAGGAGATTCTCGAACGCGTAGCGGTAGGCAAAGTCGATGTCCTGATCGGCACGCATCGCCTGCTCTCGAAAGACGTAAAGTTTTCCGATCTCGGCCTGCTCGTGGTCGACGAAGAGCAGCGCTTCGGAGTCCGCCACAAAGAGCGCATCAAGCAGATGCGCACCCAGGTCGACGTTCTCACCATGTCGGCCACGCCCATCCCGCGCACCCTGCACATGTCGCTTAGTAGGACTGCGCGACATGAGCGTGATCGAAACGCCGCCCAAAGATCGCATGGCGATCCAGACCGTAGTCGCCAACTGGGATGAGAAATTGATCCAGTCCTCGATCGAGCAGGAAGTCGATCGCGGAGGCCAGGTCTATTTCGTCCACAACCGCATCGACACCATCTGGGAAATCGCCGCCAAGCTGCAATCGCTCGTTCCAAAAGCTCGCATCACCGTCGGCCACGGGCAAATGGGTGAAGGCGAACTGGAAAAAGTGATGCTCAAGTTCATGCATCACGAAGCCGACATCCTCGTCTCGACCACCATCATCGAAAATGGACTCGACATCCCTCTCTGCAACACCATCATCATCAATCGCGCCGACCGCTTGGGCCTCTCCGAGCTCTACCAGCTCCGAGGACGCGTGGGCCGCTCCAATCGCCGCGCCTATGCCTACCTGCTCCTGCCCGCCGAAATCGAACTCACTCCCATTGCCCGCCGCCGCTTGGCCGCACTGAAAGAATTTTCCGATCTTAGGTGCAGGATTCAAAATCGCTGCCCTCGATCTGGAACTAAGAGGCGCAGGCAATCTCTTAGGCGGAGAGCAAAGCGGTCACATCGAGGCCATAGGCTTTGAACTCTACACCCAGATGCTGGAGCGAGCCGTAAGAGAGATGAAGGGCGAAACGGGAGTCGAAGCCACCGAAATTCAGCTCAACCTCGGCCTCAACATCCGCATCCCCGCCGACTATATAAAAGAAGAGAACCAGCGCCTGCGCATGTACAAGCGCATCGCCGGAGTAGAAACCGAATGCGCAACTGAAAGACGTCCGCAGCGAACTGACCGACCGCTACGGAGAAGCCCCCCGCGCGGTGCGCAACCTGCTGGCCTATGCCGCGCTGAAACTCCAGGCCATGCGCGTCGGAGCCACTGCCATCGAGCGCAAGCGCGAACTGGTCAACATCAAATTCAGCTCCAAGGCCACCATCGATCCCGGCAAACTCGCCCGCTTCGTCGCCTCGCAACAGAAAACCCAGTTCACTCCCGACGGCACCCTGAAGTTCACCATAAAAATAGCTAGCGCCGAAGGCATCCTCGAAACCCTCCGCGACCTCCTCGAAGAATTAGAAGCCCAAGAGGCCCCCGTCTCATAAGACGTCGCGTACTGCTAAGCAACTTCGAAAGTAGCGCCTGCGCCCCGCCGCCACACCCACCAGCGCATCTGCGTGTGATTAGAGGTCGAAGGACCCCTACCCTTCCAATTCACCGTCCATTGGGGATTGCGCTACTCCGTGAATACGTACACAAAAATAAGTACGGGAACGCATATTCCACGCGGGACAATCCTCGTTAAGCTTACCGAACGCCGCAACCCCAGCGCCACCATTTACAATCTAAGAGCCATGACCCCCGAGCAAGATCGCCGCGTTCCCCCCGACCGCCGTCGAGTCCGCACTGTCCGCAAAGCCGTCTTTCCCGCCGCCGGCCTCGGCACCCGTTTTCTCCCCGCCACCAAGGCCCAGCCCAAGGAGATGCTTCCCCTCGTCGACAAGCCCATCATCCAGTATGGCGTGGAAGAAGCCATGGCCGCCGGATGCGACCAGATCATCATCATCACCGGACGCGGCAAGAGCGCCATCGAAGACCACTTCGATGTCAGCTACGAACTCGAAAAAATGCTCGAGGAAAAGGGCAAGCACGACTTGCTCAAGATCGTCCGCCAGATCTCCGACATGATGTACATCTCCTATGTACGCCAGAAGGAAGCCCTCGGCCTCGGCCACGCCATCCTGACAGCGCGCGAACTCGTTGGCGACGAGCCCTTCGCCGCCTTACTCGCCGACGACGTCATCGACGCCCCCGTCCCCGTCCTCAAGCAACTCATGGAAGTGTTTAACGAGAAGCAGCAATCCGTTATTGCCATCCAGCCCGTCGACGGTCCCGCCATCTCCTCCTACGGAGTCATCCATGGCAAAGAGGTTCCCGGCACCGGAGGCAAGCTCTTCGAAGTTCTCGACCTGGTGGAAAAGCCCAAACAAGCCGACGCGCCGTCCAATCTGGCCGTGATCGGCCGTTACATCCTGACGCCCGCCGTCTTCGAAACCCTCTCCGAGATCGAGCCCGGCGCGGGCGGAGAACTCCAACTGACCGACGGCCTGCGAGCCCTCCTGAAGCGCGAAAAATTATACGGCTGTGTCTACGAAGGTCGACGCCACGACACCGGCGACAAACTGGGCTTCCTCAAAGCGACAGTAGAGTTCGCGCTAAAACGCGATGAATTCGGCGATCAGTTCCGCGAGTACTTGAAAGGTTTGAAGCTATAGTAAACGCGGCCGCAAGGGACGAGCTTTGCGCCTCAAACCCCGGGCCAGTGACGTCAGTTCGAAAGTGAGGCTTGCAGCTTTTTCGATTTCTGCTCCACACCCGCAGCCAGCTTCTCTTTATACCCATCCAGCTTCTTGGCCACCGCCGCATCGGCCACGCCAATAATCTGCGCCGCCAGAATTCCGGCATTGGTCGCCCCCGGCTTCCCGATCGCAACCGTCGCCACCGGAATCCCCGCCGGCATCTGCACGATCGCCAGCAGCGAGTCCATTCCTTGCAGCGAAGTCGACGGAATCGGCACGCCAATCACCGGCAGCGTAGTGTGCGCCGCAATCACTCCCGCCAGATGCGCCGCTCCGCCGGCCCCGGCAATGATCACGCGAATGCCACGCCCCGCCGCCTTCCTGGCGTAATCCGCGGTCCTATCCGGAGACCGGTGCGCCGAAGTCACGTCGATCTCATAAGCAATCCCAAATTCGTCGAGAGCCTTCCCGGCCTCCCGCATAATCTCCAGATCGGAGTCGCTCCCCATAACAATTGAAACCAGTGGTGTGCTCATAATTCCTCAAAGTGCAGGCTCTAGGCTTTAGGCGCTAGGCCTAGGATTTGGATTCTCAACACAGATTTATGTACAACCCCACGAACCCAGAAAGCCGAGAGCCTAGAGCCTAGAGCCTAGAGCCGAAAGCTTAGCTCTTCCCCAGCGCCCGAGCCGCAATGTCTCTCCTGAAGTACGCCCCGTCAAACCCGATCTTAGCGCAAGCTTCATACGCGCGATCCACAGCCTCCTGCAACTCGGCCGCGCGTGCCGTCACCCCCAGCACGCGTCCCCCGGCAGTATAGAATTCTCCGTCCCGCGAAGTCGTCCCCGCGTGAAACACCTTCACTCCATCCACGCTCGCCGCCTCCTCAAGTCCCGTAATTTTCTTTCCCGACTCATACGCCCCCGGATACCCGCCCGACGCCATCACCACGCACACCGCCGCATCGTTCGACCACTTGAAGTCGCCATCGCTGGTGCGCCCGTCAATCGAAGCCTCCATGGCCTCAACCAAGATCGCTCTCCAGCCGCATCAGAATCGGCTGCGTCTCCGGATCGCCGAAGCGGCAATTGAACTCCAGCACCATCGGACCCCGCGCGGTCATCATCAGCCCACAATACAGCACGCCCTTGTATTCCGCCCCCTCGGCCTTCATTCCCGCCACCACCGGACGCGCAATATGCGTCACCAGCCAGTCGCGCATCTTGTCGTCGATAATCGTCTTCGTCGTGTAAGCGCCCATCCCGCCCGTGTTAGGACCGCTGTCGCCATCGCCCACGCGCTTGTGATCCTGCGCCGCCACCAGCGGAGCCATGCGCTCCCCGTCGCTCACCACCAGGAACGACAGTTCGTCGCCCTGCAGAAATTCTTCCAGCACCACGCGCGCGCCGGCCTCGCCCAGCATGCGTCCGCTCAGCATTTCGTTCGCGACCGACGACGGCTTCGTCCTTGCTCTTGGCGATCACCACGCCCTTGCCTGCGGCTAGCCCATCGGCCTTCACCACGATCGGAGCCGAGAAGTGCGGCAGCGCCTCGCGCACTTCCTCCGAAGAATTGCAGATCGCATAATGCGCCGTCGGAATGTGGTGCCGCTGCAGAAATTCCTTGGCGAAACTCTTGCTCGTTTCCAGTTGCGCCGCCGCCTGCGTCGGACCAAACGTCCGCCAGCCCCGCCTCGTGAACTCATCCACCACTCCCAGCATCAGCGGCAATTCCGGCCCGACCACTGTCAGGTCGGGTTGCAGCCGGTTCGCCAGTGCAACCATCGAATCCAGGCTCTTCAAGTCGACGGCAACGCATTCCGCCTCTTCGGCAATGCCGCCATTGCCTGGCGCGCAATAAATCTTTCCCACCCGCGCAGACTGCGCCAGCTTCCACACCAGCGCATGCTCGCGGCCGCCGCTGCCAGTACAAGAATTTTCATTTCACCCGGCATAGTCGTAGGCTGTAGTGGGACTTTCAAGGGTAGGGGCGAGCGAGCGTCATGTCAAACGGAGAGGAGCCAAAAGTCGGAAGTCGGAAAGGCAAGTCAAAAGTCAGAAGTCAAATTGTTGAAGTCAATCTCTCTTGGTTTTCACTTCTGCAATCTGACTTCTAACTTCTGTCTTGATTAACTATGCTTAATCCTGCCGTATAATCCGATTTCAGTGATCACCGTCTCCAAAGAAGACTATCTCAAGGCGATCCTGGAGGCCGAAGGCGAGGGAGAAACCGTCATCTCCGCCACGCTCGCCCATTGGCTCAACGTCTCCCCTCCTGCCGTCACCATGGCCGTCCGCCGCCTGAAAAAAGATGGACTGGTGCGCGTCAACAACGACGGCCGTGTCCGCCTGACGGCTGCCGGACGAAAGATCGCCCGCAAACTCACCGAGCGCCACCACCTGATCGAGCGCATGCTCAGCGAAATCTTCGGTATGGAGTGGTACCAGGTGCACGACGAGGCCGAGCGCCTCGAACACGCCGTCTCTCCCGCGTTTGAAGCCCGGCTCGTGGCCAAACTGGGCCGCGGAAGGCCTTGTCCGCACGGCAATCTGAGCGAACTGGAAAGTCCAGCCAGCCGCCGCCGGCGCGGACTGGTGCTGCTCTCCGAAGCCGAAGCCGGCCAGACCTACGCCGTCAGCGGAATCTACGAGCGCGACCGGCATCTCCTCGAATTTCTTGAAGCGCGCGGCATTCGTCCCGGAGCCAGACTCGGCCTCATCGAGCGCAATTACGACAAGACTTTCTCCATCCGCACGGCCGCAGGGCCCGTCGGTCCTCGGACGTTCCGCCGCCGAAAGAATTTGGGTTTCCCGTTTGCCCTCCCGTTCCGTATAATTAACCACAGTTAATTGCCATAATATGTACGCCAGTTGACTGTGGGGTGCTTCTGGAATCAATTCGATGGAATTGTGCAGATCAGTGCCCACACAAGGCGCAGGACTCGCTGCGAAATAACGGCGGAAGCCGACGGAAAGTGCCGCCAGCGCGACATCCGTCGGCGATGCCATCGAGCGCAGCCACGTCTCTCGCTGGAGGGCGTGCACAGCACCATCGAGGTCCCGCACCATCAAGCCGGATTCTGGCAGCAATGGCGCGCCTTCGTCGGCCCGGCAATCCTGGTCAGCGTCGGCTACATGGACCCCGGCAACTGGGGCACCGACCTGCAAGGCGGCGCCCAATTCAAATACGGCCTGCTGTGGGTGGTCGGCCTCGCCAGCCTGATGGCCATCTTCATGCAGGTCATCTCCGCCCGCCTCGGCGTGGTCACCGGCAAGGATCTGGCCCAATGCTGCCGCGACTGGTATCCCGCCTGGACGCGCTGGCCCAACTGGCTGATGAGCGAAATGGCCATCGGCGCTTGCGATCTGGCCGAAGTCCTCGGCAGCGCCGTCGCGCTCAATCTGCTCTTTCATATTCCGCTGTTCTGGGCCGTCATCATCACCGGCGTCGACGTGCTGCTCCTGCTCGCCCTGCAGCGCTTTGGCATGCGCACCATCGAGGCCGTAGTTCTGCTGCTGATCGCCACCATCGCCGTCTGCTACTTCATCGAAATTTTCGTCCTCCCCGCAGACCCAGCCAAGCTTCCTCGAAATGGGCCGAGCCTTGATCATCCCGCGCTTCGGCCAGTGCCGGCATGATCTACATCGCCATCGGCATCATCGGCGCAACCGTGATGCCGCACAATCTCTATCTGCACTCCGCGCTCGTGCAGAGCCGCCAGTTGCAAAAAGACGATCAGTCCATCCGCCGCGCCATCCAGTTCAACACCATCGATTCCACCGTCGCCCTGACCGTCGCGTTCTTCGTGAATGCCGCGATTCTGGTGCTGGCGGCCACCGTCTTCTTCGGAAAAGCACAGCGTAACCGTCGCCCGGCGGCCACGTGGTCACATTCAACGCCAACAGCGATTGGATCCGCGTTGCCTACCTGACGCTCGCTCCCTTGCTGGGCACCGCCGCCGCCAGCACACTCTTTGCCGTCGCCCTGCTGGCCAGCGGACAAAGCAGCACCATCACCGGCACGCTGGCCGGCCAGGTCGTGATGGAAGGCTTCATGCACTGGCGAATCAAGCCCTGGGTGCGGCGTCTCATCACCCGCACGCTGGCCATTCTGCCCGCGGTCTTCATCATCGGCCTGCGCGGCGACAGCAGCGTCACCGATCTGCTGACGCTGAGCCAGGTGGTGCTCGCGCTGCAATTGCCGTTCGCCATGTTCCCGCTGCTGCATTTCACCAGTTCCGCGCAAGCGCATGGGACGTTGGAAAAATGGCTGGTTTCTGCTGGTCGCCGGATGGGCGAGTGCTATCCTGATCACCGCCATGGACATCTACGGCTTGCCGGATTCGATCCGAGCGGCATGGCAGGTGATCGCGGCGGAGTCCCGCGACGCCATCGACTGTCGGCAATACCGAAGTATATAATGCGGCAATGCCCCAGACTTTACCGATTTTCGGATAGACACTGAGGTTCCAAGCGAAGTCTAGCGCCTCACCGAAGACGAAACATGTACGACACCATCCTAGTAACCCTGGACGGCACGCCGACCGACCGCGCCATCATCGAGCACATCAAGCAGCTCGCCAAGCTCGCGCACAGCCGGCTCGTTCTGCTGCACGTGGCCGACGGCTGGGCCGCCCGAACCTATGGCCCGGACGCCGTGAGCCCCGAGATCTCCGAGGACACGACGTATCTCGAAAAAATCCGCGCGGAGTTTCGAGCCGCCGGCATCCCCGCCGAAGCCGAACTGGCCTATGGCGAGCCCGCCGAAGAAATCATCAAATGGGTGAAAGCAAAAAGGATGCGATCTGGTCGCCATGAGCACTCACGGCCATCGCCTGCTCGCCGACATATTTCTCGGCGCAACCGCCACCCGCGTTCGCCACAACATCAGCGCGCCCGTTGCTCCTGCTCAAGGCGAAATAACCCCTGTGATGTGGATCACACCCTACTGCTTCACCAGGTGCCGCCACTTACATAATCCCCCGCCAAAGTAATAAACTAGATGCTTGCGGTGCTCGCTGCTGCCGCAGCGTCCCCCGTTCAGGAACCGGATAACAGGTAGCATCATCCAGATTCATCAGGAAGGCAATCATGTCCGCAAACAGCTTCGGCGCCCGCGCCACCTTCAAAGTCGGCAACAAGGAATACGAACTCTACCGCATCGACGCCCTCGACAAGCAGGGAATCTCCACCAAGCACCTGCCCTTCTCGCTGCGCATTCTGCTCGAGAACCTGCTCCGCACCGAAGATGGCCGCAACGTCACGCCCGAGGAAATTCGCGCCCTCGCCGCGTGGAACAAGAACTCGAAGCCCGAAAAGGAAATTGCCTTCACGCCCAGCCGCGTCCTGCTGCAGGATTTCACCGGCGTCCCCGCCGTCGTCGATCTCGCCGCCATGCGCGACGCCATGCGCACCTCGGCGGCGATCCCGCGCTCATCAATCCGCTGCAGCCCGCCGAACTGGTCATCGATCACTCCGTGCAGGTCGATGAATTCGGCTCCGCCCGGCGCCTTCGAGATGAACGCCCTGCTCGAATTCCAGCGCAACAAAGAGCGTTACGCATTCCTGCGCTGGGGACAGACCGGCTTCCGCAATCTCGCCATCGTTCCGCCTGATACCGGCATCGTCCACCAGGTCAACCTCGAATATCTCGCGCGCGTGGTCTTCGTCAACGAAGAAGGCGGCAAGCGCACCGCCTATCCCGACACGCTCGTCGGCACCGACTCCCACACCACCATGATCAACGGACTCGGCGTGCTGGGCTGGGGCGTCGGCGGAATCGAGGCCGAGGCCGCCATGCTGGGCCAGCCCGTTTCCATGCTGATCCCGCTGGTCGTCGGCGTAAAGCTTACCGGCCGTTTGCGCGAAGGCGCGACCGCCACCGACCTCGTCCTCACCATCACCGAAATGCTCCGCAAACACGGCGTAGTCGGTAAGTTCGTCGAATACTTTGGCCCCGGCCTGCAGGATCTTCCGCTCGCCGATCGCGCCACCATCGCCAACATGTCGCCCGAATACGGCGCCACTTGCGGCATCTTCCCCATCGACAAAGAGACCTTGCGCTATCTCCGGCTCACCGGACGCAGCGAAGAACAGATCGCTCTGGTCGAAGCCTACGCTCGCGAGCAGGGCCTCTTCCACGACGCGCGCACCCCCGAAGCCGAATACTCCGAGCTGCTCAGCCTCGATCTCTCCACCGTCGAGCCTTGCCTCGCCGGCCCGAAGCGTCCGCAGGATCGCGTGGTTCTATCGCAAGCGGGCGAGTCCTTCACCAAAGCTCTGCCCTCGCTGATCAAACCCAAAAATGGATCGAAGCCTCCCGCCACCACTCGCTGGGAGCAGGAAGGCGGGAATCCCGCCTCCATCGGCGTCGAAGATCCGAACGTCCACGAGCACGTTTCGCAGGATGTGCAGAAATCGCTCCAGCATGGCAGCGTGGTAATCGCCGCCATCACATCCTGCACCAATACTTCGAATCCTTCCGTGCTGATCGCCGCCGGATTGCTCGCCAAGAAGGCGGTCGAAAAAGGATTGTCCGTTCCGCCGTGGGTCAAGACCTCGCTCGCGCCCGGCTCCAAGGTCGTGAAAGATTACCTTGAAAACGCCGGACTGATGCCATATCTCGAGAAACTCAAGTTCCATCTCGTCGGCTACGGTTGCACCACCTGCATCGGAAACTCCGGTCCGCTTCCCGCCGAAGTTTCCCGCGCCATCGACGACAAGAATCTCGTCGTCGCCTCCGTCCTCTCCGGCAATCGCAACTTTGAAGGCCGCATCAATTCCGAAGTCCGCGCCAATTACCTGATGTCGCCGCCGCTGGTCGTCGCCTTCGCGCTCGCCGGTCGCATCGACATAGACCTCCGCAAAGATCCCCTCGGCAAAGGCAAAGACGGCCAGCCCGTCTACCTCGCCGACATCTGGCCCTCGCAGCAGGAGGTCGAAGCAATCCATGGCCAGGCTCCATCACCTCGCGAAATGTTCCGCAAGAGTTACGCCGAGGTTTACTCGGGCGACGAACGATGGCGCGGGCTGCCCGTTCCCAAGGGCGAGACCTATGTCGTGGGATAAAGATTCCACCTACATCCGCCAGGCCCCCTACTTCGAAGGCATGGGACTCGAAGCCCTCCGGCGGTCGAAGACATCAAGGCCGCCCGCGTGCTCGCGGTTCTCGGCGACAGCGTCACCACCGATCACATTTCTCCCGCTGGCTCAATTAAGAAAGACGGACCCGCCGGCAAATATCTGATCGCCCATGGCGTGCAGCCCGCCGACTTCAACTCCTACGGATCGCGCCGTGGCAATCACGAAGTCATGGTTCGCGGAACTTTCGCCAATGTCCGCCTGCGCAACAAAATGGTCAACACCGAAGGTGGATTCACCCGCCACCTGCCCGACGGCGCCGAGATGTCGATCTTCGATGCCTCCGAAAAATATCACGCCGAAAAAGTTCCGCTCGTGATTCTCGCCGGCAAAGAATACGGCTCCGGTTCCTCGCGCGACTGGGCGGCCAAGGGTCCGCGTCTGCTTGGAGTGCGCGCCGTGATCGCCGAAAGTTACGAGCGCATCCACCGCTCCAATCTCGTAGGCATGGGCATTCTCCCGCTGCAATTCCTCCCCGGAGAAAATGCCGAATCGCTAAAGCTCACCGGCGAAGAAATTTTTGAAATCGCCGGCATCCGCGACGTGGTAGAGAAATTCTCATCCGGCCGCAAGATCAAGGTGCGGGTAAAAAGCGGCAAGGGCGGGGCAGCCGGGAAGACCAGCGAGTTTCACGCGATCGTCCGCATCGACACCCCGCAGGAAGCTCTCTACTACGCTAACGGAGGCATCCTGCAATACGTCCTGCGCCAGCTGTTAGCAGGAAAAACGCAGCCCGAGCCAGTAACAGCGTAAAACGTAGCGGGTAGCACCGGCGTCCCGCCGGCTGTCCGGCGGGCGTCCTCGCCCGCCGTTAAATAAGTCTGCGCAAGCGACCACTCCGCGCCACCCCCTACATCACCTTCCCATCCACGCTCATCAGATGAAACTCGCCCAGGTTAAGCTCTTTCACTCCACTCTCGATCTTCGCCCGGTCGCCGACCACCACCCAGATCACGTGATCCGGATGCACGATCTCCTTGGCCGCCCCGTTCACATCCGGAAGCTGCAGCGCGCTCACTTTCGCCCCGTAAGTCTCGTAGTAATCGTCCGGCAGCCCAAACTGCACGATGTCGGTAATTGCCTGCCCAAGTTCGGCGAGTGTCTCGCGCGACCCCGGCATCCGCAGCGTCTCGTTAGCCTGAATCTTCTTCAACTCCGCGTCGCTGATCGGATGCTCCCCTACCACGCCGCGGAATTCCTTGTTGATCTCGGCCATCGATTCCTTCGTCTTGTCGGTCTGCACCGGCGCGAAGGTCAAAAATGGACGCTGCGACCGCGCATCGCGCAGCACTGTCCGCGCCCCATACGACCAGTGTTTGTCCTCGCGCAAATTCATGTTGATCCGCGCCCCAAATGTCCCGCCCAGAGCGTCGTTCATCGCCTCAATTGCAATCTCCTCGTCGTTCGCCCGCGGCGGCGCAACTTCCGCCGCCACGATCACCGATTGCAGCGCCCCCGGCTTGTCGATCAGATACACCTCCGACTTCGCCGCCATCGCCACCGTGGTCACGTTCTTCTGTGGAACCTCGCCGCTCTTCCATCCCGCAAAAAATTTCTCCAGCTTCGGAGTGATCTCCTTCAGCGTCGTGTCGCCCACCACGATCATCGTCGAGTCATTCGGCTTCAGCCAGGTGTCATGGAATTTCACCAGGTCTGCGCGCGTCAGCTTGCTCACGCTCTCAATCGTTCCCGTGCCCGTCATAGACCCGCCATAAGGATGGTTCTCTCCATACAGCAGCCCCGGCACCACCCGCCGCGCAATCAGTTCCGGAGTATTCTCCTCTCGCTCAATCGTCGACTGCACCAGCTTCTGCTCGCGCGCCACCTCCTTCTCCGGATACGATGGATTCAGCACCACATCCGCAAACAGGTTCAGCGACGGGTCCAGCTTCGCGCGCAAAGCCGACAGCGAAACAAACGACAGATCGAGATTCGACGATGCGTGCAACTGCGCGCCTAGCGAATCCAGTTCATCGCTGATCTGCAGTGCATTGCGCGTCCGCGTTCCATCCGTCAACACTTCCATCGCCAGATTTGCCGTGCCCGGCGCGGTCAGCGCGTCCGATGCAAACCCCGCATCGGATGCCAGAATAAGGTTCACCAGCGGAAGTTCGTGCCGTTCCGCCAGCACGATCTTCAATCCGTTCGACAATGTTGCATGTTGCAGCTTCGGCAGCTTCAACTCCGGCGGCGCTCCCGGTACCGGGGGCTTCGACCGGTCCGCGCCGGTGGAAGCGGTTTTATAATCCGGGAAAGGATCCACTTCCAGAATGTAAACCCCATCCGAAAGCCAGCGATTGGCGGCCGCTTTCAACTCTTCCGCCGTAGCCTCCCGCACCCGCTTCAGAGAAATCTTGTAAGCGTCCGGACTTCCCCGAAACACTTCATTGATCGCCAGCCGGTCCGATTTTCCGCCGAACCCGCCAATCCGTTCGATCCCGCGCAAAAAGTTCGCCTCATACTGCGCCTTCACGCGCTGCAATTCTTCCGGCGTGGGACCGCTCTTCATAAAGCGCGCCAGTTCCTCATCCAGTTCTTTCTCGACCTGTGCCAGGCTCTGCCCCGCTCGCGCCGTAGCCCGCACGCGGAACTGGCTCCCAATTTCTCTTTGATCCAGGAACGCCGCCGCATCGGTCGCGATCTGGTCCTCATATACCAGCCGTTTGTAGAAGCGCGACGATTTCCCCTGGCTCAGGCAATCGCTCACCAGATCCAGATAATCCGCGTCCGCGCTGCCGTATTCCGGAATGTTCCACACCTTGTAAATCCGCGCCTGCGGCACCCGGTCCTGCACGATCTGCCGGTGCGTGCCCGTCATCTTCGCGATCCACACCTCCTGGTGCGCCACCGGAGGTCCCGCCGGTATGTCGCCAAAATATTTCTCCACTTTCTCCCGCGCCGTCTTCACGTCGATGTCTCCCGCAATCACCATCACCACATTCGACGGCCCGTAATAAGTCTTGAACCAGTCCTGCACATCCTTCATCGAAGCCGCGTCCAGGTCGGCCATGTCGCCGATCGTCGTCCACGAATACGGATGCCCCGCCGGATAAGTGTTCTGTGTGATCAGTTGCCGCGTCACGCCGTACGGCTGATTCTCGCCCTGCCGTTTTTCGTTCTGCACTACGCCGCGCTGCAGCGTAAGCGTCTTCTCGTCGAAAGCGCCCAGCAGATGCCCCATCCGGTCCGATTCCATCCACAGCGTCAAATCGACCGCCGAAGTCGGCACGTCCTCGAAATAATTTGTCCGGTCCGCATTGGTAGTCCCGTTCAGATCCGTCGCCCCGATTTTCTCCATCGTTTCGATGTAGCGCCCCGCGGAGTGCTCGCTTCCGCCAAACATGAGATGCTCGAAAAGATGCGCGAATCCAGTCTTCCCCGGCCGCTCGTTCTTCGAACCCACGTGGTACCACATGTTGACCGCCACGATCGGCGCCTTATGGTCCTCATGCACAATCACGGTCAGCCCGTTCGCGAGCACGAAACGCGTGTAGGGAATATCAATCTCGTTCGCCTCCGCCGAACTTTTCGCAACCTTGACTTGCGAAGCGCTGCTTTGCGAACCGCTTTTCTTGGTCGCGCCGCTCTGCCCAAACCCGCCAACCGCCACGGCAACAATCGTTATCATCAGGAACGCAATTTTCGTCCGCATCATCAACCTCCAGAATTATTCGGGAAAGCCGCAACCGGCTTCGTCCATTCGTTTGACTTTGGCAAACAACTTAGTCTACAACCGCTGCGGAATTGTTAGCCCCATCGGAACTTCGGTACCCGCCAAAAAAGCATCGACCGTCGCAATGGTATGCTAAAAGGGCATTCTGCTGCCGTGCACCCGGCGAGTGCCCAATCTGCCATGTCCGATCCCACAAATCCGAATCCCGACGCGCCCGAACTCACCACGCCCGACGAGCCCACCGAATCCTTTCAGGATATTTTTTCGGCCTACGAAAAGAGCCACGCCCGTAAGCCCGAAGCAGGCTCCCAGAGCCGCGAAGGAACGGTCATCGCCCTCACCGCCGAGGCCGTCATCCTCGACATCGGATTCAAAAGCGAAGGTCTTCTCCTTCTCGGCGAACTCGCGGGCGCGACCGTCATGCCCGGCGACAAACTGCAGGTCACCGTCAAGGGCCGCGATCCCGAGGGATACTACGAACTCACCCGCGGCAAAGTCCAGCGCGTCACCGATTGGGCTTCGCTCCAGAAAGCTTTCGACGAGAAGGCGACCATCGTCGGCAAAGTCACTGGCGTCATCAAGGGAGGCCTCAGCGTCGACGTCGGCGTCCGCGCCTTCATGCCCGCGTCGCGCACCGGAACCCGCGACGCCTCTGAAATGGAAAAGCTCGTCGAGCAGGAAATTCGCTGCCGCATCATCAAGTTCGATGTCGAAGATGAAGACGTCGTCGTCGACCGCCGCGTGATTTCTGAAGACGAGGAAGCCACCGCCAAACAGCGTCGCTATTCGGAACTCAAGGAAGGTGACACCGTACACGGTGAAATCCGCAGCCTGACCGACTACGGAGCGTTCGTCGATATCGGAGGCGCCGATGCCCTGCTCCACGTCGGAGAAATCTCCTGGCGCCGCGTAAACAAGCCGTCCGACCTGCTTTCCGTCGGTCAGCAGGTGGAAGCCAAAATCCTCAAGATCGATTCCGACAAGCGCCGCATTTCTATCGGCATGAAGCAACTGCAGCCCCATCCCTGGGACCAGGTCTCCGGGAAATATAAAGTTGGCGAGCGCGTGCGCGGAACCATCACTCGCATCGCCGATTTCGGCGCCTTCGTCGAAATCGAGCCCGGTGTCGAAGGCCTCATCCACATCTCCGAAATGTCCTGGGCCAAGAAAGTCAGGAACCCCGGCGACCTCGTAAAAGTCGGCGAGTCCGTCGAAGCCGTCATCCTCGGAATCCAGCAGGGCGAGCGCCGCATGTCCCTCGGCCTCAAGCAGGCGCTCGGCGACCCGTGGGTCGGCGCGTCCGAAAAATTCGCCCCCGGCACCGTCATCGAAGGCCCGGTCACGAGCATCACCAAGTTCGGAGCCTTCGTCCAACTCGTCGAAGGCGTCGAGGGCATGATTCACGTCAGCGAAATCAGCGCCGAAAAGCGCATCAATCACCCGCAGGACATCCTCCGGCAAGGCCAGGTAGTGAAGGCGCAGGTTCTCGCCCTCGACACCGAAAAGCGCATCATCCGCCTGAGCATGAAGCAACTCGTCCCCACCGGACTCGACGAATATCTGGCCGAGCACAAGGAAGGCGATACCGTCACCGGTCGCATCCTCGATATTTCCGCCGGACGCGCTCGCGTCGAACTCGGCCAGGGCATCCAGGCCACCGCGCTCATTTCCGCCGCCCGTTCCCACGAGCAGAAAGAAAATCACGCCTCAAATCACGACGCAAACGCCTCACCCGGCAAGCCCGATCTTTCCTCGCTTGGTTTCATGCTGCAAGCCCGCTGGAAGAGCGGCGCACCAACGGGAGCCGCCAAGCCTGAAGAGCTGCGAGCCGGCCAGGTCCACACATTTCGTATCGCCAAGCTCGACGCCGCCGCCAAGAAAATCGATTTGCAACTGGAATAGCGGGACAACAAAATTCTGGTCGTCTCCAGCGCCGAGTCATGCTGGTCGGCGCGAGACAGGCAATAACCACTCACCTATAAGTAATCAATGCCCTTTCCATGCCTGCCCGCGTCCCCAGCCATGAATAATGAGTGCTAGAATTGCCCAATGGCTAAGACCCTTGTAAGTACCGTTATCAACCAGCTTCAATCGGAACGTGCCCGGCTTGAAAGCGAACTGCATCGCGTAACCGCCGCCCTCACCGCCTTCGGCAAGGTTTATATGCAGGGCAGCAAGCCCGGCTCTAAGGTTTCAGGCAAGAGTCGCGTGATTTCCGCGGCCGGCCGCAAGCGCATCGCTGCCGCGCAACGAGCCCGCTGGGCCAAGGTTCGCGCCGCCAAAAAATCCAAGGCATAGCAGTTCGCGGTCGCACGCCGTTCGGAAGATGGGGTGCCAGCCGGAGAATCGGCGCTCAGTCCCACCCAACGCTCCTCTCCACCACTTCCCTGACGAACTCGGCAAAGCTCCGCACGTCCTCGGTGGTCGTGTCGAATGAGCACATCCATCGCGCCACCGACTCCTCTTCGCTCCACACATAAAAGAAATAACGCTCCTGTATCTTCTGGATGGCCTCCCGCGGAATCTGCGCGAACACCCCGTTCGCTTCCACCGGATACACAATCCTCACCTGCGCAATTTTCGTGACTTCCTTCTCCAGCAGCTTCGCCATGCGATTCGCATGCTCCGCGTTGCGCCTCCAAAGTTCGTTCGTCAGCAGGGCTTCCATCTGTGCGGACATGTAGCGCATCTTCGACGCCAGCTGCATCCCTTGCTTGCGCATGAAAACAAAATCCCCGGCCAGTTCCGGACGAAAAAATACCACCGCCTCCACTCCCATCAACCCGTTCTTCGTGCCGCCAAATGACAGCACATCCACGCCCAGGTCGCGCGTTGCCTGCCGCAACGTGATTCCCTGCGCCGCGGCCGCGTTCGAAATCCGCGCCCCATCCATGTGCAGAAACATCCCGCGCTCGTGCGCAAAGCGCGCCAGTGCCTCAATCTCGGCCGGTTTGTACACCGTCCCCATCTCGGTTGATTGCGTAATCGAAATTACCCGCGGCTGCACATGATGCTGGTCCCCGATGCCGTGATAAGCGTGCGCCACCGCCGCCACCGTGAGCTTGCCCTCCGGAGCCGGCAGCGGTATCAGCTTGCATCCCGTCGCCTTCTCCGGCGCTCCACATTCATCCGTATAAATATGAGAAAGCTCCGGGCAAAGCACCGCATGATGCGGCCGGGCGAGTGCCTGCAGGCTCAACACATTCGCAGCCGTTCCATTAAAAACAAAGAAGACCTCGACATCCTCCCCAAACTGCTCGCGAAATTTTCCAATCGCCCCCCCCGTATGCGGATCATCCCCATACCCCACCCGGTGTCCCTCATTAGCGCGCCCGATCGCCTCCATCACCTCCGGATGCACGATCGCATTGTTGTCGCTCGCGAAACTTCGAACAGGTTTCATAAAAAATAATCTAGCAGACCAACATGAGAAGTTGCCCCAGAGCCTGCCCCGATCTTGCCGATGGCTTCGCCCCCGTACTTTTGGACTTTCCCCTAAGATCGGGGCCAGAAATTATTGGCAGCCTGCGACCCCCTTCCCGAATCTATTAATTGTTCTATAGTTTGCTTTGCGATGTCGTGAACAGGATTGAAAGTCAAGGGGACGCCCCTGGGACATGCCTGATCAGAACGGTAAGTCCCTTACGAGAGAGGTTATGTTTCGATTCCGTGCCGCTTTATTAGTGCCCGTGCTGCCTTTGGCCCTCGCCGCACTTGTGTTCACCACCGCCTGCAGCAATAGCGGAGCCGCCAAAGCTGCCGCCCCGCAAGCCATGCCGGTACAGGTAAAGACCGCCACGCTCCAGAAAGTCGACGACACCACCGAATACGTCGCCACTCTGAAATCCCGCGACTCGGCCGTAGTCATGCCTCAGGTCGAAGGCATCATCACGCAGATCTTCGTCCACTCCGGCCAGCAGGTCTCAAGCGGCGCGCCCCTCATGCAGATCGATCCTGCCAAGCAGCAGGCCACCGTCAAGAGCCAGGAGGATGCCCGCAACGCTCAGGTAGCGCAGCTCAAGTGGGCGCAGCAGAATTTCGACCGCGTCAGCGGCCTCGCCAACGCCGGAGTCGTCAGCAGGCAGGATCTCGATCAGGCCCGCGCCACTCTCGATCAGGCCCAGGCCCAGCTCCACTCGCTCGACGCTCAGGTCAACGAGCAGCAGGTCCAGTTGCATTACTTCCAGGTCGTCGCCCCCCGTGCTGGAATCGTTGGCGATATCCCGGTTCGTGTCGGCGATCGCGTCGTCACCACCACCCAGCTCACCACTGTCGATCGTCCCGGCAGCCTGGAAGCCTACATCTATGTCCCCATCGAAAAATCAGCGCAGTTGAAGATGAATCTCCCTGTCCAGATCGTCGATGGCTCGGGAAATCTCCTGGCCACCAGCCGCATCACCTTCATCTCGCCGCAAGTCGATAACACCACCCAGACCGTGCTCGCCAAGGCGCAAATTGCCAACTCCAATGACGCTCTGCGCAACGCGCAATTTATTCGCGCCCGCGTCGTGTGGGGGACTCACGAAGAACCGGTCGTACCGGTCATCGCCGTATCGCGCATCGGAGGCCTCTACTTCGCCTTCGTCGCCGAGCCCGATCAAAAAGGTGGATACGTAGTCCATCAGAAGCCGCTTCAGATCGGCCAAATCGTCAATAATGACTATGTAGTCCGCGACGGTCTCAAGGCAGGAGACAAAGTGGTCGTCTCCGGCACCCAGTTTCTCGTCGACGGCGTGCCCGTAATTCCGCAGGAAACCAGCACTTAGCAAGAGTCCGAAAAGAAATCCCGACACCACCGTAAATAAGTCCGCAAGCAAAGCGGTCAGGACCGAGAATTGGAAACTGAGAACTGGGAACTGGAAAAGAACTCGCAACTAGAAACTCGCAACTGAGAACTGGCAACTGTCCCTATGGTCGACTTTTTTATTCATCGCCCGGTCTTCTCCACGGTTTGCGCCCTGCTCATCATTCTCGCCGGGGCCGCCTGCATTCCCACCTTGCCCATCGCCCAGTTTCCCGATCTCGCTCCCCCGCAGGTCGCGGTCACCGCCGTCTACACCGGAGCTAGTTCCCAGACCGTAGAATCGGCCGTCACGACGCCCCTGGAGCAGCAGATCAACGGCGCCGAGGGCATGAAGTACATCACCTCTTCCAGCACCAACGACGGCGTCAGCACCATCACCGCCACCTTCGACATCACCCGCAATCCTGACCTCGCTGCCGTCGACATCGAAAACCGCGTCAACACCGCTTCCGGACGCCTTCCCGCCGCCGTTAAGCAGGTCGGCATTACCGTCGCCAAGACTTCGCAGAATTTCGTCTTCGGCGGCGCTGTCTTTTCCGATCCCCCCGGTCGCTACACGCCGCTCTTCATGAGCAATTATCTCGATGTGTACGTGCGCGACTCCCTCAAGCGTATTCCCGGCGTTGCCGATGTCCTCATCTTCGGCGAGCGCAAATATTCCATGCGTCTCTGGCTCGACCCGGTCCGTATGGCAGGACGCTCCCTGACCGCCGACGACGTCGTCAATGCCCTGCAGGAGCAGAACGTCGAAATCTCCGCCGGGGAAGTCGGCGCTCAGCCCGCCATGCCCGGCCAGAATTTTCAGATCAGCGTCCGCGCCGTCGGCCGCCTTTCCGAGCCTTCCCAGTTCGATGACATCATCCTCAAGAGCAATGCCGATGGCACCCTCGTTCACCTGAAAGATGTCGGTCACGCCGAACTCGGCGCCGAAGACTACTCCAACGACCTCGACTACGACGGACGCGAGGCCGTCGGCATCGCCGTCACCCAGCTCTCCACCGCCAATGCGCTCGATGTCCACCAGAAATGCGTTGCCGAACTCGACCGCCTCGCCAGGCGTTTCCCGCCCGGCATGAAGTACGAGATCGCCTTCGATACCACCGACGCCGTCAGCGAATCCATCCACGACGTGGTTCTTACCGTCGGCTCCGCCATCCTGCTGGTCATCCTCGTGATCTTCACTTTTCTCGGCGACTGGAGAACCACGATCATCCACTTCATCGCCACTCCAGTCGCGCTCATCGGCACGTTTACTTTCATAAAGCTGCTCGGCTTCTCCATCAACACGCTCACGCTTTTCGGCATAACCCTCGCCACCGGACTGGTCGTCGATGACGTGATTGTCGTGATTGAAAACATCGAACGCCACCTGCAGGAGGGCGAGCCCAGCGCCACCAAAGCCGCCGTTGACGCCATGAAGGAAGTCACCGGCGCCGTCATCGCCACCTCCCTCGTTCTCATCGCCGTCTTCGTTCCCGTCGCCTTTTTCCCCGGCACTACCGGCATCCTCTTCCGCCAGTTTGCCTTGACCATCGCATTCTCCATCGCCATTTCGGCTTTCAATGCGCTCACCCTGTCGCCTGCCCTCGCCGCCCTTCTGCTCGGACGTCTGCACGGCGAAAAAAATTGGTTCTCCCGCAAGGTCGATAGCATCCTCGCCGCTGTCACCAACGCCTACGTCCGCGCACTGCGGGCCTTTCTCCGCTTTGAAGCCGTCGCGCTCATTCTCTTCGTCATCGGCCTCGGCCTCGCCTTTTTTGTCTTTCGCCGAGTGCCCCAGGGTTTTGTCCCCAATGAAGACCAGGGCTATCTCATCGTCGCCATCCAGGCCCCCACCGGAGCTTCGCTCGAATACACACGCAACATCGGCCGCCAGGTCTCGGCCATCACAAAAAACATCCCGGAGATTCAAGGCACCTTTTCAATCGCCGGTTTCAGCTTCGGAGGCGCCACTCCCAATGCCGGCCTCGTATTCCTACCTCTCCGTGCCTACGGTAAGCGCGAGGGCGAAGAGCACTCCGCCTCCGCCATCATCAAGCGTCTGCGCGGCCCTCTCTTCGGCATCTCCGGAGCCATTGTCATTCCCTTCGAACCGCCCGCCGTGCAAGGCCTCGGCCAATTCGGCGGATTCCAGTATGAACTCCTCGACCAGGGCAATCACACCTTGCAGGATCTCGACAAAACCACCCACGACCTCATCCGCGCCGCCGCCCAGCGCCCGCAAAAAGATCTTACCGGCCTCTTCAGCACCTACACCGCCAGCGATCCGCAGTACGTCGTCACCGTCGACCGCGAAAAAGCCAAGAGCCTTCACATTCCCCTCAGCCAGATCACCGATACCCTCAGCGTCTACATGGGTTCCGCCTACATCAACGATTTCGATTTCAATAACCGCTCCTACCGCGTGTACGTACAGGCCGACAAGCAGTTCCGCGCCAATCCCAAAGACATCTCCCAGTACTATGTCCGCTCCGACTCCGGAGCCATGATCCCGCTGCAAAACCTGGTCACCGTTGTCCAGAGCATTGCGCCTCAGGTCATCAACCACTACAACCTGTTCCGCTCCTCGGAAATCGACGGCTCCGCCGCCCCCGGCTTCAGTTCCGGACAGGCCATCGACGCCATGCAGCAGCTCTCTGCAAAACTCCCGCAGGGCTACACCTTCGAATGGTCCGGAATCTCCCTCGAAGAATTGGCCTCAGGATCAACCACGCTTCTACTCTTCGGCCTCGGAACGTTAGTCGTCTACCTCACGCTCTCCGCGCAATACGAAAGCTTCGTGCTCCCCTTCATCATCCTGCTCGCTGTCCCCATGGCGCTTCTCGGCGCGCTCGGCGCTCAATGGCTGCGCGGCCAGCAGAATGACGTCTACTGCCAGGTCGGACTCGTCATGCTCGTCGGCCTTGCCAGCAAGAACGCCATCCTGATCGTCGAATTCGCCGAACAACTCCGCCAGCGCGGCATGACCATTCTCGATGCCGCCGTCGAAGCCGCCCGCATCCGGCTCCGCCCCATCCTCATGACCTCCTTTGCCTTCATCCTCGGCGTTGTCCCCCTGGTAGTGGCCACCGGCGCCGGAGAAAACGGCCGCCACTCCGTAGGCACCACTGTCTTCGGAGGCATGATCATGAGCACCATCCTGAACCTGTTCTTCATCCCGGTCCTCTACCTACTGATAGAAGGCTTCCGCGAACGCCGCAAAACCCCCAAACCCGAATAGGACCCGCGCAGAAACCAGAGAAGCGGCGCCGAAACCAGAGAAGCGGCGCCGAAACAAAAGATGTCATCTTGAGCGGAGCGAGAGTTCACGGAGTAACTTCCGCCGCAGTCGAAGGACCGCCGCCCCCGACCCACGCTGCCCCCTTTTTCCGCCACCCCAGAAAAACGAGGCAACGAATCGCCTCAATTCCGCGTCTCTACAACTGCGCAGAAGTTGGAATTCCCTTGTGAAATCTAAACATCGCGAGGTACATCACATGAAGAAGTCGCTATTCGTCGTTCTGCTCTCGCTCTCGTTTTTCGCCGCGGCCATTGCCCAAACCCAACCCGACCAGAAAAGTCTCGACCGCGTCGTCAAGGAAGTCCGTCACGAGCTCGTCATGCTCCCCTACTACGGAGTCTTCGACAACCTCAGTTACAAAGTCGATCCCGATGGCACGGTCACTCTCATGGGACAGGTAGTCCGCCCCACTCTCAAATCCGATGCCGGAAACGTTGTGAAGCGAATTGAAGGAGTCGAGAAAGTCGTCAACAACATCGAGGTGCTGCCCACTTCCTTCAATGACGATCAGATCCGAATGGCCGTCTACCGCGCCATCTACGGCAACAGCGTGCTCAATCCCTACCAGCTCCGCGCCGTTCCCCCCATCCACATCATCGTGAAGAACGGACACGTTACCCTCGAAGGAGCCGTAGCCCGCGCCATGGACAAGCAGATCGCCGGCATCCAGGCCAACGGCGTCCCCGGAGTCTTCTCCGTAACCAACAACCTGGTCGTCGACGAGGACGACAAAAAGAAATAAAGACCGTAGCGCCGGTGCCCCGCCGGCAGTCGTGGGGGCGACCCGCCCCCACTTCCCGTTCTCTGGCGCTGTCGAAGAAACTGCTCGCCCAAAGTTCAGTCTCTACGCCGCAACTCGCAGCGGTGAAAAGATTTTCCCGTTCACCTTTCCCGCCTTCCAGCCTTGCGCTGAACCCGCGCCCTACACACGACCCTCCCCCGCAATCTAAAATGGCCTGTGCTGCACCCGCCAACCCCGGCTGAAATTAACGCGGCCGCCCGTCTGCTCCGCGGAGGACGCCTCGTCGCTTTCCCCACCGAAACCGTCTACGGCCTCGGAGCCAATGCTCTCTCCGCCGGAGCCGTAGCCCGCATCTACGAAGTCAAACGCCGCCCCCCCACCAGCCCGCTCATAGTCCACGTCGACTCGATCGAGATGGCAAAATCATTGGTCGCCCGGTGGCCCGAAAACGCCGGCCTTCTAGCCAAAAAATTCTGGCCCGGCCCCCTAACCTTGGTTCTGCCCAAACGAATGGCGGAGAAGGAAGCAGGGAAGGGCACCGGCACGAACGTCGAGCAAACTCCCCTCATCCCCGACATCGTTACCGCCGGACTTCCCACCGTAGCCCTCCGCATGCCCGCGCACCCCGTCGCGCTGGCTCTGATCCGCGCCGCCGGACTCCCTCTGGCCGCGCCCAGCGCCAACCGCTTCACCGAACTTTCTCCCACCACCGCCGATCACGTCCGCCGTAGTCTCGGGAACGACGTCGACTACATCCTCGACGGCGGACTCTGCCAGGTCGGCATCGAATCCACCGTCCTCTCCCTCGCTGGCCCGCATCCCGTCCTCCTGCGTCCCGGAGGCGTCCCGCGCGGCGATCTCGAATCCCTCATCGGTCCCATCCGCACCGCCCCCGACCCGCGAGAAGGATCCCATCCCTCTCCCGGAATGCACGCTCGTCACTACAGCCCGCGCACATCCTTATTTCTGGTTTCAAATGGAAATCTGCCCGATCAGGGCGAAGGAATTTACCTGCAGCACACGACCCCGCCGAATCGCAAAGCGGTGACCCGCCAGATGCCATCATCCGCTGAAGATTACGCCGCCGTCCTCTACCGCGAACTCCACGACGCCGACGAATCCAACCACGCCTGGATCGCCATCGACCTGCCGCCCGCGACTCCCGAATGGGAAGCCGTCCACGACCGCCTGCGCCGCGCCGCATCCCCGAAGCCATCCTGACAAGCGTTGACTTTTTCAGACGAAGTGATCGGTAGCGACAAAGTCATCCTGACCGCCGAAGTCATCCTGGGCGACGCCCTACAGCAGCCCGTAAACCACCAGACTATTATTGGTCCCCACATACACCTTCCCGTTAGCGACCATCACGTTGGCAAAGTGCGGAAGCGCCGGCAGCACATCGCGCTTATTCGGAGCCTCCGAGCTCGCATAAAGCGTCGCCAGCGTCACCGCGTTATAAGCGTTCAGCGTGGACCCGTTCAGTTGCCACAACACTCCCGCCGCGCTCCCGTTGGCCGAGATCACTGGCGAGTGCCCCCCCGCCACCTTCTTCGATTGCGCGACCGGAGCCGTGCCCAGCGTCCCATTCGTCACCGCAATCGCCGTAATCGCAGAGCTGTTCGCCGACGTGTATATCATGTTGTTCCAATAAACCAGTGCCCCCGTATTCGGAGCGTATCCCGCCATCTCCTGCACAATCTGCGTATCCGCCGTCTTGCAAGTGCTGCAGAAATGTCCCATGTTGTCCCGGTTCAAAAGGTAGATCGTTCCTTCCTTTCCCACCGCCGCCGCCAGATGCGGATACGTGCCCGTCTGGTCCGGTAGCACCAGCACCGGTTCGCTCATATCCATGTCATGATCGTCCAGATCCGCCTCGTTGTACGGAGTGAACCAGTCCGCCAGTTGCAGCGCGCTTCCCGATTGCGACAGCTTGATCACCGACTGCCCGAAATTACTCCCCGCCGTGAACGGACCATCCGCCGTCGCCCCGTAAACATATCCTTCGCTATCCGCGGACAGACCGCCGCCTCGCTGCCAGATGGCCGCCGCCGACTTGGATGGCTCAACATCAAACGCCCCCGCCGGCGCCAGCGTCGAGGCGTTATATGCCAGCACCCATCCTGATTCCAAACCGCTCCGGCATCCGTTCGATCCAAAAGCGATATACAAAATGCCGTTCGCCAAAAGCAATGCCGGACGGTTTACCTGCATATAATCCGCGAACGTACTCGTGATGCCATTCAATGCATAACTCGCCGTAATCACCACCGGACTGCCCGTCTTTTCGCTCCCGGTCGTCACATCCAGCGCGTGCAATCGGTGTACATAAGTCGAATTCTCGTGCGTCTTCGCCACCACATAAATCGTTCCCGCCACCGGATCGATCACCGGCGTCGAAACAATCCCGATCGTGCTCCATCCCGTGGTTCCTCCGCATCCTTGCGACGCAATCGGGACCGGAGTCACCCCTGGCCCCAGAAAACTGGTGTGCCACAGTGGGCTGGAGTTCGCGCCCGTGGCGCTGTCTGCGTCAAACGCATACACGCTGTCGTTCATAGTCGCCACATACACCACGTTGTGTACGCCTTTGTTCGGAATCGTAACCGACGGCAGGTACAGCGCCTGCCCGACCACCGCGCCATCCACCGTCTGCGTAAACAGCTTTCCAAATGAAGTCCGGCTAACGTTCTGCGGAGTAAGAATCGTTTCATTCGGATTGACGCCCGAATGCGCATTATCAAAATGCCACGTGGTCACGGGCGATTGCGCGTATCCCGGCGTCATTCCGCCCATCCACGCAAGAGCAGCAACAATAACAAGGATGCATTCAACAAACTTGCCAACGCTGGAAGGGAACTGTCCGCTCGGAAAAAATTGAAGTACGCGCCCGATGGAAGCTGGCATCGATCATCTCCTGTCAGTAGCGCGCATGGATATGATTCAGTGGATGGTTTAGGGGTTTTATCTCAGCAACAGCCAGGGGAAACGCCATCCGCGGCCCGAACCGCAATTACCCGAATCATAGGGTAGGCTTCCCGCCCAGTCAACAGAATTAGCCCCCGGCAGCACAAACCATTCCTACAGCAAATCCCCTGCCAGCCAAGGCTTTTCCCTGTATGGATTACGTTCGACGGAGTAGTTAAGCCACACTTTGTAAGGAGTTTATATGTGAGTTTGTACGTGAGAAGGCACGCCAGAATGTGCGTGAAAACGAAATCCCGCAAGACCGCGAACAAAAGAAGAACGATTGCTCCTGCCCCGGAGGCGTAACTGATAATAGCCCGGCGCTTCAGCCCCAGGAAACGTGGAGTCCGAGATCCAAGTCCGTGAAGGACGACTGACTTCTAAAGCACGCGCCGAGAGCCGGGAGCCCAAAGCCGAGAGCCGGGCCTAAACCCGCACCCGCACCGTATGCGGCACGCTCCTCAATTTCTCCAGCAACTCCGCATCGCACCCGCGATTAATGTCATAGATCGCATACCCCAGGTTCCCCCGCGTATCCAGCACCTGTCGCTCGATATTGATCTCCCGGTCCGCCAGGATGTCGTTGATCGCCCGCAAAATTCCCGGCACATTATGGTGGATATGCATCAGCCGGTGCGATCCCGGCTCGTAATCCAGATGACACTGCGGCAGGTTCACGCTCATCAGCGAGTTGCCGCTCTTGAAATAGTCAATCATCTTCGCCGAAACGAACTGTCCGATATTCTGCTGCGCTTCTTCCGTGCTCCCGCCCACATGTGGAGTCAGAATGACATTCGCCAGCCCTCGCAACGGGCTCGAAAACGCCCCGCCCGTCTCCGGTTCCGAAGGAAACACGTCCACCGCCGCGCCTCCCAGCTTTCCACGTTTCAAGTGCCGCGCCAGCGCCTCATGATCCACCACAAACCCGCGGCTAAGATTGATCAGGCAAGCCCCCTCTTTCATGGCCTGCAACTCTTCCTCGCCAAACAAATTCTGGTTCTGCGGCTTGCCATCGACATGCAAAGTAATCACGTCGGAAGCTTCCAGCAGTTCGCGGAAACTCACCGCCCTCGCGTTACCTCGCGCCAGCACGTGCGCCACATCGTGAAACACCACCCGCATCCCGAGCGCTTCCGCCAGGTCCGAAACCTGCGATCCGATCTTCCCGTAGCCCACAATCCCCAGCGTCTGCCCGCGCACTTCATGCGATCCCGCCGAAGACTTGTTCCACTCCCCGCCATGCAGCCGCGTGCTCGCCTCAAACGTCCGCCGCATCAGCAGGATGATCTCCCCCATCGCCAGTTCCGCCACCGACCGGCTGTTCGAATGCGGATCGTTAAACACTCCGATCCCGCGTTCGCTCGAAGCCCCCCGGTCGATCTTGTCGACGCCAATGCAAAACGCTCCCACCGCCACCAGATCGGGAGAAGCATCCAGCACCGCCGCCGAGATATGCGTCTTCGATCGCGCTCCCAGAATCGCCACCCCGCGCACCTTCTTGATCAGCTCGGCCTCATCCAGCGCGCCCTTCAGCGCCTCCACCTCAAACCCAGCTTCCTCAAACTGCGAAACCGCGACCCCGCTGATATTCTCCAGCAATAAAACCTTCAAGCATCCTCCCGGAAAACAAACCGTAACGCTGAAACGCAACCGTCGGCGCAGCCAGCCGCGTGTGCATGAGACCTAACTGCGTGGCGCGTGGGACGACATAGCCGCTCCCCGCCCCGGAGGGGCGACCGACAATAGCCCGGCGCTTCAGCACCGGGGAAGCGAAGTGCGAGTTTCCAGTCCCGTAGGGACGACTGGGCTCTCACGCACACTCTCGCGGGCCGGGTGCTGAATCACTGGCTTCTCAGCGGCCGTCTCGCGCTCCTCGCATCCTGCTCCGAAACGCCGCCGCAACTACCGGAATTATAACGGCCCGGTTTGCGATCTCCGCCGCATCCCACGATAATGTCGACGTGCCCGACGTAACCATCTTTCAGGCGCTTCCCGAACACATCGCCCAGGTTCGCGAACTCTTCCTCGAATACGCCGCCTCGCTGGGCTTCAGCCTCTGCTTCCAGAATTTCGACCAGGAACTAGCCGGATTGCCCGGAGACTACGCCCCTCCCCAAGGCCGCCTGCTGCTGGCCGAATACGAATCCCAGCTAGCCGGATGCGTAGCCCTTCACCAAATCGAGCCCGCCATCTGCGAAATGAAGCGCCTCTACCTGCGTCCCCAGTTTCGAGGCAAAGGCATAGGCCGCAAGCTGGCCGAACATCTAATATCCGACGCCCGCAACATCGGCTACCAAAGCATGCGTCTTGACACCGTAGAGCCCAAAATGAAAGACGCGGTAGCCATGTACCGCAAACTGGGCTTCCGCGAAGTCCCGCCCTATCGCCCCAATCCGATTCCAGGCGCGCTCTACATGGAAAAAAATCTACAAGCGTAGCGTCGGCGACCAGGAGCCTCTCGAGTGTGTGAGAGAACCGGGTTCTGGGAGACGTGGAATTCGGTTCTGTTTGACAAGCTGGGCCAAATAGCCGTCGTCTACGACCCGGACGGGCGCCTCGACTGTGAGTGAAAACTAAATCCTGGGTGTTGTGCTCGGTCCTGCGAGACGCGTTTGGAACAAAATAGCCCTTACTCCCGCCCCGGAGGGGCGACCGACAAGAGTCCGGTGCTTCAGCGCCGGTTCCAGGCCAACATCGAGATAAAGTCCCGGAGGGACGACTGAGTTCTCACGCACACAAGTCCCGCCCCCGCCCACCAGCCAAGGCAAAAGTGTTACAACTAGTAAGGGCCGCAGCACACAACCAGCCCCGCCCCCAATGAATCTTCCAACCGCATCCCGTCATCTCTAACACTTTGGAGGAAAATAAAAAATGGCTCAGACCTTAGAGGAAGTGAAAATGGCGCATGAACTACCCCCGCTGCCTTACGCATACACCGCTCTCGAACCCACCATCGATGAAAAGACGATGCATCTCCATCACGACATGCATCACGCCGCCTACGTCAAGAACCTGAACGCCGCGCTCGACAAGCATCCCGAACTGCACAAGAAGACCGCCGAAGATCTGCTCCGCGATCTCAACGCCATCCCCGAAGACATCCGCGGCGCCGTCCGCAACAATGGTGGAGGCCACGTCAACCACACCATGTTCTGGAACATCATGAAGCCCAACGGTGGAGGCGATCCCACCGGCCCCATCGCCGACGTGATCAAAAAGACCTTTGGCGACTTCAAGACCTTCCAGGAGAAATTCAACGCCGCCGGCGTGGGCCAGTTCGGCAGCGGATGGGTCTGGCTCGCCGCCGACGCCAGAGGCGAAGTAAAAATCCTCTCCACTCCCAATCAGGACAGTCCCATCTCGCAAGGCCTGCATCCCATCTTCGGTAACGACGTCTGGGAGCACGCCTATTACCTGAAATACAACAACCGCCGTCCCGAATACCTGCAAGCCTGGTGGAACGTAATTAACTGGGAAGAAATCAACAAACGCTACCAAGCCTCCCTTAAAAAGTAATCACTCCACGTAGGGGCGGACGTATTCGTCCGCCCCTACTCCTCGTCGCGTGGTGCCACGAGTCACGCATACGGAAAAGCCATCCCCGCTCTCACATTAATGAACGGTTAATCCCCGCCCGAACCAAAGCTCTCCTACCTTCGCCGCTGGACCGATCGCTCCCCACTGCCGATAATGAATAACGAGCACCATCTTCAATGCCAACAAATGAATACGATCTGGTCGTGATCGGCAGCGGTCCCGCCGGTCAAAAAGGCGCCATCTGCGCGGCCAAAATGCGCAAGAAGGTCGCCATCATCGACCGCGACCGCACCATCGGCGGCGTTTGCGTTCACACCGGCACCATCCCCAGCAAAATGTTCCGCGAAGCCGTCCTCTATCTCAGCGGCTTTCGCCAGCGCACTTTCTACGGCCGCGGTTACGTCCTCAAAGATCGCATCGAGATGTCCGACCTCGTCTTCCGCGCCCAGTCCGTCATGTCGCGCGAGGTCGAAGTCATCAAGGCCCAGCTCCGCCGCAACTACGTCGACACTTTCTCCGGAGACGCCCACTTCGTCGATCCCCACACCATCGAAATCAACGACGCCGATGGCACCCAGCAGATTCGCGGCGAAAAAATCCTGATCGCCTGCGGCACCCGCCCCGCCCACGACAACGACATTCCCATCGACAACAAGCGAATCTTCGACTCCGACCAGATCCACTGTCTCGACGAAATTCCCCGCGAGCTCATCGTCGTCGGCGCCGGCATCATCGGCCTCGAATACGCCTCCATGTTCGCCGCCCTCGGCGTCAAAGTTACCCTCCTCGACCAGCGCCCCACGCTCCTCGACTTCGTCGACCGCGAAATCATCGAGAGCCTCTGCTTCCAGCTTCGCCAGCTCGGTACCGTCTTCCGCCTCGGAGAAAAAGTAGTCTCCGTCGGCCTCGACGACGAGCGCTCCCAGGTTTTCGCCAAACTCGAAAGCGGCAAAATCGTTCGCGGGCAGGCTCTCCTCTACTCCGTCGGCCGTCAGGCCAACAGCGACAAGGTGAATATCGAAGCCGCCGGCATCGAACCCGATGGCCGCGGCAAGCTCGTCGTCAACGACCACTATCAGACCACCGTCCCCCACATCTACGCCGCCGGCGACGTCATCGGCTTCCCCGCCCTCGCCTCCACTTCCATGGAGCAGGGCCGCCTCGCCAGTTGCCACATGTTCGGCAAGCCCAGCAAGATGGTTTCCAACCTGATCCCCTACGGAATTTACGCCATCCCCGAAATTTCCATGGTAGGGGCCACCGAAGAAGAACTGACGAAGAAAAAAGCTCCCTACGAAAGCGGACTCGCCCGCTACTCCGAATTAGCCAAAGGTCAGATGCTGGGTGACGATCAGGGCCTCGTTAAAATTCTCTTCGACCCCGATTCGCTAAAACTTCTAGGCGTCCACATCATCGGAGACCGCGCCGCCGAAATCATCCATATAGGCCAGGCCGTCTTAGCCATGGGCGGCTCCATCGAATATTTCCGCGACACCATCTTCAACTACCCCACCTTAGCCGAAGCCTACAAAGTAGCCGCCCTCGACGGCCTCAACAAACTCTAAGACCCAAGGGGACGCCCTTACTTCTCCAATCTGACTTCTGCCTTCAGACTTGGGTTTAAACTTCTGCAATCTGACTTCTAACTTCTGACTTGGGGTATTAACTTCGTCAATCTGACTTCTGCCTTCAGACTTGGGGTGTTAACTTCTTCAATCTGACTTCTAACTTCTAACTTCCAAAGAACTCCCCAATCCGTCCCCAATATTTCCGCACAATGAAGTCCGTACTCAAATGCCCGCCCCGCCGAAACAACTTGAATGATGCTCCGGTGCGCCGGGCAAACTTCTCCACCGACCGGTAAGGCACAAACGGATCGTCCATTGCATGAAACATCATGATCTTCGATCCCGTCATTTCCCCGGCATGATAGGCAGGACTATAAAACTCCCCCCCACTTAACTTCCTCCAGTTCCGATCCCGCAATCGATACCCCGATCCGAACGCCGCCCGGATATAGGCGGCATAACTGGGATTCGAAGTCTCCTTCTTCTGCTCCCCCGCCAGTATCCCCCAATCCACCACCGGACAATTCGCCACCACCTTCTTCACCCGCGCATCCAGCGAGCACAAAAGCGCCGCCGCTCCGCCAAAGCTCCCGCCAATCACAAATATTTCCGCATCCCGCACCCGAAACCGCCGCCCAAACGCCAGCTCCCGAAACTCACGCGCCAATCCCGCTACCACATCCAAAATATCCAGCTCCGGAGACCGCTTCAAAAACTCCCCGCCACTCTCCCAAGCCCCGCGATACCGCGGATAAAACACCCAATACCCCGCCCGCGCCAGAAATTCCGCCAGAGGCTGCTTCCGAGGAATCGAAGGCATCCCGTCGCAGAGAATAATCACCCGCTCCCGCTTCGCCCGCCGGGCCGGAGGCAGCTGCCGGGCTGGAGGCAGAAACTCGCAAACCACATACCGCCGAAATCGAGTCCGAAACATAAACATCCAATTCCGCCTTCTCAGCCCAAAAAGGTTTTACTTCATCAATCTGACTTCTGACTTTTGACTTGGGATTACTTCATCAATCTGACTTCTGCCTTCTGACTTGCCTCGCCCTTGACACCCTCCCCTGCTCCCGCCTAAACTCCTTATCCACCGCGCCTTTTCGCGGAAAAGCCCTGCTCCATCCACCACCGGCTCACGAAACTTTTAGGAGGCTCCCTTGACACTCTCCCGGATCCAGAAATTCGCGTCCCTGATTTCGCTGCTCGCGCTCTCCGCCACTCTGGCCTTCGCCGGACAGCCCATCGTCGGCTCCTCCAACACCGCCTTCGCCGAAGCGCCCATTCCAACTCCCAAAACCACGCCCTGCGCCGTCACGCTTTTTGCGGGAGACCGCTTCGCCGGCTTCAACGCCCAGCCTTTTTCCTACACCCCGCCCGCCGATTGTCCCGCGCCCTGGGCCAAAGTCATTCTCGTAGCCGATTTTTCCGTCAGCAAGGGTATCCAGTATGACCGCACCGCCAACATCTGGATCGGTCCCACCAACATTTATTTCGGCACCACCTCCGAGCCCGATCCCAGCGATAGCCGTCACTGGCAGGTCGAGCGCGACCTCACCGACTACAGTTCCATCTTCACTGTTCCGCAGGAAGGCGCCGTCGATCTCGGCAACGTCTTCAACAAGACCTACACCGGCCTGCTCCACGGAACCGCCACCGTCTACTTCTATCCCGTCCCGCAGGGCGGCAAAGCCCCCGTTTCCGCCGACGAAGTCATCGGCCTCTCCGGCGGCCCCATCGGAGGCACCGTCGGCCTCGGCAACTCCAGCTCTCTGCTCGAGCAAACTCTCACTCTGCCCACCAACGTCGAGCGCCTCTTTTTCGACGTCTTCGCCCAGAGCCAGAGCGGCGACGAATTCTGGTACACCTGCGTTCCCAACGATGTTGCCGGAGAGCTCCAGAGCTGCGGCGGCACCGCCTTCCGTGAGGCCGAAGTCGCCATCGACGGCACTCCCGCCGGCGTCGCCCCCGTTTATCCCTGGATCTACACCGGTGGCATCGATCCCTTTCTCTGGTTCCCCATTCCCGGAGTCCAGACCATGAACTTCCGTCCGCACCGCGTTGACCTCACGCCCTTCGCCGGACAATTAGACGACGGCAATCCTCACACCATCGCCCTGAGCGTCTTCAACGCCAATAACTATTTCTCCGCGACCGCTTCGCTCCTGCTTTATCTCGATCACGGTTCCACCCAGGTCACCGGCGGAGTTACCCAGAACACCCTCGCCGCTCCCTCGCCCGTGATCACCGAAAAAATCGAGTCCGGAAAAACCAGCCTCACCGGCACCGTCAGCACCACCGCCGGACACAACTTCCAGATCTCCGGATACGTCAACACCTCCCACGGCCCCGTCACCAACACGGTCGCGCAGAACATCAACTTCTCCAACGTCCAGAAGTTCTCGATCACCGACTCAACCTACGTCCAGGACATCAACCAGATCACGACGATCGATTCCACGTTCACCACCGTGAACTCCAACGGAACCTACGTCAGCAACTACACCAATGACTGGCCCCTGATCGCGGACATCTCGCTGGTCTTCAATTCCGACGGCACCATCGACCAGACCACCGCCATCAACCAGAGCCTGACGCAAAACCAGCAGGAAACCCTGAACGGAAAGCTGATCGCCTACAGCGAACTGCACAATGCAGTCACTCCAACCGACACGCTGGTCTTCGATTCCAACTTCAACCTGCTTGGAAACGAAAACCAGTCCAGCGCGCAAACCTTTTACGACTACAACCTGTCCGGCTTCTGCTACAGCGAATCCCTGACAGCCGCCAACAACGTCCTGACCAGCGTAACCAACGGAGCAGGCTGCAACTGACAAAAGCAGTCCCGAGTCATCCAGAGAGTCCGTGACTTCTAAAACGAAGTCATCATGAGCGAAGCGGAGGCCTCACGAAGTGAGGTCTCCGCGCAATCGAAGGATCCCTGCCCCCAACCCGCAGTCTGTAGACCACGCTGCTTGTCACTTCTGCAATCTGACTTCTGCCTTCAAACTTGCCTCTGCGCTTCGGGCTTTACTTCTGCATTCTGACCTCCGACCTGTCTTTCGGGTTTTACTTCTGCAATCTGACTTCTGCCTTCTAACTTGCTTTCTGACTTTCCTGTGCGCTCGCTGTGCAAATTCCGTCCCGCAACGTCGTCCGCGCCTCGCGCAATTCGCTATCGGTGATGAAAAATGCCCGATTAACGCCCCGTCTCGCGCACCCTCGCAAACCAGTTAAATTCCTTCCCGTTTCGGTCCGGAATTCCACCGTTGCACAATTAATGTGTAATTGACCCCGGCCACTTCTCCGCGTACAGTCACACCACTTCGACAACAAGAACTGATCGCAAAAAACCGCAGCCCGTCGCGCACGTCGGTCTGCGATATCGCAAGCCTCCCAGGCGATTGAGAGATGAGTATGAAAGTAGACAGTCCGTGGAACGTATATCGCACCCGCTTCCTGGTGCGCGCTTGTCAACTAACCGAGCCCCTCACATTCACCGACTCCCTCGGCCGCGAACATGCCGGCGAGCCGGGAGACTACCTCGTCGAAACTTATCCCGGCATCCGCCGTATCACCACTCAAAAACTTTTTGAAGATATCTACGTCCCGCTCTCCTCCCCCGAATCTGAGGCCCGGGAATGTTCCCCTCCATCCACCATCGCCAGCGCCGTGAATCCCCCTCATACGGGTAACCGCCTGCTTGGCGCTGTAGCGTAAATTGCTCCCTTCATGTGCCATAAACACGGCGCATTTTTTGAAATTTGTTTTCGGTGTCTGTTTCGGTACTCTTGCACAAATGGGCCACTACATCTTGTGATTTTTGCTTGACATGCACTACGGGTGGGAGTACGTTAAGCATCCCAAGAGCATTTTTCGCAAACCTCCAGGTTAGAGGAGGCTGGGACCACAAACTTCTGGGACGCGCTCGATGTTGAGGTGACTTCGAGTTCGCCCCCTAACCCCATCCCATTGATAGGATGGATGTTATGCGGTGATTTCCCCTTGGCCTGTCGAGCCTGCTAGGTTCGTCAGTCCTCCCCCGATGGGGAATTCATCCGGTTTTAGCGGGTGGGGCTGCCTCCGACCGGGACTGCCTTATCCGCCATATTTTCATCGCATTAGAGGAGCCCCCATGGAAGACCTATTCGAACTCGTTGCCGCCTCCTTCATCCGTAACGGCATCGAATGCCCAGCCGGCGATCCCAATTCCAGATGGACCAGTCCCGCTGTACCCTCTTCCACCGTGCTCCCCGAACACAGCTTCCGCAAGAAGCCAGAACCCGAAGTTGTAACGTAAGTAGCAGCAAACAGGCCCCTTAGAAGTGAAAATAAGCTCTTGATGGAATCCCATTCCTGCGCGTTTCTGTGCGCGAGAGTAGGCTCTCCCATAATTTTCCATCTGGAGATTCTTGGCTCTGCTTTATTTCATACGAGTTGGCTTAACTCGCAATAAATCATCAGGATAACGGCCCCATAAAGTCGATTCCATTCCGCCATCATCTAAGTAAGGAGAAGGGTATGCCTCAAGTGCAACAGAAAGACCAGCAGAACGATCCGCGTCACGACCAGCCCAAAGACCAGCCGAAGTCGCACTCCGCCGTAATCCCCATCAGCAATAAGAAGAAGGCCCCCGGCCTCACCTTCCGCCGCCTCTTCACCAAACCCGGCGTTTCCCCCTACGACGACGTCGAATGGGAACTCCGCACTGCTGCCATCACCGATTCCCAAGGCGGAATCATCTTCGAGCAGAAAAACGTCGAGGTCCCCAAAGACTGGTCCATGACCGCGACCAATATCGTCGCCTCGAAATACCTGCACGGACAGGTCGGCACCCCCGAGCGTGAGACCGGAGTCCGCCAGCTCGTCGCCCGCGTAGCTGAAACCATCCGCGACTGGGGCATGAAAGACGGCTATTTCCGCACCGCCGAAGACGCCGCCACCTTCCACGATGAACTCGCGCATCTCCTTATTCGTCAGTATGCTGCGTTCAATTCGCCGGTCTGGTTCAACGTCGGATGCGACCGCATCGAGCCCAACTCCGACGCCACCAACTGGCACTGGAATTCAGCCTCCCAGCAGGTCGAATTCGGCGTCACCGGGTACACTCGCCCGCAGTGCTCCGCCTGCTTCATCAACTCCGTAAAAGACTCGCTGGACTCCATCCTCACCTTGGCCAAGACCGAAGGCATGCTCTTCAAATGGGGCAGCGGCACCGGCACCAATCTTTCCCCCTTGCGCTCCTCGACCGAGCAGCTTAGCGGTGGAGGCACCGCCAGCGGCCCGCTCAGCTTCATGAAAGGCTTCGACGCCTTCGCCGGCGTAATCAAGTCCGGAGGCAAAACGCGACGCGCGGCCAAGATGGTCATTCTCAACATCGATCATCCCGACATCGTCGACTTCGTCGAGTGCAAGCAGAAAGAAGAGGCCAAAGCCCACGCCCTCGTTGCCCAGGGATACGACGGCTCCCACCCCGACTCCGACGCCTACTCCTCCATCTTCTTCCAGAACGCCAACAACTCCGTTCGCGTCACCGACGACTTCATGGTCGCCGTCATGCGCGACACCGATTTCTCCACCCGCTCCATCGTCGATGGCCGTGTGATCAACACTTACAAGGCGAAAGACCTGCTCCAGAAGATCTCCGAAGCCACCTGGCATTGCGGAGATCCCGGCATGCAGTACGACACCACCATCAACCGCTGGCACACCAGCAAGAACACCGCCCGCATCAACGCCTCGAACCCGTGCAGCGAGTACATGTTCCTCGACGACTCCGCCTGCAACCTGGCCAGCCTGAACCTGCTCAAGTTCGCCCCCAACGGCACCTTCGACGTGGACGCCTACCGCCACGCCGTAGACGTCATCATCACCGCGCAGGAAATTCTGGTCGACAACGCCGGCTATCCCACCGAGATGATCGGCCGCAACTCGCACGACTACCGCCCGCTAGGTCTGGGCTATGCCAACCTCGGCGCACTCCTGATGGCGTCCGGCCTACCCTACGATTCCGACGCCGGCCGCGACTACGCCGCCTGCGTCACCGCCATCATGTGCGGACAAGCCTATCTCCAATCCAGCCGCATTGCCGAACAATGCGAGCCTCTGGGCCCCGCAACCAGCACAGTCCAGACGCGCTTAGGCGTCACCAAGGCCGAAGATATGCCCGGAGCCGCCTGCCCCGGCTTCTACCTCAACCGCGAGCCGTTCCTGGACGTGATCCGCATGCACCGCGCATCCGTGAATAACATCAACAAGAACAACGTCCCCCCATCCCTTCTGGAAGCCAGCAAGCAATGCTGGGACGAGGCCCTAAGCACCGGTGAAAAATACGGCTACCGCAACAGCCAGGTAACGGTTCTTGCGCCCACCGGCACGATAGGCTTCTTCATGGATTGCGACACCACCGGCATCGAGCCCGACCTCGCCCTGATCAAATACAAAAAGCTGGTTGGCGGAGGCATGATCAAAATCGTCAATAACACCGTCCCCGCCGCCCTCTTCAAGCTCGGATACACCCACGAACAGGCCGACGCCATCGTCAGCTACGTCGACGCCACCGGCACCATCGAAGGCGCGCCCCATATCAAGGACGAGCATCTCCCCGTCTTCGATTGCTCCTTCAAGCCCGCCAAAGGCACGCGCTCCATCCAGTACATGGGCCACTTAAAGATGATGGCCGCCGCTCAGCCCTTCATCTCCGGAGCCATTTCCAAAACCGTCAACCTGCCCAACGCCGCCACCGTAGAAGACATCTCCGAAGCCTACATCCAAGCCTGGAAGCTCGGAGTGAAAGCCGTAGCCATCTACCGCGACGGCTGCAAGCAGTCGCAACCTCTCTCCGCCGCCGGCACAAAAACGGCCCAGAGTGGCGCCGGCGTCTCGCCGGCTGTCGCGCTGGCGTCCTCGCCGGCGCAACCGGAAGACAATCTCAACGCCCCTCCCCGAGCCGTCCGCCACAAGCTCCAGGAAGAGCGCATGTCGGTCACCCACAAGTTCAACATCGGAGGCCACGAAGGCTACATCATCGTAGGCCTCTATCCCAACGGAGAGCCCGGCGAAATCTTCATCAAGATGGCCAAAGAAGGTTCGACCGTCTCCGGCCTAATGGACAGCTTCGCCCTGGCCGTCTCCGTCTCCCTGCAGCACGGAGTGCCGCTGAAACTATTCTGCGAAAAGTTCGCCCACACCCGCTTCGAGCCCGCCGGATGGTCCAACAATCCCGACATAGGCTTCGCCAAGTCGATCATGGATTACATCTTCCGCTGGCTCCATCTCCGCTTCCTGACCGGACAGCAGCAATCCTTGTTCGAAAACCTGCGCCCCGAAAAGCATGGGAGAAGGAATGCGCGCAGCCGTGCCAGCAGAAGAAGAAATAGGAGACCTCAACGCCTCCACGGTATCGAGAGCCGAAAGCCGAGAGCCGAGAGCCGGTTCTGGCGCCATCCATGCCGCCGACGCCCTGGCCGGAATGATCGACATGGGAGACGCCCCCAGCTGCCACGTCTGCGGCTCAATCATGGTAAGAAACGGCAGTTGCTACAAATGCATGAGCTGCGGCAGCACGAGCGGCTGCAGCTAGGTTAGCTCGTGTGGAGCGGGCGCCCTCGCCCGCTAGCTTTTGACCGTGGTCGTGTGGGGAGGGCGCCTCGGCCCGTCCAAGCGGAGCGAGGCTCCGCAGCCTCTGGGAAGGCGGGTGGCCCACCTTTAAACCCTAAGAAACCGACGGGTGCCCCACCTTTCGCGCCTTTCGAAAGGTGGGATTCCACGAACCCCGCCCTGTTAGGATCTTACAGAGCTGAAGCCCATCGTCCGACCGACATGAAAAGCGAAAAACAATACGTTATCTGCGTCAGCAAGCGGCCACGCCGCATCTGTTACGTACACATCCGTATTCCAATAACTATTGTGTACGTACATTATTGCCAAGATTTGCAAGAGGCCATCCCCTCGCAGTCAGCTTGCCCGGCTTAATTTCTTGACATCCGATGCCAGGATGGAAGATGGTGATGACTGAGATGGAAGTGGAAGAAGTGAGCAGCGAGAGTCTGCGCGGGATGTAACTCCCAAGCATTCAATACTTTGCCTCTAACTATCGAAGGCTCAAGACTTTGAAAGAAATTTTCCCTAAAGTCTTGATTCGAATAGACCGCATATAGGGGGGGTACCCCCATGCCGACAAAGTAACCAGCAGTTTTCCCGAAACGGAACTACTGCAGCCACCAACTCAGCTTCGGATTCGGATCGCCGCTGTCCACCGGAATCACCAACACCTGACCGCTGTTAACAAGGTAAAGAATCGCGCTCTTGGAGCCATTTTCGGTCACGACAACGCGTCCATTCGAAGAGACAACATAAGTCGCCGAAACCGAAGTCTGGCTTGGGTTTCCGCCGTTAACGTTAGTCTCCGAAGTACCAGCCAGACGGCCATTTCCGTCCGCTGAGACCGAGTCGAGTTCCTCGCTCACCAGATCGTCCTGCGGATGATTGCTCCCTCCCGTAAAGACTCCGTCGAAGCTGCTGTTGGTGAACCCGCTTCCGACCTGCGGATAGAACTGGCCATAACTCACCGCGCTGTCCGTCCCAACCACGAAACCACCATTAGATGTAACGAGATACAGCACAGGAGGATTGCTGCCCAACCCGCTTCCGCTTAACGTAACGCGCCCGTTCGAGGCCACGCTGTAAGTCCCCGAACCGCTGAACGTGCCAACCGTTCCGCCCACGTTCTGGTCGAGGCTCAACGTGATCTGCGCCCCGTTCCCGCTCGCCGCCGCGATTCCGCCCGAGACCGAAGGCTCAGTGCCGTTTGTCAGCGATTCCGTGCCCACGATCGCATCGCCGCTCAGCGCAGCATCCGTGAACGCGCTGGACGATTGCTGCAAAGCTTCTCCCACCAGCAGCGGATGTCCGGTTTGCGGCCCATCAGTCTCCACCATCAGCACTTCGGTCGCGCTCACCACGTAGAAGGCGAACTGCAGCGAGAAGTTCATGTTGCCGCCAGCGAAGTTCAAGGTCACTGTGCCGCGCCCGTTCGAGGCAACCGTCAAGTCGCTCGCGGTGAGCGTAACCTGGCTGCTCACTCCAGAGAAAACGTCGTCCCCATCGGCAATCCCCGCAAGGTTTCCCTTACCATCGGAGCTGAATTGGCCCGCGACCGCGAAGCGGTTCGCGCCGCCCGCACTGTCCACGCCGACCAATCCGAAGGCGTAGTCGCCGTCAATCTTGCTGGTCAGGAACGCCGAGGTATCTTGCTCGAGCAGCGGCCCAACCTCCTTCGTGTTGGTCGCGTCGTAGAACATGATCCTGCCGTTCTTCTCAGTGGAGTCCACCGTAAACGCCAGCGTATTCGTCGCGCTATATGGAGCACCCAGCTTCAGCGTCATGGTGCCCAGATTATTGGCTGCCAGACAGTAAGTGCCCGTGAATGTGCCGCTCTGGTGGCCGCTCGTCGAGTCGGTAGTATCCAGATTGCCGCTCGTGATGTTGCCCGCTCCATCGGCAATGAAGCTGGCTGCGGAGGCGTCCAGTTGAGCGGTCGAGTCGGTATTCCACCCTTCCATCGCCGCCGCGTAATGGCCATGGAAGTTGCCGTTATTGGGACAGCTCGCCGACGAGATGACGATGCTCAGGCTGGCGTTCGCCGTATCCGCCGGAGTTTCCGCATCGCTGACCGTGGCAGTGAAGTTCGACGTAACCGCCGCAGTCGGAGTCCCCGAGATCACGCCGCTCGTCGAATTCAGGCTGAGTCCCGCAGGCAAAGTGCCCGTGGTTACGCTCCAACTGTAGGGTGTCACACCGCCGCTCGCCCCTAGCGTCGTGCTGTAGGCCGCGCCAATGCTTCCCGAGGGAAGAGAAGTGGTCGTAACCGCAAGCGCAGCGTTCACGGTGATGCTCAGGTTCGCTGTCGCGGTTTGCGCCGTCGGCGTGCTTGAGTCGATCACCTTGGCCGTGAAGCTGGAAGTTCCGGTCGCCATCGGTTTACCCGATATCTGTCCAGTGCTGGCATTCAGCGTAAGCCCGCTCGGCAGGCTGCCGGAGCTGATGCTCCATGTATAAGGCTGCGTCCCGCCCACGGCTGCCAGAAACGCTGTCGTGGAATACGTAACGTTGATCACCCCCTGTGGCAAAGTTGTTGTCGTGATCTGCAGCGGAGGATTATTGACCGTAATACTCAGGTTCGCCGTCGTGCTTGCCGGAGTTGGTGTCTGCGAGTCCGTGACCTTGACGGCGAAATTCGACGTCGCGACCACCGTAGGCGTCCCGCTAATCGCGCCGCTCGATGGATTCAGGGTGAGTCCAGTCGGCAGACTGCCCGACGTAATGGTCCACTGGTAGGGAGGAATGCCTCCGGTCGCTTGCAGCGTCTGGCTGTAGGAGATTCCCGCTTCAGCCGCGGGCAGCGAACTCGTTTTGATGGCGAGCGCTGGCGGTGGCTGGACGGTGATCGTCAGACCCTGGCTCGCGGTCGCGCCGGTTGAATCCTTCACCATGATCGTGATGGAACTTGTCCCTGCCTGGGTCGGCGTGCCCGCAATCGTCACTGAACTGCCGGTGCTTGCCCCCAGCGAGAGCCCAGCCGGAAGTGTCCCGGAAGTGATACTCCAGGTGAACGGACTGCTTCCGCCGCTTGCGCTGATAGTGGCCGAATAACTCGTACCCGCAGTTGCTGTAGGCAAGGTTGTAGTGGTGATGCTCGGCAATGGACTGACCTCGATCTGCACCGATGCACTCTTGCTCGGATCGCTGATCGAAGTCGCCGTAATACTCGCCCGGAATGCGCTCGTCACCGAACTCGGCGCAACATAAGTGGCGCCGGTGGTTGACATGTTGGTTAACGATCCGCCGCCCGCAACCGCCCACTGCACGCCTGCACTCTTTGGATCATTTGCGACGCTCGCGGTCAGAGTGGCCGTCTGTGCCTGGTCGAGCGCGCCGGTGCTGGACGTCAACTGAACCGCGATTGGCTTGGTAGAGCTGCCGCAGGCCACGAACAACGAAATCAATACCAACAGAAATAGTGCGCTGGAAGTGCGTGCTGCCGACGTCATATGGACAATCCTTTGATATAGATAGCCTTACTAGTAGGTATATCCGGGAAAACGTGGGTCCGGTACCTTCCAGGCAGGTTGGCAGGTTACGAAAGTTATCCTTGAACGGGATTCTGGACACGCGGTGGATAGGTCCATAGTGCAACGTTCCTGGCGCTTCGAAGAATCGCATCGTGTTCAAGAAGCCCCAACGGGGACGGGCATTTCGCAGCAGGGGAAGCACCGGCTGAAGGGTGGGATTCCGGCTCGTCTGGCGAGCATGTCTTATAATGTCAGCTATGGCGCAAGCGATCCGGGTCGACAGCCGCTTCTCGACGGCGCATGATACGGCCAGAATTCTCGGTGTCTCCAAGTCTCGCACCGAAGCGCTGATCAAGATCGCGAGAAAGTACACAAACCAGATTCTGGGCCGAGACTCAAAATCTGATCCGGTCGTAGATAAGGGCCATCACAAGAGCAAGAGAAGATCCCGTGCTACCGTGGTACGAAATAGAAGTGGCCGTGATGCCGGTGCAAAAACCTCCCTCCCCAAGACGAAGAAGGTCAAAGCCCGTCGTTGAGAAGGCTGCCGTCTTTCTGAATATCCCTTACGACCGCCCCTTCGAGAATCTCCTGCTGGCCTACATCGCCGGTATCAGCGCGTTCGGATTTGCGCCCCGCGCCACGCTTGAAATTCCATTCAGCCAAAGGCGCCTGGAGCGCATCATCGCCCTCATTGCTTCCTCGCGATATTCGGTTCACGACTTGTCCCGCGTGCAACTGGACCGCAACGCTCCGCGTACTCCGCGCTTCAACATGCCATTCGAACTCGGGCTGACGGTGGGAATAAATAGCGCCCAACACTCCTGGATTGTTTGTGAGACGGTTCGGCGCCGTGTCAACAAATCGCTCAGCGACCTCGATGGCACCGACGTTTATATTCACGGAGGCACGGTGCGCGGCGTCTTTCGCGAACTGTGCAATGCATTCGTCAGGAACGAACGTCAACCGAGCGTGGTCCAGATGATGCAGATCTACCAGATCCTCCGCTCCAAGCGGGCGAGTATTTTGCGCAAGGCGGGAGCAAAGGATTCGTACAACGCGCGCGTCTTTCTCGATCTATGCGTGCTCGCCAGCGCGGCCGCCGACAATCTAGTCCATCGGTGAGTGAACCCTCTCGGGTTCGTAGAACGCCCCAGCGGATGTCTTGCTAGCTGAGCAACGTCGTCGATTTACTGTTCTTTTACTGTCCCGTCATCTTCCCACTCGTATCCGCAGGAATCGCACGACCACCAGTATGTGGAAGCCTTGTCCGGGGAATCTTCCGCAGCCGGGACGACATCCTCGAGAACGATCTCCTCGGAGCGGCATTTCGGGCACTGTACGGAAAGCTCCGGCGGTGGTTCTTCCTGCTTTCGCTCCGGCTCGTCCGCAGGTGCGTAATTCTGCAGCGCCTGCCCGGCCCAGGGCAATCCGATGCGCATCACCTGCACGCTGACGCCGGTGGCAAAGTTCGAGGTCACCGCGTCTGCGTTCGTCGCTTTCTCTGCCCCCATGAATAATGGAATCCCGGCCCGATCGAGCAGGGACTGCACCTGCCGCGCATCGGCCAGGCTCCAAACGGTGCACAGTTCGACCAATTTGCGATCTGCGTCGTAAGCAGAATCCTCTTCCTCGGGATCGAGGTCTGCGGTCGCATCGCTATCGCCAGAATCGGCTGAGGAAGATTTGATCGGGGGAGCATCGCGGACTGACGAGTCAGCGAAGGTCTGCGTATGGCGATCGTAGAAAACCGGTCGCCGTTCTCCAGGGGGAGTTGGCGCATCCTCCTCCACCTTCAACCCGCGGGAACGGACTTCGCTCGCCAGTGCCTGCTGTGCCAGCGGTGTCAGTTGCGAACTTTGCGGCATGAGGATCAGAATTTCGCTGTCGCTCATCTGCCGGTAGCGCTCGGTGATGCGCAGGAATTCTCCTGCCGGATCGAGAGTTCCCATGATCGTCGGAATCATATACCGGCGCCGCAGGTCACGGCCTCTGGAATCTTGGAAAAAGGAAGCTAACGCGAAAGAATCTCCTGGCGACACAAGCCTGCTGAAAAAAGAAAACGGACCGGCGGCGCGAGGCCCCGGTCCGTTGATTGCAGTTTCGTAAGTTTACTGGTGAAAATCGGACAGCGCCGCGTTGCTATCGGTCGTCGACAGGAACACAGCCTGTGAGCTCGAAATGATGTACATAATCCCGCCCACCTGGCCATCCTGGCTGACCTGCACCCGTCCGTTCGACGAAACGGAATAGGTTAGAGCCTGGGAACTCGCTCCCGGACACCCATTCCCGCTTCCGCACGAGTAGTTGTTCTTGTCGGAGGTGGCTGTGAAATTGCCGTTTCCATCGGCGTGTACCTGATCGACTTCGACGCTCACGTTCGTGGTGACGGGCTGCTGGCTTCCACCTAGGAAGTTCCCGTTCAACGAAGCGTTTGTGAAGTTGCTCCCCGTCTGCGGTGTAATCGTGCCAAAGCTCACCGAACCGCCGGTATCGATTACGAAGGCCTGATTGGTGCCCACCAGGTAGAAGATCGGAGTGTGACCACCTCCGCCTCCGCCAACGATGTTGCTGAGTGTGACCCGCCCGCCTGTGCCGACCGCATAGTCTCCCGATAGGCTCTGCGGGTTCCCGGTTCCGCTATCCAACGTTCCGCCATCGTTCTCGTCGAGGCTCAACGTGAACGTTCCGGTGCCGCTGGCATTGATGACTCCAGCCTGAAGATCAGACACGGGAGAGCCGCCGGAGGTATCAATGCCCTGTAGTTCGATTACGCTGTTGCCGTTCAGCGAGGCATTGGTCAGTGAACTGCTCTGCTTCAGCACCTGGCCTGCGAGGATCATCGGCGGCGTCTGCGTGTCGATGGCCATCAGAAGTGCCTCGGACGAACTGACTACGTAGAAGGCGAAGTTGACGGTGGCTCCCGGACCTGTGAAGTTAATGGTGACCGTTCCGCGACCCGTGGTTGACGAACCGACGGTGAAGTCGCTAGCCGTCATGGTTGTGTTCCCGGCATTTTGAGAGCCGGAGCCTCCGTCGTCATAATCCACCTGGCCGCTAAGCGTGCCGCTGCCGTTGGAGTTGAATTCACCAGCCATACCGAAGCGGTTGGAACCCTGATCGGCTCCCACCAGTCCGAAGGCATAGTTGCCGTTGATCGAGGCCGTCGAGAAAGCGCTGGTCGTCTGTTTGCGCAGCAACCCGGCGCTGATCTCGGCGCTCGTGCTGTCGTAGCGGATGATGTGTCCGTTGCCGGTGGAATCCAACGTGGCTTCAAAGGTGGCGCTGCCACCACCACCGCTCGGGACCAGATTGATCGCGACCAGATTGTTCGAGCTCACGCAGTATGTTCCGGTGAGGGTCTTGTTCTTTGGACCGTTGACTTGATCGCTGATATCAAGTACCCCGCTGGTGATGCTGCCCGATCCGTTAGCCACAAAACTGCCGATTTCCGAACTGGCATCGGATGAATTTTTCCAGCCGTTCGCTACAAAGGCATAGTTCCCGTTGAGGTTGGCGTTGTTCCCGCAGTTTCCGATCGTGATGCTGAGGTTGGCTGTAGCGGTGTCGCTCGCCGAATCCGTGACCTCGACGGTAAAGCTGGCAGTGCCCGTTGCGGTCGGCGTTCCGGAGATGATCCCGTTATTGTTGCCATTGGTGCTGATGGAAAGTCCAGCCGGCAGACTTCCGCTCGAGACAGACCACGTATAAGGCTGTACGCCGCCGTTAGCCTTCAACACGGCACTGTACTGCCAGCTCTTGTCGCCTCCCGGCATCGCCGTAGTTTGAAGCGTGAGCGGCGTGACTGGATTGACGGTAATTGTGTAAGTGTCCGGACCCGCGCTGCCGCTGGCGCTGTCGGTCACAGCGACTGTGAACGAGACCGTGGTGATCGAGCTGGGCGTGCCACTGAGAGATAGCGTGTTGCCGCCGGTATTAGAGGCAAACAGGCTGTCCCCCAGACTCACCTGCGTTCCGTCGGTCGGTACAGCGGAACCATTCACAGTGAAGCTATAGGGTCCGACTCCACCCGAGGCATTGACTGCTCCGTTGAAGTTTTGGCCGACCGTTACGCTGCCCATCGAGCCCGCCGCGGGCAACGTGAGCGGCACCGGAGCGGTGGTGAAGTTCACTTGCACCTGGGCCGAGTTACCGTTGACGTCCGTAGCCTGAATCTGCCAGTTGTACATAGTGTTGCCGGCCAGGCTGGAGATGTTGGGCAGGTTTCCGGAGTTTAACGGGTCCACGTTCCAGGTAATCGAAGTGATCGAGCTGGAGAAGCCGTTCGAGTTGGAGTTATTGCCCGGTATCTGCCAGATCGTCCCATTCGAGTCGCAGCACAAATAGAACTGATAGGTGTAACTGCTGGCGTTGGCGGGATCGGTCCAGCTGAAGTTGGGCGTTACGCTGACACTGCTCCCTTGCGGCGCGAGGTTAGTGGCGAAGGCGTTCAGCACCGCGCCCACCTTTACCGTAAGGATCTCCGAGGTGCCGTCGCTGTAAGTGACGTTCAAGGTATAGGAGTCGTTGACCTGCGGCGTCGCGCCGTTGAGGCTGGTCCAATAGCTGAAACGGTCGGCGCTGCCATTAAACGCGTTGGTGGCAATGTCGGCCGGGATGACGGCTCCCGTGGGCCCGGTGGCAAGCTCGACCGCTACTGGCAGTTTGACCAGGCCGTTGACGTTGAAGCCGAGACTGTAAGTGGTAGTCGTATTGCCCGAGTTAATCTGTTCCGAGCTTTGTGTCAGCACGACCGCAAGACTGTTGCCGCTGGGCAAAGTCAGGTTCTCGTTGGTCGTGGTGCCGGTGATGGCGACCGTGGACGCGCTATTTGAATTGACGTTCGAAACTTGTCCCGGACCACTGAGAAGTCCCGAGTTGCCCTGGTCGAGGACAGCGAAGAAGTAGTAATTGGTTCCCGTAGGAACGTTGACCGAGTAAGATGCCGGGCTGGTTGGCGGGCTGGCATGGCTTCCCACTACCGTGGCATAGACATAACCCGTGTTCTGGTCATAGAAGCCCACATAGAGTGGGCCGGTTGCCGTCTGCGTGAATGTCACCTTGCCGGACACCGCATTACCCGTGGGTGCCGCTACCGTAATCGCCGGAGAAGCCGAAGACCAACTGCTCGTCGAGCTTCCGGCCACGCCCTGGGCGCGGAAGTAGTAGGTACCGCTCGCGATCCCGCTGACGATCCATGGGTTGTTCGACCCGGTAGCTGGGAAGGACTTGGTTCCGGTAACTGAGCCAAACGTCGAACTCGTGCTCCACTGCACGGTGTAGGAGGTTGGCATCTCGATGCCGCTGTTGTTCTGGATTCCAGAGAAGGTGACAAAGGCGCCCCCGCTGAATCCAACCGGATTGCTGCCGCCGTTCCACGAAGGAGCCGAACTCAGAGTCACTGTCCCCGGATCGATCAGCGTGACGCCGACCCCGCTCACGTTCGAGTTGACAACCGTCACGCTCCCCACCGTCCCGGTCGGGTTGGAGGCATTCTGGGCGCCGTAGCCCACATTGTCCATGTATGCCTGCAAGGTGTACGTACCGGGCAATACGCCGTGGATGGTGAAGGCCCCGCCCGCTTTGAGCACCGTGTTCGAGATGCTGGTGCCCTGGTTGTTATTGCAGCCGCCGCAATTGCTGTTGGCCAGCTGCAAGTAGACTTGCCCCGTCTTCGAGCCGCTATAACTGACCGTGCCAGAGACGGTGTACCCCACCGGCAGGCTGCTGATGACAATGGTGAAGTTGGCGTTGACAGAGGCTGGGAATGTCTCGCTGTCAGTGACCTGGACCGTGAAGTTGTACGTCCCCGTCGTCGTCGGCTGTCCCGTTATGCTCAAGGTGTCGTTATTGTTGTTCGCGTTGAGCCCGGGCGGGAGATTGCCACTGAAGATACTCCACGTGTAAGGTTCCACGCCGCCGGCCGCGCTGATCGTCGCATTGTATTGCGAGCCGACGTTGCCATTCGGCACGGACGTCGTCGTGATCGAGAGCAGGGGATTCACGGTGATGCTCAGGTTGGCGGTCACCGATTGCGTGGGTGAGCTGGAATCGGTCACCTTCACAGTAAAGTTGGTCGTACCGACCTGCGTCGGAGTTCCGGAAATCTGCCCAGTGCTGGGTGCGAGGGTGAGGCCCTGAGGAAGACTGCCCGCGCTGATGCTCCAGTTATAAGGCATGACTCCGCCAGTCGCCGAGAACTGATCGCTGTACGCGTTGCCTACGACGCCCGTCGACAGCGCGCTGGTAATGATCTGTAGAGGCGAAGCGCTGTTGATCGCGAGGGTCACGCCTGCCGTGGCGCTCTGGGCCGTCGGCAGCTCTGAATCTGTAACCTTGATCGTAAAGCTCTTCGTGCCAAGCGCGTTCGGAGTTCCTGAGATCACGCCCGTACTGCTGTTGAGGCTCAGGCCCGCCGGCAAGGTTCCGCTCGTGATACTCCACGTGTAAGGCGTCACTCCGCCGGTCGCAGTGAGAGTCGTCGAGTAGGCCTGGTGGTACACGCCCGATGGCAGCGCGCCTGTGGATGTGACGGTCAGGGTCTGAACGCTGATCGCAATGCTCAGGTTCGCGGTTGCCGTCTTGACCGGGTTTTCCGAATCCGTCACCGTGACCGTGAAGCTGATCGTTCCCACCTGCGGTCCGGTCGGTGTACCCGTGATGGCTCCCGTGGACGAGTTAAGACTCAACCCGCTGGGCAGGCTTCCCGTCGTGACCGACCACGAGTACGGCGTCAGGCCGCCCGTTGCTGCCAGTGTCTGGCTGTAAGCCGTGCCCACCACCCCTGCGGTCAAGCTGGAAGTTGTAACCGAGAGTTGTGGGTTGACCGTGATACTCAGTTGCTTGGTTGCGGTCTGCGCGGTCGGAGTTTCCGAATCCGTGACTGTGACCGTAAAGTTCGATGGTCCAGCCGTCGTCGGCGTGCCTGAGATCGCGCCGGTCGAACTGTTCAGAGACAATCCCGCCGGCAAGCTGCCGGTTGTGACTGCCCAGCTATAGGGCGATACCCCTCCCGCTGCCTGCAACGTGGCGCCCGCATACGTCGATTGCGCTACACCGCTGGGAAGCGAACTGGTTACGACACTCAGGGGTGCCGCGGTAATGGTGATGCTGAGGGCCGCCGTCGCGGTGGCTCCCGTCGGCTGCTCCGCGTCCGTCACCTTCACCGTAAAATTGATCGGACCGGTTACGCTGCCAGTGGGCGTGCCCGAGATCGCTCCGGTGCTCGAGTTCAATGACAGTCCAGCAGGTAAATTGCCGGCGCTGATCGACCATGTGTAGGGCGTGATTCCACCCGTAGCTGCCACGCTCGCGCTGTAGGCTGTTCCCAGAGTTCCGCCCGCCAGCGCCGACGTGGTGATGCTCAACGGCGGCGCGCTGACCGTAATGCCCAGGTTGGCGCTTGCGGTCTTGGTCGGATTCTCCGAATCCGTTACCGTCGCGGTGAAGCTGACCAGCCCCACCAGTGGTCCGGTGGGCGTGCCGCTGATTGCACCCGTCGACGTATTCAGCGAGAGTCCGGCCGGCAGACTGCCGCTCGTGATCGACCACGAGTAGGGCGTGATGCCGCCCGTAGCAGCCAACGTCTGGCTATAGGCTGTGCCGACAGACGCAGCGGCCAGCGATGAAGTGGTCACCGCCAGTTGCGGATTAATCGTAATGCTCAGGTTTTTGGTCGCAGTCTGCGCGGTCGGAGTTTCCGAATCCGTTACCGTGACCGTAAAGTTCGATGGTCCAGCCGTCGTCGGAGTTCCTGAAATCGCTCCGGTAGAACTATTCAGAGACAGTCCCGCGGGCAAACTCCCGGTCGTGACTGACCAGAAGTAGGGCGACACTCCGCCCGCTGCCTGCAAAGTAGCGCCCGCGTACGTCGACTGCGCTACACCGTTGGGAAGGGAACTCGTGACCACGCTCAGCGGCGATGCCGAGATGTTGATGCTCAGCGCTGCCGTGGCCGTTCCCGCCGGCTGCTCCGAGTCCGTCACCTTTAAAGTAAAGTTGATTGCGCCGGTTACGCTGCCCGTTGGCGTGCCCGAAATCACACCCGTGCTCGAGTTTAATGTGAGTCCCGCTGGCAGGTTGCCGGTGCTGATCGACCATGCGTAAGGAGTGATTCCGCCCGTAGCTGCGACCGTCGCGCTATAGGCATTCCCCAGAGATCCAGCCGCAAGCGACGACGTGGTGACGCTCAAAGCTGGTGCGCTGACTGTGATGCCAAGATTCGCGGTTGCCGTCTTGCTCGGGTTTTCCGAATCCGTCACCGTAACCGTGAAGCTGATCGTTCCCACCTGTGGCCCGGTGGGAGTTCCGGTAATCGCGCCCGTCGAACTGTTCAACGAGAGACCCGCCGGCAAACTGCCGCTTGTGACAGACCACGAATAAGGCGTGATGCCGCCCGTCGCGGCCAACGCCTGGTTGTAAGCCGTGCCCACCGAAGCGGCAGCCAGCGAAGAGGTAGTCACCGCCAGTTGCGGGTTAATCGTGATGCTCAGATTCTTGTTGGAGGTTTGCGGCGTCGGCGTTTCCGAATCGGTGGCCGTAACCGTGAAGCTCGCCGCCCCCGAAGCCGTCGCCGTTCCGGATATCGCACCTGTTGAAGAATTCAGAGACAGTCCCGCGGGCAAGCTTCCGCTCGTGACTGACCAGAAGTACGGAGACACTCCCCCTGTCGCCTGCAAGGTCGCGCCCGTGTATGCCGATTGCGCAACACCAGTCGGCAGCGTAGTCGTGACCACGCTGAGCGGTGTTGCCGAGATGCTGATGCTCAGTGCCGCCGTCGCCGTTGCCGCCGTCGGCTGCTCCGAGTCCGTTACCTTGACAGTAAAGTTGATCGGGCCGGTTACGTTGCCCGAAGGCGTACCCGTGATCGCGCCAGTGCTGGAGTTAAGGCTCAGACCGGCCGGCAAACTCCCGCCGCTGATGCTCCACGAATAAGGCGCGATTCCGCCCGTGGCGGCCACAGCCGCTACGTAGGCAGTACCCAGAGTGCCAGCCGCCAGAGTCTGCGTCGTGACGCTCAACGGCGGCGCGCTGACTGTGATCCCCAGGTTGGCGCTCGCGGTTTTAGTCGGACTCTCCGAATCCGTCACCGTGACTGTGAAGTTGATCGTCCCGACCTGCGGCCCGGTCGGCGTTCCCGTGATTGCTCCCGTCGAACTGTTCAACGAAAGTCCCGCTGGCAAACTGCCGCTCGTCACGGACCACGAATACGGAGTGATTCCACCCGTAGCTGCCAGCGTCTGACTATAAGCGCTACCCACAACTGCCGCGCCCAGCGACGATGTGCTGACCGCCAGCTTCGGATTGACGACGACGCTCAAACTTGCGCTGGCCGTCTTGGCGTTGGGCGACTCGGAGTCGGTAACCGTGACCGTGATTGGCGATGTGCCGGACGTTGTCGGCGTTCCAGAAATTGCACCCGTGGAACTATTCAGAGAAAGCCCCGCCGGCAGAGTGCCCGTCGTTACCGCCCAGCTATAAGGCGAAACTCCGCCCGTGGCCTGCAAGGTCGCGCCCGTGTAGGCCGATTGGACTACCCCGGTCGGAAGCGAGCTGGTTGTAACGCTGAGCGGGGGCGCCGTGATGGTGATGCTCAGATTCGCCTCCGAAGCCTGCGTCGTGGGCGTTTCGGAGTCTGTCACCGTCACTCCAAAATTGATTGGTCCCGTCACGTTACCGGTCGGCGTGCCACTGATCTGTCCGGTCGACGTATTCAGGGTTAGACCTGTGGGCAAACTGCCGATTGTCACTGCCCACGAATAAGGCGCGACTCCGCCCGTCGCCGTGAGTCCCTGGCTGTAAGCCGTGCCCAGAGTCCCGCCGGTAAGCGAGGTCGTGGTTACAGTCAGGGTCGGGGCGCTGATTGCGATGCTCAGGCTGGCGGTGGCGCTCTTGGCCGGACTCTCGGAGTCCGTCGCCATAACAGTGAAGCTGGTCGTTCCTACAAACGGTCCGGTCGGGGTGCCGGTAATCGCCCCTGTCGATGTGTTCAGTGAAAGGCCTGCGGGCAAGTTGCCGATTGTGACAGACCACGTGTAGGGCGTAAGTCCGCCCGTCGCTGCCAGAGTCTGGTTGTACCCCGTGCCGACAACTCCAGCCGGCAGGCTTGTCGTGGCCAAGGCCAGCGGCGGGTTGACTACAATCTGCAGACTCGCGCTCGCGCTTTTCGGAGTGGGAGTCGAGGAATCGGTGACCGTGACCGTGAAGCTGTCGGTAGTAGGCGCCAGATTCGCCGCCGTCCGCGTTCGGTGGGTGGCCGCGCCAGGGACCGTGGGCGTTCCGGAGATGAGGCCGGTCGAACTGTTCAGGGTCAAGCCCGACGGCAAGCTCCCCGATGTTACCGCCCACGTGTACGGCGGTGTCCCGCTCTTCGCCTGCAAAGTTGCGGAATATGAGGAGCCGGCAACCGCCGTTGGCAGCGAACTGACAGTAGCAACACTGAGCGGAACCGGCGTAGACGCGCCGCACGCAACCAACAGAGAAACCAGCACGATCACGAAGAACGCAGAAATATAACGGCCAACCGATGTCATGGAACCAACCTCTCGAGATTCTGCTTGCACGGTTTAACATTTACTGGCCCAAGGGAAGGTAATCCACTGATAACTCGAAAGGGACGTTACCGAGGTTACCGAAGGGAGCCTCTCTCCGTTACCTCGGACAATCCCTTTCGTAATGCCGCTCCTGCCCGGAAATCACAGCCAACCCGGTACCAAAGCTTCCGAAGCCACCTGGCGCCATGGCGAGACACGGTAATGCGATACGTTATAAGCTGGCGCTGAGGCGAAAGGGCGGGTTCACATGGGTTGGATCTACAGCAATGCAGTTGAGAGGAAGAACCTTCGTGTCATCATGACGCTGCTGCTCGCGGTCGCCGCGCTGGCGAGCCTGTGGCCGGTCCAGTCTTTATTGGGACAGGAGAAACAGATCGTATGGAGCGCCGCCGAGAAACCGATCGCCGACCAGATTCACGGCCTGAGGGCCCTCCCCGATGACGTCCGGGCGGGAACGACGAAGGATCTGGCGCTAAAGATTCGCAATCTGCCCGCGAGCGAGAACAAGCTCCGCCTGGCGGTTGGGCTCGCGAATCTCTCAACGGAAGGCGACTTTGGCCATGATGCTCTGCAGGAGGTAGCGACGACCCTCGCGATGGCGTTGCGCGACTATCCCCTGCCATGGCCTGAAGGAAGAGATGCGAAGGATGCAGACCAGAAGACGGCATCCGCGAGCGGGGGTTCCCGATCCGCCCCGCGTGAGCCGGCGAGTCCATACGTAGAGCTGGCTTCCCTCGTGCGCTACGAGCAGGTAACGGTGCCGCCCGACTTCAGCCGGCAAGAGGAGCAGTTTCGCGCCGCCATGGAGCGGCTGGAGGCCGACGACCACAAGCGCGAGCACGCCGAGTTTGCGCTCAAGGATTTGACCGGCAAGACGTGGACGTTTGCCGAACTTCGGGGCAAGGTTGTGCTGGTAAATTTCTGGGCGACGTGGTGTCCGCCCTGCCGCAAGGAGATGCCGGACCTCGAAGCGCTCTATGAACGGTACGGGCCGCGGGGACTGGTGATTCTCGGGATCTCCGATGAAAAGGCGGAGAAGGTGGAACCATTCATTCGTGATCGCAAAATAACCTTCCCGGTCCTGCTCGATCCGAAACGAAAGGTGAATGAGATGTTCGTGGTCGAAGGCATCCCGAAGAGCTTCGTCTATGATCGCGAAGGCAAACTCGTTGCCCAGTCGATCGACATGCGAACCAAGAAACAGTTCTTAGAGATGCTCGCGAAAGCGGGGCTTGGGGAAAATCAGAAGTAAGAAATCAGATTGAAGAAGTGAAGACCGGACATCGAAGTCAACTTCCATCGGAGGATAGTCATGAAGAAGATTTTCTCAGTGGGTCTGCTTTGTTGGGGAATGGCTCTTATTTCAGTCCTGGCTTGCGCTCAGGAAAAGAAGGAAGCGCCGCCCAAGCCGGCGGATAAGCCCGCGAAGGTCTTGCTGGACAACTGGAACGATATCGCACGGAAGTTGATTGCCATGGCCGAAGATTTTCCGGAGGATAAGTACGACTTCAAGCCGACGCCCGAGCAGCGCACCTTTGCCGAGCAATTGCTGCACGCCGCGAATGCGAATTACTTCTTCACCAATGCGGCTGCCGGACTGAAGCCGCCTTCCGTCGAGGATCCCAAGCGCGAGCAGTACAAGACGAAAGCGGCAGTGGTTGAATTCGTGAGGAAAGCATTTGCAGACGGAGCGGGCGTCATCCAGAAGAAGGGGGACAAGGGAATGAACGACCTGGTTGGCGATCCCTTCGCCCACCAGCAAACCCGGGTTTCCGACATGGCGTGGGAGTTTCTGGAGCATTCCGGCGAGCACTACGGCCAACTCGTCGTCTACTATCGCATCGCCGGCCTGGTCCCGCCCGAGTCGAGGCCGAAGAAATGATCCGCAGTTGTGATCGAAAAGCAATCGAGCGGTGGGAACTCCGCCCCTGCCTTTCTTGCATTTTGGGAGGCCTTCTACTAGATTTCAAGCTTCCGTGATTGCTAAGACAGTGGGCTGGAAATTGGTCCGGAGGAGTCGGGGTATGGAACGGAAATATGTCGGGATGGCGTTGGGCGCCTTGATCGTGACGGGAGCGGCTTTGGGTTTGCCGAGTTGCGGACATGATCAGAAGCTGGTGAGTATCGCGGTGACGCTGCAGACCGCAATCTACTCATCTCCGAATTCAGGAGCTGTTGATTTCGCAGCCGCTGGAACCTATATCCATCCCCCGGAGACCAGAGACATCACAGCGCAAGTGACCTGGTCGACTGACGTCACAGAACTGCTGTCATTCAATTACGTTGCGGGAACTGGGGAGACGGTCGCGCCAAATAACGGCAATTGCGGCATTGCCAACATCTGGGCAAGTGCTCCGGAGGGCACGGGCGGGGCATCGAACATTGTGATTTCATCCCCCTCAACCGTGACAGTGCAAAATACCGCCAATCCTCTCTGCCCGGGAGGAAGCAACACGGCGGGCGAGCTGGTGTTAACGCCGGCGGGCACGGGAGCCGGAACGGTCACGAGTTCGCCCGCGGGAATCAGTTGCCCCGGAACCGCGTGCGGCTTTGCGTTTTCGCCGCCGAGCAACGTCGTAATTTTGACGGCGACCGCTGGTACCGGTTCGACTTTCGCGGGCTTCTCCACCAGTTGCGCGACCTCGACTACTAATTCAAATCAATGCACCGTAACCGTACCTTCGGGCGGAGTGGTCAACGTCACAGCTACCTTTAATCCCAACGGACCGTAAGCACCCGTCGGACGGGTTGGCTCCGGTCGCGGGGTAGACTCTCCAATCAGCCGACTGTGGCAGTGTCTACTGTTCTTCAAGCAGTTTCCCCAGCGTAGGCTTGTGTTTCTCCGCCTTGGTCGTCTTGGCCGGGACAGGCCGGGAAGGTTTGGGCGAACCCACGCGCTCGCGCGCCATTTCGCGAAGCACCTTCGCGGCCGAAAAGATTTTTTTCTTGCGCTTTCGAGCCATAAATAGTCCTGCATCAAAATAGCAGAAGATCGCGAACCGAAGACGGCCGCGTTTCCTTATCGTGATGGCATCGTTGTGCCTTGGGCTTTTCACATTCGTCATTCAAAAGTGCAATAATCGAAACTCAGGCTTTGGGCTCCAAGGCTTTCGGTCCTGGTTGCAAACCGTATCGTGAACGAGAGCAAGTGCCGAAAGCCGAAAGCTGAAAGCCGAAAGCCAGAGCCCATTTATGGATGAACGTGATTTTTTCGACGAGCGCGCCGATAAGAAGCCCGCGAATTTGAACTGCCCGCACTGTCATCAGCCCGCCGAGTATGAGATTCAATGGCTGGTGCGCACCAAGAAAAAGAGCCTTCCGCCCCGCGCCGACGAGCGCGATCGCGCGAAGTTCGCCAAGGCGCAGTCCTACATGCTGCGCCGCGATGACATGATGGTGTGCAAGAACATGCGCTGCCGCAAGCGCTTCGAAATCACCAGCGTGCAGAGCGTCGCATTCCTGGATTAAGAAAATTGGGAGAGTGCGTTGGACACTTGGTTAAGGATCGCGATCTTCGCCGTGATCATCATTTCGTTCCTGCGTCGGATTTTCAAGGCAAGAACCCAGGGCCAGATTCCATCGCCGTCGACGCAGGTCGGTATTCCTAAGACCATGACGCGTCCGCGGCAAGGCAGGAAGAATGACTTCCGCGACGTTCCTCCGCCCCCGGAAAATCCGGACCTGGGTTAATGAAGAGATTGAATGCGCAAAGGTAGCGCAGGAAGAAGCTGTCCGGCCTTTGAGTGTGCTGCTCTTCTCCGCGACTCGCTTAGGCCAGCATTCCAACCGCTCACGGACTCTCTTCGGAATGTCACCCCTACGTACCGTGACAAACGTTTATACTCTTTTGTTTGCCTGCCGGCCCCAGCCGGGTAGGGATGGAGTGGAACCGTGAAGATCCTGGTTTGCATGAAGCAGGTCCCGCAGAAGGACGCCCCGCTGAAGCTGAATGAGGCGGGCACGTGGATTCGCGAAGATGTGTCCTACGAGGTCAATGAGCCCGATGCGTTCGCGCTCGAGGAAGCGCTCCGCCAGAAAGAAAAGCACTCGGGCGAAGTCGTGGTCGTGACGGCTGGTCCGACACGCGCGCAGCAGGTACTACGCGAGGCTCTCGCGAAAGGCGCGAATCGTGCCATCCATCTTGAGGGCGACGGTTTTGTCGGCCTGGATGCCTACAACACGGCGCGCGCGATCGCCGCCGCCATCAAGGAAGAGCAATTCGATCTCATCTTTACGGGCTTGCAGTCCGACGATTACGGCTACGCGCAGACGGGCGTCATCCTGGCCGAGATTCTCGGCTGGCCCCACGCCACCATCATTATGCAGATCGAAAAAAATGAAGGCGGCATCCGCGTGAAGCGCGAGCTCGAAGCAGGATTCTTCCAGTTCGTCGATATGCCGTTGCCGGCCGTGCTGACGATTCAGTCCGGCATCAACAAGCTGCGCTACGCGACGCTTATCGGCATCAAGCAGGCCAAGAACAAGCCCATGCGCAAGGTGACGATGGAAGAGGTCCAGTCCGCCTTGAGCTCTAACCTGCAGAAGATCGAGAAGATGTACGTCCCGCAGAAATCAAAGAACACCGAATTTCTGGAAGGACCTCCAGCCGAAGTGGCAAGGAAACTGGTAGAGAAGTTAAAGAACGAAGTGCGGGTGTTGTGAAGGAAGCCTGTAGCTAGGAGCTAGCAGCGAGAAGCTATTTCTAAGAACCGGGAACTTATATGGCAGATAACATACTGGTAGTAGTCGAGCAGCGGGAAGGCAAGCTGAATCGCGTCTCATGGGAGACCATTACGGCCGGGCAGTCAATTGCTGCCCAAACCGGCTGGACGCTCGAAGCCGCCGTGGTCGGCTCAGGCGTAGCGGCCATCGCGGGCGAAGTGGCCGCGAAGAAGCTGGCGAAAGTCTATGATGTCGAGTCCGCCAGGCTTGAGCCCTACACTCCCGACGCGTTCGCGAACGCGCTCAAGGAATTCCTGGAGAAACATCCCGCGAAGCTTGTGCTCATGCCGCACACCTACCAGGTACGCGATTTCGTGCCCAAACTGGCCACGGCGCTCAAGACAACCGCCATCAGCGACGTCATAGGCTGCAAATATGAAGGCGGAAAGCTCCTGTTCACGCGGCAGATGTTCCAGGGAAAATTCGTGGCCGACGTCAGTTTTGCCGGCGCGGGCCCATGCTTCGTGACCTTTCAGAACGGATCGTTTCGCGCCGATCAGGCCGAGGCGGGTGCGGCCCCGGCTCCGGTGGAAACCGTGAACATCGATGTCGCCGATGGCGTCGTGCGCAACAAGCCCCAGGAAGTATTCAAGGAAGCGAAGCAGGCCGTCGACCTGACGCAGGCTGAAATCATTATTTCCGTCGGACGCGGCATCAAGGAGCAGAAAAATATCGAACTCGCGCAGCAGTTGGCCACCGCGCTCGGCGGCGAACTCGCAGCCTCGCGCCCCATTTGCGACAACGGCTGGCTGCCCATGGACCGGCAAATCGGATCCTCTGGCCAGACCGTCGCTCCCAAGTTGTATCTCGCGCTGGGAATTTCAGGAGCCATCCAGCACATTGTCGGCATGAAAGGCGCGCGCAGCATTATCGCGATTAACAAAGATTCGGAAGCGCCTATTTTTGAGATCGCCGATTACGCCGTGGTCGGCAACCTGTTTGATATTGTGCCGCCACTGATCGAGGAAGTGAAGAAGGCTAAGGCGTAGCGCCGGCACCCTGCCGGCTGTCCCGAGCGCGTCTCGCCTTCGACCCAGCTAGAGTCATTTAGACCACACACGACAGGCACTGGAATCTATTCATTTGAGATTGTTGCCGTCGTCCCATCCAGCTTCGTGAAGTTAATCGTAAACTTTTCGTTGTAGCACTGCGCTTTGTCCTGCAGCAGGCTGATGGCAAAGGCTTCGCCGAGAAGCATCGAGTCGTCGGAATCGCTACGCCAGTGAATGCCCGCATGCAGCCCGTGGCCAAACGTGACGTTGTGGGCGAGCTTGTTCAACTCGCCGTTGACCGTGATTTGGCCCGCATCCGAACCCTTGTAAGGCGCCAGCGACAGACCATCTTCAGTCGGTACCAGCGGATTGGGAATCACGTAATTGCCGTCGAAGAAGAACTTCAGAAGCGTTATACAGGCTCCGCCCACTGTGCCGTGTCCCGTGGGATAGGCAGGGTGCGCGGGCGAGCCTTCCGGAAATGCCTGCGAAAGCAGGTAAGTGCCGTACTTATTAAAGCTAGCCTGCACGGCCTTCGAGTTCAGAACATTCCCGTTCAACTTTGCATCGATGTTTTTCCCCTGCCCGGTTTCGATCAGGTGGAGAATCCCGCCGCCTGACTCCGGACGATGGCGCAGATGGACCATCCATTTCTGGTACCAGACACGATCCAAAGCGCGGGCCGCGATTTCCCCGAGGCACGCCGCCATGTCGGGGCCGCCGAAGGTGCAGAATCCGTTCTGGGTCTTGGAATTCACATAGGGATTGCCGGGATTGGGTGGAGCTCCGAGCGTGTTCAGCACCAGGAAGGCGGCGAGGTATTCCTGATACAGCACGTCCACGTGAGTAAGTGCGGCCAGACCGCGGCCGGCGTGCAGGTAGCGCGCCTGGGGATCCACTTGGTTTTCAAGTCCGGTCCAGATGCCATTCTGGACTTCAAACCAGGTAGTGAGATCGGTCATATAATCGACGCCCGCCACGTAAGTCATCAACTGCTGGCTGATGGGCTGCTGTCCGAGCGACGTAGGAGTGATCATGAATTGCGAGATATACGGTCCCACGCTCTCTCCGGGATAGGCGCCTCGGAACAAAAGATTGGGTGTCACTTTGCCGCTGCTATTTCTCGGCCCTGCGTACGAGGGCATCGACGAGAGTTCAGCCGCTGCTTCAATCGCCATTGCATTGCTCGCGTAGTCGGTAAAGGCCACATCGCGCAGCAGCGAACACCAGTACATCTCCGTCAATTCCGTTCCGTAGGCCTCGCTGGCGACCGCCGGAGGCGGAGGAACAACCACCAGGCTTTCCTGGTTGGCGGGGCTGGGAGCATTGCCGAATTGCACGCTGTCGCAGCCCTCCATATCAAAAGCCAGAGCTCCTTGCGGGCCATTCAGAGTCCGCGCCCCGCCCATCGTGATCTTTTCGAAGTCGGCCGGATTGCCAGTGGCGAATGCCGCCTTCATGCTCTCGTAGGCATTCAGATTGACCCGGCCGTAGCTGTCCTGAAGCAGGCATTTTGTATAAGTGCCGGATTTGTCCGCATAGCGTGCTTCATCGCCATTGGTCGTGTGCGGCGGAACGGGTACCTTCGCGTCTTTCTTCGCCGCCGCAACCCGCAAAGCATAGCTCTTCGCCACGCGCGAGTGAGCGCCCTCCACTGCTTGCTCGGTCGCCGCCTCGGCTCGCGTGCCCGAAGAGTCGAATGCCGGAGAAAACACAATCGCGCCCGCGGTAGCGGCGGCCGCGCCGCTCAACTTGCCCATGAATTTACGGCGGCCGGGCGATGCCGGACGCGTCCCCTGCTTCAATTCCGAGGTGGGAATAGCGGAAGGTTCTGAACTGCGTTCCACGTGGAATCTCCTCTCTCCGAAGAGATGAAAGGTGGTGAGAAGGGCTCTCACTAACTGCCGGACGCGGCAATTATACACACGTCCGCGAAGTTAGCGGCATGCCCAAAGCCTGGAATAATGGGTTACTTCCTTCGCGTAGAAGCTAAACAGAAGGGAAATTCAAGTGACTTCCAGTCCAGAATTGCTGCTGGAACCAGCAAGCTACGAACCGGCGGCAAAGCCGCCAAGCTGCGCCACTGTGACGCGGAGATATTTGTACGGATTCACCGGCGTGTCGTTGATCCGAACCTCATAGTGCAGATGGGGTCCCGTAGAGCGCCCGCTCAACCCGACATAGCCGATCACGTCGCCGCGACGAATATGCTGCCCGGCAGCGACTGCAAAGCTGCCGAGGTGCCCGTAGCGGGTTGAGATGCCGTGACCATGATCGATCATCACGGCGCGTCCGTAGCCACCGAGAAAATCGGCGAAGGTGACGAAACCGTCCGCCGGCGCGATGACGGCCGAGCCCAGGGTGGCGGAAATATCCACGCCAGAGTGGAATGCGCCTTCACCGTTGAACGGATCAATGCGCTCTCCAAAACTCCCCGTGATTTGCCCTTCGACCGGCCACAGGTTCGGAGCCGAATTCGCCCGTACCCAGTCTGCGGTAGTGGAGTTCCGGGTCAGTCCCATGGAAATCCCCACGCTGGCCGCGCCCGTGAGCGCGGTATTTCGCAGCGCGTATAACTGGTCCAGCGAGGAGTCAACCTGCGCCTTCTGGATCTGCTCCGTCGAAGCCGCAACCATCGCCGGATTCGACTTGAGTCCGTAAAGGGAGGAAACCTCGCTGGCCAGCGAGCCGAGCGATGCTACTTGGATATCGCGTTCTTTAGCCACCTGCTCCAGGCGCGAATACCGGTCCCGCAATTGGGCTTCTTCCGTGCGCAACTGGTTGTAATGGGAGATCTTCTGCAGCATCCGCGCATACGAGCTCAGGATCCCCGTCAGGCTGAGCCCGCCGATCACGATCCCGGCAATCAGGAAATACAGATAATGAACGGGAATGGAAATCTTCCGAAGCTGCCCAGCTTCGTCGCGCGCCACAAAAAAGATATAAAAACGTTTACGCAATCGCCTCATCCAAATCGCGAAATTGTGTGCTTCCTCAGCTTCAGCTTCGGAAACCTGCCAGAGCGGACCGGTCAAGCTCGGGCTCGGAATCCTGATTCCACCAGTCGCATCAGGAACGTACTGGAGTCGCTTACCTACGGAACCAGGTCAAACCAGAACCAAATGGGCGGCAACTGATTCTAGCTGCGGCACTTGGGCTGGTACAGTTCTCTGTTAATGTCGCGTTAAACGTAACAAACCTGATTCCCCCTTGTCAACGCCATACGACCTTCCGGATGGTTACGAAGGCCGCGTAATCCGCAGTGTCTACCCAGCCAGGTTATGGGTTGGCGAGCGCGAAACAGTCTCTCTTCGCCTGATCATCAGGGTCACATTCCATCTTCTGATGCACTCGAGAGTTATAGTGATGCCATGCCAGTGGGCGGGAAAAGCGGCAGCGTACCCGGTGCACGGCGCGGAGAGCGCGATCTGATCCGGGGTTTTCGGCGCATTGCCGGCAAGTCGCCCACGGTGGTGACCGGCATCGGAGATGATGCTGCCGTCTTACGTCTGCCACCCGGCCACGACATGCTCGTGACCACCGACTTTTCGATCGAAAAAGTGCACTTCCGCCGCGATTGGCACCAGCCCGGCATTGTCGGCTGGCGCTGTCTGACCCGTGGGCTGAGCGACATTGCCGCCATGGGAGGCAAGCCCGAAGCCGCTTTTCTTTCTCTCGCAGTGGCTAGCGACGTTCCTCAACAGTGGATCGACAGGTTTCTGAAGGGATTGCTCTCGCTGGCAAAAAAATCCGGTGTTCCACTAGCAGGGGGAGATCTGGCGCAGGCGGCCGCCGGCATTCAGTCGGACATCGTGGTTGTTGGATCTGTACCCAAGGGGAAGGCGGTTCTGCGTTCCGGAGCCAGGCGGGGCGACCATATCTATGTCACCGGAGAGTTGGGCGGTTCGGCATCGGCGTTGGCTCGACTGGCGGACTCCCAGCTTCTCGGCGTGGAATATTCGGCTCACTATCGTCCGCGGGCTCGGGTAGCGGTGGGCCAGTGGCTTCGCGAGCACAAAATTCCCTCCGCCATGATCGACATCAGTGACGGCCTTTCCACCGACCTCAGCCATATTTGCGAGGAAAGCCGGGTTGGCGCCGAGATCGAGATGGAAGCGATCCCGCGCGCCCGCTGCGGTCCTGGAAGAAAGGGGATTGTGGATCTGGATTTGGCGCTTCACGGCGGAGACGATTACGAATTGCTCTTCACTTCTTCCCGGCCCGTGCCTGACGAAATCGAGGGCGTCCCTGTCACGTGTATTGGCCGTACGACCGTGTCAAATGGCATGAGGCTGATCGATTCAGACCGCCGAATGCAGCTTCTAGAGCCCCGAGGATGGGAACACTTCCGCGGAAATTCGTGATCGGTCACCCGAAACCTCCTGCCCGGGACATTCCCAGCCCCGATTCTGGACAGTGACTTTGGTTATCTGCCGCGAGTGACCCGGTAAGACTAGAGTGGGGCCATGCGGACAATCTCTCTCGCGGCAGTGTTCAGCCTCGCCCTGGCCATTCCTTTGGCTGCGCAAGGAACGGCGGCACCAATCAAGGTCGATCAGCAATTCGTACTCGAGCAGTTCGGCGATCAGTTCACGCTGGTCACGAGCGTCCCAGTGTCAGTCGGCGACCTCGACGGCGATGGGGTGGAGGATATCGTGATTCCGGCGCGATGCAAGAATCCGATGATCGACCAGGCTTCGCACAACTTCCGCGTAGTCGACCCGCTCTACGATTTCTTTGGCTATGGCGACCCGAGGATCACTACGACATTTTCTGAAGGAAACCCAGCGCTGCGCGGGCTGGTCGCTCTTGTGATTAATGGCGCGGGCACGGATGCCTGGCGCTCGGCGACGCCCAAATCAAAGTTCGTCATTGTGAATCTGCCGTTCAAGGCGCTGTCGGTACGAAAAATGCAGCTCAATAAAAAGCGCATGATTGAAGCGATCTACGTGGAAGAAGCCGGCGACATGGGCGAAAGCTCCGCTGTGTTCTTCGACGGGAAAAAATTCCGCTACGTCCCCATGGGCGGAGATATGCAGTAGATATGCCTGTGTAGCGCGGACGCTTTGTCCGTGCCCCTTTGCAGTGTCGCGGATTGGGTATTTCGCGAGCGATTCGCGCCTCTGTCGTTGAAGCCTATCCCTGCGGGCAGGGGCTCCCACCCGCTATGTAGTACTCTCCTTGTGTTTGACCCACCGATTGAAATACCGCATCCTGCGGCAGCGACTCGCCATATGCCGGGCCGCGGCCTGTGCCCCGATTCCCGCATGGGCTCTGGAGGAAGAACTCTTCTCCATCACGCGCACGCCAGATGAGTTGTCAATCGTGTGCGCGGAGAGTGCTTTGGCGCCAGATCACGCTGCCAGGAATCTGGACGGGATCACCGTCGAGCGCGGATGGATTGCCCTGAAGCTCGAAGGCCCTTTTCCGTTTGCGATGACCGGTGTTCTGGCATCATTCATCCAACCTTTGGCCGAGGCGAAAATCCCAATCTTCGCAATTTCCACCTTCGACACCGACTACGTGCTGCTCAAGTCTGAGCACCTGGAGCGGGCCCTGGCTACGCTAACCGCAGCCGGGCACCAGCCCATCTAGGCTCGGAATCGCCGTTCGACCCCGTTCTTACCCCATATACTGGCCCGAATTGGACGTGGAGGCGGCCAGATGATGAAATAATAGTTATAAGCCCCTATGGCGACAACATCCGTCAAATTACGGCGCAACCTCAAGGCACTGGAGCGGAATGCCCATGGATTGTGGCAAATCCTCAAAGCAGTTGTCTCCACCGATCACCCTCTTCTTGCCCACCTGATCCCGATCCGCCGTTGCAATCTGGCCTGCACCTACTGCAACGAGTTCGATGATTTCTCCCAGCCTGTGGCCACCGAACTCATGCTGCATCGTGTCGATAAGCTCGCCGAACTCGGCACTTCCGTGGTCACCATCAGCGGAGGTGAGCCGCTCCTGCATCCTGATCTGGATGCAATCATCGCCCGCATGCGGCAGCGCAGAGTTGTCTCCGGCCTCATCACCAACGGATACCTTCTGATGCCCGATCGCATCGAGCGTTTGAACCGCGCTGGTCTCGAATGGCTACAGATTTCCATCGACAACGTGAATCCCGACGAGGTCTCCAAGAAGAGCCTGAAGGTTCTGGACCGCAAGCTGCAAATGCTGGCCGAGCACGCCGAGTTTCACGTCAATATCAATTCCGTGGTCGGCGGAGGCGTAAGCAATCCGCAGGATGCGCTCACCATCGGCAAGCGCGCTCTGGAACTGGGATTCAGTTCGACCGTGGGAATCATTCACGACGGATCGGGCCAGCTGCAGCCCCTCGCCGATGACGAACGCCGCGTTTACCACGAGATGAAGAATCTCGAAAAACGCAGCTTCACCCGCATCAATTCTTTCCAGGACAACATCGCGCTCGGGCGTCCGAACCAGTGGCGGTGCCGCGCCGGAGGCCGCTACCTCTACATCTGCGAGGACGGCCTTGTGCACTATTGCTCCCAGCAGCGCGGATACCCGGGCATTCCACTGGAGAAGTACACAGTCAGCGATCTGCGGCGGGAATTCACCACGGAAAAATCATGCGCCCCCCACTGTACCGTGTCCTGCGTCCATCAGGTTTCGATTCTGGATGCCTGGCGCGCTCCCCAGCGTCCAGCGCCCGTTTCAGCGAGCGGGTTGGTCCAGATCGAGTAGCGTCCGACCGCTGGTCCTCAGCCGTCAGGCGAAAACTTTTCTAGACACTCCCACATCCAAAAATACCCAAACTCCAGGCAGCGCGGAACCCAGGTCTGCAGGTCTCAACTTCGGAGAACTGAGAACTGAGAGCTGGGACTGAGAGCTGCCCTAGAAAGTCGTGGCGACCGTGAACCGGAATGTCTTCCGCGGTTCTCGCAGCGTATAAGAGGAGCCCAGCGTCGAGAGCGTGTACCGGTACGTGTAATCGCCCGCGCCGTAGGCTTGACACGGGACATTTCCTCCGGGACAGGGGAACATGTTGCGCGTGATCTGAACAGGCGGCGTCGCGCTGCTGTCAAGGCGCAGCGCATTATACGCATAGTAAATCCGGAACGGCGCATTGATGATGGGGAGCATCACCTGCAATTCCAGCCCGGTCGACATGCGCGGAACCCAGTTTGTGCCTGGGACGGCATTCAGATATTGGTGGATGCCCAGGCCAGTCCCAGCGATCGTGTAATTCGGATCGCAGGCGTAGGCCGCATTGTGGACCGGGCAGCCAAATTGAGTATTCAGGAGATTGTCATATTGCGTCTGATTGACCTGTAATTGCGATTCCCGCAGGATCGCATTGGTGCCCGTGTCGACAAAAGGCGCGATCGCGACCGGGCCTGCGATCGTAATGCGATATTCCAGGTTGCCATTGACCGCGAAGTCGCCGCCCGGAGTTACCAGTTGCTGGTAAGGAATCGCAATATTCCAGCAGTTCGCAACACAAGCTCCACTCGAGTTGGTGCCGACCGGATAATTTGGATTGGAGGGAATATAACCAGATGAGTCGCGGAGCGCAACTGTCTGCACACTGGGCAAATATGCAATGGGCGAAACCGTACGGATGTCAAAGCCGCGCAGATCATTTTCCCCGCCCAGATAGGCGCGCTCAAACGGGGGAGCCACCACCCCGTCGTATCCGGTGATAAATGAACTCTGCACGTTGAATCCCACTGCGTTTCGCCGCTTCTGCACCGGGAAGAACTGCTTGTATTGCACGATCGGCCGGATCGTGTGAACCGTGCCCCCGATTCCGGCAAACTCACCTCCGATGAACAGGCTCTTGCCTTTGTGCGGAGCATACGCGGCATCGAGCGTGTTCATCGTGAAGCTGGGCGTAATCTTGCTGGTCACAATGCCGTTCAGCGCGTTCGGTCCGGTAATGCCGCTGAAGTTGAGATTGTCGAACAGCAGCTTGGAGGCGGCGCTGACTGCGATCAGCGACGATCGGTCGAACGAATAGCTGATACCCAGACGCTTGAAGGACCGCCGCAGCGGATAGCTCACGCTCAGCGTGAAACCGCTGCTCGACTGCGAGTAGTCCTGCAGGTTCTGCAGATAAGCGGAGGAGAAGTTTGTCTGCTGTCCGGTCAGGATGGCATATTGCCGCGCCTGGTTGAAGCTGGTTTTGCGCACGTATACATTGAACCCCGCCTGTATCGGCCGGTCGAACAAATAAGGCTCGGTGAATCCGAAAACGATGTCACGCTGGTAATTGCCAAGGCTGGCCTGCACTGACAGCGTTTCGCCCAATCCAAGGAAGTTATTGGTGCTGTAGTTCATGCCGACAAACGCGCCCGCCAGTCCGCTCACGCCGCCCTGCAACCCGATGCTGTTCTTGCCTTTTTCCTTGACCTTGAGCGTGAGATCCACGGTGCCATTCTTTTCGTCAAGGTGGCGCTCGGTGGTGTTGGGATCGTCCGGTTTGAGCTGTTCGAAATAGCCCAACTGGTTGAGCCGCAGCAGACTGAGTTCCCAGTACCGCGAGTTGTAAACCTGCCCTTCCTCGAGCGCGATTTCGCGGCGGATAACCTTGTCACGCGTCGTCGTGTTGCCCTGAAACTCGATGCGGCGGACATAGAACTGTTTGCCTTCGTCAACGTCGATGATCAGGTCCACGGTCTTTTTCTCGTCGTCGAACTTGGTATCCGGGACCGATGTGAAGTTGATATACCCAGCCTCGCCATAGGCTTTGCGCAGATTTTCCAGGCCCTTGGCAATCTTCTCGCGGCTGAAGATATCGCCATCCTTCATCGGGAACAGGTTGCGCAGCGCGCTGACGTTCTGAATCGCTTTGTTGTTCTTGAAAGTGATCGAGCCCAGCCGGTAACGCGCGCCTTCCTCGATCGGCATCGTGATATCGACTGATTTCCCGAGGCCAGCCTGCACGAATGGGATGTGGTATCCGGTGTGACCGGTATCGTGTATCTCCGTTTTCGGATCCTCGACCAGCACCTTGAAGTAGCCGCGGTTCTGGAATTCGGCGCGCACGCGTTCGGTATCTTCCTCGAGTTTGGTCGCGTCGTAGGTCTTCGCAAACAGATTTTCCAGGAAAATCGAGTGTGGAATCCCGATCGGCTTCAGATTTTTCATGGCCGCGCGTAGTGTGCGGTCGTTGATATGTTTGTTTCCCCGGAACCGAATCTTCCCGACCTTAACCTTAGGCCCTTCCTTAACCACAAACGTGATCCCCACGGCCGCCGGAGGAATGTGCCGTATTTCCGTCTTGATCGTGGCGAATTGCCGCCCGTGTTCCGCCAGCAGATCTTTCAGTACGACTTCGGCTTTCTTGATCTTGGTGGGATCGTACTGGCTTTCCACCGAAAGCCCGACCTTTTTCTCCTTGAAACGGTCCAACACATCGCTGGTGGAGACCGCATTAAGGCCGGTGTAGTTGATCTCCCGGATCGTAGGTCGCTCTTTGACGTAGATGTGGAGAATCCAGCCTTTGGCGCTCTCCTCTCGTTCAAAGCGGATGTCTTCGAAGTAACCCGTGTTCCAGAGCGCGTTGAAATCGCGCTCCAGCGCCGCCGTGTCGAACACGTCGCCCACCTTCGTGAAGATGCGGGCCTTGACGGTTTCAGCAGGAATGCGGCGGTTCCCGTGAACCTGAATGCCGACAATCAGGTCCTGCTGGCCGCCCAGCGGAACGACGCAAAGCATGAGAACCAGCAGACGGAGAATCCCAGCCCAAGCAGAGTTATGCCGGCCGGTTCTTTGCAGGGATCCTTGCAAGAGAGGGGTATAGATGTGGTGTAGGCCCCCGTGGGCTCGCGGATAGCGGCCAAAAAACGGGCGCAGCACAGGGATATCCTGATGAGGACGATGAATCGCAACTACCTCGAAAACAAAGCGTTAGGAAAACGGTAATTATACGGTAGAGAGTGGGAACCGTCCAAGGCAGGACGCAGGTTTTGGCCCGCGCATCACGCCCGAAAAAGCTCCACCTCAACACAGACGGAATAGAACGTCGCCGCGTTGCCCATGTCCGCAAGTTTTTCTGAGGTTAGCACATTTATGTTGCCCGTGCCGGAACCAAAACGCGCCCAGTCTAGACGCGCAGCGACCACTCCGGGCGACACCGCGCCGTCGACTCGCGCCTGCAGGACCATTTCGCCGCGCGTGTTGAACGCCCGCACGCGGTCGCCGTCGCGAACTCCCCGAGCCTTGGCATCGGCAGGATGCATTTCCAGCATCCCGATCCATGGCTCCATGCTGCGCACCGAAGGCAAGTTGGAGAAAGTCGAATTCAAATGATTGTCCGGCTTGCGAGCCAGTAGTTCGAGCGGAAACCTGGCCGCTTGCGATCCGTGCCTCGACTCCACAGGCGGAGTAAAAGCCACCACCGGATCAAGCCCCAGACGCTCAAGCGCGGGATTGTAAAACTCCGCCTTGCCGCTGGCTGTCTGGAAGTTCCCTTGTGCAAACGGAAGGAAAGGACGGAATGCGGGAGCGGCGCTCTCGTCCGTCTCCTGATCAGTCCCGGCAAAGTTCAGGCGAATCTGCGGCTCGCGCTCCAGTCGCTCGCGCGTGATGCCCCACAGCCAGGGATTCGGGGAATCGAGAGCGCGCTCGATCATGGAATCGACGCTCTCGTGGAAACACTCGTCCTCAAATCCCATGCGCTGCGCAAGCGCGGCGAAAAGATCCACGTTAGAGCGGCATTCTCCCAATGGCTCCATCGCTTTGGTGGAGACCTGAAGATAATAGTGTCCGTAAGCAGTCTGCAGTTCTTTGTGCTCGAAGAAGGTAGTCGCTGGCAGGACAATGTCGGCGTAGTCGGTCGTGTCGGTAAAGAACTGTTCGTGCACGACCGTAAAAAGATCAGGACGCTTCAGTCCCCGCACCACCTCGTTCTGGTTGGGACAAACTGCCGCCGGATTCGAGTTATAGACAAACAACGCCCGGATCGGCGGCCCGTCTAGCGTATTGAGTGCACTGCCAAGCTGCACCATGTTGACGACGCGCGCCGGCCTCCCCAGCGCCTTCTGCATCAGTTCCGGCATTTCCAGCCCTGCCCGGTTCAATCCGAATGAGCCGCTGAGTGAGAGTTGAAGTCCGCCGCCGATCTCCTTCCACGATCCAATCAGGCAGGGAAGCATGGCGACCGCGCGCATTGCCATGCCACCGCGCTCGGAGCGCTGAATCCCGTAGTTGACTCGGATGACCGACGGCCGCTGTGTGGCGTACTCGCGCGCCAGCCTGCGGATGTCATCGGCCGCAATCCCCGTCCACCCCGCAACTTTCTCGGGAGGATATTCTTCCGCGCGCTTTCTCAGTTCATCGAAACCAACCGTGTAGCGTTCTACATAATCGGCGTCATAAAGGTTTTCGCCGATGATGACGTGCATCATGCCGAGCGCGAGCGCCGCATCCGTGCCGGGATTGATCGGCAGGTACCAGTCGGCGCACTGTGCGGTCCGCGTGCGGTAAGGATCGATGACCACCAGTTTGGCACCCTTTCGCCGAGCTTCTGCGATGAAGGGCCAGAGATGAACGTTGTTGCCGTGAATGTTCGATCCCCACGCGATGATGTAGCGCGAATGCGCAAACTGCTCCGGTTCGGTGCCGAGCTTGACCCCGATGACGGACTTCAGCCCTTCCTCGCCAGCGCTCGAACAAATCGTGCGCTCAAGTTGCGACGCGCCTAGACGATGAAAGAATCGCCGGTCCATGGAAGCGCCGTTCAGGACGCCAATCGTGCCGCCATAGGAGTAGGGAAGAATCGCTTCCGGTCCCCAGTCGGCACTGATGCGGCGAAACCGGCCGGCAATTTCATCCAGCGCCTCATCCCATGAGATGCGCTCAAAAGCCCTGGACTGTGTGGCGCGGGTGCCCTCGCCCACGTCTGTGTGGGCAGTCGCGGCCGCGTACCCGTTGGGTCCTTTCGGTCGGACTCTCCGCATTGGATAGAGCACGCGCCCCGGAGAATAAACTCGGTCAAGATACTTGGCGACTTTCGCGCACAGAAACCCGCGCGTAACTGGATGTGTGGGATCGCCCTGAATCTTGGTAGCGCGGCCGTCCTGAATCGTGATTAGAACGCCGCAAGCGTCGGGACAGTCATGCGGACAGGCGGCGTGGACCACGCGTTTCATCTCCAGATTATAGGGTGAATCTCCCGGTCAAGCACCTGCCTCGAAAACGCAAAAGGCGGCCTCGGTGGGGCCGCTCAATCGCCCAGCACACTGTCGCAGTCCGAAAGTCGCCCCAGTCCCCTGTAGCACCCGAATCATTCGGTAACAGTTACCCGCCAGACATGGGAAGCCGCAGAGACCGCCAGATTTCCGTTAGAGGGATGTTCGGATTGCGGAATGGCACGCGAAATTGGACACGATTTCCCATGTCCACAGGCCTCTGGCGGACGGAACATCCGAGTAACAACCGGAGGCGGTGGTCGTGGTAAGTTGCGGTTATCACCAATTCGAATCCCACTGGAGTTGCTTCATGCGGACCGCTCTCATTTCTGCGCTAATAGTTCTCGCTCTGTGCCCCACCCTGCCCGCGCAGACCTGCAGCAGCATGTCTACCGGAATCGGCGCCGCCCTGAACGGTTTCGTACCGTTTCCGTCGGACAATCTCTGGAACCAGAACATCGCCAGCGCACCGGTTGACCCAAATTCGGATGCCATCGTCAGCTTCATCGGAGCAAATACGCCGCTGCATCCCGATTTCGGCTCCGGCCTTTACGCTGGTCAGTCGATCGGCATTCCCTACATCGTGGTGAGTGGACAGCCGCTAGTGAAAATCGGCTACATCCTGTATGGAGATGAAAGCGACCCCGGCCCCATGCCAGTCCCGGCGAACGCACCCATCGAGGGCTATCCCAAGCCCGGCAATGGCGATCGCCACGTGCTGGTGCTCGATCGCGATAACTGCTGGCTCTACGAACTTTACGATTCCCACGCCTTGAAAACCGGTGGCTGGAACGCCGGCTCCGGCGCGGTGTGGAATCTCTTGGCCGACGAAACCCGGCCCTACACCTGGACTTCCGCTGATGCCGCGGGCCTTCCGATTTTCCCCGGCCTGGCCCGTTATGACGAAGTGGCCGCGGGCGCAATCAACCATGCGTTGCGCTTCACGCTTCATTACAGCCAGGCCGCCTTTACTCCGCCCGCGACCCATTGGGCCGCGAACTCGACCAATTCCGACGCCGCGCCCATGGGCATGCGCATGCGCCTCAAGGCGAACTACGACATCTCCGGATTTCCGCCGCAATCGAAAGTCATCCTGCAGGCTCTGCAGCAGTACGGAATGATCATGGCCGACAACGGCAGTTCGATGTTCATCAGCGGCGCGCCCGATGACCGCTGGAGCAACGATGATCTTGGAGCGCTCAAGAGCGTGCCGGCCTCCGCGTTCGAGGTGGTGCAGATCAGCCCGCCCTACACGCAAAGCAACATCCCGCAGGGATCGAACCCGGCCATCACCAGCTTTACGGCCAATCCCCAGACCGTATCGCCGGGCTCGCCCGTCACCCTGAGTTGGAATGTTTCAAACGCGGAGTACAACATCGTGTCGCCGCAAGTTGGCGTGATCACGGGAACATCGTTGATGGTAGTGCCGTCCAAGACGACAACCTACACGCTGTATTCAACCAATCAATTCGGACGAACCACGGCGACCGTCAAAGTCACGGTCAAGTGAAGTAGTGCGAACTATCTCGTTTGTAGTGACGGGGCTCTGCCGTCTCCGGCGCTCTGGATGAGCCGCTTGGCTGACCTCTGAAAAGAAAGGCGAACCCCTGTGTGGGCGCCCGCGCCGGACTACTTGAACTCCAGAACTTCCTTTTCCTTGGCCTTGCTCATCTCTTCCATCTTCTTGATCTCGTCGTCGGTAAGCTTCTGGATCTCGTCCAACGACCGCTTTTCGTCATCTTCGGTAATTTTCTTGTCCTTCATCGCCTTCTTGATGGCATCGTTGCCGTCGCGCCGTATGTTCCGGATCGCCGTCCGGTGTTCCTCGAGAATCCGGTGCAGGTGCTTGACCATCTCTTTGCGGCGCTCTTCAGTCAGCGCGGGTATGGGCACGCGGATGAGTTTGCCATCGTTCATCGGGTTGAGGCCCAGATCCCCGCTGCGCACCGCTTTTTCGATCGCAGCCAGCGATGAAGGATCGAACGGCTGCACCGTAATCATCTGCGGCTCCGGCGCATGAATAGTGGCGATCTGGTTGAGCGGCATCTGCGAGCCGTAGTAGTCGACGGAGACGGTATCGAGCATGTGAACGTTCGCACGCCCGGTGCGTGTGGCCGCCATTTCCCGGCGGAAGTCCTCCACCGCTTTTTCCATCCGCGTCTTGAGTTGTACGTACGTCTCTTTCAGTGCCGGATTCGCCGCCATCGCCAGGGCCATTTCGCAAGCTCCGAAAAAATCAGGGATTCAAACGCTCGATTATAAACCGGGGAAGCAAGTCAGAAGTAAGAAGTCAGAGTGAAGAAGTGGATGCTTAGACGAGACGGGGCACTTCTTCAATCTGACTTCTGCCTTCTGACTTTCCTAAGCGCTGACCAGCGAGCCAATCTTGTCCCCAAGGATCACCTTGCGCAGATTGCCATGCTCGTTGAGGTTGAAGACGATGATGGGGAGATTATTGTCTTTGCAGAGCGAGATCGCCGTCGAGTCCATCACCTTCAGGCCCTTCCGCAAGACATCCATGTAGGTGATGTGGGAAAACTTCTTCGCGTCCTTCACCTTCATGGGATCGGCATCGTAAATGCCGTCGACCTTGGTGCCCTTCAGAATAGCGTCAGCCTTGATCTCCATGGCGCGGAGCGAGGCAGCGGTGTCCGTCGAAAAATAAGGATTTCCGGTCCCGCCGGCAAAGATCACGACGCGCCGCTTTTCCAGGTGGCGGATGGCGCGCCGCCGGATGAAGGGCTCCGCGACCTGGTTCATCTCGATCGCGGACTGCACCCGGGTATAGACTTTCTGTTTTTCGAGCGCGTCCTGCAGCGCAAGCGCGTTGATCACGGTTGCCAGCATTCCCATGTGGTCGGCCGATACGCGATCCATGTCTTTGGCCTGATCGGCGACGCCTCGAAAAAAATTCCCGCCCCCAACCACAATGGCAATCTCCAGTCCAAGATTGTGTACATCGGCAATTTCGCCTGCAATCGAGTGAATGTGCGCGGTGTCAACGCCAAAGCCCTGATCCGCGGCCAGTGCTTCGCCAGAGAGTTTGAGGAGAATACGTTTAAAGATGGGAGTGGGCATGGAAGAGCAGATCCCTCGCTTCGCGCAGGATTTCAAACGGACCGAGCGCGTACAGGAAGCATAAATGAAAAGGGGCGCCGAAGCGCCCCGATTTACTTGGCAGCCGGCGCTGCCGGCTCGTCCCCGCCCTCATCGGCCTTGGGAGCGGTAGACGCGACCGTAGCGGTTGCGTCGCCCACCTTGAAGCGGGCGAACCGGCGCACCGCGATGTTCTCGCCCAGTTTGCCGATCTTAGCCGCAATCAACTGAGAAATGCTCATGGTCTGGTCCTTGATGAAGGGCTGCTCCAGCAGGCACACTTCTTCGTAGAACTTTTCCATCTTGCCGGCCACCATCTTCTCCGCGATATTCGCCGGCTTGCCGCTGGCGATCGCCTGCGCGAGATAGATGTCTTTTTCGCGCGCGAAGGCCTCGGGCGTCACATCTTCCTTGCGCACGAACTTCGGATCGCTGGCCGCAATGTGCATCGCGATGTCATGGGTCAGTTCTTTGAAGTCTTCCGTGCGCGCTACGAAGTCGCTCTCGCAGTTGATCTCGACCAGCACGCCGATTTTACCGCCCGCGTGAATGTAGCTGGCGACCGATCCTTCGCTGGTCACACGCGTCGCTTTTTTCGCCGCAACCGACACGCCCTTCTTCCTTAACACGACGATTGCCTCTTCAAGATTGCCCTTGGCCTCGGTGAGAGCCTGCTTGCAGTCCATCATTGGTGCCCCGGTCTTTTCGCGGAGCTCTTTAACTTGAGAAGCAGAGATGTTTGCCATAGTTGTACTCATGAAAACCTCGTTTCAAAGTGCCATCGTTTCAGGGTTTCAAGGAATTAAGAATCGGAAGGCCCATCCATCATTGCAACCTTGAAACTTTGCAACCTTGAAACCTGCTCTTACAAAACTTGACCCGCGCACAGCCCGGCTGCGCGGGTCGAATCCTCGGTGATTGTGAATACCGGAAGCGGATGCTCTTACGACCGTCGTGTCTCAGCCTGAAGCTCGTCGACATCCTCGATGATCGCCGCCGGACGCTTTCGCGTACCCGCGCCCAGCACATCTTCCATGCGAATGTCCTCGCCCTCTGGAGGCGCAACCGCAGCGGCATCCCCTTCAACCGGAGCTTCGGTACCGGCTGCCTCAGCGACAGCTTCCGCAGGCGCTTCAATATCGGCCACCGCCTGAATCTCAGCCATCTGCTTGTCGCCCATGGCATTCACGCCCTCGGCGATCGACTCCGAAATCTTCGACGTAAACAGACGGATCGCGCGCAGCGCATCATCATTGCCCGGAATCACGTAATCCACTTCGCTCGGATCGCAGTTGGTATCCACCACCGCCACCACCGGAATGCCAAGCTTGCGCGCCTCGCGCACCGCGATCTGCTCTTTGTTCGAATCGATCACGAAGATCGCATCCGGCAACCGCGTCATATTCTTGATGCCCGCAAGGTTCGCCTGCAGGTGCTTGCGCTCCCGCTCCAACTTTATAACTTCCTTTTTCGGTAGCAGGTCGTAACGCCCATCGGTGGCCATCTCGTCGAGCTCTTTAAGCCGCTTCACCGATTTCTGCACTGTGACCCAGTTGGTGAGCAGTCCGCCCAGCCAGCGCTGGTTCACATAGAACATGGAGCAGCGCCCCGCCTCTTCCGCGATCGCGTCCTGTGCCTGGCGCTTGGTGCCCACGAAGAGAATGATCCGCCCCTCGGCCGCCAGGTCCTGCACGAACTTCGACGCCTCTTTGAACATCTTGAGGGTCTTCTGCAGGTCAATAATGTAGATACCGTTGCGTTCTCCGAAGATGTATTCCTTCATCCGCGGATTCCAGCGCTTCGTTTGGTGCCCGAAGTGAACGCCCGCTTCGAGCAACTCCTTCATGGTGATATTAGCCAATCAACCTCCTCAGTTGGTCTACATCCGGACGCTTACCGGCCCGGATTGCCATTCCCTTCCACCCCATCTCGGGGAGGTGGGGGGATGAATTGAACACCTAAAATCTTGTAGTTCGTCGCTGGTCCCTGGTCGTTTAGCGAAAAAAACGGAATTTTTGCCGTTTCGCGAACGACCATCGACGGACGACTCACGACGGGCTTAACGCTTGCTGAACTGGAAGCGCTTGCGTGCGCCCTTTTGTCCGTACTTCTTACGCTCTTTCGCGCGCGGGTCACGAGTCACCATGCCCTCCGCTTTGAGCTTCTTGCGCAGTTCCGCATTGAAAAGCATGAGCGCGCGCGTGATCCCAAGGCGCACCGCATCGGCTTGCCCGGCAACGCCGCCGCCGCACACCCGAGCCAGCACGTTGAAACTGGCCGCGGTATCGGTCGAAACCAGCGGAGACTTGGCACTCACCCGCTGCGACGACGTCACGAAGTATTCTTCGAACGCCTTGCCGTTAACCTTGAAGTCGCCGCTGCCTGGACGAAGATAAACTCGCGCGATCGCCGCTTTGCGACGCCCTGTTCCGTAGTATTGAACTGTATCTGCCATTTTGAGCTTCGAGCCATGAGCTTCGAGTCCCGAGCAACCAGCGCGCGGAACCTCACGAAGGACTGGCTTGTTAACCTTTCAAGAAATCTGAAACTGTGTTTGCTCGAAGCCTGAGGCTTCGAAGCTTCTCATGCTTGCTCGCAACTCGCGGCTCGCAACTCCCTACGCGAACACCTTCGCCTCGGGCTTCTGCGCCGCGTGCGGATGCTTGTCGCCCTTGTAGACCTGCAACTTCGTGAACATCTGCTTGCCCATTTTGTTTTTCGGCAGCATGCGCGACACGGCCTGCTCGATCACAAGTTCGGGCCGGCGAACCAGCCGCTTCTTCAGATCTTCGGACCGCAATCCACCGGGATACCCCGTGTAACGGTGATAGACCTTCTGATCGGCCTTCATGCCCGTGATCTTGACCAGTTCCGCGTTAATGACGATAACGTGATCGCCGGTGTCGATAAACGGCGTATATTGCGGATTTTCTTTTCCAATCAGAATGCGGGCAACGCGCGAAGCCAGACGCCCGAGCGGCTGTCCGGCGGCGTCCACCACAAACCATTTACGCGCAATGTCTCCCGCTTTCGGGAAATAGGTTGACATCGGAACTCTCCCAGAATATTGAACGAACGCTATGAAGACCGCTGAGTGCCCTTATCAATCTAAGAAAAGCAATCCACGCAGAACGCGCGCAAGGTGTTCCGGGCGGGCAGCCGCAGGACTTCCAAAGACCTCAAGAATAGCCTAACCCCGACAGGCTTGTCAACGAACAGATTAAAGGCAAAGGGGTTACTGAAAGAAGTGGCCAGCTTTCAGCCGTCAGACATCAGCGGAAGCCTTTGGCCCGCGTACCCTTACCCTCCAGTCCCTGCCTTAACTGACGGCTGAAGGCTGAGGACTGAAGGCTATTTCCCGTCCACGACTTTCAGGCACTTGTCATACAGTTCGAGCAGATGATCGGCATACTCCTCCGGCTTGGTGGCTGCCGGCCCACCTTGAAACCCCACGCTTCCAGTAGAGCCGCTCGTCCTGCCGTAGCTCGTCGTCATGGCGATGAATTTCATCAGGTCCAGTGCAATGTCCTCGTTGCGGCGATTCCCAAGAGAAAGACCAGGTAGATCCATAAATAAACTCCTCAAGCTGTGTTGTCGGTAGCGGGTAATTCGTCGGCCAACATCGCCTTCGCCCAGCTTGCCGCGATCATAGCAGAACGGCCGCAGCCGCGAACCAGTCATCCCCCGACTTTCTTGCGTGACTGCCAGACTGAGCCCGCCGGTCGCCGGACGCTTCACGGCGACGTTTTTCGCCATCACTTCAAGGCGCCGCGAAACGACTCTTTATCACCACTAAAGATTCGAGAACCTCCGCCGATGTGTTGTGCAGCAGGCGAACGAGTGAAATTCTTGTCAGCAACATTGGAGGTCGAATCATGTCGGTCGCGAAGTGGGATGATAGCTTTCGAACCGGTCATAAGCTGGTCGATAAACAGCATCAGGAACTGTTTCGCATGGTCAATAAACTGCACGACGCCATTATGTCAGGCAAGGGCAAGGATGTTCTCGAACCTACTCTGAAGGAACTGGCAAAATATACCATCGAACATTTCCGGGATGAGGAAGCCCTCATGGTCTCCATCAGCTATCCCCAGATAGTTCCCCACAAGAAGAAACATGAGGATTTGACCGTGCAAGTTCGTCAGTTGCTTGAGAAGTTCGATACGGGCAAACTCGTGCTTTCCGTGACCCTCTCTTCATTTCTTGCCGACTGGCTTCGCCACCACATCAAGGAAGATGATTTTGCTTTAATCAATTACCTGAAAGCCCACCCCCTGAGGGAAGAAACCGCAATAGCCAGTCACTAGCGCTCAAAATGAGCGTAGATTTCATTTCCGCGCGCGGCCCGCGTCCTACCCGACCTCCGCTAACCCATAGCTCAAGGCCCAGCGAGAGCGCATATGTTTCAGCGCGAGTGAGATCTCTTCTTTCGACAGCTCCGCACTTGGCCCGGCGATCACGAAAGCAGCCTCGCGCTTGGCCGCTTCCAGTAACTGGTGATCGCGGATCAGATTAGCCACGCGAAAACTCGGGATACCCGCCTGCTTGGTCCCGAAAAAGTCGCCCGGCCCGCGCAGCTCCAGATCGAGTTCCGCGATCTGGAATCCGTCGTTCGTCCGCACCATGGCATCGAGACGCCGCTGGCCCTCTTCGGAAACTTTGCCTCCGTGCATCAGCACGCAATACGATTTCGCCGCGCCCCGCCCGATTCGCCCGCGTAGCTGGTGAAGTTGCGCCAGCCCAAAGCGGTCTGCATGCTCGATCACCATCACCGTGGCATTGGCCACGTCCACGCCCACTTCGATCACCGTCGTGGCCACCAGAATTTCAATTTTGCGCTGCTGGAACTCCCGCATGACCTGCTCTTTGGCATCCGCGTCAAGCCGCCCGTGCAGCAGGCCGACATGTAGAGCGGGAAAGATTTTCTCGCGCAACTGCCGGTGCATCTGCTCGGCCGCTTTCAGTTCCCGCTCCTCGTTCTCTTCGATCACGGGATAAACGACATAAGCCTGATGCCCGGCGGCGACTTCGCGGCGGACGAATTCCCAAACGTCCGGAGCCCGCTCGTCCACCACCGCCTTCGTGACAATCGGCGTGCGCCCTGGGGGCAGTTCGTCCAGCACCGAAACATCGAGATCCCCATACAGCGTAAGCGCCAGCGTTCGTGGAATCGGCGTGGCTGTCATCACCAGCACGTCGGGCTCGGCGTCGGCGGCATGCGCCTCGCTCGTGGATCGAGGTGAGCCCTCGCCCGGCTGGCCTTGCACGTCGCCCGCGCCTTTGCGTTCCGGCACGGGCTGTCTCCCCATCGCGCCGCCTTCTTTCTTCATCAATTTCAGGCGTTGCATCACTCCGAACCGGTGTTGCTCGTCGACGATCACCAGGCCCAGCTTTTCGAATTCCACTCGATCCTGCAGCAGCGCATGAGTGCCAATGACAAGTTGCGCGTTCCCCTGCGCGATATGCCGGCGGATCAGCCGCTTGCGATCCTGCTCGATCGACCCCGTGAGCAGCACGATGCGGTAGCCCGCTTTTTCCAGAATCTGGCGCGCCGAAAAATAGTGTTGCTGCGCAAGAATTTCGGTGGGCGCCATGAGCGCAACCTGGTACCCGTTTTCGATCGCAATGATCGCCGCTTCGAAGGCGATGATGGTCTTGCCCGATCCCACGTCGCCTTGCAGCAGGCGCCGCATGGGATATGGCGTCTGCATATCGCTGGCAATTTCCTTCAGCACCCGCTTCTGCGCGCTCGTCGGATGGAACGGGAGTATTTTCTTAATGGCGTCCCGGACGCGGGCGTCAAGCTGGAAGGCGATGCCAGTCTGCGCCTTCTGCTCCCGGCGCTTCAGCTCCAGTCCCAGCTCGATAAAAAACAGCTCATCGAAAATCAGCCGGATGTGCGCCGGCGTTCGTGAAGATTGCAGATCCGTGAAGCTCTCGCCCGCCTCCGGCCAGTGCACCTGCCAGAGCGCTTCTCGCGGCGACACCAGGCTCAGATGCGCGCGCACCGCGGCCGGAATCGGATCCGGAAGATCGGGATTCAAATTCTCCAGCGCCCACCTGATGATGCGCCGGAACCACCGCGGCGTCAGCTTGCCTTGCCCCGTCGACTCATAAATGGGAACGATACGCCCAACTTCGAGCGACGCCGCCGCCTTCTTCTCTGCTTCATCGGCGCCCCCTTCTTCATTAACGTCGCCAAGCACCTCGAACTGCGGCTGTATGATTTGCAGGTGCCCGTCGCGATCCTCCTCGACCTTGCCGTAAAGGGCGAGCATCTGCCCCGGCTGAAAGCGCCCTTGCAGATAAGTAGCGTTGAACCATAGGCACTTCAACCGGCTCCGACCCTGTCCGACCGTAAGCTGGAAGATCGGCATGCGGCGCGTGCGAAACAGCCCCGAGTTGCGGACTTCGGCAATGACGGTGGCCATCTCTCCAGCGCGCAGTTCGGCCACCGACCGTGGATTCAGGCGGTCTTCGTATCGAAACGGGAGGTAGTGCAGCAGATCGTCAACCGTCTCGATCCCCTTCGCAGCCAGCACCTCAGCCAGCCGAGGCCCGATTCCTTTGACATACTGCACAGGAGTGGACGGTTCCAGCATCAGAAGGGATGTTAGCAGCCGGAGACTGATTGGGCGCGGCAGAGTGATTTCACCCGCGACAATCAAAATGCGAACGATGAAAAACTTCCTCGACGCTTTGGCCGCCGTGCTCGCCGGCAATGCCATCTACTTTGTTCTCATGCCGCACCTGCCCGGCGCCATGCGCCACTCCCTGTTCAAGGAAGATTGGGGACTGCTGGTCGATTTCGCAATCTGTACAGTGATCTTCGTGGCAGTGAAAATCACCCGCAAGTAAAGCTACCCAAGCGTTCGGTCCGAACGGGCCCCGGCCGGCGATTCGCCGCACAGTATCGTAAACTCGACCGTCGTAGATACGATGCTTTCCCTGTCTCTCGCAGGCGAAGTCTAAAAGAACGTCAAAGGCCAGGAATTCCTATGTTGAAGCCCCGAACATCCATCCAGAGCCTGCACCCCTACCATTCCCCCATCGTGAGCCGCGCCGGGCTGGCTCTGGATCTAAACGAAAACGCAATAGGCTGCTCGCCGCGTGTCCTCGCCAGGCTCCAGTCGATCTCGGCGGAAGAGGTAGCGCAGTACCCCAAGCGAGAAGCCGGCGAGCGGCTGGTCGCGAACTTTCTCGGCATCGAGCCCGAGCAGGTATTGCTCACCAACGGCATGGATGATGCCTTGGCTCAGATTTTCGCGGCTTATCTGGGCGAAAACGACGAACTGCTTTTCGCCGATCCCACCTTCGTCATGTATCCCATGCTGGGAGAGGCGAGTGGGGCCAAGGTTGTCCGCCTCCAATCGGGTGAGGATCTCGCACTCCCGGTCGCCGATTTTCTAAAGCGAATCACGCCCCGTACGCGCTTGATCGCCATTGCCAATCCCAACAATCCCACCGGCCTCGTAGCGCCGCGCGCCGATCTCTTGCGCATTGTGGAAGCTGCTCCCCATGCCGCTGTCGTGATCGATGAAGCCTATTACGAATTCTGCGGCCAAACGCTGCTCGGAGATTTGCCGAGCCACCCCAACCTGTTCGTCGCGCGCACGTTTTCCAAAGCCTACGGGCTCGCCGGACTTCGCCTCGGAGTTCTCACCGGAGCCCCCCAACAGATCGAATACATCCGCCGCCTCTGTCCGCCCTTCAACGTGAACTCAGCCGTACTGGCATGCCTCGAAGAGGCTCTCGCAGACCAGTCATTCGTTCAGGATTCCGTGACGCAGGCCAGGAACGCATGCCGCCAGATTGAGAAGCTGTGCGCCGATTTGAATCTGCATTTCTGGCCAAGTTCCGCGAATTTTGTTCTGGTCCGACTTGAGCAGACAGCGATGCGGGAGGTTAGCCCGCGCTCCATCTCTGCGGCTTTCGTCGGCGCCATGCATCGTCGAGGCATCGAAGTGCGCGATGCCTCTTTGAATCCCGGCTGCGAAGGATGCGTCCGCATCACCGCCGGCACAAGCGAGCAAATGCCGAAGGTCCTGCAGGCGATCCGGGAGGCGGCTGCCGAAGCAAAAGCCGGGGTCCGCCAGTAGAGATCACGCCAACCCTGCGGTCGCCGGCAATACAACCGCCAGCAAGATTGCGAACCATGATCAAACCGGATCGTCGTACAATGGTCTCTAATGCGGAGAGGATTCCAACACGCCGCCAATGGCCAAAAGAAGGGCAAAAAGCCTTCAGTCAAGCCGTCGATGCCGAGCCGGGACCAGGTTGCTCGCATCCGCGAACGCCGGGAACAAATTTATCAAAGAGAAGGCGTCCTTTCCGATAGCGCTCTACTGATTCGTGAAGACCGGGACCGCTAGCATTGATCTGCGTGGTGGATGCCAGCGTCGTGTTGAAGTGGTTCCTGCGTGAAACCGATAGCGATATTGCGGATCTTCTTCTCGAGAAGTTCCTGAATGATGAAGTCCAACTCCTCGCCCCCGACTTAATTCTCGTGGAAATGGCGAGTGCATTATGGAAGCGGGTCATGATCCGCAAAGAGATGTCTGCTGATGAAGCGACCCTCATTCATCGAGACATTCTGACGCTGCCCCTCACTCTAGTCGCTTCCGGGACGCTGGCCGCTGCCGCCCTTCAGTTCGCTCTGAAGCACAAGCACTCCGTTTACGATGCCTTCTACTGCGCCCTTGCCATCGAGCGCAATTGCGACTTCTTGACCGCGGATCGCGCCCTTGCCAATAAATTGCAAGACGTGTTCCCATTCATAGTTCATCTTTCGGGCTTCAAACAATGACACTTATCTTTCGTAAGCCTCTTCCCAACGTCGAGCATCCCGAAATGCCCGCCGACGTGGTCATCGTCGGTGGCGGTCCCGCTGGCATGGCCTGTGCGCTGCGCCTCTCGCAACTGATCGACCAGCACAACGCCCGTCATCCCGAATCCCAGCTTTCCAGGGAAAACATCTACGTCCTCGAGAAGGCCCGCGAGGCTGGACAGCACTGCCTCTCCGGCGCGCTGCTCGATCCCCGCTCCATGAAAGAACTGCTCCCCGGCTTCGAAAAAGAGGCCCCGCTCGACGCCGAGGTTCACAAGGAAGGCGTCTACTTCCTGACCCGCAACGGGCACTACAAGCTTCCAGTCACGCCTCCGCCCCTCCGCGACCACGGCAATTACGTCATCTCGATCAACCGGTTCGTGAAGTGGCTGGCGGGCAAGGTAGAAGAGGCGGGAATCACCATTTTTACCGGATTCGCCGGCTCCGAGCTCCTCTACGACGGCAATCGCGTCATCGGCGTGCGCACCGACGACAAAGGAGTCGACAAACAGAATCAGCAGAAATCGAATTTCGAGCCCGGTTATGACGTTAAAGCCAAAGTCGTAGTGCTCGCCGAAGGCCCGCGTGGATCGCTGACCAAACAGCTGATCCGCAAATTCGATCTCATGAAAGATCGCAACCCGCAGACCTACGGCGTCGGAGTGAAAGAACTGTGGGAGGTCTCGCAAGGCCGCATTCAGCCCGGCGAAGTCATCTACACCATGGGCTATCCGCTTACGACCAAAGAATACGGTGGTGCGTGGATTTACGGCTCGAAAGACAACGTCGTCTCGCTCGGCTTCGTAACCGGTCTCGACTATCAGGATCCCCGCCTCGATCCCCAGCATGTGCTGCAGACCTTCAAGCAGCATCCCTTTGTCGCCAAGCTTCTGGCAGGCGGAAAAATGATTCGCTACGGCGCCAAATCGCTGCCCTATGGCGGATGGTGGTCGCTGCCTCCCCTTGCCGGGGACGGCTGGATGATGATTGGCGACTCCGCTGGTTTCCTCAACTCCGCCCGATTGAAAGGCATCCATCTGGCCATCAAGAGCGGCATGCTCGCGGCGGAAACCGCTTTCGAAGCGCTCACCAGCGACGACTCATCGGCGGCGACGCTCGGCCAGTTCCAGCGGCGCGTTGAATCCAGCTGGATCAAAGAAGAACTTTGGCCGGTGCGCAACTTCCACCAGGGATTCAAGAACGGCCTCGTAGCCGGCATGTTGAACACTGGCATCCAGACTATTCTGAGAGGAGGGCCGTTCACCCGTGTCGCGTCCCATGCCGGATACGAAAACCTGAAGCGCCTCGCCACTTTGCCCCCCGACGGAGGTCGCGAAGCCAACCTGCTCGGTCCCGCGAAAGGCGACGGCCAGTCGATCTTCGACAAGCTTACCGATCTTTACCACTCCGGCACCAGGCACGAGGAGGATCAGCCCGCGCACCTCGTCATCGACGACACCAACATCTGCAACGACGCGCTGCGTCAAGGAATTCGGCAGCCCCTGCCAGAACTTCTGCCCCGCAAACGTCTACGAAATGATGGAGGATCCCTCCGCGCCCAACGGCAAACGCATCAGCCTGAATCCATCCAATTGCGTCCACTGCAAGACCTGCGACATCCAGGATCCCTACCAGATCATCACCTGGGTCCCGCCCGAGGGAGGCGGCGGACCGAATTACGACGGCATGTAACTGGGATGTTAAGCACGCGTGCTCTTTCCAAGGGCCAGATACCAAAGGTCATCCCTCCCTACTGGTTCGCCCTCTAAAGCCGGTATATACTGCCTCCGTACTTCTTTGGTGGTTACCCACTCACTGGTTGTACACGGGGCACATTCCATTTTTTATACAGCTCCGTGATAGGCACGTCGGCGCGGGGCGTCCTCTTCATTGACCCTGTTGGCTGGCGAGTGGGAGGCCGGGCGTGGCCTTCCTCGATGGAGGTAATGCTGTGGATGTCGTTATCATAAGATTTCTATTTGTCCTGATCGTCGGGGTCATCTGCTTCTTCATTCGTCCCTTCAATCTTCCGCCTTATCTGGACGCTGTGGCTGGCTTGGGCATCGGCGGAGCCATCATCCTGTTCGAGTGGCGCCTCCGCGTTATGAGCCTCAAGCGCCTGATCGGTTCTGCCATCGGCAGCGTGCTGGGTATTTTCGGCGCCTATCTTTTCGCGGTCGTCATTCGCAATAGCGTCGCCCCCGGACGCATGCAGAGCTTTCTGCAGATCATGGTCATGTTGATCATGGCCTACGTAGGCTTGGCGGTCGGCGCCAACAAAGGTGACCTCCTCAATCTTTCCGCCCTTGGCGGAGTCTTCGGCGGCGAGAAGCAGGGCAAGAAGAGTTACAAAATTCTGGACACCAGCGTCATCATCGACGGCCGGATAGCCGACATAGCCGAAACCGGATTCCTCGACGGCATTATGGTGATTCCCCAGTTCGTGCTCCGCGAACTTCAACTGGTCGCCGACTCCGCCGATTCCCTCAAGCGCAATCGCGGCCGCCGCGGCCTCGACATTCTCCAGCGCCTGCAAAAGACCGCCTCCCTCCAGATCCAGATCGTCGAAGATGATTTCCCCACTGTCCGCGAAGTCGATATGAAGCTGATCGAACTGGCCAAGGTCTACGAAGGCAAGATCATCACCAACGATTTCAACCTCAATAAGGTCGCGCAACTGCAGGGTGTGGCCGTGCTCAACATCAACGAACTGGCCAACTCGCTCAAGCCGATCGTCCTGCCCGGCGAAATCATGCGCGTCTTCATCCTCAAGGAAGGCAAGGAATACAACCAGGGCGTCGCTTATCTCGATGACGGCACCATGGTCGTGGTCGACAACGCGCGCAAGATGATCGGCAAGACCATCGACATCTCCGTGACCTCGGTCCTGCAAACCACCGCCGGCAAGATGATTTTCGGCAAGTGGGATGAGCGCGCTGGCAGCCGCCACGAGTCGAAAGGCATCCGTCACCGCTCCAGTCGCGGTGCCTCCGTGCCACGGGCACCGGCGGGCTTCCCGCCGAGCCCCTAAGAAGACCGCGCCGCTGTCCATCGACCGCGCCGCTGATTAACCCCGCCGCTCTTCGCGATTCGACGCACACCTCCAGCCGCTGTACTATACTGATCGCCCCTATGAAGGTATTTGTCATCATTCCGGCGGCCGGACTGGGCACGCGCATGGCCTCGCCTTCGCCCGAGAAGTGAGGAAGAAACCGGCTCCCAGCAAGCAGTTCAAGGAACTGGGCGGCGTGCCGATTCTGGTCCACACCCTGCGCGTGTTCGCCGCCACGCCCGCTGTCTACGAAATCGTCGTCGCATTGCGCAAGGACGAGATCGCCGGCTTCCGCACGCAATTCGAAAAGCAGTTTCCCGAAATCCTCAGCAAGCGGTTGCAGATCGTCGAAGGCGGAGAGCATCGCCAGGATTCCGTCGCCAGCGCGCTGACCAAACTCGCTGCCGATCCCGAAGACCTCGTGCTCGTGCACGATGCCGTCCGTCCGTTCGTTACGCCTGAAATCATCCTCCACGTCATTGCAGCCGCCCAAAAGCACCACGCCGCCATCGCCGGATGGCCTGCCGTCGATACCGTCAAGCAGGTCGATCGAACCGCCGAAGGCGCCATCATCAAAGCGACGATTCCGCGCGCCAGCAGTAGTCATGGCGCAGACGCCGCAGGGCTTCCGCTATGACATCCTGAAGAAAGGTTTCGATGAAGCCGCCGTTGATGGATTTCTCGGCACCGACGAAGCTTCCCTGATCGAGCGAGCCGGTCTGGAGGTAGCCGTTGTGATGGGCTCCCCGAGAAACATAAAAATCACCACTCCCGCCGACATGGAGTTGGCAGAGTTCTATTTGAAAAGCACTGGATAGCCGCTGCCCGTTGCTGGATTTCCTCCGCCGGGACGCCGGGGGTCGCAAAGAAAAACGAAAAGAGATGCTCGGCGCTCTCGGCGTCTCGGCGGTTGAAAATGGTTTTCACCGCCCATTGCCCGTCAACTATGAAACCTCAACTTCGCATCGGCTACGGTTGGGACTCGCACGAGTTCACCTCCGGAATCCCCCTCCTCATCGGAGGCCTCACCCTTCCCTACGACAAAGGTCTGGGCGGCCACTCCGACGGAGACGTTCTTCTCCACGCCCTCACCGACGCACTCCTGGGAGCAATCGCCGGCCCCGACATCGGCTCGCTCTTTCCCCCATCCGATCCCCAATGGAAGGGCGCAAACTCGGCCGTATTTCTTCGCGAAGCTTTAAAACGCGTCGCGGATGCGGGCTACGAGCTCGTCAACATGGATTCAACCCTTATCCTTGCCGCTCCAAAGATCGGCCCACACGCAGCGGCGATCCGAAAGCATGTAGCCGAACTCTGCGGAATTCCCGGCGATTGTGTCGGCATCAAAGCGAAAACCCCCGAAGGCATGGGCACCGACAACGCCGCGATCGCGCACGTGACCGTGCTCTTAAGTCGCATCTGAAAAAAGTCGCATCTGAAAAATTGGGATAGCTTGCAACAATGCTGCTGAAGCCTTGCAACGATCCCCCTCCCAATTTTGTCATCCTGAGCAAAGCGAAGGACCTGCTGTCTCTCGCGTCGGCGCGAAAGCGTTGCGCTCAGAGTGAAACTTCGCTGGAAGAGCGCGCCGCCGCCAACTCGGCATGCTTTGCCCGAGCCGCTGCAATAAACGCCTGAAAGATTTTCTGCGCCGGCTCCGCCACCTCCGGCCCATCGTTCACCGACCTCTCCGGATGCCATTGCACAGCCAGCACAAAATGATCCCGCGCCGTTCCTTCCAGCGCCTCAATTACCCCATCGGCGGAAGAGCGCGCCACGATCCGCAACCCTTCCCCCGCCACTTCGGCTGATTGGTGATGTGAAGAATTCACCGCGATTGGCTCTTCCACCGTCCCGATAATCTCCCCCAGCCGCGACCCGGCCTCCACTTCCACGGTGTGCGCATTTGCCACCGTGCGCCCCGCGCTGTGATTGATCGCCGACTCGATATGCTGTACCAGCGACCCGGAACAAAATACGTTCAGCGACTGCAATCCATAGCAGATCCCCAGCACCGGCTTGCGCGCACGATACGCATCTTCCAGAAGCAGGCAATCGACGGCATCGCGCCTGGCATCGGTTTCCACGGTTTTTTCATGTCGCGGCGCGTGATATTTCTCCGGATCGACGTCGGCCCGGCTGCCCGGTAAGAGCACCGCATCGCAGCCTTCAATCTGCTTTCGAATCTCGGCGGGAGACTGATCCAGTTCCACGCGCACCGCTTCTCCACCCGCCTTGCGCACCGCATTCTCATATTGCGTCACCGACCGCTCCGCATAATCGCGGTCGCCCGAATGCGGCATCGGAATCGCAATGCGGACCTTGATCGTTGAGTTGGCGGATAAGTCGCTCATAGATCAATAGGACATTAAAGATCAATAGGACACTAAAGCGAGTGCATTGAGGTTTTTGCTGATGGCTGATGGCTGATAGCTGAAAGCTGACAGCGGTAATTCCGGATCTCGACCACCAGCGTGACCATCAGTACAATCCCTCCGGCAAAAAGCGCAGCGGGAAACGCAATGTGCTTGTAGGCAAACATAAGATTGGGTGGAAGATGCTCCACCTCTGCGTAGACAATTGTCCCGAGAATGCTAAGCAGCAGCGCCACCGCGAATGACAGCAGCGTCAAAAGAAAGGTGAACCCAAATACGCGCGCTGGAATGCCAAGCCAGCGCCGGCGAGTTGATCCGGATTTCAGCATAGTCCTAAATTACACCAGGTCCGACCTCTTTGCCTCCATTGCAGCCGCGGCCGAAACCCGGGGCATGGAGCCGATAAGCCCAGAGCCGATAAGCCCAGAGCCGAAAGCCCAGAGCCGAAAGCCGAGAGCCGAAAGCCGAGAGCCGAGAGCCGAAGGCCGAAAGCCCGTTCCCATACGCTACAATACAAAGATGTCGCAAGCCGCTTCGGCGATCACCCGCAGCCCCGCGGAGATCGTACAACTCAGTCCCGTCTCGCAGTCCGCCAATGGCATCTGCTATGCCCGAGCCGGCGAGGTCACGATCGCCGAGAACGATCTCGATCGCATGATCGCAGCCGTGCCCGGATCCATCGCCGCTTCGCTCACTCGCAAAGCCTACTATTTCGTCCCCCTGACCATCAATCAGGGCGACGAAACCGTCATCGCGGACCGCTACGATGTCGTCCTCAGCGATGACGCCGTATGTCATCGCAACCTGAACATTGGCGACGCGCAATGCGTGTTCATATCAACCCGCCTGATGGACGACAAGTTTTCCATCGCCTTCGAGTTTTATATCAACGTGGGCCACGCCCTCGTCGAGCGTGCCGGAGTCTCCGCCGCCTTCGCCGAGTTGGCCTGGCTGCAGGTCGAGTCCGGAGTGCGCGGCGAAACCTCACTCGATGCGTGGGAAGCCCGCAAACTGGCAACCGGCCACGGCCCCGATGCGGAGAAATACAAGAACGAGTACCTCGCGGCCAGCTTTGCCGATGCAATCTCGATCTACCTGCTCTCGCTGTATCTCGACGTCGACTACCACGATCTGCGGGAGCGCGATTACCCTCTCCTGGCGCCCGCGCCCATGGCGGAACGCCTCCGCAAGATCGCCGAAATCTTCCCGCCCAATCCCGGATTCGAATTTAATATTTTCTATCGCCGCCGCGGCTGACGCGTCAGCGAAACAGAACGCGGCCCCGACCCGTTTCTTGAATCCCGGTCCTCAGGCCCTCCCCACCCTAAGCAGACGCCGGCAAAATGGTAACGAGAGAGCTTTGCTCAGGCAAAGCCTGGCAGCGCTGGTGCATCTAGTTCGTTACAAGTTCCTTCGTCTTAGGTCACAATGCAGGAGACTCGAAAAATGCAAAGGTTAGGGTTAGTTTTAATGTCGTTAGCAGTGCTGTGCGTGTCGGCCGCAGCGCAAGTCCCAAAAGGCAATGTGTTCTTTGGCTATTCGTATGACCGCACGCCGGTCGTTTCCAACGACACGATCAATACCAATGGCTGGGATGCCTCACTAGAGGGCAAAATCTTCCCCTTCGTCGGATTAGTCGTCGACATCGACGGCCACTACGGGAGCGGCACATTCTCCGGAATCAATGCCGACGTAAGCGAGCATAATTTTCTGTTCGGCCCAAGGGTTTCCTTCCAGGTCTCGCGCGTGCGGCCCTTCGCCGAGTTCCTGGTTGGCGGCGGACACATCAGCCGCTCCAACGGCATCTCTGACTCCAACACGTCGTTCGCGAACGCAGCCGGTGGAGGCTTGGATTACCGCGTAGCCGGCCCCGTCTCCATCCGCGGTCAGCTCGACTGGATCGAAACCCGTTTCTACGGCAATACCCAGAACGGCGTCCGCTTCTCCACCGGAATCGCGTTTCACTTCTAGCGGGATGAGGGGTGATCAAGCGAGCCATCGCGAAACGTGCTGCGGCACCACCGGTTCCGGCTCATCAACCGGTGCGTTCGGCGTCTGGTTCTCCGGATCGCCGTTCGGTGGTTCACTCACCGGCGCCGGCGCAGGGTCCGGCCCCGGCACGGGATTTTCATGTGGGTTTCGCTCGCTTGTCCGCATCAATCCATCCTGACCGCCGGGAAGGCCAGAGTCGATACATGGATCTCCTGACCGTGACGGACAGCTCACTGTAGGCAGAAGGAAAAGAGCGAACGAACGAAAAACGTAGACCGAAGAAACGACGCCCGAAGAAACGACGCCCGAAGAAATCGGTGACGCGGTCAGTCCGCAGGTCCAAACTCTCGACTATGCGATTCTCGCTGCCCTGGTCCCCGCATAGCATCTCTCAAGAACGTCGGCCACTTCCTGCAGTGCCCGGTTCGAGTATGTTGAGGTCTTCCGCCGCACTTCATCAAAGTTAGAAGGTTCAATCAGTCGCTGCACCGCCGGCGCGATCTCCCGAAAGCTGTTCACAACCATTCCGAAGCCTTTTTCAGCAACCCACTTCGCGTTGTAACGCTCCTGCGGAAGCGTCTTGGCATTGCATTCCACAATCACTGGCAGGTGGAACTGCAAAGCTTCGCTGATCGAGCCCGGCCCCGGCTTGCCGATAAAAAAGTCCGCCAGCGCCATGTAGTGCTCGACGTTCTCCGTGAAACCAAGAACCAGCTTGGGCTTCCGTGTTTTGAGCGCGTTAATCTCCGCCGCCAGCTTCTGGTTATGCCCGCAGATCAGAATCAGTTGCACGTCCGTCCCGCTCTCATCAAGCCGCTTGACGATGTCGACCATGACCTGCGAACCGTGGCCTCCAAACAGGACAATTCCCGTCAGGCAGTCGGGCTCAAGCCCCAGCCGCGCCCGTTCGGCGATCCGGTCGGTCCCGCTTCTGCCGGCAATCTTCTCTTCGTAAAATTTCGGTTTCAGAACCATCCCCGACGTCTGAAAAACATGATCGTCGGGATGGCCCATGCTCAGGGCTTGCTCCCGAGACCAGTCGGTCCCGGCAATCACGTATTCCGATTCGCGCTCCACCCAGAAATGCGGAGGATAATCCGCCAGATCGGTGATGAGCGTAACAAACGGCGGCTTGGGCCGGCTCTTTCGCAGGCTCTCCGCCAGTTCGCGATTGAAATGCGGAATCACCGACAACACAACATCGGTCGGATGTTTCGCCCAATACCCTTCGAGCGCCTTCACGATCGGCCCGTGGTACAACCAGATCGTTCCCTGCAGGATCCGCAGAAGTTGCGGCGTAAATCGGGTCCAGCCGCGCCGCAGGATCTGGTTATAAGTGTCCTGAATCCGTATGCCCGTGAATCGCCGGATCAAATCCAGCGAGTCGAGCAGTTCCTGTATGTCGAGCAACTCGACATCCCAGGGCTGCCCTCGCAGCGCAACCCCCGGCTGCGTCAGTGTCGTTCGTAGCGCCTCGGCTGCGTTTCGATGCCCGCCGCCCGCGTGGTGGAAGACAATCGTCAGTCTTCGCCCGCCGGGCTGCTGTTCGAGGTGTGAGTCAGTTACCAACGCGTTGGTACTGGCCATCTTTCATTTCTTCCTTGATTGTCCCTGCCACCGGTTCTTCGTCGTCAGAGAATATCTCGTCGCCGAAACCGCCGAACTCGGAGTCGCGTTCCTCGTGATTCATATGTTCCTGGAAATGATGCTCGGCCTCAGTCGCCCCAGCCCGAGCCACATATTCGTGGATCTGCACACCGTCTTCGCCGACCGTAATGTATGTCAGGCGCTCGTCGATCCATGCCCCGCAGTTGAAATAATCAGCCCCTGGCGCTTGCTTGTGCAGTGCGACATGGGTATGTCCACAGAAAATTCTCTCCGCCTGATGGTGCTTCGCATGGGCCAGTGCCCCCTCGGCGACTTTCTCCGAAAGGCGCTGCCAGCGCGTGCCCAGGCGATCGAGAAAGCGCGTCAGTGCTTTGTTTTTCGAATCCCACTTTTGCAGTTGCAGATAAAGCAGCGTCCCAAACCAATAATTGAATCTGACATTCTTGACCACGAAGCTGTCGAACTGGTGTCCATGCACCGCAACGTGACGCAGCCCCCGGTAATTCCATTGATACTCCTGGTACACGCGCACCCCCACCAGGTGCGACATGATCTCGGTCAGCCCGTGGTCGTGATTTCCCTCCACCCACACCACTTCGACTTTGCGCTTGGGGTTCGAAAGCTTGCGGATGTATCCGAGAAATTTCCAGTGCTCTTTTTTGAGCCGCCCGAAATTCAGATCGGCAAAAATATCACCCAGCAGGATGAGCCGCCGGTAACTCGTCTCCTGCAAGACGCGCAGAGCTTCGCGCGCGCGGCTCATGTCCGCGCCCAGATGCAGGTCCGACAGAATCAGCGTGTCGTAGACCGGGAGCCCCATGACATTGATTGTTATTGAAAATTGTTACGAGGTGATGAATTGGAAACTAACAACCTAAGAAAGGTAACCGCGTCAGTAATCGGCCGGCAACTGTCGCATGATCCCGTTGATGGCCGGGATTGGCCTGCCCAGCGCGGCTTTTCATGCCTGCGGGAAACCAAAAGTGGACGCGCCTCAGTGCGAGGGCGGGACATATTCTTGAGGAGGCGTCGGCCCCTTCCCCAAAGAAAAATTGCTCCATCTGCTTCACGATCACTTCCTGATCCTGCTTGCGCGCCGGATTCAGACGGTACTCGTTGAGCAGCATCTTGCAGTGCTCCACCCACTGCCCCCACGCCTGCTGTGATACATGCTCATAGATTCTTTTGCCCAGGTCGCTGTCAAACGGAGCCTCGTCGAGACCCGGCAGTTGCTGTTGTAGCTTTGCGCAGAAAACGGTGTGCTCAGACATATATTTTTTCTGCTGAAATTATCGCACAGCGCTTGCTCCATTGACTCGCCCCACAGGTTTGAACGCATCGCCGGCCCCAAACTAAATTGAAAATTCGATCGTGAACCACAGATGAGCGTTGGCACGTCATCCGCCAAAATCGCAAGAGCGCAATAGATTTGTGTTGACAAATTACAGACCCATGGCAATATCTTGTAGTAGGACAGCTACTCATACCACAAGTGGGGTAGCACGGGCATCAAGGTGCCCTGTCGAACCTTGGGAGAACAAAAATCGTTCAAACGGAGGAATCACTTCATGGCAACCAAGAAGAAAGCCGCCAAGAAAAAGAAACACTAAGCGGACGATGCTCGTCCTAGATTTTCCCCAAAGCCTCCCAGGAGAAGCACCTCTCGGGAGGCTTTTCCTTCTGCAGATTTCCTCCTAGTAACCGCGATGATGCATCCCGGCTACCCCGCGCACCGGCTTGATACGATCAAAATAAGGTGCAGACTCCCGATCCACGCTTGTCGCCTTCGACCCACGCGCGACCGTTCCATCGGCGCCATCCGGCCCTTTGGCTTTTCGCCACTTTCCAGTTTTTCTACCTCCTGACCTCTACCGGACGCGTCCGCACTCCCGACGAATACAACACGCTTTACACTACCGAAAGTCTGGTCCTCCACGGAACAACCGCCGTCCCGCAAGCCGTCGCCCTGCACAATTTCTACGGAAGGTACGACGTCCACGGCCAGCCCCGCGCCGCCTATCCCCCCGGACAAGCCTTGGCCTGCGCCCCCTGGTATGCCCTCGGACAATACGTGCTCGCGCGTCTGCCCGGAGTCCCTCATGATCCTCCCGGCAACGACGACACCGACCTCGTAGTCGCCTTCGCCTCAACCCTGAGCAGCGCGACCTTTGCGGCGCTCACCGTGACCTTCTTCTTTCTGCTCCTAGTAGGAATCGATATCCCTCTGCGCCCCGCATTGATCGCGACCGCCATGCTGGGACTCGCCACGCCGGTCTTCGCGTATTCCGCATGGCTCTTCTCCGAGCCACTGTCCTCAGCGATCTTCACAGGCGTGGCGTGGCTCGTCTTGTCTTCGCCGGCAAGCCCGCGAGATAACCCGCAAGCCACAGTCTGCAACAGCGACCCGACTCCGTTGCAAACGGCGGCCATCGGAGGCCTGATCCTCGGCCTGGCCACCATCGTCCGCCCCACCAACGTGCTCGCGATCGGAATATTTGCCCTGGCGATCATGGCGCGCGCCGGAAAACCCGCCCTGCGCGCCGCGTTTACCTTGTGCGTAACATCCGCCGTAGGCGTGGCGATTCTGCTGGCGCACAATGCGTTACTCTTTGGCAGTCCGCTGGCCTTCGGATATCCCGCCGCCGCCGAAGGCGCAAAGCAACTCAATCGCTTTGACACCCCGATCCTCACCGGGCTCTACGGATTCCTGCTCTCCCCCGGCAAATCGGTGTTTATTTTCGCCCCGCCCGTGCTCCTCGCGCTCGCGGGACTCAAGAAACTCTGGCAGCGCGACCGCGCCCTGGCGACCGTCGCCGGGCTCTTCCCGCTGGCCGCGCTTCTTTTCTACGCGAAATATTCTCAATGGGAGGGCGGATACTGCGTAGGCCCAAGGTATCTCGTCCCGGCAATAGTCTTTCTTTGCCTCGCGCTAGGCCCCTTCTTGGCCGACGTTTATGCGCGATCGAGAACCGGACTGAAGATCCTGGCTGTCTCACTCACAGTGCTAGGCCTGCTCGTGCAAGCCGTCTCGTTGGCCACGAGTTTCATGGAAGACCAGGCGCCCCGCGGACACTACTACGACGCCCACTGGACCTACCGCCTCAACTACTCGTTAAGCGGCCCGATTCACCTGTTCTGGAAATATTTCGACAGTTCCCAGCCCGCCCGCCTCGGCCTGGGCTGGGATCGCTGGTTCGTCTTCCTCTATAAAGGTGGTATCGCGCGCAGCACGCTGGCCGTGTTAGGAGTCGCCATGCTGGCAGGACTGGCGATCAGCCTGTTGGGTCTTCTCAAGAACGTTGCTCTCGAAGGCCGCCAGCCGTAAAACTTCCCCGCGTCGCCCGGAAGAGCGCAAATACGGAAGGGTCTGGGAACCACACGGAAGGGCAGGTCAGTACTTTCAGGGATTGTACCGGAACCCGTATCGTGCTAAAACGCCTATTAAAGCTATAGTTGAGGTTAGTGAAACCGCTCCCATGACGGTGCGAAAAAAAACCTTGAAAAAATCGGCCCGCGACGCCGAAATCATCATTCCCGACAAGCTCTACTTTCGCATCGGAGAAGTCGCCCACCTCTGCCGCCTGCCCGCCTACGTGCTCCGCTTCTGGGAGACCGAATTTCCCCAGCTCAAGCCCGTAAAGGGCAGCACCGGCCAGCGTATGTATCGCAAGCGCGACGTGGAATCCGTGGTCCGCATCAAGAAACTGCTCTACGAAGATGGATTCACTATCCCCGGTGCCCGCGCCCAGTTGCGTGAAGAAATGAAGTCCGAGCGCAATCAGTCCGCGCTCCCTTTCCCGTCGAATCCGTCCACCAACGTAGCCTACCTGCGCCACGAGCTGCAGCAGATACTCCACATCCTCTCCGCCAGATCCTGAACGCGATCGATAACGCTTTAACGCGGCACCGCCCCCGACGTCCCAAGAACATCCGAGTCATCCTTAGCGAAGTGGCTGCTACGCGAAGCGCAGCAGCCAGGCTGTCGAAGGAGCTGAGAGCTGAGCCTACGCCGATCTCCGCGTCGTCGTGTCCTCCGCTTCGACCAGCGGCTCATTCACCAGGTGTTCGCTGACGAACCATACCTGCAGTTCGCTGGTGCGCAGCACATTGCTCACCACCATATCGTTGGTGCCCTGGTCGCCCAGTTTGTCGGCGCGCTCCGCCAGTTCGCGGCAGTGCTCGATGATCAACTGGTGCGCGTCCAGCAGGCGCGACAGTTGCACCGGAACCTCTTCCCGTCCCTTGGGCGGCCGCGGAATCCGCGTCGTCTCGGCGACATCCGCCGCCATCGCGATGCTGATCCCTCCCAGCAGTTGAATGCGTTCCGCGATCGTGTCCACCAGTTCACTCTGCTCTTCATAGTGCTTGTCGAACAGCAGGTGGAGCTGGTAAAACGTCGGTCCCGCGACCTGCCAATGCGACTTCTTGTAGAGATCGCGCAGCGTCATCGTGTCCGCCAGCATTTGGTTCAGTTGTTCCGTCATTTCCAGCCGCACCGGTTCTTCCAGTTGCAGAGGCTGCATGCTGGTCACGGTGCCAAAGCGCTGGATTTCGGCGGCTGACTGGTGGAACCGCGGTTGAGCGGAAACTTTTCCGGAATTGCCGGCATTGTTGGAGATCGTTTTCTTGGCCATGGGATTCTCCTGATCGTGCAGATTTGAAATTCGAAGCGCGGACAGGCCAGAACAGTGATATAGATCTCGAACGAATCCGCTAGTCAGCGAAGTCCGATTGAGCCTTCGGTTCCTCTGTGGACCCTCGCACCCCGTGGTTTGAACTTTTGCCGAGTGGCCTGATCAGAGACTCCCCAAGGTCTGGTCTGCCGGTATCGGTTCTTTGGATGCCAAACCAGGCAAAGGGATTCCGCGCCCCGGAAAAAAGTAAGCCGCCAGCCCAAGCGATCAAGCGCCCGGGAAGCTTTGAACAAGTGTGGCGCGGGCGCCCTCGCCCGCGAAATTCCCGGGGAAGTCCGGCTCTTGCTCTGCCGATAAACGCACTTTCTGGCGGACCAATGCTCAGTCCGCCGCGCTGCGCCGGATGCTGAACATTTCGGTAAGATAATCTACCCGCGGAGCGCCCTTCACCCCCGCGCTAGCCATTCTCGTCTTCAGCTCCCCGGAGCCGATGAACGCCTGCGCCCTCTCGAAGCTCTCCCATTCGCACATCAGCGTCAGCTCATTTGGATTCTGCACTCCCCGGAAAATACGGCAGTTACGCTCACCCTGCTTGGTCCGCCAGTCGAGCGACGAGTCAAAAACCGTCTTCCAGGTGGAATAGTCGGCCACTTCGTGATGGACGAGAAGATAGATCATGTCGGGAAATTCTCCTTTTTCGCAACCCCAAACGTTGCCCCAAACTCCCAAGAATTGCAAGGGCTGGGATCACTAAACCGAAGCGAAAAGAAGAAATTGGTCGGGACGGCGAGACTTGAACTCGCGACCCCTTGCACCTACAGGCATCTGCGGAAACATGAGATGCGGCCCTTGGTTTTACAGGCAACTGCGGAAACATCCGATGCGGCCCTTGGTTTTGGGTGGCGCAGCGCTTTACCGCTGCGGCAATAGCCTCCCCTTCAGTAAGCCTTTAGGCGCTGAGGAAAACCGGTGCCTGCCGGCGCAGCGTAGCCTCCGGCATTGCGACAGCGAGCTAACCTTGTGACGATGGACTTGCAGGCGGCCCGTGAGCCTGAACGAAGTGAAGGACCCCGAGTCCGGGCGAGAAAATGGTCGGGACGGCGAGATTTGAACTCGCGACCCCTTGCACCCCAAGCAAGTGCGCTACCAGGCTGCGCTACGTCCCGACATGATTCGCTGCGAAGAACAGCGTGGGGTCAACCTTCAAAGACCAAACTTGAATATTACACCACCGTCGCCGGCCCGTGTGGCTGGCATCCACGATCGTGAAGATTTCCTTGACTTAGTGCCGCAAACGCTCAAACTGAAAGAGAGCACAAAACGTGTTCTGCGCAATCATTCTTTGAAAAAATAATTCAACCAGCCGCATTGCCAGCGCTCACCGGCTTCCCGGCCATACCCCGCCGCCAGTTAGCCACACCCAGGCGGGATCTCAAAGCTAAGTCGAGCGCAATCAATACTTGCCTTTAACTGACTATTTTTGAATACTTTGGAAGGAATTGCCTGCGTAAAGTATTGATTCTAATATACCGATGGGGGGAGGGGGTACCCTGGCGTCCGGTATCGTCCGCAGTCCGTGGAGACATCCGCGCCCCACAAAATCCTATCCCACTTCCTTCGACGAAGCCTCGACCTCCGCATCGTCGGCGTGCCCAAGCCCGAATTTCTTCAGCTTGTAACGCAGAGCGTCGCGGCTGATGTCGAGCAATTTCGCCGCATGCGTCTGATTGTTGCTCGCCTGCTTCATCGCGATCTCGACCATCGCGCGTTCCACTTCTTCGAGCGACGTGCCGCCTTCAGGAATGTAAAGGCGGGGCAGAAAACGTCCGTTTGGCAAGCTCTGCCCATTGTCGCGCGCCGCGCTATGCTCAAAAGCCGTAATGCTTCCTCCACTCGCCTGGTTCACGGCGAAAGGCAAATAAGCCGGCCGCAACATGCTCTCATCTTCAAGAATCATGGCGCGCTCGATGGAATTCCGCAGTTCGCGGATGTTCCCCGGCCAGTTGCTTTGCATCAACAGTCTCTTGGTCTCCTCGGTGATGCCGCGTACCGACTTGCGAAAGCGCTGGTTGTAGCGCTCGATGAAGAAATCGACCAGCGGAAGGATGTCTTCCTTGTGCTCGCGCAACGGAGGGATAAAAATGGCAATAATGGCCAGGCGATAATAGAGGTCCTGGCGGAAGCGCCCCTCGCGCACCTCTTTTTCCAGATCGCGGTTCGAAGCGGCAATGACCCGAACATTCACCTGCATATCGCGCACCCCGCCAATCCGGCGGATCACCTGGTCTTCCAGCACGCGCAGCAGCTTGGCTTGCAGCAGAGGAGACAGTTCGCCGATTTCGTCCAGAAACAGCGATCCGCCATCGGCCATTTCGAACAGGCCCTTTTTCATCTGCTTGGCGTCCGTGAAGGCGCCTTTCTCATGGCCGAACAATTCGGCTTCCATCAGCGTCTCGGGAATCGCCGAACAGTTGATCGCCACGAAAGGCCGCTCCTGGCGGCTGCTTTCATAATGAATCGCCTTGGCAATCAGATCTTTGCCGGTCCCGCTTTCGCCCTGAATCAGAATCGTCGTGGCTTCGCTCGAGGCAACCTTGCGGACGAAGTTCATCAGCTCCGTCATCTTGGAAGAGTTGGCGACAATCTCGTGATAACCCGCGCGCCGCTTCATCTCGCCGCGCAGCGACTGCACCTCCGAGCGCAGACGCGTCGCTTCCAGAGCGTTCTTGATCGTGACGTGCAGTTCGTCGAAATCGAGAGGCTTCCCGATGAAATCGTAGGCCCCCAGCTTGATGGCGACTTTCACATCGTCGAGCTGCGGATCGGCCGTGATCATGATTACCGCCGGAGCGCCCTCGTTTTTCTTGAGTTGCTCCAGCACCTGGATCCCGTTGATGTCAGGCAGGCGCACGTCGAGCAGGACGAGGTCGGGCGATTCCACTTGCGCGAGCCTCAGCCCCGGCTCGCCCGCCTCCGCCTCGGAGACGTGATAACCCCACTCTTCGCACTTCTGGCGCAGCGACCAGCGCACCAGGCGCTCGTCGTCCACAATCAGGATTTTCTCGGTTGCCATCGAAACCCGCTCTATTCTAGCGCAACGCCCCGCCGATGCCGTCCGCCATTGGTCACCTCCCGTGAGCTTCCCCGCCAGGAAATTGGAACTTCGCTTTTCCCGCCCCATGTGACGAGGGTCACAGCCGTCTGTGATGGCACTTGCTGTTCAATACCAGCCTTGGCAATTAAGGTAGTCAGGGTCAAAATTGGAGTAGATCAGCCGGGGAAGCGCGCTCTCAACATCACGCGCAACGCCGCTGCCCGCAACTGGCGAGCAAAGCTTGGGAGTCAAACATCATGGCGAATGAAGTGGTGACGACGGAAACGTCCTCCTCCGGGTGGGGGACCAGCCAGGTATATGTGCTGGCGGCAGTTTGCCTGGTCATCGGCTTGGCGGTCGGATACTTGTTCCGCGGCTCACGGTCACCAGTCCCTCCTCCCAGCGCGGCCCAGGTTCAAGGAGCTGCTCTCCCTCCCGGCCACGGGGCAATGGGCGCTCCCGGCATGGGCGGCCAGCCCAATCTCGATCAGATGAAGCAGATGGCCGACCAGAAAGCCGAGCCCTTGCTGGCCCAGCTAAAAAATGATCCTAAGAATGCGGACCTGCTTATTAACCTCGGCAACATTTACTTTTCTACCCATCAGTTCAAGACGGCTGCGGATTATTACGGCAAATCTCTCGAAGTCAAGCCTAAGAACATCGCCATCCGCACCCAGATGGCTTCCTGCCTTTACTACCTTGGCGATGCCGACGGTTCCCTGCAGCAGCTGACGCAGGCGACCACCGATGATCCCAAGGATGCGAACTCGTTATTCAACTTGGGCATGATTCGCTGGAAAGCAAAAAAAGATTCCAAGGGCGCTTTGGCTGCGTGGACGCAACTGCTGAAAACCAATCCCGAGCTGGATCCATCCAAAAAAGCGCAGGTCCAGAAGCTGATGGCCGACGTTAAGGCACAGAGCGCAAACTAGATTTCAGGTCGATAAGGAGCACAGGAATGTCAGAAACCAACAATTCTTCGGGCGTGAAGTGGACAGGAGTGCAAGCCTACACTCTCGCCGTGGTTTGTCTGCTGCTCGGCATGGCCGGCGGCTGGCTCATTCGCGGCTCGCAGTCTCCGGCGGCGGCAGCGGTCGAGACTCCCGCCCCCGCCGCGTCCACGCCTGCAGCCATGGGCGGGGGCATGAACTCTCAGCCCACTCCCGACCAGCTTAAGAAAATGGCGGACGTGCAGGCCGCTCCTTTATTGGAGAAACTCAAGTCCGACCCCAACAATCCGGAATTGCTCACCGGCATCGGCAACTTTTATTACGACGCCCAACAGTATCCCATCGCCGTCGATTACTACGAACGCTCGCTCAAGGCCAAGCCCGCCGATGCCGGCGTCCGCACCGACATGGCGACCGCCTACTGGTACATGGGGAATGCCGACACTGCGATCGCGGAATTCAACAAAGCTCTGACCTACGAGCCCAACAAGCCCAACACTCTCTTCAACCTCGGCCTCGTCAAGTGGCAAGGGAAGATGGACATCAACGGCGCCGTGGCGGATTGGGAAAAACTGTTGAAGACCAACCCCAACTACGAGGGTAAAGATAAAGTCGAACAGATGATCGCCGAGGCCAGGAAGCACTCCGGAGTCAAGCCCGGAACCAAAGCGAAACCACTGGCCGATTAAAGTTTGGCCACTCAGTCAAAGGTAACTGGTGGGGAAGATTACTCCCCGCCCTTTTCTGTTCTTGCGCCGTACAGAGCCATTTCCGGAAGCGAAAGTTCGCCTTGCCATCGACTCGACCGCCAGAAAACGACGGGCACCACCAAAAATGACAGGGGTAACCGACTCACATGGCGGCGGTCCTAAAGTTCTGCACGAAGGGCCGATCTTCCCAGTGTGCCCAAGAACCAAGCCCTTTCCGCCCTCCCCGCCGCGATTCTTTTGGTCCTTTTCGCTGGACTAATCTTCAGCGGCCCCACTGATCGCGCCTTCGCCCAGTCCAACGTTACACCCGCGGACTTGACTCTCCGCTCCAGCGTCGCCGAAGTGCGGATGACATTTTCCACCACCGACCAGAGCGACCGCGTCATTGCCACGCTCCAGCCCAGTGACTTTGCCATCGTCGATCAGGATCTCGTCGTGCGCGACTTCCGCAGTTTTACTCGCTCCGCGTACACCCGCATGGATGTAGCCGTGCTCGTGGATGCGAGTGGATCGGCCACCTCGCAGTTCCACCAGGAAACGGCAACCGCTCTTCAAGTCATCGCTCAGAGCGGTCTTCCCGATGAATCCCTCTCCCTCATTTCCTTCCGCGATCTGAAGCCGGCAGTTGTGTGCGAGCGAAACTGCCGCTCCCTCGCCGCGGCGCAATCGCTCCCTGCAATCCCCAGCGCAGGCCAGACGCCGCTCTACGACAGCATCGTCTTCGGTGTTCGCCTGCTCGCCCGCCCGAACGATCCTCACACCCGCAAAGTCCTGATCCTGTTTTCCGATGGCGCGGACACCATCAGCCTGCAATCTCTAACCGACGCCCTCAACTCCGCCCTCGACAACGACGTCGCCATCTACAGCATCGATATCAGCCCCGCGCCTCACGTTCATCCCACCACGCTGGTTCTGCGTAACCTGTCGTTTTATACCGGAGGCAGGTATCTCCCAGTCGAGGCCGGCTCCGCCAAAATTCTCGACGCCGTTCTCGAGGATTTCCACGCTGCCTACACGGTTTCCTACAGACTCCCGAACCACGCATCCGGCTTTCATCCGGTGCGCATTCTTCCCACTCATGATCTGGGCCTGCAGTTTCACTGCCGGCGCGGATATTACTACCCCAGTAATCCCGAGGACTGAAGACTTATGAAACGCTCTCTGCTGCTTGTTGTTCTTCTCTACGCGCTGCCCCTTTTCCTGGCCGCCGAAAACCGCAGCCCGGACCAGGGCACGATCGTTCGCATGCGCATGACCGATTGCATGGCGCAGCACCATGCGTTCATGAACGCGATGTCCGGCGCCGCCCAGGCTCCCTCGGCCGACCAATGCCCCGAGTATGTGCTCGTCACCGACAAAGTCGTCTATGTGATCGTCGGCAAAACTTCAGATCAACTTGTGCCGCTCGCGGAAACGACCAGATTTCACTTCCAGAACAACGAAGTGCTGATTCGGGTTGACGATGCGCGCCGCGAGTCCCGCTTCCACGTCAAAGAGATGGCAATGCGCGCGGAATGGGATCGCCACCAGAAGCTGGTCGATGCTGAAGCCGAAGCCGCGGCCGTCATGCATCGCCACATGGAAGGCGCAGTCATGTTGGAGGCTCGCCAGTAACCAGGCGGAAAGTTGGATCGAAACTGGGGCTGCGCCGTGCGAGAGGAAACAGCCGGCGCAGCCGCCAGCAAAGAAGTTCTACTCGTTCGCCGCCTTGCGCCCAGGCTTCAAACAACGCGCAAAAATAGCGGAGACCTCCGCAATCTGATCTTCCTTCAACTGAATCGCGCTGCCCAGCTTCTTAAGTGCGGCGTTTAACGCGGGTGCTTGTCCCGCAGTCAACTCGATGATTTTTTGCCATTCCCGCGCCACCGGAATTCGCTCGTCGCTTTCCGCGTCTTCGCAGAACTGGTCGGCTGCTTCCGGAGGAGTTCCATACTCATCGGCCACATCTTCGTGAAAATATCCCCGCAAAAAGGTGTGAAGCGCGGGAAAGCTTTCCGCAGTGATGGCCACTTTCGAATTTGCGTCGTGCGATTTCATCAGCGACACTCCGGATAGGAAGTGAGAACGTAATATTGATTCGGCCCGCCGTACTTTAGCACCACCAGCGCGTGTGTGCATGGCCGTGAGTGAACCTCGCCGCGATTGATCGTGCGCCCGATCGCTTCATCGGAGTCATAGTCCAACACCAGATTCGGATGTCGCCCCGGACGGCTGAGCCAGCTCTGAATCCGGTCTTGCGATTGCGCAATCGCCGCCCCGACCACGTGCTCCGCGGTCGGACGATCCGTGTAGGTGGAAGCCCCTGTAATGTTCTCCTCGCGCTGCAGCCGCTCCCGCAGATCTTCTTCGCTCTGCCCCACGTGCTTGCGCAGGATGTGACCGCCCGCGCGTTCGTCCTCGCTCAGGTCCCGCACCGGACCGTTGTTCAGCCGGCTTTCCTCGTGCCGCGCAGTAGTCGGCGCAGCGCTCGATGTGCGGTTGGTCGCGGCCGGTGGTTGACAGCAGATCAGCGCAAACAGGCCCGTGGCCAGAACTGTGGATATCCCGATGCGAGCCTGCAGATGATTTCCCATTCGCTCCCACGCTTTGAATCCGCCGCCCATTGCAAAAGGTCGCGGTAAAGATTCGCAAATTGTGCTACTAAACAGGGTGTGCGGGCAAGTCTATTGGACTACCTCGACGATTTTGAGCGCTGGGGCGCGGCGCCGGCCTACGTATATCCACGCGGCTATCGTCACCAACGCTGGTCCTATGCCCAGGTCGCCGGAACCGCTCATCAGTTCGCCCGCGAACTCGCCGCCCGCAATATCGTGAAAGGCGATGCGGTCCTGCTCTGGAGCCCCAATTGCGCTGAGTGGGTCGCTGCTTTCCTGGGTTGCGCTCTCTCTGGCGTTCTGGCCGTCCCTGTCGATGATGCTTCCAGTCCTGATTTCGCCCGGCGCATCCGCCACCAGGTCCGCACCAAACTAGCGCTGTGTCCGCGTGAGCGCGCAGCGCATTTTGAAGGACTTGCCACCATCGATCCCGTCGATCTTTCCGTGACCGTTGCGCAATATTCCCCGGATCGCTTTCGGCCATGTGCGATTGAGCCATCCGATCCGCTCGAAATTGTCTTCACCTCCGGCACCACCGCCGAGCCCAAAGGAGTCGTGCTCACCCACGCCAACGTCGCCGGCAATCTAGCTCCCATCGCAACCGAGATCGCAAAGTATCTCAAGTACGAACGCCTCGTCCATCCGCTGCGTTTTCTCAACCTTCTACCGCTCAGCCACGTCTTCGGACAGTTCCTCGGAATTTTTCTACCACCGCTTCTGGGCGCGACCGTTGTCTTCGAAAATACCTTCAACCCCACCGAAATCATCGCGACCATCCACCGCGAGCGCGTTTCCGTGCTGGTAGCCGTTCCCCGCCTGATCGATTCGCTAAAACAGAAGATCGAACGCGATCTGGAGGCCGATAGCCGCCTCGAGTCGTTCGCTGCCGATTACGCTCGTGCCGCTCATCAACACTTCCTTCACCGCTGGTGGACCTTCCGCCGCATCCGCCGCCAATTCGGGTGGAAATTCCTGGCCATCATTAGTGGCGGCGCAGCCCTCGACCGCGAGGCCGAAGATTTCTGGCATCGCCTGGGTTACGCGGTCATCCAGGGATATGGCCTCACCGAAACTACTTCGCTCATCAGCCTCAACCATCCGTTCCACACCAGTCGCGGCTCGATCGGCAAGGTTCTCCCCGGCCGCGAGCTGCGTCTAGCCGAAGATGGCGAAATCCTGGTCCGCGGCAGTGGTGTAGCCAGCGGTTACTGGATCGGCCGCGAACTCATGCCGGTCGCGGGCGACGAAGGCTGGTATCGCACCGGAGACCTTGGCACACTCGACGGCGAAGGCAATCTTTTCTTCAAGGGGCGCAAAAAAGAAGTGATCGTGACGCCAGCCGGAATGAACGTCTATCCCGAAGATCTGGAAGCCCCGTTGCGAGCCCGGAAGAAAGTGCGAGATGCCGTCGTGGTTGGGCTTGAGCGCGGAGGCAACGCCGAACCCTGCGCCGTCCTGATCCTGAACCGCCAAAGTGCCGATGCAGAAACAGCTGAGCAGCAATCCGCCGCCCAGCAATCCGCCGCGCGAGATGTTGTCAGGCAAGCCAACGAAACGCTTGCCGAATATCAGAAGATGCGGCAGTGGTTTGTGTGGCCTGAAGAAGACTTCCCGCGCACCTCCACCGGCAAGCCGCGCCGCAATGTGATCCGCGATGCGGTTGCTGCCAGCCTGAGCGGATCTTCAAAGCAGGGAAGCGGCGACCCCGCTGCCAGTCCTCTCGCCGAACTGGTAGCGCGTGTCACGCGTCGCGCGATGCCGCAGTTCGCACCGAATGCCGATATCGAACGCGACCTCGGCCTGAGCTCTCTGGAAAGAGTCGAACTCCTGGGAGCTCTGGAAGATCGCTATCAGGTGGACTTGAGCGAGACAAAATTCGCGAATGCCGCCACCGTAGCCGACATCGATAACTTACTGCGAGATCGTCGTGGGGACGGGCCTCCGCCCCGTTCAAGCGGTCCAGAGTCCCTCCGCTCAAGCGGCGCCGGCTACGGTTTTCACTATCCCCGCTGGACCTTGCGCTGGCCCGCCACCTGGCTGCGCTTAGCGGCCCATTACCTGCTTATGCGTCCCGCTGTTTTTCTGCTCGGTCGCCCCCGCATCATCGGACGCGAAAATCTCCGCGGTGTTACCGGCCCGCTGCTAGTAGTCTCGAATCACATTGCCGACGTGGACATCGGTCTTATCCAAACCGCCCTCCCCGCGCCCATCCGCCACCGGCTGGCGACCGCCACACGAGGTGAAGCCCTGGAAGCTCTCTGCGCATCCGCTCGCACTCGTCCGTGGTTGCTGCGCATCTACGATCGTCTGCAATGGACGCTGGGTGTGACGCTTCTCAACCTGTTTCCGCTGCCGCGCGAAGCAGGCTTCCGCAAGAGCTTCGCCTATGCCGGAGAGGCCGTCGATCGTGGTTACAGCATTCTCGTTTTTCCCGAGGGTCGCTACACCGAAGATGGAAAGGTTCAGCCCTTCCGCACTGGCATCGGAATGCTGGCGAGCAACCTGCGCGTTCCGGTTCTCCCCCTGCGCATCGAAGGATTGTTCGACCTCAAGCGCGCCGGGAAACGAATTGCCCCGCCAGGAAAAATCCAGATCCGCATCGGCAAGCCGGTGCAGTTTGCGCCAGAAACCGCGCCGGAAGAAATCGCCCGCGAGCTAAAGAAAAATGTCGAGAGCCTCTAGCCTTCGCCACGGAGCCGAGTGGGGAAATTCATGCCGCTCAATCGAGCCGGCTCAGCTGGACGCCTACCGCTCCCGCCTTGGCATCACAATCCACTGCAGAACCGAGCTCACCAAACTCATCAGCACGGCCCCGATCAGTGCCGGGACGAACCCGCGCACCACAAATCCGTTGACGAAGTTCGCAGCCAGCTCCAGCATGAGCGCGTTGATCACAAACCAGAACAGGCCCAGCGTCAGGATGGTCAGAGGAAACGTCAAAACCTTAAGCACCAGTCCAAGCGTGGCATTGATCAACCCGATGACCAGCGCGGCGATCAGCGCCGCCTTCGGGCCGCTGACGTAAATGCCGGGCACAAAATGGGCGACAATCCACAGCGCGGTAGCGCTTAAAATCCAATGCAAAAGGAGCCGCAATTGAACCTCCGTAGCACTCTGGACGTCATCCTGAGCGGAGCCGCACTTCACGAAGTGAATTGCGACGGAGTCGAAGGACCCCTACCCGACCAGGCACACCCGACCAGACGTATTGGACAATATACAACGTGAAGCCGCCCGCCAAAACCGCCCCGCCGAAAACCAACGCAGCGCGCCTGCTCGATCAAATGGGCATCCAATACGAACTGCGTGCCTACGAAGTCGATCCCGACGACCTGGCCGCCGAAACGGTGGCCGCCAAAATCGGACTGCCTCCCGAGCAGGTGTTTAAGACACTGGTGGCGCGCCCCGAGCGCAGCAAAGACCCGCACGGCATCGTCATGGCCGTGATCCCCGGCGATCAGGAACTCGACCTGAAAGCTCTGGCTACCGCCGCCGCAGAAAAGAAAATGGAGCTCGTCCCGGTCAAAGAATTGCAGGCGCTCACCGGCTACATTCGAGGAGGCGTAACCGCCCTAGCCGCCAGGCGCGACTATCCTGTCTTTGTGGACGAGACGATCGAGCTCTTCGATATAGTGTCGATCTCAGCCGGGATGCGCGGCCTGCAGATCCTGATCGCGCCGGCAGATTATCTGCGTGCAACCAAGGGGACGATCGCTGCGCTGGCCCAACCAAAGAAACAAGGCCCCGCATGAGCGCTCAAAGCGATCCCACGCCACTTCCACCACTGCTCGATCTGGAGAACGTCAGCGTGATGCGCGGGCAGAAAGTGGTGCTCGACCGCATCCACCTCCGCGTGGACCAGAACGAGCACGTCGCCATTCTCGGCCCCAACGGATGCGGAAAATCCACCTTCATCAAAACCATCACCCGCGAGTGCTACCCGGTGGCCGACGAAACTTCGAGTATCAAAATCCTCGGCGAAAGCAGTTGGGACGTCTTCGAATTACGCTCGCTGCTCGGCATCGTCTCGAACGACCTGATGTCGTCGTGCACCAGCGAAGCCACCGGCCTCGACGTAGTGCTCTCCGGTTTTTTCAGCAGCACGCGCATCTTCCCCAACCACACCATCGATCCCGAGCACCAGCAGCAAGCCGAGGCCGCCCTGCGTCAAGCCGGCGTCCCTCATCTGGGCGAGCGCGCGGTAGAGCAGATGTCCTCCGGAGAAGCGAAACGCGTCCTGATTGCCCGCGCCCTGGTCCACCAGCCGCAGGCGTTGCTGTTCGACGAGCCTTGCAATTCGCTGGATATCGCCGCCCAGCACGATCTCCGCTCCACCATGCGCGCGCTCGGCAATTCAGGCACCGGCATCCTCCTCGTGACCCACGAACTTCTCGACATCGTCCCGGAAATCGAGCGCGTAGTCCTGATGTCCAATGGCCGCATCGTAGCCGACGGACGCAAAGAAGAAGTGCTGCATGCCGACGCACTCAGCCGGTTGTTCGGACGCAAAGTTGAGCTCACGCAGCGCGACGGGTGGTACGGCGTATGGTAGGTGGGATGTTTACCTTGAATTGCAGCGGATCGATTCTATTCCACTCGGTCATTGGCCTCGGGGACACTTTTCGGAGCGGTGCGCAGGAACTTCATCAATCCTTCCCCGGTTGCCGAGCCAGCTCGCTTTGTGAAGAACTCGGCCGCGGTTTCCACGACCCCAACTTTTTCGGCGACAGCAGCGGCAATCCATTGGTTTAACGACACGCCGTCTTCCTTGGCCAATCGCTGGGCAGCCTTCTTGACCGACAGTGGAAGCTTTAATGGGTAGGTTGCTTTGCTCATCGTCTCACCCTTTTCAATACGTCCGGTGGAGTCAGTACCGGAATTCTAAAGCGCTCCGCAGGCCCGGCAAAATCCGCCACGTTGTAGGTCACCAGCGCATCGGCGCGCCCGTTGATCGCCGCCTCCAGGACCATCTCGTCATTTGGGTCCTTCGACTGCGGCCGCCACTGAAAATGAACGTCCACCGGCTCAATCAATGCCGCCAGTTCCGCCAGAAATTCATCGACTGAAGGCAGCGCCAGTCGATGTGCCAGCCTATGCTCGGGTCGCTTCAACACTTCCTCATACTCCAGAAAAAGCGGCGGAGTCGCCAGCATCGCGAAACGTCCCTGTGCGACGAGCCGTAGAACGGCATTTCCCGCCCCCATGCGCGTCCGCAAGCCCGCGACGACGACCGAAGTATCGAGAACTACCCGTCGAATCATTATACATCCTATAGGATGTCACATTGTATACAATATCACCATAGTTGCCGGCGTGAATGTCACCACAAGCCCGGCCCCCTGCTGATCCACCGCAAGACACAAGCGGATATTCTGCAACTGATTCGCATGGGCTCCCACCGCGCGCTCTTCGACTGAAAGCCCGGCGACAGAACGTCCTCGCCCACCCACCATTCAACCGCCTCAATACAGCAACCAGGTGATCCAACGCCGATTCCCAGAGTAAACTGTTTAGTTCGATTTTCTGCGCGAGGTCCTCATGCCCACCGCCACCCGCATCAACCCGCTCTCCTTCCTCACCGATCAGCTCGACGAACTCAAGGCCAAGGGCACGCACTTCAAGCTGCGTGTGCTCGACGACGAGCAGGCCGCAGTCTGCACCTTCGACGGCAAGAAGGTCATCAACCTCGCCTCCAACAATTATCTCGGCCTGACCACGCATCCCAAACTGCGCGAGGCCGCGCTCGAAGCCACACGCAAATTCGGAGTCGGCTCCGGCGCCGTCCGCACTATCGCCGGCACCATGCGAATTCACATGGAGCTCGAAGAGAAGATCGCCCGCTTCAAGAACGTCGAAGCATGCGTCGTTTTTCAATCGGGATTCACCGCTAACGCCGGCACCGTCTCGGCATTTCTCGGCAAGGACGACTTCATCATCTCCGACCAGCTCAACCACGCCTCGATCATTGACGGCGCGCGCCTCTCCCGCGCCAAGATTCTCGTCTTCAATCACAAAGACCTCGCCCACGCCGAAGAGCAACTCGCCAGCGTCAAAGATCAGCCCGGCCACAAATTGCTGATCACCGACGGCGTCTTCTCCATGGATGGCGACATCGGCGCGCTCCCCGGCCTCTGTGAACTCGCCGAAAAATATGGCGCGATCATGATGGTCGATGACGCGCACGCCTCCGGGGTTCTCGGACGCAACGGCCGCGGCACGATCGACCATTTCGGAATGCACGGCCGCGTCGACATCCAGGTAGGTACACTCTCAAAAGCAATCGGCGCCTTAGGTGGATACGTCTGCGGCACCCGCGATCTGATCGATTTCCTCTATCACCGCGCGCGCCCGTTCCTGTTTTCGACCTCGCACCCGCCCTCCGTCGCCGCCACGTGCATTGCCGCCTTCGACGTTCTCGAAAACGAGCCGCAGTGGATGGAGCAGCTCTGGGCCAACACCCGCTTCTGGAAAAAAGAACTCGGCCTGCTCGGCTTCAACATCGGAGGCCAGACCACTCCCGCCAGCGAAACTCCCATCACGCCCATCATCATCGGCGACGGCCGCCTCACCATGGACTTCTCCCGCGAACTTTTCAAAGAGGGCGTCCTCGGCACCGGGATAGCGTTTCCCACCGTGCCCGAAGGAAAAGCGCGCATCCGCACCATCATGACCGCGACGCACACGAAAGAAGAGTTGGAGCAGGCACTTGAAGTGTTGGGACGTGTGGGGAAGAGAATGGCGATTCTTCGCTGAAAAACGAGGCTCGTCAGATGGCGACCAGGTTAGCCATAGATCCGCAGCAGCCTCCGGGGCGACGATTCGCCCGGCCGAATCGCCGCTCAACTCAACCAGATTGATTGGAGAGATTAGCTATCGGTGCTGGCTAACCGAAAGCACATTGCCGTCGGCATCCTTGAACCACGCGATCTTGTCGCCGTTCGGAGCGGTCCAGATTCCTGATACCTGATCCTGCGCAAACGGATACTTCTCGAAAGCGACTCCGCGCCTTTGCAGCCAGCCGACAACTTCCTCGATGTTGCCAACTTCCCAGCCCAGCACCGTGTAGCGCGCGGGCGTGAAATCCGGTGCCTTGGCGATGCGGATCATCGTCTCACCCGCCCGCATGACCAGCGCAAACGGGTCGTCGCTGACGAACTGAAATCCCAGCTTCCCCTCATAGAATTCGCGAGCCTTGCCGGAATCCTTGGTGGGAACGAAACCGATAACCTTACTCGCAGCGAGCATTTGCAGTCCTTCCGGAGTTTGTGGTCGGGGAATAATAACACTGGCAGCCGAACGCTTGAAGCTAACGACTCGCGGGAGAGTCTTCGACGATCGCTTCCACGATGCTGTCAATCGTCTCAGTCACGCGTTTCGAAGGAAGATTCAGGTTGTTCGACAGGATGGAGAACACGACGGTCTGTCCCGAGTCGGTAGTCGCGAAGCCCGACAGCGCCTTGACTCCACCCAGCGAGCCGGTTTTGGCAAGCACGCGCTTTTGCAGGCGCGCCGCAGTCAATCGCTCGGCGAGCGACCCATCGATTCCCGATACCGGGAATGTCGATCTATAGGCCGCGCTCCAGGGCTGCCCCGACGAGTAGCGCAGCAACTGCACGATCGCATGCGGCGTGACCAGGTTCTGCCGCGAAAGTCCCGACCCGTCGTAAAACACGTACTGGTCGCTCGCGATGCCCGCTTGCGTGAGGAATCCGCGCAGCACTTCCAGTCCGCCTTCGACCGTGCCCGCTGTGCCGCGCTCGCGTCCCAGCAGCCGCAGCAGAATTTCCGCGTGCAGGTTCTGGCTGACCTTGTTGACCACGCGCACGTCTTCCACCAGCGGTTTGGACTCGTAACTGGCGAGCGTAATCGGTTGGTCGGTTTTGAACGGACGCGACGCCCCTTCGCTGCCTCCATGAGACGGCGCGGTCGCCGTCGCTGTAAACGTCGTCAAAGAGGCGAGTTCCGTGTGGCGTGTGCGCTGGTGTCCGTAGATCACAATGCCGCGCTGCTCCAGCAACTGGCGGAACAGACCCGCGGCAAAGTCGGCGGGATCCTCGACCGCCAGCGCTTCGGTAGCCCCCGCGTCATCGAGAGGAAGATTCCCCCACAACGACAGCGTTGTCGAACCTGGTTCGCGGTTGACGAAGAACTTCCGCGGCGTGCCCGCGGGAGTCGTGACAATGCGGTTATCGAGGCGGTAATACCCCGCGAACGGCTTGATGCTGACGAAAGCCTTCTCCCCCGCTCGGTCAGCTGGTTGAATGTGCACGAACACTACATTGTCATTGATGGTTAGCGCCGAGACAGGCGCTCCATCAGCCCACACGAGATCATCCTGGCTCCAGCCCTCCCCGTAGCGCTCGAAGGCGAAGTAGGAATCATCGGCCACGATGTCCCCATCAACGTACTTCAAGCCCTTCGTAACCAGAGCGTCGGCGAGCGATTCCAGGGCCTGAATCGGGTCGTCATTGCGCTGCGTCTTGAGGTCGTAGGGAAGCTCGCGCCCCGAGAGATTAGGATCGCCGTGACCGACCAGCACGAGATCCCCGTTGAGACGCCCGTAGCGGTCGAGCGTGCCGGTGGTTTCGATGGTGGTGCGGAATTTGTACTCCGGTCCGATCAGAGCCAGAGCAGCCGCGGTGGTGAACAGCTTGGTGTTCGAGGCTGGCGTGAAAAGCTTGTCGGAGTTCTGCGCGTATAAGGTCACGCCACTCGAAAGGGAAGCAACTTCGATCCCCCAGAAACCATGCGCCAGATCGGGAGAGTTCAGGAGAGCGGCAATCCGTGCCTGCAGCGGCGTGACGACAGCCGGACCGGCGGCGGGCGATGCAGAAGAAGCCGCAGGTAACGGAGGAACGGCGAGAACAGTTGCGGCCAGAAGCGCGGCGGCGAGAACCATGCGCGCAACTGATTGCCAGCGTGACATTTCCTGAATTGTAGCATTCGATAAAACCCGGTTCGGACTAGAATAACCTCACGATGCGCGCCATCTTTCAGTGGAATATCGGTGCTCGCTTTCTCGAACTGGGACGGCGCACGCTGATCATGGGAGTGGTAAACGTCACGCCCGATTCCTTTTCCGATGGCGGACTCCACATCGATGCAGTCTCGGCAGTCGCGTATGCCGAGCAACTTCTCGACCAGGGCGCGTCCATCATCGACGTAGGCGGTGAATCGACGCGGCCCGGAGCAGCGGTCGCCGATTCGGATTCCGGCTCTGCGGTGACCGAAGAACAGGAGCGGGACCGGGTGCTTCCCGTCATTCGCGACCTGAAAAAACGCCGCCCCCAGGCAGTCATTAGCGTGGATACCTACAAGGCAAGCGTGGCGCGTGCGGCTGTCGAAGCAGGCGCGGAGGTGGTTAACGACATCAGTGGATTCCGCTGGGATCCCGCCATGAAGAAGACCCTGGCCGAACTAAGGGTGGGAGCCGTGCTGATGCATACCCGGGGGCGCCCGGAAGAGTGGAAGAAGTTGCCCCCAATCGGCGATGCCCTGCTACTGGTGAAACGCGAGTTGCGGCAGTGGGCCGAAGCAGCGACGTTGGCTGGAATCAAACGCGATCACCTTGTTCTGGACCCGGGATTCGGGTTTGGCAAGAGATTTGAAGAAAATTTTCCGTTGCTGGCCCACTTTGCCGAGCTGCAGCCGATGGGGTTTCCGCTGCTGGCCGGAGTCTCGCGGAAGTCGTTTATCGGGAGAGCTCTGGCGCGGGACGGCAAGGATGCGGCGGTGGAAGACCGGATGTACGGAACCCTGGCTGCCGAGGCGGCCCTCATACTGAAAGGCGCCCACATCATCCGCACACACGACGTGCGTCATATGGTCGAAGCCGCGCGGGTGGTCGACGCGGTGGTGGCGAGCGGAGGGTAGGAAAGCGCTCTTACGCGTTCGCGGTTGCCGGAATCGCCGCGGCTGACTTGAGAGCGGGCAGGCGGATCTCAAAGGCCGCCCCTCCCTCGGGACGGTTGAAGCAGGTTATCTGCCCCTGGTGATCCTGGACGACCCCATAGGTAGCGCTGAGTCCGAGGCCGGTCCCCTTGCCGACCGGCTTGGTCGTATAGAAAGGATCGAAGACGCGTTCCGGATTGCGCACGCCCGGGCCGCTATCCGCGAATTGAACAATCACTTCTGCATCTTCCATCGAAACCGAGATTTGCAGCCGACCGCCGCCAATTTCCTGCAAGGCGTCGATGGCATTTTCAATGATTTGTACAAAAGCTTGTAAGAGTTGGTTGGCGTTGCCGAGGACGCGCGGCACCGAGCCCGAGCTCTCTACCGCAAGAACGATGTTACGGTTATCGAGTTTGAATCCTTCCATTTGAACGGCTCGCTGCAATAGCGGCTTGAGTTCGAGAGGAATTTTTTCTCCAGGAGTCTGTTGCGCAAAACTTAAAAGATCATTCACCAGTTCGCGCGTGCGCCGTGCCTGCTGTCCGATTTTCTGCGCGATCGCCAGTTGCTCGCACGTGAGTTGGCTGCTGCCAGACATCACCTCCGAACTGGCGAGGATGCCCGAGAGCGGTTGCTCGAGTTCACTGGCCGCGAGCGCAACCAGTTCTCCGAGCGAAGCCAGTTTCGCTTGCTGTACTGCCCGGCCCTGCAATCGCTCCAGATTATCGAAACTCTTGCGGGAACGGCTGAGCAGGTCCATAAGCCGGTGATCAAGCAGGTATTGCTTCAGAAATACGAACAGGGCGAGCGCAGCGACCCCTCCCATGGCTACCGCAAACCGAATCTGGCGAAGATAGGGTGGCTCATTGCTCAGGTAGAGCGCCGCGTACCCCATAACCGGGAGCGAGAGCAGGGCCAGTTGCGCAAGCACAGGGGCTAGCCTGCCTCGGGCTCGGGGATTCGATACCCCGATCTCGGTCTCGCGCAGCGTGCGGCGTCCGACCATTGCCAGTCCAAGGAATCCGAGCGAAGCAGCAAAGAAAGGGATGTCGTAAACGCCCCCGGTTCGGTACGTTCCGCGCGCAATCGCCGCGTCCATCGCTTCCGACGCGAGACTGTAAAGAATGCTGCAGGCAAGGATGCCGCCGTAGAGTCTTCGCCACCCGCCTGCACTGGAAGAGTAAGCGGATCCCGCTACGCCGATCAGCACCAGTCCTTCCACCACATAGAGCAGGTCCCATCGCAGCGTGTATGCCAGTTTGTCAGTGACGAGGTATTCCTGGGGGAAAACGAAGTAGGCGTAGACCACAATCCACCATACTGACAGGATCACAACGTTGAGCGCGCTGGTGATCAGCCCTTCATTCTTATCCGCCTGGGGTGGGCGGATAGCGACCGCTGCCATCATTGGGACCACATGCGCGAACAGGACAATGTCGCCGATAAAAGGATCCGGGAGCGCTTTGTGAATAACCAGTTCATACCAGGTCCAGGAAGCCTGATTGAAGCACCACATCGCCATGCTGGCGGTCATCAGACCCCAGAACAGGCGGGTGTGTCCTCGGCCGTCTAGGGTATTCTTGGCGGTGAGGACGAGAGCGGCCAGGAGGACGACGAGCGGCGCAACGTCCCCCAGGGCGACGCGAAACCAATCGCTGGTAAAGACCAGCGGGGCCAACGCGAAACCCAAAAGGAGTCCAATGCCGCAAAGGAACCACGAAATGGGACGTAGAGACACCACTCGTATCATATGATCTTGAAAAGGTTATGTTGAGATGCCCCTCGGAGAGCGCCGGTTACAAGGGTAACCACCCATGTTGTGATCGAAGTCACATTGATGTGTGATGACGCGTGCCGTGGGCGCGCTGGCGACGGCTGCTAAAATTCCGCATATGGCATTCCCCGCTAATCGTCTTCGCCGCTTGCGGCGGACCGAAACCCTGCGTTCGATGGTCCGCGAGACCCGTTTGACGCCAGAAGCTTTCGTTTATCCGCTGTTTGTCTGTCCGGGCAATGGTGTCCGCAAGCCAGTCGGCTCGATGCCGGGCGTCTTCAATCTTTCGGTGGACGAGGCCGTCAAGGAAGTTCGCGAGGCACGGGGACTCGGCGTGTTGTCGGTGATCCTGTTCGGGCTTCCGGAAAAGAAAGACGAAGTGGCAACTGGCGCATGGGCCGAAGATGGCATTGTGCAAAAAGCGGCGCGCGCCATCAAGAGCGAGGTCCGGGATGTGGTCGTAATGGGCGATGTTTGTCTTTGCGAATACATGTCGCACGGCCATTGCGGGATCGTAAAAGCGGATCGGCAATCCCTGGGAGCTGCGGCTGCGGCTCCTCCTACGACCGCGGAATATGAGATTGTGAACGACGCGAGCCTCGAACTGTTGGCGCGGACTTCGGTCTCGCTGGCACGCGCCGGAGTCGACATTATTGCTCCTTCGGACATGATGGACGGCCGCGTGGGCGCGATTCGCACGGCGCTCGACAAAGCAGGCTTTGAGAACACGCCCATCCTTTCTTACGCGGCGAAATTCGCGTCGGGTTTCTACGGGCCATTCCGCGAGGCGGCGGATTCGACGCCGCAATTCGGTGACCGGCGCTCCTACCAGATGGATCCCGCGAATCTTCGCGAGGCGATGCGGGAGATCGCATTGGACGTCGAAGAGGGCGCGGACATGATCATGGTGAAGCCGGCGATGCCCTACCTGGATGTAATCGCTGCGGCCCGCGAGCGCTTTGACTTGCCGCTTTCCGCCTACCAGGTTTCGGGCGAGTACGCGATGATTGAAGCCGCCGCGCGTAACCACTGGATCGATCGCGATCGCGTGATGATGGAATCGCTGGTGAGCATCCGCCGCGCCGGCGCGAGCATGATCCTAACCTACTTCGCCAAAGACGCGGCCAAACTGCTGGCCTGAGTCGAGAAGCCACGGCTGCTCGACCCGTTGTTTCTCACTCCTCGCGATACGCCATGCGGATTAGGGTTCTCTCGGAGAAGGGAACGTATAGCAACGCGGCAGTAGCGGCGAATGCCATGCCGATGCCGATTTGCGCCAGCAGCAGGAAGGGCGCGATTGCCCAGAGTTGATCGAGAGCCAGGACAAACGGGAACAGCCGGCGGAACGTCGTCCCTAGCTTGCGAAAATCGAAGGCAACAGTGGAGAGAAGATAGAACCGGAGCGGAATGCCCACCGCCGCCGTCACCAGTACGACTCCCACAAGCAACGGAGCCTTCCATCCTGAGACAAGGTTGGTAGCGACGCGATCCACGCCTCGAAGATGGCTGAGCGCGCTCACATAAAAGCAAAGAAACATCACCTGAATCAGTGCGAACAATACCCGCACCAATCCGCGGTGTGGGACCGGGACGTGCAATTCGGGATGGATCGTGATCGAGCCCGAAGGCGACTTATTTTCTGCGGCGATATCCGTGGGTGAGGTCTGCGACGGCGCGGTCGGCACCGAGCACTGCTGACTGTCGACCGAACCGATGAAGCGGTATCCGCGGCGGGCGCGAGTTTCGACGAAGCGCGGGCTCGAAGCGGAATCACCCAGCGCTTCGCGAATCTTGTTCACGGCTGTATTTAAACTGTGATCGAAATCCACGAAGGTATCCGCGGGCCAGATTTTCTGGCGTAGATCCTCGCGCGTTACGACGCTCCCAGCATTTTCGAGCAGGGAAACGAGAACCTGGAAAGGTTGTTCCTGAAGACGGATACGCCGGCCGCTCTTGCGTAGTTCTCCAGCCGAAAGGTCGACTTCAAAAACGCCAAAACGCAGAAGCGTGTTCTCTTTTTTCTGGTTGTTGCCGGAAGCTGGATCGCTGCTCGCAGGAGACATCGGCATGAAGACGCGCCCGTAGTTTACACCGCGCGGAATAGAAACCCGCGCGTCCGACCGTGATTCCGAATCGCCAGCACCCGGGCTTGCAGACTGGACTACAATAGCCTCGTGGCCGCACCTGTTCCATCCAAGCAGGTCGCTGAAGAAAATCACCGGCACCGTCATTCCCTCTATGCTGCCGAGGCCAGCGGACTTCTGGTCATCGCGGTCCTTTTGCTGATTCTTTGCCTGATCCGCTACTGGCAGTACATTCCCTGGAGCGCGCGCTGACGTTATTTAATTCGCCGAAGGAGCAAACCCCAGAATTCGGCAGCACATCGCTGCTGGTCGTGGCGCTGGGTCCCACAGCAAGCGGGAAGACCGCGCTGGCCCTCGCCCTCGCTCGGCGTTTCGGGGGAGAAATCGTCAACTGTGATTCGGTAGCGATGTACCGTGACTTCGATATTGGTACCGCCAAGCCAACGCGGAGTGAGCGTGCGGAAGTCCCGCATCATCTGTTCGACTGCGTCGATCCCCTTTGCGATGTGAGTGCGGGCGAATATGCACGCCAGGCTCGTCAGGTTGTACAGGAGATCGCCTCTCTCGGGCGCTTGCCCATTGTCAGCGGAGGAACGGGACTGTATCTGAGGGCATTGCTCCAAGGGCTCTTTGCCGGGCCGAAGCGATCGGAAGAGTTGCGCCTGCGCCTGCGCCAGCGGATCGAGAAGCGCGGACCAGAGCATCTGCACCGGATTTTGCGGCGACTCGACTCCGCCGCAGCGGCGCGCATTCACGCCAATGATCTGCCCAAGGTGATTCGGGCCATCGAAGTGTCCATCCAGTCGCGGCAGCCGATGACCGAACTGTGGCAGCAGGGGCGCTCGCCGCTCGAGGGCTTTCGCGTTCTGCGGGTTGGATTGAATCCCGAGCGCGAGGATCTTTACGCGCGAATTAACAGCCGCGCCGCAAGAATGTTTGATGAGGGCTTGATCGCCGAGACAGAAACTCTTCTCACAAAGTATGGCGCCCAGGCCCGTCCGCTGGCTTCGCTCGGATACAAGCAGGCCCTGCAATTTTTGCGAGGCGAATCGGACCGGGAGTCGGCCTTGCAAGCCGCGCAGCAGGCGCATCGCAACTATGCCAAGCGGCAGATGACCTGGTTCCGGCGGGAACCCGACGTGCATTGGCTCGCCGGTTTCGGCGACCACCCTGCGATCCAGCGCGCCGCCATTGATCTGGTAGTCTCCAGGAGCATGGTTGGCACTGAGGCTCGGGAATAATAGACTCGTACCTGCGGCGCTCTTACAATAGTCCGACGGGTGAGGGGACGCGCAGCACACGCTTAACCTGCCTTATGCGATGCCGTCATGAATCGAGAGGTGAATATGCGCAATTTTCAGGCTCACTACAGTCGTACTCTTCACACCATACTGGGTCGGATAACCTCCGCTGCGGCGGCGGTTGTTTGCGGAATCCTTCTGATCGCATTTTTCGCATCGGCAATCTACGGCCAGACTCGGAAGTCTTCAGTTGTTGCAGAGACCGAAAAAACCGGCGGAGATGTTGCGCGCGGGAAGTATCTGGTGGAAGACGTCGCGATGTGCGGCCAGTGTCACACTCCGCGCGACAGCAGTGGGAACCTGGATCGAAGTCATTGGCTGCAGGGCGCTCCCATGCGATGGGTGCCGGCCGAGGGATCGGGAACCAACTGGCCGCTGACGGCTCCGAGGATTGGCGGCAATCCTCCGGCCAGCGATGCTGACATGGTGAAGCTTCTGACCACCGGCATTTGGACCACTGGCAAGCCTCTGCGTTTTCCGATGATGCCGTTTCGGATGAATGCCTCCGATGCCAGGGCAGTCGTCGCCTATCTGAAGTCTCTCACTCCCCAGAATTAGGGACGGGCGGAACGACCTGCTTGGCTGGTGACGGGGCTCGCCCCCGTCCCGGCGGGGCAACGTCCCGCTACACCGCTACACCACACAATTCAGGCCTGGCCCGGCGGTCGATACCACGCTTCAAATTTGTTATCGTCAACTGCATGATTCGCTATCTCCTGCTGGCTGCGATTATCTCCTGCGCGGCTAGCAGCCTCGCCAAGGACAAATCGAAAGAACGGATTCAGCGGCCCGGCCCCATTCAGCTTGATCGCGATGGCCGCAAGTGGGCCGACGTCACGTTGCGGAAGATGTCTCCCGAAGAGAAGGTCGGACAACTCTTCATGATTTGGGCGAAGGTGCAGTTCCTGAATGAATCAGATCCCATATGGATTCAACTGCAAGATACTGTCCACAAGTATCACATCGGATCATTGGGCGTGACGGTCCCCGTAGACGGGCCGGCGCTGCTCAAGAGCCAGCCCTATGAGGCTGCCGAGTTGCTGAACCGGCTCCAGAAGACATCTGACCTCCCGTTGATTTTTGCGGCCGACTTTGAGCGCGGCGTCTCCATGAGACTGAATGGCACAACCGTCTTCCCTCACGCCATGGCATTTGGCGCGACCGGCAAGACCGAAAATGCGGAGGCCTTTGGACGCATCACCGCTCTTGAGGCTCGAGCCATCGGCATTCATTGGAATTTCTTCCCTGATGCCGATGTGAATTCGAATCCCGCCAATCCCATCATCAACACGCGATCGTTTGGTGGAGATCCGAAAGACGTGGGCGATTTCGTTGCCGCCTATATTCGGGGCGCGCACGAAGGCGCAATGCTGACCACCGCCAAGCATTTCCCGGGGCATGGAGACACGGCTACCGATACCCACCTGGGCGTCGGGCAAGTCACCGGGGATCGCGCCCGGCTCGATGCGGTTGAACTACCCCCATTCCGCCGCGCGATCGAAGCCGGCGTGGATGCCGTGATGGTCGCGCATGTAACCGTGCCGGCGCTCGATCCTCAGCCGAACCGCGTCGCCACGACTTCCCCGGCGGTCGTGACGGGACTGCTTAAAGAGGAGATGGGCTTCAAGGGGATCGTCGTAACAGACGCGCTGGACATGGCCGGCCTGACTCGTCTTTACGCGAATGATGTGGGCCGAGCCGCGGTGGAAGCCTTCAAGGCCGGAAATGATCTGCTCATCATACCCGCCGATCTGGATGCCAGCTATCGGGCAATGCTGCTGGCGGTGCAGAGCGGCGAAATCAGCCGCGACCAGCTGGATCAGTCCGTGCGCAAGATACTGGAGCTGAAGGCTTCTCTGGGCCTCAACCATGGGCGCTTGGTCGACGTGAGTCAACTGGCGCGCGTTGTGGGCAGGCCGGAAAATCTCGCCACTGGGCAACGAATTGCAGACGAGTCAATTACGCTGGTCAGGGACAATGGGCAGGTTTTTCCTGTGGCTAGAAGCGTTATATCGGGTGCTACTTCGGGAACCAGGGAGCCAGCTCTTCCGTATCAGTCATTGACAGAGGTCCGGAACCGTCTTGTTGCGGTGATTTTTTCCGAGGACATGCGTACCGAGTCGGGACGCCTTCTTGCTCGCCAGATTCTCGAGCGCGTGCCGGATGCCCGCATTATTTATGTGGATCCGCGCTCGGCTGCCGGGATGACGGCGACGGTTGCGGAAGCGGTGCAAGCGGCGGAAGATGTAGTGGCGGCCGTGTATGTGGTTCCAACGGCGGGCAGGGCGATTCGTTCCGCCGATGGTTTGAAAAACACAGTCGCGATGGACGACGATTCGGCCGGCTTGCTGAACGCGATTCTCAGCCGGGCCGCCAGTCGTACGGTTGTGCTGGCAATGGGGAATCCATACCTCGTGCAGGATTTCCCGGCGATCCAGAATTATGTGTGTGCGTTTTCCAATGCGACCGTGTCGGAAAAAGCTGTTGTCAAGGCGTTGTTCGGAGAAATTCCGATTACAGGTCATTTGCCCGTTACGATTCCGGGTGTAGCAAATCGAGGCGAGGGACTTCAACGCCCCTCCCGGCAGCCTTCAGGAGGCTTTGTTCATGGACAGAGAGAAAATACTCAGCAATAAAGCAGGCAGTCGCAGTGTGGTCGACCGCAACACGGATACCTGGGGTGACGTGCCCGCCCGATTGGTTTTCGGCGCGCTTTGCGCCGTGCTTTTCATGCTGCCAGCCTGCAGCATAAATGTGGACAAGGATGCCAACAAAGATGGCTCGAAGCACGTCGACATCAAGTCGCCCATGGGAGACCTGCACGTCAGCGAGCAGGCCGATATCCGCGACGCCGGCCTTAGCGTCTACCCAGGCGCCACTCCGGCTCCCAAGGACAACAGCGACAACGAGAAGAGCGCCAACGTCAATCTTGATCTGCCCGGCTTTCAATTGAAGGTGGTGGCGGCCGAGTTTCTTTCTGACGATGCTCCGGACAAAATCACAGCCTATTACGACAAGGAGTTGCAGAAATTCGGGAAACCCATTCAATGCCGTGGGTCTTACAGTAGCGGAGGGCATGTGGATTCCCATGGCCACGACGACCTCCAGAAGCCAGTCGCGTGCGGCACAACGGACGGCGGGGACGGATTGGAGTTGAAGGTTGGAACCGAGGGCAATCAGCACATCGTCGCGGTCAAGACAAACGGCAAGGGAGCGCGCTTCTCGCTGGTTTATGTTCGCATGCACACCGGCAAAGACACGACTATTTAAGAAGTCCTGACGGGATGCTTTTCCCCCGCCCCAACCGGCCGTTAGGGGCGCAGGTTGGAAAATTGCCATCCCTGGAGCGAAACAGGCTGAGGGAAAGTGAGCCGCTTTTCCAATTTTTTTCATCACATTTTTCCCGTGCGTTCGTCACAGACTTACACCTCTGTCGCTGAGAGGATTCCTGGGACACTGCATCATCGAAAACTGTGCCCGTCTCCAGAGACGAAGCCATTTTCCGGTCGCAAATTTTTCTGCGCTATTTGACAATTTGTGGTCCCGGCCCCACCCCGCAAGTGCGCGCCAAATGGAGGAATTGAAGGTTAAGTCCAATACTTTGAATACTTTGCCTTTAACTTACATACAATCAATGACTTAACTCATTTTGGGGTGGGGGGGGTACCCCCTCATTTTCTGAATTCGACTTTGCGCTCTTTCAAAACCGATTCAACCTCGAGCCGCGACCAGCGGGACCGCGCGGGGTTGCTCTCCAGTTTGTTCTGCGCTAGCTTCACATAAGTGGATCACCCCTGCGAAAAATGTGGCGCTCTAGTCGAGGACGGGCGGCCCTTCTGCCAGCAATGCCGCGCCCCCCAAATCCACGTGCAGGTTGCGGTTCAGCCCGCCGAAACAGCAACCGCCATGAATGATGCGGCGGATGAACCAACCGCGAGGGTTTCGGAAGTCGGCGCGTTCGACGCCTTGTCCGCAGTCGAGCCGGCACTTTCCTATCGCGGGTTTGCAGGGAGGGCTGCCCTGAAGGCGGGTGTGCTCGGCGCTGTGGTTGGATTCCTCAATGTGCCGCTGGGTGCGGTGGTGGCCGGTGCTTTGGCTGTTTTCTTCTATCGCCGCGGGAAGGGATTTACACCAGCAGTCCGAATAGGGTCGCGACTGGGCGGTGCAGCCGGAATTGTTTCGTTCACTATCGATTATCTGTTGGTCGTCGTTGCGGTGTTTGCTACCCACGGCCAACAACAATACATAGATAGACTCTTAAAGTTCTACCAGTCACTCGGCTACAGTCCAACCGACCCTCAAATCCAAGCCAGCGTTCGCCTTGTTTTCACTCCGTCGGGCCTGCTGCTCGGCTTCGCTCTGGGAGTAATTTTGGCCGTCGTCCTGGCCGCATTGGGAGGAGGGGTCGCAGCGCACTTCTCCCGTTCGAGCTCGCGCCGCTGAGCAACCCTCCTCTGTCATGTTTCTCCGGTTGTGCGCTGCCTCCTTGCCCTCATCTTTGCGCACAGGTATGATGCAGCGTTTATGAGTACGCGCGCTGCGGGACATCCGGCCGGAATTTATCAGAAGGCTCAGCTCATGTCTGCCTCCGAGGTGGAGCGCACGCTGATCCGGCTGGCGCATGAAATTCTCGAGAAGAACAATGGCAGTGAGGATCTCGCCCTGGTAGGAATCCGCCGCCGCGGAGTTCCCCTCGCCGAGCGGCTCGCCAAGATTATTCAGCGCATCGAAAAAAAGCCGGTTCCGGTTGGCACCCTGGACATTACCTTGTATCGCGATGATCTTTCCCTCGACGAACGCTCGGTCGATTTCAAGCCGGTCGTGCAGAAGAGCGCGATCGGAATTTCCGTTGTCGGCAAGTCGGTCGTGCTCATCGACGACGTGCTTTACACGGGACGCACGACCCGCGCCGCTATGGACGCGCTGTTTCACGAGGGACGCCCGAAGCGCCTGCAATTGTGTGTGCTGATCGATCGCGGTCACCGCGAGTTGCCAATCGAGGCATCGTTCATTGGCCGCACCGTTCAGACGACTGAAAACGAAATTATTGAGGTGAAACTCCGCGAGGTTGACGACGCGGAGAAAGTCCTGCTAATGGAAAAGCAATAGTTTGACTATGAATGCAGCCCGCGGATCTCTGCTTGGCATTGAGCAAATGGAGCCAGCCGAGATCCTCAGAATTCTGAAGTTCGCCCGGCGCATGAACCCGGACAAGCCGCGCCCTTTACTCAAGGGGAAGCGGGTGCTGCTGCTTTTTTACGAAGCTTCCACGCGCACGCGCAGTTCGTTTGAGATTGCCGCCAAGACTCTCGGTGCGCATACCGTCCTGATCCAGGCCATAGGGTCGAGCATTGAAAAAGGCGAATCGCTGCTTGACACCGGATATACTGTGCGCGCGGTCGGCGCCGATGTGATCGTGATCCGCCATCCCAACGCCGGTGCGCCGCACGTCATGGCGCAACATATCGATGTGCCCGTGATCAATGCCGGAGACGGACTGCACGAACATCCCTCGCAAGCTTTGCTCGACGCCTACACGATTCTGCGCAACAAGAAGACTTTCAAAGGCCTGCAGGTCGCGATTGTGGGCGACATTTTTCACAGCCGGGTTGCCCGGTCGGCGTGTCACCTGCTTTCCAAATTCGGAGTAAAGATCATCCTTTGCGGCCCCACGGAACTGGTGCCCGATATTGCGACCACTCTCGCGCCCGGAGTGCGCGTCACCCGCCATATCGAAGACGCGCTGCGCGGGACCGATGTCATCATGCTGCTGCGCGTGCAAAAAGAACGGCTGTCGGGATTGAAGATCGATCTCCCGGAATACATCGCGCGTTACCAGATGACGCCGGCGCGACTGAAAATGGCGAAGAAAGACACGATCGTGATGCATCCCGGCCCAATCATTCGCGGGCTCGAACTGACCAGCGAAGTCGCCGATGGTGGGCAGGCTCGGATCCTCGAAGAAGTGCACAATGGGGTGCCCACGCGAATGGCCATCCTGGCGCGGGCGATGGGGAAGATGCGATGAAGCCACAGGACAGGACAAGTCTGCTGATTCATGGTGGGCATCTTATCGATCCGGCGGCCCGAATCGACGCGCCGATGGATGTTTTGCTGAAAGATGGGCGCGTCGCCGAAATTGCGCCTCCGCGGACGCTCAAGGGAGCGGATCGCAGGTTCGATGCTCGGGGGCTGGTTGTCGCGCCCGGTTTTATCGATTTGCATGTGCACATGCGCGAACCCGGTCAAGCCCACAAAGAGACGATCGCAACCGGGACCGCGGCGGCCGCCGCTGGCGGGTTTACTTCCGTATGCACGATGCCCAACACGATCCCGGTTGTCGATTCCGCCGATTGGGTTAAATGGATTGGTCAGCCCGAACGCGGTGCCGTGATCAATGTTTTTTCAATTGCGGCGGCCACTCGCGCCAGTAAGGGAGCGGTCCTGACCGATTTTGGAGCACTGCAGAGCGCGGGCGCTGTCGCTGTAACCGACGATGGCAAGCCGATTCTGGACGATCAGATGATGCGCGAAGCGCTCATTCTGGGAGGCGAACTGAACTTTCCGGTTGTGCAACATGCGGAAGACACCCGCATGACGGAAGGTTGCTCAATGCATGCGGGCGCGCGTTCGTTCCGTCTCGGACTGCGTGGAATGACTGCTGCCGCTGAAGCTTCAATCGTCGAGAGGGACGTGCAACTGGCAATGACGATTCCGAACGCTCGCTTGCACGTCGCACATCTTTCCACGGCGGACGCGTTGAAGGCTGTTCGCCGGGGTAAGCGCGCGAAGGCCCGCATTACGTTCGAGGTGACCCCGCACCATTTCACGCTGACCGACGAGGACATGCGTGACTACGACAGTAACTACAAAATGAATCCTCCGTTGCGCGCCAAATCCGATGTGGAGGCCATTTTGGTTGCATTGGCGGATGGCAGCGTCGATGCAATCGCCACCGATCACGCTCCGCACGCAGCCCACGAGAAGGAAATGGAGTTCGAGCGTGCCGCTTTCGGCATAACCGGGCTCGAAACGGCGCTAGCGCTCGCTGTCACTCGTTTGCACGTGGGAAAGAGGATTCCTCTCGCGCGCGTCGTAGAACTTTTCACTGCCGGACCGGCCCGGTGCTTTGACCTGCGCGGGCGTGGCTCGCTGGTCCCCGGCTCTTATGCCGATGTCACAGTCTTCGACCCCAAGAAGAAGTGGACGTTTGAAGCCTCCAAGTCGCGTTCGAAATCGAAGAACTGTCCCTTCGATGGCTGGCAACTCACGGGGAAAGTTATGGCGACGATTGTTGGCGGCAAAGTTGTCTACTCATCTTAATGGGATGTAATACAGTTGCTCTCGCTTGTCCTTTGCTTCCCGTCTCCTTCAACTCGACTTGGATACATAAAGCAACGCCCCGATCACGGGTCACAGATGATCGAGGCGTGAGATTGTTCATCCAGAGAGACTATTAGTCGTCGTCAGGATCGGTAAGCGGCTGCTTGTCGAAATTGACCTTTGGAGCCTTGACCTGCACGAAATTGCGCGGCGCGTTCAAAGTGAAGAACGCGCTCAGGTCATCCGCATAGGAATCGGCGTAGTATCCGGCGCCGATCAGGCCGAGACCAAAGTTGTTTTCGGCAAACCGCAGAAGACTACCGAAATCATGGGTTCCATCGTCCACATAGCCAGCCGGAGTGTATGCCGAAACCACCAGCAACGGCACGCGAAATCCATACACGTAGGATTCGCCCCACCCACCCGCCGGATTCGGAGGCGGCGCAACATGGTCATACCACCCGCCCCAATCGTCCCAAGTGATCAGAATCGCGGTGTTCTTCCAGTACGATTCGCCATCCGCGCAGGTTGGATTAGCTCCAATCGCATTCACGATGGAGGTAACCCATGCTGGACCAGTGCCATTGTTGCCCACAGGGTGATCCGACGCGAGGCCAGTGGGTGTCACCCAAACCACGTCGGCCAGATTACAGGCGGCAATGTCCTTCAGAACCTGGGAAGGTTTTAGGCTGATGTTCGATGATTGGTAATACGAACTTAGAGCCGCCGGAGCGTCCCAGAGCACTTGCGGATTGGGCGAGTAGTAGCGCCACGTGAGGTGCGCGGCCTCGAGCAAGTCCAGTAGAGATGAGCGCTGGAAACAGGGGAAGGTTGTTCCATATTGTCCCTGGCTGTTGATCGTGTAGACCCAGGAGCCGGGTGGCGCCGTGCAGCCTGCATTGTTGGATCCGTCATGCGGGTTCTCGGCAGCGAACAGCGGGCTGGTGTCGGTTGGCGACGAGGTGCCGGACACTAGAAACTGATGAGCCGGGAAACTTGGTCCCTGGTTGGTCTGGAACATGCGGTTGGCAAAACCATATTGCGTGGCAAGATCAAAATAGGGTTGGACCGCGCCTGCGGAATTGTCCACGTAGCGGTATGCCGGATCACTACCCGGGTGACACCCGCTGCTGGAGTGAATGGCAACGCGATCGAATGCATTCATCTCCCCGTTCGCGTACTCCTGGAGAAACGATGCGTGGGTGTGTCCCAGGTCGTAGCAGCCCGTGAGCGGTCCCGCAATTAATGGAACGGTCTGCCCGTTCGAGATTGGCCCGGAGGTCGCGATATCCACGCCGGGCTCGAATTTCGGGTTGCTGCCGAACAGGTTATCCGGTGTGCGGTTTTCCTGCACCACGATCACGATATGTGAGAATTGCGGGCTACGCGCGAAGGCGCATACTGAGACCAGCAGGAGAAGTGAGCAAAGTGGCGCTTTCATTTAGTCCGTCCTCAGTCCTGAAAACGAAGTATTTACCGGAGGAACCCGAGTGCCATTCAGTTGAGAGCAATTTTACGCCAACTCCCGGTCACTCAGACCTCCAGTTATCAGGGATATCCAGTCTGGGCAGTTTGGCTATAGGTAAACAGTTGCGCAAAAAGGTCACTCCTGTATCCCTGTCAGGACTCGCCGTCTACCCCACAAAGGGCTCAAGTTCGGTTTGGAATGCACTCTTTTTGGCGTCGAAATTGATTGTGCTCGGCCGGTTTCCGTGGACATTCCAATGCGAGAACCACGCCCCGCGCCCGTGCGCGGAAAGCATAGTCCGGTACCTCCCGCCGAGGCTTGGACGCAAGTCTTCGAGTTACAATCATGAGGGTAAATCCTTATGAAAAATTCTTTCATGTCCCGTCCCCTTTATGAAGTTGACCCGCAGATTGCAGCTGCCATTGACAATGAGGTTCGGCGTCAGCACGAAGGACTCGAACTGATCGCGTCGGAGAATTTTGTGAGCGAGGCGGTGCTCGAGGCGGCCGGCTCTGTGTTTACCAATAAATACGCCGAAGGCTATCCCGCAAAGCGCTACTACGGCGGATGCGAGTTCACTGACGTCGTTGAAGAGTTGGCCCGCGAGCGCGTGAAGAAGCTGTTTGGCGCCGAACATGCCAACGTGCAACCGCATTCAGGGTCGCAGGCCAATCAGGCAGCGTATGCCGCGGTCCTCCAGCCGGGAGACACGATTCTCGGCTTGAACCTGGCGCATGGTGGGCATTTAACGCACGGGCATCACCTGAATTTTTCCGGCAAGACGTACAAGATCGTCCCGTACGGCGTGACGAAAGAAACCGAAACTATTGATTATGACGCGCTTGAAAAGATCGCTGAGCAGGAACGGCCGAAGCTGATTATTGGCGGCGGAAGTGCCTATCCACGAATCATTGATTTTGCCCGCATGCGACAGATTGCCGACAAGGTCGGCGCACTTTATCTAGTCGATATGGCCCATTTTGCGGGGCTGGTCGCGGGCGGGGCGCACCCTTCGCCAGTGCCGCATGCGCAGATCGTGACGTCGACCACGCACAAAACGCTGCGCGGACCGCGCTCGGGAATGATTCTGAGCAGGCAGGAATACGCGGCCGCCATTGATAAGACAGTCTTTCCAGGCATGCAGGGAGGCCCGCTGGTGCATATCATGGCCGCCAAGGCGGTGTGCTTTCTGGAAGCGTCGCAACCGAGTTTCAAAGAGTACGCGCGCCAAGTTGTCGCGAACGCCAAGGTGCTGGCCGAAACGCTCGCCGCCGAGGGCTTCCGGATTATCTCCGGCGGCACAGATACCCATCTGATGCTGGTCGATGTGTTCGCCAAGGGCATGTTGGGCAGCGAAGCGGAAAAGGCGCTGGGCGAGGCCGCGATCACGGTTAACAAGAACGCGATTCCATTCGATACGAACCCGCCGATGAAGCCGAGTGGCATTCGTATCGGTTCGCCTGCGGTAACGACGCGCGGAATGAAAGAACCCGAGATGCGGCAGATCGGCCGTTGGATTGCCGAAGCGTTGACACACCGGTCCGATGCCGCGGCGTTAGGGAAGATTCGCAAACATGTGCTGATGCTGGCGGAAGACTTTCCGCTATACGCGGAGCGGCGGGCACGGTCGCAGGCGGAAGTCAGGGTGTAAGCAATGCGAAGGGAAGCCTATGGAACCGTTTCTGCGCGGACATCAGCCGGGAGCCTGTTAGCCTCTGTCGCAGGGCCTCCTGTGTCCTTGCGGATGTCTATGGTTAAATTCTCGTCGTGAAAGTGGCCATCGACATCCGTCGCATGACGGAATTCGGCATTGGCACCTACATCCGCAACGTCGTCAGGACGCTGGCGCGTCTTGACCGCGATAGTACATATTTCCTGATTGGGATGCCAGAGAAAGTGGCCGAATTCGGTTCGCTCCCGGCGAACTTCCAGGCCGTGCCGCTGGCAGCGGCCGACAATACGCTCCGCGGATATGTCGACTTCCGGGCCATTGTCCGTCGTCTCCAATGCGACGTAGTCCATATTCCGCATCTTTTTTGGATGCCGCGCGCTTTGGGCTGTCCGTATGTGCTCACAGTGCACGATCTCCTGGAGCACATGTATGGATCGAAGGAATTCTCCAGTGTGCGTCGTAGCGTGCACTTCTATCTGACGCGGCGGGTGCTGCGCGGAGCAGCGCGCGTGCTGGCCGTATCACAGTTTACAAGGAACGAAATTCAGAAACTGCTGGCCATTCCGGATGACCGAATTGAAGTGGTGTACAACGCGATCGACGAGCGCTTTCTGCATGGCCATGCCGGCGACGCGGACCGTGAACTGATTGCGCAGCGCTACCAGGTTAATTATCCATTTCTCTTGTATGCGGGCGCGATCCGGCCTCACAAGAATGTAGTGCGCATCATTGAAGCGTTTTCGGCTCTGAAAAGTGAACTGGCAAAAGAAAATCAGTTCCGGGATTTAAAGCTGATCATCATCGGGGACGATCTCTCGAGCCATCCCCGGCTGCGACGCACCGTCATCAGCGGCGGCGTGCAGAACGACGTGCGCTTTCTCGGGTTCGTACCCATCGAAGTTCTGCGTATCTTTTACGATGTCGCCAAGATATTTGTGTTCCCCTCGCTTTATGAAGGTTTCGGCCTGCCCCCGTTGGAAGCCATGGCCCATGGAACTCCGGTCGTAACGTCGAACACATCGAGTTTGCCGGAGGTCGCGGGCAATGCGGCGCTACTGGTAAATCCTGAAAATGTATTTGAAATCCGGCGCGCTTTGCAGCGGGCGCTGCTCGATACGGAGGTTCGCGAAAGCATGAAGCAGCGCGGGTACGAACAAGCGCAGCGGTTCTCCTGGACCACCTCGGTATCGAGGATCCTCGAAATTTACCGTGAAGTGGCAGGCGCGGAGGTTGCGGGACCGGTTGCGGCCGACTAGACTTTGGCATCGAAGCGGGCACTAGCAAATGGCACTTGTTAGGCTAAAGATTGATGTTGCTGGAACCATCGGCGATCAGGCTTGGCGCGACCTCAAGCAGTTCGATCAGATTCAGAGCGCCGAGTTTGGTCCCCGGTTCGGCTCGAGCGGTTCCTGCAACCACCCGGCAAACTGTCCCCATTTGAAAGGTGAATGGATCGGCGCCGAGATTCGTCTGCAGACGCCCCTGCTGGCACAATACGCGGTCTCGCACTACCTGGAGCAGGAACGCGTTCTGGACGCGGATGTGGTCGAGTAGCACAGGCACAGCATGCGCTCCATTTGCACGGATCGTTTTCGAATGAATTTACCCGTGACTCTCGATCAGGAACTGGCGGCAAGTGAGTTAACAGGCCGGCCGAACCGTCTGCTCGCCGACTGGCGGTTTTCCGCGCTGCTGCTGGTTGGCCTCTGGTCGGCAATTTACGTGGTCGGGCTGTCTCGGCCCGCATTACTTGACGATGCGGACACCGTTCATGCCGAAGCTGCTCGCGAGATGTTGCAGCGCCACGACTGGGTAACGCTGTATGTGAACGGCGTGCGCTATCTGGAAAAAGCTCCCCTGATGTACTGGAGCGTGGCCGCCAGCTATAAATTATTCGGCATCAGCGAGTGGAGCACGCGATTTCCGCTGATGCTGGGTGTGCTAGCCATGATCCTAGCGACCTTTGGATTGGGGCGCTGGGCCTTTGGCGGTGAAGGTGGGCTCAATGCCGGCTTGGTGCTGGCGACCGCGCTCGGGCCCTTCTTGTTTACGCGCTTTCTCATTCCGGACGTCTTGGTGGGCTTATGGCTGACGCTGACGTTCTGGCTATTTCTGGAATCACTGGAGCAGCCCCAGCCGTCGCGAGCAATTTGCTGGGGATTAGCTGCGGTGTGCGCACTGAATGTGCTCACCAAGGGACTGATCGGGCTGGTTTTTCCAGCTGGAGCGATTGGGCTTTACCTGCTGCTCACTGGAAATTTACGCCACTTGCTGCGACTCCGGCTCGCCTCGATCGCTCTCGTTTTTCTGGCGATCGCCGCGCCCTGGCATATACTCGCGGAGCTGCGCAATCCAGCGCAGGGCCATGTTCGCGGATTCCTATGGTTCTACTTCGTTAACGAACACTTCCTTCGATTTTTGAACAAACGCGTTCCGCGCGACTATGACACGGTACCGCTATTGCTCTTCTGGGCATTGCTGGTTCTGTGGCTGATTCCATGGACCGTTTTTCTGCCCCAATCGCTCCAGGGGGTGCCGCGGCGCTGGCGTGAACTTCGGTCGCAGCTGTCGCGGCGGCAAAAAGCCTGTCTTCTCTTTTTTCTGTGGAACGTGGTAATTGTCGGCTTCTTCAGTTTCTCCACGCGCCAGGAGTACTACACCATACCCGCGATCCCGGGCATGGCGCTTCTCGTTGGAGGGTGGTTGCAGCGTGAGCGAACATCAGCGCGCGGTAGCAGGGAACGTCGGGCGGGACGGATCTCGTCGGCGACACTGCTGGTGGTGGGCGTCATCATTGCGGTCGTGGGATTCGCCCTGCTCTCCGTTTCTAAGACTCCCGCTCCCGGCACTGATTTATCCGACCTGCTCCGAAAGAATCCCCAGGACTATGCGCTTTCGTTTGGTCACTTTCTGGACCTGACGCCGCAGGCTATGGGTGCTTTCCGATGGCCACTCCTCCTGTTTTCGCTGGCATTTCTGCTGGGCTCGCTTTCGAACTGGATGCTCCGTCGCGTGGGCAGACTGTGGGCTGCGAATGGCGCGTTGGTGTTGATGATGGTCGTTGTGCTGGCATGCGTGCGCATTGCTTTTGGCATCTTCTCTCCCATAATTTCGTCGAAAGATCTGGCGCTCGCGATTCGCGCCCAGTATCGTCCGGGCGATCAGGTGGTGGTGACTGGCCTGTATGAAAACGCCTCGACGCTCAATTTTTACGGCGGTTTCCCGTTGCGGAGTTTGCATACTCCGGGCGGGAATATGTGGTACGGCGCGCGATTTCCGGATGCGCCTCGCGTTTGGGAGACGCAAGCTTCATTCGCAGCCTCGTGGAATTCCCCCGAGCGAGTGTTCTTGTGGACAGATCAGGACGATCCGCAGGTCTTGAAAGGCTTGACCAGCTATATCGTAGCGCGTCGGGGAGGAAAGACAATTTATTCCAACTTGCCGAATGTTCTGCGGTCCGATCAAGAACGATAACTGCTGAGTGCACGGAGAAGCCGTGGTTCGTTAGTTTCCCGTAAGTTTCGTAAGGCGCCCATCCTTCAGATTGAAATCGTCGCCACGCCAGTGGACGCGGTTCCCGATTAGTCCTGCAGCCCAAACGAAGGGGGCGATTAGATCACGCAGCGGGATCAACAGAACGTCCCGAAGCGCTTGGCGGTCGTGGAGTACGCAAATTGCTGTGCCCAAGCCCACGAGCAATCGCGCACCCACCGTGACCACAAACAGAGTCCAGGCCCAACTTGCTCCGCCCGACGCGACCAGCATAGCCAGCGACCACGGCAGGCCAAAAGTAAAAATGATTCCCAGGTATCCCCAGTGACGTGCATCGCGAATCGTCCGTGACCAGCGTAGTTGGTGTTGCCAGAATTGACGAAGCGTGTACGCCGGCAGGAATGTCGCAACGGCGGCATCGCTCAGTTCGACTCGCTTGCCGCCAGCGGCGATCCGGTGGCCCAGTTCGTAGTCGTCGGCGAGATAGTCCAAGATGGCTTCAAAGCCTCCCAGGGAGGCGAGATCGCGGCGCCGCAAGGCTAAGGTCGATCCTAGTCCGAAGTGCAAACCGTTCTCGAGAAATCTTGCCGTCAGCACGCCCGGCGTGAAGTCCGTGCTGATACTCAGCGCTTCGAGGCGGGAGCCGAGAGTGTTTGCAGGTTCGGCGCGGTAGAGACATGTGACAAGACCGACTTGAGGGTCGGCGAGGGGCATGGTGACTTGCCGCAGGTAGTCGGGATCGACGCGGATGTCGCTGTCATTCACGAGCAGGATTTCGTGACTCGCCTCGAGCAGCATCTGCGCCAGGTTGCTGACTTTGATATTTGTTCCCAGAACTTGCTCACAGACGATCAGCTTGATTGTGCGGGTCGGATACTTCTCCTGCAGTTTGCGCACAACCTCACAGGCAGGATCGGCGCGGTCGCTCACGCCGAAGACGAGCTCGAATTCCGGGTAACGCTGGTCGGCATGGCTGCAGAAGCTTTCCCAGATTTCCGCATCCATGCCTTTCAATGGTTTAAGGATAGAAACTGGGGCGAGCGGGGCGCCGGTCCGATCGCACCGGGATAATTGACGCCGCGAGCGCAGGAAACTTATGAGGGCCAGCCCCGAGAGCAAATAGAACACGATGCTCGCAATGGTCGCAAGGGTGGTTAGAGTTTCCAGGGCGAGTCTCAGGCTTGGATGCATTGGAACGTGGCTAGGCTATCAGACGCAGGGTCTTCAATACGAAGCAAGGAAGATTCAAAGTGTACGGCTGGTCGCGTGCTGGCCGGGTGAGCCGGTCCAATCCCCATCCCTGATGCTCTTGTCGCGTTGTTATTCGTAGCGGAGAGACTCGATGGGGTCGAGGTTGGCCGCTTTCCACGCCGGGTAGATGCCGAACAAAAGTCCTTCAGCGGCGGCGGAGAGAAAGCCGAAACTCGCCCAGAATACGGACATGGTTGCGGGCAGGGAATCCCACACCATGCGAATCGCATAAGTGATCAAGGCGCCCAGAAGCACTCCCAAGACACCTCCGATCGCCGTGAGTGTAATCGCTTCCAGTGTGAACTGCAGCAGTATGTCAGCTTTGCGAGCGCCAACTGCCTTCCGCACCCCAATCTCCCGGGTGCGCTCGGTCACCGAAACCAGCATGATATTCATTACGCCGACGCCGCCCACGATCAAGGCGACACTGGAAACTGCAAACATGAAAATAAAAATGGCGCCTGTGATCTGGTTCCACACGTCCGAGAGCGAGTCCTGTGTGAAGACCGCAAAATTGTCCGGCTTGTCGGGAGGCACGCGTCGTCGTCTGCGCAGCAATTCGCGCATTTCATCAACGGCCTTGGGCATATCGGCGTGCGAAGTAGCTTTCACGCTGATGAAGTGCTGCTTGAGTTCGGGGTGCAGTTTACGAAATGTGGAGAGCGGGAAATAAACCTTGTTGTCGTCGGGATTCTTGCCCCCGCCAAATGCGCTTTTGACTTTTCCGGCCTCGCCGACCACCTCAAACAACTGTCCTTCAATGTTGATCTCTTTGCCAATCGGGTCCGCCGAGCCGAAAAGTTCCTCGGATGTGTCGGCTCCGAGAATAATGACCGAAGCGCGGCGCTCATCGTCGATCTCGCTGAACCAGCGGCCCGATTTCAAATCCAGATCGAAGACATCCTTGGTCGATGCGGTATCGCCTTCCAGGATCGTCTGCTTGGCCTTGCGGTCGCCATATTTGACCGTGAAAGTCCCTGTGCCAAACTGAGGCTCGACATATTGGACACCAGCCGTGACGGCTTTTACGTGCGGCAGGTCTTTCATGGCTTCCGCATCTTCAAAAGTCAGCTCCTTGCGAGTGCGCAACTCCTCGGTGGGCCGTCCGAAGGTGATCGGCATGTGGAAAGCGAAGATAATGTTCGATCCCATGCTGCTGATCATGCCGCTGACGTTGTCATTGAGGCCCCGTACGATCGAGGAAATTCCGATGACGACCGCCACGCCGATCACGATGCCAAGAACCGTCAGCCCGGAACGCAGTTTGTTCCCGCGGATGGTGTCCAGCGCCATCGTGATGATTTCGCCGAATTCGCTTTTCCGTACCATAGCTGAGGATCTGTTCTAGCCGAGTTTGGCCGCCATAAACCGCTCTGATTTGATCGACAGAAACCAAAAACTACCAGCTACCAGCTTTTCATGTTTCAAACCGCAGGGCGGCGATAGGATCGAGTGTTGCCGCCCGCCGCGCCGGATATACGCCGAAGAAAACCCCCACACTGGCAGCGACGATCAATCCTGCAAAAACGGCCCAGAGCTTGATCACCGAAGGCATCCCCACCGCCAGCGTGACGCCCTTGGCCACGCCGATGCCAAGCAGTACGCCGACCACGCCGCCCAGCAAGGCCAGGATAACGGCCTCGATTAGAAATTGCAGGAGCACGTCTCTACGCTTGGCTCCCATGGCTTTTCGAATGCCGACCTCTCGGGTGCGTTCGGTGACTGATACCAACATGATGTTCATGATCACAATCCCGCCCACAACCATCGAGATCGCCGCGATCCCGATCATCGCGATGAAGAACGTGCCCGTCAGGTTCGACCAGATACTCAGCAGGCTGCTGTTGTTTTCCATGTCAAAGGAGTCGGCGCCACCAGCCGGATCATGCCGGCGCGCGCGCACGATGACCCGGGCCTGATCCATCGCGGCATCCAACGTCGGGCCGGTGCCCACCGCTTTGGCCGAAATCCGCATGTTGGAGTTGTAGCTGCCGTACTGCTTCATCCACGAAGTAATGGGCATGAACAGATAGTTGTCGAGACTCTGGCCCAGTGTGCTTCCCTTTTTTTTGCCGACACCGACGACGCGATAGAGCCAGCCGTCCACCCGAATCTCTTTCCCAAGCGGGTCGACGCCCGCCATAAGGTTGTCCACAATGTCTGTGCCTACGACAACGACCGGCGAATCATTTTGAATGTCGGACTCCGTCAACATGCGGCCCGTGTCGAGGTCAAAGTCCTGAGTGACTGCCACCGCCGGGGTCATCCCCTGTACGATGGTGTCGTTGAGCGTTTGCTCACCATACTTCTCATGGCCGCTGTTGTTCCGCGCATAGGCTCCAACATAGGAGCATAGCGTGCAACCCTCGCGCACGGCGCGATAGTCATCCATAGTCAGGTCTTTGCGTTTTTGACCTTCGATGAAATGCTCGACATTAGTGACCGCGGGGGACACCTTGAACATGATGAAGACGTCCGCGCCCAGGTTGAAGATTTTCTCCCCGACATAGGAATTAATGCCGTTTACGAAGGTGACCACAGCTATTACAGCGGCGACGCCGATGACCACCCCGAGCAGCGTGAGCGCGGAACGGAGTTTGTTCGCCCATAGCGACAAGAAAGCGATCTTGATTGCCTCAGAAATATGCATGAGTTGGGCGCAGCCTATCGGCTCTTGAAAAGCCTGATAGACTAGGAACCAGTCTATCAGGCAAGTGCTGGGAGGCCCATGTTTACTGTGTGAGGCATACTATCCAGAGCAATACCGGGCCGCCTCACGCTTTGCCGGCGGCCACACGGATGGAGACCATTACCGAAACCAATGCAATCATGAGAGACAGCACCGTCCATGTAACCGGAGATCCAGACATTCCCTGCCATGCGGGCCAAAGCGGCGCCGGAGAAATCGTCTCAGCGCGCGCCGAAAGCGTTCCCCGACTGATCTGCAGGATAGCGGAGACGCCCATGGCCATCACGGTGCACAGCACCAGAGCTGCGACGGCGATTCCGGGAAGAGCCCATCTCCAAGGGAAAGGAATGGGTGCCGTAACCGAAGCCTCACCACGTACCGCGTCCATGACAGAGGCCGTGAATCCCGACGAAGGCAGGATCTCGTCGTGAGCGGAAAACTGGATAGCAAGAATGCGGTCGATCTCGGGGTCTTCCATTGTGCCTCCTCGGCGCGTCGTTCGTTCCGACATCAAGCTTCCCTCAGGCGCGGCCCAGCCACGAGTTGTGGAAGCTTGGTGCGCAGAATTTCCCGTCCACGAAACAGGCGCGCCTTGAACGTGCCCTCCGGCAGGCCGAGACTCCGCGCCGCTGCTGGTACATCCATTTCATGAAAATAAAACAGGATTAGCGCCTCGCGATACTTCGGCGGAAGCGCGAAAACAGCGTTACGCACAGCTTGATCGCGCCAGTTACGTTCGAGGCCACCGTCACATGTGCGTGGATCGGCAGGTTCCGCGATATCATCAATCGAAACTGTACGAATCGGGATGCGACGCAACTCCGAACGATAGAAATTGGTGGCCAGCGCGAACAGCCAGGTGGAAAAGACCGCTTCTCTTCGCCACTGCTTGAGGCTCCGGTAGGCGCGGAGGAACGCTCCCTGCGCCATCTCTTCGGCACGGCCGCGGTCACGGCAAAAGCGGTAAGCGAGGTTCACGAGCGGCGATTGCCAGCGCCGTACAATCCCTTCAAACGCGGAAATGTCACCGGCAAGCACCAGATCGACCGCGCGTTGGTCTTCGCTTGCGCTCATCTACAGATCCATTCTCAAAGGGTACGACGCAATCGACGGAGGCCCGGTTGCATTATTTCAAAACCGCCCCTGGGATAAAAAAATTGCAACCGTAATTGCGCCGCGCTGGTCATACCCGACGTAAGCAGAAAAACATCGAGGAGCTGACCATGGCATTCGAAGTGGACGGCAACACCGTCGGCGTTGTAGCAGTCGCGATTCCAGTCGTAGGAAGCATTGCCCTGTTTTCTTTTCTCGCTGTGGCGTCATGGTCCGACGCGCGCCGCAAAGAGAGAGAAACATATTACAGGAGCGAAACCCTGAAAAAAATCGCGGAGAGCTCAGGCGAGGGAGCCAAGGCCGCGCTCGAACTCATGCGCGAACAGGAGAAAAACTCAGTCAAACGGCGCCTGGAAGGCATGAAGCTGGGAGGATTGATCACGACTGCCGTCGGCGTCGGCGTCATGGTTCTTCTCCGCGGGCTTGAGCACGACGAGCCGGTTTATCTTGCCGGATTGATTCCCTTGCTGGTAGGGCTGGCTTTGCTGCTGTACGTCCTACTGCTCGCGCCCAAAGCGCAAGAGTAAGAGAAACTCGGTTTCGGCCTGCACTCTCGGATTGCACTATAATGAACGAGTTGGCAGCCGGACCGGACGATCGCTGTCGCAAAGCAGAGGAAAGTCCGAACTCCGCAGAGCAGTGTGCCGGATAACGTCCGGGAGGGCCGGTTCAAGCCGGTTCGACGGAAAGTGCCACAGAAAATATACCGCCCCGCCGTCGTTGTGGATCCGCCGGACATTTACGGGTTCAGAACGACGGCGGGGTAAGGGTGAAAAGGTGCGGCAAGAGCGCACCGCCGCCGCAGTAATGCTGCGGGCAGGGCAAACCCCACACGGAGCAAGACCAAATAGGGAGGGATTCACGGTGAAGCTTCGGTTTTGCCGGGGACGCGTGCCGGCTCGGCGCGCCACAACCTCCGGGTAGGTCGCTAGAGCCTCGCAGTAATGCGTGGCCCAGAGGAATGATCGTCCTGCCGGCAACGGCAGACAAAATTCGGCTTACAGGTCCGGCTGCCATCATCCCTTTTATCTTCATCGATTTAAATTTTTTTTAAAGTCGAGGTGTGACGCCGGTGTGACAGAAGCTATGAACTCGGTAACGAATTTTGAAGCACATAGGCGGTACCGCATTCTCCAAACCCGTGTCGTATTGAGAAAGGTCACTAATTCGGCTTCTTCGGTTCGTTTTGAGCGGTCTGCGTAGCTATTTGTGACGGATTTTCTATCCCAACCCCAGTTTCGAGAATCAGCCTGACCCGTTCACGTAGCTCACGCACAAAGGGCGTGTAGTGCCGCTCAATGGTTTCGATCGTATCCCCGAGCATTTTGGCCACATCATAGGGACTGGCACCTCGCACCAACATATCAACCGCGAGCGTGTCTCTGAAACGGTGGGGATGAGCATTGGGCACACCAGTGCGACGGCCCAGAGAAACCATCCTTTGGTATAGGCGAGGCCGGGTCAGCGTCCTACCCGTATTGGGATTCATCAGAACCCGGTCGGAAGGGCACGGCTTTCTTCGTTCGTGCTCTGCCTCCAGAAGAAAGAGCAGCTCGGAATGAATTGGCAGAATCACCCGTTTCCCACGTTTCTGAGTAACCCTTTCGATTTCCTTTCGGTGAAAATGCACGTCGTCCCAGGTGAGGTTGACAGCATCCGAACCACGTAATCCCGTCCATCGTAGTAGCAACAGCGCCAACAAATCTTCCCCGGCATGTTCCCTCAACTTTGAAAGTTCGCTTCCGGAGAACGGCTGCGCTCCTCCCTGCGGATTCTCTCCAGGTCTACCTTCCATGCGAACAGGGTTCTTCACAACCATCTCGCTCTCAACGGCGAAGGCGAACACTCGGTGCAGGATCGCGATATCGAGTACGAGGCCGCTCCCTCCCCGCGATTGTTTCATCCTCTTCATCCGGTCAAGACGCCATACCTTGAAACTCTCAATCACTGGCTTATTGATGTCCCGCATCAGACTGATGTTCTGTTTGGTTAGGTATGACTCAAACTCGCGAATGGTAACGCTGTACCTGTCCGCAGTGGTCTGCCTGAGTTTTCCGATTTTGATTTTTTGAACTTGATGGGTGGTGAATAATTCGCCCAACTCCTTCCAAGTCGGCAACCACTTCTCCTTCACTCCCACCGAATCTGCAAAACGGGCAAAAGTCGAAGACGGAAGGGCTCTCTTGAGTTCAGGCCACAAGTTAGAATCCGCACCTTCAGACAACGCCGTCTCAAGCCGATGCGCCAATCGCCTCGCTGCATCCTGATTCCTGGTTCCGAGCGAGCCACGCAATCGTGAAGTCGTCGTTAGGAAATCAACATGGAAACTTTTGCCGCGTTTGCGAACCGTCAACATAGTCGCTTGAGATTCCGACTCTCAATTTCTCGCACTACATCGGAAGGTACCAGCTTGCTACCGCGTTTTCCAGCCAGTGCAAAGTCGACGACTTTTGCCCCCGCAACCCGAAGCCGGTTGTAGACACTGCCTCGCGAGCACCTCCACCGCTGAGCCAGCTCAGGAATTGAAAAGAACTCACGCTCCAATGCTTCGCCCATGGCCACTACCGTTCCGGCTGGAAATGTGTTCGAATTTCGTATTTTCATTGCCGCGCATCACACCTCCAACCCATTCGCCAGTTCACCTTACATTCACCAACACGAATCAAGTTCACCGGGTACCTCCCTTCGAGCAAGAAATCCCGTACCGATGCGATTGCGTTCATCACCTAAGCGTCATTTCCCCGTACACTTCACCACCTCGCCAGTTACAGGATCTGTGAATTGAATCGTCGGTTTCCTTGTTGGACGAACCTTTTGGAACACCTCCTTCGGGCTGGGCACAAACCGTGGTCGTTCGGCCGGACGGTAGCGCTGAATATTGTTTTTTTCTGGCTCGTTGGCGCGCACGATCGCTCCAGCTTTGAATGCCGCTCGACGCCTCGCGCATGCCTTGTCGTAAGAAATCTTTAGTTTTGCGGCGATCTGGTAAGAATCGGCGGCTCCGTCCTTTTGGGTCGCCGCGATTTCTTTGATGGCCTTGACCGTCGCCATGCAGTCGTCGTCCGCTAGATGCAGGCTTTCCACGAAAAGGTCCTCGAAAATGCAGGTTGCGGTTGCATAGTCGATGAAGCGGGCAGAGATCGACTCGCCGGGCTCGTAATCTCCGGGATGGGTTTGGAACGACCGAATAAGCGCTATCGTGCGGACAGCTTCCTGAAATGCCGGGAAATAGCGCCGGACTCGCACGTCATCGACAAAGACCAAGTCGATGATTTTCACAAACCAATCGGGCAAAACGACAGGCACAGAAGCGCGCCGCTCAATCAATCGGTACGCTTCATGCCAAACTTCAAGTTCTTCTTTTTCTTTTTCTAAATTTGCCGCAGTTGAGTCACGCTGTTTTAGGATCTGAAGCGTTTGTTCGGGTGATTCGTCGATCCAAACAGAAAGGTGGCGTGTTTCATCGTCGACTTCGATCCGGTCCTTAGTCGTGGTCGAAATCGAGGCGATCGGCCCCTCCGCCACGAACTCCTTGGATATAAATTCCTTACCTTCCCGTACCGTGACAGTGCGAACAAGTTTTTGTTCGCTGATCAACAGACGCACGGGATGGACTGCACCCGAGGCGTCGTTTCGCTCCTGGAGGTAGACGACCTTGTGGCGGAAATCGTTTGCCCCGTAGTTCCAGGCTGTTTTTGAAGAGCTTGAGATTTCTCTGATCGCACTCTTCGGTAATAAATCCAACACCCGAGTCGCGAGGAAATTCTTGCCGCCGGAGCTCGCCCCTTTGATGAGAACACTTAACGGGTGATCGAGCAGAGATGAGATTGCCACGATGTAGACGGCCAACGCATTCTGAACCTCGCCGACGAGTCTTCCGCGTTTAAGGGCTTTCCGGAGTTCGCCGAAGAAATCCTCGCTGCGGAGAAGCGATAGGGCTCTATCTTTCAGGGATGGTTTCTTGTTGGATTCTTTCGAACTTGCTTTGGTCATCGCAGTTCTCCAATCGCGCCAATGTCTATTGACGCCAATTGCGACTGCGGATAAGTTGAGGGCGCAAGCAACCCCGATTTCGACCCACTGATCGCTAAGATTTAAATTGCTTGCTGATCACGAAGGTAGCAGCGTCCAGTCGTCTCGGCAAGGAAAATGACCTGTAAC